>CBDHDU010000012.1:0-366139 GCA_965261725.1 Endozoicomonadaceae bacterium | reverse complement strand
GAGGAAGGTACACCATAACGTTGCTATAGGTGTATGCATTGAAAAGGTACTAACAGCGGGGGCAAGTGAAGAAAAAAAATACTTGAAACTAGCAAAATCATACTCTGAAAAAGCTAAGGACCATGAATCATATCCTCCAGTTATAGCTATTGATGATTCTGATAGCTCTGATCAGGAAAAAAGTGTAGATGATAATGGCTCAGTTGCCAAGCGTGTTAAGTTAATGGAGGAGGACGTTACTGACTAGATTCTTTTCAATGAGATCAAATAAGGTGCAGCCCCTTTCTGTTGTTCGAAATAGTCATCAAGCGATCCCTCCAGCCTTGTTACGCGAGAATCATTATGCAAAATCCACTGCCCGTTCTGTTGCTCCAGCGTGACATAGTGTCCTGAACGGGCGCTGTCTGAGCCGAGGTGAACCACAATACTTTGTATCGTAAAAGGATATTGCTCCTGCTTCATCGTAGTTTTGTTGAACAGGGTAACCGGGATTGTTTGCGGCACCTCTTTAAGTAGGTCTCTTGCCTCACTGCCCCTTCTGAGTGCTCTGCCATACATATCCATGGCGAAAAGACCTGCATTTACATGTACCTTCTTCAGGTTGGCAGGATCAGAATGGGCAAACATATCTGTTTTGATACTATCTCTTAGAGTATCTACCTTTCCCTTGCCTTCATCCCATCGGACTTTGTTATCTCCTGTCATCATTTCCTGAACAGGTTCAAAGCCAGCGGCCAGCGTTTTTTGTTTGGCAGCAGGGATTAGTGCTAAAGGTGAGCCAATCTCTGATTTATGACGGGTTCTCTGGCCATCCAGACTTCGAACTTGCTGATAGTAAGCCAGCCTGGGATATAAACTGTTTAAGCCCATCAAGTCAAAGAGCGGCGTTAGCAGTTCTGCCGGGTCTTGTTGGGGTTGTAATTTGCCAGCAGGGAAAAGTTTCGCAAAAACAGAGGCACCGCTTTCCTGACTTTGACCATAAGCTTTAACTGCATCAAAGAAAGCCTTATGCAATCTACTGATATTGGCATTGTCTGCATGACCTGACTGACGGGCTTTTAAAACAGCCTCTGCCAGCTCAGCAAAGGCATGGGTTACTCTGGCCTTTGCGGGTGAGTGGGTCTCAACAAGCACAAGCGCTTCGGACGCTTCTTTGGGAGACAGACCTTCGCTCAGCAATTGACTACGCAACAGGTTGTGAGCTTCCTCAGGTGTTTTTTCCCGCTCCAGCTGTTTGGTGTTTTCTTTCAGGAGGGGAATATCTGATGGGCTCAGGCTCAGAATTAGTTGCTTCAACCCTGCGTTGGCAAAACACTGATTACCTTCATTTTGAAAACCGGGCGTTAAGACAGTATCAATCGCCAATGGTGCTGCACCCAGCTGCGGAGGGTTTTCCGGATTTGCCAGTGCTGCCAGTTGGCGTGCGGAGATGGCTTTGCCCTGATGAGTTAGCTGGAGGTTTTTTCCGGAATCACCCAGCGAGCTGACAAGCGCTTCCCGCACATCATTTTCATTTCCATTTAGTGGCAAAATCAATATCGAGGTTTCCTGACTACCGGGTAATACAACATGAAATTCGCCACTGATTGCGGGTGCGTTGGAGGCTGGAGTCTGTATGTTGGCAGCGGGTAATGTTGAGAGTTTCAGTGGGCTTGTTGGCGTTGCAACTCTGGATAACTGCTCGGCTGATACTGGCTGGCCATTCAAGGCAAGCTGGTGCCCTTTCCATAATGTGCCCAGTTGACTTTCCAGTTCTTGTTGGAGTTGCTGCTCATTGCCTGAAAGAGGGACTGAAGCAAAAACAGGCTGATCGTAATCAGGTAATGCTATATGAATTTCAGCTCTGGTGTGTTCGGGTTCAACCTCGGGTGTTGGAATAATGGCGCTTATTGTTTCGTTTGGTCCAGTATCGAGTTTTGGAAGCGTCGAAGGGGTGGGCGTTATTTCATTATTACTTCCTGATTCTCTATGTAGAGATGAAGATGCTTGAGCATCAGGAAATGTGAAAGCGAGTTCCAGTTGAGATTCGGGATCAGGAGCTGACTTAAAACGGGTGGTTGCCTTCATCTCAGGCTCAGGTATGTCAACCTGATCAGGTCGAGGTGAGATGTCTTGAGGGATATGAATCTTTGGTGTTGTACGATGAGTAGCGCTATGAGTAGCACTATGAGTTGATTGTGGAGGCAAAGATGACGCCCGCTGAGAGTGTTCTGCGGATTTTGAATTTGTAGAAACTTGAGTTTTGGTAAAGGGTACTTGTTTTACTTTTCGCTTGAAGATTTTCCTGAAAGAATCTTTGATTGCGGCTCTGCGCGCCTGAGAAATTTTAAATGCTGAAAATATCTTATGGAAAAAGCGATACACACGCTTTTGCTGCCATTTTCCCTGCTGTGGCTTGACCGGAGGCTGGTCTGTCGCTGAGGCTCCGGTTTGTAAGTAAGCCGGTCGAGATACCTTTGGGGGAGCCATCTGAAATCCTTTTCCATGCTCTTTTTTATCAGTATAGTCAGTCTGTACCCAGCATCCTGAATAGGACTGTCAGATTGATGGACTGTACTGCTTGTACCTGTCTTTCAGACTATCCAGATAACCCTGAAAATATTCTCGTGGGCAACCTCTCTCGGTCGTAAGCCCTCAGCGTTTTTATGCCGAGCCACTCAAGGATGCGAGTGGTTGAACGCTTTATAAAAAAGCAAGCCGGTTTAAAAGCATCTACATTTTGGATGCCCCTTCATCGTTTCGAAAAGTTAAGCTCCTTCGGAGATTTTGGTTATGTTTCTTCCTGTCATGAGAGCTTTACAACGTGAACCAGATAGCCGGATCACGCCAATAGACTTTTCCTTTGGAGGCAGAATACTCACTATCAAAACCTAACCTGTCGTTTGATTACTTTCCCGTCCATTACTATAGTTCTACAGGTTGTTCATCATGGTTACTTATCCTTCAAGGTGTACAGGGTACCTCAGGTATCTGATTTCAGTAGGGTTGTTGTTAACAGGTATGGCTGCATATGCTCATTTCGCCAGCTTTGAGCATTTCGGGGTTAACTTTAAGGTGGAGGCTCCAAAAACTGTTGATGTTATGTGTGTGAACTGTGGGCAGCATGTTCTAAAACAGGCTGCGGTGTTTTCTTGCCTGCAACACGAATCGCGGGAATCTTCTTCTGATGAAGATGAATCTATGGCAGGTGCGTTGGCAAGCCCCGCTGACCCTGCTTACTACACTTATACCGGATCAAGATTACCGGTATGTGCTGTCTGTCATGACCAGCTGTTAAAGCTTGACGCGGTTGTTGTAAAAGAGATCACAAGAATAAAAGAAAACCAGAATTCTGAGGAGGCTTCCAAAACGGCAGATTCAATAAAACCTCCACCAGACAAGAAAACAGTTGCATTTAAATTGCCTGATGATAGCGAGGTGACAGCTGAGCCTCCGAAACAAAGTAAGGATCAGGCGCAGCCAGCAGCGTCACAACAGGATCAACCAGAAGTGTCCGGGTACGACCATGATGTTTGTAAACTTGCAGGGCCGCTGCAAGTGATCATGTCCCACCTGCATATTGCTACAGATTCACAAGGGCGTCCCACCGATGCTTTTTCCGACAAGCTGGTGGTCGATGCTGAACAATTGACTGAGTACTCACCTTGCTGCCAAATGTGCAGTGAATCTATACCGCTGGATCACACGCTGAAACAGCATAGTGAAAAGCATCGCCTGAAGTGCGGCCAGTGTCACCGAGTCCTTATTTCGGAGGGAACAGATTCCAGCGCACATCAAACAAAGCTGGAGGATCATCAAGGCAGTGGGTGCCCGGTACCGTGCCGATACTGCAAAACGGAATTTCCCCGAAAAGAGTTACAGGAGCATTTAGTTACCTGTGAGCAAAGGATGACAACCTGCCTGAAATGCTCAGATCAACTGAATGGCAGTCAGTTATTTGAGCACTATATGGGGCATGATATTGAACCTGTAACCTGTACCAGCTGCGAATCCCAGGTAATATCAAGTCTCTATCCCTGTCATGTGAGTCAGCACTGCCCACCCGCTGTCGCCTGCCCATCCTGTTTCGAGCAGTGCGGTATGGAATGGATGAGTCATATACAGACCAATCACCCGGATGACTTTCGGCAGCTTTGTTACAGGTCTGATTTTGACTGCCCCAGCCAGAAGCGTGTTGCTGCATTTATAACATCATGCGCAAAGGGTACCATATTATCACATGACCGGCAGGGCCGCCCTGTTCAAGTCACTGACCACAGTGTACCAGCCGCTTCAGCAACGGGCAGTATGGTAGACTCTGATCCGCTATCTGCTATGGATTTCAGAATATCTTTACTTGAAAATGCTTTTTATGGAGGCAGTTTTATCTGGAAGATACCAGAATTATCCAAACGCTACGCTGATGCAACAAGCGGGAAATATATCAGCATATTCAGCCTGCCATTTTATACTTCGAGAGATGGTTATAAGTTATGTCTGCGCATGTATCTTGGCGGGGACGGCATGGGGAAAGGTCAATATTTAAGTTTGTTTCTCGTCATTATGAAAGGCGAATATGATGATTTGATTCAATGGCCTTTTGCGGGGCATAAAGTGACGCTTGCCATTCTTGATCAGAGTGGTGCCGGAGATCATATTATTAACAGCTTTGCGCCGGATGTTTCAAGTAGCTCTTTTCGGCAACCCAAAGCAGATATGAATATTGCTTCCGGTTTTCCCAGAATGGCTCATCACCATCTTATTTTCGGTAAAGGAGATAAGCCGAAACCGACCCAATACACGAAAAACGACACATTATTTGTTCAGGTTATCATTGATACCAGCAAAATCCCGGTAACAGGTGTGAAAGTGCAGCAGTAACGCGTGCTCTGCACAGGAGGAGGTGGAAAACCTCCTCCTGTACATCATGGCTGCTGACGAACAGGACAAATCTGGCTTGCTTGCAGGTCGCTTTTACTCCAGCGAGACTAATTCTCTGATTTCCTTGTTTGAAAGTTCTGTGATCCACTGCTCACCACTGGCAACCGTTAAATCTGCCAGTTCTTTCTTTCCCTGAATCATGGCATCAATTTTTTCTTCAAAAGTGTTTTCAGTAACCAGGCGGTGAACCTGCACATTATGTTTCTGCCCTATTCGGTAAGCCCTGTCTGTTGCCTGGGCCTCCACGGCCGGGTTCCACCACAGGTCATAGTGAATAACCTGGCTGGCAGCGGTCAGATTGAGGCCGGTGCCGCCTGCTTTCAGTGACAGAATCATGACCCGGGTGCGACCGTTGGACTGGAAGCCTTCCACCATTTCATCTCTTTTCTTGCGGGAAAGGCCGCCATGAAGGAAAGGAACATCCAGTGATAGTTCCTGTCGCAATGTATTGACCAGTAATTCACCCATCGTTGTGTACTGGGTGAAAATCAGCACCTTTTCATCAGCATCAATGGCTTCACGCATCAGTTCCATAAACATTGCAAGCTTGCCGGACTCCTCCGGTGTTGCTGTATCATGATTAAGAAACTGCGCCGGAGCATTGCAGATTTGTTTTAGTGCGTTGAGCAGCTTGAAGATAATGCCTTTACGTTCAATCCCTTCCTCACTGGAATTAATATCCTCCATAATGCTTTCGACGGTGTTCTGGTAAAGCGCTGCCTGCTGCTTACTGAGGTTGCAGTAGCGATTACTTTCAACCTTGTCAGGCAGGTCACTGATAATGGATTTGTCAGTTTTGAGTCGCCGAAGGATAAACGGACTGGTGAGCTTGCGGAAACGATCCAGACAACCCTGATCCCGGTCTTTCTCGATAGGGCTTGCCAGCTCTTCCTGAAATTTTTTCTGGGTTCCCAAATAGCCTTTATTGGTGAAATCGAACACGCTCCAGTACTCACGGAGACGGTTTTCTACGGGAGTACCACTCATACCGATTCGAATATCGGCTTTGATTTTTTTAATGGCTTTGGTTTGTAAACTGCCGGGGTTTTTAATGTTCTGGGCTTCATCAATCACCAGCGTGCGCCATTGGGATTTGCCTAAAATGTTGCTGTCAGAACGTATCAGGCCATAGCTGGTGAGGATAATATCATGACCGCTGTTATTCAAAGTGCGTTTGCTACCATGGTAAACCTGTACTCTCAGGTCAGGGGCAAAACGCTCAATCTCTTTGCGCCAGTTGGTGAGCAGTGATGTGGGAGCAACCACCAGAGCTTTGAATTTATCCAGCTGACCGGATTCTTTCTGGTGCAGCAGCAGGGTAATAACCTGAAGGGTTTTACCCAGACCCATATCATCAGCCAGCAGTGAGCCAAAGCCGATGCGGGTGTTTTGCACCATCCACTCGAAGCCCCGTTGCTGGTATGGGCGTAACTGCGCGTGAAGGTTTTGGGGCAGGGGTGCCGGTTCTCCCTGTAATAACTGTTCAAACAGTTTTCGGGCGTTGTCGTTTAAGTCTACTGCAGCTCCGTCAATCTCACCGGATAAACCCGCTTTTAACAGCTCTATGCGAGACAGGGAGTCGGGTAAATTATCCAGTTTTTTAAGGAGTTGCTGTAACTTGCTGTCATCCAGCATCACGTACTGGTCAAGCATTCTTACCAATCCGCTGCTGCCTTGTACCAGTTCATAGAACTCGCTTGCAGGGATACGCTGATCACCAACCGCCACTTGCCAGTTAAAGTGCAGCAACTGATCCAGATTAAGATAACTGACCGGGCTACTGCTGCTACTTTTCGACAGTGACAAACTGAGTTGCGGATAAACCAGATTGCGCAGCCGTTTTGGTAACACCAACTGGATGCCCAGCATTTTCAGAGCTGGCAGGGTTTCCAGAAATATCGGCGTGAAAGCCAGCAGGGAATATATGAGTGGCTGGTGCTTTTTCTTTGTTTGATAGAGCTGCTCAATAGCAGGCAGATAGTCTGCCAGTAATGCCAGATCAGTAAGCACACTGACTTTGGCTGCTGATAAACCGGAATCCCTGAACAACGATTTCAGTGTGTGCATCTGGTTGCTAAGCTCCACCCGGATATCAACACTGAGCTGATCGGTAGCCTGTCCGTCCTCTTCGGGAAAATCCTGTTCTTCCACCAGTAAATGTAAACGATGCTCCCGTTCTCCAAGCGACAGCCTCCGCAGCCAGTTACCAATAACCTTAGGGTAGGCGACGGTTTCAAACTGATTGAACAGGCAGGGAGAACCTGTAAAGAACAATCGGCATATATCCTCTTCCCAGATTCTGGCCGGAACTGCCTCCATTGCCTGTTCCATGAAAAAACTGATGATGGCATTGAGAGCAAAATTAATCTGGGTCTTACCATCAGCGTAATGAAACTGGGGTTTCTTGCGATTTTTGGGAATAGCTTCCAGTACCACCAGATCAGAAGGGCAATTTGAGTATAAAGTTTCCAGCGTCTGTTTAACCGGATTGATTAGCGTGGCGGGTTGCCACTGAATCAGTGTTCGGTCAGCCTGCTGGGTATAAACAGCCGGAATGCAGGCGCGCTGTTGGAGCAATTTGATGGAAAGGCGGTAAAGCGCATACCACATCAGTGCTTTATGGTAATAAAGGCTGCGCCTCGGGCTGTGCATATTACGCAGGGTTGACAGTATCCTGACCCATTCACCGGGTGTATTAACTGACAAGCCGTTATCACTGCCGTGTACTGAGTGAAAGCATCCATTGTTATCAACAACCAACTGAGTCAGGCTGAAATCAATAATATCGACAGAGGCCTGCTGGTCAGATTCACGTGCTTTTTCGAACTGGTTTACGCAGCGAGTACTGCGTTTGTAAAAGTCAGCCAGGACGCTTTTAAAATCCTTATCGTAAAACAGAGGTCTTGGGGTAAGGATGTTCAATATATGTTCCCCGAGATCAGGAATGACGCTCAGGTCAAGGTGTGCAAGCACGCGGACTTCAGGTTGCTGCCAGTTTTCGATAACAGGATTGCGCTGCCAGCTGGCGGTTATCTGAGGTGGCATGTCAGCTTTTGCCAGAGACATACCCGTTTGTTGCTCAATGGCTTTGGGTAAGTCCATGCCATGTAGGCTGAACACCATAAACGGATCTTTATCAATTTCATTGGCAATCAGGTAGATAACCGCTGCAATATGTTTGCAGGGCATAGCCCAGTCCGGACAGGAGCAGCTGGCCTTCATATCGTCCCAGCTTTTGGGGTATAGGGGGATTTGTTGCTCTTCCATTAAAGACAGCATTTGCATGGGTAGCTGGCGGTTCAATAGTTTCGCGAGCAACGCCGGACTCTGGCTGATAGCGGTTAAAATGGTTTGTTGCTGCTGTAGAGTAAATTCCGGCAAATGGACTTTGACTTTATAAGGCCGGGGACGTCGACCCTGAACATCTGCATGCGTTGTGATACCTCGCAATTTGATCTCGGATACAGAGCCATTACCGGCATAGCGTCGTCCGCGAGGAAGGCGGTTGCCGTAATCAATGCCGTTAAATGCCTCAAGCCACTGTTTGCCCCACCAGGTTTTGCCGTACTGTCCTGCCATATTTAACGCCTGCTTGATTAATAGTTTTAGAAATTGAAGGCATGCTTATCGGTGAATGTGCATGACAGGTTGTCATTCTGCCAACTTCTTTGTTGTGGGTATTATGGATGACTTTCGCCAACGCCTGGAGTGGCTTTTGATGTACTTTGAATCATATAGTGTTGGATTATTGGATGAATTAATTTTTGGATATAATAATGTCTTTTTTATGCTTAAATTAATATTTTAAGCTATAATTGTAGCTATTATTTGGAGTCGATTATGACGCTGTTATCTTTTGTCACCGCAGCAGATATCCAACAAGAGCTGGCGGATGCGGTGCGCGCCAAACGGAAACAGCAGAAGCTATCCAGACGTGCGCTGGCTGAAATCAGCACTGTACCTGAAGCGACAATTAAGAAGTTTGAAACGACAGCTCAAATTTCTTTGAGACAGTTCCTGTTGCTGTGGCAGTCAATTGCAGACTTGCGTGATCTCCAAACTTTAACCCGGCAGTTAGAGCAGAAGTCAGGGGCAGGGCAGCCCCGGACTATTGATGATGTTCTGAGGGGGTGAAACCTTGCAATTCACAAAAACAAGACACCTGAATGTTCACCGTCGACTGTCCTCAGGAAAGAGCGTTTTGGTTGGTCAGTTGGCCCAAAACCGGCAGGGAATTTTTTTCCAGTATGACAATGACTATCTGAAGAATTTTCATAGCCTCTCTCCTTTTACTCTCTCCTTTTCTGGCGATCTGACTAAAGCGCCCATTCAGCCGCACTCAGGGCTTCATGGAGTATTTGCGGATTCACTTCCAGATGGCTGGGGGTTATTGTTGATGGGGCGGGTATTTCGGCAACAGGGTATTTTGCCACATGATACTACGCCTATGGATAGGTTGGCTTATATCGGCAAGCGTAGTGTTGGTGCTTTATGGTACTCACCTGCTCTGGACTATTTATCTGCTCCGGATGGCGAAAATGAAGCAAACCTGATATCCATGGTGTCCCTGGGAGAGGAAGCTGAGCGGCTGTTTGAAGGTGAAACTGAAGAAGTCCTGGCAGCTTTGGCGAATGCAGGGGGATCAGGTGGTGCTCGACCCAAAGCGCTGATTTACTTTGACCCGGATAAGCCCGAATCCGTTTCAACCTTCAATGAGGCGTTTGGTCAGGCATGGTTGCTTAAGTTTACTTCAAGGAGCCTCCCTCTGAGTCATGACGAAGGCGTTTGTGAAGCTGCCTGGCTGACAATGGCCAGCCGCTGCGGTATTGATGTACCTCAATGGCAGCTATTCAGGCAGCCTGATGGTCAGGCGTGGCTTGCACTCAAACGTTTTGATTGCTCAGGGGAGAGTAGCGGGCGTTTTCATATGCAGACACTATGTGGATTATTGGATGCAGATTTCAGACAGCCTTCCATGGACTATGAGGATTTGATTAAAGCCAGTCAGGTACTTTGTCAAAGCCCTGCGGTGGGTAAGGTTCAGTTTGTCCGGGCATTGTTTAATCTGTTTTTTGCCAATCAGGATGACCATACCAGGAACTGGTCTTTTTTGATGTCTGATGAGGGAAGGTGGAAACCTACGCCGTTTTATGATGTGACTTTCAGTCCGGCAGCCTATGGTGAGCATACCATGGCATATGGTGGTTACGGTTCCCAGCCACCACTAAAAGTGATTCAGAAACTGGCGACGCAGGCAAACTATGGCAGTTGGGCTGAAGCGCGTAGGGATATTGAGCAGATTTGTGATGCGCTGGCGCAATGGCCTGAAATCGCCAGTGAGCTTGAAATATCTGCAGGCACAAAGAAGAATGTCAGTAAAAAGCTGGATGAGATTTATCACGAGAATAAGGGGTTATTGAGGTAAGGGGAGATTGAGGTAAGGGGAGATTGCTGAAGGATGGTTAAGATATGTAATAAAAAAGGCGGTAATTCTGCTGAATTACCGCCTTTTTCTATTGGTGGAGACGGCGGGAATTGAACCCGCGTCCGCCCTCCCATTTCTTGCGGTTTGTAGACGAATTTCAGTACTTGCGGGTCTCAGGCGGGTCTGGTTACACTGGTTTTTAACCACTCCAACCCTTTCGGCGTGATCTTATATGCCTGATCTGGATGATTGGTGACCTCCGGGTACTGGTAGGACAGAAATCCTTCATCGCGCATCCTGTTAAGGTGGTTACTCTTCAGGTTTTTAGCCTGCCTACCCAGAATAGTTCCCAGCCTGTCGGCACTATGGGGAGCAACAGAGCAGATTTCCAGAATTATTGGCCAAAGTGTTTGTTTGCGTGCTTTAGTGGTGAGACTGTCTATTTGACGTTGTAATGCGTCAGGTAATGCCGTGAGGTCACCTGTATTTAAAGTTAGGTCACCCGTATTTGGGACTAGGTCACCCGTATTTGGGACTAGGTCACCCGTATTTGGAGCTAGGTCACCTGTATTTGAGGAAAGGGCTTTTTGGCTTAGCCTGTAGTAAGTAGCAGAGCCTTTTCCGCCTTTTTCGAGTAAATCATGAGTTTTCCACAGTTTGCCGAGTAATTGACTGGCAGAAAGTGTATCAAGCCCGGTTACAGCTCGAAGGGCTGCATTATCAACGGCGCCAATCTCCCTGGTTAATACCAACGCTCGAAGTTCATCATGGCTGAGTTGCATGATTTTGAAATTTTTAAGCCAGTTCAGTTGCTCTTCACCCATGAGTTGATGCAGCAGGTAGCTGCCCGTGAACTGATTAGAGTCTCTGTTTGATGAGAATACAGGTGCAATGAGTCCGGCTGCCTCCAGTAACTTACGCATGGTACGAATACCGCTGCCTTTGGTTTCAGCTAAATCAATATCATAAAGAACAGCAGCCAAATGCGGGTTTCGAAGTACAGAACCCATTTCTCCCAGTTCTAACTCAGGCTTTAGCGAATAACCAGGGTTCCGGATCTCAAGGCGGTTACTATAACGAACAATTAAGATCGGTTGATTAACCTGATAATCCCGATGCATAACGGCATTAACCACAGCCTCACGAATCACTTTCTGTGGCAATAAAGGCTGGTCACTGCGCTGGCTCTCACCTTCATGCAAGCGAAAATGACGGGGCATATCATCAAGAATGGTAGCTTCCAGTCGCGGGATCATTTTGATCAAAGGTTCACGCAGGTCTAGCGTAGTAGCAAAGCGTTGTTCCGGGTCTTCAACCCACTCTGTACCATTGACGCGCACATAGTCTACCCGCATTGCCGGAAAAAGTCGGCGTAAAGCCAGAGGCTTCCCGAGCATTAAAAGACCTGCAACATTGGGCTTCCATTCTTCATGATCTTTATATATCAGGTTAAGAGCTCGTAGCATATCTTGATCATTAGCCTGTAGCTCCTCTGCATGGGGCTTAACTTTACTGCGAAGCTGGCGGTATAGATTGATAGCTGACGGGTCGATGTCACCCCAGTCCGCATCTAAAATTGGCGTTTGATCGTACGTTCGTCCGGATTTGGCTTGTAGTAGAGGCTCCAGCTCTCTTTCCGTACATTCGTAATCGCCATTTGAGCCCCGGCGCCAAACGCCGGTTTTGCGCTTGTTAGTCTTATCAGGTTTACCCAAGAACCGGCATGGCTTGGCACTGGCATATAACTCAGGTACAAATACAGCTATTACCAATTTATCCTCAATCCGGGCATGCTGGCTTTGTATCGCTACAGACTGCTCAAACTGATTCCTACAATTGTTTTGTAGCCGGTTGAGGATATTGTCAGCATCCTCAATGCCCTGAACCCAAAATGTTTTGTGTTCATCATCAGGTTCACATACTCCGAGCAGGATAAACCCACCGCCCAGCCCTGGCTCATTGGCAAAGGCACAAACGGTTTGCATGATAGATTTGCCAATTTCTGATGCACGCTTGGCTTCAATTCTTGTATGCTCGTCAAGAGCAAGTAGCTCTTGATATAGCTGTTCGACCTTGAATTCCATTCGGTTGTTTCCTTATCAGCTCACAGCATCCCAACAGGAAGGAGCAGGAAGCGCAAGCAGTTCCCTTAATATGCCTTGCCAATAACTATCTGGCTTCAAGCTCATTTATTTGCCTCCCGAGAATATTGAGTCAGTGTAACTGATGATTCACCCGGCGATCATTACACCTCCACACTGTTGACCCAGCCTCTGTCTGGTTGGCGGGGGCTGGTCAGCAAGTGGGATCTTCCAGATTGACACTGCATGTCTTGCAAATCAGTAAGATCAGACCTGAACTTCTATAACTAAGCCGATTTGGGTTGTCTGTCCTGATGCTTGTCCAGAAAAGCAACCACTGATTTTTTCGATGTTCGTGACAGTGTTTTCATCAAACTGAAAGGCACGTTTGTCAGCTGATGTTGACTGCCAAGGTCATTCAGCATCCCGAGCCAGAGGTGTGCGGTCATTTCCGCATCAGCCAGAGCCCGGTGAAATACGCCTTCTGTGGGCAGTTTGTTGTATTTTACCAGTGTACCCAGCTTATGGTCGGGTGCGTTCTGGTACAGCCGTCGGGCAATCAGCATTGAGCAGGCAAAAGTCCCATCATAACCAGTTCGGGCTTTAGCTATTTCAGCATCCAGAAATTTCTTGTCGAAAGAAGCGTTATGAGCCACGAGATTATGACCATCGATAAATCCGGCAAACTCTTTCATTACTGAGGAACAGGAGCCAGCATTCTTCACCATGGCATTAGTGATGCCGGTGTAATCCGCGATGAACGAGTTGATTCGCATACCGGGGTTCATCAGCTGCTGGAAGCGGTCAGTGATCCGACCGTTTTCTATCATCACAGCACCAATTTCAATGGCTCTGTCGCCCATATCAGGGGAAAGCCCCGTGGTTTCAAAGTCCAGCACCACCACGGTATCTGCATTACGTTTATTTAATGATTTTAAAGTCATACATCACCGCCTCAACAACTCAAACGCCAACCGCTTCAACCCATCCGCCAGTTCAGGATTAGACAAATACTGCATCATCATTTCCTGATGCGCCTCATTACTGTCCATCACCGCATCATCAAACGCCTGTGGAAAGTCGCCCAGCAGCGCCTGATCCGCCGTATTGTTTTTCACCTGCTTCATCACCGCATCGTTCTCAGCCACCTTGCTGGCGGTGGTATGCAGGAAGTTGATCATATCGCCGTCAGTCAGGTTGTCGGTAATAAACATCTCATTCAACCGCGCCACAATCTGCGACATAAACTCTTCTTTCTTATCCTTGGGCTTGGCACTGCCCACGTCAGAAGAAGGTTCCAGTTCATGGCCTTCGGCGTCTTCCTGTAGCTTGATATGCTGTTCCCGAATCTTCGACAGGCGGTAGTGGCTCATCACCACGTTATCCAGGTCGATCTCATCTTCCTGCACCACCCTTTCACGGAGCAGCGGACGCAGGTAGCGGGCGTACAGGCTGAGTTTTTCCAGCTCTTTATCGTCATAGTCCACGAGCTGGGACATAAACTCATAGAAGCGGGTAAACGTGCCTAAATCTTTTTTGAAGATTTCCAGCCGGTCTTTTTCCTCTTTGCACGCTTTGAAGCTGTTCTCGGCGTTCGCCATCAGCACCGCATCTTTTGATTTCTTGGTGCGTTCAAACACATCTTTGGCCTGAATATAAGCATCAATCGCCGAGCTGTACCGTTGCTGCCAACGCTCAACCGCCGGTTTCACAATGTTGCTGATCGCCGCATTGCTTTTGTTTTTGGTCAGGAAGGCTTCGCAGAACCGCTCCACTTCGCTCCAGGTGAAGATGCCGCTGGCACGGAGTTTTTCATACAGCTCAAACACCTTGTCCGGGTCAGTCACATCCGCCAGTTCTGCGGTCTGGTAGTAAGGCTGGAAGGCAGCCAGAATCTCATCCGGCTCGTTGAAGAAATCCAACACAAAGGTGCCGCACTCCGCCTTGCCGGGGTATTGCCGGTTCAGTCGGGAAAGGGTCTGCACACACTCCACACCACCCAGCGGCTTATCCACGTACATGGCGCAAAGTTTGGGCTGGTCAAAGCCGGTCTGGAATTTATTGGCAACCAACATGATCTGGTAATCGTCAGTATCGAACGCCTTACGCATATCCCGACCTTTCAGACCGGGGTTCATGCCGTTCTCGGTAAACTTCTGATCCAGCAGAGCGGTGCTGTCCGGGTCATTGGGGTTAAACTCCACCTCGCCGGAAAACGCCACCATCACCGCCACTTTGCTTTTGTGTTCAGTCAGGTATTTCTCAAACGCCAGCTTGTACCGCACCGCCTCTTTACGGGAACTGGTCACCACCATCGCCTTGGCCTGACCACCCAGCAGGTGCATCACATGGGTTTTGTAATGCTCAACAATCACCTTCACTTTCTGGGCGATATTGTACTCATGGAGCCGCACCCACTGGTTCAGCTTCACTTTGGCTTTTTTGCTGTCCACCTCATCATCAGCGGCTTCCATCTTCTGCGCCAGTTGATACGCCACCTGATAATTGGTGTAGTTCTTCAGCACATCGAGAATAAACCCTTCCTCAATGGCCTGACGCATGGTGTAAACATGGAAGGCTTCCGGCAGGTTCTTCTCAGATGCCGGTTCATCGGGCTTGGGCAGACGACCAAACAGTTCCAGCGTCTTCGCCTTGGGCGTTGCCGTGAAAGCGTAGTAATTCAGGTTATTGCTACCTTTCCGTGCCGCAATGGTGTTATCCAGAATATCTTCCGACGACAGCGGCTGATCATCACCACCTTCATCGGTTTCCACCATCAACACTTCTTTCAACTGCCGTGCCGTAGAGCCGGTCTGGGACGAATGGGCTTCGTCGGCAATCACTGCATAACGGCGTTCCTTCAGACTGGTGCTGTTCTCAATGGCCGCCAACACATGGGGGAAGGTTTGAATGGTGACAATAATAATCGGCTGCGCGTTTTCCAGAGCCGTTGCCAGCTTCTCGGATTTCGAGCCATCGCCTTCCTTGCGGTTGATCCGGCCTACCACACCGTCGGCGTGTTCAAACTGGTAGATGGTGTCCTGCAACTGGTCATCCAGCACCGTGCGGTCGGTGACCACAATTACCGAATGAAACTGTTTATTCCCCTCGTCATCGTACAGGGTGGATAACTGATGCGCTGTCCAGGCAATGGAGTTGGACTTGCCCGAACCGGCACTGTGCTGCACCAGATATTTATTCCCCGTCCCTTCCGCTTTCGCCGCACCGATCAGCTTATTCACCACATCCCACTGATGGTAACGGGGGAAGATCAGGGTTTCCTTTTTCGACTTGCGGCCTTCCCAGTCTTCCACCTCTTTGATTTCAAGATGGACAAACCGGGCAATAATATTCAGCAGGTTATCGGGCAGCAGCACCTCGTTCCACAGGTACTCTGTCGCATACTGATGTTCATCCACCGGCACATCATTGCCTGCGCCGCCTTCCTTCGTGCCTTTGTTAAACGGCAGAAAGAAGGTATCGCTGCCCGCCAGTTTGGTCGCCATATGCACTTCGTACTGGCTCACGGCAAAATGCACCAAAGCCCCCCGCTTAAAAGTCAGCAGCGGCTCCGGCTTGCCGGTTTCCGGGTCTTTGGGCAGACGGGTCTTTTTGTACTGGCGAATGGCGTTATCGACGGACTGTTTAAATTCCGACTTCAGCTCCAGCGTCGCCACCGGCAAACCGTTGATAAACAGCACCAGATCAATACGCCAAGCCTTGGCCTTTTTGCCGGTTTCGGCTAAATGCTCTGCCGTGGCATAGGGTGAATACACCAGCTCCGGCACAATACGACAACGGTTTTCCTTATAACGGGCGAGCGTATCCGGGTTCAGGTTATGTTCTGGCATAAACTGGCACAGAGAGAACCGGGCATTGCGAATCTTCAGCCCGTGACGCAACACGCCCAGGGTGCCATAGCTGCGCATTTCCTTGTCGATGGCGTTGGGGTTCGCCTTTTTCAGTTGCGCTGTTAAGTGAGCGATAAAATGCGCGTCCGAATCATTGGGGAACAGCTTGCAGAACTTTGCCCATTCCTTCGGCTGGGTGTCTTTCACAAAGGCCAGCACATCGGCGGTGACTAATGCGGTTTCCCGGTCATACTGGTCGGGCGACCCCAGCAGCCAGCCATTGGCCTGCATTCGGGCGATCATTTCATCCTGAAAGACGACTTCTTTTGTCGCATCCTTGCTCATACTGCGGCCTCTGGGGTTTGTTGTTTTTGTTGTGAGGTGAACTCAGGGACTGACCATTCTCGCACGTCGATTTTGCCGGTGACGGCGGCGGAGATTAGGGCGGTGCGGCGTTCTTGCAAAAATGTAACTTGTTCAATAGCCAACTTGATAAGGGTATCAAACTTATCCAATTTCTTTGTGACGTATTCAACTATGTCTAGCTGTTCTTCTTTCGGTGGAGCAGGCAGAGGGTAGGATATAATGTCACTACAGGTGATAGCTCCTTTCGTACTACCCGCACCAGAAGATTCATATCTAATTCTTTCATACTGGCTAGTAAGATAAAGGAATAGAAACTCATGATTCAGGTTTGGGTTACTAATTGAAATTGCTGCTAAATGCTGATTTATTGTTGCATTGGTTAAGCAAATGGCTACCCGTCCCCTTGTCTGTCCTTCCCCTGTAATGGCGATAACAAGGTCTTTTTCGGTCACTTTCTGAACGCTTGTCTGATTGACAGCCAAAGGAGTGATGAATTGATCAGCTTCATTAATGTATACGTCATTAACCTTCGAGCTATTTAGCCAACCAATTGTTCCTTCTGCCCAATAAGCCATGTTCTCTCTTGATGGGGTGGCACCATTTGTGATTTTAGAAAAGTAGCCAAGTTTGCCTACTTTCCAGTGACAGGGTACTTTTTCAAACCACTCCACACCGGAATCCTTCATCGGCGCATTAGGGTTCAGCCCCTTGGTGACGGCATGACTGATCACCGCCTGTCGTTTTTCCTGCAACAGCCGGATCAGGGATTGCTGCTCTTCGATCAGGGTGTCGATTTTGGCGGTTTCGTGGTCGAGGAAGTTGGCGATTTTGTCTGCTTCCGTGTCCGACATTTCTGGAATTAATATATTCTTCATCTCTGAAGAATTTGTGCATCCACAAATCCAGCAACTATGCCCTTACCATAGCGATAAAATTCCTCCTGAAAAGGTTGGCTTCGCAAAAGATGATGAGCATAAGCTGGCACGATTTTTCTGGGAGTCATGACGATACTGATTAGTGATACAGAACCATCATAAGGTGAGAACGCCAGAATGAACCTTTTCGATCTGAGCGGCCATTGAAACACAAATCATCTTTCTTCTACGAACATAGCGTTCGTCTACCTTGTCTTGGAAATGCGTCAAAGTTTTAGCAGCATTTTCCAGTTGAGGTTTTCAATGCCTTATGATTGGAGTTACAGCTAGCCATTCAGAAGTCTTTGAAGGCATTGACCTTTCTATCCGAAGTTCAGAATATGCCCTGAGTGGTTTTGCATCCCAGTGAGTTGGGATTTCAGCCAACCAATCAACGCCAGAGTCTTTATACTCTGGATAAGCTCTTATACTTACCACCCATCAGGAATGCACCTCCGCCAGCAGCTTCATAATCCGCCCGCTTACGGCATCCAGATCCGCATCAATGGCTTCCAGCGCACGGGGTGGCTGGTACACATAGAAATGGCGGTTAAAGGGAATCTCGTAACCCACCACGCCAATCTGTTCGTCCTGTGCATCGCACTTGTCGGCATTGATCCAGGCATCCGGCACATGGGGAGCCACTTCCCGGTTGAAGTAGGTTTCAATCAGTTCGGCGTTGCTGACGGACGGATCGAGCGGAATGTTCTCGTTATCCCGCAGGTCACCATCGGGCTGGAACTCGACCACTTTGCCTTTGTATTCGAATGCCCCGTACAAAGGCTGTGCTTCCTCTTTCAGAACCTTTTTAACCACTGGTTCCGCTTCAGGGTTCTTCCAGGTGATGGCATCGAGGAACTGTTTCTTTTCCTTGGCATCCAGTTTGAATGTTGTGTCTTGGGTGGCAGCTTTCAGTTTCTGATCAAAATCATTGAAATCATCAAACTGTTCTTTACCCAGTATTTCCTGAATCTGCTCAGCCTTTGCCATCAACTCTGACTGCACAAGCCAAGTGAGTTCATCCATAACAGCTTTAATCTGTTTCTCTTTTAGCTCTTTAAAATCGGTTTTGATTTTTTTACGAATGATCTCTTTGCTTTCTGGTAGGAATGCGTTCTTACCCACCCCCATACCGATATCACCGCTAAATTCTTCTTCCATCCAGCGCATGACGGCATTCAGTGGTTTAGGGGCATATTGTAGACTGGCAACAGCTTCATCGGTGATCTGTGCAGACAGGCGCAGCGGTCGTTCAGCAGTAATACGACGGTAGCCGAATTCGTGGGTTTCGAAAATCTTGGATGCAAACTTCTCGTCGCTGGTAGCCTCAAAGGCTCCAAAGCTGCGAGTGATGCTCTTCCGATCCGCCTCGCTCATAATATTGCGCTTGGAACCGAGCGACTTACGCATCTTGCCAAACAGGTTCGCCCCGTTAATTAACTGTACCTTACCCTTGCGTTCGTCCGACTTCTTGTTGGTCAGCACCCAGATATAGGTGGCGATGCCGGTGTTGTAGAACATATCGGTAGGCAGGGCGACAATGGCTTCGAGCAGGTCGGCCTCAAGGATATAACGGCGGATTTCGCTTTCACCACTGCCTGCACCGCCGGTAAACAGCGGCGAACCGTTCAGGATAATGCCGATTCGGCTGGGGTTGCCGTTATTGGTTGAATCCGTTCTGAACTTGCTGATCAGGTGCATCAGGAACAGCAGGGAACCGTCGGATACCCTTGGCAGGCCGGGACCAAAACGACCATCGTAGCCTTTGAACGGTGTGTTCGTCTTTGATGTCACTTTCGATCTTCTTCCAGTCCACACCGAACGGCGGATTGGAGAGCATGTAGTCAAACTCGTTACTGGCAAGCTGATCCTGCGACAGGGTGTTGCCCAACTTGATACGGCTGACATTCTGCCCCTTGATCATCATATCGGCTTTACAGATGGCGTAGGATTCCGGATTCAGCTCCTGACCAAAGGCACGCATTACAGCGTTGGGGTTGTGGGTGTAAACGTATTCCATACCGGACGACAGAAAGCCGCCTGTACCCGCTGTAGGGTCGTAGATGGTGCGGATAATGCCTTCTTTGGTCAGGGCATCGTCGTCTTCCATAAACACCAGCGAGGTGGTGAGCTGAACGATATCCCGTGGGGTGAAGTGTTCACCGGCGGTTTCGTTGGAACCTTCGGCAAAACGACGGATCAGTTCTTCAAACACCAACCCCATATCGTGGTTGCTCACCCCACCGGGATTATTTGGCGCCTTCGGGCTAAGGTCGATGTTGGCAAACTTCTTTGTCACCTTATACAACAGGTTGGCTTCGTTCAGGGTGCCGACAAATTCATCAAATTTGAAATGCTCAAAGATTTCACGGGCATCGCGGGAGAAGGACTGAACGTAGGTTTCCAGGTTGTCCTTAATACCCGACTGCCCCAGCTTCTGAAGATTCATGGGTGATGTGTTGAAGAACACCATACCTTCCGGCTGATCGGCGGTTCGGGTCGCCCGCAGCAGCATTTTCTCTTTGCCGTCTTCCGGCAGGTTCATTGCCTTTACTTTGTCGTATTGAGCCAGCACTGCGTCTTTGCTGGGTTCCAGTACGCACTCAAGGCGGCGCAACAAGGTAAACGGCAGGATGATGCGCCCGTACTGGGATTGCTTGAAGTCGCCCCGCAGGAGGTCGGCTACTGACCAGATGAAGGCGGCCAGATTATTGGAAACTTGGGTGTTGGGCATAGGGAATTCTTTCCGCTCTCAGAACAAGGGAGAAGTGCAATTGACAGCAAATTAAAAACGCTACCGCCCGGAGATGTGGCCGTCGTCTGTTATTGACCGGCGAAGCTTGGGTCTCGGTAGCTTTGGGCAGGTTCATGGGAGAACGTGCGAGATTGATTGAGTTGTAGAGATTGTACCGGTTTTACTGTAGTGCAGGCTATGACGCAGCCCATAGAAGCCTTAAGTCGCGTATTTAAGCTGGCTTGTCAGAAAGATGGATTCAGGTATCCCTGATTTCCTCTGAAGACAACCTCCGACGATCCTTTGCTCTGCTGGTGAGTTAATAACAGCAGGTTAGAATGAGAACTCATTCGGTCTGCATCACGGATCAGTTCTACAATCAGTGACTTGGGTTGGTAATCAGGGTGACCGGCGAATTTTTTAGGGTTGCATGCAAGGCTGATAATCTCGGCAGCATCGAACATTTCTGTCCTCAGTTTCTTCAGTGCTGACCCGATAATTTCATGGCTGTAGTTTTCATGAGAGTTTATATAGCGGCATTTCGATGTGCCGCTCAAAGGTGCATACAGCATGGTCTTACCAATATCATGCAGTAGTGCTGCAATTGTGGCTGTTTCCACAGTTTTTCTGTCAAAATCCATTTGTAACTGCTGATAAACCAATTCCGCACAATCAATGCTGTGAACAAGTAGGCCCATGTAGTAATTGTGGTGATGAGTTGTACTTCCTGGTACACACATGAAATTTCGTTTGAGGCTTGCATCACTGAAAACAGTCTCTAAAAATGTTTTCAATGCAGGGGTTTGGATCGTATCGAATAGATTTTCAAAGGACGCCTTGTAAAAGTACTCTTTAACTTTTGACAGATATCTTTCTCCAAAGGGAAAGTGCTCCGATATCTTGTTTAAGTGGGGGAATATCTCACCTGTTTTTTGAGATTTTGATAAGTTGACCTCAATGTAAACGGTTTTGTTTTTTAAATGAGGCACCATGTTGATCAGTTTTTCATTCCAGACATAGACACTTCCTATACGATTATTGTCGTTGAAGTTAATTCGGAGATAGGGCTGTCCTGTCTTTCCCTTTTGAGAGTTTATATCTCTCAGAGTATATATGCCGGTTATTCTCTCCCCCTGGAGATAAGCTGACATGTTTTCATTTTTCTTTAATGTTTCCATAGCGATACTCCTTTATTCGCTTGTCGACTAAGATTGTTTGCTAAAACTGATAGGGCTGCTGCTTACCATCAAAACGATTTCTGGGAATGTAACGTTCTCCCTCCTCTTCAATGAATTTACCGTAGTGCTTGTTTAGCATTTCTATCCCTTTGTGTCCCATTTGAGAGGCAATCCACCAAAGGTTTTCATTGTCCGCTATCAGTATGCAAGCGTAGCTATGTCTCGTCTGGTATGGGTTTCGATAGCGGAGTCCTGATTTTTCAACGGCAGGAACCCATGCGTGTTTTCGAACCTGGGCATCATCTGCCCATGGCTTTTTGTGCAAAGGATGATGAAATACATAGCCCTGTTCGCTGAAGGTATATTTTTTTTGCCGGAGTAATGCTTCCAAAGCCGGGTCGAGCATAAGAACAGAGCGTGAACGAACACCGTTAGATGATGTTTTTAAACCTTTACGCTCACCTTTGACCTCAGAAACATCAACAGTGATAGTTCGGTGGGCAAAGTCTATTTTATCCCAGGTTAACCCGATCAGCTCTCCGGTTCTCAATCCTGAGTAAAAGGCGAACTGAAATAAATTCCTGATCTGTCCCTCCATTGATGAAAGTAATATCTTTATTTCCGGCTCTGTCAGAGGATCGGCTTCTTTTTGGCCTTTTACAGTTGCTATTCATAAGGGTAAGGGCACGAACCCTCATGCACATGTAAGGGCACGAACCCTCATGCACATGTATTGGTTTGTGAAAGGATTAATGATGGCATTGACCGATGTTCGAAAACTTGGTTTTTACGCCACAACAGGGTTAAGGGTGCTTACGTTAGTGGTGGTGCCAGAAAGAGCATTGAATTACAAACCAAAACAGCTCTTTTCCATTTAAGGGCGCAGTGGGCGGGAGTTTGTAATGCGAGTTTAGCTGAAAATGGTTTTTCTCATATTCGGATTGATCATCGATCAAATGAGGCTCGCGGCATCGGCAGACCAGCAAAAAGACACCTGTTCTCAGAACCTGCTAATAAAGAGTCTGTTGCCCATAAAAAATGGAGAATGAGGCGCGACTTTAATAACTCTATTGATGAAATTGCCAGCATAGATAAGGAAATAGCTGAGCTTGAGTCTTTGCTTAACTCCCTTGAAAAATCATCCGGACAGCACCGTGTTGGTATTGAAAATGTTGTGGCTACTGAGCAGGTTAAGAGGGTTATGGTTAAATCCAAGCCAGAAAGTGCGCTGAGTCGTCTGATCAGGGGCAAGCCTGTAAAGTCTGAGCCGGAAAGACCTTCTCTGACCCAGGTTAAGGGTGATTCAGTTAAACCTGAGTGTGAAAGCGCGCTAAGCCGCTTGATTAAGGGTAGCCAGGAGAGACAAAGGCCTGAGTTTGAGGCTGAGGCTGTTTCTGACAGAACCTTTAAAAAGAGGCGGGTTGAACCTGCCGCTAAAGGCAGTAGGCAATCTGATGAACAAAAAGATCAAGAGTATCCTGCACCAGTACCAATAAGGGAGGTCAAAAGGGATAACAAAAATATGCATGCTGACGATGGTCGGGATTCCCTGGTAGGTCAGGAAGAGCTGTCGGAATGTACGAAAACTAAAAAGAGGCGAAAACGTTCTAAGTATTGGGAGCAGGATAATGGACTGGGAATGTAGCTGGTATCTTTGGAGGATGGGGTGGGTGCGAGTAGCTACATTGATATTCGCGGGTCTGGTACGGGTCTGCGTGAGACAACGTCAGGCAATCTCAGACAAAAAGAGCATCATGGTACTAAAAAACAAAAATCCCGATAACTCACTGAATTATCGGGATTTTCATCGTCTAGGCTTGTCTATCGTTGTCTGTACGATAGCACCAAATTGGTGGAGACGGCGGGAATTGAACCCGCGTCCGCCAGTCCGCTGCCATTGGATCTACATGTTTAGGTCAGTCTATTAATTTAACTTCAACCGACCCGGCGACCAGGGTGGAAAAAGCGATCCTGTTAAGTTTTAGCCGATCCGCACCAGGCAGGCTTCACGGCGAGTCCATCTAAAGTATCAGTCGGAATGGGTCGATGAACGAACTCGACCGACCGGGCCTAGCTGGTTTTTAAGCAGCTACAGCAACGAACTCGTCGTTCGCTGCAGGGCCTTGGGCTACGATTGTAGTAGTAGCAATTACTAGTTTGCAGCTTTGATTTACGAGAGCGCTACCCTCTCGACATGCACCTAAGGTTTTGTAACCGTCGTCGAATCCAAATCGTCCCCGGAAACCTTCCCACGCTTGGCTTTATCAGCCTGAACACGCGAAAGCGTATTCTACTTTAATATATAGGGGGCGCGTCAACTAATTTCAAGCTAACGCTGAACGAACGAGTATTATCGGCGGTGGCTCATGACACGCTGCTTTTCAATATTCCACTCACGTTCTTTGGTGGAAGCACGCTTGTCATGTTCTTTTTTACCAGTAGCCAGAGCAATCTGACACTTAACCAGGTGCTGTTTCCAGTAAAGCTTAACGGCGATACAGGTGTGCCCTTTCTGCTGGGTTACAGCAAACAGTTTTGCCAGCTCTTTCTTATGTAGCAGCAGCTTACGATCCCGTGTGGGTTCGGCAATGACATGGGTAGAGGCTGTATTCAACGGCGTAATGTGAACACCGATCAGCCAGGCTTCACCATCTTTCAGCAATACATAGCTGTCCGTAATCTGCACTTTACCCAGTCGCAGACTTTTTACTTCCCAGCCAGCCAGCGATACACCCGCCTCAAATGTTTCTGTGAGGTGGTAATCGTGGCGGGCCTTTTTGTTGACGATGATACTTGAGCCGCCGTCACCGGCTTTCTTTGCTTTTTTAGCCATGGCGCGAATTATATGTGTGTCATAGAGATTTCGCTATAAACCCAGAGGTGGTAGAAACCGAATTCAGCACAAGATATGCTGATGCCCCCCTGATTTTGTTGATATGAGTTGGCTCAAAGCACTTTCGTTAGCTATGAGCATCTGGAGGCTGGATGACCACAATTAACCGCTCGGCACTTGTTATGCATTCTGCAGCAGATATGTATGCACTTGTCAGTGATGTCGAGCGTTACACGGAGTTTCTTGAAGGATGCAATGAAGCCTGCATTCTGAAGCGGGAAGGGGATCAGGTTGAGGCCCGTCTGACTGTTGTGCGTGCCGGGATTGAGCGTTCTTTTATGACACGGAACACCATGAAACCGGGACAGTCTATCGAAATGAATCTGTTGGATGGCCCGTTAAATGACCTGAAAGGGCGCTGGGACTTCAAGGCATTAAGTGATGAAGCCTGTAAAGTCAGCCTGAGCTTAACCTTCGGGCTGGATGGTTCTGTTGTTGAAGCGGCAGTAGGTAAGGTGGTCGATCAGGTTGCCAATAATATGGTAGATACATTTTGCAAGCGGGCTGATGAGCTCTTTGGTTGACGGGTGGGGATGATAAATGACCGAAGTTAATGAAGCAGGCGTAGCTGAAATTCAGGTGGAAGTTGCCTATGCGAGGCCGGATGAACAGCTGATTATTCCTCTGACCGTCACTGCTGGCACAACCGTTTATGATGCCGCGGTCAAATCCGGCATTGCTGAGCGCTTCCCTGAAATTGAGCTGGCATCAGTAAAAATGGGAATTTTTGGCAAAACGGTACCCAAACCTCAGGATCGGGTATTGGAGAATGGTGAACGGGTAGAAATCTATCGCCCGCTCATTGCCGACCCGAAAGAAGTCCGTCGCCGCCGGGCGGAAAAAGCCAAGGCGGCAAGAAGTTGATCAGGCTTTAAGTTGATTAAGCTTTAAAGCGCTGAACCAGTGGCGCTTTCGCTCAAATTGGGCACGAAATCGCCGCTGAAACCAATCAGGCTGTCACCTTCAAACAGAATCGTCAGAGTCTGCTGTTCACGGGGCTTGTTGCCTTTCTGAATGCTGTAGACATAATCCCAGCGGTTCTGCTCAAAGCTGTCTTCCAGCAGCGGGTTGCCAAGAACGAAACGTACCTGATTACGGGTCATGCCGGGGCGGAGCTTGTCGATCATATCCTGAGTAATAATATTACCCTGCTGAATATCAATACGATAAGCGCCGGGAAAGCCCAGTGTTCGTTGCTCTGTATCAGCCCAGCCGGCGCAGCCGCTTAGGATAGTTGTTGTCATGAGCATCGTCATGATTGCAGCTGTGGGGAGTAGTTTTATTTGTATCACGGTCTAATTGATGGTTTTTCAATCCTGAAGCGAAATGAGATAATAACCCCCTTTTTCGCATCAGGTAAGGGTTAAATACGTTATCAGCTATTGATCGTATCAATTTGCTGGCAGTGTGCGCTGCTTTCTGCCGCTTAACTATAGCTTGTTAGCGTACTTTGTAACCAAAACTGTTTCTGCATTTTCGGCGCTAAAAGCCGCTGATGTCATAGCCCTGAGCGCCATTCAATGGTAGCGTTCCTACTGCATTTGTGATCAGGGCCAACAAAGGGATATAGGGTGGAGAATCAAGAGTTACGCAAAGCCGGACTGAAAGTGACCCTGCCACGGGTCAAGATCCTGCAGATTCTCGAACATGCTGAAGACCGGCACATGAGTGCTGAAGATGTCTACAAAGCGCTGCTGGAAGCGGATGAAGATGTTGGTCTGGCAACGGTTTACCGGGTGTTGACCCAGTTTGAGAGTGCAGGGCTGGTGGTTCGTCATAACTTTGACGGTGGGCACTCTGTATTTGAATTGTCTCGTGGTGAGCATCATGACCATATGGTGTGCATGGAAACCGGCAAAATCGTTGAATTTCATGATCCCGAGATTGAAAAGCGTCAGAAGGCCATTGCCGAAAAGCATGGTTATGAGCTGGTCGAACACAATCTTGTTTTGTATGTGAAGCCGAAACAAAAAAAATAACAACAGCTGTTTGACTGAGAATGCCTGTCATATCGGAAATAACCGGGGGTGAGCCATGATGGCACTGGTACGTTCAGCTTCCCTGGCTGGTTACCGGGAGAAGCTGACGCTGGATGGCATAAACCCGGTAGATGTTTTTAACCGTCTGGGTTTGCCGTCCGATATTCTGGATGACCCTGATCAGTTTATTAATCAGCAGGCTAAAGTTGATTTGCTGGAATGTGCTGCCCGCATGACCGGCAAATCCAACTGGGGACTGGAGCTGGGTAGTACCCAGAATCTGGCTATTCTTGGTGCCGTTGGCGTGTTGGTGCAGCAAAGTACAACGGTTCGGGAAGCGTTACATCTGATTGGCCGATACATTCATCGTCAGGCACAGCATGTCGAATTTCTGGTTATCGAAACCGGAAACTTTGCCTTGCTCCGTTTTCGTTATATGGATGAAGTGGCCCGCAATTCAAAACAGGCCAACGATATGGCAATTGCGGCCACCTACAGCATTGTAAATCATCTGTGCAATCAAAAGGTCAGGCTGCAGGCGGTGGAGTTTATGCAGCCTGCTGCAGAATATCCTGATAATATGCAGCAGATATTTAGTGCTAAAACGTCCTTTGGCTATCAATATGGTGGGCTGGTTTTTGACCGCAAATATCTTGATCTGCCGGTAGCCGGTGCTTCGCCAACCATTCAGCGAATGGTGCAAACCTTCCTGCAATCTAATTATCCTGATGATGTGCCCGGACAAGTCTGCTGGGTGTTGGGTAATATGCTGCCGCGTGAAGATATTTCGCTGCAATTGGTGGCCAGTTGTATGGGAATGAGTTCCCGCACATTGCAGCGACGTTTGCTGGCACACGGCGTAGCATTTAAAGAGTTGCTGGACAGTGTCAGAGTTAATCTTGTGTGCCTGTATCTGAAGGAAGGGCGCTTTAATCTGACGCATATCGCGCAAATGGTAGGTTATGCACACCAGAGCGCACTGTCCCGAAGCTTCAAACGTATCAAAGGTATCAGTCCTTCGACGTGGGAGCGGGAGCAAAGAAAAAGTCTGCCGCTAGTTGCCGCTTTTTAGCTTTCTTCGCTATACATTATGTGTCGGTTATGAAAATGCTACTGGTCGCTTCCAATCAGACATTCGAAATGTTCATGCGTGATGGGGCACCACAATAATCGTCCTGTTCAGCCTCTCAATGCCAGAGCCGCGCTCGAATAGCCCTGCATGGATATGGACGTAGATCAATAAAACTTCCAGTTTTCTAAATTTGGCGCAAGATGATAAATGGTTGGCGCGAGATGATAAATCATACGCCATAAACCGAACTAACATTGCGCAATAACAACATATATATGCGTCTTTTCCTGTGCGTTATGGCGCGCGGTTTTATTTGTCGGAAGTGTGCATCGTGCTTGTTTGATACCAGCATTGCTTTCCGAGAGTTGTTAACGAATGTCATGAACCGAGTTTGCTGAAACTGTCACTTAGCCTCTTTCATGATAAAGTGCTTTAACGTCACACCGGCATTAATTAACCAGAAGTTAAAGGTATTGCCGGGTTACGGATCATGTTTTTAGGGGATATTCATGAGCGAAGCGGTCACTGTTGAAGTACCGGAAACTGTCGAAACACCAGAAGTGGTGGTAGATGCTGTGGAAGCGGTAAAAGACGTGAAAGTTGAAATCAAGACAGAAGACAATTCTGCCGAAGAACCCCGTGCAATGCTGACCAACTGCCTGGACATGCAGCGCGCGGCGTATCTGCAGAACCCGGTATCTGATTACCAGGAACGTCTGCAGGATCTGAACGCCATGGAGCGTATGATCCGTGACAACAAAGAAGAAATCATTCAGGCGATCAGCGCTGACTTCGGTAACCGTTCCCGCCACGAAACACTGCTGGCTGAAATCTTCGGTGTACTGGACGGCATCAAGCACACCCGTAAAGATCTGAAAAAGTGGATGAAGCCAATCAAGCGCTCCATCGACCCAATGATGTTTGCTGGTGGTAAAAACCGCCTGATCCCTCAGCCTAAGGGTGTTGTAGGTATCCTGGTACCTTGGAACTTCCCGTTCTACCTGACCTTTGGTCCGCTGATTCCGGTACTGGCTGCCGGTAACCGTGCAATGATCAAAATGTCCAACAACTCCACCAATCTGGCGAAGTTGCTGGCACGTGTAATGCCTAACTACTTCCCGGCTGACAAGGTTACCCTGTTCCCGGAAACTGGCGGCGTTGGTCGTATTTTCTCCACTCTGCCTTTCGACCACATGGTATTCACCGGTTCCGGTGCTACCGGTAGCAAGATAATGGAAGCAGCTGCCAAGAACCTGGTACCGGTTACTCTGGAGCTGGGTGGTAAGTCTCCTTGCGTTATCGCACCTGACTACGACATGAAGAAGGCAACTGAACGACTGATGTTCTTCAAGTGCCTGAATGCCGGTCAGATCTGTGTAACCGTTGACTACCTGTTTGTGCCTGAAAACAAGCGCGAGAAGTTTGTTAAAGAAGCTCAGAAGCTGATTCCGAAGCGTTATCCGAACATCAATGGTCCGGATTACACTTCCATCATCGACGATGCAGCATACGAGCGTCTGGAAAAGACCCTGCAGGATGCTAAAGACAAGGGTGCTACCCTGATCAATCTGGTTCCGGGTCAGGAACCAAACCGCGAACTGCGCAAGATGCCTCCGCACCTGGTGCTGGACGTGACTGATGACATGATCATCATGCAGGACGAAATCTTTGGTCCGCTGCTGCCGGTTAAGACCTACAACAGCGAACGTGAAGTTGTTGACTACATCAACAGTCACGACCGCCCACTGGCGTTCTACCCGTTCACTCACAACAAGCGTCTGCAGGAGTTCTACATCAAGAACACCATGTCCGGCGGTGTGACCATTAACGACGTAGCCTGCCACGTACTGCAGCACGACATGCCATTCGGCGGTATCGGCCCAAGTGGTATGGGTCAGTACCATGGTTTCGAAGGCTTTGTTGAGTTCTCCAAGATGCGTCCGGTATTCCATCAGCCTGGCTTCTCTGCCATGAAGCTGCTGACGCCTCCTTACGGTGCGCGTGCAACCAAGATACTGGATCTGGTTGTTAAGATTACCCGCTAATACCTTTTGGTATTAAGTGTGTCCGGGAAAAGGGCTGTCCTGAAAAGGGCAGCCCTTTTCTTTTAATTATGAACGATTAGTGTCGTGTTGTTATGGCTCTGCGGCAGTGGTTCGATAAATACTTATTTTAGGGGTGTTTCTTTTTTTTTCTTGAGTTATACTCCGGATTAATGACAAAGCTGACCGCTTGTTCAGCTTTTGAAAGAGCGTTATTTTCGGCAAAAACAATAAGAAGTTCCGGAAAAAGTAAACGAAATGCAGTATTTGCAGTGTAAAAAATATAATAACAGCACATGCAGTCCCAAAGGTTCTGATACCTTCCTGCTTGCTTGTAGTTCGGCTTCCAAAGTGGGGTCGATGAAATTGTCGAGTGAAAGCCATCCGGCGTTGTTTATTCAAACTTAACCAGAATTCTACGGCCAGCTTCGCCGTTCGGTGCATCTGTATGTGCTGACAAGAGGTTCAGGGTTGTGGCATGTTTCATATCACTGGGGTGAAGTGTCTTGGGGGGGCGCTTTACCAAGCAAAATTCTGGTTGCAGTGCAGTGAGTGCAATAGCGCACTTATAAGTAACTGGAATGTTGCTGGCAATGTGCAGCTGTCGGTGCCTTTTTACGCCTGATTAGCCGTGTAAGCACAGCATTAGAAAATAAGAAAAAATAAGTCGATACAAGCACAAGCAGGGAAATAATAATGATAAAAACGCATTCCACACGTTTATCACAACTGGCGCTGGCGGTTAGCCTGGCTTTGCCTGCCATGAGTGGCCGCGCTTACCAGTTTGATTTTATGGATGGCGAAGTGACCGGTAGTCTGAATACTACGGTCAGTGCCGGTATCAGTGTCAGTACCGAAGATCCACGTAAGGACCTGATGACGCCGATGGCATCAATCAATGGTCGTGAATCAGGTGGTACTGGCCCTTCCCAGACCGCAGATGACGGTCGTCGTAATTTCAAGAAAGGCGATGTGATCTCTAACCAGTACAAGGTTTTCTCTGAATTAAGTTTGGAATACCAGAACTTTGGTCTTCAGGTGAGTGGTAAGGCTTGGTATGACCATTGGCTGGAAACCAAGAACGGTCGTTATAAAGATTTTGATGATTCCGGTTGGGCGAAGCTTTCCAAGTTCAAAGGTGTAGAACTGCTGGATGCTTATGTTTCCGGTGCATTTGATATTGGCGAGATGCCATTGGATGTGCGTGTCGGTAAGCAGGTTGTCAGCTGGGGTGAAAGTACCTTTATGCTGGGTGGTATTAATGCCATCAACCCACTTGATGCCGCTGCATTCAACCGTCCGGGTGTTGAAATCAAGGAAGGTCTGCTGCCGGTTGAAATGGTTTATGGTAGCTTGGGTCTGACTGATACCGTAACTCTGGAAGCCTTTTATCAGCTGAAGTGGCGTCCAACTGTGCTCGATGGTTGTGGTACGTTCTTCTCTGGCTCCGACATTATTCAGCCGGGTTGTGGTCCTGTTTACCTGAGTTCTTCTGCCCCGGAAAGTTTCCAGGATGCTAATGGTCTTATAGGTCCTCATATCGGCGATAACACACCTAAAGATAGTGGGCAATTTGGTGTGTCTGTTAAATATTATGCGGACTGGCTGAACTCAACAGAGTTTGGCGCTTACTTCATGAATTATCATAACCGGACGCCTAATGCGTCAGGGGTATATATTGACCCGAGCCAGCCAGGTAATGCTGTCTTACCAAATCCAAATGGTGGAGCTCATTTGCTCACGGGCGTAACTCCAGCAAAGTACTTTGCTGACTATGTTGAAAATATTCGACTGTATGGTCTGAGTTTTAGTACAAGTCTGGATTCTGGTTGGTCCTGGAGTGGTGAGCTTTCCTATCGCCCGAATGCGCCCATTCAGTTGAATGCGAACTCACTGCTGGGTGAGGCTTTGTATGGCCCGACTGTTCAAAACCCTGACCCTTCAAAGTATGGACAGGTTTTGCCAGGGTATGTGCGTAAGCCTGTAACGCAGGTGCAGTTCACCTTAATGAATAGCTACCCTCAGGTTCTCGGGGCTGGTGCGCTGAATGTTGTGGGTGAGGTTGCGTATACCCATATCAGTAGCTTACCTGATCCGTCTACAGCGTTTGGTTCTCAGTTTGGTCGAAGCCCGGCCTTTGGTGGAATTGGTGATGGAACAGCTAATTGCCAAAAAGATCCCTCTGTTACTGATAAGTACTGTGAAACCGAAGGCTTCACAACCAGCGATTCCTGGGGCTACCGCCTGCTGGCATCTCTCAACTACGGCAACCTGATTCCGGGTGCTGAAGTCGTACCGTCCGTCGCCTTCCGTCACGACGTAGACGGTTACTCAACCTATTTCTCTGAAGATCAGAAAGCGGTCACACTGGGTCTGTCCTCTACCTGGTATAACGCATACAAAGTGTCTTTTGCCTACACCAACTTCTTTGATGGTGGCAAATACAGCCTGAAGGATGATCGTGACAACGTCTCCTTCAGTGTCAGCGCGACCTTCTAGATCCCTGTAAAAGGATCACCGGCAAGGTTGTATCGTCGGTCGAAAAAAACAACCTCAGGTTCAGCCCGGGAGTACGCGGTAGGGCTGACCTGATGGTCAGAAAATTTATAGCGGAATAAATAGCGGGATAATAATAATGAAAAGCATCAAGAAGACATTTCAACTGAGTGCATTAGCGCTGGCTCTCACCACTGGTTACGCGCTGGCTGCGTCCGATGCGGTACCAACTGCAGCCCATAACAAAGCATTAACACCGCAGGGTGCGGAGCTGGCCGGTAACAAGGATGGTTCCATTCCTGCCTGGACCGGCGGCCTGAAGGCAACCGAAGGTTCAGTAAAAGCAGACGGCAGTCTGGAAAATCCGTATGCAGCAGACAAAGCACTGTTCACGATTACCGCTAAAAATGTTGAACAGTACAAGGATAAGCTGAGCCCGGGTCAGCTGGCGATGTTCAAGCGTTATCCGGATACCTTCACGATGACCGTTTATCCCAGTCGTCGAACTGCCAGCTATCCTCAGAGTGTTTATGATGTAAACCAGAAAAACTACGGCAAGGTTGCGCTGGCATCTAACGGTAATGGTCTGACCAGCAACTATGTTGAAGGTGTACCGTTCCTTGAGCCCAAGACGGGTCTGGAAGTCGCCTGGAACCACGTAACCCGTTATCGTGGTGGCAGCTTCGACCGTCAGAGCAGTAACTTCACTGTGCAGGCCAGTGGTACCTATCAGGATTCCCTGTATCACGATATCGCCCACTTTGCGCCAAACATCACAGGCTGGAAGCCAGACGACAACGTGCTGTTCCTGTATCGTGCGAAGACTCTGGCCCCTGCACGTCTGAGTGGTGAAGTACTGCTGGTTCATGAAACCCTGGATCAGGAAGCTCAGGCGCGTAAGGCATGGAAATATCTGCCTTCTATCCGTCGTGTAAAGCGTGCGCCGACCGTTGCATTTGATAACCCACGTGCGAACTCTCAGAACCTGAAAACCAGTGACAACTACGATATGTTCAACGGTACGCCCAAACTGTACGACTGGGAACTGGTGGGCAAGCGTGAAATGTACATTCCGTACAACAACTACAAGCTGATGGACAAGTCTCTCACCGCTGAAGAACTGGTGAAGCCGGGACACATCAACTCTGACCTGGTGCGTTATGAACTGCACCGTGTATGGGAAGTGAAAGCAACCCTGAAGAAAGGTATGCGTCACGTATACGCTGCCCGTACTCTGTATATGGACGAAGATACCTGGCAGGTAGCCGTTGCTGACCAGTACGATGGTCAGGGCGAACTGTGGCGTGTTGGCCTGGGTTATCAGGTTCAGTACAACCCTGATCTGGTGCCATGGCTGGCAGGTGAAGGTTTCTACGATCTGCCATCCGGTCGTTATGTGCTGGAAGGTATGACGATCGGTACCAAGTCTGCGGCCAAGTTCAATACACTGGCCAAGAAGAAAGACTACACACCGGCGGCGATCCGTCGCTGGGGTAAATAAGCTTTTCACCGGCTAATCTGAAAGCCGCCTTCGGGCGGCCTTTCGGTTACCCAAGTTATAGAAAAATAAAAATAATAGTGCTCATAGTTTGACTTGAGTCAACATTATCTCTGATAAGTGTTTTCCGCATTTATTGGGCTGCAATGATTCGGTATAACGTACCTAATGATGTTGAGTTCATACTTGGAACAAATATTTAACAGCTAATTCACATCAGAGCGCTGCACTGGGGGAGCGCGGGAAGTTGGCTCGCAAAAACACGACCAAGATGTTTGTCGGGTAATTTATAATTCATATTTCCATCTAAAGGTTATCCTCACCAACCTTACATGGGCTATTCCTATCTTCCCGCGGTTATTTCGGCGCGTCTCTTTTATTTCATGCTTTTTAATATCTAAAAAGTTGCAGCCAAGAAGTAGCAATGACAATAAAACAGAATCGTAAAAAGCCGTTCGTTCGCTTAACGCGTCTGGCTCAGGTTATCGGGTTGACTCTGCCGGCAATGGCAAGTCATGCATTCAACTTTGAACTGGTGGATGGTGAGGTCACCGGCAGTTTGAACACGACTGTCAGTGCCAATGTGGCTGTCAGTACAGCAAATCCGGATACAGATCTTTATGCGCCGATGGGTGACTCCAGTAGTAAGGGCAAAGGCCCTTCTCAGGCGGCGGATGACCATCGCCGGAATTTTGAGAAAGGCGATGTCACAACCAATGAATATAAAGTTTTCTCTGAGCTGAGTCTGGAATATCAGAATTATTACCTGAAGGTCAGCGGCAAAGCATGGTATGACCATTGGCTGGAAACGAAGAAAGATATCAGTGACAGTGGTGCTGATAATCTGGCTAAGTTTAAAGGTGTAGAGCTGATGGATGCCTATGTTGGTGCTATGTACGACATAGGTGAAATACCATTGGATGTCCGTGTGGGTAAACAAGTTGTTGGCTGGGGTGAAAGTACATTCTTCCCTGGTGGTATAACTGTTAACCCGATAGATGTATCTACCTTTAACATCCCCGGTTCCAAGCTGAATGATGCCTTAATTCCGACAGAGATGATCTATGGCAGTTTAGGTTTGACCGATACGGTGACTGTGGAAGGGTATTATCAACTTAAGTGGCGACCTTCTAATCTGAATAATTGTGGCACATTTTATTCCACTGTAGACATTATCCAGCCGGGTTGTGGGCCTGTTTATCTACTTTCTGATGTGACTGAAGAGAACCAATGGGCGGGCGCGCCTGTCGGAACACGAATCTCGGATAGTGAGCCTCGTGATGGAGGGCAATGGGGCGTTTCTGTTAAGTACTTTGCTGAGTGGCTGAACTCAACAGAGTTTGGTTTTTATGCCATGAATTATCATGACTCATTACCGACCCCAATGGGTGTCTACTCTGATCGTACAGATACTGTTGGGGCTGATGGACGTACTCCGCTGTATTCTTCACCCATTAAAGATGAAAACGGTGTTACTACAGGATTTTATAAAACAGGCCAGTACTATGCTGATTTTATTGAAGACATCCGTTTGTATGGGCTGAGTTTTAATACCACTCTGGAATCTGGCTGGTCTGTCAGTGGTGAGGTGGCCTATCGCCCTAATGCACCTTTATCGTATAACGCTAATCACCTACTGGGTGAAGCTTTGAATCCAAGCGATGGTAAGGATGGTCAGCTTCTCAAAGGTTATGAGCGCAAAGCTATTACCACAGCGCAGCTGACATTAATGAATATGTACCCTCAGGTGCTCGGTGCCAGTGCATTGGTTGTTGCTGGTGGTATTGGTGGTGTGCATATCAGTGACCTGAGCTCTGAAAATGGAATGCGTTTCGGACGTAGTCCGGCTTTTGGGTCAGGAGGACCTAATGCAAGTCCGGATTGTAATCCAGAGCCCGGAATTACTGATAAGTTTTGTGAAGATGAGGGCTATACCACATCCAATGCCTGGGGCTACCGTGTTATGGCCGCACTGCCTTATGCTGGTCTCGTTCCCGGTGCGCTGTTGACACCATCTGTTATGTTCCGTCATGACGTAAAAGGCTATGCGGGCGGTTTCTCTGAACGTCAGAAAGCCGTCACCCTGGGTGTGAAATCCACATGGCAGAACAAATATGATCTGGCAGCGTACTACACCAACTACTTCGATGGTGGCAAATACAGCCTGCTGGACGACCGGGATACCTTTGCAGTCAGCGTAAGTGCGTCTTTCTGATTGCTGGAAATAAATAATGGCAGGCTTGCTGTGGGGGAAAGCAGCAAACCTGCTGGTGATGAAAAATTTGTAATACGCGACATTAGGCAATCATGAAAAACGCTAAAAAATTAATGCAGTTAAGTGCGGTAGCGCTGACTTTAGCGGCCAGCGTAACAATGAATGCGACGGCGGGAACAGTTGAGTCATCAAAAGCGATGCTGACACCGGTGGGCGCAGAGTGGGCTGGCAACAAAGCAGGCACCATTCCGGCATGGCAGGGTGGTCTGGATGCCCAGGCAGGCGGACTGACTGAAAATGGCAGCCTGCAAAATCCATTTGCAGCGGATAAGCCATTATTCACTATTACCAAAGACAATATTGAACAGTACAAAGACAAACTGACCGCTGGTCAGCTGGCAATGTTTGAGCGCTATCCGGAAACCTTCAGCATGACGGTTTACCCGACGCGCCGCAGTGCCAGTTATCCACAGTCTGTTTATGATGACACCACGGCAAATATTGGCAGAACCAAGCTGGTTGAAGGCGGTAATGGACTGGATAGCTATACCAGCGGTGTTCCTTTTGTGCAGCCGCAGAATGGTCTGGAAGTAGTCTGGAACCACCTGACTCGCTATCGTGGTGGTAGCTTCGACCGTACCAGCAGTGCGATTCTGGTAGAGACTGATGGTAAATATCAGGAAACCGTTAATCAGGATATTTATCACTTCACCTCTTATGTAAAGGGCTGGAAAAACGACCAGAATATTCTGTTTTTCTGGAAGCAGAAGACACTGGCGCCAACCATGCGTACCGGCGAAGTCATGATGGCGCATGAGACTGTTGATCAGGAGGCTGACGAACGGAAAGCCTGGATTTACCTGCCGGTTATTCGACGCACCAAACAGGCACCAACACTGCATTTTGATACCCCGCGTCCAAATACCCGTAATGCTAAAACCAGCGACAACTACGATATGTTCAATGGTTCTCCCAAACTGTACGACTGGGAGCTGGTGGGTAAAAAGGAAATCTACATTCCTTACAATAACTATAAGCTGACTGATAAAAGCCTGACCGTTGCAGATATTGCCCAGAAAGGCCATATCAAAAGTGATCTGGTGCGTTATGAACTGCACCGGGTATGGGAAGTCAAAGCGAAGCTGAAGCCGGGTATGCGCAATGTTTATTCTGAGCGCACCATGTATATCGATGAAGATACCTGGCAGATTGCGCTGGCTGATCATTACAACAGCCGTGGCGACCTGTGGCGCGTTGGTATGGGTTTCGAAGTCCAGTACAACCCGGTTCAGGTACCCTGGTTGGCAGGTGAAGCACTGTATGACCTGCGCTCCGGTCAGTATGTTGTTGAAGGTATGACTGCCACAACATCCAAGCCAATTGAGTTCAACAGTGTTGCCAGCCAGCGTGAGTACACGTCAAGCGAGATTCGCCGCTGGGGTGAGCGCAACTGATCCTGTAATTGCTTGAACCTAAAGCATTCTGTGATGATTAGTCACAGAATGCTTTGTTACAGATAACCTGCCAGAATGTTTTCCTCTTCTTCGAGATAAGTAAACAGATTCCTAAAGGTATTTTCAATGTTTGGGCTATAGGTTAGCTGGAAGGACTTTTTAGGCTTTTCTTTGTAGTTCAGGATATGGGCATAGCCTTCCGGTTCGATGTTTATCAGTACCCAATGAGAACTGTTGTTGACATGTATCCAAAATGAATAGGACATATTTTGGAAATACGCACAGCTAAATGCTGTTCTCAGCATAGCTATCCAGTTTGCTCCTGCATCTAATAAGCTACTGTTATGGCGAAGAGAGGTTGCAAGCATCATTAGTTTGATTATATTTCTGTTAGATGTTGGAGAATGTTTTTTATCTTTTGGCGATTTATTTGTTTCTATGGCTTTAGCAGGAGTTGTTTCACAAACTTCTGAAGAACCTGTTCTTATTGTTGCTTTACCTTCTGATTTTGGTTGTGAGTATTGGCTAACGAAAGTAGCTGCAGTAGCTGATAGGGCGCTTTTTATGGGTGCAGGAGTTATAGAAATATTTGAGCTTTCTTTTTTCTTCTTCTCCTCCTCCTCCTTCTTCTTCTCCTTCTCCTTTAGGGCATGTTTCTTTGAGGTCTTTAATCTACTTTTTAGGCTTTTTTGAATCAAATCTAAGTTTTCTAAGCATTTGTCACAGACATGTTTACTCTCCCATTCACAATAGGGGCAGTCAGCCTGAGAATTAATAGCTATCCCGAATAATAAAAATATAAAGAAACAATACCGTTTGTTATAACTCTTCATAAGTAATGCACAGAATATCTATCTTTTTGGAATGACTAAGAATTTATTCTCCTGAAAGTGATAATCAGGTTAGTTTATATCAGCGCAGCAGCGCAATGTTACCGGAGTGCTCAATTTAAGCTCCGGTAACCTTTATTCTCAGGGCGAAAGTACGGGGTGTACTTTAGTGCAAATAAATGTGAACTGACGGATAATAGCTCCACAATTTATTGTATTTTTATCGCTATATCTGCATTACGATAGTCGCAATTATGACTTTGTGTTCTAAAAACCGGTTAGTGTGGAACTATGGTCAGCGCGGTGCTTTCGCCCTGCCTTTATTCTGTTTTCAGGCGCTCAATGCAATATCGCCTTGTGCCAGCTCCAGCATTTCACGTGCATGATTCAGTGTTTTTTCTGTTAATGTCTGCCCACCCAGCATCCGGGCAACTTCAGCAATTCGTTGGTCGGTAGAAAGCGGTTTGATTTCTGTTCTGGTGGAATCTTTGGTTTGTTTCTTTTTAATAAATAAATGCTGGTGTCCCTGCGAAGCAACCTGTGGCTGGTGAGTTACACACAATACCTGACCACTTTCGCCGATATCACGCAACAGACGACCGACCACTTCTGCGGTGCCACCGCTGATACCCACATCCACTTCATCAAAAACAAGTGTTGGTGTTAACGATGTACGGGCAGCAATAACCTGAATGGCGAGACTGATACGCGACAGTTCACCACCGGAAGCTACTTTCTGTAAGGGTGCTGGTGGCTGACCGGGGTTTGAAGTCACCATAAACTCAACCTGTTCCAGACCATGTGATGCAGGTTTAGCATCTTCAGTGGTTTGCAGCTGAATTTCAAATCGACCATTAGGCATGCCGAGGCCGCGCATATGGCGGGTAATATCTTTTTCCAGCTTGGTTGCAGCACGCTGGCGAGTATGGCTTAGCTTTTTGGCTGCGGTCAGCCAGCGTACTTCGAGCCGTTCGCTCTCTTCGTGGAGTTGCTCAAGATTCTCATCGTTGCGACTGAATGATTTGAGCTTGTCCTGTAGATCCTGATGAAAAGCGTAGAGCTCCGTTGGCTGAATACGATGTTTGCGGGCAAGGTCATATAGTGTGGAAAGGCGCTCTTCAACTTCCTGCTGTCGTTGCGGGTCGGCTTCAAAGTTATCGGCAAAATGGTTGAGTTCGGAGGCTGCCTCTTCAACCTGTATCAATGCGCTGGTCAGCATTTCTCTGGCATTGTTGAAAGACGCGTGATCATGATCGCATTCTTCCAGCCGCCGCTGCGCCTGTTGTAATACCTGAATTGCGCTGTTGTTTTCATCATCCCGGCACAGGTTCAGTGTCTGGTGGCAGGCATGTAATACGGAACCGGCATTGGCAAGCTGGTGTTGTTCAGCTTCCAGCGCTTCCAGTTCATTTTCCCCCAGTGCCAGCGCTTCAAATTCCTGTAACTGATAACCCAGTAATTGTTGCTGTGCAGATTGCTGTTCACTTTCAGTTTGCAGTTTGTTGAATGTACTCAGGCAACGATGCCACTGCTGCCAGGCTGAATGTACGGCTTCTGCCTGCTTGCGGGCATTAGCGCAGTTATCCAGTAGTCGGCGGTGGGTATCTTTTTGCAGCAGGGACTGATGCTCGTGCTGGCTATGGATATCTATCAGCTGTTCCCCGATCTGCTTGAGATCGTTGAGCGGTGAAGGTGTGCCGTTAATATAACCTCGGGAGCGACCTTCACGAGTAACAACCCGCCGCAGAATACAGCTGTCACCATTATCCAGCTCTCTTTCCTGAAGCCAGTTGAGTGCATCAGGGCAGTTTTTCAGGTCAAAGCTGGCGCTGATATCCGCTCGCTTCTCCCCGGCGCGAATGGCATGGCTATCCGCCCGGTCCCCCAGTGTCAGCCCGAGTGCGTCGAGCATAATGGACTTGCCGGCCCCCGTTTCACCGGTCATAACCGTCATTCCCGGCGTAATATCGAGATCCAGTTGATCTACAATGGCAAAGTCACGTATCGATAAGTGCGTGAGCATGCAGGTTCCTGCTTCATTTTATCGTTTACTGTTTATATATACAGTATAGTGGAGTAGGTGCCAGATCTGCAATGTGCGATGACTAAAAGTTAATCAAAGAATATAATTTCGGGCTTTTAGGTGTTGTGGTGTGCCTTTTAGGAGGGGGAATGCAGAAAAATTGTTTTTTCATTTTTTTATTCCTTTTATCTACTTCCTGAATCCGTGACTTCTTGATTATAGAGAAGCTTTTTCATCCCATGGATTCAAACCTACAGAATAGGGTTATGTTTTTTTGAAACCTGCCAGAGAATGGTAAAGCAAAGTCAAAAAAATCAGCATGTATTTAAATGATGTTGGGGAATTTCAACCCTGAATATGAATGAAATCCTGCCAGCATAAGCAGCATCTCTCCATTCAACCGTTAAAAGAATAGGATCAGCTAACAGAGCTGTTTTTCAGGAAAGAGCCCCATGAAGGCGGATAATCCGGGACTGTGACGACCAAAACGTAGAATAAACTGACGACCTCGTTCTAATAATCGCGCTGACTGGTAGATCAGTTCCTGCATAACTGTCTTAATTCTACGACGCTGCGCTTTGTGACGAACAGGTGATTTAGGGCCGGTCAGGCAGGTTTGCCCCATGTAACGTAAAATGTTGTAAGCCACCGCACCAAGGCACATTACAAGATCATTGGTATCAAATTTTCCTGAAGGCAGTCTTTCAAGATCCATGTCAGTCTTGAACTCACTGTGAAACTGTTCGCTGGTCGCATGATCTTCATAAAGCAATATGACATTATCATCACTATATTCAGCCTCATCTAGTGTCGTCCACCAACCCTCCAGCTCGTAGTCCGGTGCTAAAAAATACTGACCAACCGAGTCGGTAGTACGCTTGATAATACGGATAATAAGCCGTTGTTGGCCGTAGTCGGTTTCATGGATGATCGAGAGTGTCGCACAGGTTTTTCCAGGGCGAAGCTCATCCCACTGCACGCCTTTTTCCTCAAAGGTTGGCAGCCAGGCAGTAACGGTATATTGCTTGCGTGGATTGAGCTTGATTATGTGATCAACATTGCTGTGATCCGCTATCTCTCTGCGAGTGTCTTCTGCGTCATGCCCGCTGTCGAGTCGCAGTAATACCGAGGTCCGGGTTACGCGACGAAGTCTGTGCAATACCGTGTTCAGGAAAGGTACAAAATCATTCTGGGAATGTTGTGAGCCAGGGCGAAGCTCAGCTCCTATGCACCATCCTTCTTTCCCTACATAAGACATAATCGGGGCGAAGCCATGGAAGTGTTTGTATGTCCACTGAGAACCTTCTTTTTGGGTTCTGCTGTTATCTTGCGGAGTAACGTCTATATCCAGTGGGATATGCTGAAGGTGATCCAGTTCTTTTGAAAGCGGAGAGATCGGCGCGCCCAGTTCCAACAACAGTTCGGGAAGCGCTTCTTCAATTAACGGAATCAGTTGGGTGGCATCTTCATTAAAACGCTGGCGAAGCCGGCTGGCGGACGGCATTTGTTTAATGCCCATGCTGCGCTTGAACCAATCATCATGGCGATAATTATCAATGGCATCAAAATCAGTTTTGCCTAAGGCCAACAGGCCGATAAAAGCTCGAACCAGATCAATATTAGGGATGCCATGGCGCTTCTTGATAGAACGCAATGACTTTTTTAAAGATGTTTTCTTGTTCAGGGCATCACCGACAAAGCACAGACCCGCTGCCGGAGTATAAAATTCCGTGTCGGATTGCTCAAATTTTAGTTCCACAAAAATTCACTTATATGGTGAAAATCTAGATGAGCAAATATTAGCCTACATATGCTGCTATTACTGGCTTTTTGGCAAATTCAATGGCCACGAACTCACGGATTCAGGTAATTGTTTTAGCCATTGATCAATTTCAGGCAACACAGCAAAGTCATCAGTCCCCTTTATACCCATGATCATTGAAGTTGCTTGATTTTCCAGCCGATTTTCAACATTGTACGAACATGCCGAAAATCACCCTGACAGCCCAACAAAAAGTAGCCTTGGAATCTCGCCACAAAACATCGCGAGATGCACGGGAGTGTGATCGTATCAAGGCTGTTTTGCTCAGGTCTGAAGGGTGGTCACCGTCTGCTATCGCTCAGGCATTGAGAAAAAGTGAATACACTATTTGTCGCCATCTGGACGCCTATCTGGAAAAGGAAAAGCTCAGGCCGGAGAACGGGGGGAGTGAAAGCCGCCTGAGTGATGAGCAAACTCGGCAACTGGTCGAACACCTTTCTGAATATACTTACGCACACGTCCATCAGATCGTCGCCTATATTACCGATCGCTGGGGTATCAAATATACCGTATCAGGCCTGAACAAGTGGCTGCACCAAAAAGGCTTTACCCACAAAAAGCCAAAGGGCGTACCGCACAAGGCTGATGTTGATAAGCAGGCTGGTTTTGTGGAGCACTATGAAGCCTTGAAAGCCACGCTACCAGAGGACGAGGTGATACTATTCATGGATGCGGTACACCCGACACAAGCGACCAAAATCACTTCCGGGTGGATTCGAAAAGGGATTGATAAAATCATTAATACGACAGGTAGCCGTACTCGGCTGAACATTATCGGTGCGATTGATCTGGACAATATTGAAGCTGCTGTTTTCGGTCAATTTGATACGGTTAACAGTGAAGCGGTTACCGAGTTTTTCAAGAAAGTTCGGGATAACTATTCATCCATGAACGTTATTCACATGGTGCTTGATGGTGCCGGTTACCATCGTTCACAGGAGGTAGTGAAAGAGGCGGAAGAGCTGGGAATAAAGCTTCATTACCTCCCCCCTTACAGTCCAAACCTGAACCCCATTGAGCGATTATGGAAGGTGATGAATGAGTATGCCCGGAATAATGAATACTTCGCTCAGGCAAAAGAATTCCGGGAAAAGATTAATCATTTTCTGGACGTGACATTGCCCGAAATCGGTTCTTCCTTGGGCAGCAGGATTAACGATAATTTCCAGCGGTTAAATCCGGCATCTTGAATTCACTCAGGTATACAATTACAACCTCCGAATTGTCATCGAGTCGTATTTTCTTGATTTGTGGTTGGGATGATCCGGGTCCTGAGCTATTGTTGCGTTTACGGTGTTTTCTGAATTTGTGATTGGCCAGCGCCTTCGCACTGTTGAGGATCACCGGGGGCTGACACCGGGTACAGGTGCGTTCCCCGCTGTGGTGAATTTGGTTGTGAGTGGCCAGCGCCTTCGCACTGTTGAGGATCACCGGGGGCTGACACCGGGTACAGGTGCGTTCCCCGCTGTGGTGAATTTGGTTGTGAGTGGCCAGCGCCTTCGCACTGTTGAGGATCACCGGGGGCTGACACCGGGTACAGGTGTGTTCCCCGCTGTGGGAGGCGCTTATATGGCTAGCTAATGATGTAGCTGTTTTGTAATACTTTTGGCACAGGGAACACTGAAAAGGTTTCTCGCCGGATTCAACCGTTTGAAAAACTGAAGGTGAAGGCGGATCTTGTTTAAGACATTGGTGTTTGCCATCAAATGCGTCTACTACACTCACTGTTTGATGACAGGTGCAGCACTCTAATTGACTACAGAGGATTGCAAGTAGAAAAACCACATCCCGCAGGGGGTCTACGGACTGTATATACTTTATATCTGTGCCAGATGCTTTTAGCACGTCATTAAATATTGTTCTGCATTGAGGGCACTCATATTTATTATGTTGCGACTGTATTGAATCAGTAATTCCCGAGCACTTGATTAAAACCAGTGATACCAAGGGATAGCGGTAGTTCTGATATTCCCTAAATCGCAGACTTTGAGGTACAGTATGCAGACTATACATCTACAGTCGTATTCTCTGTGTCTTCAACAAAAAAACAACAAAAAGCGCTGGCTGAAAAACTAATCAGCGTCGTCTCCAAAGAAGCTGCCAAGGTTCCAGATTTTAGGCCGGTGAACAACCATGACAAGATCGCACTGCATGATGCCATCATGTGTGGCCTGGCGGTCATGCACCTTAAATATCCGTCGTTGCTGAAATTTGATCAGGACTGCGTACAGAATACAGATAAAATTCACAACCTGAAATCACTCTACAATGTCAATAGAGTGCCGAGTGATTCTCGCCTCGCTGAGCTGCTTGACCCGATCGAAACTCGGTATTTGCGGAAATTTTTCACGGCGTTATTCGCCTATGTTCAGCGCTCCGGGCGGCTCAGGCAGTTTGAGTACTTTGAGGAAGGCTATCTTGCGCCTATTGATGGGACGGGGCATTTTTCTTCGGGAAAAATTGATTGTCCAGAGTGCTGTGTGAAAAAGCCAGACAGCAAGAATCCCCAGTATTATCACCAACTATTGGGCTGCTGTCTGGTTAAGCCGGGCAAGAAAGAAGTGCTGCCTTTAATGCCGGAACCCATTATTCAACAAGTCGATGCTTCAAAAAACGACTGTGAAAAAACAGCACTCGAAAGGCTCCTGTCGAATATTGCCAGAGAACACCCACACCTTAAGTTGGTACTGAATTTTGACGACTTGTACTCCGATGGTCCCACGATCAAATTGGTGAAATCCTACGACTACAGCTTCATTATGGTCGCGAAAGACACCAGCCATGTGTCGCTTTATGAGGCCGTCGATGAGATGGACATCGCCGGTAAGGTCACACGTTATGAATTCACCGATGAAGACGGCTACCGGCATTGGTTCCGGTTCATCAATGGCGTTCCCATCAACAAATCCCATCAGGATATTCTGGTCAACTACCTTGAGTACGTGGAAATCAGCCCCAATGACAAGAAGTACACCAATACCTGGGTGACTGATATTGAAATCACCAAAGAAAGCGTGGCAAAAATCATGCGAGGAGGACGCGCTAAGTGGAAAATAGAGAATGAGACGTTTAACACACTGAAAACACAAGGCTACAACCTGGAACACAACTACGGGCACGGTAAAATGCACCTGGCGACTAACTTCGCCAGCCTGACGTTTACCGCCTTCCTTATTGACCAAATCGAGCAGCTTGCCTGCCCTCTTTTTCAAAAAGCGTTATCAGCATCGAAATCAAAGAAAGCGCTTTGGCACGCTATCAGGGGCTTGTTCGACTGGTTCTTCATTGATTCATGGACAGAGTTTCTTACGGCGATCGCAAGGGGAAAAAGTGTCAGCCTCAAAAGCCTGGAGCTTGATACCACATAGAGGCTGAGTAGCCTTGTGTTTCAGTGTTTGATATGTAGAGAAATTGACTGCTCTGCGACGGTGGAGAAGGCTTCTTCGTCTCCAACTAATTCTATTGGCCACTCCGAAGTATAATTAGTTTGTCGTTTAATGTTCGGGAATTGCTGGTATTGAATTAGCGCAATGAGAACAGATCGCGTGATGTCCATTGCAGGTAAGAATGATTTTTGTTGAAGTGGTAGCGAGTATATCTGAGTATTTTTCTAAACAGATAGGGCAATTTTCCAGTCTCTGTATCGTATTAAAGATATCGCACTGGGTTTCATCTTTGTATGTGGCAGAGTATTCGATATCTGCAAGCGTAATAGTACAGCAGTCACCACCGGCTACAGCCTTAATGGCAATAAAGCATAAGAAAAAGCAATAAAGCCATATTTTATGATGTTTTGTTTGCATCGTTTACGTCTTGCAAGATTTAGTATTTTTTAATATGTAATCAGATGAATACCTTAAAAAGAAGAATAGTGGGTGGAGGTGCTCAAGTAGCGGATAGCAGAACCTTCTGTCAGGTATTAGCTACCATTTACCCGAAGGTATCAAGTAGTGATTGTTGATTGTTTTTTTTGATTTATGTTTGTCTTTTTAACGCATAGGAATTTACGCATAGGAATTTCAAAAAATCATTATTCTAGTCATTCCTGTAACCTTTGGTTTTCCACCCTCTCAGCATCCTATTACCTGACACTGAATGTTGTGCTTATCTGTCTGATACCACCTAAATCCCATTGATTTGCCCGATCTCACCCTGAAATCCTGATTTCAGACGGATTGAGGGCGTGAACTATGTAATCGGTTTCGCAAGCGCAAGCTGTTGATGGTATTTGTACAGCTCGTACTGCGGCTTCCCCCCGGGTAATGCCGGTGAAGATCATTTGAGCCTGACAGAGGATGCATTGCAGCGGGTCGAGCCCAAAGGTTTGTTTCAGTAACGCCGGAAAGGTGATTTTCAGGGCGTTTCGTTCGGGCTGATTGAGCAGGTTGTAGACGGTGGGCAGCAATGTAGCCCTCCCCCGGCAGGCCAGAAAACCATAATACCGGATCATTCGGAAACCTTTGTCGGGAATATGCTGTGTCAGTCGTTCTATAAATTCTTCCCCTTCACAGGTTTCATGGCGGCGGGTTTTGGTGCGGTGATCCAGATACTCATACACAACGGTATCACCGCCATAGTGTTTCAGGCGCGACATGGCCAGCGGTGGTCGTTTGATATAGCGCCCCAGGTAGCTGATGGTGCGGTGGGGGCTTTTGGTGGCTTTGGCAAAATGGACGATCCAGTCCTTTTGGTATTGCTCATCGAGGAAATCATTGAAGCCGGAAAGGTCATGACAGCTGTCTTTCAGCTCGGAAGGCAGATCCAGCTCGCCACGTTTAAACGCTTCCCTGAGCAGGTTGATCACGCCGTAACGCCACGCGGGCATGATGGCGTTTTTGGTGAAGTAGACTGACTTCCATTGCTGGTTTCCGTCGTATAATCCGCCACGGGTCACAGAGAGGTGAATATGAACATTCCAGTTCACCCAGTAAGGTGCGGTTGATTCTGAACAGCTCCCAGAGTGCATCAGGCATCGTAAAGGTGATGTGTTGCCACTCAGTATCCGGCAACAGCGCTTTCTGGTCAGCAATCCACTGATCGGTCAGTTTTTTGCCGCAGGTATTACACAACCGGGCTTTACAGCCAAAGCAGATCTTTTTGGTGTGAGAGCATTCATGGTTGCTGCATACAAGGCTGGCATACCCCATGATCACCCGCCCGCAGGCCAGTACTTTGCTGATCGCATCAACCACAGCAGGGCGTATCGTATCGGCGTTGCGCTGGTAATAACGCCACCATAACTGATCGCGTAGCAGTAATTGTTTTAGTTTGGACGGCGGTCGGCTGGTCATACGGCCTCCTCAATACAGTCGCACGGATGATAACGAATGCAGCCGGTGAAGGGGATGGCATCCTGAGGTTGTTTTTCAGTCGTCCTCCTCTGCCAGTCTTTTGCGTTTACGGTGTTTTCTGAATTTGTGATTGGCCAGCGCCTTCGCACTGTTGAGGGTCACCGGGGGCTGACACTGGGTACAGGTGCGTTCCCCGCTGTGGTGACTTTGGTTGTGAGTGGTCAGCGCCTGAGCACTGTTGAGGGTCACCGGGGGCTGACACCGGGTACAGGTGCGTTCCCCGCTGTGGTGACTTTTGTTGTGAGTGGCCAGCGCCTGAGCACTGTTGAGGGTCACCGGGGGCTGACACTGGGTACAGGTGCGTTCCCCGCTGTGGTGACTGCGGTTGTGAGTGGCCAGCGCCTTCGCACTGTTGAGGGTCACCGGGGGCTGACACTGGGTACAGGTGCGTTCCCCGCTGTGGTGACTTTGGTTGTGAGTGGCCAGCGCCTGAGCACTTTTGAGGGTCACCGGGGGCTGACACCGGGTACAGGTGCGTTCCCCGCTGTGGTAACTGCGGTTGTGATTGGCCAGCGCCTGAGCACTGTTGAGGGTCACCGGGGGCTGACACTGGGTACAGGTGCGTTCCCCGCTGTGGTGAATTTGGTTGTGATTGGCCAGCGCCTTCGCACTGTTGAGGGTCACCGGGGGCTGACACTGGGTACAGGTGCGTTCCCCGCTGTGGTGAATGCGGTTGTGAGAGGCCAGCGCCTGAGCACTGTTGAGGGTCACCGGGGGCTGACACCGGGTACAGGTGCGTTCCCCGCTGTGGTGACTTTGGTTGTGAGTGGCCAGCGCCTGAGCACTTTTGAGGGTCACCGGGGGCTGACACCGGGTACAGGTGCGTTCCCCGCTGTGGTGACTGCGGTTGTGAGTGGCCAGCGCCTTCGCACTGTTGAGGGTCACCGGGGGCTGACACTGGGTACAGGTGCGTTCCCCGCTGTGGGAGGCGCTTATATGGCTAGCTAATGATGCAGCTGTTTTGTAATACTTTTGGCACAGGGAACACTGAAAAGGTTTCTCGCCGGATTCAACCGTTTGAAAAACTGAAGGTGAAGGCGGATCTTGAGGTGATACTGTGAATTCGGTATCCGAACTGTTTGTTTCTTTTTCATCGTCGTCTGGCGGTTCTTGTTTAATGCAAGATGTACATTGTTTTAGCCATTGATCAATTTCAGGCAACACAGGAAAGTCATCAGTCACCTTTACAATTACAACCTCCGAATTGTCATCGAGTCGTATTTTCTTGATTTGTGGTTGGGATGGTCCGGGTTCTGAGCTATTGTCTGCTTCATTTTCACCGGCCCCGGATGAAGGAATAAAAGCGCTTGCAAACAAAGCTATCAAGCTTGAAAGGAAGGCACTTTTTATCTTTTTTTTGACCAGTTTCTTTGAATGGAGAAGAAAGTCATATGACGCTGACGGGCTACCTGAGAAAGAGCTTTTATCATAGGTCAGACAATAGGTTTGAGCCTGACGTTTAGTGCAATCAAAAAGTTGCCGCGCAGCGGCCTACGTTCAAAAGATGATCAGGGTGAAAAGTTCGACCCTGACCTGTTATAAATTTACAGCAATCTGGCAACCGCCTTCCTGGCAACCGTGTTCAGCTCATCTCCACCCTGGTTCATATATTGAGTAATTAGCTCCCGGTTATGTAAATCCCAGAATTTTTCCAGATGACTGGCGACAGCGGTAACCGCACTTTCTTCACCAATAAACTTCACCGGCTGGTTGACGGCAACCTGGTTGGCCTTCTTGACTAGCTGATGAATAATTTCCTGATTTTTAGCCATGTTGTACTTCCGTTTGCAGATCGCTGATAGCTGCCGGATGGGTATAAACGACAAACCGTTCATCACGGGTGAAGCCCAGCAGGGTGATATTCAGCTGCTCTGCGATTGTCATTGCGAGAGAGGTGGGTGCTGAGATTGCTGCCAGAATATTAATGCCGGACTTTGCCGCTTTGATGACAAGCTCATAACTGGTTCGGCTGGTCATCAGCAGGAAACCCTCAGATCGTCTGGTTTTGCTTAGCTCACCAATCAGCTTATCCAAAGCATTGTGGCGGCCGACATCTTCGCGAACCTCGACAATATCGCCATTGCGATTAGCCCATGCGGCAGCATGCAATGCGCCGGTACTCTGATTGAGTAACTGCTTATGTGGCAGCAGGCTCATTGCTTTGCTAATCACAGCTGCTGTCGTATTTATCCCGTTGCTAACGGGAGCTGGCAGTTGCTGGAATTGCTGTAGTGATTCTGCACCGCAAATGCCACAACCGGTTTGCCCGGCCAGCGTTCTGCGCTTTTGTTTAAGCGCCTGAAACCGGCGCTCACTGATTTGTATCTTAACCTGAATGCCCGTCTCACCGGGCACTACATCCAGCGCATAAAGCTCATCGGGTGTTTCAATAATGCCTTCGGTGAGACTGAAACCCAGCGCAAAATTTTCCAGATGCTGTGGCGTTGCCATCATGACGGCATGGGATATACCGTTGTACACCAATGCCACAGGCACTTCGACAGCGATCTGGTCTGTTGTTGTGTAGGTTTCCTCCCGGTGCCGTCGCAGCACCGGGAGGGTTTCAACAGGGTTAACCCTGTCCATTCAGGTTACTCAGCTGGTCAGTGTTACGTTCGTAAAAACGACGCTGCCACTGTGATGGCTGGGTGACTTTTCTTGCCTGCACCGCTGTTACCTTGAATTCCGGACAGCTGGTCGCCCAGTCGGAATTATCAGTGGTAATGACGTTGGTGCCGGACGCCGGATGGTGGAACGTCGTATGCAGCACACCAGGCTGCACCCAATGGCGCTAACTTAAGCTCTACTTTTGGTACTCATTCAGCCTGCGAGCCTGTTTTCTTGTATGTTGAAGCCTGCGGATCGGCTTTGGACGCCTCTTATTTGCTCTTGGCTCTCGGCGCCCGGGTCGATCGCCCACCCCATGCTCACCAATAATTTCAGCCATATGCTCCAATAGGTCGTCAACTACTCCCTCAGCTTTTTGCAGCAGCAAAATATGAAAGTTTTGTAAGGAGTCATGCGCTGCCTTGAAGCTCAGTTTTCGGGGACTGTCGCCTATCCTTATTGCGGCTCTTGCCATCAGTGCTCTGATCATGTTGTAAACCAGAAAGTGCACATCTATTTCCTTTCGCACCATGGCCGGGCTCTCACAACGAAGGATGTCCATTTTCATCATCGTTTTAATGGATCTGAAATCAAGTTCAACATGCCAACGTTCAACGTACAGCTTGATTATCGCTTTTGCGTTGTACGTTTCTGAGTCTGTCAGAGTGGTAATAATTATCCGCTTTTTCGTGCCAACAGCCCGAACCATCAGCTTCTCTGGCATTTGTTCATAAATCTCCTGAGAGAGCCAGTCTGGGCATTTCGGGCGCGTCAGGACAAACAGACCATCTCTTTTGCCCAACTTTTGGTCGCACTCGCGAAAATCAATATTCCTGGAACCGTTTTTTTCAAAGACCCCGTCCATGCCCACTGCCCTTAGCTTGCAAAGGTTAAAGTAGTTTTCGAAATTTGAATCAGCCAGCAGAATGTCACCTGATTTCAGACTTGACGACACTTGTCTCAGCAATGCTTGTTCTCCTGTGCCTTTACCCTTGCAGGCAGCGACTGCTGAATTCAGAACAGCACCGCTGCCAAGGGCAACCAGAATCAGAATTCTTAATTGAGGGAAGCCTTGTCCTTTCTTTTGAGATTTAGGTTGAGGATATTCTTTTTGGTTGGCCTCGGTATCGGGCATGGAAAGCTTCGAACCATCGGCGAGCACTACACGCCTGTCGTGCCAAAAATAATCTCTACCTGTAGCATCATCAAGATTGTTGCCAGCGCTTTGCAACAAAATTTTGATTGCCTCTTCGAGAAGTTTTTTACGCGCCTGGCAGTAGGGACCGGTGGTGGTTTTGTTCTTTTGTCTCTGGAGGGCAACCTGATCTCTGGCATCAGCAATTAACGCATTTCGACAGGTCTTGGTCTCACTTGCGACCTGTTTCATAAAGAGTGACAGGGTTTTGCAAGCAGGGTACTTGCGCTCTCTTTTGGTAATTTTTTTTGGAACTGCTCCAGATCCTCGGCGCTGAGGATAGTGGAGAGATCATCATCAGCAGTTTGTGCAAACTGCCTCAAAAGATCTTCAGCATGACTGATGAATTCTTGACTACGCTTACTCATGGTTTGCTCAAGTGGGGTGTTGGAACAGTTGTTTTACAACTGTTTTCCCTCTTGAGCACGCCCTTATTTGTTGGGCAGAGCGCTTAAGTTAGCGCCATTGAGGCTGCACCCGCGTTGTCACTTCCGCTTTCAATACAGTTGTACCGGAGCGGCTGGAGACGCTGACATTATCACCCTGACGAATACCCCGATCCTCTGCATCCTGAGGGTGAATTTTCAGGGTATCTTCCGGATGCCACTGGGTGTTTTCAGTCCGGCGGGTCTGCGCGCCCACATTATATTGAGACAGGATACGTCCGGTGGTCAGCAACAGCGGATACTTGCGGCTGGTGCGTTCTTCGCTGGCAACAAAAGGTGTCAAGGCAAAATAGCCATCACCTCGCACAAACATATCTTTGTGCATAATCGGGGTACCTTTATGGCCTTCTGTCGTACAAGGCCACTGGATACTGCCGTATTTATCCAGTTTATAGTAGTTAACCCCGGCAAACGTTGGTGTCAGCGATGCAATCTCATCCATGATTTCGGATGGATGTGAATAGCTCATCTCATAACCCATCGCTTTGGCCATGCCACAGGTGATTTCCCAGTCTTCCAGTCCGCCTAATGGTTGCATCACCTTGCGAACTCTTGAAATACGACGTTCAGCATTGGTAAAGGTGCCGTTCTTTTCAAGGAAAGAAGAACCGGGCAGGAATACATGGGCAAACTTGGCGGTTTCATTCAGGAACAGATCCTGAACGACTAGGCAGTCCAGTGAACTCAGTGCTGCCTCAACATGCTGGGTATCCGGGTCTGACTGGGCGACATCTTCACCCTGTACAAACAATCCTTTGAAGGTGCCGTCTACTGCGGCATGGAACATATCCAGAATACGCAGCCCCGGCTCATCAGGTAATGAAATATTCCATGACTGACGGAATACAGCGCGGGTACCCGGATCAGATACATGGCGATAGCCGGGTAAATCGTGCGGGAAGGTGCCCATATCACAGGCGCCCTGCACGTTGTTCTGTCCGCGCATCGGGTTAACCCCGACAGCTTCACGACCAAAGTTGCCGGTCAGCATGGCAAGGTTGGCAATGCCCATGACAGTTGTGGAGCCCTGGCTGTGCTCAGTTACACCCAGACCGTAATAGATGGCGCCATTTGGTGCTTTAGCAAACAGACGAGCCGCTTCACGCAGCTCATTTGCCGGAATACCGGTGATGGATTCTGTGGCTTCCGGTGAATTTTCTGTTTCAGAAATAAACTTCTGCCAGAGCTTGTAGGCTTTCTTATCGCAACGTTCGTCAATAAAGTCTTTATTTTCCAGACCTTCTTCGGCAATGACATGTGCCATGGCATTAACAAACGCAACGTTGGCGCCAGGTTTCAGCTGCAGGTGATGAGCTGCTTTGATATGCGGACTCTAAACCAGCTGGGTTTGCAGCGGGTCAACCACAATCAGTTTGGCACCCTGACGAATACGCTTTTTCAGCAGAGAACCAAATACCGGATGAGCAGATGCCGGATTGGAGCCGATCAGCATAATGACATCGGCTTTCAGTACCGAATCAAATGTCTGGGTTCCGGCAGATTCGCCCAGTGTGACCTTGAGACCATAACCGGTCGGGGCATGGCAGACACCGGCACAGTTATCAATGTTGTTGTTGCGGAAGCCGGTACGGATCAGCTTCTGCATCAGATAGGCTTCTTCGTTAGAGCAGCGGGATGATGCAACACCACCAATTGAGTTTACACCGTACTCATCCTGAATGCCTTTCAGTTTCTTTGCAGCGAAGCTGAAGGCTTCTTCCCAGCTGACTTTTTTCCACGGATGATCAGTTTGTTCACGGATCATCGGCGTAGTAATACGATCTTTATGTGTCGTATAGCCATAAGCAAAACGACCTTTAACGCAGGCGTGGCCATTGTTTGCCGGGTTAGCTTTGGATGGCGTCATATTGACGACCTGTTCACCCTGCACCTGCACGTCAAAGTTACAACCAACACCGCAGTATGCGCAGGTAGTAGTAATCTTATCGCTGCCGCGTCCGTGTTTGATAACCGAGTTTTCAATTAATGCATTTGTCGGGCAGGCTTTGACACAGGCACCGCAGGAAACACAGTCAGATTCCATAAACGGCTGTTGCTGTCCGGGCGATACAACGGTATCGAATCCGCGTCCGGCAAGTGAAATAGCAAACTGCCCCTGCGTTTCCTGACAGGCTCGCACACAACGGGAACACAGTACGCACTTGGACGGATTGAAAGTGAAGTAAGGATTGGAGTCATCCTTCGGGGTATCCAGATGGTTTTTACCCTTCAACCCATAGCGAACTTCACGCACACCAATCTTGCCCGCAACATCCTGTAGTTCACAGTCACCATTGCTTGGGCACATCAGACAGTCCAGCGGGTGATCGGACAGATACAGTTCCAGCACGTTGCGACGAACTTTGGTCAGCTGAGGGTTCTGAGTCTGAACCACCATGCCTTCCCGTGCCGGTGTTGTGCAGGATGCAGGCAGTCCGCGTATCCCTTCAATGGATACTGCACATAAACGGCAGGAGCCAAATGATTCTACGGAGTCAGTAGCGCACAGTTTTGGAATATCAATGCCTGCCAACATGGCGGCACGCATCACCGAAGTGCCTTCCGGCACGGTGAGCTGCTTGCCATCAATTTTCAGGTTGAGGCTTTTACCGGAATCGTTAGTCGGCGCTGGGGTGCCGTAGTCCTTGTTTTTATCAAGGGCAGGATCAAAAAACTCTACAGAAGAACTCATTGTTTGCCCTCCGGACTCTTTTCAAAATCAGCATGGAAGTATTGAATGGCACTGCGGACGGGTAGCGATGTCATACCGCCCAGTGCGCACAACGCTGCTACGTCCATGGTGTCGCATAGGTCGTTGAGCAGTTCAAAATTCTGCTCCCGGTTTTCGTCGTTGGTAATCCGGTCAATAACTTCTACACCACGGGTAGAGCCGATTCGGCAAGGCGTACATTTACCGCAGGATTCTGCTGCGCAGAATTCCATGGCGAAACGTGCCTGTTGAGTCATATCTGCGGTGTCATCAAATACGACAATGCCGCCATGACCGAGTACTGCACCGATTTCGGTGAAGTCTTCATAGGTCATCGGCGTATCAAACTGGGCTTCGGTCAGATAAGAACCTAATGGACCACCGACCTGTACTGCACGAATAGGACGGCCAGATGCAGAGCCGCCGTAATCGTAAAACAGTTCTTCCAGAGAAATACCAAAGGGTGCTTCAATCAAACCACCGCGCTTGATATTACCTGCCAACTGGAACTGCATAGTACCGGTAGAACGACCCACACCCAGTGCCTGATATTCACTGCCACTGGTAGCAAGGATGTCGCTGGCAGCAGTAAGCGACAGCACGTTATTAACGATGGTCGGTTTGCCAAAGAGGCCTTCTATAGCGGGTAGTGGTGGTTTAGCGCGAACATGACCCCGTTTACCTTCCAGACTTTCAAACAGAGAGGTTTCTTCACCACAGACATAGGCGCCAGCAGTAAGGCGAACTTCCAGATCAAAGTGCTTGTCTTTACCCAGAATGTTATTGCCTAGCATATTGTTGGCATAGGCGGTAACAATTGCTTCATTCAGGATCTTGTGAGCACGCGGGTATTCGCAGCGTAAATAGATATAGCCCTGCGTTGCACCGACGGCGAGACCAGCAATGATCATCGATCAGCGAGTAGGGATCACATTCCATTACCAGGCGGTCGGCAAAAGTACCGGAGTCGCCTTCATCGGCATTGCAGACGATATATTTTTCATCGCCCGGGCAGTCCAGCACGGTTTGCCATTTAATACCTGTCGGGAAACCGGCACCACCGCGTCCGCGCAAACCGGATGTTTTGACTTCATCAATAATTGCCTGCGGTACCATATTAATGGCTTTTTCCAGCCCTTTCATACCACCGTTCTATCGATAATCTTCCAGAGATGCCGGACGGGTTTCACCGAGTCTGCGGAACATGCGACGTTGTTGGTTTTTTAGCCAGGCAATCTCATTAACGGGGCTCAGTCGTAAAGGGTGGTCTCCACCTTCCAGAAAACCCGCTTTAAACAGTGGCTCAATATGCTGAGGTTCAACCGGACCATAAGCGATACGACCCGCCGGTGTTTCAACCTCAATCAGTGGTTCCAGCCAGAACATACCACGGGTACTGGTGCGGGTAACCTCAACGCCAATATCGTTATGGTCAGCCTGTTCGGCAGGGCGAAAGCTTCATTAAAACTAACGTACACGAATTTATGATCCATCCTCTTTCTATCCTTAAAAGAGGTTAATCGGATGCCTGCTTGTACGCCTATAACCGATAGATTCCAGACATTAAGTGATTCGCGTAGCGCTATTCACATCACCTACTCGCTGCCAGAAGTTCTATTTATCGTTTACGCCAGCGTCTTAAGTGGCTACAACGAGTGGGAAAGCATGGCTAATTTTGGCAGCTACAACCTCACTTGGTTTCGTCAGTTCTTCCCTTACCGCTGGGGCATGCCTTCGCACCACACTATCGAGAAAGTATGCATGATGATTAACTCCAAAGCGTTCATGCAGCTCTTTATTGATTGGATGCAGGATGTCGTTGCCAGAATTGATGATCAGGCAAACGACGAGCCAGACAATAACAATAAGCAGGATATAGACGACGTTATAGCTATTGATGGTAAGGCGCTGAGGGGATCGCGCCCCGCTAAGGGTAAAAAAATGGTTCATATCGTCAGTGCTTACAGCGCCAAACTCAGCCTGATATTAGGGTTTACTCCCGTTGAGAGGAAATCCAATGAGATTACTGCTATCCCAGAAATTCTGGACATGTTGGTGGTAGAAGGATGCCTGATAACGAGTGACGCCATGGGTTGTCAGAAAGACATCTGTCAGAAGATCGTGGACAAAAAGGCAGACTATCTAATCTGCGCCAAGAATAATCAACCCACGCTTTGTAAAAACATAGAGAAAGTGTTTACAAAGCACATCGAAGATCATCCGAAAGACCCGGAGCCTACTGATGCCAATGTTTTTTTTGCAGAAACAGAAGAGCAAAGCCGTAATCGTCAGGAACACCGTCGTTGCTGGGTGTTTAATGACGTTTCAGAGATTGATCCTGATAATGAATGGGCAAAACTGACTCAGTTTGCTGTCATTCAGAGAGATCGACTGATCCATTCGATACAAACGACAGAGTTGCATTGTTACATTATGAGTCGGGAAATGCCTGCTCAAAGCGTGCTGGAGAGTGTTCGGGCTCATTGGTGCATCGAGAATGGCCAGCACTGGAAACTCGATGTCAGCTTTGCCGAAGATGCGTCAAAAATCCATGAGCGCACTGCCGTAAAGAACTTAGCCACTGTTAGGCGCTGTTGTTTCAATGCTCACAATCAGAGTGATCGCTTCCCTAAGAAAAGCATGAACCGCAGGATAGAGCTGGCAGGGCTCGATGAAGAGTACCGAGCTGAGTTAATTAGGGAGTGTTCATTTCTCTGAGCAAAAGGTTCGCTGAACGGCATCAGAGCGAAAAAAAGGTTTATTCATATCTTCTCAAATGAAGAGGTAGTGACTTGTATCAAATTCAGTATTTTGAGCCATAAATGTAGCATTGCGGCGCGACATAGAAAAATTGAGCTATTTATTGCCAATAATAAATGCTGATGAGTACTGGAATTTATTCTTTAGCACGATGGAACCTTCCAAGGTTTCGCCCTGGCCTGTTCGGTAATTGCTTGTGCAACTTTGTCTGCGCCAAGTGATACGGATGTGGTATCGGTCGGGACATAAACCTTGATGCTGCTCATGCTGTGAGCTCCGTAGCCAGCTCAGACAATAGCTCGTCGACGCGTTCAGGCGTCATACGGGCATGAATATCATCGCCGGTTCTGAGGTTCGAGCCACAGGTGCAGTTGCCCAAGCAGTAAACCGGTTCAAGAGAAACAGCGCCGTCCTGGGTGGTTTGGTGGTAATCGATACCCAGCTTGTTTTTGATATGCGCTTCCAGCTCCCGTGAGCCATTTGCCTGGCAGGCTTCTGCGCGGCAGACATGCAATGTGGTTTTGCCACCCCGGGTATCCCGGAAAAAGTGGTAAAAGGTAATAACGCCGTGAACATCGGCTTTAGAGATGTTCAGTGCATCTGCGATCATCGGCACGGAAACATCGGGAATAAAACCATAATGATCTTGTATGGCGTGGAGAATAGGTAGCAGTGCGCCGGGCTTGTCCTGCAGCTTTTCCAGAATGCTCTGAATATCGCTTATCAGAATTGCAGGTTTTTCTGTTATGTTCTGGCCGGACTCCTCTGTGCTTTTGTTTTCGTTAACAGCATGGGGTGCTGTTATCGCGATTTGATAGGGGGGTATGCAAGGCTGAGAGCTTATGAGGTTTCTGGTGTCGGTTGCTGTGGCGTAGGTCAATAAAGTTTTCTTCTTCGTTTTGAAAATACGCACTGTTTTGGCTGTTTATTTTTTGAGCGTTTCAACAGCTCCTAGCGTAGCCTGTAGTAGGCATTATATTTACAGGCACTTGAACAGGCTTTCGATGAACAAGAATCAAACATGTGGAGTGTCTGCCTTGAAAGATAATCTTTTACGCATTTGTGTGGTAATCGTTGTTTGTGTGCTGATGCCGATCGGGCACGCGACCAATTCGGCGATTTATGATGTTACATATAAAGTTCGTGAAGGGAAGTGGCAGTCGGCTGGACATGCCGTTCAGAGGTGTTTGTTTGGTGACTATTTCTTCACTGGGGATGTAGAGGATGACGGCACAGTACTTCTTGCACCTAAGGAGCAAGTTGAAGAATTGGGGGGAGAGGCTTCTCTGGCAGATACAAAATTTCATCAGATACTTATGGAAACAACAATTAACGTACCTATACCGGGTTTTGACCGATTGTCTTCAGACGTGAGGGAGTATCCTTATATTTATTCCGAATCCGTTTATTGGAACGGAAAGAATACAGTCATAGATGTTTCGTTGGGTTGCCAGCGACTTAAAGTTACTACTCATGCTTCTGCTGACAGCGCAATGGAGGATAATCAGGAGGCGTCACTGGAGCTAAAGCATTCATGTCAGTTTTTTTATCTTGAGAAGTCCGGCACCTCAGGATTCGTTATAAATCAAAAAAAGAAAGTAGATGTTTCCGGGTTGATAGAAAAGTTTTCTGGAGGCTGTATAGAACACTTTCCTCTTGGCAGGCAGAAGAGTGTACTGCTATCGGGTGGAGATGCAGTTTTATCAACCATGTCTGTAGTTTTCACTGAAAATGCTTCAGTACTGGCTTGCAAAGCTCATGATTCAACTGCAAATAGAGAGCTGGTATTAGAGCGGGAAGGGGATCTGGAGAATGAAACCATTCCGACGCAGTGCAGAGTTGTAAAATATAGTCAGAATGGTCATATTTTAACCTTTTGGTCCGCATGCTCAGACCACACATACTTCTCTACAGGACAAACAATAGAGTTCGAAATTGAGTGCAATGGATCTCGGCTCCATTATCAACTAAGGGTTTGTGAAAAGGATGAGTTTCAGCGCAGGAGGGAGCGTACTCTTTCGCAGTCTCAGGATTCGGAAAGCTTACGAAAACTGGTTAGAAGGCGATCCTCCAAGAAATTGATGTCTAGCCAATCAGGGTATTTTCAGCAAAACCCAACCGGCTTTAACTTTTTTGGGATGGAGACAAACTAATTGAGAATTAAAATTTTGTAGTAATCCTTGAATCTTTTGCTCCCATCCCCATATATCGCTTCAGTTAATTTTTAACAGCTTGGATAACGAATATCACAAGCTGTTATGACAACCGGTTTTTGGGAGAAGCAGGAATGAGTGACGAGCAGAAGGTTAAGGCTGAAAGTATTAAAGAAGCACCAGAGGAAAAGGTTGCTCAGGAAGAAATCGCTGTAGACGCGACAGAAGCCCCGGCTGAAGAAGCTCCGGTTCAGGAAACTGAAACTCAGGAAACTGCTGCTGAAGAAAAAGCTGAAGCGGCTGCAGAAGAAACCAGCGAAGCTGAAGTTGGTGAAACCATGCAGAAAGAACTGACCTCTGCTCTGGCTGAACTGGACAAAGCTCGCGATCAGGTACTGCGAGCCCAGGCTGATATGCAGAACGTTCGTCGCCGCGCCCAGCTGGATGTGGAAAAAGCCCATAAATTCAGCGTTGAAAAATTTGCCAAAGACATGCTGCCGGTTGTCGACAGTCTGGATCGTGCGCTGGAAACCATCCCGGCTGATGATGAAAGCGTGAAGGCCATGCGTGAAGGGATCGAAATGACCCTGAACCTGTTTATGGACTCCCTGAAGAAGCACGGTGTTGAAGCCATCAACCCGATTGGCGAGCCATTTGACCCACAGAAGCATGAAGCCATGTCCATGCTGCCTAACCCGGATATGGAACCGAATACCGTGATGAATGTATTCCAGAAAGGCTTCCTGCTGAACGGCCGTCTGGTGCGTCCGGCGATGGTTGTGGTTTCCAACTGATTTAGTAAAAAAATTCACAATTTGCATTCATCGGGGTTGAAAACGTTTTAAACGCTCCCATATAGCAATGCAAACAGAGATTAAATGCCCCGGCCATCATCGAGATGAGCCGGATCAGGAACAGATTGCAGTAATGGTGACCGGCAAAACCGGACACCAGATCAAGACTGGAGAAATTTGAAAATGGGCAAGATCATCGGTATCGACCTGGGCACCACTAACTCCTGCGTATCCATCATGGATGGCGAGAGCATGAAGGTGATTGAAAACGCTGAAGGTGCGCGTACGACTCCTTCCATCATCGCCTACACCGACGATGGTGAGATTCTGGTAGGTCAGCCAGCCAAGCGTCAGGCCGTTACTAACCCGGCTAACACCCTGTTTGCGATCAAACGTCTGATCGGCCGTCGTTTTGAAGATGCCGAAGTTCAGAAAGACATCGAAATGGTGCCTTACAAAATTCTGAAAGCTGACAATGGCGATGCCTGGGTTGAAGCCAAGGGTGACAAAAAAGCCCCTCAGCAAATCTCTGCTGAAATCCTGAAGAAAATGAAGAAAACCGCCGAAGACTACCTCGGCGAAGAAGTGACCGAAGCGGTTGTAACCGTACCGGCTTACTTCAACGACTCCCAGCGTCAGGCGACCAAAGATGCTGGCCGCATCGCCGGTCTGGACGTTAAGCGTATCATCAACGAGCCGACTGCAGCGGCACTGGCTTACGGTGTTGACAAAAAAGCCGGTGATCAGACTGTTGCCGTATACGACCTGGGTGGTGGTACCTTCGATATCTCCATTATCGAAATTGCTGACGTTGACGGCGAGCACCAGTTTGAAGTGCTGTCCACCAACGGTGACACCTTCCTGGGTGGTGAAGACTTCGACATGCGCATGATCGATTACCTCGCCGACGAATTCAAGAAAGACCAGGGCATCGACCTGAAAGGTGATGCACTGACGATGCAGCGTCTGAAAGAAGCGGCTGAAAAAGCCAAGATCGAACTGTCTTCTGCTCAGCAGACCGACGTTAACCTGCCGTACATCACTGCAGATGCAACCGGTCCTAAGCACCTGAACGTTAAAGTAACCCGTGCCAAGCTGGAAGCGCTGGTTGAAGACTTGGTTCTGCGTTCTATCGAACCTTGCCGCACTGCACTGAAAGATGCTGATCTGGACTTCTCTGATATCGACGAAGTGATTCTGGTGGGTGGTCAGACCCGTATGCCAATGGTTCAGCAGAAGGTTGCTGAGTTCTTCGGTAAGGAAGCCCGTCGTGACGTAAACCCTGACGAAGCGGTAGCCATGGGTGCTGCGCTGCAGGGTGGCGTACTGTCCGGTGACAAGACCGACGTACTGCTGCTGGACGTTAGCCCGCTGACGCTGGGTATCGAAACCATGGGCGGTGTGATGACTCCGCTGATCGAAAAGAACACCACTATCCCGACCAAGAAGTCCCAGGTGTTTTCTACTGCTGAAGACAACCAGAATGCCGTGACCATTCACGTGCTGCAGGGTGAGCGCAAGCAGGCGATGAACAACAAGTCTCTGGGTCAGTTCAACCTGACTGACATTCCACCGTCTCCACGTGGCATGCCACAGATCGAAGTCAGCTTCGACATCGATGCCAACGGTATCCTGCACGTATCTGCCAAAGACAAGGCGACTGGTAAAGAGCAGTCCATCAAGATTCAGGCTTCTTCCGGTCTGAGCGATGATGAAATCGATCAAATGGTGAAAGACGCCGAAGCTAACGCTGAGGAAGATCGCAAGTTTGAAGAACTGGCAACTGCCCGTAACACCGGTGACAGTCTGGTTCACGCTACTCGCAAAACTCTGGAAGAAGCCGGTGACAAGGCGACTGAAGAAGAGAAGAATGCGATTGAGTCCGCTGCTAAAGAGCTGGAAGAAGCACTGAAGGGCGACAACAAGGACGATATCGAAGCCAAGACTAAAGTACTGTCTGACGCTTCCGCAACTCTGGCACAGAAGCTGTACGCTGAACAGGCTCAGCAGGCGGGTCCGGACATGGGTGCTGCTGGTGGCGCAGGTGCCGGTGCCAAGCAGGAAGAAACTTCTCACGCCGGTGCTGACGCTGTTGACGCTGAGTTCGAAGAAGTTAAGGAAGATCGCAAGTAATCGCGAATATTTCTAACTAAATAAGTACAGGTGCCCGGCGAACCGGGTCGCTGCAAGCGGATAAGGCGTCTGGCGCCGCAACGCGGGAGCATCAGGAACTGATGATGAAATTCCTCAGGTAACTGGCCTCCCGCGTTGTTGTAAAGGTTTCTCATATTATGTCAAAGCGTGATTACTACGAAGTTCTGGATGTTGAGCGTGGAGCTTCGGATAAGGAAATTAAGCGCGCTTATCGCCGGATGGCGATGAAGTATCACCCGGACCGTAACCCGGATGATAAAGCAGCTGAAGATCAGTTTAAGGAAGTTAACGAAGCGTTTGAGATCCTGTCTGATCCGCAGAAGCGTTCAGCCTACGACCAGTATGGTCACGCAGGTGTTGACCCGAATATGGGAGCCGGTGCTGGTGGTTTTGGTGGTGCCGGTGGCTTCAGCGATATTTTCGGTGATGTTTTCGGTGATATCTTCGGCGGCGGCGGAGGCGGCGGTGGTGGTCGTGCCAATGCAGCACAGCGTGGCGCTGATCTGCGTTACTCTCTTGACCTGACACTGGAAGAAGCGGTTCGCGGTTGCAACAAAGAAATCCGCATTCCCACGCTGGTGGAATGTAAGAGCTGCCTGGGTTCCGGTGCCAAGAAAGGTACCAAGCCTGCGACCTGTGGCACCTGTGGTGGTCATGGCCAGGTTCGCATGCAGCAGGGCTTCTTCTCTGTACAGCAGGCCTGCCCGGACTGTCACGGCAGCGGCAAGATTGTGAAAGACCCTTGCCGTGACTGTCATGGTCATGGTCGTACCAAAGAATACAAAACTTTGGCGGTCAAGATTCCGGCGGGTGTGGATACTGGTGACCGTATTCGTCTGGCCGGTGAAGGCGAAGCAGGCGTTAATGGTGGTCCGGCCGGTGATCTGTATGTCCAGGTTGAAGTGGCTGAACACGCGATCTTCCAGCGTGACGGCAAGCATCTGTACTGTGATGTGCCGATTTCCTTTGTTGATGCTGCGCTGGGTGGTGAGCTGGAAGTACCGACGCTGGATGGTCGCGTCAAATTGAAGATCCCTGAAGAAACCCAGACCGGTAAATTGTTCCGTCTGCGCGGTAAGGGTGTAACCCCGGTACGTGGTGGCAGTGCGGGCGACCTGATGTGTCGTGTGACTGTTGAAACGCCGGTTAACCTCACCAAGCGCCAGAAAGAGCTGATGGAAGAGCTGCAGGCTACTTTCGAATCAGAAGGTCATGGCAAACAGTCTCCGAAGAAAGCATCGTTCTTTGATGGTGTGAAACAGTTCTTTGACGATATGACTGGCTGATACTGTGGCGGTTTGAATCGAAAAGCGGTGCTTGCAAGAGTACCGCTTTTTTTGTGCCTGTCTTTTATTGCCAATAAACCAAATTGTCTAATCTCAAATAATAAAGCCCAAAGAATAAGGATATTTGGATGGGGTGGTTTAAGCGTTCAGAAGCTTCTCATGCGGCTGTTAGGTTAGATACTCAGGACGGTTGGTTTAAAAGAAATCTAAAGAAGCTAAAAAGCAGGTTTGGGAACAAGTCCGCTCAGGCGGTTTCTGAGCAGGTGAAACCAACACTGGAATCAAAGCAAGGATATGAAGCTGCCAGTCTGGGTAGAAGGCAGACCTCAGGCGCAATGAAAAAACGAGGCAGTTTTTTTAGTCGAAACAAGCTTAAGAAACTGGCCTACTCAAAAAAACTTGACCCTCAGAAGGTCTGCGATGCGATGAAAGCAGATGCTCATCGCGGTGGATCTGATATGTTGAAAATGTTGAATTCTGATCTTGATGGTCTTGCCAGGCTATTAAGAATTATGACTGTTGATCAACAATTTCAGTGTCTGGATACTTTCTTTGACTGCAGCGAGGGGGTAAGAACACCTGAAGAAGCCAGGCTCGCTGTTGATCTTATTTTTAGAGTGCAATCGTGCTGGCCGGATGACAAGCGGACTCTTTTGGTTAATGAAACTTTGTTAAAACTGACGGGTGCCGAATACCGGCCGTATATTCTTGCAGCGGCAATGACTCAGGCTGGTAAGTACGGAATGTTGAGTTATGGCAGCCTGCAGCACTTAACCCGTCATCATTACATGCAGGAAGCGTACAAGTTGCAGGAGGCACTGGAGAGAGGCGAGTCTGTCGGCTTGGGCGTTTCACCGGAAATCGTTTGCCAGTTTGTGGGAGGGGAAGAAGTCCTCTCAGCGCCTCCTCCAGAGGATCCATTCGCTCAGGAAAACCTTGTACGGATGCAAATTTCATTTATGGGGCGTCTGTTTGCCGCAGCCAAAGCATCCGGGGCACCGCCATCGCTGGAGAAGCTGATTCTGGTATTTGATCATTTACCCAAAAAGGGAATTCCTGAATATAACCAGAAGTATGGTGCTGGCAAGCCTCTTGTTGGGGTAGACGATGCGAAAATGATTTCGGTAATGGATAAATTAACACCCGGATGTCTTGAAGAGGTTATGGCGGCGGAACCAGTCAAAGTATCAGAGGTGATTGGCCGGTATGGCTGGGCAGAGTTGCCATACAAAGCAAAGAGAACAGCCGAAAATGCTACAGGTGATTTTACTGCGGGTTATTTGAGAGAGTATGTCGCTTCGCCATCTGCACCACCTCCAAAGCCACTGCGAACATATGCGGAGCCACCGCCTAAGCCTCCACGAGCCAGAGGTCAGGAAAAAATGAGACGTGCTCCGCTATCCGGGCAGAGTAGAAGAAGATAAATAATTTTTCTGGACATCAGGTTTGTTTGATAGGTAGAATCCGAAAAATTTGCCGCGATAAGGCAGTGGCAAGAGTTCTTTAAAAAGCGAGATCGGTTTATTTCCGAATCTCGCTTTTTTTCGGCTCATGCCTTCGTTATGCAAACATATGCATGTTGTGTAGACAGGCAGGGTGTGAGATCGTGCGCATACCCCGAGTGATCGCATGTCACTCAAAACTGTGTAAAAAAAGAACAGTCAATAAGCAGTAAAAGAAGATCGAATGAGGGAGGTCTCGTTGAGCAAGCCAGCCCTACTGGCCCTGGAAGATGGTAGTCTGTTCCGGGGTGTCGCTATCGGCGCTGATGGCATTAGCAGCGGCGAGGTGGTTTTCAATACCGCCATGACCGGCTATCAGGAAATTCTTACCGACCCATCCTACTCCCGACAACTCGTTACTCTCACTTATCCCCATATTGGCAATACCGGCATTACTGATGTTGATGATGAATCGACACAGATCCATGCTGCGGGCCTGATTATTCGTGACCTTGCCCCTGTTACCAGTAACTGGCGCAGCCAGCAGTCACTGGATGAATGGCTGAAAGCACGGAACATTGTCGCTATCGCGGATATTGATACCCGAAGGCTGACACGCCTGCTGCGTGAAAAGGGTGCTTTAAGTGGCTGTATTGTGGCCGGTGATAAAGCGCTGGATGAAACTGAAGCTCTCAGGCAGGCAAAAGATTTTCCCGGCCTGAAAGGAATGGATCTGGCCAGGGAAGTGACCACCACTCATTCTTATGACTGGAATGAGGGTGTCTGGGCGCTTGAGACTGATGCTCATGCAGAGATCAGTGATCCCCGCTTCCATGTGGTTGCTTATGATTTTGGCGTCAAACGCAATATTCTGCGGATGCTGGCGGCGCGAGGCTGTCGTTTGACCGTCGTTCCTGCGCAAACTCCGGCGGCAGATGTTTTAGCTTTAAAGCCAGACGGTATTTTCCTTTCAAATGGTCCGGGCGATCCGGAGCCGTGCGAATATGCCATTAACGCTATTCAGGTTGTTCTGGAAACCAATATACCGGTTTTTGGTATTTGTCTCGGGCATCAGCTGCTGGCACTTGCCAGTGGCGCCAAAACCGAGAAGATGAAGTTTGGTCACCATGGTGCTAACCATCCGGTGCAGGAACTATCGTCAGGTAAAGTGATGATTACCAGCCAAAACCATGGTTTTGCGGTTGCGGAAGATTCTCTGCCAGCTTGTTTGGAAGCGACTCACAAATCACTGTTTGATGGTACGTTGCAGGGCATACGTCGTACAGATAAGCCAGCATTCAGTTTTCAGGGGCATCCCGAAGCGAGTCCGGGGCCGCACGATGTGGCGCCGCTTTTTGATCAGTTTGTTGAGTTAATGAGTGCCCGATAACTATTCGGGGAGAGTGAAACAGTCGCTCTCCCTGAAGCATGAAAATGTCGGAAGCCACAGCAGTTGGCATTTCTATAACAGTACCAGAGCAAGAAAAACAGGCCATGCCCAAGCGTACAGATATCGACAGTATTCTCATTCTGGGTGCCGGCCCGATCATTATCGGTCAGGCGTGTGAATTTGATTATTCCGGTGCCCAGGCCTGCAAGGCATTAAAAGAGGAAGGTTTCCGGGTCATTCTGGTGAACTCCAACCCGGCTACGATCATGACCGATCCGTCCATGGCGGATGCAACTTACATTGAGCCCATTCGCTGGGAAACCGTTGCCAAAGTTATCGAAAAAGAGCGCCCGAAGGCACTGCTACCAACAATGGGCGGGCAAACAGCACTCAACTGTGCGCTGGATTTGTATCATCAGGGCGTGCTGGAAAAATATGGTGTAGAGCTGATTGGTGCCGATCAACAGGCCATTGATAAAGCTGAAGATCGGCAGCTGTTTGATGTAGCCATGCGTAATATTGGTCTGGAGACGCCTCGTTCCGGTATTGCTCACTCAATGGAAGAAGCGCAGGGCGTGCTCGATCAGGTGGGTTTTCCCTGTATTATTCGTCCGTCGTTTACTATGGGTGGTACCGGTGGCGGTATTGCTTATAACAAGGAAGAGTTTGAGGAAATCTGTACCCGTGGGCTCGATCTGTCACCAACCAGTGAGTTGCTCATTGATGAATCCCTGATCGGCTGGAAAGAGTATGAGATGGAGGTGGTGCGGGATCGTAATGATAACTGCATTATTGTCTGTTCCATTGAAAATTTTGATCCGATGGGTGTGCATACCGGTGACTCGATTACTGTCGCACCATCACAAACCCTGACCGACAAAGAATATCAGCTAATGCGTAATGCATCGGTTGCTGTTCTGCGGGAGATTGGTGTTGAGACCGGCGGCTCCAATGTGCAGTTCGGGATAAACCCGGACGATGGTCGTATGGTTGTGATTGAGATGAACCCACGGGTATCGCGTTCATCGGCGCTGGCTTCCAAAGCAACCGGTTTTCCTATTGCCAAAGTCGCTGCCAAGCTTGCTGTTGGTTATACCCTTGATGAACTGCGTAATGAAATTACCGGCGGTGTAACACCTGCATCTTTTGAACCGGCGATTGATTATGTTGTTACTAAAATTCCACGCTTTGCTTTTGAAAAATTCCCTCAGGCTGATGCCCGCCTGACAACCCAAATGAAGTCTGTTGGTGAGGTTATGGCCATTGGCCGTAACTTCCAGGAATCGGTACAGAAGGCTTTGCGTGGTCTGGAAACCGGTGCCACCGGTTTTGATCCACAAGTTGAAGCCGATGCTGACGGTGCTTTGGATAAAATCAAAGCCGAACTTGCAGTGCCGGGTGCTGAGCGTATCTGGTATGTGGCGGATGCCTTCCGCCATGGTTTCAGTCTGGAAGATATCTTTGAGCGAACCAAAATTGATCCCTGGTTCCTGATCCAGATAGAAGACATTGTGCGTGATGAGAAGGTGCTTTCCGGTCAGGGGTTGTCTGATCTTGATGGTATTGAGTTACGTCGCCTGAAACGTAAAGGTTTCAGTGATACGCGACTCGCTGATTTGCTGGGAGTATCAGAAAGTAACTTGCGCCAGGTGCGCTTGGATGCGGGCGTTAAGCCTGTGTTCAAACGAGTAGATACTTGTGCTGCCGAGTTTTCTTCAACGACGGCTTACATGTATTCCAGCTACGATGAAGAATGTGAAGCACTGCCGGGTGACCGTGACAAGATTATGGTTATCGGTGGTGGTCCGAACCGTATCGGCCAGGGCATTGAATTCGATTACTGCTGCGTGCATGCAGCGCTTGCCATGCGCGAAGATGGTTATGAAACCATCATGGTCAACTGTAACCCTGAAACTGTTTCCACCGATTACGATACCTCTGACCGACTCTACTTTGAGCCGGTAACACTGGAAGATGTATTGGCCATTGTTGATGTGGAAAAGCCCAAAGGCGTCATTGTTCAGTATGGCGGGCAAACACCACTGAAGCTGGCGCGCGCGCTTGAAGCAGAAGGCGTACCGATTATCGGTACCAGCCCTGAAGCGATTGATCGTGCGGAAGATCGTGAACGTTTTCAGCATATGATTCAGGTGCTGGGGCTGAAGCAGCCTTCTAATGCCACTGTACGCAGTGCTGAAGAGGCAATCGAGAAAGCGCAGGAAATTGGCTATCCGCTGGTTGTACGACCATCTTATGTGCTGGGTGGTCGGGCGATGGAAATTGTCAGTTCAGAAGAAGAACTGAATCGTTATATGCACGAAGCCGTACAGGTTTCTAACGAAAGTCCGGTACTGCTGGATTACTTCCTGTCTCACGCGATTGAAGTTGATGTGGATGCGGTGTGCGATGGCAAAGAGGTTGTTATCGGCGCCATCATGCAGCATATCGAACAGGCAGGTATTCATTCAGGCGACTCTGGTTGTTCATTGCCGCCATACAGTCTCGATCACGAAACTCAGACTCAGATTCGTGAGCAGGTGAAGGCGATGGCGCTTGAGCTTGGTGTTGTGGGTTTGATGAATGTGCAGCTGGCGGTTCAGGATGGAGAGATTTACGTTATCGAAGTCAATCCGCGTGCTTCTCGCACAGTGCCGTTTGTTTCCAAATGCATTGGTACTTCGCTGGCAAAAATTGCTGCACGGGTAATGGCTGGTAACTCTTTGGAGGATGTTGGCTTTACAGAAGAAATAATCCCACCTTATTTCACTGTTAAAGAAGCGGTATTCCCGTTCAATAAATTCCCCGGTGTCGATCCGATTCTTGGCCCTGAAATGCGCTCTACTGGCGAAGTTATGGGTGTCGGGCATACTTTTGCTGAAGCTTATGCCAAAGCGCAACTTGCAGTAAAAATGAAACTTCCTGCCGGTGGTAATGTCATTCTCAGTGTGCGTGATCAGGATAAGCCAAGAATTGCAGGTGTAGCTGCATTGCTACGTGAGATTGGTTTTGATATCTATGCAACCAAAGGAACGGCAGCTGTGATTAAAGCGGCAGGATTGCCTGTCACAGTAGTCAATAAAGTACTTGAAGGACGTCCGCATCTGGTAGATATGATTGTTAATGGTGAGGCGGCATTAATGGTTAATACCACAGAGGGTCGTCAGGCCATAGCCGACTCGTATACAATCCGTCGATCCGCACTGACTCACAAGGTACTCTACACTACTACCTTGGCTGGTGCCGAAGCCGTCGCGCGAGCGATCCAGTTCGGCCCGGAGAGAGCAGTAAGACGTTTACAGGATTTGCACGAAGGTAAGATTGGATGAATCGAGTTCCCATGACGGTGGAGGGTGAAAAAGCCCTGCGTGAGGAAGTAAACCGTCTGAAGACCGTTGAACGGCCACGCATCAGCCAGGCAATTGCTGAAGCGCGTGAACTGGGTGACCTGAAGGAAAATGCTGAATATCATGCGGCCCGTGAGCAGCAGGGCTTTGTTGAAGCCCGGATTACTGATATCGAAGCCAAGCTGGGTGCAGCGCTGGTTATTGATATTAATGGAATAGAGAATACCGGGAAGGTGATTTTCGGTGTCACTGTTTCCATGACCAATCTGGATGATGAGCAGGCGGTTGTTTATAAAATTGTTGGCGATGATGAGGCTGATATCAAGCAGAACCGCATCTCTGTTAACTCTCCGATTGCTCGGGCACTGATCGGTAAGGAAGAGGGTGACGTCGTTACCGTTACTACTCCGGGCGGTATGGTTGAATATGAGATCGATGAGGTTTCTCACGTTTAACCGTAAGTAAATTCTTTTATCACCGTTGGTGTTGAAAGTCTCATGATAACGAAAAAGGCGAAGTAGGTGACTACTTCGTCTTTTTCGTATGCCTTTTGCTGTGCCTGCTTGTTATCGCATCAGGTTCGACAGGCGAGGATTTGGTTCTTCTGCCGGGCGGTAAATCAGGGCAATCTTGCCGATAGTCTGTACCATTTCAGCTTCCATTTTCTGGCACAGTTCGACCATCCACTCTTTACGGATATCGCGGTCGTTAACCTGGAATTTCACCTTGATCAGCTCGTGATCGTCCAGAGCGCGGCTGGCTTCCTGAATAACACCTTCACTCAGGCCGTTTTCAGCTACGGTAACAACCGGGTTCAGGTTATGGCCAAGGCTCCGGAAGCGCTTCTTTTGGGTTGCTGTTAGCGACATATTCATAGTTCCAGGTCGTAGGGGGATAGTAGAATCTGGTTATATGGCTCTCATCTGGCGTTTTGAACAGAGAGACCATACAAGAGCCGTATTGTTAAAAGGCTCGCAATATTACTTTAATTCTTATGATACTTGAAACAACCTGTTTCATTTTTATATGCAAAGACGTTTTAGCGTATTTTTGATGTTTGGTCGTGAGAATTAACCTGTTTGACTTAGGTGCTATACGCTCTTGTTTCTAAGCTCTACTTAAATCTATTGGGCTGTATTTTGTCAGTAGGTACTTAGTTTTGAATATTTACAGAAGTAAGTACCCGGATAATAGTTTTCATATATTGAATGCTTATTCAGCATACGATAGTACTGCTTGGCAGTGAGCTATATTATTTGTTATTGCAACTCTGCGTCTGTTGTTATGAAGAAGACTGCTTGCTCCATCACTGATAGTGCCATTATCCATACGCTAAAGTGCGCCATGCGCAACGGGTCTTTGCCTTGCGTAAGAGAGCGTGCTCATGCGGTATTGCTCAGCTTGAAGGGGTACTCTCTGTCCCAGATAGCGGATGTTTTTGATGTTCAGTATCAGACAGTCTCTCGGTGGATTGATGACTGGGAGTTCTTAGGTATACGAGGGCTATACAAAGCCCATGGCGGCGGTCCGCAGCCGATCTACAATGCTCAGGAAACGCAACGCCTCGCTGAACTGATTTCAGAGGAGCCTCGCCGCATATCTTATGCGCAGGCAAAACTTGAAGAAGAAACTGGCAAATCGGCTTCATTAAAAACTCTGAAGAGGATGGCAAAAAAAAATCGGGCTGGTTTACAAGCGGGTACGAAAGTCCTGTCGGCATAAGCGAGATCAAGAATCTTTTGAGCGCCGTCATCACGCGCTGAAAAATGCTCAGGAAGCTGAGCGCAAAGGCCTTATAAATCTGTTCTATTTTGATGAGTCGGGCTTCTCCCAACAACCGTGCATTCCATATGCCTGGCAACAGAAGGGAGAGCAGTTGAGAGTTTCCTCGGTCAATAGTCAGCGCATAAATGTTCTGGGTTTCATGAATCGTGATAACGATTTGTTTTACTATCCTGTCTGCGGAGCAGTGACTGGTGATGAAGTCATCCGTGTATTTGAAGATTTTGCTGAACAGATGCAAGACCCGAAATACAGCACTGGCGACCGGTACACTTTGGTGGTAGTCGATAATGCCAGCATTCATACCTGCAAAAAGTTCCGAGAGAAACTGGATGATTGGATGATCGAAAAGAAGCTGATTGTTTGCTATCTGCCCACCTATTCACCGGAATTAAATCTGATTGAGATTTTATGGGACAAGGTAAAGTATGAGTGGCTTAACCTCTTGAAGATTATGAACTTTGCTGAATTCCAAAAAGAACTAAAACGTGTTTTTGATATGTTTGGTCAGGAATATATGATTTCATTTGTCTGAGTACTTAACCGAGTTTGTTTGAAATTAATGTTCTTCATTTGTCATTTATTTTTCTCATTAGATTTATATGCTACTCAGGGGGAGGCAAAATTTGCAGAATTAGTTCGCTCAGGCGTGGTGGAAGATACTACGCATATGAAGTCAGGTTTTGGGAAGACACAACACACAATACTGTGGACAGTTTTTCGAGAACTCAACATTGATGCACCAAGGCTTGCACCGCAAGGGCTAGGATTTAATTGCAAGTTTGGGGTTTCTCAGACCTGCTAAAAAGTATCCTATGCACTGAAACCCTTGGTATTACTGGAAAAAGTGTCCACAGTATTGAACACAAGAATACCTATTTAATACATCCTGGTATGCCGCTGGATGAAGTGTTGAGAGCGTTACCTGAAAATAGTGCATGTTATTTATATCCTTCCTCGTATATGTGTAATGACGCTCTAGCTTTAAAGAAAAGGCAGGTTTTATATGGGGTGAAAGGATCGGAGGTATCTTCGAGAGAAAAGTATTTAGTGGTGCCGTTGGAAGAGGCAGTGATATGGCAAGAGTTTTCCGGACACTTTTTTACGCTGCCTCGGCAAGCTGTTGTTCATACTTGAACGGTGCAAGGTAGCCGTTAGTTGAGTGCTTTCTCTGGCGGTTGTAATACACTTCAATGTACTCAAATATGGCCTGCTGAGCCTCTTCTCTAGTCTGGAAGTCTTCATGATGAATCAGCTCAGTTTTCAGTGTGTGGAAGAAGCTTTCAGCCACCGCATTATCCCAGCAATTACCTTTGCGGCTCATGCTACAGACAAACTCATTTTCGCCCAACAACTTCTGGTAGCACTCTGAGACATACTGGCTGCCCCGATCGCTATGCACCAGCAAGCCAGCTTTTGGTCTGCGCTTCCACATAGCCATCTGCAGAGAATCTGTCACCAGCGTCGCTGTCATCCTGCTACTCATGGACCAGCCCACAACAGCCCGTGAGCACAGGTCAATGAAGACGGAGAGGTAGAGCCAACCTTCCCGGGTTGGGATATACGTAATATCGCCGGTGTAGGCCTGGTCAGGCTGCTCCCGGTGGAAGTCACGCTTCAGTATGTTGTCAGCCACCGGCTTGTTGTGGCTTGAGTTAGTTGTCGCCTTGAATTTACGTTTGGTCTTACAAACCAGGTCTTCCTCTCTCATCAGACGAGCCACGCGCTTACGGCTGACGGTTTTACCCAGATCAGCAAGGTCATTTTTAATACGGCGTGCCCCATAGCGCTGACGGTGTTTTTCGTGAATCTCCCGAATGTCTGCCTTCAATGCCTGATCCTCCTGAGAACGCTTGGATACCGGGCGAGAGAGCCACTCATAGTAGCCACTACGGGATACCGACATGACCCGGCACATGGCTGAGAGGCTGAATTGCTCCCGGTTATCACTGATGAACTGAAACTTCAGTGACACTCTTTGGCAAAGAAGGCGGCCGCCTTTTTTAATATGGCTCGCTCTTCTTTCAGTCTGGCGTTCTCTTTGCGCAAACGCTTGAGTTCGTCGTATATATGCTCATCGTTCTTCTGAGGCTTACTGGTAGCCTTAGGACGGTGATACTTAGCAATCCAGGTGTGCAGGGTGTTAGCGTTCACCTCAAGCTCTCTGGCTGTTTCTGTCACCGGTTTATCAGACTCTACAGCCAGTTTTACTGCAGATTCCTTGAACTCAGCTGTATATGTTTTCGTTTTCTTTTCTGACATTTGGACACACCTTAATGGGCTGCAATATTACCCGTGTTTGTGTGTCCGGAGAACTATAACCACTTCACAGGTCTTGTAGGTGACCTGAATGGGAGAGCGATCCCACTGAGTGTTCAATGCGATTTAGCCAAAGAAGCGTGGCCGGTTATTTTACCGGGACAAAATATTAAGGACGGCTTTAAAGTAGTTCTGAGAGATGGGGCAGGCATAAGTAATGTAGTTATTAGTGCTGATATTGATAGGTTTTTACATGAAGGGATTGTTTGCAGCGAGTCAGGTTGCCGAGGGCGTCAAGTTAATAATTTGTTCATAGGTGATCTCTGCTGTGAGCGTAGTGATGACACTTATGTACAAAAGAAATCCGATATCCCTATTAATCTTTGTCCTGACGGTGGAAGTAATTCTCAGTCTACACAGTCCAGGGCAAAAACATGATCATTTTTTGAACAACCCCAATACATTCTCCATGTGGTTTATATCCCAGCCGCAGTTCTTACGCTTGTTCTTGATCCCGCCTTTTACAGTTGTATCCATTTTCAGGAGGTTGTGAGTCACCTGACGAGTAATGGCCAGATTCTCAGCTGTATTATCCTTTCGGGCTCGGCAGCGATCTTCATCAAATGCAACATCCATCACCCAATGAAGCTGATTTTCTACTCGCCAATGCATACGAGTGGCTTGCAGAATATCTTCAGCTGAGAGCTGTCGGCTGGAGATAAAATAGCGTAGCAGGGTTTCACCCTTATTTTTTTTCCGACAATCTAACTGTACAACTGCAATTGTTTTCGCGTTCCAGCTGGCGGCTACCGGAAACTGCTCTATGTCCTGTACAGCCCAACAGCGGCGATGTTCTCCACGACCATGTGCGTATTCATCTGTTTCTGCGAACCGGGCAGAAGGAGCATCTGCCGGATTATCATGCCAATACTGATCAAACCGGCGAGTGACTTCACCATAGAGTTTTTTCTGGTTGCCCTTTACCGCCAGCAGATAATCTGCGTCTTTCTTCAGGATGGCATCAGCTATCTTTTTCTGGCATCCCATCGCGTCGATAGTGACCAGGCTACCTGTGAGTTCCAGCAATTTCAGCAGTTCGGGAATCGCCGTTATTTCATTCGACTTAGAGTCAACCTTATACTGCCCGAGAGACAAGCCGACTTCGGTACACCAGGCATTAACCATATGAATAGCATCTTTGCCCTTGTTCCAGGCTGAGCCTTTTACTGTCTTACCGTCCAGCGCGACCACTCGACTATCTGACAGCTCGAGGCCTGTCATGACATCTCTCATCCAGGCAACAAAAATCATCCGGAACTCTTCTGGGTCAAGCGATCTGAAAAGACGATAGAAGGTCATGGCACACGGAATGCCGCCGGGAAGGGAGAGATGCTTGCGGAACCACTCTTCCCGTGTCAGGGCGAACATTCTCATACTATTCCAGTCGTCTGCCCCGCAGAGAATGGCACAGGTTGCCATAAATATGACCTCGGCCAAAACGTGGGTCACTTTTTTGGGGTCTCGGGAGTCAGTGAAGGTTTCAAAGCGAGATAGCAGAGCGGTATTGATCATGAAAAAGTAGGTATTCTACTCTTTCAGGGGTTAAAAGCCTTGGCAACAACTGATCAAAAAATGATCATGTTTTTGCCCTGCTACACAGTCTGTTGCCAGAAAATCCGTTGGTTCTTCAGATCAGGCTTCTCAGGGGAGAGGGGAATTTCCAGAACCTAATGAGTTCGTAGATAATGGAGGGGGTAGTCAACCGTTTCGTACACCTCCTGGCGGAGATGGTAGTGATGCATGCCGTGTTGTTGCTAGTCTAGAAGAATATATAAAAAAGTTTTTAAACTCGGAAAAGCTCAACAACTATGTTTTCTGGAAACATTTAAACATACTGCAGCAATGGTTCAGCGAATGGCAACAAGATGAAGTATTTGGTCGAGTGTTAGCACCTTATAATTCAGTTAGCGGTGAGCCAATTACCATTACCGATGAGCCGCCAGTAGAAGCAATATTGCTTGCTTTTTGTAATCAATGGCCAGAAGGAAAGTTTCTGGATGGTCTGGCAGCAGGTATTGTGGAGGTTTTGCCAGAGCAGCATCACTCAGATTTCAAAGAAAAAATAATAGAATGTCTCATCGATACCGATGATCAGTGCTTGCTGCCACTTGAAAGCATGGGATTGGTACCGATACACGGCGAGTTTTGTCGCGGCTTTTCTCTTGCTGATCATGTTGAATTCAATGCGGGGTCGAGATCATATCCAGCATTGGAAGAATTTTTTCAAGGATGGAATGTTCACATTCCGAGTCAGGTGTATCAATTCGTAACAATGATATTTAAAACTATCTGTTTAAAGCAGCTTCCTGACAGTGTTCTAGATGGTAATATGTTCACCGTGATCAAAAGAATAAAAGTGGAAGGGCCTGATTCGAAGGTTAATAGTCTGAAACTGGAATTCTCTCAGGCTGGTGGCAATGATGCAGTCCAGATAAAAAGCAATCTGTCTTTCGGTGGTGAGACTAAGATACCGGCTCAGACGTTTAGCGTTGTTTCATTTTCAAAAGCCTGTGAAATCTTACCTGCAGACCTGAGTTTTAGTGCCGGACTTTCAGGTAATTTAGAGAGTCTTGATCGTGTATTCTGGCAGGCAACCGAGCTTTTGGCAGGTTTTTCTCCGCAGTTGTTTTCTTCTTTTATGGGGATGCCCTGCACCGTAAGTATGAAACCCGGTGTTACTCATGACCTGTTCATCAATACCTTGACTTTGGCCTTGTCCAGCAAAGTTGCAGATAGCAGTGTGGCTCCTGATAAGGTCGATACAGTCTGGAAAATGCTCAGGCAAGTCAATGACCTTTCTTGCAGTCGCTTGCCTGAGTACAGTTTAGATATGACAGAACTGATGAAGTTGGGGCGTTCAAGGTACCTAACCTGCGGTCACCGCTTGTGTGCAGACCAAAGAAATGGGAGGAAAGCGCTGGAAGGGGAGTGGCATCCGGATGAAAACGAATTGTGGGCAGCTGCAGTTATTCGTTTTATTCAGGTTTGGCTGAAATTTGCTGCGAATTTATATTGTATGCCGAGTCAACAGGGGCTCAATAATCTGGTTGAATGCCTGGATTTACTGGGTAAGGGTTATGTAGATGTGGGTGCTGGCAACGGCTGGTTGGGAGCTGAGTGTTCAGTGCGCTCTCAGTACGCAGTTGTGGAGATAACAGATAAGCATCTTCCCAAAAAATGCTGGGACAGTGATAAGCCTGTTATAGAAAAAAACGCTAATGCGGTACTTGAACAGTACGGTACAGATAAAGTTTATTTGCTTGGCTTTCCTGAGAGCGAATATCTCGAGGATTTATTGTGCAATGCTGTTAATAAAGTTAAAAAGGAAGCTGCTTGTGAGCCTTATATCTTTTTAATGTTGGGAGAGCAGGCCGATGTGCTTAATAGCTTTAAGGGGCAGCCGCTAAGGGTAATACCTTTAAATTTTGATGGTATGGGGTACTTTATCCCTGCTCATCATGCTCAGCTCATAGTGGTTGCAAAGTCACTGCCTGAGCTCCGGAATGTTGCTGGCAGGTTGCCGGGAAAATTTCTTGGAGAGAAGCACCAGTGGCCAACACCTGTTCAGAAATTGTTATATTTACCGAGCGATGGCGGTCTAATTTACGAGTATTATGACGAACCTGTAGCGCCGCAGAATGGTGAGTGTACGATTCTGTGATGTTCTGTTTGATTGTCTGCGGAAGGCGCTAAAAAATAATACACAGGGAGTTCTGGTACGTGACAACTTTATGTCAGTAGAACCTAAAGCGCTGTAAATAAAATTTGTGTGGATGTGTAATGGCTAGATCCAAAAGTAGTGGGCGTTGGCTTCAAGAACATTTTGATGACCGCTATGTCAAAATGTCCCAAAAAGATGGTTATCGCTCCCGTGCCAGCTATAAGTTGCTGGAAATTCAGGAAAAAGACCAGTTAATCCGCCCCGGAATGAAGGTGATTGACCTAGGCGCGGCACCGGGTGGTTGGTCGCAGGTAGCGGCAGAGTTGGTAGGAGATGAAGGCCGGGTGGTTGCATCCGATATCCTTCCGATGAACTCCATGGCGGGAGTTGATTTTATTCAGGGTGATTTCACTGAAGAATCTGTGCTGGAAGACATATTAAAAGTTATTGGTGACGACCGCTTTGACCTTGTAATTTCCGATATGGCCCCCAATATGAGCGGTATGAGCTCAGTCGATCAGCCTCAGGCGATGTATCTGGTTGAGCTGGCGCTGGATATGGCGCGGCAGGTGCTGCGTCCGGGTGGCAACTTTCTTGCCAAAGTTTTCCAGGGTGAAGGCTTTGATCCCTATCTCAAGGATTTGCGCAGCAGCTTTGATAAAGTGATTACCCGCAAACCTGAAGCCTCACGGGCTCGCTCTCGTGAGGTTTATCTGATGGGGAAAGGGTTTCGCCCCTGAGAGTGATCAGTTCTCTGCCGGTGTAACTGCGGAAACGATTGCATAAAAAGACCGGTAAAGCGGTAGTTATTTATCAGGCTGATAGCTGTTTTCTATGGGTTTCCGTCTGTTGATATGCAGGGCTTTGGTGTATGTTATGCCCGTAGTAGTCTGATTTACTACAAAAACACTGTTTTTTGTAGGGTTTGTGAGGTTTAGAGGGTGGCGAATACAGCCTGAGAATGATGACAAAAGCGCAAGTGAAGCGACGCGACGTTCTAGTTTTTTTCACGTCTGCCGTAGTAGCAGGCATTCATGAGCAAAGAGGGTAGTTCCTTGAACGATATGGCAAAGAATCTGATCCTCTGGGTCATTATTGCGTTGGTGTTGCTGACTGTCTTCAAGAATTTTGATGGCATGCAGTCAGCCACCCAAAGACTGAATTATTCTGATTTTGTTAGTCAGGTTGAAAACCGTCAGGTTGGTCAGGTCACTATTGATGGCTTTACGCTGTCCGGTGTACTGAATAATGGTGAGCGTTTTGAAACCAATCTGCCGCCGACGATTCGTGACGACAAACTGATGGACGAGCTGCTGCGCAACAACGTGCAGGTTGAAGCCAAGCCGATTGAAAAACAAAGCATCTGGACTCAGCTGCTGGTAGCCAGCTTCCCGATTCTGGTGATTATCGCGGTATTTATGTTCTTCATGCGCCAGATGCAGGGCGGCGGCGGTGGCCGTGGTGGCCCAATGAGCTTTGGTAAGAGCAAGGCGCGCCTGCTGTCTGAAGATCAGATCAAAACCACATTCAGCGATGTGGCGGGTGTTGATGAAGCCAAGGATGATGTTCAGGAGCTTGTAGACTTCCTGAAAGATCCGGGAAAATTCCAGCGATTGGGCGGTCGTATTCCCCGTGGTGTGCTGATGGTCGGTTCCCCGGGTACCGGTAAAACCCTGCTGGCTAAAGCCATTGCCGGTGAGGCGAAAGTGCCGTTCTTCACGATTTCCGGTTCTGACTTTGTTGAAATGTTTGTGGGTGTGGGTGCGTCCCGTGTCCGTGACATGTTCGAGCAGGCCAAGAAGCAAGCCCCATGCATTATCTTTATCGATGAGATTGATGCCGTTGGTCGTCATCGTGGTGCCGGTATGGGGGGTGGTCACGATGAACGTGAGCAGACCCTGAACCAGTTGCTGGTAGAAATGGATGGTTTTGAAGCTAACGATGGCATTATCGTTATTGCTGCAACCAACCGTCCTGACGTGCTTGACCCTGCACTGCTGCGCCCTGGTCGCTTTGACCGTCAGGTAGTGGTGCCTCTGCCTGATATCCGTGGCCGTGAACAGATTCTGAAGGTGCATATCCGCAAGGTGCCGGTAGGCGATGATGTGAAGCCTTCCGTGATCGCCCGTGGTACGCCAGGGTTCTCCGGTGCTGACCTGGCGAACCTGGTTAACGAAGCTGCTTTGTTCGCTGCCCGCGATAATAAGCGTGTCGTAGAAATGGCTGAGTTCGACAGGGCGAAAGACAAAATCATGATGGGTGCTGAACGTAAGTCCATGGTGATGAGCGAATCTGAGAAGCTGAACACGGCTTATCATGAGGCGGGTCACGCTATTGTCGGGCGTCTGGTGCCGGATCATGATCCTGTGTATAAAGTGAGCATTATCCCCCGTGGCCGTGCGCTGGGTGTGACCATGTTCCTGCCGGAAGAGGATCGTTACAGCCAGAGTAAGCAGGCACTGACCAGCCAGATTTGCAGCTTGTTTGGTGGTCGTATTGCGGAAGAAATGACACTGGGCTTTGATGGTGTTACCACCGGTGCTTCCAACGATATTCAGCGTGCGACTCAGATTGCCCGCAGCATGGTTACCAAGTGGGGTCTGTCCGAGAAACTTGGACCGCTGATGTATGACGAGGAAGAAGGTGAGGTCTTCCTGGGTAAGAACTACAACAGCGGTGGCGGGCGTATGAATGTGTCCGGTGAAACAGCCCGGATGATTGATGAAGAAGTACGCTCTATTGTTGATCACTGCTACACCGCAGCCAAGCAGATTCTGGAAGATAACCGTTCCAAGCTGGATGTGATGGCTGATGCCCTGATGCAGTATGAAACAATCGATGCCGATCAGATTAATGACATCATGGATGGCAAAAAGCCTCGCCCGCCGAAGGAGTCCGATGACGACAACGGCGGAAGTAAAGGTGATGCTGTAAAGGCTGAGCCGGAAGCTGAATCTGATGCCCCTGACGTATCCGGTGAAACCAAAGATGATGGTTCCATCAATGATGCAGCAGGTCAGCACTGATCAGTTGGTTAATATAAATCCCGGTACTCACGTTTCTGGTATATAGTGTAGGGTCGGGAGTGTTGGAGCAGTGTCAGGGCGATGAGTTCTTTTGCTGTTTCCAGCACATAAAACAAATGCGGCTAATACAGCCGCATTTGTTTTATGTGTTGCACTGTATGGCAATGGCTGTCAGTCAAGTGCCTGAACAAGATGTGGAGTGCTGTGAATGCGATTGAAGTGTGCTGACCGGGAACTGGATCTGACCCGCCCCTGCGTTATGGGGGTGTTGAATGTAACACCTGACTCTTTCTCCGATGGCGGACGCTTTAATACACTGGACAGTGCACTGCGCCATACTGCAGCGATGGTCGCTGCGGGTGTGGATATTGTCGATGTGGGTGGTGAATCAACCCGCCCAGGTTCTGTGCGGATCAGTGCAGAAGAAGAGCTGGATCGGGTAGTCCCGGTTGTTGAAGGTATCAGTCAGCGCTTTGATGTGGTCATTTCTGTTGATACCAGTACACCGGAAGTCATGCGGCAGTCTGCAGCTGCCGGTGCAGGCATTTTGAATGATGTACGTGGGTTGCGTCGTGAAGGAGCGCTGAAAGCCGTTGCTGAAACGGGGCTGCCGGTTTGTGTTATGCATATGCAAGGCGAACCGGAAGATATGCAGGATAATCCCACCTACAAAACCAGTGTTGTCGATGAGATTTGCAGCTACCTGCTGGATCGTGTGGAAGCCTGTAAGGCAGCAGGCATCGCCCATGAAAATATAATACTGGATCCGGGTTTTGGTTTTGGTAAGACGCTTGAACACAACCTTTCTATACTCAAGTATCTGGAAAAATTTTTACAGCTGAATTTTCCTTTACTGGTTGGTGTTTCCCGTAAAAGCATGATTGGTAAGGTGCTCGACAGACCCGTTGATGAACGCCTGTATGCCAGCCTTGGTCTGGCTGCGATGGCCGTTACCAAAGGTGCTCATATTATTCGTGTACATGATGTGCCGGAAACCCGTGATGTGGTTGATATGTTGTCAGCCGTAATGAATGCGGAATAACTTACTTGCTTGAGATCGTCGGCTTCTTCTCATCTTGCTGGCGGTGTGAGGATTGAAGGATAGGGTTGTCATGGGAAGAAAATATTTTGGAACAGACGGAATCAGAGGACTGGTTGGTCAGTTCCCGGTGACACCGGAATTTGTTTTAAAGCTTGGTTGGGCCTGCGGTCGGGTGTTGGCTGGCAGTGGCGGTGGTAAAGTCCTGATCGGCAAAGATACCAGACTTTCTGGTTACATGTTGGAATCTGCATTGGAGGCGGGTTTGTCTGCTGCGGGTGTTGATGTCTGTCTGCTGGGGCCAATGCCAACACCGGCTATTGCATACCTGACCCGGACGTTCAACGCGAATGCGGGTATTGTGATCAGTGCTTCTCATAATCCGTACCATGATAACGGTATTAAGTTCTTTTCATCCGAAGGTACAAAGTTGCCTGACGATGTCGAAGAAGCCATTGAAGCGATGCTCGATTTGGATTTTGAAATTGTTGCGCCTGATGCGCTGGGCAAGGCCAGTCGCCTTGATGATGCACCGGGACGTTATATTGAATTCTGTAAAGCCAGCGTTAAAACACCGTTAAACCTGAAGGGCATGAAAATTGCCGTAGATGCTGCGCATGGGGCTGCGTATCATGTGGGGCCAGCGGTCTTCAGAGAGTTGGGTGCTGAGGTTGTCACCATTGGCGATCAGCCGGATGGGTTGAATATTAATCGTGGCGTTGGCTCGACCCATCTTGATGCGTTGCAGCAGCTTGTTGTTGAATCGTCAGCAGATTTGGGTATTGCCTTCGATGGCGATGCTGACCGCGTACTGATGGTTGCTCGTCAGGGCAAGGTTATCGATGGTGATGAATTGCTGTTTGTGATTGCCGATGCCCGTCATCGTTCGGGTCAGCTGAAAGGTGGTGTTGTTGGTACACTGATGACGAACCTGGGGCTGGAGCAAGCGTTGCAGGAAAAGGGAATTCCTTTTGCCCGTGCTAAAGTGGGTGATCGTTATGTTAACGAAATTCTACTGAAGAATGACTGGTATCTGGGTGGCGAGTCTTCCGGTCATCTGATTTGCAGGGATGTAGCCACAACCGGTGATGGTATTGTTGCGGCGCTGCAGGTGCTTAAAGCGGTTGCAGAAAGTGGCCGTGAATTGCATGAACTGGTAAGTGGAATGAAAAAGTGCCCGCAGATCATGTTAAATGTCAAAGCGACTAAAACGGTTGTAGAGCATACTGCAGTCAAGCAGGCTGTTGCATCCGTTGAGCAGCGTCTGGCTGGATCCGGGCGGGTGCTGTTGCGCCCTTCCGGTACAGAACCGGTGGTTCGGGTCATGATTGAAGGTGATGATGCAGGCCGGATTAAAGTGCTTGCAGAGGAGCTGGCGGCTGTTGTTGAAACCGCTGCCGGTTGAAAATGTTGAAAAGGGTGCGCTAATATTGCTGCCCTTCTGAAAAGCTGAGGTACGCAATGCGGCGACCCATGGTTGCCGGGAACTGGAAAATGCACGGTTCCCGCGAAGAAATTGCAGCGCTTTTGAGCGGTTTGATGTCAGATGACCGGGGTCAGGCTGAAATAGCTGTATTCCCTCCGTCAATTTATATCGCTGATGTGGCGCGAACGCTGGAGGAATCCGGTATCGCCTGGGGATTGCAGAACTGCGCAGAGCACGAGCAGGGTGCATTCACCGGTGAAGTCTCGGCTGCAATGGCAAAGGATCTGGGCTGCCACTATGCTCTGGTCGGTCATTCAGAGCGACGTCAGCTTTTCGGGGAAACGGATGCTGAAGTGGCTGCAAAAGCGCTTCGTCTTGCTGGGCAGGGTGTTGTTCCGGTTGTTTGTGTGGGCGAAACGCTTGAAGAGCGTGAAGCGGGCACCACAATCGAGCGTGTAGCCTGTCAGGTGAATGCTGTGCTGGATTGTTTTGATCCTGAAGGTGAAATTGTTATTGCCTATGAGCCGGTCTGGGCTATTGGTACAGGGCTGACAGCGACACCGGAACAGGCTCAGGATGTTCACGCAGAAATTCGTAAGATGCTTGCATTGCGGTCAGCCGCGCTGGCTAGCCGTACACGAATTTTGTATGGTGGTAGCGTTAAAGCTAATAATGCTGCTGAACTGTTTTCGAAGGAAGATATCGATGGTGGTTTAGTAGGTGGTGCCTCATTGAAGGCAGAAGAGTTTCTTAATATCAGTCGTGCTACAGGGTAACTAATGGAAACGGTTGTTTTAATTGTTCACGTGCTTGTGGCACTGGCGGTCATTGGTCTGGTGCTGCTGCAGCAGGGAAAAGGCGCTGATACCGGCGCTTCTTTCGGTGGCGGCGCTTCTCAGACAGTCTTTGGTAGTGAAGGTTCTACCAGCTTTCTGACACGTGTGACGTCTGTCCTTGCTATCGTGTTTTTTCTGACCAGTTTTGGTCTGGCATTTTTTGCCAAATATCAGGCGGATGGTGTTGCCAATATTGGTGTACCGGCTGCGCTGGAGCAACAGGAAGCAGTGGCGGCTCCTCAGGTCGATTCTGATGTGCCTCAGCTGGGCGGCGAAGTGGTTAGTGAAGAAAGTGGTACCGCAAGCGATGCGCCTATGTTAAAATCCACACCCGATTCTGAAGACGAGTCAGGTGCTGCTGAGCAGTAGTTTGAGTCTTCGCCGCACCGAGCGTAAAGCTGATTAATGTTGCGGTTTTCAGTTAGTGACAAAGTATTACTGACTGATGTATAAAATATCGCTCTCAAGTTACTTGTATGCTTAGCTTGAAGCTTGAGAGCAAAAGCCGAAGTGGTGGAATTGGTAGACACGCCATCTTGAGGGGGTGGTGATCGTATGATCGTGCGGGTTCAAGTCCCGCCTTCGGCACCAGTTTCAGTAAATGTTTCAGTTGCAGGATGTTGTTTGAGTTGATCATCCGGATGGCTGAAATGTAAACTTGTACAGAGTAGTTTATGTAAGATTTTGATGCGGGGTGGAGCAGTCTGGTAGCTCGTCGGGCTCATAACCCGAAGGTCGTTGGTTCAAATCCAGCCCCCGCTACCAAAATTTTAAGAAAAGCCCCCCATGTGAGGGGCTTTTTGTTATGCGGCTAAAAAACCTGAAGTTGGATTTTTAGCCGGAGTTTATTGCGAAGCAGACTGTGAGATAAATTATGTTTAGGTCAACAGTGCTGCTGGTTGTATCCTTTGGGGAAAATCGCATGTTTCGTGACAGCTGCCGCAGAGCCAAAGTGCTGTGACAGGGTTCGGAAAAAGCTTTAATGATGAAGGTGGTTTAATGATGTAACCACTGTGCATCGTTTGCTAGGCGAAACCTGTCGGTTCTGTGATGAGTTCAGTGTGGACTCTAGTAGCCGACGCTGGTCTTTTAATTGGCCGGTATGGGGGATCGCTCACTTCAGTCATGGGTGTGACTGAAGATAAATGGGCTTTATGCCCATTTTTTGTTTTCGCCGGGATGCCCCGGCATGTGGTGTTCGGCAAGTAGTATTCGGCAGTTTTCAGGTTTAACCCTGACGCCGTCAGGTTGCTGGCCGGCAGGTTCCGAGCAGGTTTCGCTATCCCGCTTATGACTTGAAGTTGTTTTGCTTCAGGGGTGAAGAGGGAATGAGGCTTGCGCTTATTACGGAGTATCAGTCAGGTGGCGACAAGATCCGAACAGTTAGCCGAATTAGTACGGCCTGTTGTGGAAGGTTTGGAGTGTCAGCTGTGGGGGGTTGAATACCTGTCACGCGGGCGTGAAAGTGTCTTTCGGGTTTTTATAGACAAAGAATCTGGCGTTATGCTGGAGGATTGCGAAGTCGTAAGTCGGCAGATCAGTGCACTGCTGGACGTTGAAGATCCGATTGCAGGTGAATTTAACCTTGAGGTTTCTTCACCGGGTCTGGACCGACCATTGTTTGAGTTGTCTCAATACGAACAATACCAGGGCGGCGTCGTAAATCTGAAGTTGCGGGTGGCGTTCGAGGGGCGGCGAAAATACAAGGGACTGTTGAAGGGTATCGAGGATCAGGACATTGTGCTGGAGTGTGATGGGCACGAGTACCTGTTTCCGTTCGATAGCATCGAAAAAGCTAATCTGGTTCCGTCCTTCTGAGTCTGACGGAGTTCCGCCAGAAACAGACCTGAAATTGAAGGTGTGACAGGAATACGAATGACGCGAGGCAGAGCATGAGCAAAGACATATTACTGGTCGTTGACACCGTCTCCAACGAGAAGGGCGTAGCCCCAGAAGTTATTTTCGAAGCTATCGAAAGTGCTCTGGCAACAGCTACAAAAAAGCGCTTCGAAACCGAAGTTGATATTCGTGTCAGCATTGACCGTGAATCCGGCGATTACGATTCATTCCGTCGCTGGACCGTCGTGGCCGATGAAGACTTTGAAATTCCCGGTGCTCACCTGACCCTGGATGAGGGAAAGGAAAAAGATGAGGCACTGGAAATTGGTGATCTCTGGGAAGAGCCGATTGAATCTGTTGCCTTTGGCCGGATTGCAGCCCAGACCGCCAAGCAGGTTATTGTGCAGAAGGTTCGCGAAGCTGAACGTCTGCAAATGGTTGAGTCGTTTCGTGATCAGCTCGGCGGGCTGATTAACGGTACTGTTAAGAAAACGACACGTGACGCTATTTTTGTTGACCTTGGTAATAATGCCGAGGCCGTACTGCGTCGCGATCAGATGATTCCCCGTGAAGTACTGCGAGTGGGTAGCCACTGTCGTGCTTTGCTGAAAGAAATCAGTCATGAAAATCGTGGTCCTCAGTTGATGCTGAGCCGCAGCGCTCCGGAAATGCTGGTCGAGCTGTTCAAGATCGAAGTGCCGGAAATTGCTGAAGAAGTGATTGAAATCCGTAGTGCTGCCCGTGATCCGGGTTTGCGTGCCAAAATCGCCGTTAAAACTAACGATGGGCGTATTGATCCGGTTGGTGCCTGCGTTGGTATGCGTGGTGCGCGTGTACAGGCTGTCTCCGGTGAACTGGGTGGTGAGCGTATTGATATCGTGCTGTGGGATGACAGTCCGGTTCAGTTCGTTATCAACGCCATGCAGCCGGCAGAAGTTGCTTCCATTGTGGTAGATGAAGAATCTAACAGCATGGATATTGCAGTTTCTGAAGATAACCTGGCACAGGCTATTGGTCGCAGTGGTCAGAACGTGCGTCTTGCGAGTGAGCTGACAGGCTGGACGCTCAACGTGATGACGGAAGAACAGGCGCGCGAGAAGCATGCTCAGGAAGCGGGCAAGTTTGCGCAGCTGTTTGTTGATCAGCTGGGTGTGGACAGTGAACTGGCTGCCCTGCTGGTTGAGGAAGGATTCACTTCTCTGGAAGAAGTTGCTTATGTTCCGCTTGAGGAAATGGCAGCGATTGAAATTCTGGATGAAGAAATCGTCACTGAACTGCGCACGCGAGCCAAAGATCAGCTGCTGACTCAGGCTATTGCTGCAGAAGAACGTCGTGAAGGTGAAAAGCCTGCGAACGATCTGCTGCAAATGGATGGCATGGAAGAAGAGCTGGCCTGGACACTGGCAGGACGTGGTGTAATTACCATGGAAGATCTTGCGGAGCAGTCAATCGATGAACTGCTGGAAATCGAAGGTATGGATGCTGAGCGTGCAGGCGCGTTAATTATGACTGCACGTGCACCCTGGTTCAAAGACAGCCAGCAGTAATCGAGACCACTTTAGAGGAGAGTGTGAATGGCAGAAGTAACGGTTGAACAGCTCGCGAAAGTGGTCGGCGCCCCGGTGGAGCGTTTGCTGCAGCAGATGAATGCAGCCGGTTTGTCGCAGACAAGCGGTAAAGAATCTGTAAGTGATGGCGAGAAAAAGCAACTGCTCGCGTTTTTGAAGAGCAGTCATGGTGTAGACGGCGAGGATGAATCTGATTCTCAGGGTCGTATTACACTGAAGCGCAAGTCAGTCAGCACACTGAAGGTTGCCGGAGCGACTGGCAAGAGCAAGACAGTTAATGTCGAAGTCCGTAAAAAACGGACTTTCACCAAGCGTGAGCTTGGACCTGAAGCTGAGCAGGAACAGCAGAAAATTGCTGAAGATGCTGCTCACATAGCTGAAGGTGATACCAAGCGCCGGGCGGAGGTTGAAGCCCGTCGTACAGCGGAAGAAAAAGTCCGCGCCCGTGAAGCTGAAGAAGCGCGTAAAATCGCTGAGAAAGAAGCTGCTCGTCGCAAGGCTGAAGAAGAAGTCCAGCGTAAAGCGGTGGAAGAAGCCCGTCGCAAGCAGGCTGAAGAGCAGGCGAAGCGTAAGGAAAGCGGCACTGATGATCGTCGTGGTGCCAACAAGCGCCGCGGTAAGAAAGCCGGTGGTCGTGATGATGATGACCGTCGTGGTCGTGGTCGTGGTCGTGGTGGTCGTGATGATCGTCGTGGCCGGGGTGCTCCGCGTCGTGGCCTGACTTCAGAAGCGCTGAGTCATGGTTTTGCCAAGCCGACTGCACCGATTGTGCGTGAAGTTGCTGTGCCTGAAACCATCACTGTTGCTGAGCTGGCAGACAAGATGGCGGTGAAGGCTGCTGATGTTATCAAGCTGATGTTCAAGCTCGGTACCATGGCGACCATTAACCAGGTTATTGATCAGGATACTGCGACCATCATCGTTGAAGAGATGGGTCACAAGATCAAACTGATCAAGGCTGATGCGATCGAAGATACGCTGGATCAAAGCTTCGAAGAAGCGACTGGTGAAGAGATTTCCCGTGCGCCGGTTGTGACCGTAATGGGTCACGTTGACCACGGTAAAACTTCCCTGTTGGACTACATCCGTAAAGCCAAGGTGCAGGCGGGTGAAGCGGGCGGTATTACCCAGCACATCGGTGCTTACCATGTAGAAACCGAGCGTGGCATGATCACCTTCCTGGATACTCCGGGACACGCGGCGTTTACCGCTATGCGTGCACGTGGTGCCAAGGCAACTGATATCGTAATTCTGGTTGTTGCTGCAGATGATGGCGTCATGCCGCAAACCGAGGAAGCTGTTCAGCACGCACGTGCTGCGGGCGTTCCGCTGGTTGTTGCTGTCAACAAAATGGATAAGGAAGAAGCGGATCCGGATCGTGTTAAAAACGAACTGGCTGCCCGCGATGTTATCCCTGAAGACTGGGGTGGTGATGTTCAGTTTGTACCGGTATCGGCACACACCGGTATGGGTATTGATGACCTGCTGGAATCCATCCTGCTGCAAGCAGAAGTTCTGGAGCTGAGCGCAGTTGCTGAAGGTCCGGCACGTGGTGTGGTTATCGAATCCCGTCTGGATAAAGGTCGTGGTCCGGTTGCGACTGTGCTGGTGCAGAGCGGTCAGCTGAATCAGGGTGATAACGTGCTGGTTGGTCAGCAGTATGGTCGAATCCGTGCCATGCTGGATGAGAATGGTCGTCCGGTTAAGGCGGCGGGTCCATGTATTCCGGTCGAGGTTCTGGGTCTGGATGGTACGCCTGATGCCGGTGATGAGCTGATCTTTGTTAAGGATGAGCGCAAGGCGCGTGAAATTGCACTGTTCCGTCAGGGTAAATTCCGTGAAGTCAAGCTGGCTCGTCAGCAGGCTGCCAAGCTGGAGAATATCTTCAACAGCATGGGCGAAGAAGAGGCACGTATCCTCAATATCGTTCTGAAGGCGGATGTGCGTGGTTCTCTGGAAGCGCTGACTGCAGCTCTGGAAGAACTGGGTAACGAGGAAGTTAAGGTTAAGGTTATCTCCGGCGCTGTTGGTGGTATTACTGAAACCGATGCGAACCTGGCGCTGGCTTCTCAGGCTGTTATGGTTGGCTTTAACGTACGTGCTGATGCAACTGCCCGTCGTATCGTTGAATCCGAAGGTCTGGATCTGCGTTACTATAGCGTTATTTACGACATCATTGATGACGTGAAACAGGCGCTGACGGGTATGCTCAAGGCTGAGTTCCGTGAAGATATCGTGGGTGTGGCTGAAGTACGTGATGTCTTCCGTGCGCCTAAGATCGGTGCGATCGCCGGTTGTATGGTTATCGAAGGTACTGTATTCCGTAACGAGCGTATCCGTGTCCTGCGTGACAACGTGGTTATCTATGAAGGCGAGCTGGAATCCCTGCGTCGCTACAAGGATGACGTTAACGAAGTCCGCAACGGTATGGAATGTGGTATCGGCGTGAAGAATTACAACGATGTACGTGTAGGCGACAAGATCGAAGTCTACAAGTCTGTTGAAGTTCAGCGCAGCCTGTAATCTGCTGATTAGCAGAAACACAGGTTGAGTCGTGCAATAAGGTTATAAGCCGCACGTCTACCATAAGAATAACACCCTCTTGTGTCGCATCTGATGCAAGAGGGTGTTGTCGTATGTAGATATGGCTGTTAGTACAGGTCAACTGTAGAAAAAATCATGGCAAAAGAATTTTCTCGTGCCCGTCGTGTATCTGACCAGATCCAGCGTGAACTGGCGGGCATTATCCAGCTGGAAATGAAAGATCCCCGTTTGGGGATGGTGACTGTCAGTGCTGTCGAAGTCACACGTGACATGTCTTACGCTAAAGTATTCGTAACCTTTCTGGGGTTAGATTCCCAGAAGGAAATTGATGAAGCGCTGGAAATTCTGAATGAAGCATCCGGCTTCCTGCGTACCTTGCTGGCAAAAGCAATGCGCCTGCGAGCTACGCCGCAGCTGCGTTTCCAGTATGACTCCAGCCTGCGTCAGGGACGCAAGCTTTCCTCCCTGATTGATCAGGCGATGGAAATTGAGAAAGGCAAGCCATCTGCCGGTGAGGAGTAAGTTGTGGGCAGAAGACGTAACAAAGGCCGTGATATCAGCGGTATTCTGGTTATCGACAAGTATCAGGGTGCCAGCTCCAACGACGTGTTGCAGCGTGTGAAACGCCTGTTTGGTGCCGCCAAGGCAGGCCATACCGGTAGCCTTGATCCGCTGGCAACCGGCGTATTGCCGATCTGTCTGGGTGAAGCAACCAAGTTTTCCCAGTACTTGCTGGATTCTGATAAGTCCTACCGAACCACCGCCTGTCTGGGTATTCGTACAGAAACCAGTGATGCGGAAGGTGAGGTAGTGTCCGAACGCCCTGTACATGTAACCCGTGAGGATCTTGAACAGATCCTGAACCGGTTCCGGGGTGATATTGATCAGATCCCGTCAATGTTTTCAGCGCTTAAATACAAAGGTGAGCCGCTTTATAAGCTGGCTCGTCAGGGTATTGAAGTTGAGCGCCCGGCTCGTCCGATTACCATTTATCGCCTTGATCTGCTGGATTTCTATACCACAGAAGAAGGGCGGGTGGAGGCTGTGCTGGAAGTTGATTGCAGCAAAGGTACCTATATCCGTAGTCTGGTTGATGATATTGGTGAGGCGCTTGGGTGTGGTGCTCATGTGGCTCAGTTACGCCGTCTCAAAGCCGGTCCTTATACTGAGCAACAGCAATATACGCTGGAGCAGTTGGAAGCAATCCGTGATGAAGGTGGCCATGCGGCGCTGGATGAGCTGTTGTTGCCAGCCGATACCGCCATCAGTGACTGGGAGCAGGTGCAGCTGGGAGAATCCAGTACTCACTATATTCTTCACGGGCAGCCGATTCAGGTGCCTAAAGCGCCGTTTGAAGGACTGGTGCGGATTTATGGCGAGGTGGACGGTCAGCGCTGTTTCCTGGGTGTTGGTGAAATTGATGAAGATGGCCGGGTTGCTCCTCGTCGACTGGTGAGAACGGCCAGTTAGTGTTAGAATTGCTCTTTTGCTTGGCTCGATCTTCTTGATCTTCTTGGAAGTGAGAGCCGGCGTGGGTTGGCTGTTAATATGCACGGTCATACCTGAATAAGCGTCATGTCTTAAGGCAGCTTTTTGAGGCTGTTTTTGGCTGACCTGTTGTATAACGCATATTCTTTGGAGAGACAGAAAATGGCTTTAACTGCAGAAAAGAAAGCAGAAATCGTAACAGAATTCGGTCGTGTTGAGAACGACACCGGCAGCCCTGAAGTTCAGGTTGCTCTGCTGACTGCTAACATTGAAGGCCTGCAGGGTCACTTCAAAAGCAACATCCACGATCACCACTCTCGTCGTGGTCTGATCCGCATGGTAAACCAGCGTCGTAACCTGCTGGACTACCTGAAGCGCAAGGACGTTGAACGTTACCGCGCTCTGATCGCTCGCCTCGGCCTGCGTCGCTAATATTCTGATTGCAGTAATGCAGTCAGTGATACGCTTTGTTGCGTATCCAGCCTGCTCACTGGCTTTCTGTTTATAGCAGTAAGTCAAAGCAGAAAGGCACCGTTATCAATGCCAGAAAATTCTGGTTGTTTGGTAGCGGTGTTTTTATAATTTGTGTCTGGAGAGTTATTGTCGCTTTTGGAGTTGACTGGACTCCGGTCGGTTTCAAAAAGCACTACTAACAATCCCTCAGGAAGTTCTTTTTACGCTTCAGTCGTGACCTTTACGTCTTTGTGTTTTAAGGATTTCAAGCAAGAACGTTTGTCAGCATGATGAGCCTTCGTCGTAATTTATAATGACCTTTAAACTGATACTTGTTTTTATAAATTAATTTATAAAAACCGTTTTCATTATGAGTGAATTTATAAACGACGGGTGCCCGGGCATAAGCAAGCCGATAAGACGATGTCTGTGGAATATAAAACGGATGTGTCGGTTTTCTTATGCTCTGGTACTTAACCGGTATCTGGTTCATCTCTGGCGTTTATATAAAGTAAATCTGGCTGTGAATAATGTCTTCATGTTTGAAAGACAGGCATGCGGACGAATTGTTTGCGGCGCTTTATTAGAAGGAATTCTGTGTGAACCCAGTCACTAAAACGTTTCAGTTCGGCGATCAGACAGTAACGCTGGAAACTGGTCGTGTTGCCCGTCAGGCAACCGGTTCCGTTGTTTGCACCATGGGTGAGATTGTTGTTCTGGCAACAGTTGTTGGTGCTAAGACCGCTCGTGAAGGTCAGGGTTTTTTCCCTCTGTCCGTACATTATCAGGAAAAGACCTATGCTGCTGGTAAGATCCCTGGTGGTTATAACAAGCGTGAAGGTCGTCCTTCTGAAAAGGAAACCCTGACCTCTCGCCTTATCGACCGTCCAATTCGTCCGCTGTTTCCTAAAGGCTTCATGAATGAAGTGCAGGTTGTTCTGACGGTAATGTCTACCGATAAGAAGAACGATCCAGATATCGCTGCCATGATCGGAGCTTCTGCTGCGCTGGCGATTTCCGGTATTCCGTTTAATGGCCCGATCGGTGCGGCGCGTGTTGGCTTTATCGAAGAAGACGGCTATATCCTGAACCCGACTTTTGAACAGCTGGCCAAATCTGAGCTGGACATGGTTGTTGCGGGTACTTCTGATGCTGTACTGATGGTTGAATCCGAAGCACAAGAGCTGACTGAAGACGAAATGCTGGGTGCTGTACTGTTTGCTCACCAGTCTTGTCAGGGGGCGATTAAAGCAATTGGCGAACTGGCAGCTGAGGTAGGCAAGCCTCGTTGGGACTGGGAGCCGGTTGCTGAAAACGAAGCGCTGATGAGCGCCGTTCGTGGCGAATTCGAGCCCCGTATTGCTGAAACTTATCGTATTGCTGAAAAGCAGGTGCGTAATGATGCGCTGGCTGCTCTTCGTGCAGAGGCCGTTGAAAAACTGGCGGGTGACGAAGAAGGTCAGGCTGATGAAGCTGACGTCAGCAAACTGTTTGGTAAGCTGGAAAAGAACACTGTTCGCCAGAATGTAATTAACGGTCTGCCGCGTATCGACGGTCGCGATACCAAGACTGTCCGCCCAATCGGTGTTGAAGTGGGCGTTCTGCCAAAGACTCACGGTTCTGCGCTGTTCACCCGTGGTGAAACTCAGGCAATCGTAACTACTACGCTGGGTACTGCCCGTGACGCGCAGATGGTTGACTATCTGGAAGGCGAACGTCGTGAGCCGTTCATGCTGCACTACAACTTCCCTCCATACTCTGTAGGTGAGTGTGGTCGTATGATGGGCGCGGGTCGTCGTGAAATTGGTCATGGTCGTCTGGCGCGTCGTGGTGTGCAGGCAATGATGCCAACCGAAGAAGAGTTCCCGTACAGCATCCGTGTGGTTTCCGAAATTACTGAATCCAACGGTTCCAGCTCCATGGCTTCCGTTTGTGGTTCCAGTCTGGCAATGATGGATGCGGGTATACCGCTGAAAGCGCCGGTTGCCGGTATCGCGATGGGTCTGATTAAGGAAGAAGACAAGTTTGCGGTTCTGACCGACATTCTGGGTGATGAAGATCATCTGGGTGATATGGACTTTAAGGTTGCCGGTACTGCAGAAGGTATTACTGCGCTGCAGATGGATATCAAGATTGAAGGTATTACCGAAGAGATCATGGGTATCGCGCTGGAACAGGCACGTGATGCGCGTCTGCACATTCTGGACGAAATGAACAAGGTAATCAGTGCTTCCCGTACCGAGCTGTCCGAGAATGCGCCGATGACTGTGAGCATGAAGATCGATCCGGACAAGATCCGCGATGTTATCGGTAAAGGTGGTGCGACCATTCGTTCAATCTGCGAAGACACGACTGCCAGCATCGATATTACCGACGATGGTACTGTAAAAATCTTCGGCGATAACAAGGATGTCTGCAAAGCTGCAGAAGACCGTGTTAAGGCAATTACTGCTGAAGTTGAAGTGGGTCAGATTTACGAAGGCTCTGTACAGCGTATCGTTGATTTCGGTGCTTTTGTTCAGGTGCTGCCGGGTAAAGATGGTCTGGTTCATATTTCCCAGATTGCCAACGAGCGTGTTAACAGCGTTAGCGATTACCTGAAGGTAGGTGATGTTGTTAAGGTTGTTGTGCTGGATGTTGATGCGCGTGGTCGTATCAAGCTGAGCATGAAAGACGTTGCAAGTGAGCAACAGCAGCAAAGCTGATTGTTTGATTTGCTAACAGACTAAAAACGGGAGCCAGTGGCTCCCGTTTTTTTAGGCTTGGAGTAGTTGTAATGTCTGGGTATTAAAAATCATACCGCAGGCTGGCTGTAAATCCGTTGGCTTTAAAGTCGCTGCTCCAGTTATGGTCATAATGCAGCCCCATCTGGAGGTTGCTGTTTGTCTTGTAGCTTATTCCTACACCTGCAACAAACCGGTTTTGTTCCCGGCTTGCACCTGTAACCACGTAATGCCCGCCACCGTTGAGGAAAGTTCCTTCCGTTTTGGCTTTATCATCTTTAAAGTCGTGGTAAGCCATTGCAAAAAATTCCGGGATGAGTTTGCCGTTATCGGTATCACAGTCAGCGGTGAGGCGAATACCGGCGCCCAACTCCATGACTTCGTAGTCGCTCATTTCCACTTTTTCAGCCCAGTCACCCGTGCCTTTTTCCTTGAAGCTGTCGAGCTTGGCATTGGCATAATTCAGCTCAACCAGTGGCTGGATTGACCATGTTTCCTTCTGAAAGTTATAACCGGTTAATACCCGAATACCCCATACGGAACTGTCGCCATCAGCCTTATAACTGGTATCCAGCCCCCGGCGTTTATAATCATTATTGCCGTAACTGTAGCTGAACTGGGTGTCTACAAAATAGTTATCCTGTGTCCAGCCAGTGTAGAGAGTGCCGGTGCAGGCTTTGCTGTCGGTGCTGCGCCCTACATCTTTGGTTTTGGTTTTGCTGTCGCTGTAGGTGAAAGCAAATCCCAGTGTGAGCTGATCGCTTATCAGGGTATCGTAACCGACGGTGATGCCCTGTATTTCGGTATCGTAGCTGCGCTGCCCGTCGTGAGCATCCATCTTGCCATCGTTGTAGAGGTATTCGCCCCAGAAGTTTTGTGATCCATCATCCGCCCGGGTATTAGTTCCTGAATACATGCTCGGTGATATTCCGGAATACAGCGAGGTAAACATCCCTGACCCTGTATTCTTTGAACCCTGACGAACGGCATTAAGGTGACGATTAACGGCTAAACCGGCTTTGTTTTGTACGGTGACGGCTGTAGCAGCAGACCCGTTGTGGGCATCCCACTGATTCATTTCTGCGGTTTTACTATGTCCGGCTGCGGCAATCGCCTGATCCATGCGGGCACCGATAGACGTTGTATCCGTAGCGGCGAGTGTAGCAGTAGAACCTGCTTCCAGAGCCGAGGTCTGTGCTGCCGCTACAACGGCGGCTTCATTGCTGCTGAGTCCTTCGGCAAGTAGCATGGGGGTTGGGTCTGGATTGTAGGCTGGGGTCAGTTGGTATTCCTTGCCGTCAACTACGGCTCCGGTAACGGAAAAGAACGGATCACTTGAGCCAGCTGACAGGTTTTCTCCATTAATTATGCCTTGTTCTGTTGTGATAACCGTGAAGGGGATAACAGGTGTGCCGGATTTCCAGCTGTTATATAGCGATTGTTTGACTCTGTAGAGGGAATCGGCATCTGTTGCGCTGGCTTTGGCAGTTATCTGGTTATTGCCTTCTGCGCGGAGTGTTTTAGTGACTTCAAGATAGGTATCCTGTCGCCTGATGCTGGATTCCTCAAGATCCAGCATAAATGTTAACTGGGCATCTTTTTCCAAGGTAATTTCAGGGGTCAGTGTATATTTATGTCGTCGAGGGGTAGGGTGCACTTGAAGATCATATAACTTGTAAAGAACCGGATTACCTGAACTTTTGATAGTAACTGGCTGGATAAAGCGTACTCTTCCTCCCTGAAATTGTTTTGTTTCACCAGTTTCACTAACACTTGCTAACTGATGATAAGCAGGTTTTAAGCGAACGGGGCCGTCGATAATGACCTTACCTGTATCACCGATCTCGCCTCCAGTATGTTCGCCGGATGTTAGTGTTATTGTGCTATCGTCTTCAAGCGAACCATATAAATCGCCACCGACTACCCCACCATTCAGGGTAAAAGATCTAAATCCCCATGTATTATGAATAATGGTTTGACCTTCTCTGAGAACAATATCCAGCGTATTTTCACAATTTATCTTATTTCCGCCCCCGGTAAACATGCTAATAGTTGCATTTCCGTCCATGGTTAAGCTAGTTAAATTGCGAACACTGGGCGACAGAGGAGTATCATGTCCAATCTGGTTGGTAATTAATGTCGCCCCGTCTTTCAGGGTGATATTTTCAACCTCAACATTGGCATAGACTTCTGTGCTGGCACCACTGAGCGTTAGACTGTCGCCTACATATTCATAGTGTGATGGGTCACTGCCATCGGTACCTTTCTTTTTCAGTTTGAGGCTCGCGCCTTTGATAGTTATCAAGCCGTCGCGGGTGACGCCGTCATCATAGGTTCGAACAGCTTTAACGGTTGAATTGGTTATAGATATATTTTCACCTTGAATCACACCACTGAGTGGTTCCCAACTTGAAGCTCCTGCACTACCGGCAACAGTATCGGAGGCTCTGACGGTTGTATCCTGAAGGTTTATCTGCAGTGTACCTTGTTTCTCGCTTATTGCTCCTGGTGTCATTTTGTACCAGATATTACCGAACTGTTTTCCGGCAGCATCGTTGGGGTCGCCGCTGATTTCAAGGCTGCCGCCCGTCACACTGATATCAACAATTCCATTTGTGTATAGCCACGCCTTCGCATTCTCCATGTTCAGAGTAGGGCGGTATTCTGCTGTGGCAGGAGGTGTACCGTTGGGCGTGCTGCTGGGAGGATAATATTCATCTGTGCGAGTAATACCACGAATTTCTGCCCAGCTTCTGTTTTCACTTGACGCATAGGAATTTCAAAAAATCATTATTCCAGTCATTCCTGCAATCTTTGGTTTTTCATCCTGCCAGCGTCCAATCATCTGGCTCTGGACGTTGTGTTTATCTGTTTGATACCCCCCAAATCCCATTGATTTGCCCGATATCGCCCTGAAATCCTGATTTCAGACGGATTGAGGGCGTGAACTATGCGATGGGTTTCGCAAGCGCAAGCTGTTGGTGGTGTTTGTACAGCTCGCGCTGCGGCTTGCCGCGGGTAATGCCGGTGAAGATCATTTGAGCCTGGCAGAGGATGCACTGCAGCGGATCGAGCCCAAAGGTCTGTTTCAGTAACGCCGGAAAGGTGATTTTCAGGGCGTTTCGTTCGGGCTGATTGAGCAGGTTGTAGACGGTGGGCAGCAATGTAGCCCTTACCCGACAGGCCAGAAAACCATAATACCGGATCATTCGGAAACCTTTGTCGGGAATATGTTGTGTCAGTCGCTCTATAAACGCTTCCCCTTCACAGGTTTCATGGCGGCGTGTTTTGGTGCGGTGATCCAGATACTCATACACCACGGTATCACCGCCATAGTGTTTCAGGCGCGACATGGCCAGCGGTGGTCGTTTGATATAGCGCCCCAGGTAGCTGATGGTGCGGTGGGGGCTTTTGGTGGCTTTGGCAAAATGGACGATCCAGTCCTTTTGGTATTGCTCATCGAGAAAATCATTGAAGCCGGAAAGGTCATGACAGCTGTCTTTCAGCTCGGAAGGCAGATCCAGCTCGCCACGTTTAAACGCTTCCCTGAGCAGGTTGATCACGCCGTAACGCCACGCGGGCATGATGGCGTTTTTGGTGAAGTAGACTGACTTCCATTGCTGGTTTCCGTCGTATAATCCGCCACGGGTCACAGAGAGGTGAATATGAACATTCCAGTTCAGCTTTCGGCCAAAGGTATGCAGTGCCGTGAAAATGCCAGGTGTCACGCCTTTTTTCCCGGCAAAGGCCTGCAGGCTTTTTGCCGCCAGTGGGCTCAGTTTACCCAGTAAGGTGCGGTTGATTCTGAACAGCTCCCAGAGTGCATCAGGCATCGTAAAGGTGATGTGTTGCCACTCAGTATCCGGCAACAGCGCTTTCTGGTCAGCAATCCACTGATCGGTCAGTTTTTTGCCGCAGGTATTACACAACCGGGCTTTACAGCCAAAGCAGATCTTTTTGGTGTGAGAACATTCATGGTTGCTGCATACAAAGCTGGCATACCCCATGATCACCCGCCCGCAGGCCAGTACTTTGCTGATCGCATCAACCACAGCAGGGCGTATCGTATCGGCGTTGCGCTGGTAATAACGCCACCATAACTGATCGCGTAGCAGTAATTGTTTTAGTTTGGACGGCGGTCGGCTGGTCATACGGCCTCATCAATACAGTCGCACGGATGATAACGAATGCAGCCGGTGAAGAGGATGGCATCCTGAGGTTGTTTTTCAGTCGTCCTCCTCTGCCAGTCTTTTGCGTTTACGGTGTTTTCTGAATTTGTGAGTGGCCAGCGCCTGAGCACTGTTGAGGATCACCGGGGGCTGACACCGGGTACAGGTGCGTTCCCCGCTGTGGTGACTGCGGTTGTGATTGGCCAGCGCCTTCGCACTGTTGAGGGTCACCGGGGGCTGACACCGGGTACAGGTGCGTTCCCCGCTGTGGTGACTGCGGTTGTGATTGGCCAGCGCCTTCGCACTGTTGAGGGTCACCGGGGGCTGACACCGGGTACAGGTGCGTTCCCCGCTGTGGTGACTTTTGTTGTGAGTGGCCAGCGCCTGAGCACTGTTGAGGGTCACCGGGGGCTGACACCGGGTACAGGTGCGTTCCCCGCTGTGGTGACTGCGGTTGTGATTGGCCAGCGCCTTCGCACTGTTGAGGGTCACCGGGGGCTGACACTGGGTACAGGTGCGTTCCCCGCTGTGGTGACTTTTGTTGTGAGTGGCCAGCGCCTGAGCACTGTTGAGGGTCACCGGGGGCTGACACCGGGTACAGGTGCGTTCCCCGCTGTGGGAGGCGCTTATATGGCTAGCTAATGATGCAGCTGTTTTGTAATACTTTTGGCACAGGGAACACTGAAAAGGTTTCTCGCCGGATTCAACCGTTTGAAAAACTGAAGGTGAAGGCGGATCTTGAGGTGATACTGTGAATTCGGTATCCGAACTGTTTGTTTCTTTTTCATCGTCGTCTGGCGGTTCTTGTTTAATGCAAGATGTACATTGTTTTAGCCATTGATCAATTTCAGGCAACACAGGAAAGTCATCAGTCACCTTTACAATTACAACCTCCGAATTGTCATCGAGTCGTATTTTCTTGATTTGTGGTTGGGATGATCCGGGTTCTGAGCTATTGTCTGCTTCATTTTCACCGGCCCCGGATGAAGGAATAAAAGCGCTTGCAAACAAAGCTATCAAGCTTGAAAGGAAGGCACTTTTTATCTTTTTTTTGACCAGTTTCTTTGAATGGAGAAGAAAGTCATATGACGCTGACGGGCTACCTGAGAAAGAGCTTTTATCATAGGTCAGACAATAGGTTTGAGCCTGACGTTTAGTGCAATCAAAAAGTTGCCGCGCAGCGGCCTACGTTCTGCCTGTTACTTCGTAGCCGGATAGAGTTGCATCTTTGATGTAAAGGTTCTGTGCTCTGATACCAAGTCCGTTAGTATCCATTTTGACTTCGGCACCATCTTTAATCACCAGCTGTTTCAAACCAATCCTTACAGCAATACTTTTATGATAAAGAACTGACTCACCGCTAATGGTATAGATGCCGTTGGTGGTGCTGGCGTCTGGAGGTGCAGTAAAGCCTTCGATATTAAAAATGCCTGAGTTATCGCTATTTTTAACACCGGATAACTCAAGGATATTGTGACTGAAGATGATCTCTTGATCTGAACCTGATGCTGGTGCTTGAGTGATCGTACCGCCACGCATAATTTTGTTTAAAGCATCGGCAGCTTTTGTGGGCGTTGTCATATCCAGCCCATCAAGTTTGATATGTGGAATGGGTTGCCCGCTTATCTGAAACAACGCTTTGGTGTTCGGGTAATCAGGATTACCCGCATCCGCAGCAGCGGCACTGTCAAGGTCACTCTGGGTTATCGTTCTGTCGGCAGCTCCCGGCAGCGGCAGTGTTTTGGTGGGTAATCGTTCTTCCAGCTCTCCCTGCCCGTAGATATTGGCTCCGTAACCGGCGAGCAGAGAGGAAATTGAGACAGACAACAGCGTCTTTCTGAAAAACAGTTGTTGCATAACGACAGTCCTGAAAGAAAATAATTGGGCTGGGCTGGGCTGGGCTGGGCTGGGCTGGGCTGGGCTGGGCTGGGCTGGGCTGGGTTGGGCTGGGCTGGGTTGGAAGGAATTTAACTGTCGTCTGATTATAGCTGCTATTTTTGACCTCAAAGGCGCAAAGATACAGAGACACAAAAGCTAAAGGGTTAAAACCTTTGTGTCTCGTTGTTTAAAATATCTGTTGCCTATGCCTGTCTGGATTTAAACCAGCGGTCTACCAGAGAAATCCAGTAGTTGGCACCGGTTGGAAGAATGGCATCGTTGAAGTCGTAGTGTGGATTGTGCAGTGGTGCGGAGTGCTGTTCAGAACCGTTACCGAGCCAGATGTAAGCACCGGGGCGATCCTGTAGCAAGAATGAGAAATCTTCTGCGCCCATGCTGGGTTCAACGTTCAGGTCGACATTTTCTTCGCCGAGCAGATCAGTCAGTACTTCCTGAGCCAGACGGGCTTCGCTTTCAGTGTTGATGGTTGACGGGTAGCGTGGCTGGTAATCAACAATAGCGGTTGCACCGTAAGCAGCAGCAATGCTGTTGCTCAGGGTTTCCATGCGTTCCATGATCATCTGCTGAACGGCTGGATCGAAATAACGACAAGTACCGCGCAGAACAGCTTCGTTAGGTACTACGTTCCAAGCATCGCCGCTGTGGAACTGAGTGACGCTCAGTACTGCAGACTTTAATGGGTCATTGCTACGGCTAACGATAGTTTGCAGTGCCTGAACCAGCTGAGAGCCAACCACAATCGGGTCAATACCCTGATGAGGCATAGCGCCGTGGCAGCCTTGTCCTTTGATGGTGATTTCGAATACGTCAAAAGCTGACATCACGGCACCGTAATTAACGCATGCTTTGCCAGCCTGCTGTGCTGGCCAGTTATGTACGCCGAATACAGCATCAGAAGGGAAGCGTTCGAACAGACCATCTTTGATCATTTCCCGGGCACCACCTTCGTTTTCTTCCGCAGGCTGGAAGATAAAGTGGAGAGTACCGGTTACCGTTTCCGGATTTTGTGCCAGCCAGACAGCCGCGCCCAGCAGCATGGTGGTATGACCGTCATGTCCACAGCCGTGCATTTTGCCGTCAATGTTTGAACTGTGCTCAAATTTGTTCAGTTCTTGCAGATCCAGTGCGTCCATATCGGCACGCAATGCCAGTGTACCGCTTTCTGGCTGAGAGCCTTTCAGTGTGGCAACAATGCCTGTACCGCCGAGGCCGCGGTCAATTTCCAGACCGGCTTCGCTCAGGACGCGGGCAACCAGTTTGCTGGTGTGATGTTCTTCAAATGCAGTTTCCGGATGCTGATGCAGGGTTCTGCGCCATTCGGTCATTTGCTGATGAAAACTGTCGTTAGTTTTAATCGGTTCCACTTCAAATCTCCTATAGAAAGTATGCAAGCATAAAAAATGCGACCGTCATTACCAGAGTAACGAGGGCCGCATTTCTTTGTTCGTGGCAGTCAGCAGATGCTGAAAAATCAGAACTGCAGCGCTGTTTGAGCCACAATTGCAGAGCCGATATAGGTACCGGTGAATACCAACATGGCGATGATGGCGATCTTAATACCGGAAGTTTTGAAAGTCTTGATTTCTTCGCCGGTGATAGCAATACCTGCATATGCCAGTACCGGTGGCAGCATGGCAAGGAAGTTTACATTGGCAATTTCACCAACGATCCACTCAGAACCCGGAGTCCATGGGGTGGTCAGCAGGATGCTGACAACGGAAATCCAGGCGACAGACGGCAGATAAAAAGGTGCCAACTTGCTCAGTACCAGACCGGCCATGCAGATGCCAAAAATCAGCAGGAAGCCGGGAACGGCAGTGACAAAAGCAACGTCAGTCAGCGGGGTGAAGAAGTTGCTGATCAGGGTTACCAGCAGAATGATGGTCAGAAAACCGGCATTCTGTTTCAGGTCAATATTTGAATTAGCGTGTGTACTCATAACAAATCTCTTTTCGACGCTTTTGTTGGCGCTATCATTTACGCTGGGGGAAGCGCTGTTAATTCCAGTGGTTCGGTCAACAATTAACGGCTGCGAATAGCGTCAAGTTTCTTGTAAAGGAATTCAGCAAGCGGCAGAGCGACGAACAGGCTGATATACAGACCGGTAGCGTAGGTCATCAGGTTACTGGCACCGGCAAATGCCAGCAGGTCGTTTTCCATTTCCGGTACAACGGCAGCCAGAGCACCGGAGCAGGCAGCCATCATAGAGCCACTACCCACACCACAGGCCATCGCCAGAGCGCGGATGTCAAACATGCCGGTAGACGCCAGGAAAGAAGCCAGAGTGGCGAAGAAGATAGTACCGAATACAGTACCCATCACGTACACGCCCATGACACCAACACCTTCAGGGCTCTTCAGGCCGTAGCGGTCGGAAACCAATGCAATGTTAGGCTCGCGGGCAACAGAGTGAGTTGCACCGATTGCTTCACGACCCATACCGAATACCAGTACAGCAACAGGCATTGCGATCAGCAGGGTGCCGACGTTACCCAGTTCCTGCAGAACCATTGCCGGACCAGCGGCAACAATTTTGCCCATGGAAGGGCCAATCAGGGAGCCAAACTTGGCAATGAAAGGCGTAATGGAAATCAGCAGGAAAGTAGAGGCAAGTTTGGTTGCCTTACTATCAATGAGGGCGCCGGCAGCTTTAACGACATTCGGGTTGAAAAGCAGAGCAATGACGAAAGCATAGAGCAGAGGCAGCAATACCAGTGTGCCGACACCGACATCGAACTTCATAATGCCGATTTGTTCGGAGATTAAAGAAATGACAAGTACAGCAACCTGCAGTGCCAGTAGTGATTTAAAGCTGCCCTGATTCATCAGTTGGCTCCGTTGGGGGTAAATTAATTGCAGCAATGTGTATTGCAGTAGCGCTGCATTCTTCAGGATTCGTCAAACAAGCTTTTGGTTATTTGTGTTTATCTTTGATTAGAATCCGGTAAGGGCATGAATTATATGGTCTGAGGGGGGGATTTATATTGCGGTTGCCACTTACATTGTTGATGAGTGTCAATAGATTGTAAGTGTTTTGTCGGGGGTAGGTTTTTTTTGCAGGTGTCAGAATTTTTAAGAATGGAATAAAAAAATCCCGCATAAAGCGGGATTTTTTTAACGACAACAGACTATTAAGAAGTCTGGTTGTCATCCAGAAAGCTTCGAAGATGATCGGAGCGTGTTGGATGGCGCAGCTTACGCAACGCTTTTGCTTCAATCTGACGAATACGCTCACGGGTAACGTCAAATTGCTTGCCAACTTCTTCCAGTGTGTGATCGGTATTCATGTTGATACCGAAACGCATTCTGAGTACTTTGGCTTCACGTGCAGTCAGGCCGGATAGTACGTCAGTTGTCGCTTCCTTCAGGCCCGAGATCGTTGCGGAATCGATCGGGGAGTCCTGATTGCCGTCTTCGATGAAATCGCCCAGATGAGAATCTTCATCATCACCGATAGGGGTTTCCATGGAGATCGGCTCTTTGGCGATCTTCAGCACCTTGCGAATCTTGTCTTCCGGCATTTCCATGCGTTCAGCCAGTTCTTCAGGTGTTGGTTCGCGTCCCATTTCCTGCAGCATCTGGCGGGAGATACGATTGAGCTTGTTGATGGTCTCAATCATATGCACCGGAATCCGGATGGTGCGTGCCTGGTCAGCAATGGAGCGAGTGATTGCCTGACGAATCCACCAGGTCGCATAGGTCGAGAATTTGTAGCCGCGACGATATTCAAACTTGTCGACAGCTTTCATCAGACCAATGTTGCCTTCCTGAATCAGGTCAAGGAACTGCAGGCCGCGGTTGGTGTATTTCTTGGCAATAGAAATAACCAGTCGCAGGTTAGCCTCAACCATTTCCTTCTTGGCACGACGGGCACGGGCTTCGCCAATAGACATCCGACGGTTGATGTCTTTTATTTCAGTCAGCGTAATACCGAACTCATCCTGAACTTCGATCAGCTTGCGCTGAGCCCGCAGGATTTCCAGTTTGCAACGCTTGAGTCCATCAGCATATTTAGGCTCGGCGGCCATCATGCGCTCAAGCCATTCGCGGTCAATCTCGTTACCCGGAAACTGTTTGATAAACACCTTGCGGGGCATGCGAGCCTGACGAACGCACAGCTGCATTACGGCGCGCTCATTCTTGCGAATACGTTCCAGCGCATTACGAATACGAAATACCAGAACATCGTAAACACGCGGAGCCAGCTTGATTGGCATGAAGCATTCAGAAACTTCGGTCAGTGCAGCCTGTACGTCAGCATTTTTCCGGTCACTGCAGGCTTCCAGTAGAAGCATCAGGCTGTTGTTGGCTTCATCAAGCGCACCAAAACGTTCTTTTGCTTCTTCCGGATCCGGGCCTGATACACCCTCTTCGTCGTCTTCTTCCGAAGCAGCGCCTTCTTCAATGGCTGCTTTCAGAGCAGCAGCTTCATCTTTTGCTGCTTCCGCAGCGGCAAGCGATTCAGGTGTGTCGGGGTCAATGTAGCCGCTGAACAGATCGCTCAGGCGACCTTCTTCTTCGACAATTCTGCTGTACTCATTCAGTACAATGTTAACGCTACCAGGGAAGCTTGACAGTGCAGACATAACACCGCGCAGGCCTTCTTCAATCCGTTTGGCGATTTTGATTTCGCCTTCACGGGTCAGAAGTTCGACCGTTCCCATTTCTCGCATGTACATTCGAACGGGGTCTGTTGTGCGCCCCGCTTCCTGCTCAACAGCGGCCAGTGCAGCAGCAGCTTCTTCGGCTGCAGCTTCATCGGTATCCGCTTCGTTCATAAGCAGGGTATCGGCATCCGGTGCAGTTTCATACACTGGAATACCCATGTCGTTTATCATGCGAATGATATCTTCTACCTGATCCGGATCTGAAATGTCCTCAGGCAGGTGGTCATTCACCTCGGCATAAGTCAGGTAACCCTGTTCCTTACCACGGGAGATGAGTTCCTTAAGTCTGGATTGTTGTTGCGAATTTGCGGACATATCAACCCTTTGAGAGCGAACAGCGGACGATAACCGTAAGCGGTCAAGTATAGCTTATGGGCAATACCGGATGCCATAAGTGTGGTGGGAAGTCATATGGAGAAACAGCCATGAATGCGCATTTTTTTAGCATTTTCGATTGTATCCGGAATTACGTTGGGTAATTTCAGGAAAAACCGCCTTAGCGAAAAAGCACATACAGCTCAAAATGTTTTGATTTATCGCAACATGGCATCCGTTCCCTTCATCCGGTTAAAACCGAATGCGAGCTTAGTCTAGCAGCTTTCAGTAGAAGTTCTAAGTATTTGAACAGAAGTTTTGTGTCTGTAAACCGCTTATATCTCTATATAAAGCAAGTTATTGCTTATTTTGGCGCAATCGTTCCAGGTATTCCTGATAATGTTTCTGCTTATCCGGTGATTGCAGGGCTTGTCTGTCACTGACCATTCGGGCGACTGAATGCTTTCCTGCCTGCTTGCTCAGGCTCTTCAGTATTTTGCTCACGGCGTCTTTGAATTCGGTTGCTGCATCAGCAAATTTAAGCTGCTCTTCGCGGGCAAGTGCCAGTAGCCGGTCACCCTGAGGTGTGCCATACCAGCGTCCAATCAGGGCGGCACTGCTGAGTTCCGGGCGGTGCTGAATAATCTGCAGCACTTCCATTAGTAGCCGGGTGTCAGGGTGGCTGTCTTGCTCCATAAGCTGCAGCCCCTGGCGATCAACTTTGAGTTCTTTGCAAAGTACCGGGTTTACCAGTAGCAGGCGTATTGCCCGACTGGCTGTGCTTTGGGTTTTCGGTTTGGATGGAACAGGCACGTCAAAGGATTGCTGCCCCCGGTTAAAGTTACCTGAGTAAGGGTGGCGTTGCTTTTGTCCCGGTGTTTTTTTCCATTGAGTCTGGTGACTTTGTGATTGTTGTATCTGCGGCTGATAGCTGGCTTGTTCCCCGGGCTGTGTGGATGCAGGTGGCTGACTTGAGAAAAGCTGGGTAACCTGCTCAGCTTCGAGGCCGGTTTGTTCTGCCAGCCGGTTCATTAACAGCTGCTTCAGCACGCCTTCAGGCACTTGCTGCAGATAAGGTTGTGCCATTTTTGCCAGCCGGGCACGTCCATCCATAGTTTGCATATCGATATCTTCTGCCAGATGGCGGAAGAAGTAGTTATCAAATGTCAGTGCTTCCTGGCGGATACGCTGACTGAATGCATCCGGACCTTCCTGTCTGACCATGCTGTCCGGGTCTTCCCCTTGGGGCAGGAACATAAAGCGTACCTGGGCGCCATCATTAATAACGGGCAGGGTAGACTCCAGAGCCCGCCAGGCAGCGCGACGGCCAGCTTTATCGCCATCAAAGCAAAATACAACTTCCTTGGTTTGCTTGAACAGCTTTTCCATATGCTCTTTGGTCGTGGCTGTTCCCAGTGTTGCGACGGCATAATTCAACCCGTTTTGTGCCAGTGCCACCACATCCATATAACCTTCGACAACCAGCAGTCGGGGCAGATCGAGGCTGGCCTGTTTGGCTTCATAAAGCCCGTAGAGCTCACGGCCTTTATGGAATATTTCTGTTTCCGGTGAATTCAGGTATTTAGGTGTGCCATCACCGATGACTCGCCCACCAAAACCGATGACCCGGCCACGGGTATCGCGGATTGGAAACATGATCCGCTCCCGGAAACGGTCATAGATTTTGTCGGAATCTTCGTTTTTTATCAGCATGCCGGTATCCAGCAGCTGTTGCTGGCGTTCGGCATTGGTGCCGAATTTCTGTAGCTGGTTGTCCCAGCCGGAAGGTGCATAGCCAATACCAAAGCGCTCGATAATGGCTTTATCAAGTCCGCGCTGGCTGATATAGCGCTGCGCCATTGAGGCTTCGGCATGTGATTCCAATCGGCGGTGAAACCATTGATTCACTTCTTCCAATATGTCAAACAGGGTGGCTTGCTGTTTACGCTTCTGCAGGCTGGCTTTGCTGGCATTTTCATGGGGAACATCCAGCCCGAGAGTGCGGGCCAGGCTTTCCACGGTGCCGGGAAAATCCAGATGCTCAAAATTCATTACGAAGCTGACAGCATTGCCACTGGCGCCGCAGCCGAAGCAGTAATAGAACTGTTTATCCGGGCTGACGCTGAATGAAGGCGATTTTTCTTTATGGAATGGACAGAGCCCCTGATAGTTCCGGCCTGCCTTGCGCAGCTGCATGCGATTGCTGATGACTTCGACAATATCCAGTCGTGCCAGCATGTCATCGATAAAGGGTTGCGGGATCAGTCCAGCCATGGATTTGTATGCGTCAGGGAATCGGGAAGTCTTGATACCTTACCACATGCTGCAAGCGCAGGGGGCAAAGTGAGTATATAAAAGGAAGGAGGATAGTTTTGAGGGTTGTATAAATGAAAAAAGCGCAGCTCAATACCGGTTGAAAACCGTATTAAGCACGCGCTTTTTTCATCTATCCACCAAAATGCATCTCAAATATAGCTTAGAGACGCATAGCGCAAAGACGCTCAGACGGCTTAGTCCCTGTCGCGCATAGCCTGCATAATGGCACTGGTAACACGCTGACGGATTGTCATTGCACCGAAAACGATTTCGGTGGATAGCTGTAGCCTGCGTATGAGTAGGCTCTGCGTTCTGTAACTAATAAGATATTAGTACAGACGCTGCATACGGCGCTGTTCGCGCTGCAGCTTCTTCAGGTGACGCTTAACGGCAGCGGCAGCCTTACGCTTACGTACGGTAGTGGGCTTCTCGTAGTTCTCACGACGACGTACTTCAGCCAGGATACCAGCTTTTTCGCAGGAGCGCTTGAAGCGACGCAGAGCAATGTCAAACGGTTCGTTTTCTTTAACTTTTACAGCAGGCATGCAGGAATCACCTTCCTTAAAATAATCTGCAATTGATCGGTGCATGAACGACCGGATCTGACTCATAGCCCGGCTGGAAGCCGAGACTAACTGAGCTGATGATCGGTTCAGATGAACGTTTCACCAGTTCTGGTCAAATAGTAGTCGCCCAATAGTAAAGGCGCGAATTGTAAAGCCTAATCAAGGGGAATGCAAAAAGCACGTGTTTTTTGGCTGCAGCCCTTGTGTGACAAGCATTTCGGAGGGATTTAAAGGGCATATTCTACCACTTTTGCGGAAGGTCACGGCAACAGACGTATCTGCACCGTGCCGGTTGGGGTATTATGCGCGCCATTCCTTCTTTTATTTGAATACCGCTCCATGATCGTTCTCGGAATCGAAACCTCCTGCGATGAAACAGGTATTGCCCTGTATGACAGCGAGAAAGGCCTGCTGGCAGATGCCTTATATAGTCAGATTGATATGCACCGTGAATATGGCGGCGTGGTGCCGGAACTGGCCTCCCGCGACCATGTACAGCGGGTGCTGCCGTTAGTCCGTCAGGTTATGGATGAAGCGGGTCTTGAGCGGAAAGATATCGATGCAATTGCCTATACCCGTGGCCCCGGCCTGATCGGGGCTTTGCTGGTGGGGGCTGCGATTGCCCGATCCATCAGCTTTGTTCTGGGGGGTCCGGTACTGGGTGTTCATCATATGGAAGGACACCTGCTGGCCCCCTTATTAGAAGAGGAGCCGCCTGAATTTCCGTTTCTGGCACTGCTGGTATCCGGCGGACACACCCAGTTGGTGGATGTTGCGGCAATGGGGCGTTATACCCTGCTGGGCGAATCCCTTGATGATGCTGCCGGTGAAGCGTTTGATAAAGCTGCAGCTATGCTGGGACTCGACTATCCGGGTGGTCCTAATATTGCCCGACTGGCACAGCAGGGCAGGGAAGGCATTTACAAGTTCCCGCGCCCGATGACTGATCGCCCCGGTCTGGATTTCAGTTTCAGCGGTCTGAAGACCTTTACCCTTAATACGGTAGCAGCAGCCGATGCTGATGGCGGCATCACTGAGCAGGATAAAGCGGATATTGCCCGAGCCTTTGAAGAAGCGGCTGTGGATACACTGGCAATTAAATGTCGTCGAGCCCTGCGCCAGACTGGTCGTAAGCGACTGGTTATTGCTGGAGGTGTCAGCGCTAACCAGCGATTACGCCAGAAACTGGATGGGGTCGTAGAAAAAGAAGGTGCTTCTTTATTTTATGCCCGCCCGCAATTCTGTACCGATAATGGTGCCATGATCGCTTTTGCTGGCTGCCGTCGACTGCAGGCAGGCCAACGTGATGAGGAAGGCATGAACCCGATGCCGCGCTGGCCGCTGGAAGCTCTACAGCCAGTCGATGATGCCTGTTGAGATTCGTGGAGTATTTTGATGCAAAATTCTGTACCCCCAATGCCAATGGTGAGTGACCGGGTCTCAATTGAAGGTCTTTATGTGGAAGCTATTATTGGCTTCTACCATTGGGAGCATGAAGAAGCCCAGCCGCTGGTGCTGGATATAACAATGGGCACCCGCTTTGATGCGGTGTTTGAGTCTGATGCGCTGGAACATGCGCTGGATTACCATGCGATCAGTCGCAAGGTAAAAAAATATTGTCAGGAATCCCGTGTGCATCTGCTGGAATATCTGGCAGGCGGTATTCTGAAACTGTTGTTTACTCATTATCCGGTACTGGATGTTGAGCTGAAAATCCGCAAGCCTCATGCACTGCGTGATGCGGTTCCTTCCATCTCCTGTTATCGCACCCGTGAACAAATGGGTATTGAGCTGAAGTCTGATTCGTGACCTATCGATATAGCCTCGGGCTTGGCAGCAATGTCAGCCCGGAACAAAAACTGACCGCTATTATCAATGCCCTGCGGGAACGCTTCGGGCGTATTCATCTCAGCCGGGTTTGCTGGACGCATCCGGTCGGCGTTGATGCTGATGATCATTATCTAAATGCTGTCGTTCAGTTTGAGTCAGATATGAGACCGACTGATCTGAAAACCTGGACCAAGACACTGGAACAAAAGCTGGGGCGTAATTATGCACACCGGCATATTTGTCATGCAGATATTGATATCCTTCATATCAGCTGTGATGGTATCCCCATAGAAGAAATTGATTTCAGTTGCGACCCCTGGTTTCTACCATTGCTTAGTGAGTTGCGGGAAGAAAATATTTCTGCTGATACTGAAATAGACACTGTTGTCCTTGAACTGGCTGATGGTTTATCCACGGGAGAAAGGAGCGTCTGGTTGTAGCGAGTGAGCATCCACTTTTGTCAACAGAACCTATTGTATTTTTGGTTTATCAACCAAACAACAAACATGAAATGTCCCATATGTATCATCTTTAATAGAGTGGCAATAAAGCTGCTTATCAGGTGTTTTTAGTTCGGTGGCAAGATTGCCCCACTTCAGCCATTGACGACTGAATAAGATGTCAGCTGTAAAAAAATTAGAGTGCCTGAAACGGCAAACCGGGTTTTTCTGCCTGTACAGCTGAACCCTTTCTGTTTTATGTAGGTATACCCCGTAATCCCCGGGTTGCCTGATGAAGTAGTCTACTTTCACTCCGTCGGTGTAATGTTGATTCAGTCCAAGCAACATATCCATAGCCACATCCCAGTTTTGGATCATATCTGCGCACTCTTCTTTTGTGAGTGCCTGTAAGTTTGGCGAGTTGAGGAAAGGTATTATAAGTAACAGGGCGATTTTATCATTTTTCATGGGAATCTGTTTGGAAGCATATTGACTACAGCAGTAAGTCTAGCCGAACGGATTTTTAAACCCAGCTCTTTTCCTTTGAATCCTTGCTCAACAAATGCTGTCGCATTGATTTGTTGTACTTTTTTCAGGGCTGCGGTTAACGCTTCCTGATGTTTGTCACTTGTCTTATGAACACTCAAAAAACTGAAGGTTTGCAGGAGGTCATGGAATCTTTCCGGGCGGCGAATGGCATCTGTTTTTTCTATTAAGGCAAAGTAGGCATCTGCCTTTTGATTTTGAGTGTTATCCAACTCAAGCCATTGTGACCAAAATGTTGCCACCAGTTCGCTGAGTTGAAGGAATGATTGTGGTGTTTTCAAACGACGGCATAAACCGGTAATGTATTTTTTGTGTTGTTTTCCATCGGCGTTTGAAGAGCCTGGGCGGCAGAGCAGGGCAAACCTTATCGCTGTTGAAGTTTCTGCCTGAGCTGCAATATCCAGTTTTTCAAGTAAGTCCGGCTGTTGTCGGATGGCTGTCGCTACTTCCGGCATTAATATATCAAGCGCGCCAATATCAAGCAGTAGTTGGAAATACGTTGAGGGTGTTTTTTCGCCAAGCGCCCGTTCGGTTTCCTGCCAGACTCTTTCTGCAACCAGCCAGTCGAGTTCGCCTGAAATGGTCATGCGTTGCATCAGGTTTAAGGTTTCATCTGCAACTGTAAATCCGAGATGAGCAAAGCGGGCAGCGAAACGGGCAACCCTGAGTACACGTAAAGGGTCTTCTTCGAAAGCGCTGGATACATGACGAAGAGTTCGGTTGGCAAGATCCTGTTGTCCGTTATAAGGATCAACAATTTCACCACTGTCACTTTGGGCGATAGCATTGATGGTTAAATCACGACGACACAGGTCATCTTCCAGTGTGACATCCGGAGCGGTGTAAAAAGTAAAACCGCCATAGCCGTGACCAGATTTTCTTTCAGTCCTTGCCAGAGCATATTCTTCATTGGTTTCGGGATGAAGAAAAACCGGGAAGTCCTGACCAACCGGGCGAAAGCCTTTTTCCAGCAGCATTTCAGGTGTGGCGCAGACAACCACCCAGTCCCGGTCTTTTACGGGAACGCCTAATAGCTGGTCACGGACAGCACCGCCAACAAGATAGATTTCCATCGCTATGGAGATTCACATTCAGTCTGTTATTAAATGCCATGATAACAGAGAACGCGATTAATCCTGAGTCACCCGGTTAACCTCTTCCAATGAGGTGACTCCGGCCAGTGCTTTCAGAATACCCGACTGGCGCAGGTTGTTAAAACCTTCTTTCTCTGCCTGAGCTGAAATTTCCAGCGAGTTACCTTCTGACATAATGATTTGTTGCATACCGGGGGTGATGGCTACAACTTCATAGATACCAACCCGTCCTTTAAAGCCTTTATTACAATCACGGCATCCCTTGGGCGCATAAAGCTCAGCTTTTTGTGCCTGTTCTTCGGTAAAGCCTTCTTCTATTAATGTTTCGACAGGCACTTTGACCTTTTCCTTGCAGGCAGAGCAAAGCCTGCGAGCCAGCCGCTGAGCAATAATCAGTGAAACTGAGGTGGCAATGTTAAAGGCAGGAACGCCCATATTCATCAGGCGGGTCAGCGTTTCTGCTGCCGAATTGGTGTGCAGGGTCGACATTACCATGTGACCGGTCTGGGCAGCCTTGATAGCAATATTGGCGGTTTCCAGATCCCGGATCTCACCCACCATGATGATATCAGGATCCTGACGCAGGAAGGCACGCAATGCCTGGGCAAAATCGAGTCCTTGTTTAGGATTCACGTTAACCTGATTAATCCCTTCAAGGTTGATTTCCACCGGGTCTTCCGCTGTGGATATATTGCGTTCAACCGTATTGAGAATATTCAGACCGGTATAAAGTGACACGGTTTTACCGGAACCGGTCGGACCGGTTACCAGAATCATACCCTGGGGCTGGTGCAGCGCCTCCATATACATTTCTTTCTGATTTTCTTCATAACCCAGTGCATCAATACCCATTTTGGCGCTGGATGGATCAAGAATACGCAGTACGATTTTTTCACCCCACAGTGTCGGCAGGGTGTTCACACGAAAGTCGATGGCTTTGCTTTTGGACAGTTTTAGCTTGATACGACCATCCTGAGGTTTACGGCGCTCCGAAATATCCAGCCCGGACATAATTTTCAAACGTGATGAAATTTTGGGTGACAGCCCGATAGGTGGGCGAGAGGCTTCTTCAAGTACACCATCGGTTCGGAAGCGAATCCGGTAACTGCGTTCATAGGGTTCAAAGTGCAAATCTGAAGCGCCTTTTTTAATGGCGGACAGCAGCATCTTATTCACAAAACGCACCACCGGAGCATCGTTGGCATCATCAGATGAGGCATTGTCATCAGCGCTGACGGCTCCGTCACCGGCATCAAGGTTATCGAGCTCGTCATTATCGAGCCCGGCCAGCGCTTCATCGGTGCCATCCAACATCAGGTCGATATTGCGTGCCAGCTTGTTTTCTTCGACCAGAACAATGTCGACCTGCAGGCCGGTGTTGAAACGTATTTCTTCAATACCTGCGAGTGCGGCGGGGTCGGATGCCGCGAGAAAAAGCTTGCTGCCCCTTTGCAGCAAGGGGAGTAGGTGGTGTTTGCGCACCAGATTTTCGTCAACCAGCTCTCTTGGGAATTGATCCGGATCGAAGGCATCAAGATCCAGCAGGGGCATCCCGAATTCATCTGAGCAGACCTCTGCCAGTTTACGGGATTCAATGGCACCGGATTCTACAAGCTGGGAAACAAAGGCAACCTTATTCTGGGTAGCGTTGGTGGAAATTTCCTGGGCTGTTGCTTCATCGAGTAACTGATCAAGCACCAGCCGGCGAGCAAGACCCGTCAGTTTGATTTCACCCATAAGAGCTCCGTGTTTTTATCTTATCTGCAGGTAACGAATTCACTGGGCGCTACTGCTTATGACAAAAAACGACGGTCAGCCCTAAACCTACATTAAAAAAATCTGTTGGAACTGTCGAGGGAATATGAGCAGGGTGGCTGGCGATCAATATTTGATCGCCACAGAGGGAAGGGTGTTACAGCAGCACATCAGCCGCAGCAGGGATTTCTTTGGTCAAGCGTTGGCGGGAGCCCGGATCGATTAACAAACGACCACTTAAAAAGTTGCGCCCGATTACTACCGGTAGCAAACGGTCATCACGTTTAGCCAGCATAAATTCAGCGGTGCCGGATACGGGGCCAATATTAACGTCAAGGTTAACTACCGGCTTCTTTTCCATGGTACCGCCGCCGGTCAGTACCGAAGTATAACGAACCACCGGAAGGTCAAAGCTGACCGGGGCATTCAGTGATTCATACTGAACACTGAACTGAATGCGGTCACCCCGTGGTGTTTCTTTCAAAATGTATTCATCGACATCCAGCACAGAAATACTGGCTCCGGTATCCATCAGTGCAGGCAGTTTGATATTCATACCCGGCAGTGAAACCGATTCTACTTTCCCGGCCACAGCGGGAGCGATTGAATTGTGGGATGGTTCTTCTGGTTGTGATACACATCCTGTCAGCAGGATTGTCATTGTTGTAATCAGAGTAACAAACAGGTGACGAATACGTGGCACGGCAATCTCTGCATGATTAAACTTCGTACAGCTTAATGCTTGTTGCACGGTCAGGTAATTGCAGGATTACCTTACTGACTTGCGTACTGGTTGAGAGAAAATTCGGGTAAGGGCTTTATGGTCCCAGTTTCCAGACCGTAATCGGAAGATCAAAGTGGGTTATTACCGCATTCATTTCTTTCCAGTAGGTTTCATCCGCAGGTTTTTTCAATACCAGTACAATCCCTGCCCGTAATCCTGTCGCGCGGGCATAACCCAGCGACTGGCCGATGGCTTCCGGCCATTTACGGGCAAATTCTACTTCTATCGCATGAGTGCGGGTCATACAGTCGATGCGGCGGTGATCCGGTAGCTGCACCTCTGAACGGCCTCCCTTACCATCACACCAGACGGCTTGGTACCACTGCTCTTTTGGTGCTGCGTTGAGATTGGCTGTCATTAGCACCAGCGCAATGAGCGGTAAAATTCTTTGATTAATAGCTGACCAGTGCATTTTCCATCTTCTGTGCGCCGCCTTCATCTCTTTCAGGTTGTGTGCCAAGGCGAACCTGTCTGAGAATCAGTCGTGGTGGAAAGAGGCCGCGAAAGCTTAATATTTCATACGTCGCGGTACTGAGATAACGCACCTCGTAATACAGGTTGAAGATAGGTGGCATCAAGGTGGTCAGATTTTCCAGCTCAGCATCCCAGCCAATGTAATGGTGTTGCTGGTAAGGGCCGGTCGTATCGTTCAGTAACTGGTGCCATTCGGGAGTGAGAGCTTCTGTCTGCAGCAGGTATTGCTGATTTTTCATAACCAGCAGTCGCTCTTCATTGATGGTTTCCTGCTGGTAAAACCGGTCAGCCAGACGGGTGTAATAACGTTGTAATTCTGCAATCGCAAACAGGATGATAACCAGCAGGCAGGTGATGGAAAGCAATATCTGAAAAATACCTGTTAACTTGCGCTGGAGCATAGGGTGTTTCTGGTAGAGGTGTAGGAGAGAATATCGGCACTTCTGCGGTGTGCATAAGCCCTGTACAGAGTAGTCGAATTTGGTAAGACCTCTGCCGTATACAGTGTTTTTTGTCTACTTTTTACTCAACTCCTTTATAAATGGCAGCATGTAACCAAAGTACTAAACAGGTGATCTTGCCGGTATTGTTCGATAACCTGATTCTGGAAATGGCTCTTAGGAACGCGGCATTAAAAAATATACCGGTTTTCCGTCATCCACCGCCTTCGCGGGGATGACGTTGTGAGCAGGTCAAAAAAGGAAGTTATTTAAAGACTATTCCTAAGCGAACACAGATAAGCTGTACTATTGCGCACGTAATTCTCTAATGTGGAGTTCAATTGCTGTAAATATCAACGTTTGCAGCTATGGGTATTTAATAAAGACTCCCGAACCCCCTCACCGCAATTCTGACACCGATATCTGTTACTATCTTTTGGGGCAAGATAAATACGGTTAAAAGTTACTTTTTCCTGTGCTTTTTGGTCGTGAGCCAATGCATGTAGCTTGAGAACTTCAAGGTCTGGGAGTGTATTATTTCTAATACCTGAACCATACACAAACTCACTGCAATTCAGACACCTGTATTGATGCATGCCGTTGTCGTTGTATCCAATAGCTTCAAATTGCTGCCCTTCAACTGTTTTGACGTACTCATTCTTGGCAGTTTGATCAGCAGCTTGAATTTGTGTGCAAGTCATGAAAAAACCTATCAATATCAATATGGTTTTAAACATGTTTGGTTTTTTGACTTTCTTTACTTTATGCATTGGTTAATCTCTTTCTTTCTTTCTTTGAGTGGTGTTTTGAATGCCAGTGGGATATCCCACCGCAAACAAGAAGTTTAGATTATTGAGTTAAGGTTTTGTTCAAATTTCTACCACATGTATTAACCCACTTTTACCACCCCTACGCCCATCTCGCTGGTAAATACTTTACGAAGTGACTGAAAAGGGAAACAGTGTGCCGCAATAAGGCAGTTCCTGAAACTAGTAATGAAATAAACAAAAAAACTAAAATTCCATATAGTTATTAATAAGTCTTAATTGGAATGTTTTTTGAGAATAAGAAGTTTATGAGCTATAAAAAAGTAACATAGGCATGAAATTAATGCTTCTGGCATGGCAGTTGCTTTAATAACAATAGATATGGATTTCGGAACTTAACTTCCACATGGATAGGGAGGCTGTTATGTCAGGAATGGCACAGCAAAAGGGTTTCACCCTGATCGAATTAATGATCGTGGTAGCGATCATCGGTATTCTGGCTGCAGTCGCCGTTCCGGCGTATCAGGATTATACCAAGCGAAGCAAGATGGCAGAGGTTATATCCTTTGGTGCTTCCGCTAAAACCGCAGTGACTGAATGCCTGATTTCAGCAGGTGCGGTCACAGACTGTGATACCAATGCTGAAGTAGGCTTGGGTGTTGCAGCTACCTTGGCGTCACAGTTTGTTGAATCGGTAACTGTTGGTGGTGATGCCAAGATTCAGGTTGCGATTCGGGGTACGGGGGATACTGTACTGGATGGAGCTACAGTGATCTTTACGCCTACCGATAGCGCTGGTGGTGCAGACATCATTAACAGCCCGGTGATTAACTGGGGATGTGGTACTGATACTGCTGGTATCTACAAATACCTTCCTCAGAATTGTCGTCAGGCTGCTACCTTCACCCCATAACAGCAGGTAGCAAGTATTAAAAAAGGCGCTTTAAGCGCCTTTTTTAATGTAAGAACTGTTTATTGTTTAAGCTCCTGAAGAATGGCTCTGTTCTTTTCTAGTGTTGAATCACCGATTCCTTTTACCTGTGTCAGCTCTTCAACATTGTTGAAGAGACCGTTTTCTTCGCGGAACTTAACAATGGCCATTGCCTTAGCCATGCCGACGCCTTCCATTGCCTGACTCATCTGTTCAGCCGATGCTGTATTAATGTTGATCATCTGTTGATCAATGCGTTCTTCAGGATCAACAGCAAAAGCCATAGAAGAAGTCAGAATAAGTGCTGCGAAAATGCCAGTCAGTTTGTTTTTCATATTGATAATTCCTTTTATCAATTCAAATATTTGATATGCAGGCAGATTAAATAATCAACCGTTTAAAATATTACAGACCAGCCAACTAAAGGCTGCAAGCCAGATAAAAATAAAGCGGCAATAAAAGCCGCTTTATGAATTAAAAATCTGAAAATCAGATTTCTTACGAATTATGACCATAACCATCCGGGTTATTGGACTGCCAGCGCCAGGCATCCTGAACCATATCATCCAGTGTCCGTGCAGCCTGCCAGTTCAGCTCCAGACGGGCCTTTTCCGGATTGGCATAGCAGGCAGCAATATCACCGGAACGGCGGTCGGCGATCTTGTAAGGTACGGCCTGCCCGGTTTCATCGCGGAAAGCCTGAACCATTTCCAGAACACTGTAACCGTTGCCCACGCCAAGATTCCAGGGGTGAACACCGGTATGCTTCTGCAGTCTTTCAATCGCACGAACATGACCAAGCGACAGATCCACCACATGGATGTAGTCACGAACGCCGGTACCGTCTTTGGTGGGATAGTCACCACCAAAAACGCTCAGCTGTTCCAGCTTACCAATCGCAACCTGAGTAATATAAGGCATCAGGTTATTGGGAATATCGTTAGGGTCTTCGCCAATCTTGCCTGATTCATGGGCGCCAACCGGGTTGAAATAGCGCAGCAGGGCAATGCTCCATTCATCATCAGAGGCATACAGGTCGCGGAGAATGTCCTCAATAATCAGCTTGGAACGGCCATAAGGGTTAGTTGCTGAAAGCGGGAAATCTTCAGTGATTGGCAGGCTGGCAGGGTCACCATAAACAGTGGCTGAGGAACTGAATACCAGTCGTTTAACGTTGGCATCGCGCATGGCCATGCACAGGTTTACCGTGCCATAGACATTGTTGTCATAATACTCGAGTGGCATCTGGCAGGATTCGCCGACCGCTTTTAATCCGGCAAAATGAACGACAGAATTGAAATCATTATCTGCGAATAACTTGTCCAGTAAAGGGCGGTCGCGGATATCACCCTTTACAAAGGTCAGGGTCTTGCCAGTAATTTCCTGAACCCGGCTCAGTGACTCTTCCGAGCTGTTACTCAGGTTATCCAGAACGGTGACATCATAACCGGCATTGAGTAGTTCCAGGCAGGTGTGGCTGCCGATATAGCCTGCACCGCCAGTGACCAGAATATCCATTATGTAAAATTCCCTGTAATTCGCATCGAGAGATCGATCGCCCGACAATCTTTTGTCAGGGCTCCTATAGAAATATAGTCGACCCCGGTCTCTGCTATGGGTTTGAGGGTATCAAATGTAATGCCGCCGGAGGCTTCCAGCAGGGCTTGTCCGGCATTTAGCTGAACAGCTTCATGCAGCCCGTCCAGACTGAAATTGTCCAGCATAATCGTATCTGTGCCAGCTTTAAGTGCTTGTTTTAGCTCTGAAATTGACTCAACTTCAACCTCAATAGGCTTGCCCGGAGCAATTTCTCTGGCTTTGGTAGCGGCCGCTGTAATACCACCACAGGCGATAATATGGTTTTCTTTAATGAGAAAAGCGTCATAAAGCCCGATTCTGTGGTTATGGCAGCCTCCGGTGCGAACCGCGTATTTCTGCGCCAGTCGCAGTCCGGGAATGGTTTTGCGGGTATCCAGTAGCTTGGTTTTGGTGTGTGCCACCAGAGAGGCATAATGTTGGCAAAGGGAGGCTGTTCCCGAGAGGCTCTGGAGGAAATTCAGGGCAGTGCGTTCACCGGTTAGCAGTGAACGCGCACAACCATTAAGCGTGAACAACTCAGTATTCGCTGCCACTTTATCGCCTTCAGCAACATGCCAGTCGACTTTTACGCTTGGGTCGAGTTGCCGGAAAATCTCATCCACCCACGGGCGGCCACATACCACCATCTCCTCACGGCAGATAATGCGGGCAATGGCTTGTGTCTCAGCATCGATCAGCTGTGCGGTAATATCGCCGGAACCAATATCTTCCCTCAGGGCAGACTGAACCTGCTCCTGAATGGTCTGGCGAAGTAGAAAATCGTCGGAGTGCTGCGTTTGTATTTTTGAATTATTCGGCATAAGTCTCAAACTGACGACGGATACGGGAAAGCCGATTCTAATGGCTATTACGTCTGTTTAAAAGGAAGCTTCAGGGTAAAGCTGCTGCCTTTACCCGGCTGAGTGCTGACGGTCATCGAACCTTTATGGTTACTGGTAATGATGAAATAGGATACTGACAGCCCAAGCCCGGTACCCATTCCGACATCTTTGGTAGTAAAAAAAGGTTCGAAAATACGTTTCCGCACGTCTTCATCCATCCCTGCACCATTATCAGTAACCTTGATAACAACTTTATTCTGCTCCTGATAAGCACTGATATTGATGATTCCGCGATAGTCGGCGGCTGTATAATGTGCCTGTATAGCCTGGGCGGCATTCTTCAGCAAATTCAGCAGCACTTGTTGAATTTCAGAATGGATACAGTAAACAGGAGGCAGGTTTTCTGCGAGATTGCACTGAATTTCCAGTTGGTGGAAATTCAGTTCCGGCCTCAGCTCAAAATCTGTATGGGCGATTTCAAGTGTACGTGCAATCAATTCATTAAGATCGCAGGGCAGTAACTGACGGTCACTGCTGCGGCTGAATTGCAACATGTTAGAAACAATGCCAGATGCCCGGATGCCAGCGTCTTGTATATTGTCGAGAAAACGGGTGATACCTCTCTGCTTCAGATACTCATTAATTGAAGCCAGGTCAAGTCCCAGTGCTTTAGCCTGTTTCAGATTGGCATCCAGATCGAGAGATAAGCGTCGCTGTACAGTTTGAATGCCCTGAATGATAGCGCCGAGCGGGTTGTTGATCTCATGCGCCATACCCGCCGCCAGCCCGCCAACGGACATCATTTTCTCTGACTGCACCATGATTTCTTCCATCTTTAAACGGCGGGTGACGTTATCAATCCGGATAACAACATCATTGCCAGCCTGACCGCTCATCGGGTAAATAATGATATCCAGATAAAGCCTTTCACCCAGCAGAGTCGCGGGTACCTTTTCTTCCCGATGGATGGCGTGGTCGGAGAATGCTTCATCAATAGCGGGAATGCAGGAGGTAATAAACGGTAGTATTTGCTGCAGAGGCTGTTGCAGAGCTGTACTGCGGGAAATATTGGTCAGGTTTTTGGCTTCGCGGCTCCAGCGGGTAATCTGGTAATTACTGTCAACGGCAACAATGGCCGAAGGCATCGAGTCAATAATGGCATTTAAATAAGCTTTTATAGACGTCAGTTGTTGCTCTCTGGCTTCAATATGGTCAAGCATGTGATTAAAGGATTGCGCCAGCCCCCCGAGTTCATCCTGACTCTGCTGCTTTGCCCGCAGGGTATAACGGCCTTCCCGGGTGATTGATTTAGCGACACGGGTTAGATGCTGAACCGGGTGAGTAATATTATGGCGAATCAACTGCATCGAAATCATTGCTAGTCCGGCAAAGCAACCAAAAAGCAGTAATACAGCGATCAGCATTCGTTCATAAAATGCAGGAGGCAGCGTTGATGCCGCGCTGATGTAAAGTTGCCAGAAAGGCGCCTGTGGCATGATGGCTACAGGCTTTAGCAAGGCATTGTTCTGTTTTTGCTTGTTCTGCGCTGCCAGCAAAGACGCAGGAACAGCATCATCCGATGAATGGCTGTAACCTGCATAGAGTGAACCATCTGCTTTGTACAATCCGATAACCGCAACCAGAGGGTAGCGTGTTGCCGCCCGCAGTGTTTCTTCTGCTGTGTCCGGGTTTGAACGCAGTGCTTTGGTAATCGCAGGTGTCGTTAGCAGGTTATGAATTGCCTGCAGGTTTGATGGCAGGTAAACATCGCGGGATAACGCCGTGGCGGCAGTGACCAGCAAGGTTCCGGCAATCAGCGCCAGCACCAGGACGACGCTGGTTAAGATAGCTGTCAGTTTGCGGCTGACAGACAGATGTGACCAGAAGCGTTTTACATTCGCCATATCTCGTTGTCGTTTATTGTTGGCGAGAACTTCAGATTACAACGTCTGTCGTAAGAGTACTAGATATGTTCTTTGAGCCTGACCATCAGTGCAGAATGAGAGGGAAGTTCAATACCATTTTTTCTGGCGGTTTCAATTAAAACACCATTAATCCATGCCAGTTCGGTCTGCCGACCGTATTTTGCATCCTGAAAACTCGATGAATAGTTTGCGCCTGTTGCCTGGGCAACTTGAGTGACCTGCGTCAGTAATGATTGTTCAGGTGTTTGATTGATTGCTTCAAGGACTTTTGATGTTTCTTCACATAGCTGAGCAAAGTGCTGCTCCCGTTCACCGCCATCCAGCAGTTCACCATTACTGCATTGGTACAGAACGGTTAAACCGTTAATGCAGCTGTTAACGGCCAGTTTAAGCCATAGCTTTTTTTCAATATTGTTTGTGGGCTCAAGCGTCAGGCCAGGAGCCTGCAGAGAAGAGAAAAAATCGTCGCTGATACGATGAGCAGTCTCAGTCATTGCTCCGATGCTGGTAGCACCATAACCGGCATGCTGAACGTTTAATGGTGCCCGCAACCATGCACCGTCAGTCACGCTGGCGGCCCAGACCGGGTTATCAGGAAAAGTTTCAGCCACATATTGCTGGGTTCCCATGCCATTCTGAAGCAGCAGGATACGGGTTTCCGGGCGAATACAGGGTTTCAGGCTTTGAATCGCTGCTTGCACACCACTGGCTTTGGTAGCAATAATCAGGTTTTGGATCGGGCCTTCAGGGTTCTTGGCAGGTTGAACGGTAACGCTGTATTCACCTTGCTGGTTTTCAGGTGAACTGTATATCAGGTTTGAATCTGTGGAGTATTCTGGCTGCCGCTCGGGTTTAACCAGAAATGAGCAGTCATCTCCTTTCTTTCTTAATCGGGCTCCCCAGAGACAGCCCATGGCGCCTGCCCCGACAATATGCCATGTATTAGAGTGGGGCAGGGCGTTGTGATCAGAAGCATCCATATGATTTTACTGCGTCATATTTGTATCCTATTGATGGTTAAATGTACGCGGCTTTTCTGATGCTGTCATGCCATTGCTATACAGAGTTAAAGTGCGGCTGTAGGGAATACCGCATTCCGGCGTTCACTGCATTCTCTGATTGCTTCATCCTGAGTGAAGTTATCCTGACTGCAGTGAATGCCATGAGCAAGTACCATCTGACAGACGCGTTCTGCAATATCCCGGTGCCCGGCTGGACTGGGGTGTACGGTATCAGAGTAATAGGGTTTCTTAGCTGAATCGATATGACCTGAAGCGCCTTTGACTGACCAGTTATCTGTAAAGGCGCGGTTTTCATACAGCTGTCTGTTTATAATGTTCTCATCTGGAGTTGTGGCCAGAAGGTCTTCCCGTTTGGTGTCAGGGTCGTTACCCATGCCGGGAATGGGAATATCAAGTATGGGGTGCGTTGTATCCCAGTCAGGGCTATTCAGAACGGCGTCGAACATATCCTGGGCTTTGATGGTGATCAGACAGCGACTGCCGGCAGTACCCACATCGGCCGCATTGAAATCTTTGCGGAGTTGTGCAACCCGCTCTTCAAGCTCATTATTGTATTCGGTTACCAATTTAGAAATTTCAGCTGCCTCGCCTGAATTCTGCATCCCTTCTGACTGATATCTTGGTGTGCTTGCTATGTCGGGCAGTAATACAACCACAACCTGTTGTGCTCCTGCACGCAGTATGTGGCGAACATCATTTGCCATTTCCTGAGCAACTTGCTCAGGGTCCTGCCACTGATTCAGAAAGTCATTTGCACTGTTGAAAAAGATAACAAGAGTTTTGGGATCAAAAATAGGGGTATCCAAATCAGGTTCTTGTTGTGTCTGCTCTTTATACGCTGCGCGTCGTTCCTTCAGGCATGACCTGACAATCAGCCCCTGACAGGGGGGAACCAGGCTACCCTGAAAGAGTAATTTTATAAGCTCTTTGGGATTGGTCGCTGTATCCGTCAGAGTACTTAAGTGTCCAATTTTGTTGGCAGCACACAGTGTCCAGCTACCAGCCATTGCCCGGTTTTCAACAGTTACCTGATGATCAGGAGTGGACATCATCTTCCCTAAATGCTCCACCCATGTTTGATCCATATCCCGATTACCTGCAATCCATTTGCCCTCAACATAATGGTTTTTGTCAGGTATCAGCGGAATCATAGTGCCGAACTTTGTTGTGATGTCAGTTAACTCCTCCTCACAAGCATCAAGCACCATGTCACTAAAATCAGCTTCGGCAAACTTTATTCCGAGATTTACGTGGTATAAAAGTGTTGCGATAACCGGGCGGGTATTGCCATTTTCTCCAGTATGTTGCAAGCGCTCTTCGAGAAAGTCTTTTATAGGTGTGAGCAAACTCACGAGCACCTGGTCACCAGCACCTTCAAGTTTGTCTATCATCTCAAGCGCTTTGACCAGCATGCCACCAAAGAGCTCAAGCTGAGCTTGCTCCCAAAGGAGCATCCCCTTTCTTGCCCACGATTTTGCGTCTTTTCTCTCTGCTTTTAGCTCATACTCAAGCCCTTCAAGGTTCAGGCGAATTGTTTCAATCGTACTTCGTCTTGAGATAACTTTGCTTATATTCATAGGGGGCTTTCCATCTACTTCGACCCCTGCAAGTGTTCGTAAAAGGTTATATGTTGAGTGTGCGGAATCTGAAGATACGGCGTTGTCGCCATTGCCGTCACTGAGGCTGTCACCAAAGAGCAGGATTCTGTCAATTTCACGTGCATGAGAAGAAAGCGGGAGTAAGCAGATAATCAATAACGTGCAGCAGGTTTTCAGGCATTTCATGAAGAGGTACCGGTAGGTATCAATTCCGCAAGGTTAGATGATTCTTTTAACGACAAAAGAATCTTTCATTACTTCAATCAGGTTATGAATGCTGTTGCAGAATATGAACATCTTTCAGGGTGACATTTGCAGGGCTTCTATACTGAAGGTTCAGGCAGATATCACAGGTATTGACTCATGGGTGCACATGTTTATAAAAAAATTGAACTGGTAGGAAGGGTGTTCAGCCTGATTAATGTGCTGGCTGAAGGTTGTGGGCTACCGGAAAGCCATACCGATCCATCTTTTCCCAAAAAGATCTCCAGTGTCCTGTTGAGCAGACGAGTGATCTGAGCGTTAATAGCATGGATGCGCCTTCCTCTTTCCAGCGCATACCGGATCGACACATTCTTTGCTTCACCAAGGTCTTACAAGCCGCTTCAGTCACTCCCGAACCAATGGGTAAATGACGACTCAGGGCTTCAGGGTAAACCATCTTTTTCCAGTTATTCTTGAAATAGGTTCTCGCCTTGTACAGCTTTTCCATTGAGGCCAAACGGTTGTTGCCCGCCGAGGCCTTTTGCAACTCTTTATGCAAACGGTTCGCCGCCCCTTCTTCATGTTTGAGTGCGTGTAGTTTGTCTTTCAACCAAGCGTGTCGTTTTTCTTTGTTTTTTGTCCCCGGGTAAAATGGCCTCTGCTGCATCCGCGACATACTCGGATACATGATAAAAGTCCAACACTTCCAGAGAAACAAAAGGCTCAAGGAATGTCCAATTATCAGGGGCTCCATCGGCGACACCAACATAAACCGCATCTGGAAACTGTCGTTTTATTTTCCCAATTTCACCCGAAAATCGACTCATAAAGGTTTGTTTGCCGTATTCTGGTGCAGCAGCGCAGTAAATCGTGTGTAATCGGTCACCGCTGTCGTTCAATAATGCAATGGTTCCGCACATGGCTATCCGGTAATTACCATCACGATAGAGGATAGTTGTTCCATCCAGCCCCAAAGATACGGCGGCCACGGCCTCGGGGAGTTCAGGAATGTCGTATGTCCAGTTCTCTTCTTTCGCTTGAGCAATGCTGGCAACCACATCGGATACATCCTTGAGTGTTGCACGACTACTGGTGCGCCTGTGATTCTGAAGTAAATCCTCTTCAACCTGAGGGGCTGCCATGTTGGCATACTTCCAACTGACCATACGGGCAAAGGCTGGTGTTGAATTCACTACAATCCGGGCATTCTGATCCAGGGGGCAGAACGTCTTGCCGCCTTTACTGCTTTGATAAACGTAACGCTCCACTGGAAGCGGCCCCCATGAGGATTCATAGACTTTAAGTTCTTTCTTTTTCTTGCTGGTCAATTTGATCGAGCCCAGCTTTATAGGTGAACCATCTGCATCAAGGTGTTCCAGTTGTTTTGCAGACGCCAGACGACCAGCAGTGTTGAGCTGATCCTGAAGATGATCTTCAAATTCCAGCATTGATTTACCATGCTGAACCGTCACCAGAATCTGGGTTTCCGAACCTTGCGAGGAGAGGATTTTTGTGGACATGGCAGCGAAGAACAGGGACATTATTCAGGATGACAACAGGATAGCTGCCATCCATGAAAATATGCCACATTATTTAGGCTGAACACCCCGGTAGGAAGCTCGACTACAGGCACAGACGATGCTATTCGTAATGCTATCGCAAAAGCCGGCGAGTCAGTCAAACACATGGACTGGTATGAAGTGGTGGAAAATCGCGGGCATATTGCGGATGGGAAAATAGCCCACTATCAGGTTACACTCAAAGTCGGCTTCAGGATTGAAAACTGAAGTGAAAGGAAATACACAGGAAAGAAAATGCCATCATTTGATATTGTGTCCGAAGTGGACATGCACGAACTGGAAAATGCTGTTGATCAGGCCAACCGCGAGTTGACAACACGCTACGATTTCAGGGGTGTTGAGGCGTCCTTCGAGAAGAAGGAAACCCAGATCATGATGACTGCGGATCAGGAATTCCAGCTGACCCAGATGCTGGATATGCTGTGTCAGAAAATGGTCAAGCGCGGTATTGATATAAAGTGCATGGATTCCAAGGATCATTACCCTTCAGGCAAGCAGGTAAAGCAGGAAGTTAATGTGCGTCAGGGTCTGGATAAAGAACTTGCCAAGAAAATCACCAAAATGGTGAAAGAAAGCAAGATGAAAGTCCAGGCTGCTATTCAGGGCGAGCAGGTGCGTATCACTGGTAAAAAGCGTGATGACCTGCAGGAGGTAATTTCCTTTCTGAAGGCAGCTGATTTGGATATGCCATTACAGTTTAGTAACTTTAGAGACTAAATGAAATATAAGCAGGGGTGCTTATCATCGCTCCTGCTTAACTATTTTTTTTCATGCTACTGAATCCGTGACTTCTTGATTATAGAGAAGCTTTTTCATCCCATGGATTCAAACCTACAGAATAGGGTTATGTTTTTTTGAAACTTGCCAGAGAATGGTAAAGCAAAGTCAAAAAAATCAGCATGTATTTAAATGATGTTGGGGAATTTCAACCCTGAATATGAATGAAATCCTGCCAGCATAAGCAGCATCTCTCCATTCAACCGTTAAAAGAATAGGATCAGCTAACAGAGCTGTTTTTCAGGAAAGAGCCCCATGAAGGCGGATAATCCGGGACTGTGACGACCAAAACGCAGAATAAACTGACGACCTCGTTCTAATAATCGCGCTGACTGGTAGATCAGTTCCTGCATAACTGTCTTAATTCTACGACGCTGCGCTTTGTGACGAACAGGTGATTTAGGGCCGGTCAGGCAGGTTTGCCCCATGTAACGTAAAATGTTGTAAGCCACCGCACCAAGGCACATTACAAGACCATTGGTATCAAATTTTCCTGAAGGCAGTCTTTCAAGATCCATGTCAGTCTTGAACTCACTGTGAAACTGTTCGCTGGACGCATAGGAATTTTAAAAAATCATTATTCCAGTCATTCCTGTAACCTTTGGTTTTCCACCCTCTCAGCATCCTATTACCTGACACTGAATGTTGTGCTTATCTGTCTGATACCACCTAAATCCTATTGATTTGCCCGATCTCACCCTGAAATCCTGATTTCAGACGGATTGAGGGCGTGAACTATGTAATCGGTTTCGCAAGCGCAAGCTGTTGATGGTATTTGTACAGCTCGCGCTGCGGCTTGCCGCGGGTAATGCCGGTAAAGATCATCTGAGCCTGGCAGAGGATGCACTGCAGCGGATCGAGCCCAAAGGTCTGTTTCAGTAACGCCGGAAAGGTGATTTTCAGGGCGTTTCGTTCGGGCTGATTGAGCAGGTTGTAGACGGTGGGCAGCAATGTAGCCCTTACCCGACAGGCCAGAAAACCATAATACCGGATCATTCGGAAACCTTTGTCGGGAATATGCTGTGTCAGTCGTTCTATAAACGCTTCCCCTTCACAGGTTTCATGGCGGCGGGTTTTGGTGCGGTGATCCAGATACTCATACACAACGGTATCACCGCCATAGTGTTTCAGGCGCGACATGGCCAGCGGTGGTCGTTTGATATAGCGCCCCAGGTAGCTGATGGTGCGGTGGGGGCTTTTGGTGGCTTTGGCAAAATGGACGATCCAGTCCTTTTGGTATTGCTCATCGAGGAAATCATTGAAGCCGGAAAGGTCATGACAGCTGTCTTTCAGCTCGGAAGGCAGATCCAGCTCGCCACGTTTAAACGCTTCCCTGAGCAGGTTGATCACGCCGTAACGCCACGCGGGCATGATGGCGTTTTTGGTGAAGTAGACTGACTTCCATTGCTGGTTTCCGTCGTATAATCCGCCACGGGTCACAGAGAGGTGAATATGAATATTCCAGTTCAGCTTTCGGCCAAAGGTATGCAGTGCCGTGAAAATGCCAGGTGTCACGCCTTTTTTCCCGGCAAAGGCCTGCAGGCTTTTTGCCGCCAGTGGGCTCAGTTTACCCAGTAAGGTGCGGTTGATTCTGAACAGCTCCCAGAGTGCATCAGGCATCGTAAAGGTGATGTGTTGCCACTCAGTATCCGGCAACAGCGCTTTCTGGTCAGCAATCCACTGATCGGTCAGTTTTTTGCCGCAGGTATTACACAACCGGGCTTTACAGCCAAAGCAGATCTTTTTGGTGTGAGAGCATTCATGGTTGCTGCATACAAAGCTGGCATACCCCATGATCACCCGCCCGCAGGCCAGTACTTTGCTGATCGCATCAACCACAGCAGGGCGTATCGTATCGGCGTTGTGCTGGTAATAACGCCACCATAACTGATCGCGTAGCAGTAATTGTTTTAGTTTGGACGGCGGTCGGCTGGTCATACGGCCTCATCAATACAGTCGCACGGATGATAACGAATGCAGCCGGTGAAGGGGATGGCATCCTGAGGTTGTTTTTCAGTCGTCCTCCTCTGCCAGTCTTTTGCGTTTACGGTGTTTTCTGAATTTGTGATTGGCCAGCGCCTGAGCACTGTTGAGGGTCACTGGGGGCTGGCACCGGGTACAGGTGCGTTCCCCGCTGTGGGAGGCGCTTATATGGCTAGCTAATGATGCAGCTGTTTTGTAATACTTTTGGCACAGGGAACACTGAAAAGGTTTCTCGCCGGATTCAACCGTTTGAAAAACTGAAGGTGAAGGCGGATCTTGAGGTGATACTGTGAATTCGGTATCCGAACTGTTTGTTTCTTTTTCATCGTCGTCTGGCGGTTCTTGTTTAATGCAAGATGTACATTGTTTTAGCCATTGATCAATTTCAGGCAACACAGGAAAGTCATCAGTCACCTTTACAATTACAACCTCCGAATTGTCATCGAGTCGTATTTTCTTGATTTGTGGTTGGGATGATCCGGGTTCTGAGCTATTGTCTGCTTCATTTTCACCGGCCCCGGATGAAGGAATAAAAGCGCTTGCAAACAAAGCTATCAAGCTTGAAAGGAAGGCACTTTTTATCTTTTTTTTGACCAGTTTCTTTGAATGGAGAAGAAAGTCATATGACGCTGACGGGCTACCTGAGAAAGAGCTTTTATCATAGGTCAGGCAATAGGTTTGAGCCTGACGTTTAGTGCAATCAAAAAGTTGCCGCGCAGCGGCCTACGTTCTCGCATGATCTTCATAAAGCAATATGACATTATCATCACTATATTCAGCCTCATCTAGTGTCGTCCACCAACCCTCCAGCTCGTAGTCCGGTGCTAAAAAATACTGACCAACCGAGTCGGTAGTACGCTTGATAATACGGATAATAAGCCGTTGTTGGCCGTAGTCGGTTTCATGGATGATCGAGAGTGTCGCACAGGTTTTTCCAGGGCGAAGCTCATCCCACTGCACGCCTTTTTCCTCAAAGGTTGGCAGCCAGGCAGTAACGGTATATTGCTTGCGTGGATTGAGCTTGATTATGTGATCAACATTGCTGTGATCCGCTATCTCTCTGCGAGTGTCTTCTGCGTCATGCCCGCTGTCGAGTCGCAGTAATACCGAGGTCCGGGTTACGCGACGAAGTCTGTGCAATACCGTGTTCAGGAAAGGTACAAAATCATTCTGGGAATGTTGTGAGCCAGGGCGAAGCTCAGCTCCTATGCACCATCCTTCTTTCCCTACATAAGACATAATCGGGGCGAAGCCATGGAAGTGTTTGTATGTCCACTGAGAACCTTCTTTTTGGGTTCTGCTGTTATCTTGCGGAGTAACGTCTATATCCAGTGGGATATGCTGAAGGTGATCCAGTTCTTTTGAAAGCGGAGAGATCGGCGCGCCCAGTTCCAACAACAGTTCGGGAAGCGCTTCTTCAATTAACGGAATCAGTTGGGTGGCATCTTCATTAAAACGCTGGCGAAGCCGGCTGGCAGACGGCATTTGCTTAATGCCCATGCTGCGCTTGAACCAATCATCATGGCGATAATTATCAATGGCATCAAAATCCAGGGCGAAAGCACCGCGCTGACCATAGTTCCACACTAACCGGTTTTTAGAACACAAAGTCATAATTGCGACTATCGTAATGCAGATATAGCGATAAAAATACAATAAATTGTGGAGCTATTATCCGTCAGTTCATATTTATTTGCACTAAAGTACACCCCGTACTTTCGCCCTGGTAATTAAGGCGGTAAAGTTATTCTTGAACTTTACCGCCGTCCATACTCTGTTTTAAAACTGTTTTTTATCAGAGGAAGGAGAAGCGACTTTCATATGTTTCATTGCCAGTAGGATCAGCAAAACAACCGGAATACCAATCAAAGCTGTTGCTGTAAAGAAAGCTTCATAACCCCATGCATCAACACTTAGACCGGAAAAACCTGCTATGAGTTTAGGAAACAGCAGCATCACTGAGCTAAACAAAGCATACTGAGTAGCAGAGTACTGGATACTGGTCAGGCCGGAAAGATATGCAACAAAAGCAGCTGTTGCGACACCGGCACTCAGGTTGTCAGCCACAATAACGGCAACCAGCCATGGCAGGTTATGACCGATAACGGCAAGCCAGGCAAACAGCAGGTTGGTTACTGCAGTCAGAATGGCACCGATCAGCAATATACGCATCACACCAAAGCGCATAATCAAAGTGCCACTCATGGTTGCACCCAGCAGAGTGACAATCACCCCGAAGACTTTCGTCACAAAAGCAATTTCTTCCTTGGTGTAGCCCATATCCACATAAAAAGGATTAGCCATAATGCCCTGCACAATATCTGAAATACGATAGGTGCTGATCAATAACAGAATCAGCAAGGCTTGCCAGCGATAGCGCACCACAAAATCAAGGAAGGGGCAGAATACGGCACTGTAAAACCAGGTTGCGATACGACCAACAAATTTCGGTATCCAGGGGTGATGTTCAAACCATTCCACTGATTGCCGTTCCAGAGCACTGTCTTTCTGTGGTACCTTCGGCTCCCTGACGCAGAGTGTTGTGATGACGCCAATGCCAACCAGCGCAGCCATGACAAGGTATGCCTGACGCCAGGCCAGAATTTCATAACCGTCACCTGTCGCAAACCAGGCTGCGAGTGCTAATGTGCCCGCACCGGAAACGATCATGGCAATGCGATAGCCGATCATATAAGTTGCGGCCAGCACGGCCTGTAGTCGTTCGTCGGCAATTTCAATACGATAGGCATCAATAACGATATCCTGAGTTGCAGCGCTGAATGCAACCAGCACAGCAAACAGTGCCATTTGCCATAAATCGTTATCCGGGTTGCTGTAGGCCATACCCACGAGTGAAAGGGAAATACTACACTGTGCAACCAGTAGCCAGGCACGACGACGTCCGAGTAACCGGCTGAGGAGGGGAAGCGGTAAACGGTCAATCAGGGGTGCCCAGACCCATTTGAAGCCAAAGGCAAGACCAACCCAGCTGAAGAAACCGATCGTACTGCGGCTGATATCGGCTTCACGTAACCAGAAAGACAAGCTGGCAAACACCAGCATAAATGGTAGACCGGCCGAAAAGCCGAGGAAAAAAAGACTGATAGCCCGCGGCTGGGTATAAGCTTTAAATGCTTCACGCCAGCTGGTTTTAGGTTCAGTTTCCTGGGAATTTGTTGCCCGGGGGCGAGTGGAATTTTGTTGAGTTGTATCCATACCCAGAATAATCCCGAAGGTTTAGGTTTCGCCGGACCAGCGACACTGGTTCAGGCTGATCCTATCATCATCAAACTCAATGCCTTCGCTTTCAAGTATTTCTTTCTGTTGCTGGTATTTCGGACTGCCGACAGGAAAGGAAATCCTGCCCCGGCTGTTAATCACCCGGAACCATGGAAGCCCGCTGCCTTTTGGCAGATTGCTAAGTACATGACCTACTGCTCTGGCTTGTCCCGGCAAACCTGCCAGTTGGGCAATCTGCCCGTAAGTGGCGACCTGTCCGAACGGAATCTGACTGACAACCAGCCAGATTCGCTCCCGCATAATATCAATACGCAAATGCAAACCTCATTAGCACCGTTTGTTCAACATCGCACATATGTTCACTTCTGTGTCGGGGCACTATAACCAATGCCTGATATTGAGTGTTTCATGGCGAATACACATTGCTTTTCTTCAAACCGGTGGTTTAAAGAAAAACAACAGATGAACGGTTGTACAAAAAGATACAGTGTAGTGGGTTTGGCAAAGCGTGGTCTATCTGTACTGTCTTTATTGCTGGTAAGTTTTTACGCGCAGGCGGATACCGTCTGGCTTAAAGATGGCAGTGTACTGACCGGTACCGTTGTCGGACTGGAGGAAAGGGTGCTGACATTACAGACAGCCTATGCGGGACGTATTCGCGTTGGCTGGGGCCATGTGCGAACGCTGTCAACTGACCGGCCTCTTTGGTTGCGCCTGCGAGATACACGACGAGAACGGAAAATAACACTGCTCAGTGATGGCAGTGATTTATGGATTATGTCTGGTCGTGATGAGCTGGAACAGGTGGAGCGTCGGGAAATTGCCTGGATGGGTGAAGAACCTGTGTTTGAACCTGACAGCTGGGATTTTACGGGTACGGCACAGTTGTATCTAGATTTTGACCGGGGAACGGATACTTCTGATGAAGTCAGCACCAAAGGTAATATCGAGCTGAATCGTAAGCCTTACCGGAACACACTTGCATGGAGCAGTAAGCGTCGGGTGAAGAACGATTCAGTGCTGGATGATAAATGGTTAGTTAAATACGACTACAACTATCTGCTTTCAGATACCTGGTACGCTATTGGTAATACATCAATTGAACATAATTCTGATAATGATCTGCGCCGTCGCTGGACGATTGGTGGCGGTGCCGGTATGCAGTTTGAGCAGGCGCCAGATTATTCACTGCGATTGGAACTGGGTGTATCCCAGCTATGGGAGGATTTTGAATATAGTGAAAGTGATTCTAGGGACAATAATAAGTCATCACAGGCTTTGCACTGGGCGCTGAAATCCTGGAAACGTATTCTGGATGATTATGTCCTTAGTCATAGTCATGATATTTACCGGCGTTTTGGTGGTAGCAAAGGTTGGCTGGTGCAGACGACAACGGGTTTGAAATGGCGCTTTTCACGCCAGTTCAGTTTCAATGTTACTTTTGACTACGACTATGATACTGCCCCATCGAATGGCAACTCAAATTTTGAAAAAAGCCTTAATGTGGGGGTTGGGTATGATTGGTAATGGCTAATGATCCAGTTGCTGTCATTGTGGATTTCCAAGATGTACAAGTACATATTACTGACTTTACTATTTTACAGGTAGTTCCTGAGCATAACTTGCATTTGATATTCGAGTTAGGCTTTATTGCTTTGTAGTAAGGCAATCATAGAGAAGATAGCCATGTCAGATTTTAAAAGCATGCTCGTATTAGGCATTATTCTTGCAGTTGCGGGCATGTGCCTCGGGCTTTATGTCTTATGATCAACAGAATACTCTATGGAGCTGCAATATAATATGCATATACCCAACCCCAAGATAATGTTTTCTATTGGAATTGCCACTTTAGCTCTTAGCTTTTATGTGGGATTTTTTGTACTGTGAAACATGATCTCTGTCTTGATTTAGTCCTACCATCAGGTACTGGTTAGTATTATGACCCCCAAAGCTTTTGCTGATGCGCTTGAAAGACTGGGAGTTCCGCGTCAGAAAGAGGCTGCACTCTTCCTGAAGGTGTCTCGGTCTAGAATTTCGGACTTCCGGAATGGAAACCGTAAGATTCCGCCCTACATTGAAGCAAGCCTGCAGGCACATCTGCTGTTGTCGGATGAGCAAGTTACAACCCTAAAGCAGCTACGTCACGTGATTCAATCCTGACATTGATTTATTGCTCAAGATTAGTGTGATGTCAGCCGAGGTAGGGTATCGGGTAACTCACCAATGCGTTGAATTATAGCATCAGGTTTTTGTTCTTCTTGCCATGGCTGGTTATCGGGGTTAAACCAGATAGTTCTGATCCCCGCCTGCTGAGCCGCGTAAATATCATTGGTTGGGCAGTCACCGATATGGACTGTCTCATCTAATGCAACCCCGGCATGTTGCAATGACATATGGTAAATATCCGGGTCAGGCTTTTTGACACCAAGATTTTCAGCATTGAAAGCATGGGCAAAATATTGGCTGATAGGCAGACGACGCAAATCGATATTGCCGTTGCTGATAGCAATCAGCTGATAGCTCTCTGATAGTTTCTTCAGAGTGCTTTCCACGCCTTCAAAATAGGTCACATGATGTCTGGCGCAGAGAAAAGAAGTGAATGCTTCTTCGGCTAGGTTATGAGCCTGCAGATGCGGATAACCGGACTCAATAAGTGCTAGGCGAATGGATTCTCGCCGGAGGTCGCTGATTTTTGCTTTCAGGTTGGGTCTTGATTTCAATAACTGAAATTTATGATGTTTCAGTTCTTCAAGGGTGAACTTTTCTGCAAGTTTCGGTGCATTTTCTTCCAACCATTTCATCATGGTCAATTCAGCCTGTCGTATAACAGGTTTGTTATCCCACAAGGTGTCATCAAGATCGAAAGAAAGTACACGAATGGCGGTCATATAATGTTCTGCTACTGATTTTTCTTGGCTCTGGGGTGTGTTTTATCATAAACTTCCGCCAGATGCTGAAAATCCAGATGGGTATAAATCTGGGTGGTGGAAATATCGCTGTGCCCAAGCAGTTCCTGCACAGCCCGCAGATCACCGCTGGATTCTAACAGGTGGCTGGCAAAAGAATGCCTGAGCATATGCGGATGCAGGGAAACGGTGCTGCCTTTGATCACGGCAATCTGTTTCATGCGATTCTGCACCTGCCGGTGACTGATACGCTTGCCGCGTTTGCTGACAAATACAGCCATTTCATCAGGATTTGCCCAGCGATTACGAATATCAAACCAGCGTTGCAGCGCTTCTCTGGCCTTACTTCCAACCGGTAATATTCTCTGTTTCCGACCTTTACCGGTAACCTTCACCTGTGTGAATGACTCCTGAAAATCATTCAGATTTAATGCAACCAACTCTGCCAGACGCAGGCCACAGGAGTAGGTGAGTTCCAGAATAGTCAGGTCACGCAGCTCAATTTCAGAATCAGCGCTGCTGTCCAGCAACTGCGCCGCCTGATCGGTATCAAGTACTTTGGGTAAGTTTCTATTCGGTTTTGGCAACTGAATGTCTGCGGCAGGGTTAGCAGCGGACGGATTATTTCGATTCAGGTAGCGATACAACTGTTTAACCGATGATAGCAGACGACGAAGGCTACGTGGCTGCAGCCCTTCACCGTGTAGCTGTGCAAACCAGTTTTCTAATTGGCGAGAAGTTAAAAATTTCCAATGAGTAACGGGAGGCGACAGCTGGCGCGAGAATTTCACCAACTTTTCAATGTCCCGGCGGTAAGCGGCAACCGTATGCGGTGACAGGTTACGTTCGGACTGCATGTGACGCAGAAACGCGTCACAACTTTGCTGCAGTTCATCAGGTGACGGATGTTTATTACTACTATCGGATGTCATTCCGCTGACGGCTTCAGTTGTTTATCCAGCAGTACGCCGACGGCTTCTGCAATGTAGTCAAGGAATAGAGTACCAAAGCCATCCTGAAAACGATCCGGATTGCGGCTGCCAAGGGCGATCAATCCCTGAGTACGGCTGCTTTCCAGCGGGGCGATGGCGGCAGAGCCCAGATTATTCTGGTCACCAAAAAGCACTGAACGCTCTTCATTAGTCATTTTGCCGCAGATAGCACTGCCAGCTTCCAGTAATGGTGCCAGCGTCTCACGCTCGTTGGCATTCAGTACAGGCAGGCCGCAGTCATTATCCCCATCAAGTAATAACAGGCGACAGCAGTCCAGCTCAAAATCACGCAACAGGCATTCAACAAGCGCATCCTGTAACTGCATTAAGTCTTCGGCCGCCAGTAGTGCTAATAGTAAACGACGGGTTTTACCAAACAGGCGATCATTATCGCGGGCGATACGGGTCAGGCGATCCAGCCGGCTGCGTGACTCGCGGATATGTTCACGCTGCAATGCCAGCTGCCGTTCAACTAATGAAATAGCCGGTTCGCGTTTATGCGGAACGCGCAGCTTCAGCAACAGCTCGTCACGGCCAGCAAAGAACTCGGGATGACGGCTGAGGTAAGCCTCAACCGCATCGGCTGTCAGTAGTTCCGTAGTTTCCTGTATACCTGTCACAGTCTGATCTGCCCTTCAAATACACGGGTTGCACTACCGGTCATCATGACCGGATGTCCTTTTCCGGCCCAGCGAATTCTCAGCGAACCGCCGGGGAGATGAACCTGAACATCGTCTTCAAGCCAGTTACGCAGGCGACCTGCTACTACAGCCGCACAGGCACCGGAACCACAGGCAAGTGTTTCTCCGGTACCGCGTTCGTAGACCCGAAGCTTGATTTCCTTAGAATTCAGCACCTGCATGAATCCTATATTACAGCGGTTTGGAAATATTGAGTGACTTTCCAGCAATGGCCCCAATGTTTCAACATCGGCGGTGGTGACATCGTCGACTTTCATTATGGCATGGGGGTTGCCCATTGATACGGCCATTAATTTTTGCTGGCTGCCATTGCAGTCAACAGGGTAAAACGGCTGGCGACTTTGAGCCTGTATGGGAATATCTTCAGGTTCTAATCTTGGCACGCCCATGTCAACTGTTACATCACCATTCTCCTCAATCTGGAGTTCGATAATGCCAGCCTTGGTCTGTACTTTGATGAGATCCCTGAAAATCAGTTTTTTATCTTTAACAAAGCGGGCAAAGCAGCGGGCACCATTGCCGCACTGTTCAACCTCGGTGCCATCCGCATTAAAGATGCGATAGCAGAAATCCACATCCGGGTCTGTTGGCGGCTCGACCATTAATAGCTGATCGAAGCCTATGCCCAGATGACGGTCAGCCAGCCGGCGGATTTTTTCCGGTGGCAGCTGAATGTACTGGGTAACCATATCGACGACCATAAAGTCGTTACCCAGTCCATGCATTTTAGTAAAGCGAACGAGCATTCCCTGACCTCAATCCAGTTCCGGCAGTGGCGTTTCCAGCGCCAGCTGATGGTCCAGTGTTTCACGACGGCGCGCCACATGCACCTGCTTGCCTGAGACCAGAACCTCTGCCGGACGGTTACGGCTGTTAAAGTTTGAACTCATGACAAAACCATAGGCACCCGCGGTTTTAACTGCCAGCAGATCACCGGTTTTCAGATTAAGCTGACGCTGCTTGCCAAGGAAATCGGAGGTTTCACAGACCGGACCGACAATATCGTAGCGGGCTTCAATACCGTCAGTGTGCGGGGCTACCGGAATGATATCGTGATAGGAGCCATACAGCGCCGGACGAATCAGGTCATTCATGGCAGCATCGACAATTGCAAAATGGTGCTCGTCATTGTCTTTCAGGAAGTCGACTTTAGTCAGCAGCAGGCCAGCATCTGCCACGATAGAACGACCCGGCTCGAAAATCAGTTCCAGTTCACGACCTTCCAGCTTCTGAAGCACCACATTCACATACTCGGCAACGGTAGGCGGTACTTCATCTTTGTAAGTCACACCCAGTCCGCCACCCAGATCCAGGTGCTGGATTGTAATACCTTCAGCTTCGAGTTTGTCGAGCAGTACCAGCAGACGATCCAGGGCATCCTGAATCGGAGAGGTTTCTGTCAGCTGAGAACCGATATGGCAGTCAATACCAATCACTTCAATATGAGACAGACGGGCCGCTTCTTTATAAACCGGCACCGCTTTGTTGATATCAATACCGAACTTGTTATCTTTCAGACCGGTAGAGATGTAGGGGTGGGTTTTGGCGTCCACATCCGGATTAACCCGCACTGAAATCCGTGCTTTGATATTGCACTCAGCCGCAACGGACTGAATACGATGCAGTTCGTTTTCAGATTCCACATTGAAACAATGAATACCAACCTGTAGCGCCCGCTCAATTTCAGCCGCTGTTTTGCCTACGCCGGAAAAGACAATACCGGCAGGATCACCGCCAGCCAGCAGAACACGTTCGAGTTCGCCCCCGGAAACAATATCAAAACCGGCACCCAATCGAGCCAGCACACTCAATACCGTCAGGTTATCGTTGGCTTTTACGGCATAGCAGACTTTATGTGGTGTGCCCTGCAGCGCCTGTGTCCAGGCATTATAGTTATGTTCGAGCTGTGCCCGTGAATAGACATAAAGGGGTGTGCCATGTGTTTCTGCGAGCTGTTGCACGGCGACAGCTTCAGCAAACAATTCCCCGCTCTTATATGAAAACGACCCCATGATAGTCCTGCATCAAATGTTATAAGTTGAAATATGCATACTTCCGCAGAGAGCTGCGATCCGGAAGCTGGCAGTCATCCACTTTTTGTAAAATGAGTCCGGGTGTATGCATTAGATTCAGGACAGGTTCCGGAGGCAATATCCTTAACCTGCCCTGCTGCACTGAGCCGCTATTTAAGGCTGTTCAGGCTGGGCGTGTTCCATGAAGGATGATTTTTTCTGATCTGGCAGGTACAGAGGACCTTTCTGACCACAGCCAGCCAGCATCAGAGTAGCCACCATCAGGGCGGCGCAGGCAGTTACCATACGCATTGGAAGATTTTCCTTGTTTTCGTAAGCCGGAATGCAGACAGTATACCCGCCTTGGCACAGGTTGCGAACAAGGCGCGTCGTAATACACAAGAGAGCTGTAAGACACATATGATGAATGAAAGTAAATTTAACCAGCTGCTGGATGAACTGATGATGGCGATTGAAGATGCCATCGACGATGCCGATCTGGATATTGATATTGAAAATGCGGGCGGCATTCTGACGCTGACCTTTGAGAACAACAGTAAAGTGATTCTCAGTCGGCAGGCTCCGTTAAGTCAGCTCTGGCTGGCGGCGCGCAGTGGTGGTTTCCACTTTGATTATGATGAAGAGGCAGAAAGCTGGGTTTGCGATAATTCGGGCGATGACTTTATTGAAGTCCTGAATCGCTGTTGCACTGAACAGGCGGATGAGGAGGTTGAGCTGGAACTGTCTTAAAACTGATTGAATCCGGAATATTATTAGCGTCGTATAAATAGTGACTGACCACAGAATTCACAAGGAACCCTCATGGATGTAATTTGCCGGGAACCGGCACACAGTGATGCCTGGTATCGTACTCCGACAGGTGATGCCCGCGGCTATATTCAGCCCCACACACTGCGCGAACTGTGGTTTATGACAGGCACGGCCTGCAATCTGGAATGTCCTTTTTGTCTCGAAGGTTCCAAGCCTGCAGACGACCGTCTGGGTTTAATGAAGCTGAAAGATGTTGAGCCGTTTATTCATGAAGCGGTTGAGCTGGGCGTTGAACAGTTTTCTTTTACCGGCGGTGAACCGTTTGTCGCCAGAGATATGGTGAAAATCCTGCAACTGGCTTCCCGCTTTAAACCCTGTCTGGTGCTCACTAATGGTACTGAGCCATTATTAAAGCGACTGAAACCGCTGGAATGTCTGCAGGAAAGCAATTATCCGGTTTCTTTCCGAATCAGCATCGACTGGCCGGATCAGAAAAAACATGATGCCGGGCGTGGTGAAGGCAGTTTCCAGCAAGCGCTGGAAGGTATAAGAGAGCTACACAAACTTGGTTTTCATGTATCAGTTGCACGACAAATGGCGCAGGGTGAGGATACGCCTGCCGTTGAAAAGGAATACCGCGAACTGTTTGCTGAATATGATATTCCGCAGGATATGCGGCAGGTGGCGTTTCCTGATTTTCATCCCCCCGGCAGTCATATCACTACACCTCATATCTCTGAGGACTGTATGACCCGTTATCATACCGAAGAAACACGCCAGCACTTTATGTGCGCTTTCAGCAAAATGGTGGTGAAAAGTGAAGGGCAGATGCGCGTGTATGCCTGCACGCTGGTGGATGATGACGCGGAATATGATCTGGGCGGAACACTGAAAGAGAGTATGGAGCAGCGTGTCAGTATGAAACATCACCGCTGCTTCAGTTGTTTTTCGCTGGGATCATCCTGCAGTGAAATCGGTTGATTTCATACGGGCTTGACCGGCTTTATATCCTTCAAAAGGAAAGGGTATATCCAGCCTGTGATAAAGGCTTGCTGCAACTATTCCCAGCAAGCCACAGCCCAGTAACAAATAACCGGCTGCCCACGGCTGGTTTAATGCGGAAGGTAAGAGTGTTGCCAGCACCGGTGTCATCCCGCCAATAGCAAAGCCGAGGTTGTAGCTGATGGCGATGCCGGAATAGCGGATTGCGGTGGGAAACAGAGTGGTTGTCAGGGTAATCAGCGTGGCAGCATTTAGTCCGACCAGTAAACTGCTGGCGAGGATGGCCAGTTTGGTTGAATCGGGATGGGCAAAAATAAGCCATACCAGTGGTAGTCCGAAAATGAGCTCACAGGCAACGGCCAGTTTTAGAACCTTATTCCCCCCAAAGTAATCCAGACAGCAGCCAAAAGGGATAACAATTAACGCTGCAACCAGCATGGATACCCCGCCGGTGGTTGCCAGATTAACATCCGGGTTCAGCGTCATTAAATAAGACGGCATAAAGATAATCAGTAACACCAGCGTCACGCTGTGAATAGTGATAAATAATAAACCGCAGCAGGCATTGAGCGGGTAGCGGGTGAACAGTTCTTTAGCAGGAGTCCGGGAAACCTGCTGCTGTTGCTGCAACTGTTTAAAAGCCAGCGTTTCGTGAAATTTTTTGCGAATGATATAACCGACAATACCCAGTATGCCGCCAAGGAAAAAAGGAATCCGCCAGCCCTGGTTAATCATGCCCTCTTTGCCATACAGATGAAGTAAAAGAGCATGCACAAGATGCCCCAGCACAAACCCCATACTCATGCCGCACATTGCGATGGCAACGGCTGTTGCTTTTCTCTTTTGCGCAGTTTCACTGAGATAGGTAAAAGCACCACCGGTTTCCCCGCCCATGGAAATGCCCTGCAACAGGCGTAGCAGAATCAGCAGCGCCGGAGCCCATAAACCAATCTGGCTGTAAACTGGCAGGCAACCCATCAGAAAAGTAGAGCCCGCCATAATCAGAATGGTGTAGGTGAATGGTTTTTTTCTGCCTTGTCGGTCGCCCTGGTGACCGAATAATAAACCGCCCAAAGGGCGGGAGAGGTAGCCGACGGAAAAGGTAGCGAATGTTAGAAGTAAACTGTCTTGTAATTGTTCGGCGGGGAAGAACAGCTGACTGATGTAAGGTGTCATCAGTGCGTAGATCAGGAAGTCGTAAGTCTCGAGCAGGCCGCCGAGACTTACGATGGTGATAAGCTTCCATTTGAAATGCATTATTGAAACATCACAATTTATCTATTGATCTGATAATGTAGCTTTGTTAGTGGCTGGTGCTAGCTGGTGCCAGAAAATATGTTGGTGTACCAGATCGGAGGTTAATTGTTGTTGGCGTTGTAGATTGTCCCTGAGAGCATGACTGGAAGAGTTGCTGCTGCATCAATAAGGCTTTGCTGCCTTAAATATTCTTCTGAGGTCTGTTGACCCGGAGCAAATAGAAATGGGCTTGCTGCAGTTGGCCAGCTTCTAATAGGCATTGCTGGTGATGCAAAAGGAGGAGGAAGAGGTGGTGCGCTAATAAGTACTTCCTGTTTACTTTGTCTCATTACTACTTGGGATCCGGATCCTGGGAGCATATGAGCCATATTCACATCTGAAGGGATGGGAGTTAAGGGATTCAACCTTGGCAGCCCTGTACGAGAGGGAGTAGGCAGAACGGCGGTATTTCGACTCGGGCTGTCAGGGGAGTCAACCTCAATACTGATTGTTCTAACTGGGGATCCCGGAGGTGAAACAGATACAGTGCTTGCGTCATCTTCAGAGTCTGAAGAAAGATCAGATTCTCTATAGGTGTCTATGGCTCCGCCGGTAGCTTTGCATACAATATTGTGTGCTTTTCTTAATTCCGAAAGTCGTATTTTTTTAGCACGTAAACGTTCTTTATATCGACGCCTGCGCTTTCTTTCTTCTCGCCTTGTTGCTGTTTCTCTTTCTGATAGGCGAGCTTCCCATTCAGCAGTGGAATCTTCATTTTTCTTTTTTAGGGTTGCTTCTGTTGTTTTAAATCTTTTCCTTTCTATATTAAAGCTATCAGATTGAGTACGTAGGTTTTCTTTTAGCTCTGTGACTTGTGACTGGGCGACATTCAATTCTTTTTCTAGTGCAGCTCTTTCTCTGATGCTTTGGGTGGATGATTTAATATCTTCCATTCTGGTTGCTAGATTATGTTGAAGTCGCAGTGCAACTGTATTGAGTTCTGTTTGCACTTTTTTGAATGCGGCCATTTCATCTTCAAGTATTGATGGCCCTTCCAAATTTGGATCGAATTTATTGGAAACAGGGCAATATGGGCAGTGTTGTTTTCTATGTTTGTTTGCACCTGTACCTTTTATGCAGCCTATGTCGCAGTAAACGCAATGTTCAGTTTCTTTCTTTGACGTACAGCCTTCCTCCACTTTTATCTTACTGTCAGTTTTTTTATGTGCCCTTTTATCTAATTTTTCCTTCATTTGATCAGGGTCGTAGTCATATTGTTTCCTGCGTCTGTTTTTTCTCCCACCTCTGGTTTGCTTAGAAGAATGGGCAGTATTCTCTGAGCTTGGATTGTCGGATATAACAATCAGAATTGTAATTCCGGGCATGTGTCGGCAGAGACTATTGCATACAGAACAAGTAAGAGACTTTGAATGAATAGCCTCACCAGTGCAAACAACATCGTCTTCATCATCGCTGGAGAGAGGTGATTTTCCATTTGCTGTTGATTGTTTTTTTGTGCTGCAAGTTCCTGGCTGCCTTGAGGGAGGAGCCTCTTCTTTTGAGTAGCATATAGGAATTTTATAGCTTTCTGGTAGTTCTTCTGGCCATCTTAGAAAAGATTTTTTTATTGTCTCAGGTGATTGCAGCGCTGTATATAGAATAACTTTTATTAGCTCTTCAGAAAATGACTCTCCGTCGAGAAGTTTAATATCATAAATTACCTTACCTGCTTCACTCTTAGAGGGACTCCATTCAATACCTTTCCATTCCATGGATATTGTAGATGGCTCCCTGACTGCAGCTTCACCTAATCGTGCTTCAAGCGGTGATGATGGTGGTGCAGAAAAAGAAGTAATCCATACTTCGTATGGGCAGCATGACTTCTGATTGTAATATATTTTTCCTGCAATGTATTCGACATCCGGTTTTGCCTTTTTAGCTCGACCTGATTGTGCCTTTGTATAAATAGTAAAGTTAATAGCCGAATTAGTTAGCGATCTATCATGCTCAATCACGAGTTCCAAAGCAGCAAATGAATTACCTGCTTTGATAAATAGCATGAAAATGAATACCCACAGGGCTGCATTCAGATACAAGCGGGCTCGCATGATTATTCTTCATATTCTATTTAAATTGGCTGATAAGGATAGTCGAGAGTTTTAAAATGAAAAGAAATGTAGCTGTAATGAGGAAAAATAAAACGTCATTTTTATAATACCACACACCCGTTCCTAAAAATGAACATCCTTGGTAAAATCCCACCGTTGTGCAATAACAAACCAGACAGAAGAAACTACAAACACACATGCTGGAAGTGATCTGTTCAAGCCGGGCCCCCGCCAAGGGCTGTCAGGAATGCCGTATGGGCAAGATCTGCCTGCCCATCGCGCTCGAAGAAGGCGATATATCCAAACTGGATGATGTCGTGAAGCAAAACCGTGTTCTGCACAGGGGGGAACATGTTTACCGGATGGAGGATCATTTTACCTCTGTTTTTGCGGTACGTTCCGGTAGTGTCAAAACCTATCAGGTGATGGATGACGGGGAAGAGCAGGTCACCGGCTTTTATTTTCCCGGTGAAGTCATGGGGTTTGACGGTCTGGGTAAGGATCAGGCTTATGCCTGTTCTGCGGTTGCTCTTGAGTCGACGTCTATTTGCGAAATTCCCTTTGCCCGCTTCCGGGCGCTGGCAAATCAGCTGCCGGATTTGCAGATTTACTTTCTGCAGCTGATGAGTCAGGAAATCACTTCCGACCAGCAACTGATTACACTCCTCAGTAAAAAGTCTGCTGAGCAGCGAGTGGCAACGTTATTGCTGACTATTTCGGAACGCAATGCACACCGTAATATGTCCGCCTCACGTTTCCGCCTGCCCATGTCACGCACTGATATTGGCAACTACCTTGGTTTAACGGTTGAAACGGTCAGCCGGATGTTAAGCCGGTTTGTTAAACAGAAGGTGATAACCATTGAGCGCAAGGAAATAGAGATTCTGCACGCTGATGCACTGCGTCAGGCTGCCAGTCTGGATCACTTACCAAACAGTTTGAGTCATCGTACCGGCGGGCGGTGCATGGCCTGAGTGTCTGTACGATAGCGGATGAGCTAGCGGATAAGATAAGATAGGGTACACTGGTGAACCCGTACCCTTGCGAATATCAGAGATATATAAAACTCTATGAGTACTTTACGGATAAAGTGGTTGCTGTTGGTTCTGGCAGCAGTGCTGGCAGGATGCAGTACTCCCAAAAAAACAACCTGCTGATGAATATGTACCGGCAACCTTTTCCCAGCTGAATGGCTGGGATGAGAGTGAAGCCGCCGCCATGGCTCCGGTACTGCTTGATAGCTGTGAGCGCTTCAAATGGCAAAAAGGCTCAATGGAACCTGCAGTATTTGGTACTTATGAGCAGTGGAATGAATTGTGCCAGCAACTGGAACAGGTCGAGGCGGGTGCTTTTCAGGCATTCTTTGAGAATAACTTCCGTGTTTATCAATTATCTCCTCAAGAGTCAGGACTGTTTACTGGCTATTACCTGCCGGTTATTCCCGGTAGCCGGGTTAAAACAGAACAGTTTCCGACACCTTTAATCGGTGTGCCGGATGACCTGGTTCAGGTCGGGCTTGTTGAATTTGATCCTGAGTTAAAGGGGCGTATTTACGGAAAGATAAAAAACGGATGGCTGGTGCCGTATGAAGATCGGGAAGGTATAAACCGTCGCGCTGAGCAGGGGGATTATGATGACAATGTTGTTGTCTGGCTGGAAAACCCGGTAGAACGTATCTTCCTGCATATTCAGGGCTCGGGCATTGTCCAGCTGGATGACGAATATATGCATGTCCGCATTGCTGCCCGGAACGGACATAAATACTATCCCTTTGGTCGCTATATGAAACAGCAGGGAATGCTGGAAGACGTCAACATGCAGACGATTAAACAGTGGCTGAAAGATAACCCGGAGCAACGGGATGAAGTACTGTTTACCAACCCTGATTTTATTTTCTTTAAACAAATGGATTATGGGCCGATTGGGGCTCAGGGCGTTGTATTAACAGAAGGGCGTTCCGCAGCGGTTGATAATAGTCGTGTACCTTTGGGCGTACCTCTCTGGCTGGAAACTGAAGTAACAGCAACCGGAGATGCTTTTAATCGTGCTATGGTCGCTCAGGATGTCGGCTCTGCGATTAAAGGGCCGGTACGCGGCGATATCTATTTTGGTATGGGTGACAAAGGTGGCGATCTGGCGGGCTTCCAGAAATCGCCGGGAAAAATGTTTGTTATGATGCCCCGTTAACTCACTCAACCAGAAGATATTCCCTGCTACCATCTAGTGCGGTGGTGGGGAAACAGTGATTCACCGTTATCCATAACCAGCATCATAATAAAGAGCGATCCCAGCCCGATAAATAATCCTTTTAGTAAAGCCTGAGAAGGGTCGAGATTATTTTTCTGGGCACTGCGTACCATAAGTACTGGCGGAACAATAAGACATACCACCGCAATAACGACCAGCTTTATTTGATATTCAATCAATGCGTGTTTCCTGAAGCATTATAAACAAGCTTGTGAGTGACTCTATTCTATCGGTCTGGTAGTGCTGCAGAAAGTTTTTCAGCCTTTCTCTGGATGATTACATTTTTGCTGGGATTCTGATTTGTACATTTTTCTAATGTTGCCTATGGTTAAACCACTTCTTGCTGTTAAGTCTGGTTATATCGATTGCTCTACCTTTTACCACGGAACTGCTTACCACGGAAATACAGCTTCATGAATCTGAAGCAATGGCGCGGTATTGCTTCGCACATGGTTATTTGAATTTGTATAACTGTTGTTTCCAGCTCTTAACCTATACCAAATGATTCAACGCGCAAAGGCGCAAACGTAAACCCCAGGAGATGTTATGGCCAGATTGACCGGCACCGTTAAGTGGTTTAATGAAGAGAAAGGCTTCGGTTTTATCGCTCAGGATAACGGCGGTGCAGATGTATTTGTTCACTTTCGCGCGATCGTAGGTGAGGGTTTTAAAAGTCTGGCTGAGGGGCAGGCGGTAACTTTTGAGGTAGAGCAGGGGCAGAAAGGCTTGCAGGCCGTGAATGTTAGCCCGGCATCAGCTGCTTCAGGCGGGTAATATATTGATATCAGAAAAAAGAGCGCCTTAAAACGGCGCTCTTTTTTTATGTCTGCTTTTCAGATCGTAGATTATATCTGGTACAGATTAACGTTAGCAGCTTTCATTGCATCGGCATCAGCTGGATCGAGTCTGCTGTCAGTAATAATCAGGTCTGGCTCGCTCAGGTCCATAATTTTATGGAAAGAGTACTGCCCGTATTTCTGGCTGTCAGCAACGACAATAGTCGTGTTGGCGCGTTTGTGCATTTTACGCTTCTGCAGGCTGCGGCTCTCAGTTGGAGATGTAATTCCTCTCTGCAAATCCCATGAAGTACAGCCAATAAAAGAAATATCTACATGGATACTGTCCAGAAAACGGTCAGCACTGCCGCCGAGGCAGGAAAGCGTAGCTTCATCCACCGCACCACCGGCAATAAACACTTTGATATTGCTGAACCGGCACAGGAACAGCGCCTGAGACAAGTCAGGCGTAACAACCTGAATTTTTTTCTGGGTCAGGTGACGGGCAACCTGCATGCAGGTGGTACCGGCATCCAGTAATATTGAATGACCATCCTGCACCATAGAAGCAGCATATGCACCAATCGCAGCTTTTTCTTCCGGGCTGCTGGACTCCCGCTGCTCGGAATGAGGCTGGTTTTGAATAAACTGGCTGATAGTGGCACCACCGTGAGTACGGCGAATTACCCCATCTGATTCCATCTTCTTCAGGTCGCGACGAATTGTCATGCTGGACACATCCAGCCATTCAGCCAGAGCTTCGACGTTACCGTATTCGTGCTGACGTAAAAAACTCAGAATACGCTCGCGTCTTTCTAAAGCTAGCACCTTGATACCTCACACCGGATTTCAAACATAAAAAAACAAACAGCACATAGCGTACGGGGCAGAAAACGGAGGGCTGCCTGTGTGCTGCTATGAGTAAAGGAAGAAGATTGATATCTGTCAGAGTATACCAACAATTAATAACCGGTAGATAGAAAACACGCAAAAACAGTAAATTCACATATTTGTGAAAAAGTGTTCGCTATAAGCATAAAAACACCGAGTTAAACATAATAAAACATGATCTGTGTCATAAATGTTCATATGAGAAAAGTGTACTTTGCCGCTCAAATACAGTGCATCAGCAACCCTGCTGATAGCGCATTCAATTGTTACCACGAGATTCTGCTTCAGTATGAACAAACTGAAAAAAATTGTTTGTGCGGCTACCGTCGCTTTCTCTGCAATGACCACCGTTGCAGCTGATGCCTATGAAATTGTAAACGTGGTAAAAATCGGCGGCATTCCCTGGTTCAACCGCATGGATGAAGGTGTGAAAGCCGCTGCTGAACAGTACGGTGTAAACGCATATCAGGTCGGCCCGGCAACTGCAGACCCGGCCGCTCAGGTAAAAATCATTGACGACCTGATTGCTAAAGGTGTTGATGCGATTACTGTTGTACCCAACGATGCAACGGTACTGGAACCGGTTTTCCGTAAAGCCCGTGAAAAAGGCATTGTGGTTTTGACTCACGAATCTCCTGATCAGCAGGGTGCCCAGTGGAATGTTGAAACCATCGATGCTGACGAATATGCCCGTGCCAACATGGATGAGCTGGCGAAGAAAATGGGCGGCAAAGGTGGTTATGCCATCTACGTTGGTTCTCTGACTGTACCGCTGCACAACTACTGGGCTGATGTTGCAGTTGCTTACCAGAAAGAAAAGTACCCGGAAATGTACGAAGTGACTTCCCGTCTGCCGGTTGCTGAATCCATCGATGATTCTTTCTCTACGACTCAGGATCTGATGCGTGCCCATAAAGACCTGAAAGGTATTATCGGTTTCGGTAGCCTGGGTCCGATTGGTGCCGGTCAGGCGGTTCGTTCCCGTCGTGCAGCAGACAAGGTTTCTGTTGTTGGCATCATGATGCCAAGTCAGGCTTACCCTTACCTGCGTAAAGGTGAAATCGACAAAGGTTTCTTGTGGGATCCTCGTGATGCCGGTGGCGCACTGGTTGCTGTTGCCAAGCAGATGCTGGACGGTAAGAAAGTTGAAGATGGTCTGACACTTGCTGGTCTGGGCGAAGCAAAAATTGACACAGAAGGTCGTGTTATTCGCTTCAACAACATTCTGGAAGTGACTACTGAAAATGCACGAGGTCTGGGCTTCTAACCCTCACGATGCATTGTAATTTCTGAGATCAGGGCACTGTCTTTTGGCAGTGCCCTGATCTTGTTTTATCTATAGGCAAATTCTCTGACGGGTCAACTCCCCCGAGTACCGCATGAATACCGAAGAAACGTTTATAAAGCTGAACAATATCAGCAAATGCTTTCCAGGCGTTAAGGCGCTGGACGGCATTAATCTCACCCTCAAACGAGGCGAAGTCCATTGCCTTGCCGGTCAGAATGGTTGTGGCAAGAGTACCCTGATTAAAATTATTTCCGGTGTTTATCAACCTGAGCCGGGTGCTGAAATTACGATTGCCGGTGAGCGGGTATCACGCCTGAACCCGGCAGAATCTGTACAGCGGGGAGTACAGGTTATTTATCAGGACCTGTCACTGTTTCCCAATTTAACCGTGGCAGAGAATATTGCTGTTAACCGGCATCAGGGTGCCGGTCTGGTTAGCTGGAAAGCGATTCGTCAGTCTGCTCAGGCGGTTATGGAACGTCTGGGTGTGCAGCTGGATTTGGATGAAAAGGTCGAGAACCTTTCCATTGCTGACCGCCAGATTGTTGCTATTTGTCGTGCAATTGCCGCAAAAGCAGAACTGGTCATCATGGATGAACCAACAGCATCGCTGACGCGTCAGGAAGTAAAAGGTTTGCTGAAGGTTGTTGCTGACCTGAAAGCGAAAGGCATCTGTGTCGTATTTATCAGCCACCGTCTTGAAGAAGTCATGGATGTGTCTGACCGTGTCACAGTTATTCGTGATGGTGTGATGGTCGGAACCTATAACCTGCGTGATGGTTCCTGCCAGATGGACGACAAGGAACTGGCTTTTCTGATGACTGGTCAGCGCTTTGAATTCAACACGTTGCCTGCTTATGCCGGTTCAAATGAAACGGTACTGGAAGTGTGCAACCTGCGTAATGAAGGTCAGTACAAGAATATTTCTTTCTCTGTTCGTGCCGGTGAAATTCTCGGGATTACCGGTTTGCTGGGTTCCGGCCGTACAGAAATGTGTCTCAGCCTGTTTGGTATGAATCCGCCGGATAATGGCGAAGTACTGGTTGATGGTAAGTCGCTGCAGCTGAACAGCAACCGCGATGCGATAAATGCCGGTATTGCTTACGTTTCTGAAGATCGTATGGGCACTGGTCTGGTTATGGATCAGCCAATTCGCGACAACATTATTGCCACCGTTCTCAAAAAAATGCTGGGTCGAACACCGGATGCCAAAGTTGGGCAGTTGCTGGATGAAAAGCGTTGCCAGTCACTGGTTGATGAGCTGGTTAAAGAACTGAATATTAAAGTTGCAGATACCGGCGCGGCAGTGAAAACCCTGTCCGGTGGTAATGCTCAGCGTATTTCTATTGCCAAGTGGGTTGCTGCTCAGCCACGTGTGCTGATTCTTGATTCTCCGACAGTGGGTGTTGATATTGCCAACAAAGAAGGCATTTATCGTATTGCCCGCAAGCTGGCTGATCAGGGACTGGCGATTGTGATGGTTTCTGATGAAATCCCTGAAGCGTTCTATAACGCTCACCGGGTACTGGTCATGAGCAAGGGCGAAATTGTCGACCAGATGCTGCCGAGCGAAGGCTCCGAAGAACAGCTGGCGGCGATTGTTTCCGGTAAGCAATTTAGCAATACAGCTTCTGCTGCCAGTGCAGTACAGGGAGGTCTGTAAAATGGATAAGACATTGAACGGCATTAATTTGCGATCCATGGCTCAGCATCATGAATTCTGGCTGGGTATGATGTTACTGGTTCTGGTAGCCGGACTGTCTGCGTTTACTGACGGTTTTCTGACAGCGGGTAATTTCTACGACATTCTGATCAGCTACGCCATGCTGGGCATTATGGCCTGCGGCCTGTTTGTGGTGCTGGTATCCGGTGGGATGGATATTTCCTTTACGGCAATTGCCTCTGTTGCTCAGTATGTCATGGCGGCATGGATTATTGAGAATGACGGTAATTTCTTTATTGCTTTTGTTATGGCGGGTGTGATCGGTATTGCCCTGGGCAGTATTAATGCGTTGCTGATTCATCACCTGAAAGTACCGGCAATTATTATTACTATTGCTACATTGAATCTGTTCTACGGCCTGCTGATTTACATCACTGACGGTAACTGGCTGTATGCTTTCCCCGACTGGTTTATGGATGGTGTTGAACTGTTTGCGATTGATACTGGCGACACCTTCATTGTGCTTTCTTTGCCACTGATCATCCTGTTTGCTGCTATTGCACTGACCGGTTTTATTATGAATCGTACGTCTGTCGGGCGTCAGATTTATGCGATGGGCGGTAATGCCGAAGCCGCGTCCCGTATTGGTTTCAGCCTGATCAAGCTGCATGTATTTGTATATGGTTATATGGGCGTTATGGCGGCAATTGCTGCTGTGGTTCAGGCGCAGATTATGTTGTCTGTGGCACCAAATGCACTGGTTGGTCTGGAGCTGACAGTGGTTGCTGCAGTGGTTCTGGGCGGCACCAGCCTTATGGGCGGTGTTGGAACGTTGACGGGTACCATTATGGGCGTACTGCTGCTGGCGGTTATGCGTAATGGTTTAACGTTGATAGGTGTCTCTTCTTACTGGCATGAAGTGCTGACCGGTCTGGTCATTATTATGAGTGTGGGTATGACTGCCCTGAGTGCATGGATGAAACAGGGTAAAAAGGTAGCAATGTCATGACTTCTACTACTAAAAAATTTGAACTGTCGCTGCCAGCGCTTAAAAGTTCTCATATTGGCTTGCAGCTACTGATTCTGGCTGCTGCATTGCTGCTGTTTGCGGTGACGATTCCCGGCAGCTTCTTCTGCGCCGGTACCATCCAGTCCATCATGTTCCAGCTGCCGCTGCTGGGTTTACTGGCGCTGGCAATGGGTATCACCATGCTGACAGGTGGTATTAACCTGTCGATTATTGCTGCCGCTAATGCCTGTGCATTGACAATGGCCAGCCTGATTGCGGCTGATTTAGGCCTGCCGGTAGCTCTGCTCGGTGGTGCTGTTGTTGCCGTGCTGATTGGTATGCTCAATGGTTTTCTGGTGGCCTGGCTGAATGTTCCGGCGATGCTGGCAACACTGGGTACGATGACGCTGGTAAATGGTTTAAATATTTTGCTGACCGATGGCCGGGTTATTTCCGGCTTTCCTGAAGCGGTGCTGATGCTGGGTAACGGCACTATTGCCGGTATTCCGGTTTCCATGTTTATTTTTCTGGCCTGTGCAGCATTACTGACAGTACTGCTGACCAAAACTCCGCTGGGTAAAGGTATTTATCTGCTGGGTTCTAATGAGCGTGCGACCCGCTTTTCCGGTATTGATACCAAGCGTGTACTGCTGTGGGTTTATATTATTTCCGGATTGCTGTGCATGATTGCAGCGCTGGTAATGATGGCGCGCTTTAACTCTGCAAAAGCCGGTTATGGTGAATCTTACCTGCTGGTAACCATTCTGGCTTCTGTGTTGGGTGGTATTGACCCGAATGGTGGCTTTGGTCGTATGACTGGATTGGTACTGGCACTATTTGTATTGCAGGTTGTTGAAAGCGGACTGAACCTGATGGGCGTCAGCAGTCACCTGACGCTGGCGCTGTGGGGTATTATCCTGATCGCCTTTATTGCCATGGGGCGTAAGGCTAAACACTGATTATATTCCGGAGCCAGTGCATATAATGTGCTGGCTCTTTTCTTTTCCTGTTTTACCTCTCTTCACAAAACCTCTCCCTGAATACATATGATTAACGGTGGGAAGAATATGTTGTCAAAGTCGTACTTTATCGGTGTTGATGTGGGTACCGGCAGTGCCCGTGCCGGTATCTTTGATGCTGAAGGCCGTATGCTCAGCAGTGCCAGCAAGAAGATTAAAATGTTTCGTCCGCAGACTGATTATGTCGAACAGTCTTCCGATGATATCTGGCAGTCCTGTATTTATTCTGTTCGCACTGCAATGCAAGAAGCCGGTATCGCACCTGAAGAAGTCAAAGGCATTGGCTTTGATGCAACCTGTTCACTGGTTGCCATTGATGCCGATGGTAAGCCGGTAACTGTCAGCCCTTCCGGCAATAATGATCAGAATGTTATTGTCTGGATGGATCACCGGGCGACAGATCAGGCCGCGCGTATTAATGCAGGCAAGCATGATGTACTGCGTTACGTTGGTGGACAGATTTCTCCGGAAATGGAAACGCCCAAACTGCTCTGGCTGAAAGAAAACATGCCGGAAACCTGGGAGCGTACAGCCCTGTTTTTTGACCTGCCGGATTTCCTGACATGGAAAGCCACCAACAGTGAAACCCGCTCCCTTTGCTCCTGTGTCTGTAAATGGACTTATCTGGGTTACGACCGCAAATGGGATCAGGATTACTTTGATGCGATTGGTCTGGGTGATCTTGTTGACGGTGACGCCCGTCGTATTGGTGCTGATATTGCCGATGTCGGTCAGCCACAAGGTAAAGGGCTTTCTGCTTTGGCTGCCGATGAGCTGGGGCTGATTACCGGAACACCGGTAGGCGTTTCTATGATTGATGCCCATGCTGGGGGTATCGGTGTACTTGGTGCTCAGGTTGATACTGAAGAATCCATCGACTTTGATCAGCGGCTGGCTTTGATTGGTGGTACCTCCAGCTGTCATATGGCCGTTGCACCGGAAGCACGTTTTATTGATGGCGTTTGGGGACCGTACCATTCCGCTATGGTGCCGGGTCTATGGCTAACCGAAGGTGGGCAGTCAACCACTGGTGCGCTGGTTGATCATGTGATTTTCAATCATGCTGCAGCACCCGCACTGAATGAAGAAGCTGAAAAAGCAGGGAAGACCATTTACCAGTTGTTGAATGAACGACTGGGAGCAATGGCAGGAAGCTTTGAAGAGATTCCTTATCTGACCAAAGCGCTGCATGTATTACCGTATTTCCATGGTAACCGTTCTCCTCGTGCCAACCCGCATCTGACAGGAATGTTTTCCGGACTGAAACTGTCTGCAACGGCTGATGATCTGGCGCTGCAATATCTGGCAACTGTTCAGGCTATTGCGCTTGGAACCCGCCATATTATTGACGAGATGAATCAAGCCGGTTATCGCATTAGTACGATTATGGCTTGTGGCGGTGGCACTAAAAACCCAGTATTCCTGCAGGCTCACGCCGATGCAACAGAGTGCCGGGTTGTACTTTCACAGGAGCCGGAAGCGGTTCTGCTGGGAAGTGCTATGCTGGGAGCGACAGCTTCCGGTCATTTTGATTCGCTGGCTGTTGTCATGCAATCAATGAGCCGGGCAGGTCGGGTAATCAATCCTGCACTGGATAAGACAGCTGATTTTTATGCAGGAAAATATGCGGTATTTCATGAGCTGTACAATGATCAGATGAAATATCAGCGGCTTATGAATAACGACGTTTGACGTTAACCCTGCTCTGGTGCATGGTTGTCGTCGTTTGATAACCATGTACTTTAACCTCTAGTACGGCAGTGTGAGCAAATTATGAACAATTTGTCTTTAGCCCTGCTGTAATCAATATTCCGACTACCCTGAATGTCTTTTATCACAGAGTTATCCACAGAAACTGTGGATACTTTTCTGTAGATTGTTAATAAATTCATCGTCTCGAAATAAAGCGACAAAGGTAATGTATGAGCATTGAAAGTTATCTGAAAAGTATTATACGCACGGTTCCGGACTGGCCTGAAAAAGGCGTTCAGTTCCGTGATATAACGCCAATCTTTACCAATCCTGAGGCTTTTCAGCGAGTCATTGAAGCACTTGAAGCACGTTATCCTGGTTCAGATATTACTTGTATTGGTGCGCTTGATGCGCGGGGGTTCCTATTGGGAGCCGCGCTTGCTTATCGAATGAAAAAGCCACTGGTGCTATTCCGTAAGAAAGGTAAGCTACCGGGCAAAACCATTAGCCAGAGTTATGCATTGGAATATGGTGAAGCGGTGCTGGAAGTACACGAGAGCGATATCAGTAAGGACGACAGAGTTTTGCTTATTGATGACCTGATTGCCACCGGTGGTACACTGATGGCGGCTCATGCGCTGGTTGAGCGTATTGGTGCTGAAGTAGTTGAAGCGGCAGCAATTATTGACCTGCCGGATTTGAAAGGCTCCGAAAAACTGAAAGAAGCAGGTTTTGATAGTTACTGCTTGTGCACATATTCCGGTCTGTAATGTAGATAGTCAGATAACCAGAGGCTTCAGTACAATTCCAAAAACATTACTGATGCCTTCTACGACGGTCTCCATGGCTAGTGCTGACAGAATTAAACCCATCACCCGTACGAGAATAGCGGTGCCATTATCGCCAAGCAGCGCATAAGGCTTTCTGGCCATTCGCAGCATAAGGTACGCGATTGTCAGGACAACCAGCAGGATTCCGGTTATTGCCAGCTGATCTGGCAGGTTGTGATAGTTGTTATCCGTGAGTACAACAATCGCGGTGATTGCACCGGGGCTAGCAAGTGATGGAATCGACATGGGGAAGACAGCAATATCACGCCCGGCTTCTTTATGTCCCTCTGACTCTTCGACTTCCGGCTTGAAGATCATCTGCAGACCGAAAAGAAAAAGTATTAAACCGCCAGCAATCTGAAATGCGCCCAGCCGGATGCCCATGGTTTTAAGTAGCAGCTGCCCCAGTAATAAAAACCCCAGCAAAATAATAAGGCTCTTAATGGATTCCGGGGGGTTACCCCAGCAGCAAGCCAAGCAACCCTGAAATAGCTGCTTTTCCCCTACGTTTGATGTTATGGATGCATTCAAAAAATCCCAAGTATAGTGGCAGCTTATCCTGTGAAATTCCACGGTGAGGGCGCAACCAGGATCGCAGCAACGACCAGAAGCCCTCCATCGTATTCACATGCACCTCGTGAAAACCATCACCATCTTCATCCCGGGCATACTCCCCAGCGCCATGACAGACAGATTTACGATCATAACCCCATTGCTCAAGCCTGTCGTAAATGCTGTATTCATCAGTATAAATCAGCGTTCCCGGCGCTATGAATTCTGTAATCAGGGGCTTGATTGTTACCTGCTTGACATTAGGCAGCATACGGATCACAACCTGCCCACCCCGCTGGATCATGCCAAAGATCGGAGGCTTTTCTTTCTCCAGAGTACCGCGACCACGAGCACCTCTCAAACGGTTACGGCGGGCTGTCCGCCCTTTTTTTTCACCGCTTCAGGCTGGCCTTTATGCCCCGATACAACGTAAACCTCGTCACATTCAACCTTGCCGTCCAGAACGGTGACCGGGCGTTTGTTGCAGACACTTGTCCTGAGTTGCTGTGTCATCTTTTGCACATCGCTTTTGTTCAGGTCAAGTTCAAGTGCAATCTGTCTGTTCGACTGATTGAGTGACATCAGGTACAAGCAGTGTATCCAGATTTTTAAAGGCTGGTGATGCCCTGAAAACACCGATAAAGTCAGATCATCAAAGCGACACCGACAACACTTGCACCAGTAACGCTGTCGCTCCGGCTGAGTGTCATCTTTACCTTGTCGGGTAATATCAGGGCTTTGACAGCGAGGACAAACGACACCATCCGGCCAGCGCATTTGCCTGACTTGTTCGTAACATTTGGCGTTATCGAGGAGATCATAAAACTTCATCATACCGCTGTTTTACACGAATGTGGACGTTAGTTTCAACCGCAGTTACCTCAACACCCCGGAATCCATTAAGAGCCAATAATAAAACTATAAATGGTCGCCCGTCGTGCAACATGTTTTTGTTCATGGCCGGAGTAACGGGTCGTCAGGGAAAGGAACAGGGGAACACTGCCGATGGGATCGATAACCGTAAACAGTAAGACAAAGTCATGCAGCAACTCCTGTGATGACATGAATAACCCGTTCGATAATCACAACGCAGAGTAGCTGCATACTATAGTTTAGATTGGCCGGAACTGAAGCAAATTTGTATTGTTCAGGTGTGGATGTTCAAGCCAGCTCCAGTACCTTGTCGACCATTTTAAAAAGCCCTTCAGCCGCTTCACTGATACGGTTTGCCAGCATATAAGCCGGTGTCGTCACCAATTTGTGGGCTTCATCGACAACAATGTCATTAACAGAGCAATTGATATGAGTTGCACCGGTCTGTTCAATTGCATTGGCTGTGTCGATGTCGGAACCGATGGTGCATTGAACGTTTTCACCGAACAGCCTGCCAGCCATTGCGGGTGCGATACAGGCCAGCCCGACAGGTTTGTTCTGTGCGGTGAAGCTTTTTATTTTTTGTTCAACGTCTGATTGTACTGTGAGTTCGGAACCTTCAAAGGCAAAGGTGCACAGGTTTTTGGCGGCGCCAAATCCACCGGGAAGAATAATGGCATCAAACGCATCTGCATCCAGCTCTGCCAGAGGTTTGATATTACCCCGGGCAATCCGGGCCGATTCGACCAGCACGTTTCGGCTCTCCGGTGACTCCTCGCTGGTTAAATGATTGATTACGTGATGTTGAGGAATATCCGGTGCAAAACACTGATAGCTTGCATTTTGCTGATCCAGCCGCAGCAGGGTTAAAACCGATTCATGAATTTCGGCACCATCGAATACACCGCAGCCTGAAAGAATGACGGCAACTTTTCTGGTCATAAAGCAGGATCTCTTTAAGTATTGGCAGCAGCTCTATTTATATCAGAGATGGGAAAGAGGTGTGGAGGTTTAGGTGTATAGTGATCGCCAATGCTCTATTTGCGGTACAAGTCTTTCAGCCTGCTTTGAAGTTATTTATCCGTCCCGGCTTCTCAGCGTATCCAGGCGAGCTTGCAGACCTTCTTCGCTGTTGGTGCTTTTCTTTCTGATTGCGATGATCGCGTTTCTATCTTCTTCGCTGCTTACCACTTCTTTTAATTGCCTGTCTGTCAGTAGGTGAGCCTGTTTCGGGTTTGCGGCTATTTTTTCCAGCTGTGCTGTCAGCTGTTTTTTTAATGCAGCTGTTTGCTGGTCTGAAAAACCTTTTTTGGCATGATGATCCAGTGTCTTTTTGAACTCCGTGACTTGAGTCGGTGTTTTTAGTTCCTTAGCAAACTGAGTCATCTGAGTAAATACATCAACCTTACCTTTGTTCTGAGCGGTAGTGGGCGTTGTCGATTGTTGGGGTGTTGACTTGGGTGCTATGGATTTATTTTTCCTTCTAAGTTCCGCTAACCCTATTGGTGTTTTGTCAATCTCTGGTTTTTTCCGTGACTCTGAAAATAACTCATCCCCGAGTGCCGCGAGTTCTTCCATTGTTGGTTCAGGGATTGATGATGGTAATTTATAGCCTGAATTAGGTGAAGTTGGCTGTTGAGGTGGTGCTTTGGGCACCGTAGGCTGATTCTGGCGACGTAGTTCAAGTAGCTGTCTTGGTGTCTCAGAGAATGGTTGATGATGTGGTGTTTTAGTGCCTGTATTGGGTGTGGTTTTGGCTTTTGCTCCTTTACCATAGAAGCGCTGTAGTTGCTGTGTTATTTGTTGCTTACGGTTTTTTTGTATTTTTCTGGCGCCACTAAAAAGACTTTTATTCTGCGTTGTTTTTTTGAGTCCTTTCCCATGATGGCGTTTGGCTAATAAAGGGGACGTGGAAACCTTCCGGTTGCCAAATTTTTTACTGGCTTTTTTCCATCCCTTAACATCAGTTTTAAGGTCAGCAAGATCACTGTGAAGCTCGGCAACTTCACTTAATATCCCACCGCGAATTGACCCTGAATCCATGTTCTATCCCTGATAGCATCTTACTAACTATTAATCTATTAAGTATAAGATGATGTATGTCTGATGATTTATCATCATTGAAATAAAAAAAAATAATTTATCTCTTTTCGAAATTAGCTGGGCGGTTTGCTGGGTGGTTTCGGGGCAAAAGATAATTGCTTCTGAGTAAGCAAGTCCACTAACTGAGCTCGTTGGCTTTCAGTAATTCTTGGGTCACTCTTGATTTTACTTTCCAGTTTTGATGTTTCCCGTAGATTGGGGGCCTTATTAATCAGTCGTTTCAGACCATTGAAGGCTCCCAAAGCCATATTCTGCTGGGAAGGTGCTGCAGTTTTACTAGTACTTTTAGAGGAGGCCTTTTTCTTGATGCCTGTTGTTCGTGAATCACGCAAAGTTGGATCTTGCTTGTTCTGTGCCCGCCATTGTTTATCTAGTGCCTTATTTGCCTGGTCTTCTTTTTTCTTAGCCGCTTTACGTCGTTTGGCTTCCTGAGCCTTGGCATCCTTTTCTGCTTTTTTAATATCTTTTTTATTTTGTTTATGGGCTGACTTGATTGCACTCTCATCGGAACGCAGTTGCTTGCGTGCTTTTTCCAGCTTTTTCCCAACCTTGGCTTCTAGCTGTGCCAGCTGTTTATGTTTCTTATGATATGAAGCAGCAGCCTTGAGTGTTTTTTTATCCTGACTGCCTTCTGTTCGGGTCGTCACCTCTCTGTCCTGAGGTGCTTCGGCAATTTTGTAACGAATAACATCATGGTGTAATTGTTCAAAATGGCTGACTTTCACTCGGGCATTATCAGTTTTCTGGCGGGCTTTACCTTCTTTTCCGCCAAGCCCTGTTTTTTGTTTACTCAGTTTTTTGGCGCGTTTATCTGATGAGCGTTTAAGGCTTTTATAGTCCTTCTCCAGCCCTTTAAGGTCACGGCCTAATGCTTTTTGACGGCTTTTAATTTCTTTTGCAGACATCGGATCAGCTTGTGCGCTAAGCAAAGGTTCACCTTCAACTGAGGCTATGTCGTAATCGGCTAATGTTTTCAGTGAGTCTGTCTGCGAAGAAGATTGCTGCTCGAAATGAGGCTTAACCTGATCATGAGGAAGGGCTGTGGCAGTATAGGGGCCAAGTTTGCCAGACGGCAGCTGGGCATCTGGCTTTTCCGCCTGCCTAGGCTGTAGAGCCTGAACGGAGCCAATGTGAGCAGAGGAGTCGATGCCTTTAGCCACAATCAGGCTCCGGGCATCGGGTGTTTGAGTCAGCCATGAAAGCTCTCATCCTTGAGATCTATAACAAGTTTAGCTGGTTTGTTTTTCTGACGAAGCCTCAGCGCATCCAGCGATGGTAGCGCTCAATCCATTTCAGTACATTCTCAGGTGCATGGGCTTTTTTCCATTCTCCCGCCGCGAATTTATTGGATTCGCTCAGGGTTGGATAGATATGAATAGTGCTCAGGATCTTGTTCAACCCAAGCCCGTGCTTCATTGCACTGACATATTCAGCAATCAGTTCACCCGCATGGTAGCCGACGATTGTGACGCCCAGAATCTTGTCGCTGCCGGGTTTGGTCAGTACCTTAACAAAACCGTGATCTTCTTCATCGGCGATGGCGCGGTCAAGATCATCAATACCATATCGGGTCACTTCATATTCAACACCCTGAGCTTTGGCATCCTGTTCGTTCAGACCGACACGGGCGACTTCCGGGTCGGTAAATGTACACCATGGAATTACTGAATAGTCGGTTTTGAATTTCTTAAAGCGTCCGAAGAGAGCATTAACACTGGCATACCATGCCTGATGAGCGGCAGTGTGGGTAAACTGGTAAGGTCCGGCGACATCACCGCAGGCAAAAACGTTGGGAATACGAGTTCTCAGATATTCATCAACTTTGATGGTGCCATTCGGATTGGTTTCAATGCCCAGTGTTTCCAGCCCGATATTCTCGGTATTGGGGCGGCGTCCGGCTGCCAGCAGCACAGCGTCAAAAGGAATCGTGATTGTTTCACCATTCTGCTCTGCCTGAAGCCACTGTTTGCCATCTTCTTTGTGGAATGAAACCGGTGTTGCTTCCAGACATAACTCAATACCATCAGCCTTAAACCTTGCCATTACCGCTTCGGACACATCCGGGTCTTCCCGGTGCAATAGTCGTTGCCCTCTGTCCAGCTGGGTAACCTGACAGCCAAGGCGGGCAAAAGACTGCGCCAGTTCAGAACCAATAGGGCCGCCACCAATTACCAGCAGCTTTTCCGGGCGGTCGCGCAGATTCCATATCGTATCTGAATTAAATGCATTCACCTGCTCCAGCCCCGGAATATCCGGCATCACGGGGCGTCCGCCGGTTGCAATAATAATATTCCGTGCAGTGATGGTTTGACCGTTAACATCGACTTCCCACGGGCTTTTCAGGGTAGCCGCGCCTTGCAGGCATTCAGCACCAAGATCGGTGTAGCGTTCTATGGAATCATGGGGCTCGACCTTGCTGATAACCCGCTGTACCCGCTCCATCACTTTACGGAAGTTGATATCAGCCTGGGCATTATCGAGCCCGAAAGCATCGGCACGGCGAATATAATCATTGATTCTGGCAGAACGAATCAGGGCTTTGCTGGGGACGCAGCCGGTATTGAGGCAGTCGCCGCCCATTTTGTTTTTTTCAATCAAAGCAACTTTAGCTTTTACGGCTCGGGCAATATAGGTGCTGACCAGCCCGCCGGAACCCGCTCCAATCACAGCAAGGTTGTAATCAAACTGCTTTGGCTTGGCGAAGCCTTTAACTGCCCGGCGAGCTTGCAGGACTCCCATACCGGCTTTGGCAATCCAGGGAAAAATCCCAAGCAAAACAAAAGAGAGCAGCAGTGAAGGGGATAGAATGCCCCCCAGCGACAGAGTGGTAATTTCACCCAGCTCAGCACCTGCATTTACATAAACAAAGGTTCCGGGGAACATGGCAAGCTGGCTGACGCCGTAAAAGGTCAGCGCCCGCATGGGCGTGAGCGCCATGACGAGGTTAATAACAAAAAAGGGTACAACCGGGATCAGGCGTAATGTAGCCAGATAAAAACTGCCGTCGCGCTCTACGCCTTCGTTAATGGTTTTGAGATAATCTCCAAAGCGCTTTTGGACGAAGTCCTGGAACAGGGTGCGGGATAGCAGGAATGCCAGAGTAGCACCGATCGTGCTGGCAAAAGAGGCAACAATCACGCCTGTCCAGAGCCCGAAAATAGAACCACTGATCAGTGTCAGAATAGCGGCTCCCGGCAGGGAGAGGGCAGTAACCGCAACATAAATCAGGAAGAAAATACCCACGGTTGCAGCAGGGCTTTCCTGATAGAGCCCCTGAAAGAAGCTGAAGGTCAGGTATTGCTGGAAGTCGAGCGAGAAAAATAGCCCGAGCGCTATTATAAAACCTGCCAGAACAAGCAGTTTGGTTCGATTCATCTGTTCGACTCCCCCGTTAAACAGCTGCGAATGTGGAAACTATATTTCCATAGTGAAAAAAACAGCGCTAAGCCCGTATAATATCGACGCTTAACCGATATGTGCAGCTACTATTTTTGTAACCTGCATGGTTATGCAGTTGGATACGCTATAAAGCCGAGTATGGATTCATCCTGCCGCAGATAACATAACGAAGTAAACCGGAGTACCTAATGAGCCTGCCTTCGCGTCAATACCCATCATCCCGTCCCCGTCGTATGCGGACAGATGACTTTTCCAGACGCCTGATGCGGGAAAACCGTTTATCTGTGGATAATCTGATTTATCCGGTTTTTGTGCTGGAAGGCAAGGGGCAGCGCGATAAAGTTGATGCCATGCCGGGCATTGAACGCCTCAGTATTGATGAACTGGTTAAAGATGCTAAAGAGTGGCTGACACTGGGGATTCCGGCAATTGCGCTGTTTCCGGTTGTTGGCAATGAAAAGAAGTCATTACAGGCAGAAGAAGCTTATAACCCGGAAGGACTGGTTCAGCGAGCGGTCAGGGCGCTGAAGGAACAAGTACCGGCGCTGGGTGTCATAGCTGATGTAGCATTAGATCCATTTACGTCTCACGGTCAGGATGGCCTGATTGATGAGTCTGGCTATGTATTCAACGACGAAACCATCGAAGTATTGGTCAAGCAGGCGCTTTCTCACGCTGAAGCAGGGGCTGATATTGTCGCGCCGTCCGATATGATGGATGGTCGGGTCGGTGCCATCAGGCAGGCACTGGAAGCTGGCTGTCATAAAAATGTCAAAATACTGTCATATTCTGCCAAATATGCTTCCAGCTTTTATGGTCCTTTCCGGCATGCTGTCGGTTCAGCTGGTAATTTCGGTAAGAGCAACAAGTTTAACTATCAAATGGATCCCGCCAATACTGATGAAGCTCTGCATGAAGTGGCTGCCGATCTGGCAGAAGGTGCAGATATGGTCATGGTCAAACCGGGAATGCCTTACCTTGATATTGTGCGACGTTTAAAAGATGCCTTTAAAGCACCCACTTTCGTTTATCAGGTCAGTGGTGAATATGCGATGCATATGGCGGCAGCACAGAATGGCTGGCTGGATGAAGAAGCGGTCATGATGGAATCGCTACTGGCCTTCCGTCGTGCAGGCGCTGATGCCATTTTGACATATTACGCACCAAAGGCCGCCCGTATCCTGCGTCAGCAATAGGCAGTCATCAGGTTGTTAGCAGCGGGAGCGACTACACAAACATCCAAGGTTGTTGATTTTTACAGGAAGGTATATGGATACAAAGACCGAAGTCGCTGTTGCTGACAGTCGGGTCAACGAAACTCAGCCGGAAATCAAACCCCTGACGGATTTGAATAACCCGGATTACTACATTAACCGTGAACTCAGTCACCTGCAGTTTAATATGCGGGTGCTGGATCAGGCGCTAAACGACGAATATCCTTTACTTGAGCGGTTACGATTCCTGCTGATTTTTTCCAGCAACATGGATGAGTTTTTCGAAATTCGTGTCGCTGGCCTTATGGAGCAAATTGAATTTGGTCGTGAGTACATTGATTTAGGTGGCATGCAACCACAGGATGTACTCAAAGAAGTCAGCCGCTTCACCCATGAGCAGGTTGAGAAACAGTATAAGATTTTTAATGATCAGCTACTGCCTGCACTGGCGAAGGAGAATATCCGTTTTCTGCGCCGTCAGCAGCTTTCCGAGCAGCAGGTTGCATGGGTGCATCATTTCTTTTATCAGCAGATTATGCCGGTTGTCAGCCCGATTGGACTGGACCCTGCACACCCGTTTCCGCGACTGGCTAACAAGAGTCTGAACTTTATTGTTGAACTGGATGGTCAGGATGCCTTTGGTCGTGAGACCGGTATGGCGGTTATCCCCGCACCACGCTCCTTGCCACGTATTGTACGTTTGCCGGATGAAGTGTGTGACGGAGGGGATAACTATGTATTTCTGTCGTCCATTATTCACCAACATGCGGAAGACCTGTTCCCGGGCATGAAGGTTAAAGGTTGTTATCAGTTCCGACTGACCCGTAACAGCGACCTGAGCCTTGAAGAAGAAGTGGATGATCTGGCGTCTGCTCTTAAAGGTGAATTGCAGTCCCGCCGTTATGGTGATGCAGTACGCCTTGAAATTGTACAAAATTGTCCGAAGCCGTTAACTGATTTTCTGCTCAACCAGTTTGGTTTGACGGAAGATGAGTTGTACGCGGTTAATGGACCGGTAAACCTTGCCCGGATGATGGATGTGTGCAACATGCCGGGGTGGGCAGACCTCCAGCACAGTCAGTTTACGCCAGGGTTTCCAAAAGACCTGCTGACCAAACGTGGCAAGTTGAGCGACCATGTACTGGAAGCGGTAAAGAAAAACGATATTCTGCTGTTACATCCGTTTCAGTCATTCACTCCGGTTGTCGATATGCTGCGACAGGCGGCCAAAGACCCGGATGTGTTGGCAATCAAACAAACGCTTTATCGTACCGGTGCGCGTTCAGAGATTGTTGATGCACTGGTTGAAGCGGCTCGTAATGGCAAGGAAGTCATTGTTGTTGTAGAGATCCGGGCGCGTTTCGATGAAGAGGAGAATCTGATTCTTGCCCAGCGTTTGCAGGAAGCGGGCGCAATTGTCGTATATGGTGTTGTCAGCTTTAAGACGCATGCCAAAATGATGCTGATTGTACGCCGGGAAGGGCGCAAAATTCAGCGCTATGCTCACTTGGGAACCGGCAACTATCATGCGGGAAATGCGCGACTTTACACGGATTATAGTCTGCTGACCTGTGACCGGGATCTGACTAACGACGTACATAAAATGTTCCAGCAGCTCACTGGAATGGGCAAGGCGCTGCGGGTTAAGAAGCTGTTCCATGCGCCATTTACACTGAAGAAAAAACTGGTTGAACTAATCAATCAGGAAATTGCAGCCGCAAAAGAAGGTTTACCCGCGCGTATTATTATCAAGTGCAACTCCTTGACTGAGCCGGTTGTTATTCGTGCTTTATATAAAGCGTCTCAGGCGGGTGTTGAAATCGATATGATTGTACGGGGAATCTGCTGTCTGCGTCCCGGTATTCCCGGTTTGTCAGAGAATATCCGTGTATGCTCTGTTGTCGGCCGCCTGCTTGAACACACCCGGGTTTTCTATTTTGAAAATGCCGGTGATTTCAAAGTCTTTGGCTCCAGTGCTGACTGGATGGTAAGAAATCTGGATATGCGGGTAGAGACCTGCTTCCCGGTTGAAGACCCTAAGCTTGCTCTGCGAGTTAAAAGAGAGCTTGAAACCTACCTGCGTGACAACTGCCGTAGCTGGCAGCTTCTGCCAGACGGAACCTATGAGCGAAATAAGCCACGCCGTGGACAGCGTCGCTATAATGCTCAGGATAAACTGCTTGAGCAATTAGCGGGCTGATAGATCGTCATTTCCATAGTGAACCTTACAGAGGGCAATATCATTTTTGATATTGCCCTTGTTTTTTGCAGGGGTTCTGTGTCCGAATAGGTTGTATAGAAAAATAAAAGAGAATCGTTGTATGTGTCTGATTGGTATCCGCTGGGAGCCTGAAGCTGAAATTCCTTTCTTTCTCGTTGCGAACCGAGACGAATTTTATGATCGCCCAAGTCGGGAAGGGCACTTCTGGGATGAAAATCCAGATGTGTTTGGGGGTAAAGATCTTGTTGCAGGTGGCAGCTGGCTGGGAGTTTCCAGGCAGGGGCGGTTTGCTGCCGTGACCAATTACAGAGAGATACCTGTTGTGGAGGGAAAGCGCTCCCGTGGCGCTCTTGTGCATGACTTCCTGTGTAGTGAAGTCAGTGCTGCTGATTATCTTGCAAAGATATCAGCTGAGGCAGATGAGTGGAGCGGGTTTAATTTGTTGCTGGCTGATGGCAATGGACTGTATTACTACTCTAACCGGGAAAATGAAATAAAACGACTCGAGCCTGGTGTGCATGTTCTCTGTAATCATTTACTTAATACTCCCTGGCCTAAGTCGGAAATATTGAGAAAAAAGCTGAGGGAATCTAAAAATCAGGCTTTGTCTATTGATTGCTGGATAGGGGTAATGCATGACAAAAAACAAGCTGAGGAATATTGTCTGCCTGTAACTGGCGTTGGACTGGATCGTGAAAAACTGTTGAGCCCCATATTTATAGCGTCTGAAAATTATGGCACTTGCACGACAACTTTAATTCAGATCAACAGAATGAATAACCTGTTTTGGGTTGAGAAAGACTATGCTTTTTCTGGCGAAAGTGAAAGGAGATGCAGGAACATAAGTTTGAATAATACTATGCTGTAGTTATCACTGAACCGACCAGCCTGTTATGGTTCATGCATGAACCATAATTATGTAAATAGATTTAAGATGACAGAAGTATGAATCTTGCACTTGTGTTTGAATTAGATGTGTTACGTTCGAGTGTACGGAGTGGGCAGCAGCCTCAAGATTCAGTAAAGAAGAGCCTCTATTATAAAAGAGAGATGCCAGCCCTGAATCCATCTTTTGCTATTAGTTCAAGAGTGGCAAGAGGATATCATAAAAGTCTGTGTACAGGGGGAAGGGTTGGGGAAGAATCCTATTTTCTCCACATATCAAAGATGAAGAAACTGATTTCATGGGTCTTAATGAAACGAAATTTGAGTTTTACTTTGGGGGTCGGGTTTAATTTAGTCATTATTGGGACAAGAGCGGATATTACTTCACAAGAAACAATAAGAACCTTGTTTCTGGAGTATGCAACAGTAGTAACTGCTCAAAATTCGTAGGCGAGTCAACACGCTGACATCAAAACTTTGTCCTTCGGAATCGGGCATAATCAAGTCTATGAACTCGCCTACAATTTCAGACCTTGAAACAGAAGTCAGCGAACTCAAGGCTTTTGTCAGCACGCTACTCGACAAAATCAATAAGCTGACAGCCGAAAATACCGCCCTGCGCGAGGAAATCCGGCACCTTAAAAAACAGGCTCTTCAGGGATAACTGTGGGTAAAAGCGAACAAGATTTGAGGATAGAAACACCAGTGCCTGACTTTTGATAGCTTTTTGTTGATGGACAAAAAAACAACAAAAGGCAGCACTGATGCTGATTAAAACTATCCTCAATAAAGTTCATAAACTCAAGTCTTTTGTTTATCAGGATGTAAAACTCGGCTTCTATCAGGGCTCTGAAGTATTCAATGTGACTGTGGCTCCACGGAAGAACAGTCATGCTATCTGCTCAGGAAGCAAAAAAGCTGCTCCGGGCTATGACCGCCTTACTGAGCGTCGCTTCGAATTCGTTCCCCTCTGGGGCATCAGGGTTTTTCTGCTCTACAGAATGCGTCGGGTTGAATGCAAGACATGTGGCGTAAAGGTTGAACAGGTTCCATGGGCGGATGGCAAGAAAGAACTTACCAAAGTCTACATGCAGTTTTTGGCAAACTGGGCCCGAAAGCTCTCGTGGAAAGAGGTGGCCTGCATTTTCAATACCTCATGGGAGAAGGTCTTTCATGCTGTTGAGTATGTGGTTGAATGGGGCAAAGCACATCGCCCTCTCGACAATATCAAGGCCATTGGTGTGGATGAGGTGGCGTATCAAACAGGCCATAAATACCTGACTGTGGTTTACCAGATCGACCGTGACAACACACGACTGTTGTGGGTTGGACAGGAGCGAACCGAAGCCACCATTCGCAGTTTCTTCTCATTCTTTGGTGCACAGAGAAGCCAGCAGTTGAAGTATGTCTGCTCTGACATGTGGCAGCCCTACGTGAAAGCGATTGCGGAGTATGCCAGCCAGGCGCTGCATATTCTGGATCGTTTCCATATTGTTGCCATGCTGAACAAGGCCATTGATGAAGTCAGAGCCTCAGAGCACAAACAGCTTCAGGCAGCCGGATATGAACCTGTTCTGAAAAAAACTCGCTGGTGCCTACTCAAGAGAAAAGAGAACCTGACCGAGAAAGAAGAGATCAAGCTAAACACAGTGCTCCAGTACAACCTGAAAAGTGTCAGGGGTTACCTGCTCAGAGAAGAGTTCCAGGTTTTCTGGGACTAGTGTGCCGTAGCACATACAAGGGAAGTAAAAGGATTACTTTCTGAAGATGTGGAAGCTATGGAAGAGATGGCGGTAGACCCGCCGAAATCGGCTGTCGAAAGCAGGTTTCAAACCACCTCAAGCTGCTGTCGTTAAGAGCGGTGGTAGTGAGCGTTGAGGAAAAGGCGAAAGTAAATTCGTCAGGTATGGTACAGAGAGATGAGTAAACCCGAATCTTTGTTGAAGCGTCGTAAGGAACTTTTTCGGCATCAAAACCTGAGGCTTAGTCCTCCTCAGGGATAAGTCTGCAAGTGAATTTCGAATGCTGTGCAGGCGGTGTCCGGCGTTGAGAAGGCATGACTCTGTACTGGGCTCTTTCATGGAACTGCGGGAACCTGTCGTGCAGGTGTTAAGGGAGACTCTCAAGTGGCGACCACCACAAGAGACTGAGTACCGATACTGCGCACAGGGGCGGAGTAGCTCGTAGTAGTGTTGAAGCTCCTGTAATAGGGGGGGAGCGAAGGGGCTGCGTTAGGTGGCTCGTTGTGGAATGCAACTGTCCCAAAGGATCTTGTCTGGATGCCTATAAAGGGACGTAGTCAGCAACCGGAGGGACAGGATGACATTGCTCAACGGGCAGGGCGGTTGTCACATGGAGGCAAATCTGTTTGTCACTGGCTGGAAAAAGTACAGGTCAGAAAATGTCTCAGAATTGTGATAGGCGTTTACCTGATGGGAGCGGTATGAATCGAGAGGTTCACGTACCGTTCTAAGAGGGGCTGGCGGGGAAGTTCCGCCGGTCTACTCACCCATCTCACCACACTGGGCAGGAAAGTATCTGGATCGGTGGTGTACAAGAGTCATGCGATCAAAGATAGAGCCAATGAAGAAAGTGGCTAAAACTGTTCGGCGACATAAGCCGCTTATCCTGAACTGGTTCAGGGCAAAAAAGGCATTTTCCAGCGGAATTGTTGAAGGGCTGAATACCAGGATAAAACTTACTACGAGAAAATCGTATGGATTCAGAACCTATAAATGTGCAGAAATTGCTTTATATCATGCGCTTGGCAAGCTGCCTGAACCAGAAACTACCCATAGATTTTGCTGACGAGGCAAAAAACTCAAGGGGCAACCAAAAATTCGCCCGAACAAAAAAACGTCGGAAGACGTTGAAAATAAGGACAGTCAGTCAACGTCGCCAGCTGAAACGCCACTCAGGAGCAAACGTTCCCGATCACCGGAACCGGGTCGCACAGCCAAGCCTTCTCCTTCTTCTGTTCGTGAGGAAATTTGCCCGGCAGCGGGTGTACAGGATAACTGGAAGCGCAAAGGCTATCAGGATTTTACCCATGTTGATGTGAATCTGGAGTTCACGACAACACGCTACCGTCGCGAAGTATGGCTTACCCCTGAAGGTCAGACTGTCATTGCACCGTTGCCTATCCATATAAAAGGTCGCTTCGGTGATAACCTCAGATCCATGGTGCTGGATCTTTATCATTCCTGTAGTGTTACCCAACCGTTGTTGCTTGACTGGTTGCACAGCCATGGCTGCCCAATCTCTGAGGGCAAACTCAATGCCTTACTGACGCAGGGGCATGAGCTGTTTCATCAGGAGCGGGAAGATATTCTCGAAACAGGTATTGCCTGTTCCCGTATACTGCTTGTAGACGACACAGGTGCTCGACATGATGGAAAAAACGGCTATTGCACGGTAATCGGTAACGACACTTTTACCGTATTTTCTTCAACCGACAGCAAAAGCCGCATTAATTTCCTGACCCTGCTTCAGGGAAAGCGTCGCTCTCATATCCTGAACCCGGCTGCACTCAGTTATATGAAGCAGGTAGAAATGGCTGACAGGTGGATTGATACCTTGTCTGCTTATGGGGAAATCCACTTTCTGAACGAAGCTGCCTGGAAAGCCTTTCTGGATGACCATAAACTCTTTGCCAAAGAGCAGCGTCGTAAAGCGACAGAGGCTGTTCCCAAGGCAGGCCTGTTAAACAACGGCTGCCCTGAAGCCATGGTCATCCACAGTGACGGTGCCCGGCAGTTTGACACGGCGTTTGAACATTCCCTGTGCTGGTTCCATGCCAGCCGCCCACTGGCAAAGCTGATCCCTGCCAATAAGCAGGAACGGGCTGCCCGTGACTGGATGGAAAAGCAGTTCTGGCATATATACGACGATATTGAGACCTATTGCCAAGCGCCGACAGCCATACGGAAGGCGCAGATTGAACAGGATTTTAATCACTGGGTGGCGACACAGTCTGACTATCCTGACCTTCGTGCTGTCTTGGGTAAGCTTCACCGGGCACGGGAGGAGTTATTGCTGATACTAAAGTATCCATGGCTGCCACTTCATAATAACCTGAGTGAGCGGCAAATCAGGGAGTACGTGAAACGACGAAAGATCAGTGGTGGCACTCGAAGTCATCTCGGTCAGCGTTGCCGGGATACATTTGCAAGCCTGAAAAAAACATGCAGGCTGCACGGCATATCCTTCTCCAACTATCTTAAAGATAGAATCTGCGGAACCCAGATGATTCCCAGACTGTCAGACGTGGTGCGGGATAAACCTGCCCGGCTCATGGGTGATGCCGCCTACGGATTTTGAGCAGTTACCAACAGTAAATGATAATGTAGATTATTTAGTTAAAAATATAATATTAATGATATATAGCAAAGGTAGTGAAATTAGCGATATTCCAGCTATTTTTTCAAGAGATTATAAAGTTTCTGCATGGACTGCCAGTCAGGCATCATGGTTTAGAGATGAAGGACGACACTCTTCTTTCGAATATGTAGATGAAAGTCTAACTGAGCATGGGGAAATCGAACCCTGGACTGTCATTGATCCGGTAGGTCCGGTTTATTATTTTTCTGATAGTGTTGAGCAATGCCACTCTGCAGTACTCAATGGTTTTGCCGGGTGGTGCGATAAGAAAGTACCGGGACAGTTTGATCTGGGGGTCGACTTGGCTTTAATTAAAATGTCTAGTGATTAAAGGTGAGTGGCGTGTTCCGCCTTTGCTTAACGGCGAGACATCATTTTCCATCCAATTGCCGCCCCCGGCTACTCATAATCTGTCCAAGCCCGGCTTTCTTAAGGCCAAGCTCAACAGTGCTGTGAATCACCCAAGCATTATCCATTGTCATCACATCATCAAGAATCTCTTTAGCCCGCTCAAGGGTGATATTGCGTAAAGCCCATTTTACTCGCAGCAGGTTGGTGGCATTCATGGAAAGTACATCAAAGCCCATAGCCATAAGCAGAATAGCGGCGGCCGGGTCGCCAGCCATTTCTCCGCAGATACTCACGGGCTTGCCTTCTGCATGAGCTGAGTCCACAACTTGCTGCAACGCACTTAAAACCGCAGGGTGGAATTGATGGTACAAGTCCGCAACACGGGGGTTGTTACGATCAACAGCCAGCAAATATTGTGTCAGGTCATTACTGCCAATAGAAAGAAAATCAACCAGTCGAGCCAGCTCCCGAGCCTGGTAAACAGCGGCAGGCACTTCAATCATGACGCCAATCGGTGGCAACGCGACCTGTAGACCTTCTGCCAGCACCTCATAATGAGCACGATGAATGAGGTGCAGTGCATCTTCTACTTCAGATGGGTTGGTAATCAGGGGAAGCATAATTCGAAGATTATCCAGCCCGGCACTGGCTTTCAGCATCGCCCGTACCTGCACCAGAAAGATTTCCGGATGATCGAGTGTCACCCGAATACCGCGCCAGCCAAGGAAAGGGTTTTCTTCCCGGATGGGGAAATACGACAATGACTTGTCACCACCAATATCCAGTGTTCGCATAGTAACGGGGCGCGGAGCGAAGGCTTCCAGTTGCTCGCGATATATTTGCTGTTGCTCTGCTTCACTGGGGAAACATTCGCGAATCATAAAAGGAACTTCAGTACGGTAAAGTCCGACACCTTCAGCGCCACGGTCCAGTGAGCGTACCGTGTCAGTCATTAAACCGGTATTTACCCAGAGAGGTAAACGATAGTTGTCGGGAGTTATGCAGGGTTCATCCCGCAAGGCTTCCAGCCCGACCTTGAATTGCTTCTCTTCTTCAACAACTTCACGGTAGTTATTCAGAAGCTCTTGAGGTGCAGAGGTATAAACAAGGCCAAGGTTACCGTCAACAATGACTTCCCTCCCGCCAAGGTGGCTGAAGGGAAGTTCCATTGCACCCATAACGGTGGGAATGCCCATGGCTCTGGCAAGAATCGCCACATGTGAATTACTGGAACCATTAACAGATACAAGCCCTGCCAGTTGTTCTCGGGGAACCTGCCCCAGCATGGTGGCGCTCAGTTCTTCACTTACCAGAATAGTGTTAGGTGGGTACTCAATTTTCGGTGGATCTTTCTGCAGCAGGCTTGAAAGAATACGCCGCCCCAGATCCTTAATATCCATCGCCCGTTCACGCAGATACGGGTCATCCATCATTTCAAACTGGGCAACATGCTCGGAGATAACCTGCTTCAGTGCCCCCTGAACCCAGTGCCCCTGCTTGATTCGGTCACAGATTTCTTTGCCCAGTGCATCATCGTCCAGCATTCTCAGGTAGGCATCGAAGAGCGCTTTTTCTTCTGGTCTGATCCGGTCATCAAGTTTGGCTGCCGTTTCTTTCAGCTCTTCCCGAACAGATTGTAGTGCCTGATCAAACAGGTTGAGCTCAAGCTCAATATCCTGAGCCTGACGATCCTGTACCGCTTCAAGTTCAGCGCATGGAATAAAAGGAACGGCTTGACCAATGGCAACACCCGGCGCACCGGCAACACCATTGAAACGTGCCGCTTGAGGATGTTCCTCTGATGATTTTTTTAGAACACCGGTCGCTTCAGCATGGGCAATCAGTCCCGCCAGTTGAGCCGTGAGTGTTACAAGGAACGCTTCTTCATGTTCATCGAACCGGCGAACGTCTTCACCCTGAACAACCACAACACCGAGCAAGCGGCGGTGGTGAATAACAGGTACACCCAGAAATGCATGAAAAGATTCTTCACCCGTTTCCTTGATATAGCTGAATTTTGGATGGGTCGCGGCATCTTCGAGATTGATAGGTTCTTCTCTCAACCCCACCTGGCCAACCAGACCTTCTGAACGCCCCAGAGTGACCCGGCCTTCGGCTTCCTTATTCAGCCCCTGAGTTGCCATCAGGGTGTAGTGACTGGTTTCTTTATCGTAGAGGTAGACTGAACACACGGCGGTGCTCATGGCATCGCGAACACGGCGCACAATAATATCCAGAGCGACCGGTAAATCCCGTGCCGCGCTCACTTCCTGAACGATGGCGCGCAAGATATTCAGCATAAACGTGTCAGTCTGACAAAATGATTTACATGGAAGCTGCCAGTGAAAGCAAACAGCAACTCCTGCATATTGTAGTTTCTTTATCTATTTATTAGGCAATATAAAGCATTCACTACCTGTGGAAAGATGTAAAGGTGTGAATGCCTATTTAATAGTTAATCATGAAAATGTAGCTGACTTCATGCCAGGGGGAAACAGATTATCCCCTCCTGTGCATATTTTTTAACTGAAAGCCTCCGGTGAGCTGATTCTGGGTGCCAGCTCTTTCAGCGCCCGACGGTAAACGTCGCGCTTGAAAGGTACAACCTGTCCGAGCGGATACCAGTAGCTAACCCAGCGCCAGCCATCAAACTCCGGGCTGGTGGAATGATCCACACTGACCCGGTCATCACTGCTCACCAGTCGCAGCAGAAACCATTTTTGTTTTTGCCCGACACATACCGGAGACTGGTTTTTCCGAATGAGTCGACGAGGCAAGCGATAACGCAGCCAGCCTCGGGTGCAGGAAAGAATGGTAACATCCTCCGGCTGTAGCCCGATCTCTTCATTCAGCTCCCGGTACATAGCTTCTTCAGGTGTTTCATCACCATTGATTCCCCCCTGAGGGAACTGCCACGAATCCTGTCCGATCCGGCGTGCCCATAATACCTGTCCCTGTTCATTGGTCAGGATAATTCCGACGTTGGGTCTAAATCCATCTGCATCTATCACACGTGCAGCCACTCTGAAAATTTGTCATTAACAGGGATTGTTCCACAATCCGCCGCAATCGCAAACAGGCATCGTGTAGAATGAGTTAATCGAATGCCCTGTAATAAATATGAATGCTGGGAGAATGTCATGGCGCTGGCGATTTTTGACCTCGATAACACCCTGATCGCTGGGGACAGTGATTACCTGTGGGGGGAGTTTCTGATTGAGAATGAATATGTTGATGTAGAAGCTTATCGCCGGGGCAACAATAAGTTCTATGGTCAGTATGAACGTGGTGAGTTGGATATTATTGCTTATCTGGATTTTTGTCTGGCACCGCTGGCAGCCAATGAAATGGAAACTTTACAGCAATGGCACCGGGATTTTCTGGAACAGAAAATCCGTCCCATCATGTTAGACAAGGCTAAAGTGCTGATAGAAAAGCACCGGGGGCAGGGGGATACCTTACTGGTTATTACCGCGACTAATCATTTTGTAACATCACCGATAGTGGCAGCGTTTGGAATCGACAATATTCTGGCGATTGATATGGAAATGCAGAATGGTCGTTATACCGGCAAGCCTGAAGGCGTTCCGACTTATAAAGAAGGTAAAGTCATTCGCCTGGATCAGTGGCTGCAGGAAAATCCGGATATGGCGCTGGAAGGCAGCTACTTCTATAGCGACTCCCATAATGATGTGCCGTTGCTGGAAAAGGTAACCTATCCGTTTGCTGTTGACCCGGATCCACAACTACAGGCGATAGCGAAAGAGCGCAGCTGGGAAATTATGAGTTTGAGATAAAACCAAAGAAAGCCGTGCGAGTGCACGGCCTTAAACGAGCTTAAATATAAACTCGGGCAAACAGCGACTTGATATATTCTGTTTCCGGAATTGCCGGATGAATTGGGTGATCCGGCCCCTGATGGGTTTGCTCAAAGATTTGCATATTGCGATCCAGGTGGCGACTGCCTGCACGCAGCAAATCGACCATTTTGTCACGGTTCAGGTGCATGGAGCAGGATGCTGAAACCAGCAAACCTTCCCGACCCAGCAGGCGCATCGCCAGTTCATTAATACGACGGTAAGCCTGCTCGCCCTTGGCGATATCTTTTTTACGCTTGATAAAGGCGGGCGGATCAACCACCACAATATCGAATTGCTCACCGGAATCGCGTAACTGACGCAGCCCTTCAAAAGCATCGCCTTCCATCGTCTGGAAACTGTCACGCACACCATTCAGCTCGGCGCTTTTTTCTGCCATGTCCAGCGCCTGTCCGGAACTGTCCAGACAAACCACTTCACTGGCACCCGCTGCAGCAGCCTGAACACCCCAGCCACCGATATAGCTGAAGACATCCAGTACGCGCTTATCTTTAGAATAATGCTGCAGGCGCTGACGACCTGGACGGTGATCATAGAACCAGCCGGTTTTCTGACCGGTATGCAGTGGTGCCAAGAATTTAACGCCGTTTTCTTCCAGCTCAACCACTTCCGGTACATCGCCATAAGCCACTTCGACATATTCCGGTAAGCTTTCCAGCTGGCGCATATTGCCATCATTGCGTAGCAGTACCCCCAGAGGTTTCAGTACTTTAACCAGTGCGGCAACAATTTCATCTTTCAGAACTTCCATACCCGCAGTGGCAATTTGTACCACAAGGTAATCACCAAAACGGTCAACAACCAGCCCCGGCAGCAGGTCACTGTCACCGAAAACCAGACGGTAGAATGGCTTATCGAAGCATTGTTGACGTAACCCCAGTGCAATCTTGATGCGATGTACCAGCATGGATACATCCAGCGGCTTGCGAACATCACGGCTGACTACGCGACCACAGATCAGCGTTTGCGGGTTCAGGCTGGCAATACACAGTGCCTTGCCGGAATTGTTTTCTATAATTACCTGATCGCCGGGCTCAAAAGCATTCAGCGGCGTGGCTTTGGTATCGATCTCGTTGCTGTAAATCCAGATATGGCCAGCCTTCAGGCGGCGGTCAGCATTCTTGTTCAGGCGCAGTGACGGGAGGGACATGAGAATAACTCTGATTGAAAAATCAATGGACCCGGATTATAAGTAGTTTGCTCCTGAAGAGCGATCCGTACAGAAACTGCCTGGGAACATAATGCCGTCAACAGAACCTAGTGCTAAATGCCTGCAGTAGCTTAACCTGTATCATTACCGGAGTAATGATCAAGCCGTTGCTAGTAATCATGATAATAGAAATAAACAATATTGCACTTAAAAGTACTTTAGTGATATTTAGTCTCTTATTTTCATTAAGTGCAGTTTCTATAGAACTGACGGAATGGAAGTTGATATATACACCCAATCTTGTTGATGGTATTCCAGTTATATCAGGTATAACATCATATGGACTTGAAAATAATCAAAATGATTTTTTTGATGAAGCCGGTAATCACACTATTAAAAATCATTTCAGTTTTCAGCAGAGGGTCGTCATGCTTTCTTTAGCGGGGGCAAGGTATCTTCATTGCGCCAGTTTTAAAAAAAATAGCACAGAGCGTGAATATCCCATTGTTGATGTGATGCAAAAAAACGCAGTATCATTCCCTGCGGTTTGCCTGAGTAGTCATTTCTTTTTTTTCGAACCATCTCTTTATGCACGTATGAATCCGGTGGCGAAGCGAACAGTAATACCTGACGTAATAACATTAGTTTTTAAGTCGTTAGAGGGGGCTTATTCAAAACTCCAAACCAGTTGCCCGGAGGTTACTGTATTAATGGATCCATCAGGAAAAAGGTGTGAGTATCAAATTGAATTAGGGAAAATGGCAACACCTTTTTTTTTAGCTATTCCCCGTTCTTATCAACTGGATCATGATGAAAGCTGTATTACCTGTTATCAGTCAGAAAGGCAAAGTCTGTCTGATGTTTTGAAACAGAATACAGGACGAAAAAAAAGAGGAGAAGCATGCAATAGCCAGAAAACAATTAAGCGTGACCCTGACAGAGATATTGCTTTCATGGTGCATTACCATCCATTAAGTATGCAGGAGCCTCTGTGTTTATCTGATATCTGGATGATAGACAGGGGGAAACCGGAGGTTTCAGCATCACTCGTGACGGCAGGTATGCATCCCGACCAACCAAGAGAGGAGTTAAATAAGAAACAACAGGAAAGACCTTTTCAGCCTTGTAAGGTTATAGAAGATACGGATACAGAAGATGCAGCATCATCCCGGTTCTCAATCAATAAGAGCGTACGCGAAAGCCTGATGGCAGTTAGTGAAATGAACCAGGATTTTTGGAAACTATTTGATTATGTTTATAGCTTTGAAGTAGAAGAAAAAAGCATAAACACCGAAACTGAAGCTGAAGAATATCTGGGAACATTATGTCGTTTATTAACTTTGCGAGCAAAAGTTAAAATACCATGTATATCATACGGAGCAAAATCCCAAAAAGAAAGGCTACTACGAAAAAAAATACAAGAAGCTTTGTGTTATCTGGATAAAATAATTTTATATTCGTCTACAAGAGTACTCTTATATTATATACCTTTTACATTTGAGGATATGGATGATGGCGATTTACAGCTTGTGTATGTCAGTGTCGTTGCCATAAATAAAGTGAAAAATAATTTACATTCATTGTTAACCTTTTATCAGCTAATTAAGTATCCTGTTAAAACAGTAGGTGAAGATGATTCTGAATACATTAAGATTTGTGGATTTGCACAGGTTTATATACAAATGCTGTTAAGTAGAAGTAAAATAGAAGATAGCGACCAGAAAATATGGGGGGAATTTAAATCTTTTGTTTCTTTGTGTATGCAAAGAAATGGTGCACTTTGTGACGGCGCGTTGAATACCGGTTTCCTGATAAGGTTGTTATACAAAGCCTCCTGTCTGAATGATATTGAATTCATTCTCAGAGTATCGGGTTGGATCAGGGCAACATTACATAAAATATATTTTGATCCTGCTGCACAACAGGATGCAGAGGAGGTTTATGGGCGTGCCTGGGGCGTATTAAAAGAGAACAAGGCTTTCTTTACAGATTGTGCGGATGGGAGGGGGATATTCAGACTTGAATCTTTTGTCAGTGAAGCGGTAAGGATTGGAGCGGATGTTTCCGAGTGGCAGAAAGTACTTGCCCAATGGACTCAGGAGCAAGGTTCTTCTGCCGCTCAGAAAGCAACCGTTAAGGAACCTGAGCAGGATATTGATGCTTTACTTGCATGGCTGGATATTGAGACAGAAAAGCTTGATATCATCAGAGCCAGCCGAAAAAACACTCGGCATAGCAAGAAGGCTCGAAAAAGCTCACCGAGAAAAAAGGAAGTCAGGAAAAAAGTGACTAATGCTACTGATGACACAGAAGTGCCGTCAGAAACACATGCAGATAGTTCAATAAATAGTCCAACAGACAGTCAAGGTGAGCAACTGCCTGAATGGGAAGTTGAATGCGAGAAGGCGGCGTCACTGGTTGGCAGTCAGGTTAATAACTGGGCTGAGGCTGTTTTGCAATTTGAGAAGGCACTGGAAATTGCTCCCGGCATCTATGAAAAAGCCTGTATTCATTCTAAATGGGCAGATAGTCATTTTATTCCCGGTGAAAGACGTCTCCGCAGTATTTATCATCAGTCGAAATTGTCGGCATCTTATCTTGAAAGAATTCAGAAAGCGTTTCATAAGAAAGAATATCCTGCTGTCAAAGCTGAGCATTTAAACAAGCTGGCTGGAGATCTTGTAAAAGGTACAACCGAATTTGCAGATAGCTCTCAATCTGCCTGCAAGCATCATCTTTCAGCAATTGCTTTGTTATCTTCGCTTCCGATGGGAGTTGATGACGAAAAGAGCACTTTTTGTGAAGCCTCTTCCCTGCTGGCTCTAGTGATTCAACAGGAACAGGCAACACGTCATATCAAACAGGTGTTGGTTCAGGCAATTGACAATTTAACCCAGGCTTATCAGTTAAGGCTGGATGCCATCAAGCAGAAGAGGCGGTTGGAACCTGTACGTGAATCCGAAGAAACGAAAGCGAGAAAAAACCTTGAAAGAGCAAGATATACCCTGACCGGAAGTGCTCCCAAAACCAGAGCACCAAGTGCGGATAAGCCTGTGGCATTGAATCAGACAGACTATCAGCCTTGCTATGAACAGCTTGATGATGCGCTTGATAAATTTAAACAAGCGGCTCAGGAAGCAGATGCGCTTCAAAAAAACTGGGAAAAAGCAGCAACTGTGTCCGGAGCAGTGTCTTCGCCGTAACCATCTTTTCAGGATCAGATACCTGATCGGGCGGGCGCTTATTGTTAATTTCAGTTTAATTGCTGACGCAACATGGCCAGTGCATCACGCCCACGTGCTGCTTTCTGCTCCTGACTGACAGGTTCTCCCATACCCTCCAATACAAGGTCTTCCTGAGGCAGCTCATCAATAAACCGGCTGGGCTGGGTATCAATCATTTCACCATATTGTTTGCGCTGTCCGGCAAGAGTCATGGTTAATGACTTGCGCGCTCGGGTGATACCCACATAAGTCAGGCGGCGTTCTTCCTCAATATTGTCTTCTTCGATACTGGTGCGGTGGGGCAGGAGTTCTTCTTCCATACCGACCATAAAGACATGAGGATATTCCAGACCTTTGGATGCATGCAGGGTTAATAGCTGAACCCGGTCGGCATCATCTTCCTCTGCCTGACGATCGAGCATATCTCTGAGCAGCAACCGGCTGATAGCATCTTCGATGGTATCGTCTTCATCGCCACGTTCCAGCGTTTGCTCCAGTGATTCAATCAGTAGCCAGATATTCGCCATACGCTTTTCGGCGGCTGTCGGTGTTGCGACAGTTTGGTACAGCCAGGCCTCATAACCACTGTCATCAATCATTTCCTTGATAGTGGCGATTGGATCTTCAGTAGCGCAGCGACGGGTAACATCATCAATCCAGTGAGTAAAGCGACGCAGCTTTTCTATATGGCGTTCGCCCAGCCATTGTTCCAGCCCCATTTCATCACAGGCTTTGAACAGACTGATATGACGTTCATTGGCATAACCACCCAGCTTTTCCAGCGTAGCCGGGCCAATCTCGCGTTTGGGTGTATTCACAATGCGCAGGAATGCATTGTCATCATCAGGATTCACCAGCAGGCGCAGGTAAGCCATGATGTCTTTGACTTCCGCGCGGGAGAAAAACGACGTGCCACCGGTAATATGGTACGGAATCTGAAACTGTTGCAATTTAACTTCCAACAGCCGTGACTGGTGATTGCCACGATACAGAATGGCGTAATCCTTGTAGTGAGTATCATGCTTCAGACGATGAGTCATAATCTCTGTGGCAACCCGCTCGCACTCAGCATCTTCACTACGACACTTAACCACCCGGATCTCATCACCCATGCCCAACTCACTCCAGAGCTTCTTCTCAAACACATGAGGATTGTTGGCAATAAGTGTGTTGGCGGCTTTCAGAATACGGCTGGTGGAGCGGTAATTTTGTTCCAGCTTGATGACTCTCAGTGCCGGAAAATCTTCTTTCAGTAATGCAAGGTTTTCAGGGCGGGCACCGCGCCAGGCATAAATTGATTGGTCGTCGTCGCCTACAACCGTCAGTTTACCGGAATCACCAACCAGCATTTTTACCAGCAAGTACTGACTGGCATTGGTGTCCTGATATTCATCGACCAGCATATAGTGGATGCGTTGCTGCCACTTTTTCAGCACTTCCGGGTTTTGTTGGAACAATTGTACCGGCAGCAAAATCAGGTCATCGAAATCAACGGCGTTATAGGCTTTCAGTACGCGTGTATAGTGAATATAAATACGCGCTGCCAGAACATCGGTTTCCTGACGGGCAATCTGTAATGCCTGTTCCGGCGAGATCAGGTCATTCTTCCAGTTGGAAATAATATGCTGAATGGTATCGACCGTATCATCTTCTTCGCCCAGCTCCTTGCTCATGAGCTCACCAATGAGTGTGGCTGCATCTTGTTGGTCAAAGATAGAGAAGCCCGGCTTGAATCCCAGCGTCTTATGTTCCTTGCGGATAATATTCAAACCCAGATTGTGAAAGGTAGATACAGTCAAACCATGTGATGCACGCCCCTTGATCAGCTTGCCAACACGCTCTTTCATCTCCCGCGCTGCTTTGTTGGTAAAAGTCACAGCAACAATATTGCGGGCACTGATGCCGCAGGTTTCCACCAAGTAGGCAATCTTCTGGGTGATTACACTGGTCTTGCCACTGCCGGCACCGGCGAGTACCAGTAGCGGGGTATCAATATACTTTACGGCCTTGGCCTGACGATCGTTGAGTCGGGTCACTTTGTTGAGTATGCCTTGAGATAAACCTGTTCATTCTACCATGTGACGGTTTGTGGTTGTGTTTATTGAGTGAGAGAAATATTAGACATCATGTTCTCTTTTTTTTATTTTCAAGGCGATTAAGTCAAATCTGCAGTTTTTTCAGGAAACTTTTTCAAGTGGGGCTAGAATAAAAATCTGATAAAAAACAATTAAATATATTGCTGGCATAGCAAGAGGTGCAGTATGAAACTACTTGATTACAGGCTGTTGGTTTTTCTGTTTTTCATTTTTATCGGCCTCTCTTTTAATCAGGTGGCTGCCCAGGGTTCGACTGCAGTTGAATCACCTGCTGAATATTCTGCCGGGCATGAAAAAGGGCCTGCTATTTACCAGCTTGGCAATAAGACGCCTAAGGAAAACAAAGAAGTTTCGGGTGGGGCAGGGGGAGAGAAGGACTCAAAAAGAGAAAGTAAGAAAAAGAAACGGGAAAAAAGAGATGAAAACAATGGTTCGAAAAATGATGGGGACTCAAATCAACCTGAACGATTACCTGAAGCAAGTGCTTCTGTTCCAGTTGAATGGCCTTTAGGAAGAGAAAAGCTCGATTCTACAGATCTCGTTTTATTATCACTTAATTTCGCAACATTTGATAAACATGCTGAAGAAATATTTGGGGATTATCAATTTGTATATTCACAAGAATACGTAACACGTACTGCTGGTATGTATTGGGTTTGCCAGAAAGAGTCTTTGGTAAGGCCAAAATACTTGCTAATGGTACTTGAAACAATACGATTCTACATTATGAAAACTGAAACGCCAACGTGGGGAGCATTTTTAAAAGTATTAATGGATTTTTCGGAACTTCATAGTAGCCAGTTTGCTGAAGCTGGTTTGCAAAGAGAGCTTGAAAATGTACATAAGCTTCGAAACAAAATGGTTGACAGTGTTGAGTTAATGGATTGCTGGCTGGATGCTAATGATTTTGCATTGTTAGTTGATCTGCCTGATTTTGAACAATATACACGCCACTTTATTTTGCTTCTGGAAGCAGAGCATTTGGGTGTGAAGTTTGATTCCTCAGGTGAAAATGAATGGTCGCAATTTTTTATAAAATGGCTTAACCGGCAAGGGCGAATGGCTCAGTCAGCACCCTGTACCTATAACCGCATGATTATGCTGGCGGGGCTTCTGGATGGTAATCTGCTTGAAACCGTTAAAAAGCAGCTGGCGCTTTCAGTAACGGCACTTTCCAGAAAACATGTATGTGTTGATGGGTTTGATAAAAGCGAATTAGATGTTGTTCGGCAAGAAACCCAAAATCAGCTAAATGATGAGAGGTTTGATGTTGATAATGCAGTTGCATTATACACTTATGTGCCTGAGATTCTTGATTATGTAGAAAAACTGGTTCCTCTGACAGGGCATTCCATGTCGGAAATAGAAGAAGGGAAATTACCTGACTTTATCTGTAAAGGGAGATCCTGGGTTGAGTTGGGCGTCGCTGTTTTGCGCATTAATGAATGCGGATCCGATGAACTAAAGAGGTTGATAAAAGCAAAAAAGTTTATAGCTAAAAGACCTCACCTCGTTACTAAGAAGATTGGAGAACTGCTGAGAAAAGATGATGTGATTGCCGATATACACATTGAGCCAATTGCAGAGTCATTTTCAAAATTTCCTCACTGTGTCTTCCTGTTTATGTGTCAGTACCCGGGAACAGGTGGTTTTACTTTAGACAGAGCCAAATGGGAACACTTAAAAGAAAGGTCATTTCTGGAAAAGAAACTCAGAGAGTGGCGAGAAGCACAGCAACCTACTCCAACCTGGGAACATTTGGTACATATAGCATCCGGCTATCGTGAAAGTTTGGTGAATGAGGTGGTTCGGTTAGAAAACCACTTGAATGAACGTTATATTGAGGAGCCTAAATTACCGCTTGCCGGAGCAGCTGTATTCACTCCTCCCATGTCGTCGACGCCATCAGCACCACCAACAGAACTAGGACTATATCCGCCACAGACAGGCTCGCAGTATGCCGCTTCAGGTGGAGCAATGGGAGGTGGATATCATCAGCAGGCTGGCCCCTTGCCGGTAAAACTGAGCGTTGATACCAGCCCCTATCCTGGGCAACTAACATCAGCGCCATCTCATTATACTGTCGGGTATGTGCACCCTTCTCCACAGCAAAGTTATCCTTATGGTGTGCAGGCACCAACACATAGCTCGGAACCACCTCCTGCTTACCCTTGGGATGAGGTGCAATCCGGTCACCATTTGCCGTCACCTAATAACCCCTCATCACATTTAAATCTTCCTCATGATGGATACTCAGGTTTACCCAATGCTTTATCTTATGCAGGAGGTGGAGGACAGCTTGGTGTGCCATTGATGCATCAAATACCTATACTGCCCCGTGTTATTCATGAGCAATTACAGGTAGATATAGACGGGCCTCCTGAGCCACAGATGACACCGGTACATAAATCTTTGGGAGGAGGTTACACCGCTCCAGCAGAAACTCAGCCCGAGAGGAGGCGATCCGACCAAAAAGCTAAAGATATGGCTTCATCATCCTCATCCTCAATGGATCTTGTGCTTAATGAGGTTCTGTCAATTATTAAGAAATCAGCGGGAGATGCAGGGCAGGCATTTAAAGAGTGGGCAGGACGTAACCCCAAAGCTGCGAAAATACTGGCAGCTGAAATGATCTCGGTTGTTCGTCAGAATGCGAGTAGGGAATGTGGAATGAACCCATTGGATGTTGGCTCTGTCAGATCAGGTGTGCCGGGCTTCTTATCCCTGCGGTCTCTTGGTTTGGTAAATCAAAGTGATAAAGAAGGGGTTGAGGATGAACCGACAACTGCGGGGCGAACAGAACTGGTTTGCGACATCATGGAAAGAAAAGACCCTGCAGTACAAATAGCAATGTTTGTTTCAATGCGTGCTAATACACTGAACACGTTAGAATTCTATCAGAAAACACCATTAAACAAGACCGCATTTGAAGTGGTGAAAGCCATTAATCAACAATTTTCAAGGAAAAAGGGTGCGGCCAAACCCTTCTCTGCAGTCTTTAAGGTAAGTTTTTATTAATTTATGAGTTAGCTTAAGCGGTAACCCAATGCTTCTGTTAAATGCTGGCGTTGTATTAGAGGGTTAGTTGCCAGGTCAGCAACAGTCCGCGCAACCCGCAAAATCCGGTGACAAGCTCTGGCGGAAAGCCCGAGCTTGTCCATCGCCTGATTTAACAAGGCACGTTCCGATTTTTCCAATACACAAAATTCAGCCAGCATTTTCCCCTGAAGCTGCTGGTTGCATGTACCTTGTCTTTTAAGTTGTAACTTCCTTGCTTCAACAACACGTTTGCGGATGGAAGCAGAGTTTTCTGGTGCTTCTGAAATCGTATCTCCCGGCAGAGGCAAAGACTCAGGACGAGGAACGTCTATCTGTAAATCGAACCGATCCAGTAAAGGGCCAGAAAGCTTACGTTTATAACGAGCTACCTGTTCCTGGGAGCACTGACAGCTTTTCAGCTTATCTCCCAGATAACCACAAGGGCAGGGGTTCATTGCGGCAACTAACTGAAACCTTGCAGGGTAAGTCACTTGCTGTCGTGCCCGTGAAATAGTTATGCGTCCGGATTCAATCGGCTCCCTTAATACTTCCAAAACGCGACGGTCATATTCCGGTAGTTCATCCATAAATAATACGCCGTGATGCGCCAGTGAAATCTCTCCCGGCATCGGTTGGCTGCCACCGCCAACCAGAGCAGGCGCGGAAGCCGTATGATGCGGGGCTCTGAAAGGTCTTTGTTTCCATTCAGGGGCTGCATTATTACCACTAACCGAATAAATGGCAGTGACTTCCAGAGCTTCCTTACTTTCCATTGAAGGCATAATACCCGGTAGGCGGCTGGCCAGCATGGTTTTCCCTGTGCCGGGAGGGCCGCTTAGCAGCAGGTTATGTCCTCCGGCAGCGGCAATTTCCAGCGCACGCCGGGCGCGCTGTTGCCCGAACACTTCAGCCATATCCGGTGCTGTAGTGTTTTCTGGTTCTGCAACGGTTTGGTAATGGAGGCAATCTAGCTTTGCTTCTCCGGATAAATGAGCACAGATATTAAGTAAATGCGCCGCAGCATAAACAATACTGTTTTCAGCAACGGCTGCTTCTGATTGATTTACAGCAGGAATAAGTAATTCACGATCGGCTTTACCGCAGCAAATGGCTGCAGGAAGAGCACCTCTAACGGATCTGAGCATTCCGGTTAAACCCAGCTCGCCAATCAGTTCATAGTTTGCAATATCCGGGCAATCCAGCTGTCCGCTAGCCAATAAAAGGCTGATAGCAATGGGAAGATCAAAGCGCCCACCTTCCTTGGGTAAATCTGCCGGCGCCAGATTGACCGTTATTCTCCGGGCAGGAAATTCAAAACCGGCATTTAACAAAGCACTGCGTACCCGGTCCCGGCTTTCTCTCACGGCTGTTTCCGCAAGCCCTACAATACTAAAAGCTGGTAAGCCATTGGAAATATGCGTTTCTACAGTCACAAGCGGTGCTTCAATACCGCACTGGGCGCGGCTGAATACAGTAGCCAGGGTCATGGGGCGTTTCCTGTCCTGAATTGTTATTGGTCTGGCAGGGATAAAAATAGCAGGTATTCATTTATCTGATTTTTGAGAGTTCCTTAAATACTAAGCCACACCCTGCCGATACAGAGCTTGTGATACTTCATTTATGGACACAGGCTTGATCAAGTGACAGAGCAGGCTTCGGATTTATCAGAAAACAGCCGCGAGCAGGTCAGCAGAAAACCTTTTCTGAAGTGCCGCCTGTGCTGGCTGGTAACGCTGGCGGTGTTTGTCAGTATTCTGATAATCGAAGCCATTATTCTGGTGCCATCTTACTACCGCTTTGAAGATACCTGGCTACAGACGCTGGAGAAGCAGGCGTTATCCGGATATCACAGTTTACGGCAATCTGTACCTGTTGATCAGGCGTTAAACCATTCTCAGCTGGCAAGCTTGTTACAGCCCGATACCGGTATTGTGGCGCTGGCAGAATATCGGCAGGGAAGACAATCCTTTCAGGCAGGTGAAAATCATGCAGAGCACTGGTCTGCCACCTGGTCTGAAAAAGGGGTATCAAGACTATTGAGCCGGGAGCGTTATCAGGTTTTCTGGCAGGAAGGTGATTTCAGGCTGGGGATGATACTGGATAGCAGTGAGCTTCAGCCTGAACTGAATGCTTATGTCATGCGAATTGTCGGGTTAGTGCTCATCATCGCCGGTTTTGTGACGTTGGCGACCAGCCTGACATTACGGTTTTTGCTTTTTGGACCCATTCTGCTGTTACGTGCCCGGCTTGAAGCTGAAAGCCGTGACCCCATGCACCCAAAGCGTTATATCATCGATAAAGTACCCAATCATGAACTGGGCGATATCATCACTCGTTTTAACAAGCTGCAGGAGGTGTTGCACGAGAACATCATCAAAATTAATGAGCAGCAACAAAACCTGAAAGACACTAACCGAAAACTACGGGTGGAAAACTGTGAACGCACGGCAGCGATGTATGAAGCTGAGCGCGCCAACCGCCTGAAAAGTGAATTCCTTGCCAATATGTCACACGAACTGCGCACACCCATGCATGCCATTCTCAGTTTCTCGGAGCTTGGTTCAATGGAAGTGGCAGATGGAGACAGAGAATCACTGGAAGAGTATTTCACTCTGATTAACAGTAGTGGTCAGCAGTTACTGGGTCTGCTCAATGATCTGTTGGATTTGGCCAAGCTGGAAGCGGGCAAGGTTGAGTACAACATGGAGCCGGAGGATCTGGGGGATCTGACGGCTGATGTGCTGCACCAGTTGCAACCGCTGTTATCCGACAAAAAACAACAGGCTGATATTCAGCGTGAAGACCGCAAGCAGCCCGTTAGTTGTGACAAGGTTCGCATTCGTCAGGTCATCACAAACCTGTTAAGCAATGCGATCAAGTTTTCCCCTGAAGGCAGCACCATTACCGTTGAAATTGAACGTGAAGAAGATGCTGGTAAGAGCGGTATTGCTGTCAGGCTGAAAGATCAGGGAGTGGGCATCCCAGAAGGTGAGCTTGAAGCCATTTTCGATAAGTTTACCCAAAGCAGTAAAAATGCCACTGGCACCGGCGGGACAGGTTTGGGGCTGGCAATCACCCGGGAAATTATTAATGATCACGGTGGCTGGATTATTGCGGCTAACCGGAAAAAAGGCGGAGCCTGTTTCCATATCTGGCTACCACTGGACCAGTCTGATTCCTATCGCAGCAAGGTGCTTGACTAAAAACGGATCAAACACCCTGGTGACTCAAACTTAACTCTCAGCCTGTTGTTCTTCCAGCTTGCTTTCCAGACGGCTGATGCTGGCTTCCATTTCTTCCATCCGGTCACGGGTACGGCGCAGTACTTCTACCTGAGCATCAAACTCTTCACGGTTTACCAGCTCTAGCTTACCCAGTGCAGATTGCAGCAGAGCACGAAAGTTGTGTTCAAAATCCTTATGCATCTGACTCTTTTCACCGCTCAGCAGTCGAGTGGCGTTGGTTGTCAGCTGTTCAATAAAGGCGGCCTTGTTAATCATGAATTCTTCTCGTTTGTCTGTTTCCAAAGTACTTTTCACCGTATTCAGGTGAAGATACTTTCGTGTGCGTTTTGTAATGTGCCGCGATTATAGCCTGATGACCATATGATCTGGCTATTTTTGTGCTGCACTGTTTTGGTGCGACATGTTGGTGCAGGTTTTTAACTGGTGCACCAAGATAAGCTCACGTACTAAAAAAACATTCTTATATTAGCTTCTTTGTTCATAACTCAATGAAAAGTAATGTTTTTTTGTGGTTGGCACAGTAAGTGTATAAGAGGGGTATAGCCAAAACCACGTACACCTGCCGGTGCAAACTATTCAATGTCAGGCGGCGTGTGAGTGCATAAACTTGCGGGGCAAGTTCGGAAGATGACAACAGGAGATCACCCATGAAGTTAGTGTCTGCCATTATCAAACCTTTCAAACTGGATGATGTGCGTGAAGCGCTCTCCGATATTGGTGTACAGGGCATTACCGTTACCGAAGTAAAAGGCTTCGGGCGTCAGAAAGGGCATACCGAGTTATACCGTGGTGCTGAATATGTGGTGGACTTCCTTCCCAAGGTGAAAATTGAAGTTGCCATTCCCAGTGACCTGCTGGATCAGGTTATTGAATCCATCAGCAAAGCTGCCAATACCGGCAAAATCGGCGACGGCAAAATTTTTGTGACCAGCCTCGAACAGGTGATTCGCATTCGTACCGGTGAGACTGGCGCTGAAGCCATCTAAACCAAACACAAACCGTTTTATCGAACCCGTTTAATAAAAATACCAACCTGAAGTGGGGACTGAATAAAGTGGAAAGCGTAACGCAACTCTCGTACGCACTGGATACCTTCTATTTCCTGATGTCTGGTGCACTGGTCATGTGGATGGCGGCTGGCTTCGCGATGCTGGAAGCCGGTCTGGTTCGTTCCAAAAATACCGTTGAGATTCTGACCAAGAATGTCGCCCTGTTTGCAGTTGCCTGCACAATGTACCTGCTATGTGGCTACGCCATCATGTATCCGGGTGCTAATGAAGGCGGTGTACTGCCGGTGCTTGGCACGTTGATAGGTGCAGAAAACACAGTTGAAAGTGTGGTTGCAGGCGGAGATGATGCGCCGTATTACTCCATGCGTTCAGACTTCTTCTTCCAGGTTGTGTTTGTGGCAACTGCGATGTCCATCGTTTCCGGTGCCGTTGCAGAACGGATGAAACTGTGGGCATTCCTGCTGTTTGCCGTGTTTATGACTGGCTTTATCTATCCGGTACAGGGCTTCTGGAAATGGGGCGGTGGTTTCCTGAATGAAGCAGGCTTCCAGGACTTCGCAGGTTCCGGTGTCGTACATATGGCGGGTGCGGCTGCTGCGCTGGCAGGTGTGTTACTGTTGGGTGCCCGTAAAGGTAAGTATGGTCCGAACGGTCAGGTGAATGCGATTCCTGGTGCTAACCTGCCATTGGCGACACTGGGTACCTTTATCCTGTGGCTGGGCTGGTTCGGTTTCAATGGCGGTTCTCAGCTGCAAATCTCTGATGTTGATAATGCCAACGCGGTTGCCCAGATTTTTGTTAACACCAATGCCGGTGCTGCGGGTGGTGTCATCGCCGCGCTGATTGTTGCCCGCCTGCTGTTTGGTAAGGCAGACTTAACCATGGCATTAAACGGTGCGTTGGCGGGCTTGGTCGCAATTACTGCTGAACCACTGACACCTTCTGCGCTGAGTGCCAGCCTGATTGGTGCTGTCGGCGGTGCCCTGGTTGTCTTCGCGATCCTGTCACTGGATAAACTGAAGATTGATGATCCGGTCGGTGCCATTTCTGTGCACGGTGTTGTGGGTATCTGGGGTCTGCTGGCGGTACCACTGACCAACAGCGATGCCACACTGGGTTCTCAACTGCTGGGTATCGTGACCATCTTTGCCTGGGTATTTATTGCCAGCCTGATTGTCTGGGGTGCGATCAAGGCGATTATGGGACTGCGCATCAGTGAGGAAGAAGAGTACGAAGGAGCCGACATTACAGAATGCGGAATGGAGGCTTACCCGGAATTCACTTCCAAGTAACAGAGCTGTTTGGGGAGGGGCAGGGTGATGACTTGTTTTTTTGTTGTTTGAAGGATAAAGTGAAAATTTGAAGGATATGCTGATAATTATTGAAGCATAAACTGAAAATAACAAAGAAGCGTAACTTGATAAAACACGACTCCGGTCTAACCTATTGAAAGGTTGGTCGGAGTCGTGTTTTATGAGCCGTAAAATCACTAAATCCGCTACGAAGCATATCTATGGTTTCCATAGTATGAACGTAGGTCGCTGCGCGGCAACTTTTTGATTGCACTAAACGTCAGGCTCAAACCTATTGTCTGACCTATGATAAAAGCTCTTTCTCAGGTAGCCCGTCAGCGTCATATGACTTTCTTCTCCATTCAAAGAAACTGGTCAAAAAAAAGATAAAAAGTGCCTTCCTTTCAAGCTTGATAGCTTTGTTTGCAAGCGCTTTTATTCCTTCATCCAGGGCCGGTGAAAATGAAGCAGGCAATAGCTCAGAACCCGGATCATCCCAACCACAAATCAAGAAAATACGACTCGATGACAATTCGGAGGTTGTAATTGTAAAGGTGACTGATGACTTTCCTGTGTTGCCTGAAATTGATCAATGGCTAAAACAATGTACATCTTGCATTAAACAAGAACCGCCAGACGACGATGAAAAAGAAACAAACAGTTCGGATACCGAATTCACAGTATCACCTCAAGATCCGCCTTCACCTTCAGTTTTTCAAACGGTTGAATCCGGCGAGAAACCTTTTCAGTGTTCCCTGTGCCAAAAGTATTACAAAACAGCTGCATCATTAGCTAGCCATATAAGCGCCTCCCACAGCGGGGAACGCACCTGTACCCGGTGTCAGCCCCCGGTGACCCTCAACAGTGCTCAGGCGCTGGCCTCTCACAACCGCAGTCACCACAGCGGGGAACGCACCTGTACCCGGTGTCAGCCCCCGGTGACCCTCAACAGTGCTCAGGCGCTGGCCTCTCACAACCAAAGTCACCACAGCGGGGAACGCACCTGTACCCAGTGTCAGCCCCCGGTGACCCTCAAAAGTGCTCAGGCGCTGGCCAATCACAAATTCAGAAAACACCGTAAACGCAAAAGACTGGCAGAGGAGGACGACTGAAAAACAACCTCAGGATGCCATCCCCTTCACCGGCTGCATTCGTTATCATCCGTGCGACTGTATTGATGAGGCCGTATGACCAGCCGACCGCCGTCCAAACTAAAACAATTACTGCTACGCGATCAGTTATGGTGGCGTTATTACCAGCGCAACGCCGATACGATACGCCCTGCTGTGGTTGATGCGATCAGCAAAGTACTGGCCTGCGGGCGGGTGATCATGGGGTATGCCAGCTTTGTATGCAGCAACCATGAATGCTCTCACACCAAAAAGATCTGCTTTGGCTGTAAAGCCCGGTTGTGTAATACCTGCGGCAAAAAACTGACCGATCAGTGGATTACTGACCAGAAAGCGCTGTTGCCGGATACTGAGTGGCAACACATCACCTTTACGATGCCTGATGCACTCTGGGAGCTGTTCAGAATCAACCGCACCTTACTGGGTAAACTGAGCCCACTGGCGGCAAAAAGCCTGCAGGCCTTTGCCGGGAAAAAAGGCGTGACACCTGGCATTTTCACGGCACTGCATACCTTTGGCCGAAAGCTGAACTGGAATGTTCATATTCACCTCTCTGTGACCCGTGGCGGATTATACGACGGAAACTAGCAATGGAAGTCAGTCTACTTCACCAAAAACGCCATCATGCCCGCGTGGCGTTACGGCGTGATCAACCTGCTCAGGGAAGCGTTTAAACGTGGCGAGCTGGATCTGCCTTCGAACGTAGGCCGCTGCGCGGCAACTTTTTGATTGCACTAAACGTCAGGCTCAAACCTATTGTCTGACCTATGATAAAAGCTCTTTCTCAGGTAGCCCGTCAGCGTCATAATGACTTTCTTCTCCATTCAAAGAAACTGGTCAAAAAAAAGATAAAAAGTGCCTTCCTTTCAAGCTTGATAGCTTTGTTTGCAAGCGCTTTTATACCTGAGTGAATTCAAGATGCCGGATTTAACCGCTGGAAATTATCGTTAATCCTGCTGCCCAAGGAAGAACCGATTTCGGGCAATGTCACGTCCAGAAAATGATTAATCTTTTCCCGGAATTCTTTTGCCTGAGCGAAGTATTCATTATTCCGGGGTAACTGCTCAAAATCCGTAGGCGGCATCACCCATGAGCCGGGCAGATTTATCCCGCACCACGTCTGACAGTCTGGGAATCATCTGGGTTCCGCAGATTCTATCTTTTAGATAGTTGGAGAAGGATATGCCGTGCAGCCTGCATGTTTTTTTCAGGCTTGCAAATGTATCCCGGCAACGCTGACCGAGATGACTTCGAGTGCCACCACTGATCTTTCGTCGTTTCACGTACTCCCTGATTTGCCGCGCACTCAGGTTATTATGAAGTGGCAGCCATGGATACTTTAGTATCAGCAATAACTCCTCCCGTGCCCGGTGAAGCTTACCCAGGACAGCACGAAGGTCAGGATAGTCAGACTGTGTCGCCACCCAGTGATTAAAATCCTGTTCAATCTGCGCCTTCCGTATGGCTGTCGGCGCTTGGCAATAGGTCTCAATATCGTCGTATATATGCCAGAACTGCTTTTCCATCCAGTCACGGGCAGCCCGTTCCTGCTTATTGGCAGGGATCAGCTTTGCCAGTGGGCGGCTGGCATGGAACCAGCACAGGGAATGTTCAAACGCCGTGTCAAACTGCCGGGCACCGTCACTGTGGATGACCATGGCTTCAGGGCAGCCGTTGTTTAACAGGCCTGCCTTGAGAACAGCCTCTGTCACTTTACGACGCTGCTCTTTGGCAAAGAGTTTATGGTCATCCAGAAAGGCTTTCCAGGCAGCTTCGTTCAGAAAGTGGATTTCCCCATAAGCAGACAAGGCATCAATCCACCTGTCAGCCATTTCTACCTGCTTCATATAACTGAGTGCAGCCGGGTTCAGGATATGAGAGCGACGCTTTCCCTGAAGCAGGGTCAGGAAATTAATGCGGCTTTTGCTGTCGGTTGAAGAAAATACGGTAAAAGTGTCGTTACCGATTACCGTGCAATAGCCGTTTTTTCCATCATGTCGAGCACCTGTGTCGTCTACAAGCAGCATGCGGGAACAGGCAATACCTGTTTCGAGAATATCTTCCCGCTCCTGATGAAACAGCTCATGCCCCTGCGTCAGTAAGGCATTGAGTTTGCCCTCAGAGATTGGGCAGCCATGGCTGTGCAACCAGTCAAGCAACAACGGCTGGGTAACACTACAGGAATGATAAAGATCCAGCACCATGGATCTGAGGTTATCACCGAAGCGACCTTTTATATGGATAGGCAACGGTGCAATGACAGTCTGACCTTCAGGGGTAAGCCATACTTCGCGACGGTAGCGTGTTGTCGTGAACTCCAGATTCACATCAACATGGGTAAAATCCTGATAGCCTTTGCGCTTCCAGTTATCCTGTACACCCGCTGCCGGGCAAATTTCCTCACGAACAGAAGAAGGAGAAGGCTTGGCTGTGCGACCCGGTTCCGGTGATCGGGAACGTTTGCTCCTGGGTGGCGTTTCAGCTGGCGACGTTGACTGACTGTCCTTATTTTCAACGTCTTCCGACGTTTTTTTGTTCGGGCGAATTTTTGGTTGCCCCTTGAGTTTTTTAAGGTGCCGGATTTCCTCGCGCAGGGCGGTATTTTCGGCTGTCAGCTTATTGATTTTGTCGAGTAGCGTGCTGACAAAAGCCTTGAGTTCGCTGACTTCTGTTTCAAGGTCTGAAATTGTAGGCGAGTTCATAGACTTGATTATGCCCGATTCCGAAGGACAAAGTTTTGATGTCAGCGTGTTGACTCGCCTACGAATTTTGAGCAGTTACATTCCGGGCATACTCATTCATCACCTTCCATAATCGCTCAATGGGGTTCAGGTTTGGACTGTAAGGGGGGAGGTAATGAAGCTTTATTCCCAGCTCTTCCGCCTCTTTCACTACCTCCTGTGAACGATGGTAACCGGCACCATCAAGCACCATGTGAATAACGTTCATGGGTGAATAGTTATCCCGAACTTTCTTGAAAAACTCGGTAACCGCTTCACTGTTAACCGTATCAAATTGACCGAAAACAGCAGCTTCAATATTGTCCAGATCAATCGCACCGATAATGTTCAGCCGAGTACGGCTACCTGTCGTATTAATGATTTTATCAATCCCTTTTCGAATCCACCCGGAAGTGATTTTGGTCGCTTGTGTCGGGTGTACCGCATCCATGAATAGTATCACCTCGTCCTCTGGTAGCGTGGCTTTCAAGGCTTCATAGTGCTCCACAAAACCAGCCTGCTTATCAACATCAGCCTTGTGCGGTACGCCCTTTGGCTTTTTGTAGGTAAAGCCTTTTTGGTGCAGCCACTTGTTCAGGCCTGATACGGTATATTTGATACCCCAGCGATCGGTAATATAGGCGACGATCTGATGGACGTGTGCGTAAGTATATTCAGAAAGGTGTTCGACCAGTTGCCGAGTTTGCTCATCACTCAGGCGGCTTTCACTCCCCCCGTTCTCCGGCCTGAGCTTTTCCTTTTCCAGATAGGCGTCCAGATGGCGACAAATAGTGTATTCACTTTTTCTCAATGCCTGAGCGATAGCAGACGGTGACCACCCTTCAGACCTGAGAAGCCGTCTGAAAAGTAGCATAGCCGCCCATATATACTGAAAAAAACAGGCATTTTTCAGGGGTGTAATGGGTAAGCGTCGTCAAAAAAAGAAGAAAAGGTATCCCTCAGATTTGAGTCAGGGAGCGTGGAAAAAGTTAAAACCTCTGCTCCCACCTGCCAAACCCGGAGGACGACCTGTAACAATCAGCCGTCGGCAGCTTATCAATGGCATTTTTTATGTTTTGAAAACAGGCTGTCAATGGGCTGCCCTTCCTACTGATTTTCCGAACTATAAAACAGTGTATCACTACTTCAGGGTTTGGCGACGAGACCAAACTTGGCAAAGGATTCATGACACGCTTCATGCCAAAGTGCGTCAGAAAGCAGGGCGTCATAAGCATGCAACGGCAGCTAGTCTCGATAGCCAGAGCGTTAAAACCACGGCGATCGGTGGGTCTGATCGCGGCTACGATGCAGGCAAAAAGATCAAGGGGCGCAAGCGTCATATCCTCGTTGACACCATGGGGTTACTGCTAGCAATCGTTGTCACTTCCGCTGAGATTCAGGATCGGGATGGAGCCAAACTGCTATTAACACGCTTGAATGGTCGTTGTAAAAAGTTACGCCTGATCTGGGTTGATGGCGGCTATCGGGGCAAGTTAGTGGACTGGGTCAGTTCGAAATTCCAATTCATATTGCAAGTTGTTCTACGCAGTGATAAACAAAAAGGCTTCCAGCTGTTACCACGACGCTGGGTAGTCGAACGGACATTTTCCTGGCTAAATCATAACCGAAGACTCAGCAAAGATTACGAGGTGTTGCCTGAAACCGCTGAGGCTATGATTCAACTGTCCATGATTCACCTGATGCTGCGGCGTTTGGCTTGAAGGAGGACTTTTCAGACGGCTTCTGAGCAAAACAGCCTTGATACGATCACACTCCCGTGCATCTCGCGATGTTTTGTGGCGAGATTCCAAGGCTACTTTTTGTTGGGCTGTCAGGGTGATTTTCGGCATGTTCGTACAATGTTGAAAATCGGCTGGAAAATCAAGCAACTTCAATGATCATGGGTATATTCCTTCATCCGGGGCCGGTGAAAATGAAGCAGACAATAGCTCAGAACCCGGATCATCCCAACCACAAATCAAGAAAATACGACTCGATGACAATTCGGAGGTTGTAATTGTAAAGGTGACTGATGACTTTCCTGTGTTGCCTGAAATTGATCAATGGCTAAAACAATGTACATCTTGCATTAAACAAGAACCGCCAGACGACGATGAAAAAGAAACAAACAGTTCGGATACCGAATTCACAGTATCACCTCAAGATCCGCCTTCACCTTCAGTTTTTCAAACGGTTGAATCCGGCGAGAAACCTTTTCAGTGTTCCCTGTGCCAAAAGTATTACAAAACAGCTGCATCATTAGCTAGCCATATAAGGGCCTCCCACAGCGGGGAACGCACCTGTACCCAGTGTCAGCCCCCGGTGACCCTCAAAAGTGCTCAGGCGCTGGCCACTCACAACCAAAGTCACCACAGCGGGGAACGCACCTGTACCCAGTGCCAGCCCCCGGTGACCCTCAACAGTGCTCAGGCGCTGGCCAATCACAACCAAAGTCACCACAGCGGGGAACGCACCTGTACCCAGTGTCAGCCCCCGGTGACCCTCAACAGTGCTCAGGCGCTGGCCACTCACAACCACAGTCACCACAGCGGGGAACGCACCTGTACCCAGTGTCAGCCCCCGGTGACCCTCAACAGTGCGAAGGCGCTGGCCAATCACAACCGCAGTCACCACAGCGGGGAACGCACCTGTACCCGGTGTCAGCCCCCGGTGACCCTCAACAGTGCTCAGGCGCTGACCTCTCACAACCGCAGTCACCACAGCGGGGAACGCACCTGTACCCAGTGTCAGCCCCCGGTGACCCTCAACAGTGCGAAGGCGCTGGCCACTCACAAATTCAGCAAACACCGTAAACGCAAAAGACTGGCAGAGGAGGACGACTGAAAAACAACCTCAGGATGCCATCCCCTTCACCGGCTGCATTCGTTATCATCCGTGTGACTGTATTGATGAGGCCGTATGACCAGCCGACCGCCGTCCAAACTAAAACAATTACTGCTACGCGATCAGTTATGGTGGCGTTATTACCAGCGCAACGCCGATACGATACGCCCTGCTGTGGTTGATGCGATCAGCAAAGTACTGGCCTGCGGGCGGGTGATCATGGGGTATGCCAGCTTTGTATGCAGCAACCATGAATGCTCTCACACCAAAAAGATCTGCTTTGGCTGTAAAGCCCGGTTGTGTAATACCTGCGGCAAAAAACTGACCGATCAGTGGATTGCTGACCAGAAAGCGCTGTTGCCGGATACTGAGTGGCAACACATCACCTTTACGATGCCTGATGCACTCTGGGAGCTGTTCAGAATCAACCGCACCTTACTGGGTAAACTGAGCCCACTGGCGGCAAAAAGCCTGCAGGCCTTTGCCGGGAAAAAAGGCGTGACACCTGGTATTTTCAGGGCACTGCATACCTTTGGCCGAAAGCTGAACTGGAATGTTCATATTCACCTCTCTGTGACCCGTGGCGGATTATACGACGGAAACTAGCAATGGAAGTCAGTCTACTTCACCAAAAACGCCATCATGCCCGCGTGGCGTTACGGCGTGATCAACCTGCTCAGGGAAGCGTTTAAACGTGGCGAGCTGGATCTGCCTTCGAACGTAGGCCGCTGCGCGGCAACTTTTTGATTGCACTAAACGTCAGGCTCAAACCTATTGTCTGACCTATGATAAAAGCTCTTTCTCAGGTAGCCCGTCAGCGTCATATGACTTTCTTCTCCATTCAAAGAAACTGGTCAAAAAAAAGATAAAAAGTGCCTTCCTTTCAAGCTTGATAGCTTTGTTTGCAAGCGCTTTTATTCCTTCATCCGGGGCCGGTGAAAATGAAGCAGACAATAGCTCAGAACCCGGATCATCCCAACCACAAATCAAGAAAATACGACTCGATGACAATTCGGAGGTTGTAATTGTAAAGGTGACTGATGACTTTCCTGTGTTGCCTGAAATTGATCAATGGCTAAAACAATGTACATCTTGCATTAAACAAGAACCGTCAGACGACGATGAAAAAGAAACAAACAGTTCGGATACCGAATTCACAGTATCACCTCAAGATCCGCCTTCACCTTCAGTTTTTCAAACGGTTGAATCCGGCGAGAAACCTTTTCAGTGTTCCCTGTGCCAAAAGTATTACAAAACAGCTGCATCATTAGCTAGCCATATAAGGGCCTCCCACAGCGGGGAACGCACCTGTACCCAGTGTCAGCCCCCGGTGACCCTCAAAAGTGCGAAGGCGCTGGCCGATCACAACCGCAGTCACCACAGCGGGGAACGCACCTGTACCCGGTGTCAGCCCCCGGTGACCCTCAACAGTGCGAAGGCGCTGGCCGATCACAACCGCAGTCACCACAGCGGGGAACGCACCTGTACCCAGTGTCAGCCCCCGGTGACCCTCAAAACTGCTCAGGCGCTGGCCAATCACAACCGCAGTCACCACAGCGGGGAACGCACCTGTACCCGGTGTCAGCCCCCGGTGACCCTCAACAGTGCTCAGGCGCTGGCCAATCACAACCAAAGTCACCACAGCGGGGAACGCACCTGTACCCGGTGTCAGCCCCCGGTGACCCTCAACAGTGCTCAGGCGCTGGCCGATCACAACCAAAGTCACCACAGCGGGGAACGCACCTGTACCCGGTGTCAGCCCCCGGTGACCCTCAACAGTGCGAAGGCGCTGGCCACTCACAACCGCAGTCACCACAGCAGGGAACGCACCTGTACCCAGTGTCAGCCCCCGGTGACCCTCAACAGTGCGAAGGCGCTGGCCAATCACAACCAAAGTCACCACAGCGGGGAACGCACCTGTACCCGGTGTCAGCCCCCGGTGACCCTCAACAGTGCGAAGGCGCTGGCCAATCACAAATTCAGAAAACACCGTAAACGCAAAAGACTGGCAGAGGAGGACGACTGAAAAACAACCTCAGGATGCCATCCCCTTCACCGGCTGCATTCGTTATCATCTCATCCGTGCGACTGTATTGATGAGGCCGTATGACCAGCCGACCGCCGTCCAAACTAAAACAATTACTGCTATGCGATCAGTTATGGTGGCGTTATTACCAGCGCAACGCCGATACGATACGCCCTGCTGTGGTTGATGCGATCAGCAAAGTACTGGCCTGCGGGCGGGTGATCATGGGGTATGCCAGCTTTGTATGCAGCAACCATGAATGCTCTCACACCAAAAAGATCTGCTTTGGCTGTAAAGCCCGGTTGTGTAATACCTGCGGCAAAAAACTGACGGATCAGTGGATTGCTGACCAGAAAGCGCTGTTGCCGGATACTGAGTGGCAACACATCACCTTTACGATGCCTGATGCACTCTGGGAGCTGTTCAGAATCAACCGCACCTTACTGGGTGAACTGGAATGTTCATATTCACCTCTCTGTGGCCCGTGGCGGATTATACGACGGAAACCAGCAATGGACGTCAGTCTACTTCACCAAAAACGCCATCATGCCCGCGTGGCGTTACGGCGTGATCAACCTGCTCAGGGAAGCGTTTAAACGTGGCGAGCTGGATCTGCCTTCCGAGCTGAAAGACAGCTGTCATGACCTTTCCGGCTTCAATGATTTCCTCGATGAGCAATACCAAAAGGACTGGATCGTCCATTTTGCCAAAGCCACCAAAAGCCCCCACCGCACCATCAGCTACCTGGGGCGCTATATCAAACGACCACCGCTGGCCATGTCGCGCCTGAAACACTATGGCGGTGATACCGTGGTGTATGAGTATCTGGATCACCGCACCAAAACCCGCCGCCATGAAACCTGTGAAGGGGAAGAATTTATAGAGCGACTGACACAGCATATTCCCGACAAAGGTTTCCGAATGATCCGGTATTATGGTTTTCTGGCATGCCGGGGAAGGGCTACATTGCTGCCCACCGTCTACAACCTGCTCAATCAGCCCGAACGAAACGCCCTGAAAATCACCTTTCCGGCGTTACTGAAACAAACCTTTGGGCTCGACCCGCTGCAATGCATCCTCTGTCAGGCTCAAATGATCTTCACCGGCATTACCCGGGGGAAGCCGCAGTACGAGCTGTACAAATACCATCAACAGCTTGCGCTTGCGAAGCCGATTACATAGTTCACGCCCTCAATCCGTCTGAAATCAGGATTTCAGGGTGAGATCGGGCAAATCAATAGGATTTAGGTGGTATCAGACAGATAAGCACAACGTCCAAAGCCAGATGATTCCAGATGATTCCAGATGATTCCAGATGATTGGACGCTGGCAGGATGAAAAACCAAAGATTGCAGGAATGACTGGAATAATGATTTTTTGAAAGGCTCTTAATGGATTCCGGGGGGTTACCCCAGCAGCAAGCCAAGCAACCCTGAAATAGCTGCTTTTCCCCTACGTTTGATGTTATGGATGCATTCAAAAAATCCCAAGTATAGTGGCAGCTTATCCTGTGAAATTCCACGGTGAGGGCGCAACCAGGATCGCAGCAACGACCAGAAGCCCTCCATCGTATTCACATGCACCTCGTGAAAACCATCACCATCTTCATCCCGGGCATACTCCCCAGCGCCATGACAGACAGATTTACGATCATAACCCCATTGCTCAAGCCTGTCGTAAATGCTGTATTCATCAGTATAAATCAGCGTTCCCGGCGCTATGAATTCTGTAATCAGGGGCTTGATTGTTACCTGCTTGACATTAGGCAGCATACGGATCACAACCTGCCCACCCCGCTGGATCATGCCAAAGATCGGAGGCTTTTCTTTCTCCAGAGTACCGCGACCACGAGCACCTCTCAAACGGTTACGGCGGGCTGTCCGCCCTTTTTTTTCACCGCTTCAGGCTGGCCTTTATGCCCCGATACAACGTAAACCTCGTCACATTCAACCTTGCCGTCCAGAACGGTGACCGGGCGTTTGTTGCAGACACTTGTCCTGAGTTGCTGTGTCATCTTTTGCACATCGCTTTTGTTCAGGTCAAGTTCAAGTGCAATCTGTCTGTTCGACTGATTGAGTGACATCAGGTACAAGCAGTGTATCCAGATTTTTAAAGGCTGGTGATGCCCTGAAAACACCGATAAAGTCAGATCATCAAAGCGACGCCGACAACACTTGCACCAGTAACGCTGTCGCTCCGGCTGAGTGTCATCTTTACCTTGTCGGGTAATATCAGGGCTTTGACAGCGAGGACAAACGACACCATCCGGCCAGCGCATTTGCCTGACTTGTTCGTAACATTTGGCGTTATCGAGGAGATCATGAAACTTCATCATACCGCTGTTTTACACGAATGTGGACGTTAGTTTCAACCGCAGTTACCTCAACACCCCTGAAATAGCTGCTTTTCCCCTACGTTTGATGTTATGGATGCATTCAAAAAATCCCAAGTATAGTGGCAGCTTATCCTGTGAAATTCCACGGTGAGGGCGCAACCAGGATCGCAGCAACGACCAGAAGCCCTCCATCGTATTCACATGCACCTCGTGAAAACCATCACCATCTTCATCCCGGGCATACTCCCCAGCGCCATGACAGACAGATTTACGATCATAACCCCATTGCTCAAGCCTGTCGTAAATGCTGTATTCATCAGTATAAATCAGCGTTCCCGGCGCTATGAATTCTGTAATCAGGGGCTTGATTGTTACCTGCTTGACATTAGGCAGCATACGGATCACAACCTGCCCACCCCGCTGGATCATGCCAAAGATCGGAGGCTTTTCTTTCTCCAGAGTACCGCGACCACGAGCACCTCTCAAACGGTTACGGCGGGCTGTCCGCCCTTTTTTTTCACCGCTTCAGGCTGGCCTTTATGCCCCGATACAACGTGAACCTCGTCACATTCAACCTTGCCGTCCAGAACGGTGACCGGGCGTTTGTTGCAGACACTTGTCCTGAGCTGCTGTGTCATCTTTTGCACATCGCTTTTGTTCAGGTCAAGTTCAAGTGCAATCTGTCTGTTCGACTGATTGAGTGACATCAGGTACAAGCAGTGTATCCAGATTTTTAAAGGCTGGTGATGCCCTGAAAACACCGATAAAGTCAGATCATCAAAGCGACGCCGACAACACTTGCACCAGTAACGCTGTCGCTCCGGCTGAGTGTCATCTTTACCTTGTCGGGTAATATCAGGGCTTTGACAGCGAGGACAAACGACACCATCCGGCCAGCGCATTTGCCTGACTTGTTCGTAACATTTGGCGTTATCGAGGAGATCATGAAACTTCATCATACCGCTGTTTTACACGAATGTGGACGTTAGTTTCAACCGCAGTTACCTCAACACCCCGGAATCCATTAAGAGCCTTTTGAAATTCCTATGCGTAAATTCCTATGCGTCAAGGGAGAACACTTTCCCTGCACTGCGATCATTCTTACCCAGCTCCTGCAGCTTTCTCTCAAAGTTTTCACCTTGAGCCGCATTAACCATGAAATCCCAATGGCGTGACTTTTCACTTTTATCAAAATCTTTGAATGCGATAGCTCCAAGCTCACGGGCGTCCGTTAAACTGAAAGCCCACTCCATGTCGCTGTATTGCTGCCAGAGCTGCATGTAGCTGCCGTGCTGACTGATAGCCTGTTCAAGAGCATGCCGTTGAGTCGGGCTGTCCAGTTGAGCTGCAACACTTACATCTATAAAACGGAGATTTCCCTGAATGATTCTTAGGCCAGCTCCCGTTCTACGAGTTCTGGTAAAATTGGATAGATTCCAAAAACCATCCTGCTCATCAATAGTGGCAACCCATTCCCGGCCTCTGACCTCAAAGCTACCGTTCTGATTACCTTCATAGACAGAAGCAAATAATCTAGGTTGCTCTTCTCCTTCCAGAAAAAATTCATCTGAAAGCCATTGAGCAGCAGATGGTAGTGACTCATTGTCAATCTCTCCCTTTGCTGACAGGTAGCTGACAATACGTTCATCCACGCCTATATGAACGTAGGCCGCTGCGCGGCAACTTTTTGATTGCACTAAACGTCAGGCTCAAACCTATTGTCTGACCTATGATAAAAGCTCTTTCTCAGGTAGCCCGTCAGCGTCATATGACTTTCTTCTCCATTCAAAGAAACTGGTCAAAAAAAAGATAAAAAGTGCCTTCCTTTCAAGCTTGATAGCTTTGTTTGCAAGCGCTTTTATTCCTTCATCCGGGGCCGGTGAAAATGAAGCAGACAATAGCTCAGAACCCGGATCATCCCAACCACAAATCAAGAAAATACGACTCGATGACAATTCGGAGGTTGTAATTGTAAAGGTGACTGATGACTTTCCTGTGTTGCCTGAAATTGATCAATGGCTAAAACAATGTACATCTTGCATTAAACAAGAACCGCCAGACGACGATGAAAAAGAAACAAACAGTTCGGATACCGAATTCACAGTATCACCTCAAGATCCGCCTTCACCTTCAGTTTTTCAAACGGTTGAATCCGGCGAGAAACCTTTTCAGTGTTCCCTGTGCCAAAAGTATTACAAAACAGCTGCATCATTAGCTAGCCATATAAGCGCCTCCCACAGCGGGGAACGCACCTGTACCCGGTGCCAGCCTCCGGTGACCCTCAACAGTGCTCAGGCGCTGGCCTCTCACAACCGCAGTCACCACAGCGGAGAACGCACCTGTACCCAGTGTCAGCCCCCGGTGACCCTCAACAGTGCGAAGGCGCTGGCCAATCACAACCAAAGTCATCACAGCGGGGAACGCACCTGTACCCGGTGTCAGCCCCCGGTGACCCTCAACAGTGGGAAGGCGCTGGCCAATCACAACCGCAGTCACCACAGCGGGGAACGCACCTGTACCCGGTGTCAGCCCCCGGTGACTCTCAACAGTGCTCAGGCGCTGGCCACTCACAATCAAAGTCACCACAGCGGGGAACGCACCTGTACCCGGTGTCAGCCCCCGGTGACCCTCAACAGTGCTCAGGCGCTGGCCGATCACAACCAAAGTCACCACAGCGGGGAACGCACCTGTACCCGGTGTCAGCCCCGGGTGACCCTCAACAGTGCGAAGGCGCTGGCCACTCACAACCGCAGTCACCACAGCGGGGAACGCACCTGTACCCAGTGTCAGCCCCCGGTGACCCTCAACAGTGCGAAGGCGCTGGCCAATCACAACAAAAGTCACCACAGCGGGGAACGCACCTGTACCCGGTGCCAGCCCCCGGTGACCCTCAACAGTGCTCAGGCGCTGGCCTCTCACAACCGCAGTCACCACAGCGGGGAACGCACCTGTACCCAGTGTCAGCCCCCGGTGACCCTCAACAGTGCTCAGGCGCTGGCCAATCACAAATTCAGAAAACACCGTAAACGCAAAAGACTGGCAGAGGAGGACGACTGAAAAACAACCTCAGGATGCCATCCCCTTCACCGGCTGCATTCGTTATCATCCGTGCGACTGTATTGATGAGGCCGTATGACCAGCCGACCGCCGTCCAAACTAAAACAATTACTGCTACGCGATCAGTTATGGTGGCGTTATTACCAGCGCAACGCCGATACGATACGCCCTGCTGTGGTTGATGCGATCAGCAAAGTACTGGCCTGCGGGCGGGTGATCATGGGGTATGCCAGCTTTGTATGCAGCAACCATGAATGCTCTCACACCAAAAAGATCTGCTTTGGCTGTAAAGCCCGGTTGTGTAATACCTGCGGCAAAAAACTGACCGATCAGTGGATTGCTGACCAGAAAGGTGAGCGCACGACGAAAGCCATCTACCAATAACAGCACAACTCTGATTATTGTTTGCAACATGCCTCAAACGACACTGATACCACATCTATAATTTCAAACACTACACCACTCTTCATACAGACAAATTATTCATTGTTATCTCATATAGCTGATGAACAGATTAATAAAAGCTGTCATTGCCTTTTTGATTACTTTTTGTATTTCAGCAGGAGAAAGAGAAGAGGCAGCCTGGGATTTCTTAAAAAAGAAAAACTATCCCCAAGCATTGAGTTTATTTTCCAGTTTATCCCGACAAGCTCCTGAGAACATTTATTTAAAAATAGGAATCGCCAGAACTAAACAGGGAATGGGTAAGCTAACCGAAGCCGAGGGGCTGTTCCGGCAGCTGCGCCAACAGGAGAACCAACGCAAGCACCAGCCGCCGACTGACTTTTGCGGCCATCTCCAGATTGAGCTGGGGTTGGCTCGGTGTCTTGAAGAAACAGGCGATGTTGAGAAGCTAACCGAAGCCGAGGGGCTGTTCCGGCAGCTGCGCCAACAGGAGAACCAACGCAAGCACCAGCCGCCGACTGACTTTTGCGGCCATCTCCAGATTGAGCTGGGGTTGGCTCGGTGTTTACAGGAAGCAGGTAAGCTAACCGAAGCCGAGGGGCTGTTCCGGCAGCTGCGCCAACAGGAGAACCAACGCAAGCACCAGCCGCCGACTGACTTTTGCGGCCATCTCCAGATTGAGCTGGGGTTGGCAACCTGTCTGGATTTAACCGGCGATGTTGAGAAGCTAACCGAAGCCGAGGGGCTGTTCCGGCAGCTGCGCCAACAGGAGAACCAACGCAAGCACCAGCCGCCGACTGACTTTTGCGGCCATCTCCAGATTGAGCTGGGGTTGGCAACCTGTCTGGATTTAACCGGCGATGTTGAGAAGCTAACCGAAGCCGAGGGGCTGTTCCGGCAGCTGCGCCAACAGGAGAACCAACGCAAGCACCAGCCGCCGACTGACTTTTGCGGCCATCTCCAGATTGAGCTGGGGTTGGCTCGGTGTTTACAGGAAGCAGGTAAGCTAACCGAAGCCGAGGGGCTGTTCCGGCAGCTGCGCCAACAGGAGAACCAACGCAAGCACCAGCCGCCGACTGACTTTTGCGGCCATCTCCAGATTGAGCTGGGGTTGGCTCGGTGTTTACAGGAAGCAGGTAAGCTAACCGAAGCCGAGGGGCTGTTCCGGCAGCTGCGCCAACAGGAGAACCAACGCAAGCACCAGCCGCCGACTGACTTTTGCGGCCATCTCCAGATTGAGCTGGGGTTGGCAACCTGTCTGGATTTAACCGGCGATGTTGAGAAGCTAACCGAAGCCGAGGGGCTTCCGGCAGCTGCGCCAACAGGAGAACCAACGCAAGCACCAGCCGCCGACTGACTTTTGCGGCCATCTCCAGATTGAGCTGGGGTTGGCTCGGTGTTTACAGGAAGCAGGTAAGCTAACCGAAGCCGAGGGGCTGTTCCGGCAGCTGCGCCAACAGGAGAACCAACGCAAGCACCAGCCGCCGACTGACTTTTGCGGCCATCTCCAGATTGAGCTGGGGTTGGCTCGGTGTCTTGAAGAAACAGGCGATGTTGAGAAGCTAACCGAAGCCGAGGGGCTGTTCCGGCAGCTGCGCCAACAGGAGAACCAACGCAAGCACCAGCCGCCGACTGACTTTTGCGGCCATCTCCAGATTGAGCTGGGGTTGGCAACCTGTCTGGATTTAACCGGCGATGTTGAGAAGCTAACCGAAGCCGAGGGGCTGTTCCGGCAGCTGCGCCAACAGGAGAACCAACGCAAGCACCAGCCGCCGACTGACTTTTGCGGCCATCTCCAGATTGAGCTGGGGTTGGCTCGGTGTTTACAGGAAGCAGGTAAGCTAACCGAAGCCGAGAGGCTGTTCCGGCAGCTGCCAACAGCCAACAGGAGAACCAACGCAAGCACCAGCCGCCGACTGACTTTTGCGGCCATCTCCAGATTGAGCTGGGGTTGGCAACCTGTCTGGATTTAACCGGCGATGTTGAGAAGCTAACCGAAGCCGAGGGGCTGTTCCGGCAGCTGCGCCAACAGGAGAACCAACGCAAGCACCAGCCGCCGACTGACTTTTGCGGCCATCTCCAGATTGAGCTGGGGTTGGCAACCTGTCTGGATTTAACCGGCGATGTTGAGAAGCTAACCGAAGCCGAGGGGCTGTTCCGGCAGCTGCGCCAACAGGAGAACCAACGCAAGCACCAGCCGCCGACTGACTTTTGCGGCCATCTCCAGATTGAGCTGGGGTTGGCAACCTGTCTGGATTTAACCGGCGATGTTGAGAAGCTAACCGAAGCCGAGGGGCTGTTCCGGCAGCTGCGCCAACAGGAGAACCAACGCAAGCACCAGCCGCCGACTGACTTTTGCGGCCATCTCCAGATTGAGCTGGGGTTGGCAACCTGTCTGGATTTAACCGGCGATGTTGAGAAGCTAACCGAAGCCGAGGGGCTGTTCCGGCAGCTGCGCCAACAGGAGAACCAACGCAAGCACCAGCCGCCGACTGACTTTTGCGGCCATCTCCAGATTGAGCTGGGGTTGGCAACCTGTCTGGATTTAACCGGCGATGTTGAGAAGCTAACCGAAGCCGAGGGGCTGTTCCGGCAGCTGCGCCAACAGGAGAACCAACGCAAGCACCAGCCGCCGACTGACTTTTGCGGCCATCTCCAGATTGAGCTGGGGTTGGCAACCTGTCTGGATTTAACCGGCGATGTTGAGAAGCTAACCGAAGCCGAGGGGCTGTTCCGGCAGCTGCGCCAACAGGAGAACCAACGCAAGCACCAGCCGCCGACTGACTTTTGCGGCCATCTCCAGATTGAGCTGGGGTTGGCAACTTGTCTGGATTTAACCGGCGATGTTGAGAAGCTAACCGAAGCCGAGGGGCTGTTCCGGCAGCTGCGCCAACAGGAGAACCAACGCAAGCACCAGCCGCCGACTGACTTTTGCGGCCATCTCCAGATTGAGCTGGGGTTGCTGGCGTGTCTGGACCACCAAACAGATAACGTCTCGAAAGCGGATCAACTCGCCACAATCCTGTTGGAGGCTTTTGCCACAAGTCACAACTGGCAGCTATTCCATGTGATCGCAGTAACCCGGTTTACCCTGGCATGCAGGGAAATCATTACAGGGTCGGTACCGGATACGAATAAGAATTTACAGGCAGCAATGGCGCTGGTAAAACGTTCACGCCAGGAAAAAGAAACCCCGCAATCACTGAGCTTGCAGGGACATATTCTGCGTATGATGGGTGATGGGCAGCAAGCTACAATATTCTGGGCGCGTGCCAATATACTTCAGACTTCACGGCAGCAGGCACGAAAACAGGAAGCATGGCGTGAACTCGAACACAAGGCACTGGATAGGCTACAGCACCTTGATATTCAGTCGAAGGATACCGGGCAGCCACTCTCACAACCACCATGCCCTCAGCATCCAGTCCGTCCCGGTTTGAATCCGCAGGCTCCGCCGTTTGTGCCGGGCAAGATATGGTCACAATGAGCACGGGCAACCTGATCAGGCCGATGCTGCTTTTTCACTATCTTCTTCAATATCCGGTGTTCACCACCGCTTTCAAGTCATCCGGGGTGAGGTTTATGGGCAGCAGATGCTCTACCCTGGCTCCCTTTTCGAGCTGGGGGAGCTGAGTCAGCACGTAGCGGAACCAGGCATAGGGTTCAAGCCCGTTGGCTTTTGCCGTTTCAACCAGACTGTACAGCATCGCACTCGCGTTGGCGCCTTTCACTGAGTCAGCAAATGTCCAGTTCTTTCGCCCTATGACAAAGGGTTTGATTGAACGCTCTGCCGCATTGTTATCAATCTCTACCAAACCGCTATCGAGGTAGCGCGACAGGTACGGCCACTGGTTCAGGGCATAGGTGATGGCTTTGCCCAGTTTACTTTCGGGCAGGATGCGTGGTTTCTGTTTTTCCAACCATTGTCGGAATTTGTCCATGATGGGGCGGCTTTCACACTGGCGCACCCGGTATCGCTCTTCTGTCGTTTTATCCTTTATCCGGCGCTCGATGGCGTAGAGTTGCCGGATCATGTTCAACGCCTGAGCCGGGCGGCTGATTTTTTGGCTGTTGTCACCTTTCTTTTTCGGAATGACGTCCAGAGCTTCTTTGAATTTTCGGCGGGCATGCGCCATACAACCTATCAACTCTATTTCCGGTCGCTTGCTGCTCAGGGTTTTATAGGCCGAATGCCCGTCACACTGCAAGAAGCCTTTGAACCCTTCCAGAAATGCCAACGGGCATGCATGGTCGCGCCCCGTCTGGTAATCGTACAGCACAACGGGAGAACCGAGCTGCTCACCGGTTCGGTACAGCCACATGTAAGACTTGCTCTGCGGGCACCGGTCTTGCTCTTTGAGCACCTGCAAAGTTGTTTCGTCTGCCTGCACATAAGGCTGCCTGACCAGGTGTTGGCACAGGGCTTCATAAAGCGGCATCAGCACATCCGCTACCCGGATCATCCATTGAGCCAGTGTCGCACGGGTGATTTCGGCACCCATGCGCTTGAGAATGAATTCCTGACGGTACAGTGGTAGTGCATCGCCGTATTTGCTAGTAATGATCCAGGCCAGCAGTCCGGGTGTTGAAATGCTTTTGGGAATCGGCATTTTGGGTGCCGGGGCGGTCTTCACGCCGGACTCACAGGCACAGGCGTATTTCAGGCGACGAAACTCCAGTACCTTCACCTGTGCGGGCACGATATCCAGTTTGGTGCTGGTCTCATGACCAAACGCCCTGAGTTCACCACCGCAGCCATCGCACTGCTTTTCTTCGTCAGTAATGTCGATTTCTATGATTTCACGGGGCAGGTCTTCCGACAGTGGTTTTCTGACCGGTTTCCTGCGTTCATGGGCGGGCACCTGTTCAACGTCAGGTTCGTTGGGTTCCTCATCAGCCAGCACCTCGGTTTCATTGAACAGCTGACCCTGCCCCTCAAAGCGTTCGCTGGAAGCCCCGAATTGCTGATGCTTTTGAAGGCGGAACTGTTCTTCGTACCACGCCAGTTTTGCTTCAAGCTGAGTCACTTTCAGCTGAAGGCCTTCGAAGGTTTGGGCGGGTACGGTGATAGTCTTCATGGTGGTGATTATCCGACAATACCTGTCGTCTTTTCATTGCGTCAGGTTATTGCAATGCGTATCAAACCACGGACTGATGATGCATAGGCCGGTGTGCACCTTTCGGGTTGACCGGTAAACCATCAAGCAGCCAGTTCAGCTGCCTTCGGGTGATATTGACGGCTTGCTCCGGTGAGTCTGTTGTCGGCCATTTAAAGCGCCCCTTCTCAAGACGCCGGTAGTACAACCAAAAGCCATTGGTTTGCCAGTGCAGGATTTTCAGTTTGTTACGCCCCCGGTTGCAGAACACAAACAGGCTTTCTGAAAACGGATCAAGTGCCAGCACTTCATTAACGATCAGGGCAAGACCATTAATGGACTTACGCATATCGGTTATACCCGGTGCCAGATAAACCTTGAGAGACGCCGTATCACCGATCATGCAGCCTCCAGTAGTTGCAAAACTGCCTGCAAAGCCTGCGAATCAAACCCCGGAGCCAGTTCAATACGAAACCCGCCCGGACTGGTCAGGGTAATGCCTGGCACCGTTTGAGCCGGAGATCCGACCGGCTCTTCAGGAACCACACTCACAGGCAGTAAAGGAACAGAGGGTTCCTGCTGACTCTGCTGATGTTCCTGAACGAAACGACGGCGATAATAACTGAAGGATTTGATAGACAACCCGTGCTGGCGGGCATATTCGGATTGAGAAAGCTGGCTTTGTTGCCAGGCCTCAATATGCTGGAACCAGAACTGACGTTTAGTTGACATGTTGCCTTCTGGAATAGTGGAGGCTTCAGTATCAGGCGTTGAAATTATGTTTTGTAGATGCTGTTTGGCATGCGCTTACCCAGAAAGCGCTGTTGCCGGATACTGAGTGGCAACACATCACCTTTACGATGCCTGATGCACTCTGGGAGCTGTTCAGAATCAACCGCACCTTACTGGGTAAACTGAGCCCACTGGCGGCAAAAAGCCTGCAGGCCTTTGCCGGGAAAAAAGGCGTGACACCTGGCATTTTCACGGCACTGCATACCTTTGGCCGAAAGCTGAACTGGAATGTTCATATTCACCTCTCTGTGACCCGTGGCGGATTATACGACGGAAACTAGCAATGGAAGTCAGTCTACTTCACCAAAAACGCCATCATGCCCGCGTGGCGTTACGGCGTGATCAACCTGCTCAGGGAAGCGTTTAAACGTGGCGAGCTGGATCTGCCTTCCGAGCTGAAAGACAGCTGTCATGACCTTTCCGGCTTCAATGATTTCCTCGATGAGCAATACCAAAAGGACTGGATCGTCCATTTTGCCAAAGCCACCAAAAGCCCCCACCGCACCATCAGCTACCTGGGGCGCTATATCAAACGACCACCGCTGGCCATGTCGCGCCTGAAACACTATGGCGGTGATACCGTTGTGTATGAGTATCTGGATCACCGCACCAAAACCCGCCGCCATGAAACCTGTGAAGGGGAAGAATTTATAGAACGACTGACACAGCATATTCCCGACAAAGGTTTCCGAATGATCCGGTATTATGGTTTTCTGGCCTGTCGGGTAAGGGCTACATTGCTGCCCACCGTCTACAACCTGCTCAATCAGCCCGAACGAAACGCCCTGAAAATCACCTTTCCGGCGTTACTGAAACAGACCTTTGGGCTCGATCCGCTGCAGTGCATCCTCTGCCAGGCTCAGATGATCTTTACCGGCATTACCCGCGGCAAGCCGCAGCGCGAGCTGTACAAACACCACCAACAGCTTGCGCTTGCGAAACCGATTACATAGTTCACGCCCTCAATCCGTCTGAAATCAGGATTTCAGGGTGAGATCGGGCAAATCAATAGGATTTAGGTGGTATCAGACAGATAAGCACAACATTCAGTGTCAGGTAATAGGATGCTGAGAGGATGGAAAACCAAAGGTTACAGGAATGACTGGAATAATGATTTTTTGAAATTCCTATGCGTAAATTCCTATGCGTCAAGCCCAGATTTTAGAGTACTATCACTCTGTTATGAAGAAGCAGGGTTTCCTGCATATTCACCGAAGGTTTGTCGAGCAAATGAATCCTGAGGGATATAGCAGCTATGGTTTGGCTGGTGAAACGAATTTCGGCACAGTTCCCATGTAGTAAATATCTGCATAACGGTTGAAGGTATTTTATTCATTGACCCTTTTTTCTCAGGGTGAATAAAGCTATTTAATATCAACGTGTTATGCGATCAGAAAAATTTTTGGTTTTTGGGTTCTATTTGATCTAACTTATTGATTGCCTACAGTGTTTTATACATTTTATTCAGGCGTTCTGCCGGATAGGCAGTTGAGCAGTTGACTTGTCCCACGGTTGTCCTATTTTTGAAGCGTTCTGCCGGATAGGCAGTTGAGCGGGTTCTAAGTCTTCCAGAGTTTCAACAGGAGCCGCGTTCTGCCGGATAGGCAGTTGAGCAGCCAGTGGGGTCATGGTGTCTCTCTGTGATAATAGTGTTCTGCTGGATAGGCAGCTTTCAGTGGTCGGGGCAAAGGATCGCTCCGACTTCCACAAATTTTCAACATATGCTTCAATAGCAGGAGCTAATTTTCAATTACTGCATCATCCCTGCATTTTCATCTTATTCTGCATACTCTACGCACGTTGCAGTACAGCAAACTCTATTTTCAGCTTATGGTTCAAACGACACGCTCCGATTTCCACAAATTTTCAACATATGCTTCAATAGCAGGAGCTAATTTTCAATTATTGCATCATCTCTGCATTTTCATCTTATTCGGCATACTCTACACACCTTGTAGAGTAGCAAGCTCCATTTTCAGCTTATGGTTCATAACGACATTTTTTGAAGAATAAAGTTCTTCAAACAACAAGTCATCACCCTGTTTTTTGTTGTCTCGGTAAATATGCGTCAGCCCTTGAACCGGGTGTGCTGCCTGATCAATGTACCGGGAAGAGGTTGTGTGCGACGGGAAAACCATAGCGATTCATTTTTGACCAGAATGCATCCCATTGCCCGGACGAACAAACTAATGCTCTCAACGTCAACAACATTGATGCACCTTGCTCTTTCCAGCGCATGCCAGAGCGGCACATACGTTGCTTTACCAAACTCTTGCAAGCCGCTTCCGTAACACCTGAACCAATGGGTAAGTTCCTCTTTCTGGCTTCAGGATAAATCATTTGGTGCCAGTGATTTTTAAAGTAGGTTCTCGCTTTCATCAACTTTTCCATAGAGGCGGTACGGTTGTTGCCCGGTGTTGCCCGTTCAAGCTCTCGCCGCAGGCTTTGTGCTGCGCCTTCATCGTGTTTCAGGTCGTGTAGCTTCTGCTTGAACCATGCATGCCTTTCCTGTGTGGCTTTCTTTCCCGGATAAAGTGCCTCAGCAGCGTCAGCAACATATTCAGACACGTGATAAAAGTCCAGCACGTGGATAGATGTAAAGGATTCTAAAAATGTCCAGTTATCCGCCGCTCCGTCAGCAACCCCCACATAAACCGCCTCAGGGAATCTATCCTTAACCTTCTGGATTTCTCCAGTAAAACGGTTAATGAAGGTTTGCTTGCCGTATTCCGGTGCCTCTGCACAGTAGATTGTATGAAGACGCTCGCCTTCATCATCATAGAGGCTGATAGTGCCGCACATAGCGATCCGATAGCCTTCGTAGTACAACAGATTTGCTCCATCAAGCCCTATGGCTACTGTTGTCACGGGCTTTGGTAACTCTGGAATATCGTATACCCACCTTTCTTCTTTGGCCTGTGCAATACTTGCCACCACATCGGCTAAATCACGAAGTGTTGAACGACTGCTATTACGACCATGATTTTGTCGCAGATCGTCTTCTACCTGAGGGGCTGCCATCTGGGCATACTTCCAGCTCACCATGCGAGCAAAAGCCGGAGTCGAATTGACAATAATCCGGGCATTCTGATCCAGAGGGCAAAAGGTTTCTCCCCCCTGACTGCTCTGGTAAATGTAACGCGGAACTTTGACGGCTCCCCATGACGTTTCGTAGACCTTGGGTTCTTTTTTATTCTTGCTGGTCATATGAATACCACCTACCTTTATGGGCGAACCGTCGGTGTCCATGTGTTCCAGTTGTTTTTCTACTCCAAGCGTTCCAGCTTGATTGAGGCTACCCTGAAGGCTGGTCTCGAAATCGAGCATTGAGTTGCCGTGCTGAATAGTGATGAGTATCTGCGTTTCTTGATTTTCAGATGATAGAATTTGAGCAGTCATACGGGGCAAAGGCCGTGCTTACGTCTATTATGATTTGATGAAAGTAGCTCACGGTAGTCGTTTTTCCTACATCAATTCCCGCTCACACCCCTTGAACCCTTCTTCAAGTCCTTCAATTTCTGATCTTGGATCCAGCTGTGAAATAACGGCAGAGGTTCTAGGGACGGGGACAAACTGTTGTTCATCGCTGGAGTAAATAATCGGTCTGTCTTGAAGCCTCCAAGCAAAAAAACAGCCCAGTCCGACCAGAACCAGAATGAAGTAAATCATCAGCCCTTCAGTCAGTACTTTTGCAAGTAAAGAACTTAACAAGGGGCCTGCGCATGCGCCAACGCTGTAATAAAGCAGCAATCCCTGAGTGCCCGCTACAGTATCTTTTGGCAGCATGTGATCGCAGCCATGGCTGATGGAAAGCGGGTATAGCGTGAATGTTGCGCCACCAATGAAAAATAGCAGAGTCATTTGCAGCCAGTAATTGTTCTGGGAAAATATATAAGCCAAACAAGCTAAAGCGCCGAGGAATGCAACGGCAATAAGTACCTTTCTTCGATCCAGAAAGTCAGACAAATAGCCCACCGGATACTGTAAGATCATTCCTCCCGCCATTGTGACGGTCATTAACAGACTGATTTCTGACTGATCTGAATAAGACTGCAATAAATAGATGGGCAGGATGGAATAAAGGGCTCCAAGTGCCAGCCCACCTGAAAAACACCCGATCACCCCGGATGGGGTCAGTTTGTACAAGGCTATCAAATTAAGAGCTGAAGGCTCTTCCGTCAGCTCAGGCGTTGGTGCGCGTGTTGTTGCCGGGGGGAAAATAGACAAAGACAGCAGTGCACCAATCACGATGAAGGGAGTTAGCGTATGACTGTCGATAATGCCGATAAGCAGCTGGCCTGCCGCATTGGCACCATAGAGTGAAATCATATAGAACGCCAGCACCCGTCCTCTGTTTTCAGTATTACTTTCACCGAGCAACCAGGACTCAATCGCCACAAAAATGCCGGCAACGGTGATGCCATTAATAAATCGCAGCAGCAGCCATGAGTAGATATCAGTGAAGATGGCCATCAGCAGCACAGAGAAGCAGAAAATAGCCATAAAGCCTGAAAAAGACCGGATATGTCCAACCCGGCACACCAGTTTTTCAGACCGGAATGATCCGGCAAAAAGCCCGAGATAATATGCGCTGCCAATTAAACCAGACAGGATATTACTGTTTTCAAAATCGCTGATGCGTAAAGGGATCAACGTCATCAGGTAGCCGCTGCCAAGGGCAAATATGGCTAACCCGGTCAGTGGTGCAAAGAAATGTGTCATGATTTTTTAGATATCAGGTATTGCTGCCAACTTGCACAGTAAACCTGACCCGCCCTTTTCTATAGTTTAATTAATCTGGTAAGTAATTTTCGGCAGGCACGCTCATGCAGCTGTAACCAGCTGTCCTGATAAGGCAATACTGGGTTTAATGCACGACATTAAGTAGTTAAGAACCAGCGAATTTTCAGCGGGCTGTTTCAGAAACTCCGGACAGAATCTGGGGGTAGCCACCCACTGTCGGGCAACCATTTCGTTAATGATGTCGAGATAATCAAACCCGGTTTTACCAACGTAGAGGTTATCAATGCTACGTTGCTGAGCAAGCTCTGCTGCTCTACTTACCCCGCTGAGGTAGAGGTAGTCCTTGGTAAAGCCACCCCCACGATGAACCCTCACGGCCAGATTAAAAGCGTCTTCTTTTGACAGCTTATGCTCTTCGTGCAGATAACTGAATGTATGGCGAAAGTCGTTTCGGGCGATCATTTCCTGAACGGCAATCACCCGCAGAGCCAGCCCCTTCAGCCTTTTCAGTGAAAGGTTTCCGGACTGATATTCATTTAGAATGGCCAGTCCTTCCTGAGTATAGGTATTGCCCGGCAGACCCAGGGCAAATACTTTTAATTGCTGGCTGTTGGCATTCAGAGTGGTTGCCATATGAACGCCCAGCTCATGGTTAATTAAAGCCCGGATTTCCTGCTCTGACATTTGAAGGCCTGAGCTGATCAGAACGGTTCTTTTGTTATTCAGCACCATTGCTGCAGCGGCAAGCTTACTGCTTTTCTCAACCTTGCAGGCCATGCCCCATTGCTCGGCTGTTTGCCTGAACAGTGTCAGTGCTTCTTCAGCGTTAACTGATGAAGGCTGCGCCGGTTCCTGTTCGCCAGCGTGCATAATAAAATTCGCATTATTCTTATCAGTTAACCCCGGCTCACCATAATACTTCAGTGACTCATACAGAAAACCCGGCTTCCCGGCTTTCACCAGTAAGTCGATCTTTTTGCCATAACTGTCGATGACATCACGATAGAGTCTCTGGACGCCCGGATCACGAATATCGGCAACGGGAAGTCGATATAGCTGCTCCCGGAACAGGTAAGGGTCTATATCGAGTTGCCGGTAAATAAACGACGGGTTTTGATTGCCGTTACTTCGGAAAAACTTTTTGCGTTCCACCGCAATATTGACAGGATTAATATAAAGCAGGGTTTCCAATCCCCGGGCAAGCTGGAACAGAGATTTATCCAGCATCATAATAGCCGGGTCCATTTTTTCTGCCAGCATGTCCGCTTTTCTCCGGTAACGCTTCCGGGTGAAACGTCTGGAGAAAAAGGCAGACACATCGATCAATGCATTCTTGAATTGTTCTACCAGTGTCTGCATCACCAGCGGGTAAATTTCACCGGTAAGTTCATCTATGTATATTTTCTTGACCTCCAGAGGCAAAACCAGGCTGTTCTGAAAGCGGCTGTTGATATGTGCAGTCATATAACCTCTGCCATAGAAGACGCTGTTCTCTTGTGCCTGCACCGGCAGGTTAGGAAGTACGATTTTATTCAGCTGTGCCAGAGTCCGGTCAAGTACTGGTTGCCAGCGGTCAGTATCGAGTTGTTCTGTACCCTGGTTAAAAGTAGGTGTATCAGGCTCCTCCCTGCGCAGATAATTGTAGGAATGCACATCAAAAATCACTGATGAGCCAAACTGCTCATTCAGGGTCAGTACCAGTTTATCCAGTACCCGGTAAAATGCCTGGTGCTTATCAATACTGATTCTGCGTTCTTTAGTGCCCAGCCTGGTGTTCCAGACGATTTTCCCCCAGGCTTTGTTGTAGATGCAGGTAGCGATAGGTCGGTTCAGATCATATTCATAACGGGAATCATTACCAATAAGCGTAATCGGCATCGCCTGAATCATCTGACAGGTATACGGATCTTCCTCATAGAAACGTTCCGATTCGGACAGTGTGCATTTTGCCTGCAGTTCCGCTCGAAACCGGTTACCCGCATGAATCGCTGTGCAGATGGCAGGCACATAAGAGTCTATCTTCAGAGAGAAACTGCCATCCATAATTTCACATTCAAACAGTTCCCTTGAGTGAATGCGGTCGATGATCTGTTTTTCAGAGAGCTTCAGCATCTTCGATTGCCTTTCGAAAAGCGTTTTTGCGCTCAATCACGACTTCACGAGCCTGCACCACGTTTTCAACAAAATTCATGATGGGCTTTTGAAGTTTGGTACGATTGAGTTTGTTGATCCGTGTGATGCCGCCGGGGCTCAACACGTTAACTTCAATCAGTTTGCCGTTGATCACGTCCAGCCCGACCAGATACAGACCATCGCGCACCAGTTGGGGGCCAAGCGCCTTACAGAGTTCTTTCTCTTCCCTGATAAGATGATGTTTTACTTCTCTGCCACCGGCTGAAATATTTGAACGGATATCCTTATTTGAAGGGACGCGCTTCATGGCACCTATCGGCTCACCATTGAGCATCAGAATCCGGACATCGCCATGCTCGGCACCTTCAACGTACTCCTGTAGAATCACATAGTTGCTCTGTTCGCCACCGATATAAAAATCGAGCAGAGATCTGAAGTTTTGCTGGGCACTTTTTTCCACTACAATCACGCCCTGACCACCGAAACCATTCAATGGTTTCATGATCATTTTTTCGGTAGATGATTCTTCGAGAACCTGTTCCAGATATTCCTGACTTTTAGAAACATGAGTTGCCGGAATAAAACGAGCTGCCTCACTGTTGAATGAAGCCGGATAAAGTTTGTTATTGGCAATTCTTAAGCCATCCAGATCATTCATGATAAAAACATCATTTCTGACTGAATCAAGAAAGTTCAGCGCGGTAGTATCCAAAGGCGGATTGGCGCGCATGATGATCGCATCAAAACCGGCGAGTGGTAACTTGCAACGTTTAAACTCAGCGTTTTTATAAAAGGCTGTGACGCTACTGCTGATTTTTTCCGGTTTCCGTAAAACATTGCAGAAGGCATAAGGGACTGTGTCCCGAATAGTCAGACCGTTGGCTGTTGTGATGGCGACAGTCATACTGCGGGCTGCAGCCTCATGAATCAGTCTCAGAGTGCTGTCTGCTTCAGGATCGATACGATCCCAGGGGTACATCAGGAAACAAATTTTCATGGCAAGGTTACAGCCGCAGGTATGTGAATTTATTCATCAGTGAAGCCTTCTGCCGGAGTGGTTTCTTCCATAAGAGTCTTTGCAGAGTTCGGTGAGCACTGAGTAAAGGGTGAGACAGAAGGCTTTTTGCAGATCATCAGGCAATAGCGCTCCCAGGCTTTTTCATGATAGGTAGATGCGCTGCGTTCGCCGCGACACACTTCAAGAAAACGCATTTCTTCTTCATTTGTGGGCTTGCGAATACCAGCATGAAGAGCCTGATAAGCTTTTCCGTGCCGTTCAAGCAATTCTGCATGGGTAATAAGAAACTCGCCGCTTCGGGCTATACCGTGAGGAAAATGCTCATCAGGATAGAAACGTGAGCGTGCACAAAAAGAACCATTGATAGTCATTTCAATAGATATTTCTGATTGACTGTGATCATTGATCTATTTTGGTTCTACTATATGCATTTAGTAAAATGGGAAAATTTTGTCATCATCGATAAAAAATTTTGATCGACGTAAGTTCTATGAATACATACCTTTTACGGACATTTATTGAAGTGGCAAAAACCAGGCATTTTGGTAATGCTGCAGATAATCTGTTCATTACTCAGTCAGCCGTCAGTTCCAGAATCAAACAACTGGAAGACTTGCTGGGAGTTGTTTTATTCACCCGGGAACGTAATAACATCTTATTAACATCAGCAGGTGAGCGACTGCTTGTACACGCAGAGAATATGCTGGCATCCTGGCAACTGGCGGTTCAGGAAGTGGGGGTTCCCAAACAGCAAAACCTGCAGCTGTCGCTTGGAGGTACATCGAATCTCTGGGATACCTTTCTGAAATCTGTGTTGCCAAAACTTTGTGAGCGATTTCCGGATACCTATTTGCGTACCGAGATCAATCCGTCCCAGCACCTGATTCGGGCGCTGCTGGGTGGTCGGCTTGATATCTGCGCAACCCTGGATGCTCCCTCCAATACAGATCTGAACTCACGAAAAATTGGTTCTCTGGAATTGATTATGGTCTGCAATAGTCCCGGAAAGACGCTGGATGATGTGGCAAAAATAGGTTTTGTTTTTGTTGACTGGGGTACGGCATTTAATCTGCAACAGGCGCGACTGTTTGCCGAGCCTGTGGCTCCCATTCTGCATACTGCGCAGAGTCACATAGCGCTGGAATTTATCCTTAGCTACAAAGGCGCAGCTTATTTACCAAGAGCTCTGGTTTCCAGTTACCTTGAGTCGGGACTTTTATTTCCGGTTCGGGAGATGGAAGAGATAAAACAGGATGTTTTTCTGATTTGTTGTAGTAATTCTGAAAAGGCTTCAGATTTGGCGCCTGTTATCAGTTTCTTTGAAGAACTTGATATCAAGCCTGATACATCGGTGCAGTTGATAGATAGCTAAACTTTTTAAAATATGACGTTAGAGGAGCACTACATAGTCATCGTGCTCCATTATCAAGCGCTGTTGTTCGGCTTTATCCTTTTTTGGTATGAAACATCGGCTGATCTTTCTTATCCTGATTTGACCAGAAGTTAATATTGAACTGAGCATCATCGCTTATTTCAATACTGTGCCAGTACTGTGGAGGGCTGGTAGCAAAGTTACCTGCTTTGATCACTACTTTTACTTCCGGTTCGGCTGTATGTTCATCAGGGTAACCATAATAAGTGACAGTACCTTCCATCACACACAGCTGACCAAAGACGCCTTCTGCCGTGTTGTGGTGAGACAGCAACGCAGTCGGTACATTTTCTTTGGTGAAAAATGGTGTTGAACGCTGAATAGTCCAGTCTGCTGGAATACGCTGATGGCTCATAATCTTTACTCCGGTTCAGGCGGCTAATGCTTTGTGAAATTTCATGATGTAATGATCCGGGCAGCTTTCCATATCAATGCTTTTGACCTGAAATCCTGCAGCTCTGACTTCATCCATGGCTTGCTGAGGGCTGACCCTTGCATTTGCACCCCGAAAATCAACGAATACAACTTCTGTCTTCTGGCTGATTTGAGTATGTAATCTGGCAAGGAATGTCGGACGTTCCAGAATGAAACGGTAAACATTCGCCATAAAAACCATATCCAGATACTTTGGCAGGCAGGGGTCGTCATGTTTGTTTCGCAGAGTTTCTATATTAGTCAACCCTTCGGTTGAAAACCGGTTTTGCATATAGCCGACCATGTTTGCCTCAGCGTCAATAGCATATACAGTGCCTTGCGGCGCAAGCTGTGCAAACTGGCGGGCGAAGTAGCCGGTGCCTGCGCCCACATCAGCGATGCGTGTATCCGGCTTCAGGTTCAGGTCATTCAGAATATAAGAGGTGTTCTGCCATTCTTCCCGGTTGGCAGAATCAAAAATCTCACTGAGTCTTTCCGGTTCGGCAAAGCTGATGCGGTTGCTCATAATATAGTCGCTCCTGAAATCTTTATTGTTTACAGCATTGCTGGTAGTTGACGAAGCAGAGGAAATGCCTTTGGCATCATGGCTTCGGTTGCAACAAAGCCAAGCAGTTTTTCATTACCGTCGTATGCCTGAGCGAGCATGCCGTCAGTAGAGGCTTCTACTTTCCAGACAGCATCCTTTCTTCCGGTTTCACCCCCGAACTGAATGGGTAATAGTGGTGTTTTGAGTTTGTTCATCATGGCTGGCAGCATCAGTGTTGTTGCTTCACCCAAAAGGTTTTTTGTCAGTGTATTGGCGCTGAGCAAAATCGGCTGCATAAAAGGTAATACTTTGCCTTCTATTTCGGCGCAGTCACCCAAAGCAAAGATATCCGGAACGGATGTCTGTAACTGACGATTGACGACAATACCTTTGTTTACCTTGAGACCTGCGTTATCTGCGAGTTGAATGTTAGGTTTCAGTCCGGCAGCACAGATAACCGCATCTACTTTATAACGTTGTGAATTTTTCAGGGTGACTTCAATTACATTATCTACATGATTCAGCGCAACAACTTCGGTATCCGTCTGAAGCAGAGTTCCCTGGCTGACCATGCGGCTGAGTAATTGTGATGAAATAAACTCAGGGATAATACCCGGCACAACACCGTTTGCACGGTTAATGAGGATGACCTCGCGTCCGGTGCTTGCCATGTCCATAGCAATCTCGGTACCAATCATGCCGGCACCGATAATCAGCACTGAATTTGCGCTGGCGAGCTTATCCTGGGCCTGCTGGTATTCATTCAGACTGTTCAGGGTAATAATCTGCTCTTTCGCATCACCCGCAATATCCGGAATAAAAGTGCTGGCACCGGTTGCCAGTACCAGTTTGTGATAATCAATACGCTGCCCGTTAGCGGTAATGCATTTGCTAACCGGGTCAATAGCTTCCACCCAGGTATGCGTCACCAGGCGAACATTGAATTCAGCGGCAAAATCTCTGGCCGTTTGCTTAATCAAATCCTCCGCCTTCTGTTTCCGGCTGAATACGTGGCTCAGGTCAGGTTTGGTGTAATCATCACCATTATCTGCGGTAATAACAGTAATGGGCTGTTCGGGAGCCTGTCTGCGTACTGTGCGAACCAGCTGATAGGCAGCGAAGCCGCTACCTATAATCACGATGTGATTGTTGTTAGCCTGACTCATGCGGCGCGCTCTTCAGCAATCGGCTGAAAGACATCTTTGCCCAGGCTGCATTCAGGGCACAGGAAATAATCCGGGACATCTGCCCAGACAGTACCAGGCTCAACACCCTGATTTACTTCACCCTTTGCCGGATCATAAACCCACTGACATACGGTGCAGATCATGCATGACATATCACCACTGTCTGCAACGGCAGGGGCTTTTGCTTCACTGCTGCAAGTGCTTACGTTTGCAGGGGCGGAAGCACAGCACGGCTGTTGAATGCTTGCTATGTTGTTGGATTCAGCAGATAAATCTCTTAAAGCCCACAGGCGAGCCAGCTTACGACCGTGTGCACGACATTCTTCCAATGCTTTACCGTCTGGCTTCCATTTGCTTTTCAGACCTTCGGCGGTTTCAAATCCTGCATCGGTCAGACGAGCATGAATACGGTCAACCGCGCCACCATTCCAGCCGAAACTACCAAAGGCGCCTGCTTTTTTGTTTTTGAAACACAGGCCGGTAATTTCTTCCAGCATGCCTGCGATCTTTGGCATCATCACGTTGTTCATCGTAGAAGAGCCGACCAGCACTGCCTTGGAACGGAAGACGTTTGCCAGTATCTCGTTCTTGTCATGACGGGATACATTGAAAACCTTAACAGCGACTTTTGAGTCCACTTCATTGATACCACGGGCAATAGCATCTGCCATCATGCGGGTATTGTTGGACATGGAGTCGTAGAAGATAGTAATGCGGTCTTCCTGATATTCTGCTGCCCATTCCAGATATTTTTCAAGAATCTGTGCCGGGTTTTCACGCCATACGATACCGTGAGAAGTGGCAATCATATCAACCGGCAGGTTAAAACTGAGGACTTCCTGAATTTTGGCAGTCACCAGGTTGCTGAACGGTGTCAGAATATTGGAGTAGTAACGCAGACACTGGTCCATCAGTTCGTTCTGATCAACTTCGTCGTTGAACAGTCGCTCATCACAGTAATGCTGGCCAAAAGCATCATTACTGAACAGTACGGCGTCGCCGGTCATATAAGTCATCATGCTGTCAGGCCAGTGCAGCATCGACGCTTCAACAAAAACCAGCTGTTTGCCGTTACCGATATCCAAAGCGTCACCGGTTTTAATCGTTCTGAAATTCCACTCTGGGTGGTGGTGATGACCTACGATAGAGTCGATGGCATTTTCGGTGCAGTAGATCGGTGTACCCGGAATTTTTTCCATCAGGGCGGACAGGGCACCGGAGTGATCTTCTTCTGCATGATTAACGACAATGTAGTCGATTTCATGCAGGTCGATTTCCAGTTCCAGATTGCGAACAAACTCGTGACTGAACTTGCTGTCGACAGTATCGATCAGCACGGTTTTTTCTTCACGGATCAGGTAGCTGTTATAGCTGGTACCTTTAGTGGTTTTGTACTCGGTACCGTGAAAGTCACGGATTTCCCAGTCGCGTTGTCCAACCCAGTGAATGTTGTTTTTGATATGAATGCTCATGTTGATGTTTCCTGAAGCAAAGTTTAAAAATCTGCTTTCTATAGAGCATGCACTGTGCCAACTTTTATCTTGTTGATTTTTACGGATATTTTTATTGTATGTGTCAAAATGACATGATTGTTTTGCTGTCTTTATGACAGCCGATTGTCTTTATGACATTGTTTTTCGGTGTATGTCATGCTCAATAATGATCTTGCTAATCTGGCTTTGGATTTAACGACGGGTATTTCCGATCAGGATCGTTTTGAACGACTACTGGCAACCGTTCGCGAGCTTTTTAACTCGGATGCCAGTGCTCTGTTGTTATTTCAGGAGCAAAAATTTTTCCCTCTGGCGATTAATGGACTGGCGCCTGATGTGTTGGGGCGACATTTTTCAATAGACGAACACCCTCGTCTGGAAGTGATTGCCAGAGCAGGTGATATTGTTCGCTTTCCTGAAGACAGTGATTTGCCTGACCCATATGATGGACTGATACCTTCACATGAGGGTGAGCTTGAAGTACACGCCTGTGTCGGTTTACCGCTGACTGTCAGTGATCGTCTGATTGGGGCTCTGACCATTGATGGTTTTAATGCAACCCAGTTTGATAAATTCAGCGATGATGAATTACGCACAGTCAGCGCACTGGCTGCTGCATCACTGAACAATGCATTGCTGATGGATCAGCTGGAGCAACAGGCGATGCAGACAGGTAACAGTCTGCAGGTTAGTGCACCTAAAAGCAGAAGGGTGGAGATGATCGGGCAGTCCCCGGCGATGCTGTCTTTGCAAAAGGAGATTGATATTGTTGCCGGGACTGAACTGACAACCTTGATTCTTGGCGAAACCGGGACGGGTAAAGAGCTGGTTGCCAATGCAATACATTCACGTTCCCCACGTGCAGATCAGCCTATGGTTTATCTTAACTGTGCGGCATTGCCTGAGTCAGTTGCGGAAAGCGAGCTGTTTGGTCATGTGAAAGGCGCTTTTACCGGTGCCATCAGTAATCGAAAAGGCAAGTTTGAGCTGGCCGATCAGGGAACACTGTTTCTTGATGAAGTAGGCGAGTTATCACTACCGCTGCAGTCAAAGTTATTGAGAGTCTTGCAGTATGGTGACCTGCAACGCATTGGTGATGACAGAAGCCTGAAAGTAAATACCCGGATCATTGCAGCAACTAACCGTGATTTGAAACAGGAAGTCATTGAGGGGAACTTCCGTGCTGATCTTTATCATCGCCTCAGTGTATTTCCTGTCGCAGTCCCGCCGTTGCGGGAGCGGGGTAATGATATTTTGTTACTGGCAGGTTTCTTTATAGAAAAGTGCCGAAGTCAGATGGGTTTACAGAGTTTGCGACTGGATTTAGTTTGTCAGGAAACATTGCTTGCTTACAGCTGGCCGGGAAATGTTCGGGAGCTGGAGCATACAATTCACCGGGCAGCTGTTCTTTCCCGTTCTGCCTCTGGTGAAGTTCATGTTGTGATCCAACCTCAACACCTTGGAAATCTGGAAAAGAAAGGTGGAACTCAGCAGCAGGAAAGCGCGAAGCCGGTGTCGGATTTTATGCCTTCTTTCTCAGGAGAGCTTAGTTTAAAGGATGCAACAGAGCTGTTTCAGCGTCGTATGATTGAATCAACACTGGAAACATGTGGTGGGCGATGGGCTGAAGTTGCCAGAAGACTGGCTGTTGATGCCGGTAATTTGCATCGTCTGGCAAAAAGGCTGGGAATCAAATGATGGCAATAGCTTCTATCTTTGCCATCGGCGGCGTAACTTTATTGTGAATCGATTATTCTTTTCGAACTCGATACAGTCAACACGTTCAGACCATTCTGCTTGTGTCCGAGGGTCAACCAAGCGCAGTTGGATAAATTTAATTAGATACCTGTCGGATCCATTGCTTGACCCAGGCGGAGTGTCGTTTATGAGGGTTACGCGTACTGATGAGTCGGGTAATGTCTCTATAAGCTCAATTTTCGCTGATGCGGGATCTGATGCAGAAGCGATACCTGAGTGTAATAGTAACGGAGATCGTAAACGATAGTTGTGAAAATCAGTTTCATAGTTTGATTCTTTTTTGCTTAATATGATTCTTGCTAGAATCCAGAAATCAACATACTCCATTTCGTTTTGTTGGTAGTGCTCAGGCTGTCCATATCGGTTTGAATAATAATGAATTGTGGCATGACCGGTATAACTTCCGGTTAACATTATTGTATTAACAGTATCAATATAATTACTCCACCGATAGTGAATACTGGAAGATAGTGTGGGCTGGGTTAGTTTTTTTGATTTGTCAACCTGAGCTGAATAAGTGATTGAGGGAAGGGGCATTTTTTTTTCTAAAACTGACATCAAACTATAGAATGGAATATGACTCTTTCTATTTGAACTTTCTTCAGGAGAACAAGTTGGGCGAAAATAAACAGAAACTGCAAGTTTGGTCATACTGACAGTCAGTTCACCCACAGATTTTGACGCAGTACTGTTTAAAGAGCTTGAACGTGAGTCTTCGTATATGACATCAAAAACCACTCTGCAATAAGCTGAATTTGAAAATAGAAAAGGCAAGAGAAAATAACATATAAAATATATGAATATATTTTTCATTGTTTTGAAATGACTGTTAAAGCTTTTCTTTTCTTCGGCAAAAAGATTATAGATATAAAATTGTGAAAGAGTATGTGAAAAGATATGAGAACCGTTCACTTTTTTATTGAAGATTCTCTTATATCAAAGATTTATTTTTTATTGGTTACGAAATTCTACGAAGCTTATGCAGCTTACCGTCATTACCATAACTTATTTCAAACGTGCCGTAGATTCCAGAGCGGGTGACATGCTCCAGCAGAATTTCAAACGGCAGACTCATGCTCTGACCACTTTGAGTGTGGACGCGAACATTCTTCTTCTGCCCTTTATAGTAGAGCAGCACCTGATCAGAGCTCAGATTGACAGAAAAAACAGCCTTGTTCATAACCTATCCCTGTAACGTAAGTCCCTGTTATTGCTGAAAGTAGCAGCGATTAGCCGTACACAGCAATGTTATCATCCCCTCTAATAATAATAGCAACAGGGGCTTAAACGCTATGCCTGACATATCAGTCTGTAAAGCAATCCTTTTTGACTGGGGAGGTACCCTGATGGTGGATTACCCTGAATATTCCGGCGTGATGAAAGACTGGCCTCAGGTTGCCGCAGTTGAGGGAACTATAGAAACACTTCGTAAGTTCTCATCCAGTTACAATTGCTATCTGGCAACGAATGCCAGAGATTCATCCAAAGAGGATATCTGTGAAGCCCTGGAAAGAGTTGGGCTGAATGTTTATTTGAAAGATATCTTCTGCTTTCAGGCTCTGGGTTTCAGTAAACCTGATGCTCGATTTTACCAAGCAATTGCACAGAAGCTGGACATCAACATATCGGACTTGTTGATGGTGGGAGATGATCTTCAGAAAGATGTGCAGGGCGCTTTAGATGCCGGTGCTAATGCTGTCTGGTTTAACCCTGAAGGTAAACCCGTGGAAGGTTATTTATCTGTAAAAAGCTTCCACGAGTTATCTGATGTGCTGACAGGTTAAGTTTTCAGCCACCATACATGCCGAAAACAATACTGGCGATCACCAGAATAATACCGCCACCCATTCGGGATGATATCTGGGCATAACAAAGCAAGCTCATTCGGTTTGATGCAGCCAGTACTTCCAGGTCGCCGGTGCCGCCCCGGTTTGCCATACACAGACCCGCAGTAATTGCACTGTCGATTGGATAGAAACCAAATAGCTTGCCACCCAGTGCGGCACCAATAATGGCGCCGAATACGATCAGGGTGGCGATAGCGATATTAACCAGTGACAGAGCATCAATGATTTCACCCAGATCAGTGTAAGCAACGCCCACGCCGACCATCAGCAGCCAGACGACATGAACACTGAAAAAATCTGCCAGCCTGCGAGTGCCTTCTTTGAGTTCTGCCGGGATAAAGCCTGCAGCATTTATCAGGGCAATCAGCATAACCATATAGGCATAAGGATGAATTCGGACATCTCCCCAGCCGGGAAAGATGGCGGTCGCAAATATAATCGCCAGCACATAAATTGTGACCGACAGCGCTAACCCTGCCACCAGATCTTTCACCGTTATTTCACGGCGTGGAGGTTCATCTGCAAGTACTTCCAACCGACCTCTTTGTACCAGTTCACCTTCACCTGTCAGTGAAGGATAAAGTTTGCCAAGGCGGTCCAGTAAAGAAGCCGACAGGATGGCAATAACATTGGCAATGGTCAGAATGGAAATCGCAACTGAGTAAAAGGTTTCTTTTGATTGTCCGGTAACAGACTCATAAATCTCTGCCATCGGAATGGCTCCGGCGCCATTGCCTCCGCCCATAATCGGCAGCACATACATGGAGATAATTTCTTTAGGTGCGATATTAAACAACCAGCCTGCCACCATTCCCAGTAGCATCGCACCCGCTACAGATGCGAGTATGGCCGGGATATAACCCACCAGAGAGCGGAGTAATAACTTTCGGTTAACAGGGAGTATGCTGCCTGTTATCAAAACCGCTATAAACAGATCCAGAAACTTATAGTCCTGCATCATCACTTCAATAACATGAGCATCCCGGCTGGATAACAGTCCGATATACATCAGCCAGGCCGTGCCAATAAAAATCAGTACCGGGGCTCCTCCAATATATCGATTCCAAAACGGCAGCCGTTTGCCAATCTCACCAAAAATGCCACCAATCACAAACATGATGGCAAGTGCACCCAGCAGGTTCTTAGGCAGCAGATCAAAAATATGAGCCAGTACAACGGTGGCGGCTGCCAAAAGGAATACAGGTGCCGTCATGCCATAAATTTCAAACTGGCTGAAGCCCTGAACTAAACGGCTGACAGTACTATTCCGTGCTTCAAGTGAGCTTTTCGATCGAATATTGGAAGAGGTGTTCATAAATTAAAATGCCTGTGAATCAGAGCGCCAGCATATGCTTTTTAAAATCAGGCGCTTTCTTTATGACACCCTGTTTCAATAAAAATTCGGCACCGCGCTGATAACGTCCCCTATCAATAGCGGCTGGGCGGTGAGCAAAATGGCGCAGGGTGTCCGGCCAGGCCTTGCGGTTGAGTGGGGTATCCAGCTGCTTTTTGTTGTAACTGACAAATACATCCCAGCTTTCTTCGGAGGTATGGTTGGTTATGAATTGAGCGCCTTGCTCAATAGCAACCAGAAAGCGCTGTAACTTATCGAAGTTTTTGGTTTCGCTGTCGGCGACAAAAATCAGCTCATCATAAGCCGGTACGCCTGCATCTTCGGGGAAGAAAGCCTGACCGGGTTTGCCTTCCAATGCCAGTTGGTTTAGTTCGAAGTTACGAAAACCGCCAACAATCGCGTCAACCTGTCCGCTCATCAGAGATGCTGACAGATTCCAGCTGACATTCACCATAGTGACATCATTGAGCTTCAGGTTGTGATGGCTGAGCATGGCGCCCATAACGGCTTCTTCAAGGCCGGGTATAGAGTAGCCGATTTTTTTGCCCTTCAGGTCGGCAATGCTTTTGACCGGACCTTTTTCCAGAAAAATGACAGTATTCAATGGGGTAGCGACAAGGGTGCCTGCCCAGGCGACAGGAATACCCTCGGCTGCTGCCATGATTAACTGAGGCTGATAGCTAACGGCCAAGTCAACTTCACCTGCAGCGGCCAGTTTGAGTGGCAGGTTGGGATCAGCAGGTTCCTGTATTTTGACTTCGAGGCCCTGTTCGGCAAAAAAACCTTCACGGTCAGCAACAATAATCGGGCCGTGATCCGGGTTTACAAACCAGTCGAGCATCAACGTGAGTGAATCCGCAGCACTGGACTTTGCGGCAGAAAGTAAAAAAGCGGCAGTAAGAGCAAAGATGCTGAAAGCCAGTGTTCTCAGTAAACCCATGGGATACTCCTGAAACCATTCCTGCAAAAGGGTGCTGGGAGTATAGACGTTCAGAAACTTTTGCTTTGCCAGGGTATCAGCCAGCGCAGAAATGCATCCACCAGGTAGTAAAGGCCAATGGTCATAACTGCAAGAATCACCAGTGATGCGAACATTTCATCTGTTTTTAATTGCGCGTTTGCCTGAAGCATCAGGTAGCCCAAACCGCCGCTGGAGCCTACCCACTCACCAATCACGGCGCCAATCGGTGCGATAGTGACTGCGACGCGTAAACCCGATGCCAGTGCAGGCAATGCCGCAGGCCAGCGGATATAGCGCAACAGGTATAAAGGTTTGGCACCCATCACCTGTGCCATTTCCAGCCAGCCAGTTTGCGTTTGTCGCAGGCCGTCATAGCAACAGGTGGTGACAGGGAAAAAGATAATCAGCGTGGTCATAGCAATTTTGGATGCCATACCGTAGCCAAGCCAGAGCACCAGCAGCGGAGCAATAGCAAAGACAGGGATAGCTTGACTGATTAACAGAATCGGCAATAACCAACGCTGCAAAGGGCTGAAAGCGACGATGGATAATGCCAGTAAGACTCCCAGCGCAACACCGATCAACAGTCCCAGAATAATTTCTCCGGCAGTGATCAGAGTATGTTCCCAGAGGTGTGATGACTCATGGAGTAATGTGGAAAAAACATCAAAAGGTGATGGCAGAATATAGGCTGGCATATCGAAACCCAGCACGATGCCTTCCCATGTCAGTATCAATATGGCTGTGATAACCACAGGCTTAATTAATATTTGTGTTTTGTGGAGCAACATCTTCTTCATTCCCAGGCTCCCAGCTGCGACAGTAATTCACTCTGTAAATGAGTAAGCGGAGCGTCATCGAGCGAGCGGGGTGGAGTACCGGTGAGGCAGAAAGGAGAATTAATTGAGGCAGGCTGACCGGAAAGCACCATAATCTGATGACCGAGCCGCAGGGCTTCCATCGGATCATGGGTCACGAGCAACACGGTTTTGCCTTTCAGCAACTTGGCGGCAAGTTGTTGTAGCTGTAAGCGACTGATGGCATCAAGTGCAGCAAATGGCTCATCCATCAATACGACTGGTTTATTTTCGAGCAGAGTACGAACCAGTGCTGCCCGCTGGCGTTGCCCGCCTGACAGTTCTGATGGCAATGTATGAAGATGGTTACCCAACCCAACATCTGTGAGCAGCTCGACAGCTTGCTGCTTTTTATTGGGGGAGATATGACCGGTGCGTAATCGTTCACCAAGGCAGGCGTTATCGATAACCTTTAACCATGGAAGCAGTAAATCCTGCTGAGCCATCCAGGCGATACGACCATTCAGCGAGCTCCCATCACTGCAATAGATTCTGGCATTGCTGTTACTGCTTGTGAGCAAACCTGCCAGCATTCTTAACAATGATGTTTTACCGCAGCCGCTGGCACCCAGTAAGCAAGTCCATTGTTCCGCCGGTAAGGTGAGAGTAAGCGATTCAAAAACAGGCTCTCCGTCAAAACTGAGAGAGGCATTTTCTAGAGTTACACTGAACAAATAAATTTCCTGCCATAGTTACACTGAACAAATAAATTCCCTGCCATTACAAACAAACTGCATGACAGGGTAGTTGCTTATTGCTGAAAAGCTATCGGGAACCGCGCAATCAGTGCGGCCAGATATTATGGAAATGATGTACGGGGCCGTTGCCATGACCAACGTGCAGCTGATCGGACGCAGCAATGGCATGAGAGATATAATCTTTGGCAGCAAATACCGCATCTTTCAAACCATGGCTGCGGGCAAGCAGGGCCGCAGTCGCAGCTGAAAGTGTGCAACCGGTGCCATGGGTGTTCAGGGTTTTAATACGGGGCGCTGTCAGCCAGTGAATCTGGTGACCGTCATGGAACAGGTCAACGCTTTCATCTTCCTGCAAATGTCCGCCTTTCAGCAGCACGGCTCTGGGGCCGAGAGCCAGCAGTGGCTCAACCATTTGTTCCATCTCCTGACGGTTAGTCGGAATTTCCGCATCCAACAATACAGCAGCTTCTGGCAGGTTAGGGGTAATCAGGGATGCGCGGGGAATCAGCTCCTGAATCATAATATCAATCGCATCACGCTGTAACAGCAAGTCACCGCTGGTTGCTACCATGACCGGATCAACAACCAGCCGGGTAACCTGATATTTTTCGACAGCCTCAACAACCGCCTGAATTACTTCTTTACGGCTCAGCATACCAACCTTAACAGCCTGAACCGCCAGGTCGGAAAAAACAGAACTTAACTGCTGGGTAATAAAATCAGGTTCTACATCAAATATGCCCTGAACACCGCGGGTATTCTGAGCAGTTAATGCGGTGATGACCGAGCAACCATAGGCTCCCAGTGCAGAAAAGGTTTTGAGGTCGGCCTGAATGCCGGCACCGCCACTGCTGTCGGAACCTGCGATAGTAAGAGCAATCGGTGTCATAGTGTGATACTGCCAGTCAGCCATAAGTTGGGAAATTTCAGAATCGCTGAGTTTATGAGGGGACAGGCGCTCTTGCAATGCTGACAGGGCAGGCTGCTGCTTCAGATCAACTACACTTGGTGCTGCTGTTCTGCTTTCAGGCTGACTGATAATAATGTTTGATGGATCTGTAACCAATCGGGCGGCTGTTGTTTTATCTCTGATTCTCGCCTTTTTAATTATGCTGGGTTATGCCCTGTTGCGTCCTGTATCAGAAGCATTGTTTCTCGAATATTATCATGCGGAACGCCTGCCTCAAGCATGGATTCTGGTCGGGGTGATTATTCTCGCGCTGGTGAAAGTGAATGATTGCCTGGCTCGACGTTTACGGCCTGCCAGTGTATTGGGTGTGTGGGCGATGATTTCCCTGGTAGTCACTGTTTTTCACCTTGTACTACTTAAACAGGGGGTTAAAGAGGCCAGCTATACACTATTGCTGTGGAAAGATGGTATTTGCAGTGTGCTGGTGGTGGGATTCTGGAGCCTGGCGAATGTGTACTTTCAGGGCTCAGGCTCTGCGGCGGTTTACGGTGGATTTCTTTTCAGCGGAACTGTTGGCAGTATTGCCGGAAATTTGCTGGTGCCTTTCTTTGTCCGTTGGTTTGGTTCTGTCGAACTTATCTGGTTACAGGTACCCATACTCTTTGCGGTATTGGTAATCAGTGGGTTATTGCAGGGGCGACTTCAGACTCAGGGAAATCCGCCTCCCCGTATCTTTACCGGCAGCGTACTGAAGTTGTTATTAAACAGCCGGGCTTTACCTGCACTGTTTGGTATGGTGCTGTGTGAATATATCACCCTGACGCTGTTTGAATTCCAGTATAACCGGATGGTGGAACAGGCATTCCCAGTGCTTGATGAACGCACTGCCTTTGGTGGCTGGGTTTATGCCTGTATGGAAACCCTGTCGCTGTGTGGTCCGCTGTTGATGGGTTTATTTATTGCCCGTATCGGTTTTCAGCGTGTATTACAGGCTGGTATTGGCTGGGGGCTTGTTGCTTCAACGGCTTTCTTTATCATGCCAGGATTGCTGGTGGCTGTTCTTGCCAAAGTTGTACTGAAAGCAATGAACTACTCCGTGCTGAGAGGGGGGCGTGAATTACTCTATCAGCCACTGAGTTATGATGAGAAAACGCTGGGGAAGCCATGGGTTGATAACACCGGAGGCAGACTGGCAAAAACAATCGGTGCTCTGATGTTGTTAGCTGTACCGCAAGCCTCATTGGCAGGGTGGGGAAGTCTGGTGTTGGGAACGCTATTACTTTGGGGATATTTCAGCAGGCAGGTGCTGAGCGAACACCGGCACGCTACAAATAGCTGTGCCGACGTTGTATCTGATTAGCTGACCTGAAATCAGCCACTACAGCCAAGACAGCGTGTAAATGTGGCTCTGGCAGGCTTCTTTACCAGTGTTTCGGCTGCCTGATCCATATTGCCGCCTGCTGCTGAAAAAGGTGAGCTGATAATAAACACCACGCTACCCAGTACGGTTGCAACCAGCAGTAACGGGCGGGCAACCAGCAAATCACCCGTCATGGCAACAAAGTTGGGATCTTCCATCGAAGCCTGATTATTGCGCTGTTGCATGGTTCCCGTATCGGTGGCTGCTGCAAACTGTGCACTCATCAGAGTGATAAGCAGTGCAGTAATACAGAGCAAAGGCTGAAGGGCGCGGCGCATGAATAGAATCCTCTTCCTTGTTCGAGTTGTAGGTTTCGAGCTAATAAAGTATTTAATGCTTATTAGCTGAGAATAGTCCGCAGAACCCCAGCCATCAACGCTGGCATGATTTGCAGAAGACCGTTGACCGTTGCCCAAGCTTGATTTCGGTGAGTGTTTTTTTGCATTTTGGGCAAGGTTCGCCACCATGACCATAAACCGCCAGTTCAATACTGAAGTAGCCGGGCTTACCATCGCCCCCCACAAAGTCTTTCAATGTGGTACCGCCTTTTTCAATGGCACGGGCAAGTACGGTTTTGATGCATTCGGTCAGCTTTTGATAGCGCTTTGCTGAAATTGACTTGCTGGGGCGATCCGGACGAATACCCGCCATAAACAAGGCTTCATTGGCATAAATATTACCGACACCAACAACAACCTGGTTATCCATAACCAGCAACTTGACTGCTTTTGAACGGCCTTTGGCGCATTCAATCAGTCGCTCGCTGTTAAATTCATCAGAAAGTGGTTCAGGACCCAGATGGTTGAGCAGTGAATGTTCTTCGGGTTTTGAATCCGTCCAGAGTACAGCCCCGAAGCGGCGCGGATCGTGATATCGCAGCGTTGTTCCGTCCTTAAACACGATATCAACATGATCATGTTTTCCCGGTGCCTCGCCTCTGGTGATAACTCGCAGTGAACCGGACATGCCCAGATGGATAATCATGGTACCGGCAGGCATATCCAGTAAAAGATACTTTGCCCTGCGGCGAATTTTGTTAACGGGTTGATCAGAAACTATTTGCGGAAGTTCATCCGGTACCGGCCAGCGCAGTCTGGGGTTACGGACAACCAGATGTTCGATGGTTTTACCTTCAATATGAGGCGTAATGCCCCGGCGTGTTGTTTCGACTTCCGGTAGTTCAGGCATGATCACTTCATGGCATTTTATTTGCTGTCGAACATAGCAGAAATGCCATTGAGAGGCACGATGCCCAATGGTATTTAAGATGGAGAGAATAATTACTCAAAAAGAGGGCATAAAAAACGTGGTTCAGTTGGTGCAGGCGAATGACCAGCTACTTGATGCATTCCACTGTTATGCGTGCGAGTGTGCCGCCGCGGATATGCCCGATTTTCTGGGGGCAGCAAGAATGCCTGACATTCACTTAAATCGCCTGCAGCAACATGCCCGTGGAGAAAATCTGCCAGATGGTTTTGTACCTTACGAATCCTGGTTTCTGATGAGTGATCAGGGCAGAATGCTTGGCTCAATACGCTATCGGCCGCGCTTGACGGCATTTTGGTTTCTGGTTGCGGGGCATATTGGTTATGACGTGTCTCCCCTCCATCAGGGGCAGGGCTATGGCAAATTAATGTTACGTATTTTGCTGCAGCGACTGGCTAATATCGGGAATAAGCAGGTCATCATCACCTGTCAGGAGCAAAATATATCTTCTCAGAAAGTCGTCATGGGGGCTGACGGGGAGTATTTGAATTCAGTCTGGTACGAGCCTGAGAACGCGCATATTCTGCGCTATCGAATTAATATTGAACATGCCCTTCAGATCATGCCTGCCTGATACTCGATGATGGGGACTACCCGCTGCCCCACGGGTTCTCTATAATGCGCCGTTTGCGGTTCCCCACAACAGCGCGGAACCATAAACCATGTGAACAGATTTTATGACCAGAATCAGAACGCTGACCGGTATCAAGCCGTCAGGTACACCACACCTGGGTAACTATGTCGGTGCCATCCGCCCTGCTATTGCTGACAGCCAGCGTGAAGGCGTTGACTCCTTTTTCTTTCTGGCGGATTACCACGCCATTATCAGTACCCGTGATCCGGAGCGTGTGCATCGCTCTACACTGGAAATCGCGGCGACCTGGCTGGCGTTAGGTCTGGATACCAGCAAGGTGACATTCTACCGTCAGTCTGATGTGCCGGAGATTACCGAGCTGTGCTGGATTCTGAACTGCATGACCGCGAAAGGTCTGATGAACCGTGCTCACGCATATAAAGCAGCGGCGCAGGAAAATGAAGACTCTGGCGCCAAAGACCCTGATAAAGGCATTACCATGGGTCTGTTCAGCTATCCGGTCTTGATGGCAGCGGATATCCTGATGTTCAATGCCAATAAGGTTCCGGTCGGTAAAGACCAGATTCAGCATATTGAAATGGCGCGTGATATCGCCGGTCGCATGAATCATCACTACGGCGAACTGCTGACATTGCCGGAAGCTGTTGTGGGTGAAACTACCGCGGTTCTGAATGGTCTTGACGGTCGCAAGATGAGCAAGAGCTATGACAACGTGATTCCGTTGTTTGCGCCTGAGAAAAAACTGCGCAAGTTCATCATGAAGATCAAGACCAACAGTCTGGAACCGGGTGAGCCGAAAGATCCGGAAACCTGCACGCTGTTCCAGATTTTCTCTGCCTTCGCTACTCCGGAGCAGGTAGAAGCCAAGCGTCAGCAATATGTTGAAGGTGCTGGCTGGGGACACCTCAAGCAGGAACTGTTTGAATACCTGAACGAGCTGCTGGCAGAACCCCGTGCCCGTTATGAAGAGCTGGTGGCAAATCCTGAATTTATTGAACAGGAACTGCTGAAAGGTGCTGAACGTGCCCGTGCAGAAGCGGCTCCACTGCTGAAGAAAATTCGTCATGCGGTTGGCCTGCGCCCATTGTCTGCCTGATTTTTTTACAGTCACGTTATAAAAAAACGGTGTGGTTGCGATAAATGCAGTCACACCGTTTTTTTGTCTTTTTTCGTCTCAAAGCTGAATTTTTCAGATCGCTTGTCTATATACCCTGTACCTTCATTGCGAGAATCAGGGGCGCTGTATGTTGAACCCGCGTGAGGTCTGCACTGTAAACGACGCAAGGCGTATCATTGAAGAACGAAAACTAAGCCACGTCAAAGTGGGGATTGTTGATAACGATGGTCTCATGCTGGGCAAATATATGGGGAAGAGCAAGTTTCTTGCGTCCCTTGAAAAAGGCTTTTCTTTCTGTGATGTAGTGCTGGGTTGGGATGTAAAAGATCAGTTATACGACAACACTACATATACTGGCTGGCATACCGGTTACCCGGATGCTGCGGTGCGCATTCTTCCCCATTCCTGCCGTGAACTTCCGCTGGAAGATAATATGTTGTTCTTCCTGTGTGAATTTACTGGCAAGGCAGAGTCATTGTGTTCGCGTGCATTGCTGCGGCGGATGATTCAGAAATTACAGAAGATGGGTTATGAACCCTTTGCTGCTTTTGAATATGAATTCTTTCTTTTTAATGAGACACCTCAGTCAGTAAGGGATAAAGGGTTTCGAAACCTGCAGCCGTTTACACCGGATTACTGTGGTTACTCGATGCTCAGAAATTCTGTGCATTCGGACTTATATCGCAAAATCTTATCTCTGGCAGAAGAGATGGATTTTCCGATTGAAAGTATTCATACCGAAAGTGGAGCCGGAGTTATTGAGGCGGCCATTGCTGTCGACGATGCAGAATCAGCCGCCGATAAAGCCGCACTGTTTAAAACGTTTATAAAAGTGCTGGCTCAGAAAAATGAATTGATGGCGACATTTATGGCGCGCTGGTCACAGGATTATCCGGGGCAGGGCGGGCATATTCATGTTTCATTGCGATCCACTGAAACGGGCAACCCTGTATTTAGTGATCCGGAACAGCCTTTTGGTATGAGCGAAGTGCAGCGTCATTTTGTTGGCGGATTACAACATTTGATGCCGGAATTTATGGCATTGCTGGCTCCGACGATTAATAGTTATAGTCGTCTGGTTCCCGGGTTCTGGGCTCCCACCCATGCAACCTGGGGCGTTGAAAACCGCACCTGTGCTTTACGCGTTATACCGGGTGGTATCACTTCCCAGCGAGTTGAGTATCGCCTGGGTGCCGCAGATGCTTCTCCTTACCTGGCATTAGCTGCGGTACTGGCCTCCGGGTTGCATGGTATTGAAAACAGGATTGAGCCAATAGAACAGGTGCGAGGCAATGCTTACGAGCAGCAAAGTTCGGATAAACTCGCATTACCCAGAAGCCTGTTTGATGCGGCACAGCGTTTGAAAGGTTCTCAGGCGGCACATAAATTATTTGGCAGTGAGTTTGTAGAGCATTACGCTGCATCCCGTGAATGGGAAGAGCGTGAGTTCCGTAAGCATATTACTGACTGGGAGCTTGAGCGTTACTTTGAAATCATCTAAGCGGCCTATCGGGATGGTTCGATAACCGCCAGAGCACCTTTGTGAAAGCCTTCAAAAGCCCGGACTTTAACAGTACTACCGGGGTGCTGAAGGCTGACTTGTTCGGCGATATGGTGAGCAATCAGTTCAACCGTTGAATCAGTTTCCATCAGGCAGCAGCGGTCAGCATTGATTACCAGTTCAAACTGTCCCTGATTTGCCTGATAGCCACAGCGGTGATAGGTAATGTTGTTCTCGGTCCAGGTTTCGAGCAGGTCTTCCTGAGTAATCAGGTAAATATCTTTCCAGCTTTCAGCCCATTCAGCTTCTGCATCAGCATTTCTCTGACCATCAATTTCAAGATGAATCGCTGAACGGTGACCATGAGCGATACGTTGGCAGTCACCCGCATGCTTTTTCAGACCATGACTGTAGTGGTAGTAAGCGCCGGGAATAGTTTCAGGATAAAGTTTGAGTACAAGCCGAGAGACGTTATCAGGCAGAATATCGATAACAATCTGTTCGAGTACAGGCTGCAGATTTGCTATGGTGATAGCATCGATATCAACCGTCAGAATTGCCTGTTCGGGTGCTGTGCAGCGTATCAGCCCCTGAGATTCAGTTTCCAGCTCTACAGTTAACTGTTTATCGGATGAGCTGATTTTAACAGCACTGTTGCCCGCCGGAACCAGCAGCCGGTGATCTGCGCATAAATCGATAACCCGTTTAATTTCTTTTTTTACATGGCCAAAATCAAAGACCATGCCTTGCTCATCCAGTTCGCCATAAAGCTCAACATCAACCAGCCAGGTTTCACCGACCAGCCCTCTGTTGGGGCACAGAAAAGAAAAATCTACCGTAGTCAGGGCATCGACAAAAAGTGCGCTCATGGTGTGTGCAGTGTTATTTTCACAGGATGAATTAGTCTAACTGATGTTTGAAAAAGAGGCACCTGAAATTAAGCTTGCTAAAATACAGGGCGAAAGTACGGGGTGTACTTTAGTGCAAATAAATGTGAACTGACGGATAATAGCTCCACAATTTATTGTATTTTTATCGCTATATCTGCATTACGATAGTCGCAATTATGACTTTGTGTTCTAAAAACCGGTTAGTGTGGAACTATGGTCAGCGCGGTGCTTTCGCCCTGGCTAAAATATAACAACACATATATCTAGACTAATGTTTAAAAAACGCTGTTTTTTTATTTTCATCTTTTAATATTATGATTTTTTTAAATAGAAAACGAGTTGTAGTTTTATATGCTGTATTAATTTTATGGGGGGGAGGGACATTAGCTGGAGGTGTACCTGATAAAGAAGATCTATCAGTTTGGTTAAAACAAAGTGCAAAGATGCAGTATTGTAACTATTGCACGCTGTACGGGCTCGATTCAACGACAAGAACAACAGCTAATATTGTTAGAAATTTTATAAATATGATATCTGTAACTGCAAAACGAAAAGCTCTGACCCTTAAAGAATGTGCAAATATTGTATGGAACCTGCTTATGAGCCTGAATAATGTTTCTTTGGCTGAGGATTATGAAAAAAACTGGTCGTGTTTCAAAGATGATCAGTCGTATATTACGCTGTTGTTTTTTACATTATGCTCTGAAGACGATATGGCTGTTTCAAGCCTGAACGCTCATACAGTTAAGTGGCTGGCTGAAAATTTGACAGGTGAAGGTTTAACACAAAGCGTACTGAAATGTTTATTACAGGGTAGTCCTCTGGGAGCTCAGCATTGGGAAAAGGTTCGGCAAGATGCTGTTAAAGATATTACTGAAAAAGAAAGAAAGAGCAATTCTACAAGGTCATTAAAACGTAAACGTGACTTTGATGGTGACTATAGTCCAGAAATAGAAGGTCATAAAGGTGAAATTGGACCGCCGAATGAAAAGCGCTTTCTTCCTAAAAGGGGAGCAGTCTCAGTGTTTTTATCGTCAGGTGGGGAGTCAGCCCCTACCGGGCGTTGATAATCCAGCTATAGGGAATATAGTCCAACTTTAGCTGCTTGTTTTTCATCTTTTCCTGCAGTTCAGCCGCAGCCTGCTGGTCTTCCATGTGGTGAGTAACAAAGCTGACAATATCAATCGGGGTGCCAAAGTCCTTTTGATACCACTTAAAGATCATTGGGAGCTTGATGTAGTCATCACCAATAACAACATCATTCGCCACCATATCGCGACAGGCCGCATCAAGTTGCTGGTCAATATATTCACTGCTGTAGGCTGAAAAAACCGGCGATGACTGGCAGGGTGTATAAAGAGTCGCATGAATCCGCGGATCGCATTCAGTCAGCAATAGCGGCATGGATTTATGTGATGCTCTGAAAGGTTTCCTGAAAGCTCTGTACTTCGGGCGATTGCCCCGTAACACGCCGTGCTCGATTTTATCCAGCGACCAAGGGTAGTTGCCGACCTGATAACAGGTCTGGGAATAAAACAGTTTATGTGCCTTGAGTTCCTGCTGGAGACCGTGGCTGATCACCGCGTTGATTGCCATGCCATTGTATAAGTTCAGCCAGAAAGCTTTTCGCTCATTATCACTTTCCATCAGGCTGGGTTCGAAAGCGGTCAGAGCCCGGGTCAGAGAGCGGTAATCATGAAAGAGGGGGGAGCGGGAGTAATCATCATAGGCAAACAGTCGGTTGGTCTTGTCATAGAAATGCTGCCGGGTGTTGTCCAGCAGTCGTGCCAGTTCGTCGGTCAGGCTGCGGTCTTCGAGGGAGTCTCCGGTACCGAACCCTCGGTTAAGAATGATGATCATCCTGAATTCCTCAGTCTGCCTTTGCTGATTGTGGTCAGTTTTATTGTCCTGCAGTATTGCAGCCTGCCTGATATTCCATATGCTGTATCGCAGCACATAAAACAATGAAACCTGAAGCTTTTAACTTAATCGGCACTTTGCAGCAGTTTTTCAGGTAAAAGAGGTTACCGCGCATGGAACAGATGAATTCGTTGATTACCAGAGAAGATATGGTATTTGATGCCGAGCATATCTGGCACCCCTATACGTCAACCGTTCATCGTTATGAAATGTATCCCGTGGTCTCTGCAAAGGGCGTCAGAATAAAACTGGCTGATGGCCGTGAGTTGATTGATGGTATGGCTTCCTGGTGGTGCCAGGTGCATGGTTATCAGCATCCGGAAATGAATGCCGCACTGAATCACCAGATTGATACCATGTCTCACGTAATGTTTGGTGGTCTGACCCATAAACCGGCGATAGACCTTGCCCGCAAGCTGGTGGATATGACGCCGGGGGATCTTGAAACGGTTTTCTTTTCCGATTCCGGCTCAGTATCTGTTGAAGTCGCCATAAAAATGGCGGTGCAGTATCAGCTGTCAAAAGGCTGTGAAGGCAAGCGCAAGATATTGACCGTGAACGGTGGATATTATGGTGATACCACTGGCGCTATGTCGCTGTGTGACCCGGTTACGGGGATGCATCACTACTTTACCGGGCTTTTGCCTCAGCATTTCTTTGTCAGTCGCCCTTCCTGCAAGTATGGCGATGAGTGGGACGAAAGCTGTCTGAATGAGCTGGAAGAGCATCTGGCTCGTCATCATGAAGACCTGGCCGCCATTATTATTGAACCGGTAGTGCAGGGGGCGGGAGGCATGTATTTCTATCATCCGGAATATCTGCGCCGTACTCAGGAGCTGTGTCAGCACTATGGTATTTTGCTGATCTGCGATGAGATTGCGACCGGGTTTGGGCGCACTGGTACTTTGTTCGCCTGTGAACACGCAGGTATCACACCGGATATCATGTGTGTGGGTAAGGCACTGACCGGTGGCTATATGAGCATGGCGGCAACCATCTGTACCCGTGAAGTCAGTCAGATCATTTCAGAAAAAGGTCCGATGATGCATGGACCAACCTTCATGGCGAACCCGCTGACCTGTGCGGCAGCCAATGCCAGCATGGATATTATTAATCGGGGGGAATGGAAAGCGCAGATTGAAGGACTTGAACGAGGTTTGAAAACAGGGCTGGCACCATTTTCCGATCTGCAAATGGTTGAAGACGTGCGTGTTCTTGGCGGTATTGGTGTTGTTGAACTGAAAGAGCCGGTTGATATGAAGCTGATTCAGCCCCGGTTTGTGGAGGAGGGTGTCTGGGTCAGACCGTTTGGCAAACTGGTCTATATCATGCCGCCCTATATTATGTCTGATGAAGACCTGACAACCCTGTGTAAGGCTATGTTCAGGGTTGTCAGTAATCTCTGATTTCTCAGATTTTCTCAGCACTCAGCATTTCACAGGCTGAGTGCTCTTTATCGACGACTGCAGTAACACAGGCATCAGACCAGACATTGATAGCGCTTTCCAGCATATCAATCAGCGAATAAAACGGCAGAATCATTCCCAGTAGATACAACGGCACATCCATGGTTGCCAGCATGGCACTGGACAACATGTAACAGCCCATTGGCACGCCGGCATTACCAATCGCTGCAATCGTTGCAATCAGTACCCAGATCGCCAGCTCCACCGGTGTATAAGTAATGCCGTTGCTCATAGAGACAAACAACACGGTTGTTATGATAAACGCCGCACAGGCATTCATATTAATGGTGATGCACAGTGGCAGACTGAAACGACTGACGGTATTGCTGATTCCCAGATTCTTCTCAGCACAGGTTACCGCTGTAGGCAGAGCCGCGCTGGATGATTTGGAGAAAAAGGCAATAACCAGTGCGGGCCACATACCTTTGATGGTTTTTCCAACAGGCACTCCCTTCAGGCGCAGCAGGGTTGGCAGCACAATTCCGGCCTGAATCAGGTTGGCCAGCACGACACAAGCCAGATAAAGCATCAGCCCACTGATACTGAGAGAAGCATTCAACTCAGTAAAGAAACTCACCACAAAGGCCCAGACGGCCAGCGGGATCAGTGTCAGCAGCATCCGGGTCATTGCCATGACGGCATCCAGCAGGCTTTTGAAAAACTGGTGCAGGGTGGTTCTGCTTTCTTCTGCCAGTGTTAGCGTGGCAAAACTCAGAAACAGGGCAATAAACAAGACACCAATAACGTTGTGATTCAGAAAGGGCTCAATGAAATTAGTGGGGATGACGCTGTGCAGGTAAGCAAGGTATCCCGGACTGTCGCTGCCTGATGTTGCTGTTGTCGCAGCGTGCTGCACTGATGCTGTTGAAGCCGGATCAAAGACAATAAACAGGATTAACGCCGTTGTCGCAGCAATCACTGTGGTCAGCAGGGTATAACGCAGTACCCGGCCACCCAGTGTTCTGACTGTCTGCATGCTGCTCATGCCGGTCAGCGTGGCGGTCAGTGAAAGAAAAATAATCGGCATACTGACCAGCTGTAACAGGCGAACAAACAAATCCGCAATGGCCTGAGCGAAACTGTTCACCCAGCTACAGTCAGCCCAGCCGCAGGTAATACCCAGAACAATGGCTGCCACTAGTGCTGCAGGTGATGACCAGAATCGTAATATTGCCACGGATGTTGTCCTCCATTTCCAGTGAGTGGGAAGTCCCTTATTCAAGCTAGTCGTAGTTTTGGACAGGACAAAATCACATTAATTCATTTCATTATTTCGATTAGGCAGGTAGGAAAGTGATTGCCCTCACTTTATGGAATAGCCTCAACCCTGCGACCCCGTTATTATCTACGCACTCATTGTTATGTTTTAAGACTGTTTTATCGCTGTAGCGGTGAATCATAGGTATTTTCAGGAGTGAATGAATGCAGGCGCAGGCAGGATTATTCAGGGAAACATTCCCGGTGGGGCCGATTCAGTGCAACTGCACCATTATTGGTGATCGGGTTAAAGGCGAAGCGGTTGTAGTGGATCCGGGTGGTGACCCGGAAGTGATTTTGCAGCGGCTGGCTGATTCCGGGCTGAAGCTGACCAAAATCATTCACACCCACGCCCATCTGGATCATTTTCTGGCCAGTGGCGAAATCAAGAAGAAAACCGGTGCGCCTATTTATCTTCATAAGGAAGACAAGTTCCTGTGGGATAACCTTGAATTGCAATGCCGTATGTTTGGCGTGCCTTATGTCCCTCAGCCTGACCCCGATCACTGGCTGCATGATGATGAAGATCTTAGCTGCTGTGGCGGTGTTGCGATGCATACGCCGGGACATACACCGGGTTCCATGTGTTTCTGGTTTGAACCTCATAAATTATTGCTGGCTGGTGATACATTATTTCGTCGCTCTATCGGGCGTACAGACCTGTGGGGCGGTGACTTTAAAACAATAGAAACCTCTATCCGTGAGCGTCTTTACACATTGGATGAAGAAATAAAAGTTGTTACAGGGCACGGTCCTGATACTACTATTGGCGAAGAAATTCGCGAAAACAGTATTGTCAGGCTGGCTTAACAGCTGCTCCTTGAAAAGAAGACACTTTGTGAACCCTCATACAGACAAAGTGTCTTTTAAAAATAACAACAATATTTGCCGTAATTTTACCCTGAGGTGCTCATTGTGATAGCGATCCGATATAAAGCCCTTTTATTGCTGACAGGCGCTATTCTGGCCGGTTGCCAGACAACCAACCCCTATACCGGTGAACAGGAAACCCGCAAAACAGCAAAATATGGCACTGCAGGCGCAGTCAGCGGTGCCATTGTTGGTGCTTTGGCTGGTGGCAAAGATGGAGCCTGGAAGGGCGCTCTGGTCGGCGGGGCTGCGGGAAGCGGTTATGGATACTATGCTGACCGTCAGGAAGAAGTATTGCGTCAGGAATTACAGGGTACTGGAGTTCAGGTGGCGCGTAACGGGGATGATCTCCGGCTGATTATGCCTGCTGATATCACCTTTAAACTGGGCTCAGCATCGATTGAATCACGCTTTTATCCAGTCCTTAATTCTGTTGGTAAGGTGCTGAAAGAGTACGACAAGAACATAGTGCAGGTTGTTGGTTACAGTGATCGTTATGGTGGGACTGCGCAGCGTAATCTGGAACTGTCTCAGCAGCGGGCGCAGAGCGTCGCCGGCTATCTTCAGAGTCAGGGCGTTTCCGGTACCCGCATAAATGCCTTTGGACAGGGAGCCAGTAACCCAATTATACCTGACGATGGTAAGAAACCTCAGCCAACAAACCGTCGTGTTGAAGTGAATCTGCTACCGCCTCCGCAAAGGTAGAACAGGGTCTCAAAGGCGGGGTGCTTATTCTGAAATGGAAGGTTAGTTCGGTTGAGCAAGCTCTATAATTTATATAATTGCCTGTTTATAAAGATCCGATGTAAATGTGAATGGATTCACCGATGGATAAACTCGGGAAGTCTTGCTCTTCGCCAAAGACATCTTCATGCACCTCACAAGCAAAACACGGTTTGCCGGAATCTGTTGCCCAGGTTTCGGACGTTGCCCGCCACTTTTTGATATCCCGACTTGAAAACCTCTTTGATTCGCTGGATGACGCACTGTTTTCTATGGCTGAGCATGCTTCATCCAGTGATCAGAACACTTACTTTGATTCATTAGGCTACCTCCGGCGTCAACGGCAAAGCTTTATGCAGAACTGTACCGGAAGGTACGATGAGCTTTGTCTGGAGCTTCTTTCTACAGGATCTGAAGTCAGGCTGGCAGAAAAGACAAAGAAGAATAAATTACATTTGGTGGAGACTGGCGATTCGGACTCTTCTCTGGCGTTTGAAAATACAGTGCGTCGTTTTGATCGCAGGTTTGAAACTTGTCATGCGCATTTGACCGGTCAGCTTGATCTGGCTCTGGGTGGGTCGGGACTGGCTGCTGGAGCCGTTCCATTTTTTCCTGAAGCGCTGTGCCGGGGTTTTAAATATGCTATGGATCAGCTTGAGCTGGATTCCAGAGTTAACTTAATGTTGTGGAAGCATTTTGAGTCTGATGTTCTGGCTGATCTGGATACACTGTATGAAAAAATAAGTCGATTACTGGCTGAATTCGGACATGGCTGTATATATCAAACTCCGGCGACATCACCCGCTACAAATCAGGATGGCCGGCTGATTAATTTTGTATCCTTATTGTTTGAATACATTATCGATGATCATCTATTACCCGCAGCGGTAAGGGCATTACTCAGTCGTTTACAGATACCAGTGCTAAAACTTGCCCAAATGGATGAGCTGTTCTTCCGTCAGCGTGTCCATCCTGCCCGACGGTTACTGAATGGATTAGCGGCAGTTGGTATGGAGCTGAGTGATGAAGCGATTGAACGGGGAGACCCGGTGTTCACCCGAATGGAGAATATTGTTGACCGACTGCTGACAGGTTTTGATGATGATCCCAGAATTTTTAGTGTCGTATTTCAGGACTTTGAGGACAATGTTCTGCCGCTGTTATCGAAAGCTCATGTAAAAGAACAAAAGACAGCTAAGCCAGCGCAGCAGGATCAGGTTCGGAAACAACATCCTTCCTTTCATTCTACAAAAGCCAAACCACGAAAAACAAAACAGACAGTAGCAAAGGATAAGGAAAAACTGTCGGCTAAACAGCTACAGGAAAAAATGACTGCTGAAGCGTCAGAAGAGATTGTGCTACAGACACCACCTGATGCCCGCCCTTATTCTTCAAGCGCCAAGCCTCGCGAAAAAACAAAGGCAGAAAAGCTTGAGTATCCGCTACAGCAGGTTGCGAAACTCAGAAAAGGTCAGTGGGTTGAGTTCTTCGGGGAAAAAGGCGGTTCATTGCGTTGTCGGCTCACTGCTATTTCGAAAGCTAATGACCGCTATGTGTTTGAGAACACTCAGGGCATGAAAGTCGTAGAGCAAAATGCGCATGAGCTTGCGCAGGAAATTCAGGATGGTACCTTAAAAATACTGGAAGACGATTTGTTATTCGACAAAGCCCTCCAGTCTGTTTTAGGTAACTTCAAGCTTCGTTGAAATGACTGACTGGACAATCCAAAATGGCCTGTTGCAAGAGGCCAATTATATTCCCAGCCCGAATGCGGATGCACGCCCCGATCCGGAAGATATTTCCTTGCTGGTATTGCATGGCATTAGCCTCCCACCCGGAGAATTTGGTGGCGGACATATTCAGGCTTTCTTCTCAAATCAATTGCAGCCTGAAATGCATCCGTATTTCAAGACCATTCACACACTTCAGGTTTCCGCTCATTTGCTGATCGAACGAACCGGACAGGTAATCCAGTTTGTGCCGTTCCATCATCGGGCATGGCATGCCGGATTATCTTTCTATAAAGGCCGATCTCGTTGTAATGATTTTGCTATCGGTATTGAACTAGAGTCTACAGATGACAGTGGTTGTACGGCTGAGCAATATGCAGCGTTAAGCAGTTTGATTCCGGTTTTTCTGGAGCATTATCCCAATATGAAGCGGGAAGCTATTGTCGGGCACAGTGATATTGCACCTGACCGGAAAACTGACCCTGGATCAGGATTTAACTGGCGGCGATTGAACAAAAGCCTTACCTGAGGATTTTTGCTTCACTGCCGACAAACACAGTTGTGATATGTCTTTTGGGAAAAGGAACCCCGAATGAACACAGAGAACCGTGGTGTACGGTTTGATTCAAGTATGCTGGAAGCGATTGTGGGTGATGATCTGGAAATGCGTCAGGATCTTATCCAGCAGTTTCTGGAAACAACCCAAAGTGATCTTCAGGACATCGCTGCCGTACTGGAAAAGCAGGACTGGCAGGCAGCTTCCCGCTTGGGGCACAGAATAAAAGGCGCCGCCCGGATTGTAGGGGCGGAGCTTTTGGCGGCTTATGCTGAAGATCTGGAAAAACAACCACCGCCGCTTGATCCTGTATATGATGCCCTTACTGTTGAGTTTGGCCTGTTAGCTCAGGAGCTTAAGAAGGGCTGAGAGGGTGTGGCTGAGTCAGGGAATACAACCTGTAAATCACAATAGCCAGTAATGCTGATGGCAGTGCAATCACCGCCCGTTTGGCTATCACAAATGCTGCGGGTTCCAGCCAGTCTCCCATCAAATGATCGCTCATCCCTTCCAGCAGGAAAACACTGAGAACAATCGGCACAAAGGCAGGGACAATTTTTTCTGCCTTGTCTTTGGTTTGTTTAAAACTGGCACGCATTGCATCAACCGGTTGCCGGTTTTCCAGTACAACATGCAACTCGGCAAACAGCAGTTTATACATCAGGTACAGTCCGGGAAGGATATAAAGTGCCAGCCCGGTGACGATTAACAACCCTCCAAGCATAAAGGTTGCCAGTAATCTGGGGTAATAGGGTAAAGCCTGTTTAAAGGCGCTGGTCAGGGTGGCAGGTTGATTGATGCTGATCTGGTGGATAAAAACCAGTGCAATACTGGCGGCAAGAGGCTCAACAATACTGGCAGTAAGAGCCTGGGCAATCCCCCGGTTGAAATCAGAGGCATCCCCCTCGACAACCATCAGGTAAAGCCACTCTTCACAAATACCGGACAGGAAAAATATCCCCCACACCGGCATACCAAAAGCACGGAAAAAATACAGTGCCTCAATGAGAGGCTTGAACATTTTATTTTGATTCATAGCGTTCTTCTCTCTCCTTGGCTTCAGTGTAACGTGAAAACCGGTGTGCGTTCACTACTTACAACACTGATCTTTATGAAGTTATAAAGATTTCTCCTTTCAATTCCTTGTTGGTGTTGACGTGAAGGATTATTAACCGTGCTACACCTGTTACAATCCGTGTGTAATAAAAATAAGAAGTACAGGCTGTGATGAATAGCAATAGAATAAGCCAGATACTGCCTGAGCGCTGGCGAAGCAGTAAGCGGAAAGCCCCCGATGATGAGAATGCCCGCATTGTTTATTACCTGCAGGGCTGCTCTCAGGGTGACCGTAGTCATTTTGAAAATCTTTATCGTCTGACCTCACCGAAACTATTCGGGCTTTTGTTACGTATCCTCAAGAATCAGGCTGAATCGGAAGACTGTCTGCAGCAGGTTTATATCAAAATCTGGAGCCATGCTGATCGCTTTCAGCCTGAAAAGGCAAATGCCATGACATGGCTGGCAACCATTGCCAGAAATCAGGCGCTGGATCAGTTAAGAAAAAACAGAAAGCTGGCCGGGCAGGAATCAGGTGATGTTCTGGATGCGCTCGAAGGTAATGAAACACCACATGAGGTTGTGCTGGAAAAGCAGCAGAGTGGTAACAGGGTTCATGCCTGCATTGATACGTTGCCGGATAATTACAGACAGAGTGTAGAGCTTGCCTATTTTGAAGGACTAACTCATCCATTGCTGGCAGAGCGCATGCAGGTTCCGCTGGGAACGGTTAAAACCTGGGTTAGAAGAGGGCTGTTGAGGTTAAAGGAATGCATGACACAATCGATTTAACGCAGGCCAGCCATCGGGATGCTGCGGCGGCAGAGTATGTTTTGGGCACGCTGTCAGAAGAAAATAAAGTCGCATTTGAAGCATTGATCAGCGTTAGCCATGAGACTCAAAAATTAGTGCAGGAGTGGCGAGAGCGGCTAACGGTGCTTCATCGGGGAATTGATGACCGAATAACACGACAAGCCCAGTACTTTTAGTGCTGGGAAGGATAGTGTGGAGTCCGAAGGACTCCTAATGCGGTCTATCTTGTTGTTCAATATACTGCCGGAGAATGTCTATCGGCGCTCCCCCTACAGAGCCTGCAAAGTAACTTGGACTCCATAAAGAATTTTTCATGTAAGCAGGCTTTATTAACTCTGGATGGTGTAGCTTTAACTGCCTGCTAGACACTCCCTTCAGACTATTAACCAGTTTCGAGACAGAAACTTTAGGTGGGTAATTTACGAGCAAGTGAATATGGTCTTGCTCGCCGTTAAATTCTTCCAACTCTACATCAAATTCCAAACAGACTTTCCGGCATATTCCTTCTAGCGTTTGCAGATGGGCATCATTGAAAATCTTGCCTCTGTATTTGGTTATAAAAATTAGGTGTGCATGAAGCATAAACACGCACCGTCTCCCTTTGCGAATTTCCATTAGACCAACCTTGAATATTAGTTTTTAAGTCTTTATATTAGCTAATTATGAGCATTCAGACCAAGACGTTATCGGTAAGAATTAAAGACAAGCACGCAAAGATTTTGCGGCAGATGGCTTTTGAGGTTAATCAGGTCTTTAATCTTGCGAATGAGCTAACCACGAAAGCCAGTCACAACTACAGTGATATTGGCGCGGTTAAGCCTGTCTGGTTATCTGCTTACGATGTGCAAAAGCCGATCCTTCAAGCCAGAAGGGAACGTGGCTTTATAATCCCCTCTCATACAGCGCAAGAGATTTGCGCGAAACATCACCAAGCCAGAAAGCAGTTCAAGAAAGCCAAATTACGCTGGCGCAAAAGCTCAGGCAGTAAGCGTTCTTTGGGTTGGATACCCTTCAAAAAAGGTTCAGCAAAATGGGTAGGTGGTCAGGTTCGTTTTGCAAGGCACTGTTTTAGCGTTTGGGATAGCTACGGACTTTCCGACTATCAGTTTGCTGCCGGTAGTTTTTCGGAAGATAGCCGTGGTCGGTGGTATTTCAATGTTGCTGTTCAGATTGAGACGGAAAAGAGTAAGAGCGAATCAGCAATAGGCATAGACCTTGGACTCAAAGACGTAGCCACCTGTAGCGATGGTATTCAACTTGAATCAAAACAGTTCTATCGGGCACTTGAATCAAAGTTGGGAAAGGCTCAGAGAGCCAACAAAAAACAACGTGTGAAGGCGATACACGCAAAAATAAAGAATCGCCGCAAAGACCACATACATAAGTTTACTACGGCATTGGTTGAAGACAATGCCGCTATATTCGTAGGCGACGTAAGCAGTACAAAGCTGGCAAAAACAAAAATGGCAAAGTCTGTTCTGGATGCTGGCTGGGGAATGCTAAAAGACCAACTGAAATATAAAGCGATGGCGCGATCAGTGGTGTTTGAAGTCGTAAACGAATCCTACTCCACCCAGACTTGTTCGTGCTGTGGCGTTATGCCGCCCAGCAGTCCGAAAGGTAGAGCAGGTCTTGGAATAAGAGAATGGGCTTGTTCGGAGTGCGGAGCCGAACATTTGCGTGATTTGAACGCGGCAAAGAACATTCTCGCGGCAGGGCATTGCCGTCTCGCAGGAGGAATCCCACGTCTTTAGGCGTGGGAGGATGTCAAGTTAAGCCTCCTAAACATGTATGGCACACTCTTAAAAAAGAGATAAACAGTGGCAGTCGCTTTTATGAATCGCTGAGCTTTTGGCGAAAGCTGTCGTTCAGTCTGATGTTGTTTTTGGTGGTTGGTATCGTATTTATTCAGGGGCGAACGCCGACGATATCTAACGCTGATTATATCTATGTTATCTCCAACCAGACCAAAGGTAATTACTCAAAAACTGCTGCAAAGCCCGCAAGGCAAAGTACGTGCCGTTTTTTCAATCAAGCTTGCCAGCCTCGGAAACAACCCGCTGCCTGTTAATCTGTCTGTCAGATAATCCCAAAACGAGAGACCATACAGGCGACACGTTTTCTTCAGGCTGGCAAAGGTGTCGCGACATTGCCGCCCTGCATCGCTTCGCGTACCACCACTGATTTTTCGTCGATTGGCGTATTCCCGTATCTGGCTTTCGCTCAGGTTGTTATGCAATGGCAAGTTCGGGTCTTTCAGTACAAGCAACAGCTCTTCTTTGATCAGTGCCAGACCTGACAGGGCTTCCTGCAGTGGTTCACAGCATGTTCGGGTCTGGACAAGCATATGAAAGCCCAACCATACCTTCAGTGCTTTCTCGGCATCGGGCTCAGCTTTGAAGGCTTTCAGGTCATCGTAAATCGCCCAGAACCATGTCCGGCACCATTTCTGAGCCATAGCTTGCTGGTCGTTGACCGGGTGGACTTTTGCCAGCCCTCGCTCTGCATGAATCCAGCACTGGCTGTGTTTGAATACGTCAAACTGTCGTGCGCCATCGCTGAAGGTGGTCAGGTGCCCTGCTCCATGCTGTATCAGGCTGCCATAAATCATGGCTTCACTGGCTTGTTGGCGACGTTTTTTCCCTGTTAAACCCTGGTCGTTCATGAAGGCTTCCCAGGCTTGACGGTTCAGGAACGTTACTCCGTTGTACGGTTTGAGGATCCTAAGCCATTTTTGGGGATAATGATGTTCTTCCAGATAATCCAGGGCTTCTTCTGTTAATGTGTAGGTTCGCCATGGGCGATGCAGCAAACTCACAAAATTTTCCCGGCTTTTACTGCCTGTGCTGGCGAACCAGGCAAAGGACTCGTTGTTGATAATGGTGCAATAACCATTCTGCCCCTTGTGCCTTGTACCCGTGTCGTCTGTCTGAATATAGCCAGAACAACGAATACCGGTAATCAGCAGCTCATCCTTCTCAGCATGGAATTGATTATGCTCCTGGGTCAGGAGCAGACTCAGTTCTCCTGCTGAAATAGAAATCCCAATGTCCCATAGCCAGTCCAGCAACTCAGGTTGGGTAACAGAGCAACCATGGTGTTGGTACAGGACATAAGCTTGCAGTACGGGTCCATAATGATGCCCATGGAGATCGACTGGCGGTTTAGCGGTAATGGTTTTCCTGTCGGGGGTTATCCATTGTTCCAGCTGATACTCGATACTGGACGTATTGATTGTCAGTTCCTGTACATGAAAGGGTGTGTATCCATTCTAGGTGGATCCGGGTGGAACCCCTGTGACTTCAATAGTGACTGACTTTTCAGGTGCCGGTTTTGAGGGTTGTTTGCGTTGTTTCCGGGTTTTCTCATCGGGCTTGTTGACCTGACGCGTTAACGTAGCATCAGGTTCAGCCGTATCGTTGTCCTCAACTGCTGACTGCTCATTGCCTTCAGAGCTCTCGGCAGCATCATCATGAGGCGCGGTGTTGGGCTGGATGTCCGGTTTTGCTGGCAGTTTTTTCAAACGACGAATTTCAGCCTCAAGCACTTCAACCTGCCTTTGCAACTGAACAATCTGTTCCTGCTGCTGGGCAATCTGCTCCTGCTGTTGGGTGATAAATTCCAGTAGCTTCTCAGGTAGAGCCAGTTGCTGTTCATCATGAGCAAAAAAAGTCATAAGAAGAAGATAGCCGATTGAACCGAGTTGTTCCTTATCCAGCACTTATTGAGTAATTACGACCAAAGAGCCGGGCTGGATAGTTAATGCCTCAATGAGTGCAGATCGTATTTATATGGAAGCGGTTCAGCCTGATGATTTACCTGATGGTAAGGTATGTGAGCTATGGCTGATGATTGATGGCAGGGAGCCGGTATCGCTGGGTATCCTGCCTAAATATGGCACCAAAGAGTTTGTTTTGACACCGGAAATAAAAGAGAAGTTTGAGATACGACCACTGGTTATTACGATTGAGAATGCCGGTGGGGCACCTGATGGCTTCAATATGGGACCCGTTATTCAGCAAGGGCAATGGACTAAAGTTAACGAGCGACTGGCGCTTTGAAAGATTATTGTTATTCGGTGAATTTGAAGCAGTAATAACGATAGCATTTCATATCTTCAGGCCAGAGTGTATCGGGCATTCCGGCCTTTTTTTTCAGCTGAAGCAGGAATTCTTCCGGCTGCTTCAGCTGTTCCCACACCTGGGGCAGGAACGTAGCACGATAATGACCACTTTCGATGAGCAGCCCATCCTGTTCAGGGACTAATGCAGCCAGTAGTTCTGCTTCTGATGATACAGGTAAAGGAGTAAGGGGTGACAATATAGATATTTCAATCCGGATAGCTGATAACTCTGATGCCGTTACAGGATTAAAGCGAGGATCGTTAAACGCACTGGAAAAAGCATTGGCAGCAATATCAATAATTAACGGGCGATGAGGTTCCAGAGAGCCAATACAGCCGCGAAGCTGACCATTTTTTTGTAAAGTGACAAAGCAACAACCCGGCTCGTTTAAATCAGGAGTATCACCCAGCGAGTTGATATCAGGCGCCTGCCCGGTTGTACAGCCATGATGAATAACATCCCGAGCCAGGGTTAACAGTTTGTTTTGTAATTCAGGAGTAGGGTGAGTATCCATTATTGCAGTCCGGTTGCTGCAATCAGGGCGAAAGCACCGCGCTGACCATAGTTCCACACTAACCGGTTTTTAGAACACAAAGTCATAATTGCGACTATCGTAATGCAGATATAGCGATAAAAATACAATAAATTGTGGAGCTATTATCCGTCAGTTCACATTTATTTGCACTAAAGTACACCCCGTACTTTCGCCCTGTTGCTGCAATACTGTGGACAGTTTTTCGAGAACTCAACATTGATGCACCAAGGCTTGCACCGCAAGGGCTAGGATTTAATTGCAAGTTTGGGGTTTCTCAGACCTGCTAAAAAGTACCCTATGCACTGAAACCCTTGGTATTACTGGGGAAAAAGTGTCCACAGTATTGTTGCTGAATAACTGTTTTCAAGTAAGCAACGGTGTAGGAATAAACTACTGCACAGCAAATGCACCGTAACCTACGACCCGTTGTTTATCACCTGCCGTATCCCCGGAATTACGCATATCCAGAGTAATGACTTCCATTCCGCGACGCTGGGCAACAGCAAGTAATCCGTTCAATGGATGGGCACCACAGGCCTGACCGCCGGTTAGATTAGTATTCAGTTGTTCAATAGCACGGCGGGTGACGTTATCCCGGCTGCAGGCTTCTTCGTAATTATGATAATGGCTCAGGTCTGTACTGATAACGATCAGCGTTTCATTACCGCCCCAAAGGAAATCCAGCACTTCTGCAACTGCCAGCGGTGGCGCAGCACCAACAACAAGAGGAACCAGCATAAAATCAGGCAGGCAGGTCTGCAGGAAAGGGCATTGAACTTCCAGTGAATGTTCATGCTCATGGGCAGCATCCAGCGATTGTACCTGACTGAACCGGAGTAATTCATCCATGATTTCTGTATCCAGCTTAACGGGACCTAATGGTGTCGTAAACGACTGAGCCTCAGGCAGTGCCAGCCCTTCGAAGGGAATATGATGAGAAGGTCCCAGTAATACAACCCGTTTTATCTGTTCTGTCACAGGTGCCAGCAATGCATATGCACTGGCAGCAATCGGGCCGGAATAAATATAACCAGCATGGGGAACAATAATGGCTTTAGGCGATAAATCCCGTTTATCTGCATCTTCCAGAAAGCTGGATACAGTATCCTGTAAGGTTGTTTCTCCGGCTGGATAAAAACTGCCGGCGACTGCGGGCGGTCGGGTATTCATATCGCCGTTCCGTTAGATTCAGGAGTAACTTCTATAATTATAGTGTTATTCCTGTGCGTCACACGTGCAATCCAAAGGACAGGGTTATGATTAATCACTTGCTATCAGCGCCGCCTGAATATTATCCGACCGAATACTGGCATGAGCTGGAAGATGGTCGGCTACAGTGCGACCTGTGCCCGCGAGCCTGCAAGCTAAGAGAAGGGCAGCAGGGGCTTTGTTTTGTCCGGGCTCGTCATGATAATCAAATTGTTTTAACAAGCTACGGTCGATCCAGCGGTTTTTGTATCGACCCTATTGAAAAGAAACCGCTGAATCATTTTTTACCCGGCACATCAGTGCTGTCGTTTGGAACGGCAGGATGTAATCTTGCCTGTAAATTCTGCCAGAACTGGGATATGAGCAAGTCCCGCGAAATGGATACACTGGCCGATCAGGCAATGCCTGAACAGCTTGCTTTAACGGCAAAATCTCTGGGCTGTCGCAGTCTGGCATTTACATATAATGACCCAGTCATATTTATGGAGTACGCCATGGATGTGGCGGATGCTGCCCATGAACAGGATATTAAGGCTGTTGCTGTCAGTGCCGGATATATCTGCGAAAAACCCCGGGAACGTTTTTTCAGCAAGATGGATGCAGCAAATATAGATTTGAAAGCATTTACCGAGCGCTTTTATAAAAAAATATGTGGGGGCTCTTTAGCAAATGTTCTCGAAACGCTCAAATACCTGAAACAGGAAACCTCTGTCTGGTTTGAAATAACCAACCTGCTGATTCCGGGTGAAAATGATTCAGATAAAGAACTTTATGCGATGACACAATGGGTAGTCGAACATCTTGGCCCAGATGTGCCGATGCATTTCACTGCGTTTCATCCCGACTGGAAAATGCGTGATATTGGAAGAACTCCAGCAGCAACGCTAACTCGGGCAAGAGCCATTGCATTGGAAAACGGTATTCATTATGCGTATACCGGCAATGTACATGACAATACCGGCGGCACAACCTGGTGCTCATCCTGTGGTGCTTTATTAATTGAACGCGACTGGTATGAACTCGGAGCCTGGGGTATAAATGAAAAAGGCTGTTGCAGTCAATGTAATCAACCTTTGCCGGGTTTTTTGGAAGCTGTTCCGGGAGATTGGGGTGCACGTCGTATGCCTGTCAGAATGATCTCAAATAATTAACGACATACTCTGTTTAGGCTGTGTTGTCGGCGATAGTTGAAGGGCTACAACCCCTATATTTCCTGCATTTCTGGATAAGCCTATGACTCGTGGGCATTACATAATTTTTGTAACTTCTGCTAATCATAAGTCCCATCGGACAACCTGTGATTGGTGCGTTAGTACGCCAACTATTGCCGGCAACACAGCCCTCTGTTTATCTACTAAAGTTCAGCATAACACCATCCTATCGTCTACTTTTGCTATTGGAGCAAGGGTTGATAGCTGGTAGAGGGGTATGGTGTGAATTCTGGGTTAAAAACAATAGTTCATCTGATATTTCCTGTTGTATTAATTGGGGCCTTGACTGCTGAGGCTGCAGAGCATCGTCTGCCCTTGCCGCACAGACCTCCAGTTCCTGATCCTGCCACAATTACTGTTGATACCTCACAAATTTATAAAATTGATGGGCAGTATTTTGTCAAGGCTACCAACATTCCCAGTTGGTTAACGCCGACTGTATTACCTGGGGGGGCCTTAGGCGTTCCTTTACCAGGCCCAGATGGCACGATCAAATTGCCTTATCCTAAGTCATCAGCAGTAGCCAGTCGCTTAACGATGCTGGCAACAATGCGAAGCTTTGTTAGTCTGACGATGCAATTGCGCCGTGCAGCAGCTGAAGCAAGCAATCATGATCAGCAAATTAATGCCATGATGAAAAAGCATCATGTTGACCCTGATGCTTTGCCAAAAGATGCAAAACCCATGTTGGATGAAGAGGAGGCTGATTCAAACCGGTTTGTTAAGATTGGCGACAATGTTATTGAAATGGGACCTTGGCATACATTCTTCAGTGGTTATGGTTTATCAGCAAAAGAAGATGGCGAAAAAAGCTTGCCCGGCTTCGACCTTGGTGGATTCGGAGCAGATGTTGGTGTTTATAATCAGTTGAACGAAGAATGGTCGGTTGGCTTTATGCTGGGAGGGCAGAAGCAGGATGCTGATCTACATAATAAAAAAGGTCATGTCGATATCAGCACCATGAGAGCAGGGCCTTTTGCTTCCTGGCATGGCGGGCCAATGCATGTCGATATGGCTGTCACCTATGCACATAATGATGTCTGCGCGAAGCAGAACTACTCCTATGCAACAGGAAAAAGCGATTACAAATATCAGGAAGTCAATTTATTTTTAGGCACAGGGTATGACATCAGTCTTGATGATTATACCTCCGGGTTGATGATGACGCCTGAATTTAACTTCATGTATGTTTTTTCGGACTATGACAAGTACCGTGAGAAGTTTGCAGCCAATGCATACAATGTCAAAGATCGGCAGGTGACACCTGACAACCGAAGTGACTGGTCTAGCCGTCTGGGCGTTTCACTAAACTATAACGGGCTCCAGTTTGAATGGCCGACAGAGTTATTCTTTGGTGTTGGGTGGCAATATAATCACTTTGATGAGCAGAAAATAAAATGTGATAACTCTGGCACTATCAAAGATCATTACGATGAAAATGAAGCTTATTACCGGTTGGGTGTTAACAGCATGCTAAATGAATGTTTGAGCCTTGAACTCGGTTATCACGGTACACATAGCAATAACATGACAAGTCATATTTTCAATGCCGGGGTTAATTATCGGTTCTAAAAGTATTCTCAGGATGAACTCGCTTTCTCCTAAAATCAGGAGAAAGCGACATCGTTAAGTTGAAGAGGAGGTTGCCTAACACCTAATCGCTACTATCCTTGGCCATTTCAGCGATTTCGCGTAGTCGGTCAACAACTTTTCGATTCACGGTTCCTTCAGGGTATTCACCTTTCTTATCAGCTTTTCCAGGTTCCTGCCCTGTCAGCAGAGTCAAAGCTTCTTCAACATGTTCAATGGCATAGATATGGAATTTTTTCTTACGACAACTATCAATAACCTTTTGACTCAGCATCAAATTATTAACATTAGAAGCTGGAATAATAACGCCCTGTTTTCCTGTTAGCCCTCGTGCTTCGCATAGCGCAAAAAATCCTTCGATTTTTTCATTCACACCGCCAATGGCCTGTACTTCACCATGCTGGTTCATTGAGCCAGTGACTGAAAAGCCTTGATTTATTGGCGTATTTGTCAGTGCCGATATCAGACAGCATAATTCTGCAACTGAAGCACTGTCGCCATCGATATAGCCATAGGATTGCTCCATAGCAAGGCTGGCAGAAATCGCGAGAGGAAAGCGCTGGGCGTAAGTACTGCCAAGAAAACCTGACAGGATCATGATGCCTTTGGAGTGAATAGCCTGCCCGAGGGTAGATTCACGCTCGATATCTACAATGCCTTGACTGCCGGGATGGACTGCCGCTGTAATACGGGCAGGGGAACCAAAGCTGGTATCACCAATAGTTAACACAGTAAGGCCATTGATTTTACCGATGGCATCACCGTCTGTATCGATCAGTACCGTACCTTCAATGATCTCATCCAATATTTGACGGCTTACCCGACTGGTACGTTCTGCTTTAGCTTCCAGCGCCTGATCAATATGTTTCTCTTCGATCTTGTCGCCTTTATTCATACGACGAATAAAGTCGGATTCGGATAATAAATCGAAAAGATCACCAATATGGGCTGAAAGATGTTTCTGGTGTTCTGCTTTACGGGAACTTTGTTCAACCATCCGCGCGACCGCTCCGGCTGTCAGCGGTGGATATCCTTCGTCCTCAGCGCGGCATTTCAGCAGGCGGGCAAAGGCCTGAACATTGTCCGGTGTTCTTGGAATATATCCTTCGAAATCAACCAGAACCCTGAACATCTCATGAAAGTCCGGATCCAGTTGTTGCAGGATGTAATAAATCTCCCGTGACCCCACCAGAATGATTTTGACATCCAGAGGAATATTCTCAGGGGTCAGGGTGGTGGTATTTAGTAGCCCGAGCTCAGAATAGGGGGATTCGATTTTCAGTTCTTTTTCTTTCAGGGCGCGTTTTAGTGCTTCCCAGACAAAAGGCTCTTCCAGCAGCTTTGCTGCTTCGATAACCAGATAGCCGCCATTAGCCTTATGCAGAGAGCCTGCACAGATCTGACGGTAATTGGTAACCAGAGCACCCATTTCACTGGCATATTCGATCCGGCCAAACAGGTTTTTATAGTTTGGGTGTGACTCAAAGACGACAGGAACAGCACCTTTCTTTTTGTTGGCTACAACGGGGTTAGGAAGATAGTTATCTATCATCAGCTGACGTTTGCTGGCATCTTCCCTCGGGTCTAACCCGCGATCATCAGTCAGATGTTCTATAACAATACGGTGGAGATGTTGCTTGGCTTCTTTGAGATATTCAACGACGTCCTTCTGCTTTTTGTACTTTTTATGCAGAGGCTTAAGCAGAGGCTCGATAGCCTGATCGATCGTTTCCTGATTAAGCTTACGCAGCTGGTCGTTGGATTCGCGCTTCCACTGGGGCATTTCAACCAGTGAGTTGTTCAACAGGGTTTCCAGTTCGGTAATATCGCTGTTGAATTTTTCTCTTTTTTTGTCCGGCAGGCGAGCAAACTCAGTTTCATCCATCGCTTTGCCTTTCGCCATAGGTGTAAAGCTGAGTGACCCGGTTTCACGGAACAGGGCAATATTGCGTTTGACGGCTTCCTGTTCCACTGCATCAATCGCATGGTCGTAACGTTTGTTGAAGTCGCGCTCAATCAGGCTTTTCTTCTGCTGGTATGTGGGGCTTTCAAATGTGGTAGGGAAAGTGGCCAGAATACTGTCCAACAGCTCATTGATATCAGAAACTAGCTCATTACAAAACCCGGCAGGCAGAGCCAGTACCTTAGGCTCTCTGGGATTATCAAAGTTATTAACGTAGGCGTAATCCGGTGGCGAAGGCATACGCTTGGCCTCGCCTTCCAGATAATGACGGACATAAGACATTCTACCCGTGCCGGATTCACCCATCACATAGATGTTATAGCCACTGCGCTGCATAGCTACACCGAACTGCAGAGCGGTTGTAGCCCGTTCCTGCCCCAGAATCCCGGTACGGGGCTTAAGGCTGGCAGTGGTACGGAAACCCAATGTGTTGCGGGGCTGGCGAGCGGTCAGCTGAGCGACCGGTAATTTGCATTTTTGAGTGATTTTTACCATTAACTTCGACACAGAAAGAGTTTCATATGACCTTACCGTGAATGCTGTTGGAAAGCGATATTTGCTTTGAAAGGTAGTGACAGCTATCGGTTTTTTAAGGGAAATGGGCTGGATAGCCAAAATAGGAGCAATAAAAAAATATCTTTATATATTTTAATGAAATTAAAAAGTGTTATTTTCAGCATGCGAGATTGAAAAATGGAATATTCACAGTAAATATCTAGCAGAGTGTTATCATTAAATGTATGCCTTTTTAATTTAATTACCTGACAGCACGGATGCTGTAATGAAACTTAGTATTGGAAAGACATTTAAAACACCGGAGCATTTACTCGATTCAACCCCAAAGAGTGTTAAAGGGGGAAGTAAAGGGCGGCTGGGTCGTTTTAGTGTGAAAAAAACAATTCAGTCGGCATTGAAAAGGCTTGTTGGAGGCGGCAGTAAGAAATTTTCTAAATCAAAAGTAAGCGAGCTGCCAAAAAAACTGATTAAAACAAGAATTGCACGACCTTTAACTCGCTCTGACTCAATATCTTCAATAAGATCAGCACCTGATTTAGGTGCGTGGTCATCTCTGTCTAAGAAGTCACCCGACACTTATTCCGTTAAAAGTTTTAAATCAGATGAATCAGGTGCCCATTCAGTTAAGAGTTTAAAACAAGACAGATCAGATAGTGAGTCTGTAAAAACTGTTGATGAAGGTTTTTTTGATGATAATGTTTCTGTTAGAAGTTTTGATTCAGACCTTTCAGATACCTTATCAACAGGAAGTGTCGATGAAGACTTCTTCTCTGAAAATGATCAGACGAGTATAAATGACCTCACGAGCCCCGTTTCATTGGGCGTATATGATAGTCATCAAATTCAGAAGCAAAAAGATATCTTCGTAAGAGAGCATTGTGCAGCTTTCATTGAAGCTAATCTGCTTGATGTTGTAAAGAAATTTGTACATGGACAACAGCAAGAAATAAAACTGCTTGATCAATTGATTATTACTGCAAAAAAAGCAGTGCTTGATTTGGAAAAAACAGATATAGATAAACTGGAAGCTTTTGTTGGAACTGATCGTAATAGTCCTGACTGGAGAAGCAAGAAGAATGACTTTCAGCGTTTTTTGCAAAAAGAAGCACTGACAGCCATGTATACAAAAGCTGCAAATGAAACCACTAAAATAGACTTGCCTGAACGGCCAGGAGAATATGCTACAGCAGGCGATTATTTTGATGAAATAGGTGAGTATTTTCAAACACTGGCAACAGAAAAAAAACAAACAAGTGAAATGGTCAGGGTACCCACAGCTCCGAAACCAGAGTTCATACCGGAAGCTTCTCCAAAGCAAGTGAAGCTAACAAAAAGTATCAACTCAGAGGAAGTAGCATCAAGTAATTCTAATACTCTGAAAAAAGAATCCTCATCAGAAACAGTTAGTGCAGAAGTATTAAAAGATTCACCACCACTACCTCCACGGCAATCTGATATCAACTCATCACCTGTATCTTCCAATGTTGAGTCACCGGCAATAAAGGCGCCGCCGTTACCACCAAGAGATGATAAAGTGGTTGCACCTGATACTTTAACAGTAGAAGTCCCGGCTCACCCAATACCCTCAAAGTCATTGGATAATTTATCTCCAAGTCACACATCACCAGACGCAGGCGAAGTAGAGACGCAGACGGAAACAATTAGTTTTGATGATTTGGATGCTTCACAGGAAACTACCACACCGCTGATCAGCGCAGATAACTTGTTGGATACACCTGTACCTGAGACTGATAACCTGCCGCCACCGCTTTCACCACAGCAGATAGTCAATGATGAACCTCTGACAAGTGCTGTGCCTTCTGAGCCCAGTGTCTCAGAAACACCTCGAACAGGGGGAATAGATAATAATACGGTCTCACTGAGTGAAGAAGAACAGCAACAGATTAAAGAGTTTATAGAAGGTATTGATGAAATTGATCCGGAATTTTCATCTGTAGTTGAGAGTGCAGTAAAAGACTGGGTGAATAATGGTCACTCAGTCGAAAATGCAATTAATGGTTTAAATAAATGGGTTTCACAAGAAATCAACCTGGATGGCTTTTTGTGGGAACAGTATGATTTATATGAAGATGATGATTATCAACGTTTGGTTGATTTAAACAGGATCTTTATAGGAATGGGGTATTCAGCAGCAACTCTTAATCAAATCAATACAATTATTGATGACTTTCTCAAAGGTGATGCTGAAAAGGCAAAGCAGGATTTGCAATATAAATTTGACAAGATTTTCGGCTTCAATAGTGAAATTGCTAATGACCTCAAGTCATCACTTGCACGAAGAGAGATTGTTTCTGTGCTTGAAGATATAACCGATGTTGAAATTAATGTTGATATTGTACCACTGCCAGAATCAGGAATTAAAGCCAAAGAAGATAATCCTCGGAGTAATTTGCTGAATGCCATTGAGAGTTTTGGTCAGAATGGCGAAAAATTGAAAAAGGTATCCAAATCTCAAGGTAACCCTGCTGATTCAGCTCAGTCGTCAGAGCAGAAAGTCGGAGAAGATAAGTCCAGAGGTGATTTACTGAGTGATATTGAGAAATTTAGTAAAAGCAAACTAAAAAGTGTGGAAAGACATGATAAATCTAGTAAACCGTCAAATCCACTAGCCGATGCCTTTGCAAGAGCAATCGATAAAAATGTGGGTGAAATAATCAATAACGATGACCGTGATGGTAGGGATGATGAAGATGATGATTGGAATGATGATGCAGATAGTGCAATTAGCGCTAAATCATCAAGTAATCAGCCTCAAATGAAAGGTGAGGTCTTGCCCAAAGAAAATACTGATAGCCCTGAAAGTGCTGAAAATATAAGTAATGAGACAAACTGGTTAGCAGTATCTCCCAAAACAGCTTCCGAGTTGATAGCAAAGTTCACTAATGATGGGTACGGACCTCAGACGGACCTGAATGTGGTAGACCTCATAAAAGATGTAAGAGGATTAGCAGGCTCACCTGCCGAGCTTAATGTGCTTCAAGATGAATTGGAAAGCTGGCAAGAGCAGCTGAAGTCTGAAGGAAACACTGAATTTCCTACCCAAGCTAATCAGTTGGGGGAACTACTGAATAGCCTTGCGGAGAATAGCCCTAAAAATATGGTTGATGATGTTTTCCGGCAATCCATTCAGGTTCGTAATGGAGAGTAATGAGGCTTTATAAAACAAGGGTTTTCGAGTTTAAAGGATTAAATTAGAGGAATGAAATAATGTCAGGCGGAAGTAATAAGATCGGATCAAACCATAATTCACCCCTGTGGATAGATACTCCGGAAGCTTCCGGGACGAATCAGGTTGACTCCCCAATCGGGAAAACATCTGACCATCGTGATGTTGTTAAAACACCGGGAGAGAGAAATCTAATGGGGTCCAGTCCAGAGGACAGGAAAAACTGGAAGAGCCTCTTTGTTCGTAACCCATTAAAAACAATTAAAAATATCTATTATTTCATTAAAGATCATTTTAAGAACAAGCATAAGCATAAAGACGTTACTGATGTTCAGGCTAAGCCCTTTGTTTCTGTGACTGATCAGCCACCTGTATACACATCTCAAAATAAAGGTTTTGATGAACCACCTGTGACATTTGATTCATTTAAACCTCCGTTGCATAGTCAGGATAATCCCGAGCCTGTTGTAACTTCAGACGACACACCTCCGACAGCTAAGAGTATTGATGAGTCTTCTTTGCCCAGAGATAGTATGAATTTGCATATGACCCTGCTTACGGAAGGGGAACTTGCTACAAAGGCTCCTCAAACGGAGCCAGCGAAAGGAGATGAGGAAGCTGTTGATGTACCGGAAAGTGAAAATAATCAACAGCTGGATATAGCAGATACTTCGCAGCCCTCAACTTCATCTTCCCCGCCTTCCTATGTTCCACCACCGCCACCAGTAGGTTATGTGCCTCCTAAAAAGGCACTTGAGAAAAGTCCGGAAGAAGAGCCTTCAAAGAGCCCTGTGCAGGGGGCAGCTCAGCCTATAGCACTTTTGTCTGGTGATAGAAGTAATTTGATGGAAGCTATCAGGAATGCTGGTGGAGCAGAAAAAGCAGGACTGAAAAAAGTAGAAGAGAAACCTGATACACTTCCTGTCCCTCCTCCAGAAGGGATTGGTAGAGCATTAGGCGGAGCACTTGATCAGCGACAAGGCTCAATCAATAGCTCTATTGCAAGAGAGGAAAGTATCAATACAGTTGTGGATGGTAGTACTGATGAGGACTGGGAAGCTGATGAAGAGGATTTTGAAATCAGATCTAAACAAAACTCGTTACCAACTCAAAGTATCCAAATAAGTATTAAACCTGAAAATAATTTAGAGAATGGAGAATCTTCAGTTGCTTCAAGTTCTGCAGGGAATAGCAATACAGTTACAACGACAAAAATGAAGGATGAAAACCCTCCGACTGAAAAATCTGTAGTTGGACTGAAAAAATCATCTTCGCTGGCTGAAGTATTAAAGCGTCGTGATGAGAGTCTTCACGGTGATGAAGCTGACGATGAAGAAGATGATTCAGGTTTTACAGATGATGAACTAACCTGAACCGATAGTAATCAATAAATCTAACTCGAGTTTAGAGTGAGCAAATTTCAATAACTCACGGATACAGGCGCAAAATGGCGATTCCGAACCCCTACAGCTGGAACCGCCATGCTCACTCAAGAACAAAGATTCATTCTCGGTAATCTGGGCTATTACATCTCTTTTCTGGCTGTGGCGCTACCCTCAAGATCAGTACCAACGTTCTGTGAACTGCTGGTCGCCAGCATGATCACCGCCGAGGGCTTTGTCACCCAGTCATGGCTCCAGGGCAGGCTCCACAACTTCTGGGGCAGCTATCACAAGTGGCTTGAGACAGGACATTGGCAAACCTATCAAGTGGTTGCTCGCTTCATGCAGTTATGCTGTCTTACGATTCCTGAAACGCAACCTTTGTTTCTGGTCATTGATGACACCTTTGTGCTTCGTTTCAGTGATAAGGCTCCCGGCTGTGGCATTGCCTTCCAACATGCCCACAAGCTAAATCAGGCGCACTACGTGCTCGGGCAATGTTTCGTTTATTTGACCATGGTTCAACGACGACCAACAGATGACGTGCCAACCTCTATACCCATGATCATTGAAGTTGCTTGATTTTCCAGCCGATTTTCAACATTGTACGAACATGCCGAAAATCACCCTGACAGCCCAACAAAAAGTAGCCTTGGAATCTCGCCACAAAACATCGCGAGATGCACGGGAGTGTGATCGTATCAAGGCTGTTTTGCTCAGGTCTGAAGGGTGGTCACCGTCTGCTATCGCTCAGGCATTGAGAAAAAGTGAATACACTATTTGTCGCCATCTGGACGCCTATCTGGAAAAGGAAAAGCTCAGGCCGGAGAACGGGGGGAGTGAAAGCCGCCTGAGTGATGAGCAAACTCGGCAACTGGTCGAACACCTTTCTGAATATACTTACGCACACGTCCATCAGATCGTCGCCTATATTACCGATCGCTGGGGTATCAAATATACCGTATCAGGCCTGAACAAGTGGCTGCACCAAAAAGGCTTTACCTACAAAAAGCCAAAGGGCGTACCGCACAAGGCTGATGTTGATAAGCAGGCTGGTTTTGTGGAGCACTATGAAGCCTTGAAAGCCACGCTACCAGAGGACGAGGTGATACTATTCATGGATGTGGTACACCCGACACAAGCGACCAAAATCACTTCCGGGTGGATTCGAAAAGGGATTGATAAAATCATTAATACGACAGGTAGCCGTACTCGGCTGAACATTATCGGTGCGATTGATCTGGACAATATTGAAGCTGCTGTTTTCGGTCAATTTGATACGGTTAACAGTGAAGCGGTTACCGAGTTTTTCAAGAAAGTTCGGGATAACTATTCATCCATGAACGTTATTCACATGGTGCTTGATGGTGCCGGTTACCATCGTTCACAGGAGGTAGTGAAAGAGGCGGAAGAGCTGGGAATAAAGCTTCATTACCTCCCCCCTTACAGTCCAAACCTGAACCCCATTGAGCGATTATGGAAGGTGATGAATGGTAACTATTCAGCACCCAGCAAAGAGTGACCGCAGTAATTCTTCATGGCTATAAGCAGGGCTTCAAAAACATTCTGCCCCTGCTTTCTCGCAGATGAAACATAACTTCGTATTCGGCAATACCATTTCGCCCCTTCCTCGCTTCTGATGCAGCCCGATATTTTTTGCTTCACCTTGCCATTTCTGATGTCTTGCTCGCTGCCATTATTGTCGAAGGGGATGTTGAGGTCGGTCATGAACCTCAAAGTTTCGTCCTTGTACTCCACCAACCGCTTAAACAAGTTGAACGCTTTCGTATTCTTGACTTTGTCACGCCCCAACCGTTGCCGTACTCGTTCCATATAGTCGGCTTCTTCCGCTTGCGCCCTTTTTGCTGTTCGCTCGAACAGTGAAGAGATACGCTGGCGGATGGATTCCGGCATCGCCTTCATTCCCAGCTTTCTAAAACCATTGCTGAGGTGACAGGCCAGTCTCAGCAGCCGCTGAAGACGAGCCGCAAGATAGTTGCAGTCGCGATCAACGACACCCTGTAACTCCCTCAGGTGGTGGGCATTGCAGAGTACATGAGCCGCAGCATAGCGGAAGTAAACCTTGTAGTGGTCATGAACCAGTATCCCGGCAAAGGTCAGCAAAATACCCATCGTCTCTATGGCGGAATGTCCTTTACTCAAGTCCAGATGATAGTACGTCCACTTGTCAGTACGCAGGACATGCATCCACCACAGCGCTCCGGCTACTCTCATGCCTGTTTCATCAGCGCCTGCAATGGGTTCAACCTTAAGGGCGTCACTAATTGCCTGCTCAGTGCTGGCTAACCGGTCATAAGCATTGCTCTGGAAGGTGCAGATGGAACCCGGACTGACTTCCAATCCGAAAATATCCATGAAGAACTGGGAGGCACGCTTGCAAGGTATAAGTTGATACTGACAAAGATACACGGCCAGCGCCTGAGTCACCGGTCCATACTGCACGTGAGCATCAACTCCTTCAGGGAAACGGGCTTGTGTCATGTGACCGCAGCGGCACTCTTTGATTTCGGCCACATGGGCTGTCACTTCAAAGTGACCAAAACGACCCGGTTCAAATACTTGCCTTTCAACCAACTTGGCAATGTTTGCAGAGTGCAGGGACTGATGGCACTTCTCACAGTCTATAACCGGGTGATATTGGGTGCGGTCAGTGTCAGCGACTTGCTGAAGCGTTGAACCTTTGTGACCTTTCTGACCGCCGGGCTTTCGACCAGACCTCTGTCGTAAGCTTTTTGGGTTAGGTTTGTCGTCTTGTGGCTCACCCTCCACCGTGGCAGATGAGTCTTTCTGTTTGGCAGCAGGCTTTGCATAACCGTCTGTAGAGGGAGGCTTACTGCTGTTCCGGCTGTTGATGTTGAGTCTGTCCGCGAGTTCCTTATTTTCTGTTTCCAGTTTCGCTACCTGATCGCCCAGGCCACCGATCTGCTCTTGCTGATCATTTACGATAGCAAGGAGGGTGACGATAATCTGAAACTCGGGATCAAGTTGACTCATAACAAGCGTTGGTCAGAGAAGAACTGTATTTGAAAATGACACAAAATCACGAAAATACCAGCTTATTGTGAGGGTGCTGAATAGTTACGATGAATGAGTATGCCCGGAATAATGAATACTTCGCTCAGGCAAAAGAATTCCGGGAAAAGATTAATCATTTTCTGGACGTGACATTGCCCGAAATCGGTTCTTCCTTGGGCAGCAGGATTAACGATAATTTCCAGCGGTTAAATCCGGCATCTTGAATTCACTCAGGTATATACCCTGGCTGGCTCGAATGCCGCCTGAAAGTGGCAATACCAGCAAACTGTTCATTGCCAAGGCATTACTTCGATTTACCCATGCTGTCATTGGTGAACCGTTTACTTACGTGCTTCTGGACTCCTGGTTTATGAGAAGCCATGTTATCCAGAATATACAGAATCTTGGGTATCACGCCATCGGACAGGTTCGTCATGATCTCGCCCTGTTTCTGCTACCTTTGCCCGAGCCAAAGCGTCGTGGCGCACCCAGAGTCTACGGAGACAAACTGACGAAAGAGCGGGCCCGGCAGCTCCCGGAGCACAAGATAAAAATGCATCTCTACGGACGTATGCGCACAGTGTATTACAGAAGCTGCCGGTGCCGGGCCAGAATCCTCAAGAAACAGGACGTTATCGCTGTCTGGACAGAGTTCGAGCACAAGGGAAAACGCCGTAAAACCCGACTGATATTATCCACCGATATCACTCTTGATGCTGTAACGGTGTTGCGCCATTACGCTTTGAGGTGGCCGATAGAGCCCGGATTCAACCAAATCAAAAACCTGTTTGGTGTCCGGCAACTCTGGCAGCGCAAAAGACAAACTCTTTATCGCTGGTTGAATATACGGCTGATGGCCTACGGCCTATTGCAGTTGCTCTCGATCCGGACAGGTAAACTGGCACGGGGTCTGGTGAACCAACCCTGGCGCTCAGAAGATGTCATCACGGCAGGCATGGTGAGGATAGTGCTGAAAGAACTGATCCTACAATTTAGCGTACGTTCTTGCTGTGCCTGCAAGTCAGCGATATTCCAGTTTCTGGACATTCAATACTGTGGACAGTTTTTCGAGAACTCAACATTGATGCACCAAGGCTTGCACCGCAAGGGCTAGGATTTAATTGCAAGTTTGGGGTTTCTCAGACCTGCTAAAAAGTATCCTATGCACTGAAACCCTTGGTATTACTGGGGAAAAAGTGTCCACAGTATTGGACATTGAAAATATCCCTGAACATGAGGTGTCGATGCCCAAGACGGCGTGATTTGCCGTCGGGGATCAAAACGAGTGATTAGAAACGGTGCTTTACAACACTGTAATATGAGGCTTTGGCTCTAAACTCGAGTAAATCTAATCCAAGCCTGTAATAAATGTTTTAAAGATCCTGAAAAGGATCTTTTTTATTTTGAAACTTTTCTCCTATCTTGCAGTCCACACCCTTTAGTGTTCTATTTTTAGATTCCTGATAATAAATCGATAGCCATAACGGTAGATACACTATCCTTGTTTTGCTGTATCTGCATGACTGATGTGCAATTACGGAAATTATGGACTATCAAAGAGTAGGCAAGAATGAACAGGGTGAGTCTTCATGATAAAAATTGATAACCTGAAAAAATCATTCGGTCATTTTCTCGCAGTCGATGGTATCACCTTTAATGTAGGTGCCGGGGAGGTTCTTGGCTTCCTAGGTCCGAACGGTGCCGGTAAATCGACCACAATGAAAATGATCAGTGGTTTTATCAAGCCAACTTCCGGTGCTATCACCGTCTGTGGACATGATGTACTGAGGGATCCGGTCGCAGCCAAGGAGCTGATTGGCTACCTTCCCGAAGGTGCACCAGCCTATGCGGATATGACACCGCTGCAATACCTTCGGTTTATTGGTGAAATTCGTGGTTTTAAAGGTGCTGAGCAACAGCGACGTATCGATGCCGTTGTTGAGCAGCTGGAATTGAAGCCAGTGCTACACCGTCCCATCGATAATCTTTCCAAAGGTTTTAAGCGCCGTGTCGGGATTGCGCAGGCTATTTTGCATGATCCTCAGGTATTGATTCTTGATGAACCCACCGATGGTCTTGATCCGAACCAGAAACATCAGGTTCGGGAACTGATCCGCAGCCTTTCCCGTGACAAAATTGTGGTCATTTCTACCCATATTCTGGAAGAAGTCACCGCGGTCTGTACCCGTGCAATCATTATTGCAGGCGGTCGGGTGTTGGCTGACGCCTCTCCTTCTGAGCTTGAAGCGCGTTCCCGTTATCATGGTGCTGTTACATTACAGCTGCATGAGCAACCGGGTCTGGAAAACCAGCTACAAACTATCCAGGGAGTCGCAGCCGTTGAAGTCTGTCGCGATGATGACAGCCGCTATACGCTGCTCCCTGACAGTGGAGCTGATATTTTCAAAGCGGTTAATGACATGGTGCATAAGCAGGGCTGGAAGGTTGGTGAACTGTTTGTGGAACGGGGCCATCTGGACGATGTGTTCCGCAGCCTGACAAATCAACAAAATATGGCGGAGGTGGCCTGATGCAAAAGGCTGGAGTCATTTTTAAACGTGAGCTGAATGGCTATTTTGCCACACCGCTGGCTTACGTTTTTATTGTTATTTTCCTGATGCTGACAGCGGTATTCACTTTTTATCTGGGGGGCTTCTATGAGCGTCGTCAGGCTGATCTGATGCCGTTCTTCCAGTTTCACCCTTGGCTTTACCTGTTCCTGATTCCTGCAATCAGCATGCGGTTGTGGGCAGAAGAGCGTAAGTCCGGCACGCTGGAATTGCTGCTGACACTGCCGGTTAGCCTTAAAGATGCCGTGCTTGGCAAATTTATGGCTGCCTGGGTGTTTGCTGGCATTGCGCTGCTACTGACATTTCCTATCTGGCTGACTGTGAATTATCTGGGTGATCCTGATAACGGGGTTATTCTGGCTGGATATCTTGGCAGCTGGCTGATGGCAGGTACTTTTCTGGCAATTGGTTCCTGCATGTCGGCAGCGACCAGTAATCAGGTCATTGCCTTTATTTTTACGGTGGTTATTTGCTTCCTTTATGTTGTCGCAGGCTTCCCGCTGGTACTGGATGCTTTCCGTGACTGGGCTCCGCTCGGTTTGCTGGATGCTATTGCCGGACTGAGCTTTCTGACTCATTTTGAGTCAATAAGTAAAGGGGTGCTGGATCTGCGTGATGTGATGTATTTTGTCATCATGATTGCAGTCTGGTTGCTGGCAACAGCCATCGTTATTGATATGAAAAAAGCAGACTAACAAGGAGCCAGCCCGTGAATAAACTGTTTTCCAGAGCGGGGCTACTTGTGTTGGCTCTGCTCGCTATCTTTGCTACGGCACTGACAACCTACCTGTTCAAAGGGGCTCGTCTCGATCTGACTGAGGATCGTGTATACACCCTTTCTGAAGGTACTCATAACCTGCTTAAAGGACTGCCGGGACCTGTTACTCTGAAACTGTTTTATTCAGATAAACAGACTTCCAATATGCCTCAGTTCCGTAATTACTCGAACCGGGTACAGGAGCTTTTGCAGGAATACGTTCAGGCATCAGCGGGTAAGCTGACACTTGAATCCATTGACCCCGAACCTTTCTCTGAAGAGGAAGACAAGGCGGCAGAATATGGTTTGCAGGCTGTCCCTCTCTCGCAGGGTGGAGGCAATGAGATTTACTTTGGACTGGTTATTGTCAGTAATGACAATCCGGATAAGAAAGAAGTCATCAGTTTCCTGCACCCGGATAAAGAGCGTTTCCTTGAATATGACCTGAGTAAGCTGGTCTTTTCTGTCAGCCAGAAAGAAAAGCCCAAAGTGGGCATGGTGAGTGGTCTGCAGGTCAATGGCGGTTTTGACATGATGTCCCGTCAGCAAACGCCTCCCTGGACTTCGGTTTCCCAGATGGAGCAATTGTATGATGTGCAGCAGCTGGGTACGGATTTCGATGATATCGATGACGATATCAAACTCTTGCTGCTGATCTTCCCTCAAAAGCTTTCAGGCAAAGCACGTTACGCCATCGACCAGTATGTTATGCGTGGTGGTCATGTGCTGGCTTTTGTTGACCCGTTTGCTGAGCAGGCCGGTCAGGGTGGAGGCATGATGATGGGCATGGGTATGGGAGGTGACAAGTTTGCTTCTTTGCCAGACCTGTTTAAGTCCTGGGGTATTGAAATGGATACCACCAAAGTGGTTGGTGATTCCAAGCATGCCCTGATGGTCAGCTCACGTAGTGGTCGTCCGATGCGTCACCTCGGCCTGCTGGGGTATGGCGTTGATAATATGGTTGCTGACGATGTGATCATGGCCGGACTCGAAAGCCTGAATTTTGGAACAACCGGACATATTACCAAAGTTGAAGGCGCTACCACTGACCTCCAGCCGCTGGTGCTGTCCAGTGATCAGTCTATGTTGATTGATGCCAGCAAATTCAACTTCCTGAGTGATCCGAAGACACTGTTTGATGGCTTTAAGCCAACTGGCGAGCGCTATGTTATTGCGGCGCGGATAACCGGACCGGTTAAAACCGCGTACCCTGACGGGGTTCAGCCAGAGGATGAAAAGCCTGAAGCCGCTGCGGATGATGAAGATGAAGCTGACGATGATGATCTCGATATGATGGATGAAGATGACGAGATCGATGCTGATGTGGAAGAGGAAGAAGAGGAAGAACCTTCCAAGCAAGCCGTTGCATCTGTAGAACAGAATGACAATGAAGATGAAACTGAAGAGTCATCTGAGCCTGAAGAGCCTGCTAAACCACAGCGTCCACATCTCGCTGAGTCTGAGCAGCCTGCCAACATTATCGTTGTGGCAGATACCGATGTGCTGACTGACCGCCTGTGGGTTCAGGTCAACAGCTTCTTTGGGCAGCAGATCGTAACGCCATTCGCCAATAACGGCGATATGCTGGTGAACATGGTGGATAACCTGCTGGGCAATGCTGATCTGATCAGTATTCGCAGCCGGGGCAAGTTCTCTCGTCCATTCACTCGGGTTAATGATCTGGAACAGGAAGCCGAAGCCCGTTTCCGTGAAAAGGCCGACTCTCTTAACGAGCGTCTCAAGGAGACAGAGAACAAACTGCGTGAGTTGCAGGCCAGCAAGGAAGGAGAAGAGAAACTGGTGCTCAGTGATGAACAGCAGCAGGCTGTTGAGCAGTTCCAGCAGGAAAAGCTGAAAATCCGTAAGGAACTTCGTGAGGTTCAGCATCAGTTAGGGAAGGATATTGAACAGTTGGGAACAGTGTTGAAGCTGATAAATATTCTGGCTATCCCGCTGTTATTAACCGTTATCGTTCTTCTGATTCGTAGTCGCAGAAGAGGTTTAATGCGACACTGATAGAGATACATTCTGGTGTAAGGTCTATAGACCTTACACCAGATTTATTTAATCCTGTCTCTGAACTAGACCTGTTAATATATCGTAAACACCGGCATTTACTGCGTCTAGCTTTTCAGCAGTTACTCTTTTGAGAAAAGTTTTGGCATCTTCTGTCGTATCCTTTTGAGTAACACTTTTAGCTCTGCTTTCGGCCCTTTCTTTAAAAACACTGGCAGCACTATTTAATATATCCAAAGGAGATACAAGTATTTGCCTGTCTTTGTCTTCTGCTGCTTCATAAAGGCTTAAATGTGTAAGTTTCAGCTGACTTTCTAATTGCCTTACCATGCTATTAAAACAGTCTCTGAAAAGTTCATCCTGCCCCTGCATTCCGCTGTCAGAAGCCACACGGATTTGCTCTAAATTTTTATTATAAACTTTAATGTCTTCCTCAAGAAGTTTAATACGATCGGCTAATTTGGTTTTGTCTGAGTCGGTTGCAGTTCCAAGCCTACCTTCCAATTCTTTCTTCCTGTCAACGGCTTGTTGCTTATCGTTTTCAATAGATGCCTTTGATAGCAGCATTAAGCCCAGAGTGTTTTCAAAAAGAAGTTTTTTATCTTTAGGTAAGTAAATGCCTGCTTGAGTGATAATATCTGTTTGTCCTTTAGGCATAGCTGGATTAGGAGTTGCCATTACATCTTTCACTTGGTGCAAATCATAAGCAATGTTGGCTAGCTGTAGAGCCGCTGATTCGTTTGTATCTCCTGATGGAGCAGGAGCCAAAGAAATATTAAGGTAGCGGCTTCCTAGACCGACAAGCCCTTGATATAGTGCTTCACGTTGAGCTGCTGTAGGGGCTTTACGGCATTTGGTTTCAGAAAATTCTTTTGCAGCCTTTAGGTATGCCGTTGTCATTGCAATAACGTCAGCAGGTGTAGATACCTTTGTTGTATCCATTCCATCAGTGTATGCTTTTTTCACTTTATCAGAGATGTCACTTCTAAGAACTAACTGATGCTCTGAACTGGAAGCTGGTGTGAACAGACGATGATATATATGAGGTTTTCTTTCTCTGATAAATTCTTGTAAGTGAGTTATGGCTCCTGCTTTCCTGAGTTTTGACGCTTGCTTGCTGATAGATTTGAAGTCACTTTTATCTATTGCCTTGAGTATTCTTTCTGTGAGCTTTAAATCCAGCCCGAGAGAAAGAGCGGCATCTTTTTTGTCTAAGCTTGCTCTCAATTTCTTGTATAACTTAGGGTTTTGTTCAGTAATAAAGTATCTTAAGGCCTCAAACTGCTCTCTTGAAGAGCAGCTATTGATTTTATGCCTTACCCAGAAAGTAGCTCCTCTGTCCATACTGAATTTTAAAACACGAAGCGAATTTTTTTCAAAATGTGCCTTTAAAGATGAGGTGCTGGACATACTGGATGTTTCACTTGCTGATGAAAAAACATCATTTTTTGCAGAGTGGGACTGGACTGGAGTAAGGTCATCATCTAGTAAAGATAAAGATTCAGTGAATGAATGTCGTCTCTGAAGTTTTGAATGAACGGCTGTTACATCGGTCTCCTCTTCGGAGGCTGGTAATGGTTTGGGGTTGAAGTGATCAATAGGAGAAAAAGTCTCATCCAGCGACTGAGGCGTTTGTTCCATTGGTACTTCTTGAGGCGATTTTGCTGCTGATTTAGAAGATGATGGTAACTGATGCTTCTCTTCTGGCGTAACAACTGTCAGTTCAGCATCAAGAAGCTTTCTTTTCTCTGGGTGTTGTAATGGAGAGTCCTGATGGTCTCTTTGTACGCTGGGATGGGGAATCTCTTCCTGAGGCAAACTGACATGCCTTCCTCCTGCTGATTTACCCTGAGGGCTTTCGGCTTTCTGGGGAGCTTCTTCAGTGTGATGGCGATATACGCCCTCTGTTCCGCCAACACCACCGGTATCAGACATAACTAGCTACATCCGTGTAGTTGAGTGCTTCTTTACGCTATTTCTTACTGCGTAAAGAAAATCAGTTAATAATCCAATAATTAAATTATAGTGGGCACTGGTTAGAAGCGGGTCATACTGTTTTGAATATATATAGTGCTTTTTATTTCAATTGGAGAAATATAATAGTTATTCCGTAAATAAATGTGAAACCGAGTAATACCTGTCCTCCGGGTATAATGAAATCAGCTCCGTTATTTTTCATGTAGAGCTTTATGGACATCATTACAGGCAAAATAATAGCCAATACAGAGAGTGCAGCAGCAGCATAACCCAAAGCATATAGAAAACCATTGGGATAATAAGAGGCAAACAGCAGAGGCGGGAGAAAAGTCAGTAATGCTGTTAGAAAACGGCTATTTATTCTGGAAGGGAAGCTGCTTCGAATATAGTCAAAAAGCCCTAACGCTACCCCAAAGAAAGATGTTAGTAGGGCACACCCTGAAAAAAACTCTAATCCGGAAATCAGCATCGACTTAGAGGTTCCGCCTTTTTCCAGAGCTGTTATAAGAGCACCCACATCTCCACCACTGGCCGCAATGGCAGTGAGGGTTTCATCTGATAGCACGCCGATAGTGATCCCAAGCCAGGCCAGATAAATAAGCAAAGGAATCAGGCTGCCTGCAAATAGCACTTTCCTGAGTATCTTTCTGTCGGCTCCCAAATACAGAATAATGCTGGGTATACCGCCATGAAACCCGAACGAGGTGAACAACACAGGCAATATTGCCAGCGTAGCAGCCTGTGGTACTGGCATACTGCCAAGATTAACGGGCTCAACAACGGGTAACAGGGCATAAAGAACCATTAGTAATGCAATCATCATCAGTGCGAAAATGATGCGGTTGCTATGATCGACCAGCCGTGTGCTCCAGTACACAAGAAGACCACCTGATATCGTGAAGCTCAGACTATAGGTCGGAGGTGGCAAGACCGATTCGGTTTGCAGTATCTTGGGTATATGGGTCTGCAGCAGTGAAGCGCCGCCGGTGATGTAGGCTGCCATCAAGGCATAAAACAGCACCAGAGGCGATATTGTTGCCAGCAGTTTACCGGTGCGTCCAAGGGTAACGGAAGCCATTGTATAGAGACTGGCACCGGGAGAGACCTTGAGGTTCACCTGCATGGTCAGCAGAGCAGCATGATAGGATACGCCCCAGGTTATCAGCATCAGCAGGCAAAGGGTGGGAAATCCAATACCCGCAGCAGTGGCTGGCAGTGCCAGCATGCCGCCGCCAATAGCTGTACCGGCAAGAATAAGGGCTGCACCTACAGGGCTGTTTTTTGCTCTCATTCTGACTGCATCCCTATAGCCCCTCGTGTATTCTGTTGGTCTGATCAAATATCTTGCTGGTGACAGTATAGAGGTTATGTCCTGCCCGCTATGGCCGTTACAGAGAAAAGGCTGAAGGAAATTTAGCGGACACCTTGTTATCAGTGTAATGCGGAAACGGAATGCGGATGATTGATACAGTCAGAGCGCTTTATCAGTGTAAACAGGTCGTCGCGATTGGTGGGGGGCACGGTCTTGGACGCGTGATGGCGAGTCTGGGGTTTCTGGGTGACAAACTCGCAGGGATTGTGGCTACTACGGACGACGGCGGTTCTACAGGGCGCTTAAGGCAAGCCAGTGGCTGTATTGCCTGGGGAGACCTGAGAAATTGCCTTAATCAACTCTGTGCCGACAGCCCGAATCTGGCGCGTATTCTGTTTGAATATCGGTTTAAGGACAGTGGTGAGCTGTCGGGCCATAATCTGGGTAACCTGATCCTGCTGGGTATGGATCAGATGTGTGTGCGGCCACTGGATGCGGTGAACCTGATCCGGCAGATGTTGCAGGTTCAGGCGCATTTAATCCCCATGTCTGAGGAACCAACCAGCCTTGCTGCCGAATTTGACGGGCAGTGCATTATTGGTGAAACCACCATTGACGGGCTGGATGCCATGCCTAACAAACTGTTCGTGATGCCTGAGGTACAGCCGCCAGCCGAAGCTGTTCAGGTCATTAATAATGCAGATCTTATTATTCTGGGCCCCGGCAGCTTTATGACCAGTATTATGCCGGCGTTGTTGTTGCCGGATATTGCTGAGGCGCTGCATGCCAGCAAGGCTTTGAAAGTGTTTATTGCTAATGTTTGCCCGGAGAATAGCCCGGTGGGTCATATTGGCACGAAAGGTAAGCTGGCATGGCTGGAGCAGCAAACGGGTCTTAAACCTGATGTGTTGCTATGGCCGCAGGAACGGGGAGAGCAACCGGAACTTGATCTGGATGTCGTCGGGCTTGATCTTGAAGATGTCTTTCAGAAAGGCGTTCACAGCCGGGAAGGGCTGCGACATGCACTTGATGAACTGATGTTTCAGCGCATGGGGTTGGGGGGATAGTGGGAAGAAAGGTCAGGAAACTGCCTGTTTACTGACCTTTCCCTGTTACCATCACAACGACAGTTTTAAACATAATCCAGAGATCCATCTTCAGCCATTCCCACGGATTACTCAATGCCAGCGCGTAGGCATGATCAAATCCAACCTTGCGACGCACGTCTTCGATGGTTTCATCATATCCCAGATAGACCTGTGCCAGCCCGGTGACACCGGGCACAACGTCGTAGGTACGTTCGGTATAGAAGGGAATATTGCTTTCCAGTTTGTTGCACATGCCCGGGCGTTCAGGTCTGGGACCAACCACAGACATTTCACCGACCAGCACATTCCATAACTGGGGAAGCTCATCCAGACGGGTTTTGCGCAGAAACAGTCCCATTTTAGTAATGCGAGGGTCATTCTTCTGAGCCCACACAGGTCCGGACTTTTTCTCGGCATCTGCCCGCATGGTGCGGAACTTAATCATCATAAACAGGCTGATATAGTTTTCCCGCTGATAACCAATACGCATCTGCTTGTAGAAAACAGGTCCGGGACTGTCCAGCTTGACGACCAGAGCAATCAGAGGAAACAGCGGCGCGGTAAGAATCAGGCCGATAATGGCAATTGTGATATCCAGCATGCGCTTACCCAGATGGGTTAACGGATGGACATAAGTAAGATCATTCATAATGAGTCATCCTTTACTCTTCTATACGCTTCCATGGGCCTTTATGGTTGCCCAGGAGATAACTGATAGTGCCTGCCGCCATCGCCATATGACCGGCCAGCAGATAAGTCCCGACCTTGAGTAATTTCCAGCGTGGGTTGATCTGCCTTTGCATAAAGTATAGTGCGGTTAGCCAGGCGGCGAGCTGGGGAATGACCAGTAACCATAGCCAGCCCCAGTTCAATGCCAGTATTGCAGGGCAAATCAGCACCAGCATGAAGCAGACGGGCATCCATGTCCGAATAAACTTGCCGGAAAAGAAGTTCAGCGCTGTCAGCCCCAGCCGTGGGTGGAGCAAGCCCCGATAGCGGATAGCCTGCTGCAGGTTTCCTGCAGCAATTCTGATCCGCCGTTTGAAATCAACGTTATCTGAAGCCTGCTCCAGCTCAATGGCAACCATGCGGGGTTCATACAGGCAGCGATAGCCCTGCAGCACGATATTCATCGGAATAGCAAAGTCATCATTAATGGTGTCGGGGGGAACAGGCTGATACAACGTGCGGCGAAAAGCATAAAAAGCACCATGAACCCCGAGTGTGCTGCCGGTAACGCTTTCCTGAGTTTTGATTTGTGTCTGATAATCCCAGTAAGCGCTTTCTCCGGGGCTTAATGATTCCAGAAAACAGTAACGACCGGTTACTACACCGATTTCTTCATGGCTCAGGCAACCGGTAGTAATCAGCAGGCTGTCGTAAGAGAGCAGGGCAGAGGTGTCGGATAATGCAATAATATCGCTTTTGCTTTTACCTATAGCCTGCTCAAGACGAACCAGTTTGCCTCGATTTTGCTTGTAATCGTGAATCTCATACTTCAGATGACGGCATTCTTCTTCCTTAAAAGCGCTGGTGGCCTGTTTCACTGTATCGTCGGTACAGCCATCACAGACAATAACGACCCGGAAACGATCGGCCGGGTAATCCAGTGCGGCTAAATTGCGGATTTTATCTTTAATGCAACCTGCTTCATTGTGAGCAGGAATAATGAGAGAAATACTGGGCAATAACGGATCAAGCGCTGAAGTTTTATACTGCCGCTTAAAATAAGCAAAAGGCTCTTCTTCCCGGTTTCTGGCAAGGAGTTTCAATAGAACTGGATAGCCTGCGTGATGATAGATAATCAGCAGGCTGGCCAGTACCAGCAGAGCCCACAGCATAACATCCATTACTCAATACGCTCCCTGTAAAGAGCTTCGTACTGGCGGATCATCTGTTCCAGATTGGCATACTTCAGTACAAATTCCCGGGTATTGATATCCTGATTATTAACCGAATTTTCCAGTTGTTCAGAAAGGGCTGCCTGCAGAGCTTTCATATCGCCGGCGGGAACCAGCGCTCCGGCACCGGGAGCCAGTGTTTCGCTGCAGCCACCAACATCAGGAAGGACGACAGGTGTGTTGCAGGCCTGCGATTCCAGCGGTGACAATGGCATGCCTTCCATTTTTGAAGACAGACAGAACAGGTCAATAGCCTGATGAAACAGTGGCATGTTCTCTACCAGCCCCAGAAAATGAACTCTGTCGCTGATTCCCAGTTTGTCAGCCTGAGCTTTTAAATCATCTTCAAGTGCGCCAATGCCTGCTAAAGCAAGATGTGCATGACCCTCCATTGCCGCAAAAGCCGCTAGCAACAGGCTATGCCCTTTAACTTCTGTTAGCCTGGCTGCACAGCCAATCATAGGTGCATTGTCCGGTAAACCGAAAGCTGCCCTTGCTTCAATGGCATTACCCGGCTTAAAGCGATCGGTATCGATTCCATTCGGAATGACGCGGGGCTTGGCATAAGGAATATGTCGTAAAACACTGTCAGCAACCAGCTGTGCATCTGCAACAACGGTGGGCTGCAACCAGCGGAAGCAATGAGAAACCAACTTGCGACGACGCGGATCATCAAGATGCCAGGCATCATGCTCGGTGTGAATATGTACCAGTCCACCGGTACGGGCAGCCATTCCACCGTAAAGCAATGGGCCGACATGATGAGTATGTATGGTATTAACCCCTTCCTGTTTAAGCAGCTTCTTCAGCTGCAGCACCAGCGATGGGCGCAGGCCGGGTTTCTTGTCCAGAAATAATATCTTGCCAGGCACTTGCTTCAGGCGTGGCCAGCTTTCATACATTTCGTCAGCATTACCTTCCAGACTGACAATGATGACATTCTCAGGCTTGCTGGCACGGGCCTGCAGGTCGAGCGCCATGGTTTCAATGCCGCCCGGTGCAAGGTGCTGAACGATCTGGGCTACAACAGGTTCCCTGTTATCAGTGACATCCTTGTTCATCAGGAAGGGGCCTCCAGAAAAGTTTCTTGCTGCATATCGTAAATAATCGGATTGGCATTATTGATGACCGGAATCCGGGTCAAAACAGGGACTCCGGCCAATTGCTCAATCGTTTCACATAACCTCAGACTGGTATCAGACAGTTCAAGAATGGCGCACATCCCGGTACCTAACCCCAGGCCAGCAAAGAAACCAGCAATGATAAAAATGGCTGCAGGAATGCTGGTGGGGTTGGTTGGGGTGAACGGCGGGTCAATAATTTTAACCCGGTCCGATTCTTCATAACGTCCAAGAGCGCCGGTTACACGGGCGCGCTCATAACGCTCCAGAAAGTCGTTGTAAAGCAGTTGTTTGACTTTATGATCCCGCATCAGCTCTGCCTGTGTGCGCTCGATTTCAGCAAAGGATTGAATTTTTATGCTTAATTCCGCTTCCTGAGCAATCAGGCTTTCAACTTCGTTTTCAAGCTGGGTTACCTTGGCATTCGCTTCCTGAACAGCCTGTAGCTGAGAGGCAAGAATCGTTGTCTGGCTTCCTTCTGAACCATTCACACTTGGTGCTGTAGAAGCGAGTTGCCATAAACGTTTAACATCGTCAGAGGTCATCTCCTGACTCTCTGAAATCAGGCGCTGACGTTCCTTTTCCAGACGCTCCTGTTCTCTAAGTGCTGCTTTTACTTTGCTGTGCTGATCAGTATAGCGAGAGCGCAGCACGCTCAGATTGGCTCTGACAGTGACGATGCGTTCTTCCAGCTTGCCAATGATAGGGTTGGTTTGAGCAAGGTTTTCATTAAACTCATCAAGAGCTGCTGTGGCACCGGATAGCTCGGTTTGTTTTTCTGCCAGCTGCTCGCGCATGGCAGCCAAACGATTTACGTTGGCTAAATGGAGTTGCGGCAACTCCATGGCATACTGAGATTTGTAATCAGCCAGATTTTGCTCAGCTTTTTGCAGTTCGGATTTTTGTGATTCGAGCTGAGTTTTCAGGAAGTCTTCAGATGTTCGAAGCGATGATTTTTGTGGTGCCAGAGCAATTTCCAGAAAATGCCGGGTGGCTGTTTCCAGTATTTGGGCAATATCTTTCTGATCCTCTGACCGGTAATAGATTTTTATCAGCTCGCCACCGAATACGATTGAAAGTGAACGACTGATTCGTGCTATTTCTTTGTCGGCTTCAATTCGGGAACTGTCTTCATTGATATAGCCAAGCTCGGTAGCCACTGCGGAAAGGACGTTACGACTTTTAAGTAATATTTTCAGGCCTGCCTGACGATCTTCGAGGTTCGTCGGTACCTGCAAATCTTCCAGCACTGGGTTCAGTTGGGCGTTATCCTGCAGCAAAATAGTGGTATGGGCTTCGTAGAATTTGGGTGCAAAGAAGCTCCCGAGCAAACCCACAAAAGGCAGGATCAGTGTTGGAATACAAATCAGATAGCGCCGCCGCCAGGCAATATTCAGCAGCCGGAACAGGTTGCGGAGGACATCATTAGACATCGCTATCCTCCAGCACTTTTATGGTGGCGGTATTTTCTTCCTGCTCTGGCCGGTAACGATAAATAATCTGATGACCTTCCTGATCCAGCACCCGACCAAGCAGGCGGATACGTTTCCAGGCAATCAGAGTGGCATTGAAACCGGCATCACTGGAATCAGGGCCTGCTGAGATAAGTAGCTTTAAGCCGTTTTCAGTGGGTAGCGTGGCCAACCATGTTTGCACAATCAGCGTTTGATGACGGGAAAGGTCAGTAGCGCCGGGAGTAAAATTGAGTGCAAGACGGCTGGGTTTATCAGCAGTGTCAGGATTGCCGGAATGACGCAGCATCCTGAGCTGTTCAGCAATATCTGAATTAATATCGGAATGAGTTGAATTAAACGAGCAGCCGGGAAGCAGCAATAGCAGTGCAGCAGTATAAACTGCCTGAATAAGCCTGTGCTTGCCAACAATCCCTGTCATGATCGCGATCCGTAATTCATGGAAACGCAGTACAGCGGCATCCTTGCTTGTACTACCAGCTATCAGAGAGATACAACACAAGCCCTGGCGGGCAAAACTCCCCCGTAACTATCAGTGTAGACAAGTATCAGGCTTGGGGATGTTCTATCGTGGCCAGCCAGCTATTTAGCTGTGCAGCACGGGCTTTCCAGCTTTCGCTGATAACCTTTTGCTGCCTATCCTGTCTTTGGGCAGATGTTTCCAGTGCCCTGCGAATGGTATGGGCAAAGGGTTCCCGTGGTTTCCGGAGCGTAATACAGTCTTCATAGGTTTCTACGGCAGGGAAGCGGGTGGTTGCTACAGGCGTGCCACTGGCAAGATATTCTCTTAGTTTCAAAGGGTTACAGGCCTTGATCTGCTCGTTGAGAATAAAGGGCAGCATGGCGACATCCCAGTGCTGAACATAGGCGGCCAGTTCATGGTGAGCTTTGGGACCGAGGAAGGTAATGTTAGGAACAGAGCGTAATGTGGTGATATCGACGCTGATATCGCCAATTAATACAAATTGCCAGGTTGGCAGGGCTGTTGCGGCCTGCGCCAGCAGATCCTGATCCAGCCATTCGGATATCGATCCATAAAAACCGGCAATATGCTCGGCTTGAGGAAGGTCTTCCGGACGTTCATGCTTGGAGGAAAACAGTTCAAAATCAACACCATGAGGCAGAACCTGCGTTTTATGAGAAGGGAATTTTCCTGCCAGTTGATCGCTGGCGACAACGATAAGATCAACTTTTTCAGCCAGTTCCTCTTCCATTCCGGCAATGGTTTTGTGATCAACACCCGCCAGAGCGCTGAAATCATCGCCACAGTAATAAATACTGCCGCATTCATCTAATGTGCCTATAACATCAACGGCACTGGGCAGGGAGGTCCATAATATCGGGCGTGAAATACCCTGAGCTTCCAGTACAGGCGTTATTGATCGACTTAACAGTGAGCTGTTGATGTCCCGGACGAGTGAGCTTTGATAAAAAGGAATGACGCGTGGGTTAATAATAATGGGCTCAATTTCGCGGTCACTGAGGTTTTCAGAAACTGCTTCTGCCTGCCGGGGGCGAAACATCTCGATGCCTTTATTCAATACCCTGTTCAGATCGTGTAATGACAACCGGGGGCTGCGCAGCCCGATGGAATTAATCCACACAACCTGTCGTTGATCCATCAGGCAGCGAATAAGATGCTGAGTGCTGCTGGGATGACCGCCCCAGTCTTCTCCGAATACGACCAGATCGCTCATGACTCACTCCTGTTATCCGGGTGGGAGGGCAGTTTTTTGATGACCTTGGCTGGAATTCCGCCAGCCAGAACATGAGGCGGAAGGTCTTTGGTAACGACGCTGTTGGTGGCGACAATCGTGCCTTCACCAATAGTGACATTGCCCATCACGGTGACACCGGCAGCAAGCCATGCATTTTTGCCGATGATTATGTCGCCGACCTGATCATCGCTGTCAGGTAGCCCTTGTGCTCTTGTATCAGGGTCAACTGGGTGTCCGGGGTAGCCTACAATTCTTGTTTTTACTGCCAGCCGGACGTTGTCGCCAATTTCGACCTTATTGCCCACAAAAATCTCGTTCTGCCAGCTAATCCCCACGTTATTGCCAACAATAAGCTCCGGCGTTTCTTTACTTGCACCGCGACCACTAATAGTTGAATGGCCTGATACCCGACAGTTATTCCCCATGGTGATTTTCATGGGACCAAGCAGTAATGGCATGCCACTGTAGAGGTTCAGATTTTTCGGATTATTGGTTAAACGTGTTTTGAATAAAGGTGTCCAGTAGAAAATACGGGTAAGGTTTGCCGACAGTTCAGCAATAAAACGGTGAAGGTGGTAAAGCAGCCCATGAAGGGGGCGGATAACAGGAAACTGAGGATTGATAATTGCTTTAAGCAGGCGAAATACGCCACGTGATAATGGAGAGTTACCTGCCTTGAGCCATTGTTTGAGTTGCTGCAGCATATGCGGTTCCGTTCCGCTGGGAGTCATCCTTATTTCTATTCACTATAGCAGGCGGTTGCTCACTGAGCTTCTCACGTTCTTTTTCCTGTATTCTCAGGTCAATATAATTGGCAATAGCAATGCTGATTGAAACAATAATATAAACCGGCCAGAGGAAGCCCTGGCTCAGGAATGTGCCGGAAACACAGAATCCTACCAGACCCGCCATCGTGCCGGCGGCAGCGGCTCTGACATGGGGATCTTCATCTGGCCCTCCTTGAGCCTTATCAAGCCATGAAATTGATCTGTATATCGATCGGAAGGTTTGAATAATCAGGTTGATAAACAGGAATAAACCGACAAAACCTGCTTCAGCAAGAACCTGAAACCAGGTGCTGTGGGTCACGTGTGCCTGACCTTCTGCCCGGCTGTGCGTGGCATAATCCCAATAATTATCAAGGAAAAGAGATAGCCCAACCCCGGTCATCGGGTTACGTATTCCCATATTAAAGGCGGCCTCCCAAGCGTGAATACGCCCCATGGCGGATGCATCAATACCTTCTTCTGCGTCCCCTCCCGATTTCCGGTCGCTGATTCCGGCGGCAAAGACCAGTATCACCATACAGAAACAGCCGAGGCTGATCAGTACCAGCTTGGATTTGATAACCCGTAATCCGAAAATACCCAGCACCGCCAATGTCGCCAGCAGCCCGCCGCGACTCTGTGTAGCAATAATGGCTGAGACCAGAGTGAAGAAAGCAATAATGCCCAGCAGGGTTCGAAACCTACCGGTATCTTTGGTCACAATAAAGGCAATAGCGAAGCTCATGGGGAAGCTGAGTACAAGAGACAAGTCATTGGGGTCACCCAGACTGGTACCGGGAATGGTCACTCGGGTTTCTTCCACAAGGCCGATGCCATTGGCTTTGTTAAACAGAGCAACACCTCCAACAGCCAGCCCGGCAATTAATAATGAAAAATGAGCCAGTTTAAAGTGCCAGCGCTGAGTCATCAGCCAGGATATGGCAATGACCATTATCCCGATTTTCATATAAACCGATGTAAAGCTACCAAATGCTGATGGGGGGAAAGAGGAAAAGACAATTCCGATTACTACCCAGCCAAAAAAGAGGCCAAAAGACCGGTGCTCCGGGCGCCAGTAAGGCTGTACCTTGCGTGTGAGAATAATATGCCAGAACAGTACAAAGTAAGATCCCAGCGCTGTTAACAGCGGAATTTTAATTGGGTCTAGCTGGGGAAAGACCTCATGCAGCCTGAAAAAAGAAAATAGAATAAATATAAGACAAACAACAAACGGCAGTTTCAATAGATAAAACAAGCCAATGGGTAGAATAGCGGGTCCGATAATCGCCAGCGGATGCGGAAACACCGCGGTTGCTGCACTGATCAGCCCGCACCAGATGGTAACAGCATAAATATGGTATTTGGGCTCCCGTGCCTTCTGGAGCAGTTGCAGCAACTTCAGATATGAAGCTTTCACCTGTCTAACGCCTGACGTATTGCAGCATTACCCAGATACGACGTGGGAAGATTATTAAACTGAGTATTCCGAAGGCGATCATTCCAATCACAATCAGCGCAGGGAACAGGAGCCATTCTGAGGACATCACCGGTGTAAGCTGAGTACGGCAGTAACCAACCGCGATAAACATACCAAGGGCAGCGATAAAGGATGGCAACAAAGCCTTCAGATAATCTGTAAAGCGAACCTTAAGTGCCGGCAATACCTGCTGGAGATGAAAGATAAAGCTGATAACAGTAATCACCAGCCAGGCCTGACAGGCTCCGGCGACACCGCCCACATTAATGCCGTAAATAATGACAGGCAGCATAACAAGCGACTGTAACAGAATACGAGTATTACGGCCGGGCTGCCCCATACCTGTAACAGCTGTGGCCTGTATTTCTGATAACAGTCTAAGAGGGCTGGACAGACAGAGAATCTGAAAAGGAATAATGACCACAATCCATTTCTCAGATAATGTCAGGGTGATTAACTCCGGTGCTACGGCACTCATACCGAAATACATCGGAAACAGGATAAAAGCTGCCAGCTCTGTGGATTTGATTAAATAGCCGCCTGCCTGCTCAGGTTCATTCTGTAGTTTGGCAAATGACGATAATCCCAGATGATTGAGCAGTTCGCCGATTTTATCGCTGGGCAGGTTTGCCAAATTGCGGGCAACGGAAAATACCCCAAGTTCAACTTTAGTTAGCACATAACCAATTGAAATATTTGGAAAAATGTTCCAGGCATAGCGCAGTACATCATTGAGCGTTGCGGTACCGCCAAAGCTCGCCATTTTGGCAAAACCATCGAAGTTGAATGAGGGTGAAACCCAGCAGGGCTGCAGGCGAATAAAGCCGATGGTGGACACTGTTTTCATAAACAGATGACCAAGAATCAGCGCCCAGACGCCCATACCCATTGCCGCTAACGTCAAGGTAAATATGCTGCTGGATAGGATTGTATAAAACTGTACTTTCTCCCGCTCCTTGAACAGCATGTTGCGGCTGGCCATGGCATACGGCAGCGTATGGAAAATAAGAATCAGGTGCTGGCAGGCAACGACCTGAACCAGCAGTGTCACACGGGGTTCATCAAAGAAATCTGCAATGAGTGGTGCCGCAAAGAAAAATAATAGAAACAGAACAAAGCAAGACAGCAGGTTAATCGTGAATGCCTGCCGCAGTAGTTGTTTATTGAGGTTTTCAGCCTGAATGACCGCTTTTGCAATACCAAAGTCGCCCATCAGGGCAAATACGCCGATAAACGCCATTGCCATGGCCATCAAGCCGTAGTCGTCCGGAGTTAGCAGGCGAATCAGGAAAAGGGTGTTCAGCCAGGTAAAAATCTGGGCGGCAAGACGGAGCATAGCGCCCCATTTCAGTCCCTGAATAACAGTATTCGACAAGCTCATCCTGAGTGCCACTCTGTCTGGTGTAATTGTTAACGTATTCTATTCAGTGTAGAGCTTGTCGGTAGATATTGAGAATCTCAGGCATCAGCGCATCGCATGAGTAGTGCTGCGATATAGTTTTGATGCAACATTCAGCCATTTCTGTCTGTGTGTCAGCATCTGATTTCTGCCAGTTGCCCAAGTGCGTAGAGAATGTCTCGATATCTTCTGCTGTTGCCAGCCAGCCGTTTTCATTAGCTTGAATAAGTGTCGGTAACCCTCCAACACTGGATGCCAATACCGGTATCCCGTAGGACATAGCCTCAAGTGCTACCAGTGGCAGCCCCTCATCCCGGGAACTAATGCAAAGCAAGCCGATATCAGGCCAGTGTTCGGCCATATTCTGCGTCATGCCCATAAAGGTAACGTTTTCCGGAGCATGAGCTTCAAGCTCTGCTCTCATTGGGCCATCACCGTATATATGAAAAGGCTGTTGGTCGTTCTTTTTAGCAAGTTTTATAAAAATATCAGGGCCTTTCTCATGACTTAGACGACCGACAAATCCCACTGCTTTGCCTGAAGAGCGTATGGAAGGCTCAGGCATATCCACAAAATTAGGAACAACCTGTTGATTGAAAGGCAGCTGTTCGGCAATTTCTTGACTGACGGCGATGTTTGATGACAGGCATGATGTCAGTCTGTCCAGCATCGTATAAATTCTCATACGACCATGACCCAGGTCGCCGTTATGAAAGGTGCTGATGACAGGCGTTCCTGCTATCTTCCCTGCCAGTCTTCCTGAAAGTCCCGCTTTATAGCCATGTGTATGTAGCAAAGCAGCATGTTTGAGCCTTCTAGCAAGCTTTTGGATCCCACCATCAAGATATTCAAAATCAACATCAAGTGACTGCATTTTGCCTTCAAGCGGGTGGGCTTCTCCGTAATGCTTCATGAATAGAACCAGAGGCTGCATATTTCTTTTCTTCAGGGTTTTAGCCAACAGCAGCACGTGAGACTCGATACCACCCATTCCCCGGCTATCAAGCAGCAATACAATCGTTCCCGGAATTTCTTGTTCATCCATTGTTGTATGCCTGCCCCTGCTGTTGCATCAGCTGCTCAAAGTTCTCGGGCGTTACAGGTTTGCTGTAATAATATCCCTGTCCTTCGTCGCAGCCTTGTTCAGAAAGGTGCTTTTCCTGTTCTGATGTTTCCACACCTTCTGCGAGAACCTTCATATTAAAACTGCTTCCCAGCTGAATGATGGCATTCACTATTACGCTGTTTTCACTGTTTTCGGGCAACTCGTCAACAAAGCTGCGGTCAATTTTGACCTTATCAAAGGGGAATCGCTTCAGATAACTGAGTGATGAGTAGCCGGTACCAAAATCATCAAGCGCCAGCTTAATCCCCGTTGCTTTTATTGCCTGCAGCTGTCTGCTGGAGCGCTCGACATCGTTGATCAGACTGGTTTCTGTAATCTCAAGCTCAAATGTATGTGGTGGAATATTGTATTGATCCAGCAGTTGCTCAATACGCTGTGGCAGGTCATCGTCCAGCAGCTGTACTGCGGAGAGGTTTACTGCCAGCACGATGTCAGTCATCCCTTGCTGTTGCCACTGGCTTAACTGCTTACAGCTGGTTTCCAGAACCCAGTCACCAATTGCAATAATATCCCGGCTGTTTTCAGCCAGAGGAATAAATATATCCGGTGAAATAAATCCTTTTTCAGGGTGAGTCCAGCGTAGCAGGGCTTCTGCACCAACAATTTTTGAGTGATCTTTAAAGTCTACCTGAGGCTGGTAAACCAGATGAAACTCGTCATTCTCAACTGCATGGTGCAGATCAGCTTCGAGTTTTTTGCGGTCACGTATTTCCCGGTCAAGGCTGGCGATATAGAATTGATAGCGCAGTTGCTGGCGGCTTTTAGCCATCAGCATTGCGGCTTCAGCCTGCTGCAGGAGCTCTTCCGAATCATGACCATCATCAGGAAACAGAGTGATGCCAATGCTGGAATTAAGAGTGATGCTTTCTTTGACTGTATCGAAGGGCAGGTTTAGCGATTTTAGAATTTTCTGGGAAAGTTCAGCCGCTTCGGAAGGCTGGTTTACAGGTTGCACCATGCAGAACTGGTCGCCACCAATACGTGCAGTGTAGATAGCGCTACCAGCGATATCACGTAACCGGTCAGCCAGTTTTACCAACAGGTGGTCGCCGGTATGAAAATTATACTGGGCATTAATTTCAGTAAAATGATCCGGTCCGATACAAAGAATGGCAAAGCGTTGCGGCATTTCAGCATTTTTCTTAATCAAGCGACGAATATGCTTCAATAAGGTTCTCTGGTTTGGCAGGCGGGTCAGATAATCATACTGAGAGAGCTTCAGAATCTGGGCTTCAGCTTTCTGTCGTAAATTGAAATTACGTTCGATAGCACGTAACAGCTGGTTTGCAGTTCTTACCCAGATGCCTAACTCATTGTTTTTATGACCTTTAAGGTAAGGAAGTTCGTTTTCTCCCGGATGTTCAGGGTCTATTTTAGAGAGATTGCGAATCATCTTGTTTAAGGGGCGCGTCAGAATCAGTGAGTAAATCAGATAGAGTAATAATGCCATGGTTATCGCTCTAACCAGACCTGACAGCATGATTACAACACCGCGACGTATAAAATCCTTGCCGTAATATGCAGTATCGATATGAATAACAATATCGCCAAAATAATCCGGATAGGGCGTTTCTGCGGTTAATGAAGATCGGTAACTTCTTGATTTTTCAAATATTTGATCAGAGACTTTGCGGTAGCGACTTTTATTGAATGGGCGGTACATTTCAGCCAACGGTTGCTGATTGGGGTGAACAATGGCGGCGTATTGAATCGATTCTATTTCAAATAACCCTTCCAGTACCTCTAAGGCCATTTGCTCTTCAATGCGGTAGGCGGCACGGGTCGCAGGGTCTTTAACCATAGACAGCACCTGTCTGGCTTCGGTATCTATGGTCTGGCTTGAGTTATAGGCATCAATGACAATTTGCAGGGAACTGAGAATAAACCCGATAAAGCAGGCAGATAGCATCACGACCTTAAAAAGTCGTAATGACAATTGCTTTTGAGGACGCCTGGCTTGCTTCTCAGTCATTGACCTGCACTTCTCAAATCCCAGATCCAGTTGCTATCAAGAAGCATGATATCTTAATAAAGCACGGCAGCAGTTAGGTTATATGGCACTGCCAGGCAACAACCGAATGAAATTAATTAGAATGGAATGTCAGGTCAAACTGCTGCCTTGATTCCTATTCTTAACTATAGAGAGAGGATTTTGATTCCTTAATACGAAAAGGGAATTTAAAGTTTGATTCTCTTCAGGATTTCTTTGGTTTCATTGTTTACGGTTTCTATATTACAAAAAAATATACTAAATCAGGTTGTTTAATTAAATTAATTGAAAGACTTCGCTAGTCTTTAAAATAAGTGCCTGCGGTTTTTGTTGGTACTGTACCTGTTGATTCAAGGAAATAACAGGTGATTACTACAGGGAAGGAGTAGAAGTAATGGATTACCAGACATTCCACGCTGCAGACTTTGATGTTATTTCGCTGCAGTCTAAGTTTGATGCAGACACGGTTCCTGAGTTAAGAGGGCATTTTGAGCACCTTATTAAGGACTGCAATGGAAACGTGCTGATTGATATGAAATCAGTTCAGGAACTGGATTCTTCAGGGGTTGGTGCCCTTGTCTTTCTTTATAAGCGACTGAAGCAGAATCAACGTGATTTGGCACTATTGGGTGTTCAGGGTAAGCCTCAGGAGCTACTTTCTTTACTGCGTATTGATCACACTATCAAGCAATACAGTAATTTGGATGATTATCAAAGAGCCCCTTAGCAGGGCTGATAAGAAGGGCTTATGCGTGATTGTTTCAAGGTCAGCCTGATTGTACTGTTCTGCTCAGGGTTATATGGTTGCTGGTTTTGGTCAGGAACATATGAGCGCCCGGTTGCAGAGCAGGAAGAGATTGAGGAAGACCAGCTGGCACCATTACTGGTTATGACGGAAGACAGGCTTGAGCTTCTCGTTGAATCAGGAGCGGCTCACTGTATTCCTGGCAGGCTGAAGTCACTGCAAATGCAATTGGCTGATATCAGGTTCGATATGGATCATGGTTTCCTTATCGAATCGGAGAAATTAATTTTTAATTTATTTGATGAAATTGAAGAAGCTGGCCGTTATCTTGATTTGCTAAATAGAAGAACTGAGTGCGTGAGTGACTTTATTGTTAAATCAGCCGAACAGCAAGAAATTATTCGGCTTTTGTCAAGAGTGAATACGCTTTTGAATTGCAATTGTAAAATTTTTGAGAGTGAGTCAGTTTTAAATAGTGATTTTAATCAGAAGCTGAAATCAAGTGTTGAATTAATAAAAGATCAGCAGCAGGTGTTTATTGAAGTACATAAGCCTGAGACATTAGCGGATAATTTCTTAATAGAGAAAACACTCGTTGAAACAGGGTTAACGGAAGATCAGTTTACAACTTATGTCTACTCTGAAAAAACGAACCAGATCGGTGGAGGCAAACCATTCTTTGTCGCAGTAGATCGTATTGCTTATACCGGACCCCAAATGAAAATATTACGTGAATGGGAGCTGAAGCAGGTAACTGCCGAATCTGAAACGAAATGACAAGACACCTTCAATTCTTGTCGTTCAGTCTGTTGTTTGCCTGGCTGGCATGGCTGAATCCATCAGCTGCAATCGCTGCAGAATATACTGCGGGCGATCGTATTTTTATTTCACTACCTGAAAAAGAAGCCTTCAACCGATTCTTCGCTATTAATGAAAATGGCATCGTGACCCTGCCGGAAATCGGTGATATTGCTGTGACCGGCGTTCCTGTTGAAACAGCGATTGATAGTATCCGCAATAAACTCTCACCACTCACTACCCAAAAGCAAAGCCTGCAAATATGGTCTGAGTCTGATCTGGTTAATGTTACTGTGCTGGGAGATATTGCTGCGCCGGGGATTGTTCGAGCACCACCGCAATCGACGTTACAGCAGATGCTAAGACAGATTAATAGTGATGTGGTTGGGTATCTGGATTCGACATATCGCATCGTACGCCGGGGCAACCGCCTTGCTATTAATGCGGATGGTGCAGACCAGTTTTTGCTTCAGGGCAATGATATTGTGATTGTAGTCAGGGGTGTAGAGAAGAAGCCTTTGCCCAAACCAAAAGTTAAACCTAAGCCGAAAACAGTAGAAAAGAGCGAAGTTATATCTGCTACAAAGTCTGAGAAAGTGGAGCCAGTGCCAACTCCTCAGAGTTCAGAGCAGGGCGAAACTGACAATGAAAAAACAAACTATGAAACACTGACAATATTACAGGCCGGTGATCAGATTTATATTGGTTTGCCTGATGAGGAATTTTTTAATACCGAGTTTGAAATAGACCGTAACGGTGTTGTTCAGCTTCCTGAAATAGGCGCAGTTACTTTAGCTGGATTATCGCTTGCTGATGCTCGGGGCACATTGTTCAAGGCCTTCAGTCAGGTATTTCTTGGTTTGGACAGATTGGTTATTAGTTTGAAGGAGCGCCGAATTCTGCTAACTGTTCTGGGTTTTGTCGAGTCTCCTGGTGAAGTTGAGCTACCGATTAATGGCAATGTGCAAATGGCTATTGATGCAGCGGGTGGTTTGATTGATGGTGCGCAGATGGACCGGCTGCAATTGCGACGTGGCGAAGATGTTACAGTCTTTGATTATAAAGGGTATCTGGATAGTGGTGATCTGTCGATTTTACCTGAAATTGGTACTCTCGATGTTCTGTTTGTTCCTTCCTCACCCAAATTAAGTAGTGTCCATGGCGAAACTATGGAAGACGGCAGTAGCGGTGGCATTGAAGAAAAAGGCTTTAAGGTGCTTGGGGAGGTGAAAAATCCCGGCAGTTACAGCTATAAGGAAGAGATGTCGGTTGTTGATCTGATCACGATATCCGGAGGTGTCACACGTTATGCAAACGTTGAGCAAATCAGGGTTATCACGGGCAATGAGCCAGTCTTATTCAACCTTAAGCAATATCTTGATTCGGGTGATAGCTCCAGTCTTCCTGAGTTAACTCAGGATTCTACAGTTTTTGTACCGAAGCAAAGTGATGCCATCAGATCGGGCACCAATGTTGTTTATATTATTGGTCAGGCAAATAAGCCCGGTGCTTATGAAACCAGTAACAATGTGAATTTTCTGGATGTGTTGGCGAATGCAGGGGGACCCAACCGGTTTGCGGAATTAAGGCAGGTTCGTATTTTAAGATCAGACGGCTCAGTTGATCCTGTTGATCTTAATGCTTACACCGAAGGTAAACTGGAAAAACTGCCTAAGTTGGGAGTGGGGGATGCCATCTTTATTCCTGAGAAAGGTGGAGACGGAACCGAAAAATCCTGGCTGAAGCTGCCAACAGAACGTGCAATAAAAATTATTGGAGCGGTAAAAAAACCGGGACGCTATGAATGGTCGGACGAAGTAGACCTGATGGACCTGATGGGTAATGCTGGCGGGCCATCACAGAAAGCGGATCTTGCCCATATAAAGATATTAACGACAACCGCTGATGGTTCATATCAAAGTTATGAGTTTGATATGGACAAATTAATGAAAAAAGGCGGTGATATTTCACAGCTTCCTAAGCTGAAAGCAGGCGACACAATTACCGTACCACAGCTGGCTGAAAGCCCTACTGATAATAAAGGTAGTTGGATCAGGCAATCTCCGGACCGATCCGTTTATGTAATGGGAGATGTTGTAGCACCTGGTCGTTATGCGTTTTCAGATGAAATGGATTTTCTGGATGTACTCTCAGCCGCAGAAGGTCCGGGAACAGATGCTGATTTGAGAAATATTGTGATTAATCACCGTGCTGAAAAAGCTCCGCGTGTTACTCATTTCAATATGACGCTCTATTTTGAAACCGGTGATGAAACCCTGCTTCCTACAATTCAGGCGGGGGATAATATCTACGTACCTTCCCGGAAGGGCAACTGGCTGGATCAGAAAAAAGAAGACACAGTAAGGATTCTGGGGGCGGTCAAAACAAGCGGTCGCTATCAGTTTAACCGTGATATGACGATTCTTGATGTGCTGGCTGAAGCCGGTGGACCGACCAAGACTGCTTATATTGAAAAGATTATTATCGTGAATGTATCGTGCTGCGAAAATAAAGCCTACACCTTTGACTTGATGGACTTTATGAAGGATCCGGATGTCAGCCGGTTACCTGTGTTAAGACCCGGAGATACTGTCTTTGTGCCTGATAATACCAACAGCCGTTGGGCTGTGGTGATGGAAAATATCAAAGATGTTCTGAGTATTATCTCTCTCATTGCATTGAGTAAGAGCTTATGATCAGGCTACCGATTAATTACCTTGAGGTTGAAACCGTATATTCCAATACCATTGGGCGCGGTATGCGCTCAGTGGCGCTTACATCAACCATGCCGGGCGAAGGTGTCAGTACCATGGCTTATGCTTTGTGCAAGCGAAGCGAAGCTGCGCACCAGAAAACACTGCTGGTTGAGATGAATATGCAGCACCCTGAGTTGGGTGAGCTGACAGGGCATGACCATGAGAAGTGGCTGCCCAGTATCGAATCTGCAGACGCTTCAATTATTCACCAGCAGGGTGAGCAGACTGATGTTTTACCTGCGCCGGTAGATACAGATGCACTGGTCTTTCGTAATAATTCATCCATGAAAGATTTGCTGGATCACTGGCTGGAAGATTATCAGGTGGTTATTTTTGATACGTCCCCCGTTAATTCGATTAACTGTCATAACATTCCTGCTGAGATGGTTTGTTCTATCTCGGACGGTACGGTAATGATGGCGCTGGCGGGTAAAACCCGGCAGTCAGATTTTGCGATTGCGCTTGAACGGCTGAATCAGGCGAATATCAATTTAGTTGGCGTCGTTTATAATGATATGCACCACCCTCGGCTGGTAGATGAAATCATCAGAGAAAGCCGCCGCTTTGATCGCTGGTTCCCCAATGCCATGAACCGACTGAGACGTTATATGCGACTTTCTGCCTTCTTTAATATCAACCTTTAACTATCGGAACTGGTTGATAATTTCGTCTATTGTTCCTTTCTCTTTCAGATTCTGCAGTATTTTATCGATAGCCTGTCCTTCCACCGTTTTGTTTTTTGAGAACATAAATACAATAGGCACACAGTCGAAGCGATCGCCCAATTCGAATTGATCTGGCCATTGTGTTTTTATCAGGTGCTGAGCAACAAGGTCATCCATAAAGGCAAGGTCAGTGCGGCCAAAAGACAACATCTTCAGTACATGATTTTCATCCAGTGCATCAACACGCGTGATCTTCTGGCTGGTAAACAGCGGCTCATAAGATGGGAATGTGAAGTTCTGTACAGTGCCTACCTTCTTTGCAAATAGCTGCTCTGGCTTATTTATGCTGAATGATTTTTCAGCAGGAAAGACCATAATTTCGCAATGCTGAGCGACAGGTTTAGTGAAATAAACTTTGTCTTTTAAATGACCTCGCCAGGCAGTAGAAGTCCATGCTTCCAGATCAAGCTCACCTTTTTCAACATTCATAATCAACCGGTTAAATGGATAAAACCGAGGCTCAAAGCGGAACTGGCTGACTTCTTCAATAGCTTGTAGCGTTAACTGAATAATGCCTTTTTTTTCGCCGTGCCAGAACAGCGGAGGGTAGTCATTAGGAAAAAGGCCGACACTGATAACGGTTGTTTTGCTTTCAGGTTCTGCCATTGCAGTAAATGGGGTGAGCAGTAATGTTGCCATTACAGTAAGTAAATATGTTCTTATCATCGTATTCCTTCCATGGAGTGATGTTTCAGGCTATCTGTTTTAGCTATCTGTTTTAGCTATCGGGTCAGGTTGGAGGCGTTACTCCAATCTCTATAGGTTCTCCCAGAAAATATGGCTGGGTATTCATCAGATTAACGTCAATAAAAGCCAACACTCTTGCCAGATGTTCTCGTAGGCGGTTCTTCCAGTCCGCAGGGAAACCTGTACCGGCATTGAAGGCAATCGCTTCGATACCATTTTTCCGGGCAATATAGATAGCGCGTTCATTCTGGTATGGCTGAGAAATAATCATGAAGGTATTCAAGCCAAAGACGCGATTGGCGCGAATTACACTGTCGAGCGTTCGAAACCCCGCATAGTCCCGATAGATATTTTCTGCAGGGATGCCCCTGGCGATCAGGTCTGCGCGCATTCGGGTTGGCTCATCATAGTAACGGGTGCGGTTGTCACCACTGACCAGTAAATAGCTGACTTTGCCTTCTTTATACAGCATGACCGCTGTATTCAGGCGCAGATAATAATGGGGGTTCTGATTTCCCTTTGATGTATAACGGCTGGTACCGGGAATCAGGCCAACCTTACGATAAGGCAGTTTGCTGAGAGTGTTGTACAGATAATCTTCAGTTTGCACAGATATGCGGCGATTGCACTCAAACACCAGTAACGTGACCCCGGCTCCGAGGACAAGCAAAATAAACAGCATAATCTGCAGCGGGGTAAAAGCGCGAAGTTGCATCGGTCTCAGTCATTGATCCTTCACTGGTATTATTCAGTTCAAGTCAGTGAAGGCGTGGGTCAGGCGTCCAGCTGTCAGTAAACCATAATCACTACCGGCTTGAAAGCCGGTAGTGAAGAGTTCTCACAGTCCAAGCTGTTTATGAATCAGCTCCATCATGAGGGTTGAACCGTGCTCGGGAAGTCCCAGCTTTGAGAACCGACCAACAGGCTCGGCTCTTGAAAGCGATTTCTCCAGATCACCCTGAGTGCTTGCCAGTGGAGCAATGTTGTAATGAATTAATGGTGAGGTGTAATCGGGCTCTGCAATATAAACAACCGGCTTACCCTTGTAGGCTGCCTGAATGGCGACGGTGGATTTATGTACGGCCACAAGATCGGCGGCCACTGAGAGCTGGGAAGTATTATGTACCGTCGCTGGAATGGTGCGGATATGATTTACTTTGCTTTCTGCAACCAGCGATTTTTCAAGCGAGCCATCGGTTTTCGGGTGCCAGGTAATTAATGTTTCCCATTCTGGATGTTGTTTCATTGTCTGGATAAACAACTTCAGATGCTCAGGGTAGGTACCATCATAACCACCGGCAAAAACAACAACTTTGCGCTCGGGAGCAATTCCAAGCCCTTTTCTGATTTCTGCAGCAGAAAACTGCTGGTAAGTGTCATCCCAGGATTCCAGTGAAGGCTGCCCCACTACCTCAACGACGGCATCTGCTTTCAAAGCGTGTGTGCTCAAATCACTTTTAACGACATCGGCAGGTACCCAGAACCGGTCAATATTTTGGGCTTCCTGCAGAAAGGCCTGAACAAAGGGCTTTCCTTCGAATGAATCGAGGTTGTCATAATAAGCAATGGAATGGGCTGCTTGCTGCTTGCTGAAAAAATTCAGCACTTCAGCCTGTGCCCGGCTGGCCATACCTGTAATAACCATTTTCACTTGCCACTGGTTACCCAGTTCAGTCAACGTCTGAGCATTGATATGGGCAAAGCGCTGGGTTTGGTAGTCATGTTCAGGATCAGCGCTGGTGCTGACAGGAATAACATGGTTGTTATCCTTCAGGCGCTCAGCAGCGGCGTCAACTGCCAGTACACGATACTCAATGCCTTCGCTCTGCAGTAGTTTCCAGAGTGGCTTGAAGGCATTGGTTTCCCCCATGTCATAGACACAGAACAAAACCGGTAGCTGCGCTATTTCAGCAGCCGATGAGGGAGCTGTACCAAAAATGAAAAGTAAAACCAGACAGCCGGAAACAAAAGCTTTTTTCATAAGATTCCATATTTTTTAATGCAGCTATTTACTGAGGTATAGCCCAAATATGGCGGGTTTTCCGGTATGGAGAGGACAAGAGGGTAGTTTTTACCCTCTTGTATCAGGTATTGATTAGTTTTTACGCTTGAGCAGCACACCACACTCGGCGTGATCGGTGTAAGGGAACTGGTCAAAGAGGGCGAAGCGTTCAACCTGATGGGTTTGTGTCAGCGTTTCCAGATTTTCCTGCAGGGTTTCGGGGTTGCAGGAGATATAAACGATATTGTCAAAACGCTGTACCAGCGCTTCGGTTCCTTTATCCAACCCGGCACGAGGCGGGTCGACAAACACCGTGCTGAACTCATAGCCGTCCAGATCGATACCTTTCAGGCGGTTGAACTCACGTTCCTTATTCATTGCCTGAGTGAACTCTTCGCTCGACATTCGGGCAATCTCAGTGTTGGTCACACCATTCAATTCGAAATTATGACGAGCTGAGTTTACAGAGGTCTTGGAAATCTCGGTTGCCAGCACCTTGTCGAAGTTGCGGGACAGCACACAGGTAAAGTTGGCGTTGCCGCAATAGAGTTCCAGTAAGTCTTTATCCAGCTCTTTGGTGATGCCTTCAGCCCAGCCCAGCATTTTCTCGTTAATACCGGCATTCGGCTGGGTGAAGCTGTTTTCTACCTGCTGGTAGTGCCAGTTCTGGTCATTAACTGTCAGAGTTTCTGTTACAAACTCTTCATTCAGCACGATCTTCTGTTTGCGGGCACGGCCAATCAGTTTGATATTGAACTGATCCTGCAGTGGGCGGGCAGTTTCAATCCACTCTTCAGACAGTTGCTTGTGATAGATCAGTGTCACCAGTGCTTCACCGCTCAGGGTGGTCAGAAACTCAATCTGGAACAATTTACGCGCCAGCATCTCTTGTGCCTGCAGCGAAGCCAGCAGCGGCTGCATCAGTTCATTGATACGCTCGGAACCAATCGGATAGTCCTGCAGAAAGATGGGCTCATTTTTAACGCCTTTGCGGAACATGGCGTAGTAGAGCTTGCCATCCTGCCACCAGATTTTAAATTCAGCCCGCATGCGGAAATGACGGTCTGGGGAGGGGAATACCTCCAGTTCAGGTACTCCAAAGGCAGCAAAGTCTGCTCGTAAACCGTCAGCCTTCTGATCGAGAAGAGCGGCGTATTGTTCCGGATAAATCGCGCCTGGCGTCATAATTTTATCTGCATCCCCTGTCATTTTGAGGGCTGAATAAGCCGAGAAGGGGCGCATGATATACGAGGGAAAGCCAAATGTTGATCAGGTTCTTACTCGGAAAATAAAAAAGCCCCCGCAATGCGGGGGCTCCTTTGCACGTCTATTTGCTGAAAGAATCAGAAAAAGCCGAGCTTAACTACGAACAGCGCAGTCAGTACCAGCAGCGCCGGGGTGATTTGATCACGACGGTTGCTCAGCAGCTTGATAGCGGTGTAAGAAATGATACCCAGAGAAATACCGGAAGTGATGGAGTAAGTCAGCGGCATGGTGACTGCTGCGATTACCACCGGAGCGGCTTCGGTAATATCTTCCCAGTCAACCTGAGTCAGACTGTGAGTCATCAGTACTGCAACAAAGAACAGTGCCGGAGCGGTAGCATAAGAAGGCACTGCACCCGCCAGCGGAGAGAAGAACAGGGAAGCCAGGAACAGTATACCGACAACAACGGCAGTCAAACCGGTACGGCCACCGGCAGCAATACCGGCACCACTTTCGATGTAACTGGTGGTAGTCGAAGTACCCAGCATGGAGCCGGCAACAGTGGCAGTACTGTCAGCCATCAGAGCACGGCCCAGACGAGGCAGGTTGCCATCCTTATCCAGCAGGTTGCCCTTTTGAGCTACGGCAATCAAAGTACCGGAGGTGTCGAACATATCAACAAACAGGAAGGAGAAGACGATGCTGATGATGCCGATTTCCAGCGCACCCATAAAGTCCAGCTTCATCAGGGTCGGTGCGATGCTTGGCGGCGCAGAAACAATACCGTTCAGCTCAACGTGGCCGGTCATGATGCTGATCAGGGTAACAGCCAGAATGCCCAGCATTACAGAACCGGTGACCTGACGGTAGTACAGTGCAGCAATAATAACGAAGCCCAGACATGCCATCAGCGCAGACCAGCTGGTCATATCACCCAGTGTTACCAGCGTCGCCGGGTTATCAACAACAATACCGGCGTTCTGCAGAGCCAGGAAGCCCAGGAACAGGCCGATACCGGCACCGATACCGCCCCGCAGGGACAGTGGAATACTGTTAATAATCCATTCGCGGATTTTGAAGATACTCAGCAGGAAGAAGCAGATACCGGAGAAGAATACGGCACCCAGGGCAACTTCCCAGCTATAGCCCATCTGACCAACAACCGTGAAACTGAAAAACGCGTTGAGACCCATACCCGGTGCCATGGCAACCGGATAGTTGGCGTAGAAACCCATAATGAAACAGCCGATAGCCGCTGCAAGACAGGTTGCGACAAACACAGAACCGTAATCCATCCCTGCTGCTGCCAGCAAATCCGGATTGACGAAAATGATGTACGCCATGGTGAGGAAGGTTGTAAAACCCGCCAGAACTTCCGTTTTAACGGTCGTCTGGTGTTCTTTTAATTTAAATAATTTTTCCAGCATATTTCACTAGCCGTGTTCGAGGTTGCGAGTGGTGTATATGGGCGCGCAAGCCTACACGACATGACCTTTTCTTATAAGTTTGGAATCTACCTTTATACATTCTAATTTCTAAGTAGTATATGCAGAGGTGGAAATAGCTAAGCCTAGCAGTCCCTTACGTAGCAAGGCGTAGTTATTTTTTGTTCTGGTTGGCGCAATTGTGATCGATATAGAAATCTCGAGCCATCGGTAGACTTAATCGAAAGGCCTCATCCTCGTGTGAGCGCATCAGATAATCCTTTTGAAATTCATCTTTTTTAATTTCACCTTGTTCAAACTGTCTGACATGTACCAGCTCATGAGCCAGGGTGATTCTCAGCTCACTGGGTTCCAGATGCTTTGCCAGCTTTATGTGATATTGATGAGGAGCGATTTGCCGGGTTTGCCCAAGGTGATAGGGGTGTGATAGCTGTTCAAAGCTGTAGCTGATGGTGATATTGGCTATTTCCAGTCGGGCAAGATAGAACGCCTCCATTCTTTTAAAGTCGCATGGTGCTTCAGAAAGTAAATGTTCATCTTCGCTTGAAACTATGAGTGTTAACAAAAGAAGACTTATTGTTGCCGCTTTAAGAAATTTCTTCATTTTTGTCTAGATACACGAAATTTATAAGTTTGATTTTTTTATTATTTTTCAACCCATAAAAGACTTGAAACCGATAATTTCAAAAATAGAGATTGTTCTATTAATCCTTTAACAGATAACTTGTTTAGCATGAAAAAACAACTCCATTCTCTGACTCGTAGGCTGTGTTGTCGGCGATAGTTGAAGGGCTACAACCCCTATATTTCCTGCATTTCTGGATAAGCCTATGACTCGTGGGCATTACATAATTTTTGTAACTTCTGCTAATCATAAGTCCCATCGGAAAACCTGTGATTGGTGCGTTAGTACGCCAACTATTGTCGGCAACACAGCCGACTCGTACGTGTGATGCAATTTTATCCTTATAGGTAATTTCACGAAAATAATAATTTAGTATTCAGAGCGCCTACTATTGTTATCTGTAAAAGTAATAAGCATGGCTTAATAAGGAGATAAAATAAATGATAGATGTCTTCTATATTCTGAAAAATGTTTTTCCCGTAAAGTTGAAAAATATAGCCAATATAGTGTCATTGTATTCTACCTTGATCGTATTTCTGCTTATTCTGGTTCGGTTCAGTCTTGTTATAAATGTTTATGCTGGCGATGGACTAAAAATCAATAAAAATAGAGTTTTGGAAGTAGGGTTGGACTGTAAAAATTGTAGTGGCTTGTCTGGGGTTAATATTCCTCCTGTCTTGTGTGGCAACTGTAATTCAGGATTTTGCTTTGAATGTTTTTTTTCAAAAGCGCAAGGGGTGTGTCCCGTATGTCAGTATGATCTTGCGGGCGAGCGCGCAGATGTAACCGCGCAAAAGCATGCCTATCAGCTCGATCTGGAATGGATGACGCGGCTGAAAGGCATAACTGTGTACTGTCCATATGAAGGCTGTTCCTGGAGCGGTATGTATGACAGCACCGAACGGCTCTGGCAACGTCACAACGAAAAATGTTCGTATAAAACTAAACCAAAAAAAAGTAACAGAAGTGGGGAAATACTCAGTCTGGGAAGTAGTGACAGTGATAGCAATGAGTCTACAGATTCGGAATTCAGTGGACAGTTAGCGTGCAGAGAATTGAGGTTGTTTGGAAAGACTGAAATCAGTCTGGAAGAAATGGAGGGGCTTTTGCAGCTGTTGGCGGATAGTATAAGTGCAAACGATTTTGGAGGGATACAGGCTAAATTTTCAGAGCAATATGAAGGTGGATTTAATCTGACTTTTGGAAGTTTGCCGGAGTTGTACGGTAGAGATGTATCTGAGAAAACATTATCAATTAATATTGATAATGTTTCAAACCAGAGGCTGGTAAGTTCTGACTTGATTATTGATGTTGATTTTTTATCAATCGTGATGGGAGGAGGAATAAAGGAGACAGCTAGAGAATTGCCGGTAAATGAATGCTTTTTTCTTTATATCACTCCTTCAACTCGAGATCCCAACGGCTTCTCTGTTGCTGTCTTTGTTGAATCTCATTCAACAAAAAAGGAAGAAGATGTTTTTTCTGGCAACACTTTTAGAGAATCAGCACCAAGAGAAGTTAACGTTAAAATACTACAGCAAAATGTGAACTATATTGATGAATCAGAGATTTCAAATTTTACAGAAACGCCTCAAAAGCATCTACATACGCACCTTTCCAGCTCAGTGAATGATATTGATAGGAGCTCAGACGTTTTCAGTAAAAGCAAATTAAGGGAAGAGAAGGTAGGTACTCTTCCAGAAGACAGCCAAAGTAACAAAGATCAGACTGGGAAGATGCTGCGGACTATATCCAATGAGACAATTCTAAGAGAACACCTGTCGTGTCCGGATTTTTGCTTGTGCTCTGTGGTCAGTCAGGAAGATTTCTTCCTTTATGCACTAAAGAAACAGGAAAAAGGGCTGGTAAAGGTCAACGATTGTGTTATCACCGTGATTCCTGACAGCCGATTAAAATCAGGAGAAATTGTTCTTAACTCCACCGAGAAAGGCTTGTTGGAAGCCAGTGAATTACGGCTTTCAAGACTTGAAAAAACTCCGGAAGAAGTTAAGGAGGCAGCTATTTTTTTGAGATTAACCAATCCAGCTTCACATACGGGTTGTTTGTCTGTTGATGAATCTGAATTGTTAAAGCGATCGACTAAGGGTGCATTGAAGCATGCTGCGCTTCTGCAAGGAAAGAGCTACCCCTTATTCGTAATGGCAAAGCAGGGGCAAGCAACAGGGGAGGTATCTGAGATCTGGTGCCGACTAACCGTTCAAATAGCTTGTACGGGTAAGCCAGGGAATACAGAGAATTACTTCATGTTGTCTGAAGATTGTGAAACCTGTTTTCTTTCGACAGGTGACGATATTCTTTCCATAAACACTCCGGGGACAGCTAGTAATCAAGATGAACAGGAAGTATTTACTGTCAAAAAACTGGTGAAGTATAACGGAGACAACAGAGTTGGGATGTCTCTGTCGTCGTTATTGAAAAGGTGCCCTGTGGAAACAGATGATGGTTATGTTCCGTTAGTGAAAATCAATGGCCACTTCTACTTTGCCAAACCGTATCAGGCTCAGGGAAGTGATGGCTCAGTTTTGCAAACCAGCTTATCTTTTCCTTGGGATGCATCTTCCAAGGTGTGTATTGACACAAAGGTGCAACCCCAACTGCCTGCAGCGATTTGTTGCCAGATCAAACTTAATTGGACAAATAATGAAAAAAAATATCTGGAGATCACAAACGCTGAGCTGGAAACCAGTATTCGGAAAGCATTGAAATATGTCCCGCTCAAGAAAGGCAAAGTCTTTGATGTGATGATAAGCCAGAATAACGGCAGGCAGCTGTTGCTTGTTGGTACAGTCATAAGCGTGAAAGGAAGGACAGAACACCATAGTGACCGGCCTTTGTCTTTTCTGGCTGATGTGTGTACTGGTGTGAATATTGATGCCAGGAATGTTCTTAGATCGCAGGTATCGACTGCTGGCAGCGAGGGTAATCAAGTTCAGGACAGGTTTACCGACAGAATATGCCAGAGAGTTGCAGGTGCAGAAGACAAGGCCAGATACATAATGAGGGAGTTAATTGAGCCCTATCAGCTTTTTGCAGCAGGCAAGACACAAGATTACCAAAAAGGCATTATTTTATACGGACCACCCGGGACTGGTAAAAGCCTGCTGGCTCAAAACCTTCTTGGCTTATTGTCAGAAGAACTGGGAGTTGAAGTTTCGCAAATTTCAGCATCTCAATTGATTGGAGACTCAGCAGGTAAGACGATAAAGAATTTGAGTCAGTGCTTTCAGCCGGCACTGAATGACCTGCAGGACACAGGCAGTAGCACAGTAAAACTTCATGTTCTCTACTTTGATGAATTTGACTCGATCATTGCTCTTCAAGATCGTTCGGAATCAAATCCTATGTATTCACACCTGGAGACTGTCACCAAGTATTTGCAGCATCTGCTCAGTGGGTATGAACCACCACTAAACAATATTATGGTTATTGCTACAACGAATAAGACTCCAAGCCATCACTTCCCGCCAGAGCTGTTACGTAGCTCTCGGATGAAACTAGCGGTCAACTGTGGGCTGCCAGATTGTGAGCAGAGAGAAAAAATACTGCAAATGCATTTTGATAAGCAAGATAAATCCATCTATTCCTTTGAACAGCTGAATATAGATGATTGTGCCAAGTTAACTTCCGGAAAAAGCGGAGCGGATCTGGAGCTTCTCGTTACAACGGCGACCTCCACTGCTTATCAGCGGGCATTGCTGTCCGGTGATCATCAAGAAGGCAGCGAGGTGCAAATTACAAAGGCAGACTTCGAGCAGGCACTTTATAAACCCGAAAGGATACAACGAGAGCAAAAGGCAGCACTCAAGAAACTGTCATTACTCACTCAACCCATTTATCTGTCATCAGATTCCGGCAGTTTGAAAACTGCTGTCCAAAAATTGGACTTTAGTCAGTTAAGGCCGGGGCGTTCCGGAGTCATAACGATCCATGGAGAAGACTCTGGCAGAAGGACAATCTTGTGTCGTAATCTGTTGGAGGCTTGCAAGGGGTACGACCATTACACCGTTGTAAATCAGAAAGGCAGAATGATTGATGATGCGGAGTCTGCGATTAGGTGTATGGCTTATTATAATAAATCAGTTGTTGTCATTGATTCGATTGATCAAGTGATAAGAGAGGAAACCGGACGAACAAAGGCTGTTAATGTCGGTCATGCTTGGCAACGTTTTATAAACGCTTATGGCAAGGACAAAAATGCAATGCTGATTCTCACAACGCGGACACCGTCAGATGAGAGGTATTGTAAATGTATTGAGCATATGACGGAATTGCCTCTTCCCAGACTGAAGATAGAACTCCCTTCAACGCTACGTGAGGGAGATATGAAAGAAATACTCAAGACTCAATGCCCCGGCGCCACGCAGCAGAGTATTACTGCTGTCGTAAAGATTTTTAGAGGTCGGTGTCGGACGGATACTTTTGTGGATCTGGTCAAGTATTATTGTATTAATGACACGGGAGAATGCTGGGATACAGAACAAATGGCCATTGATTATGAACAGCGACAAGATTTTGATCAGGAAGAAGAGTGGATGAGTCTATATAACTAAAACTAAAAACAAGATTACGATAGATTCATTTACAGGTTCTATCGGGAGGCTGCTCTGCTGTAAAGGGCTGCTTTCTTTCACGTAAGCATGTAACTTATTTGGGAATCAGTATTTACAAAAGGCTGAAAAGTCTCTGTGAATATTGATTCCCGGTGATGTTGACAACCCGTTCGTTAAACACAGATCAACTTGATGCGGCCTGCGTTCGATAAAAGGAAAGTTGTGCTCGTTGATTTAGGTTAATTTTGCGCTTTAAGCCTGGCTCCCTTGCAGTCAGGATAAGTAACACAGACCCAGCACAATTCACCGGCATGCTCGCCTTTATTGATGCGACGCTGCTGCATTTCTTTTCCACACTTTGGGCAGTCCGGGGTGTCTGGCTTCTGGGCTTCAAGGTTATTCTGGACACTATTCTCGAACAATAGCGTGTCATGAAGGTTGGCAGCACTCAGGATTTCTCTGCGAAGTGTCGGTACATCAAAGCAAGGCTTGAAGCGGTATTCCAGTAGCGGCAGATCAGCGCTGTCGAAAATACTGTGCATCAGCTGACTGATCTTTTTGTCAGAGCGTGAAGGGCTTTTACTTTCAAGCAGCACGGCGGCTTTTATTTCAAGCGAGCGCCGGTCGCAGAGAATATAGTCAACCTGACGGCTGCGAATTTTCTTCAGCAACCACTTTTGCCCCCATCCCTTTGGTTCCAGCACATCAGCTACCGGCATGCTGGGCATAATGGTCAGGTGATCCCGAACGGCGATTTCCAGTAGCCCGAAAAAAGCACGGTGATCCGCATCCAGCGGCGTCGGCTTAACGGCAATGGCAGGCGGGTTGTTTCTCAGGCGGTTGAGCATAAACCACATAATGGCACCCAGCAGGATAAAACCTGCAGCGGCTGAGATGAGTACTTCAGTGCTGTATGGAAGCGTCACTGATGGCACCTGAAAGAGTTCTGTAATCCCTGTTGTCATTAATAATTCTGATAAAGCCGGATGATTGAAACTTCACTACTGACATACAATCAGTAAAAACAGGCGACAGTGTGCCACACTAGGCCGCTAAAATCATGTTGCCTTCCTGCTCAGTTAAGCGAGAGATACAGAGGCGCGTATTCAATCGCTGTCTCAATCTTCTGGAATTTTTCTTCATAAGCAGGATTGCCAGGCCCCTGAAAAGTACTTCTGAAGTGCCCCATACTGAGCCCGTCAGGTAAACCGGGAGGAATGGGCAGGTAGTCACTTTCCTCTTCATGCTTCATCAGAAACTGCTGTAGTTGTCCGGCGTTGTCAGTCTCACCTGCTATTTCTGCAAAGGCGATTCCTGCCACATCTGCTGTCAGGTCGGTAAAGCTGAACCCGGAGCCGCCGGGCAGCGCATCTTCCATCTCTTTGTTAAAACCAATTTGTAATGCTGCATCTTCACCAAGCTGCATCGTCAGTGCAGCGCTGATCAGAAAGTGCTGGGCAAGGTCATGGCGCTGGTGCAAAGACAGGCGTGATGCACCAATTGTTACTTTACCACCGCCAAGTATCCGGCGAACTTCCGGCGGTGCGACGGCCTGCGCCATCGTATAAATCAGCAGTTTGTTTTCCTCAATAGCAGAACTTCCCATTTGCGCGCGTGTATAGGCCAATCCTGCCATGATTCTCAGTATCGGGGAAAGTGATACTGAAGATCCCTGTTCAGTGGACAGTGCGGCTTCAAGCACCTGTTGATAAAGCTTGCGATCTTCTGCCGTACCGGGCGCAATCAGCGAGCCTAGCGAACCGGCTTGCAGTTTTTCACGTAATTCGCCTGACAGTTGCATGCCCAACAGCATGGAATTGTCGTTGATGTCAAAGTGCCTGATGGAATCAGCAAGACTGTTCCAGACACCTTGTTGTTCAGATGGGAGCAAAGGATACAGCAGATAATTCCAGACTTTACTGACAAATGCACCGGGGACAGTGAGTCGTCCGATCTGGAAATATTCGACCTGAGGCTTGCCATGACTCTGGGTGAGGCTGATCCCCATTCGAGTAAACCAGCCGGGAGGCGTATCAATTGCCATACTGGCAGCAATTTCCAGCGAGCCACCATTCATATAGGAATTGCCTGAAATAACCACCGGCAGTGGCAGCTGTTGAACCCGGAGCAGAGAGTGCCCGAGCATCAGGCGGACATCTTTTTCGGATAACTGTAGCCAGCCATGTTCCTGACGTGTCAGCAGGCGAATACGCTTGAGAATACGGTTAACTTCAGTACTGGATACTTGTTGCTGATTGACGGCTAAACCACTGAATGGCGGTTTACCCCGTTCAATAAGCATAAAGGCGAGCGCAATACTGCCCGCGAGAAACAGTATCAGCGATATTTGAAAGAAGCGCTTAAGGAGTCTTCCGATTTTCATGATGAACATCCGTGTTCATATCTAAGATAGAAGTTACACTGTTTGAAAAATTTTATACAGACTGAATACCTAATTCCGGAGGCAGCTTCTGTGGCTCCTCTATTCTGACGGTTTTCTGGCGGTTCAGCTCACCGCTAATAATACTGATATCTCTCTTGGGTACGCCAAACTGCTTGGCCAGAAAGCCGATCAGGTAAGCATTGGCTTTGCCATCAACAGGTGGTGCCTTAATGCGGATTTTAATGCTGTCGCCATGTTGCCCGGCAAATTCGTCTTTACTGGCGCGGGGCTGAAGGTGGCAGCGAAGTATCAGGGCTGTACTCTGCCAGCGGTAATAATCAGTCATATCATTTATCTGGGGAAGGTTGCAGGCGGCATTGTACCTGATCTGCTCATTCTGCAGATCAGGTAGTTGTGGAATCAGATAGTTGTGGAATCAGATAGTATCCTGCGTTATTTCTGGGCTATGATGTTCTGCATTCCCATAGTAAAGAAGCAGGCTGCCAACGATGCGCATGAATCGACCTGTGGTGCCCCGTTTTTTATCTTCTGCTCTGGCTATAGCTGGCTCGTTGCTGCTGTGTACCGGAACAGCCGTTGCCCTTGATGCCAATAAAGTACAGTTGCCGGTGGAGCAGTGGGGGCAGCTGACTATTCTCAATCAGGATGCTAAATCGACCGACCCGGTTAATGTCAATTATCGGGTCTGCCGGATGGTTGATCGCCGCCAGAATTACCAGTCGCCTGATCGCAAGGAAACCTGCCTTGGTGAGCAACAGGTGACTGTTGAAGCAAATGGTATGAAGGAAATCTTCGCCCGGGAGCAGATTCAGACGTTGCGTGGAGGAAAAGAGCAGGATGGTGGCTCGCTTTATTATATTCGCGTGACCGGAATCAGTGGCGGATCCGGAGAGCAGAAGTTCAAGGTAGGTGAAGCAGCTGGAGAAGGTGCTGAGTATAAAGATGTGCTGTGCCTGCGGCGGTTTCTTGTCTGGCATAAAGGGGAGCAGTATCTTCGACCCAATGTCATGAAGATATCACCCATTCACGGTAGCCGCGCTGTTGTTTGTGAAGACAGTTCGCCCAATATCTATCCGGGTCTTGAAGACCCATACTACAACCGCAATATTATTGCTCCCGCTACGGTATCAGAAAGCAAGTAAAACTGTAGAAGAAGGGGAGAGCATGCCGGAATAAGTTTTACTTCTTTTATTCCGGCATGCAGGTTGCAACTTAAGCGGCTTTTTCTTTTTTCGATGCCTTTGTTTCCGGGTAGACGGCTTTTACCTCATCACCATCAACTGATTCCAGTTTTACATCGAAGCCCCATAAGCGTCGGCAGTGTTTAATAATTTCACTGGTTGATCCTTCGTCCAGTGGTTGTCCCTGATGCATGAAGTGGCGCAGCGTCATCGAACGGTCACCGCGGGTAGCCACATTATAAACCTGAATATTGGGTTCCCGATTCCCCAGGTTATATTGCGCTGCCAGTGATTGCCGCAGTTTCCGGTAACCGGAATCATTATGAATCGGACCCACTTCAATAAAGGGGTTGGCTTCATCATCTTTCAGGCAGAACAGGTGCATATCCCGCATTACTTTGGGTGACAGGTATTGCAGAATAAAACTTTCATCCTTGAAATTTTCCATCGCGTAATGCACCGCTTTCAGCCAGTCGCTGCCAGCAAGATCCGGGAACCATTCGCGGTCTTCATCTGTCGGGTTTTCACAGATTCGGCGGATATCGCAGAACATATTAAAGCCAAGTGCATATGGATTGATGCCGCTGAAGTAGGGTGAATCAAAATCGGGCTGCATCACCACGCTGGAGTGAGAATGCAGGAATTCCATAATGAAGCCTTCAGTTACCAGGCCCTCATCATACATTTCATGCAGAAGGGTGTAGTGCCAGAAAGTTGCCCAACCTTCGTTCATTACCTGAGTCTGGCGCTGAGGATAGAAATACTGGGAAACCTTACGCACAATCCGGATCAGTTCCCGCTGCCAGGTTTCCAGCAGAGGTGCATTCTTCTCAATAAAATAAAGAATGTTTTCTTCCGGGTCTTCCGGGAAGCGGTGATCGCTTTCTTCCTGCTGCTCTGACAGTGGACGCGGAATCGTACGCCACAGGTCATTCAGATTGCGTTGTATATATTCCTGTCGTTCTTTCTGGCGCAGTTTTTCTTCTTCAGCAGAAATCGGACGGGGACGCTGATAACGGTTGACGCCCTGATGTTGTAATGCATGGCAGGCATCCAGCAGGTCCTCTACAGCATCAATACCGTATTTTTCTTCACACTGGGCAACATAGTTTTTGGCGAATAACAGGTAATCAATAATGGAGTCAGCATCAGTCCAGGCTTTGAACAGGTAGTTACCTTTAAAGAAAGAATTATGACCATAGCAGGCATGCGCAATGACCAGTGCCTGCATTGGCATGGAGTTTTCCTCCATCAGGTAGGCAATGCAGGGGTTGGAGTTAATGACAATTTCATAAGCCAGCCCCATACGGCCACGCTGATAGTTCTGCTGGTTGCTGAGGAACTGCTTGCCATAACTCCAGTGGTTATACATTAAAGGCATGCCCACTGAGGCATAAGCATCCAGCATCTGTTCCGAACTGATGACTTCGATCTGATTTGGGTAGGTGTCCAGTCTGAATTTTTCAGCAATCCTGGCAATTTCCCGGTCATAGGCTTCGATCAGTTCGAAATTCCATTCAGAACTGGTGGAAAGCGGTTGTTTGCGTTCTGTCATGACGCTTCCCTCTTTTCAAACAGCTTGCGGAATACCGGGTAAATATCACCGGGGTTCTGAATATGTTGTATGGCAAAGCGATCGCTGAACTCTTCTTCGATCGACTTATAGTCGTGCCAGAGTGCCTGGTGATGACGATCGGTTATCTCGACATAAGAGAAAAACTGGACTTTGGATAACAACTGGCTGCGGATAATGTCATCGCACTTGGCGCAGTCGGCTTCCCAGTTATCGCCATCAGAAGCCTGGGCAAGGTAGATGTTCCAGTCACGCGGGTTGTAGCGCTCATCAATAATTTCATTACTGAGTTTCAGGGCGCTGGAAACCACGGTACCGCCGGTTTCGCGTGCATAGAAAAAATCATGCTCGTTACATTCACGAGCTTCTGCGTGATGGCGGATAAATACCAGCTCCACAGTTTCATAACTGCGCTCAAGGAACATATACAGCAGCATAAAGAAACGCTTGGCCATATCCTTGATATCACGGGTCATCGAACCGGAGACGTCCATGACACAGAACATCACAGCCTTGCTGGATGGGTTCGGAACTTTCACCATGTTATTGAACTTGAGGTCGAACTCATCAATAAACGGCAGGCGTTTCATTTTTGCATTCAGTTCGCGAATGCGGGCGCGCAGTTCTTCGACCCGTTCTTTATCCGTGGTTTCCGGTTGCACTTCCATTTCACGGATTTCGCGCTTCAGCTCACGAATTTCTTTACGTTCTTTACCGGAAAGCGCAATCCGGCGGGCATGGGCGCCACGCAGGGAGCGAATAATATTAATCTTGTCTGGTGATCCGGCATTGGTAAACCCGGCACGCTTCAGTTTGAATTCGCTGGATTCTTTCAGCTCTTTTTCTACCAGGTTCGGCAGCTCAAGATCTTCGAAGAGATACTCAAGCAGTTCTTCCCGGTTAATCTGGAATACAAAGTCATCGACGCCTTCGCCGCCATCACTGGCCTGACCTTCGCCACTGCCACCGCCGCCACCTCCGCGGGGGCGGGAAAAACGGTCGCCGGAATCAAACTCTTTATTGCCCGGGTAAACACGTTCGGTTGCACCGCCTTGTCCATGATGGAAAAACGGCTCGGATAAATCTTTGGTTGGAATCGATATTTCACCGCCGCGATCAACATCGGTGATCGAGCGCTGATTCACGACCTGCTCAACAGCCTTTTTGACGTGATTCTTGTAGCGCCGCAAAAAGCGCTGACGATTAACGGTGCTCTTTTTTTTGGCGTTGAGGCGTCGATCAATCACGATACTCATAGGACGCACTACCTTGTTTTGTGACTGCCCAGTCGCCTGAAGACCCTCAAAGAGTCGCCTGAAGGGCTCTGAAGTGTCAGTCAGGCAACACCTGACTGACGGCAGTATTTTGTTATTCGGGTACTTACTTACCGCTACTTACCGCTCATGGCTGATTGATGCACTACCGGAGTAGTGCATCTGCCTTGGATTACTGAGACTTGCGAACCCGGATATACCACTCGGACAACAGGCGAACCTGCTTCTCGGTATAACCGTGCTGCACCATGCGGGAGACGAAGTCCTTGTGCTTGCGCTGCTCCTCATTGCTGCCTTTCGCATTAAAAGAAATAACCGGCAGCAGGTCTTCGGTATTGGAGAACATCTTCTTCTCGATAACCGCGCGCATTTTTTCGTAGCTGAGCCAGCTTGGGTTCTTGCCTTCATGGTTAGCGCGGGCACGCAGCACAAAGTTCACCACTTCGTTACGGAAGTCCTTCGGATTGGCGATACCGGCAGGCTTCTCAATTTTTTCCAGCTCATCGTTCAGCGAAGTGCGATCCAGAATCTGGCCGGTATCCGGATCACGGAATTCCTGATCCTGAATCCAGAAGTCAGCGTAAGTGATATAGCGGTCAAAGATGTTCTGACCATACTCACTGTAGGACTCCAGATAAGCAGTCTGGATTTCCTTGCCCAGAAACTCAATGTACTTGGGCGTCAGGTATTCCTTGATAAAGCTCAGGTAGCGTTCCTGAATTTCCTGCGGGAACTGCGCCTGTTCAATGGTTTGCTCCAGCACATACATCAGGTGTACCGGGTTGGCGGCGACTTCGGCTGAGTCAAAGTTGAACACCTTGGACAGCACCTTGAAGGCGAAACGGGTAGACAAACCTTCCATACCTTCGTCAACACCGGCCAGATCCTTGTATTCCTGCAGGGACTTGGCATTCGGGTCAGTATCTTTCAGGTTTTCACCGTCGTATACCCGCATCTTGGAATACAGGTTGGAGTTTTCAGGCTCCTTAATGCGTGACAGTGTGGTGAACTGTGCCAGCATCTTCAGGGTATCCGGTGCACATGGAGAATCTTTCAGAGAGCTGTGCTCCAGCAGTTTTTCGTAAATGCGCACTTCTTCACTGACACGCTTACAATAAGGCACCTTGATGATGCTTACCCGGTCAATAAAGGCTTCGTTGGTCTTGTTGTTACGGAATGTCTGCCACTCAGACTCGTTAGAGTGCGCCAGAATAATACCGCTGAACGGAATAGCCGCCATGCCTTCAGTACTGTTGTAGTTGCCTTCTTGCGTGGCAGTCAGCAATGGGTGCAGTACTTTGATAGGTGCCTTGAACATCTCCACAAATTCCAGAATACCCTGGTTGGCACGGCACAGACCGCCGGAGAAGCTGTAGGCATCCGGATCATCCTGAGAGAATTCTTCCAGCTGGCGAATGTCTACTTTACCTACCAGACTGGAGATGTCTTGGTTGTTTTCATCACCGGGCTCTGTTTTGGCAACCGCCACCTGGTCCAGACGACTGGGGTACATTTTTACAACACGGAACTTGGAAATATCGCCGCCGTATTCATGCAGTCGTTTAACGGCCCACGGAGACATAATCGTGCCGAGTTTGCGACGCGGAATGTTGTACTCTTCCTGCAGAATATCGGCGTCTTCTTCCGGGTTGAACAAACCGAGTGGTGATTCAAATACCGGGGAACCTTTGATGGCATAGAAAGGAACCTTTTCAACCAGCTCTTTTAGTTTTTCTGCCAGAGATGATTTACCGCCACCCACCGGACCCAGTAAGTAAAGAATCTGCTTCTTTTCTTCCAGTCCCTGGGCTGCATGTTTGAAGTGGGAAACAATCTGTTCAATGGCTTCTTCCATGCCATAGAAATCTTTAAACGCCGGATAGCGCTTGATCAACTTGTTGGAGAATATCCGGCTCTGACGTGCATCGCGAGAGGTGTCCACCAGCTCGGGCTCACCGATTGCCTGAAGCATGCGTTCGGCTGCTGAGGCATAGGCATTCGGATCCTGTTTGCAGAGCTCCAGGTACTCCTGAATACTCATCTCCTCCTGCTGAGTGGACGCGTAGCGTTCCTGATAATGCTTAAATAATGACATTTCACTACCCGCCTTTTTTTCTTGTATTACTGTTGTTTTTGTAACTTCATTCTATCTTTCTGGTGCCTTTTTACGATGGGCAAATTCATGAAATTTAATAACTTTTTATTATGAATAAACTCTGTTGAGAATATTTTTTAATATACGACGGCAATATTGTATGTGGTGGTTTTTAAAAGAATGGAAATAGCGTACTATTAGCGGTTTAGTAGCAGTGGTTAGGGTAAAGTTCGTCGATAGCTATCACTCCTCCTGTGCGAATTCTAATGTCTCAGTAACGGCAGTTTCCCGCATGTTTTTAAGTGCGACGGTGTTTGTTTGTGCTCCCTGAAAGTCACAGTTCTGAATGATGCAGTCATCGAACGTCGCTTTGAAAAAATCACACTGTTTTTCCGGAATCTCGCTCAATGCAGCAAATGCACATTGATTGATAGCGCACCGGGTGAAAACAGTGGTCATAAACAGCCCGAAATAAAACTGACTGTTGTTGATCTTGCTGTCAGTAATGCGTGAACTGAAAAAGTCTCCGCGATTAAAAGAGCAGTGTTGTATTGTTGACTGCTTGATTTCAGTACCTCTGAACGAAGTGCAGCCCTCCTGTGGATTTTGGTCATGGCAGTTATCAATTAATACATGCAACAGTTTGGAACGTTCAAAAGAGGCCGTGTCCAGTTTGCAGTCCTGCATCACAACTTCCTGTAGTTGTGATTCTGTAAATCTCACTAAAGATAAGTCGGTGCCATAAAAATTAGTGTCCCGTAAATGTGATCCACTTAGCTGACATCCCTGCAGGTTAATATCTTCATCAAATAGCATGCCTTCGAGATGAGCACCTGTCAGATCTGCGTTTTTCAGATTGGCTCCCTGTAGCTGGCAATTGATTAACCGGGCATTTCTCAGATTGGCTCCGGAGAGGTCTGCACCCCTGAGATCAGTATCACTCAGCAGGGCATTTTCCATATCACAGTGCTTCAGGTTGCTTTGGCTCAGACTAGCGCCTGAGAAATTAGTGTTTTTCATCAGGGCACGTTTGAAGTTAATCCCTTCCAGATTGGAATAACTTAAATCTTTATTGTTGAGGTTTAATTTGCACAAAACGGACTGCCCGGCTCGTAGAGGGTGATAGCCCAGCCTGAATAAGTTATGAGTCGGTTTACCGGCGTCCGGGTCACGAATAATGCCGGTTTCAGGAATAGAAATGCCGGGGATGAAGGCAAATAGACGTTGTAGCCAGGCGTTTTTACCGGGTCCCGGGTGAAAATAAAGGTTTGACAGAGACTGAGGGCGGTTTTGAACTTCCTTGTGATTTGACATGATGCTTCCAGCTGCTGATAAACGTTTCCATTATTTATTCAGTGTAGGACATCGCATACTCAGATTTCATCTACACTAGGTGCTGCCGGCAATTGAAGGCGGGTGCTTGAAACAGGGAGTCGTTATACGCACGGAAGGTATGATTGGGGAGACATGCGCTATCGTGGACTTAAGGCTGAAAACAGCAGTTTTATCATTAAGGTGATTTGCTGTTTTGACTGAGTCTATCTCTATTCCCGGAACAGATGAAAAAGCAGGGACTTATGCATATTCAAACCTTTCTCTGTGTCCGGAAACAGTAAAAGCCAGAAATGCAGTCGGATAACAAGCTGAATTTATTGCAGTTGACCGTGATTGTGACGGGCAACATGATGGGGCCGGGGCTCTTTCTATTACCTGCTAACCTTGCCGCTATAGGCAGTGTCTCTATTCTGGGATGGGTGCTGACTGCAATGGGGGCAATGGTGCTGGCACTGGTTTTTGCCAGACTGGGTTTTCTCTATCCGGGGCATAGCGGGCTTTATACCTTCTCCCATCAGGGGTTGGGGCGGTTTGCCGGTTTTCAGGTGGTTTATGGTTACTGGTTTTCTATCTGGACCGGAAATGTTGCTGCAGCTCTGGCTGCCACTGGCTATCTCAGTTACTTTTTTCCTGTGCTTCATGACCCGGTTTACGGGTGTGCAACGGCTATCTGTCTGATCTGGCTGCTATCTTTTCTGAATTCTTTTGGTTTAAGAGTTATTGGCAGCATTCAGGTGGTGACCACGGCCTGTATGCTGGCGCCTGTATTACTGATTTTGGCCTTTGGCTGGATGAAAGCGGATATCAGTTATCTGACTGCATCTGCCAACGTCACCAGTGGCAGTTTTTTTGATGCCATAACAGATGCAGCGTCTTTAACGCTATGGACATTTATTGGCCTGGAGTCTGCCTGTACTGCGGCTTCCGTATCAGAAAATCCTCAACGAAATGTGCCAATTGCCACCTTACTGGGCACAGGTATTGCCGCAGGTGCTTATATCCTGTGTACAACCATGGTGATGGCACTGGTACCCAATGAGGCACTACAGGAAACATCTGCACCTTTATCTCTGGCTGCGCAGGTATTGTTTGGTTCCTGGGCAGGCGATCTGGTCAGCATCTGTGCTTTTATTGCCTGCATAGGCAGCCTGAATGGCTGGATTATGATGCAAGGTCTGGTTGCCCGTCTGGCGGCGGCAGATCATCTGTTCCCCAGAATCTTTGCTAGAGTTAACCGCTTTCAGGCACCGGTTTATGGTTTGTTCATAGTCGCTGTATTAATGAGTGGTATTTTAGTACTGACACTCTCTCCCACACTGAACGGGCAGTTTCAGACCATGGCGCTGTTATGCGTGTTTGGCACGCTGTTGACCTATGTTTACTCGGTTGCTTCTGCGCTGGTGATTTTACGAAAGAAATCAGCTGGGTTCAGTGGCGACCGGCAAATGTACACGCTGTCTTTTCTGGCGCTGGTATATTGCTTCTGGGCTGCTCTGGGGGCGGGTAAAGACGTACTTTATTTTGGCGCGGTTGCGATATTGTTCAGTGCTGTACTCTATGGCTGGACTCAGCAGCGTGAGCTGGCTGTTCATGCTGAATCCCAAGGCAAGGATGCTTGTGATAATGCCCGGCAAATTCTTCCGGACACATAGAACAAGAACTTGCAGATGACCTCTTCTCCCAAAAAACTGTCGCTGTTACAGCTGATGCTCGTTGTCATTGGCAATATGCTTGGTCCGGGGTTGTTTTTACTTCCTGCTAATCTCGCGGGTATTGGCTGTATTAGTCTGATCGGTTGGTTGCTAACCGCGTTGTTTGCGTTGGTAATGGCACTGCTGTTTGCGCGCCTGGGTACTATTAAACCGGAATCCTGCAGCTTGTATGCTTTGTCGCGTGACGGTATTGGTCGTCTGGCTGGGTTTCAGGTGGTTTATGGTTACTGGTTTGGCATCTGGGCGAGCAATGTGGCAGGAGCTGTTGCAACGATTGGTTATTTATCATGGTTTTTCCCGCGACTGGCACACCCTGTGGTTGGGTGTGGTGCAGCCGTAGGGGTGATCTGGTTGCTGACTTTGGTGAATATGACGAATCTGCGGTTTATCGGGCTGTTTCAGTCGATGACAACGGGGCTGACGTTAATTCCGGTGTTGAGTCTGGCGATTTTTGGCTGGTTTTATTTTGATCCGGAACGTATGCGCTCAGCATACAATGTCACCGGCAACAGTGATTTCAGAGCAATCATCAGTGCCGCATCTCTGACACTATGGACCTTTCTCGGGTTGGAAGCTGCCTGTAATGCTGCTTCGGCATCAAGCAATCCTAAGCGGGATGTACCGCTGGCAACGCTCTTGGGCACCATTATTACCGCCATTATTTATCTTGCCTGTACGACGGTTGTGATGGGAATTGTGCCTAATGAAGTGTTAAGAACATCAACTGCACCGATGGCGTTGGCCGTTGAAGCAATACTGGGGCATGCTGCCGGAGATATTGTGTCTGTGATTGCCGTTGTTGCATGTCTCGGCAGTCTGAACAGCTGGATACTGACGCAGGGGCTGATAGCCAGAACAGCCGCCAAAGATGGACTTTTCCCCGCATTCTTTGCCCGGCTAAACCGAAGTCAGGTGCCTGCTCAGGGGCATATGTTGACAGCCATTCTTGTCAGCCTTTTTCTTATCGTAACGGTGGAACCCCAGCTGAACGAACAGTTTGAAAAAGCGGCACTGGTTTGTGTTTTTGTCAGTCTGATCTCTTATGTCTATGCGTTGTCGGGGAGTTTTGTCGTATTGCGCCAGCTGGGAATGCCTGCTGAACAGTACCGGATTATGTCAATTATTATCGTAACCTCCATTGGTTATTGTTTTATGGCGGTGCTTGGAACAGGTGCGGATGTGTTGTGCTATGGCGTGATAGCTATCCTGTTTAGCGTTGTGCTGTATGCCTGTTCAGGCTCTGGTACTTCTAATAACACTGTCCCGCATATAGATAAGCTGGCTTTGTCAGATAAACAACCATAAGGGCAAGATTTCTGGTTGTCCAAATCAATGATTGGCTGCAGGTTCCGCTGTTTTATGATACATCTTGGAGACTTATCTCTTTACCTGGCTTCCATGCTGTGAAACAGACAGTCTGTCATTGCCAGGTGTAAATCTGACGGGACCAAAACGCACTTATGATCTTCCTGGCATACTTGTTACTGGGGGCCGTGGCTGGCACTATGGCCGGCCTGTTCGGGATTGGTGGTGGTCTCGTTGTTGTTCCGGCACTGATATACAGCTTTACTTTGCAGGGACTTGAAGATTCGGTGCTGACCCATCTGGCAGTTGGCACATCTCTGGGAACGATTGTTCTCACTTCAATCAGCTCTATTCGAGGCCATAGCAAGCGTGGTGCCGTTATGTGGCCAGTGTTTGTCTGGTTGACGGCCGGTATTGCTTTTGGGGCAGCATTAGGTGCTGTCACTGCGAGTTTTCTTAGTGGTGCTGTGCTACAAAAACTTATTGGTGGCTTTGCGTTTTTGCTGGCATTGAAAATGTGGTTTGGCGTTGACCCAGCTGCGGGAGAAACCGTTCTTGCTCCCCGTAAGCCCCTGTTAATAAGTGCGGGTGCTGTGATTGGCTGGGCATCCGGCATTTTTGGCATAGGTGGTGGCACACTGACAGTACCTTTCCTGAATCGTTGCCGCTATACCATGCAGCAAGCGGTAGGCACTTCCGCTGCCTGTGGTTTGCCCATTGCATTAAGTGGCGCTCTGACCAATGTGGCTGTTGGTTGGGGGCATGCTGATTTGCCTGTGTGGAGCACGGGTTATATTTACTGGCCGGGACTTTTAGGTATCGGTGTAACAAGTGCAATATTTGCCCGTTTTGGCGTCAAACTGGCGCACCGCCTTTCAGCACAGAAGTTACGTCGTTTATTTGCACTGTTTCTGCTGGTTGTCAGCATCGATTTCATGCTTATTTAAGTTTGTCTGAATGATTGGGATGGAAAATATACGGTGATTGCATACCCCGCGATTGATCCTGTGGCCATACAGTTGGGCCCGTTAAAAGTACACTGGTATGGCATTATGTATCTGGTCGGGTTTGCCGGTTGCTGGCTGCTGGGTCAGTATCGCGCAAAGCGCTCAGGTGGTCTCTGGACAGCAGATCAGGTCGGTGATCTGATTTTCTACGGTGCTGTCGGCGCTGTTATTGGTGGCCGGCTGGGCTACGTTCTGTTTTATAACTTTGATTATTTTTTACGTGATCCGGTCTGGCTATTCAGAGTCTGGGAAGGAGGCATGGCATTCCACGGAGGGCTGCTGGGTGTATTGCTGGCAATGTACATCTATGGTCGTACGCTAAATAAAACCTTCTTTCAGGTCACCGATTTTATTGCACCAATGGTGCCGATTGGGCTCGGTGCGGGTCGCTTAGGTAATTTTATTGGTGGTGAACTCTGGGGGCGCGCCAGTGATGTGCCCTGGGCAATGATATTTCCTAATGATCCCTTACAGCTTGCACGTCACCCCTCACAGTTGTATCAGCTGGCGATTGAAGGTCTGATATTATTTTTATTGCTGTGGATGTTTTCTTCAAAAGCACGCCCGCGAATGACGGTGTCCGGTCTGTTTCTGGTGATATACGGCATAGGGCGCTTTGTCGTGGAATTTGTGCGCGAACCGGATTCACAACTTGGTTTTATTGCATTTGACTGGCTGACCATGGGGCAGCTGCTATCAACACCGATGATCATACTGGGGCTCTTTATGATCGCTGCAGGTTATCGGCGCCATCCATTGAAGGACGGCATTAATACTGATGATTTGGCCTGGCTTGCGTTACAGCAGTCAGACCACAAGAAAGGGAAGCATTCATGAAGCAGTATCTTGACCTGATGCGCTATGTGAAAGAACAGGGCGTTTATAAATCGGATCGTACCGGTACGGGTACTTACAGTGTTTTTGGTTACCAGATGCGGTTTGATCTGCAACAGGGTTTCCCGCTGGTAACAACCAAGAAATGCCATCTGCGATCCATTATTCATGAGCTGCTTTGGTTCCTGAAAGGCGACACTAATATTGGTTACCTGAAGGATAACAGTGTTTCTATCTGGGATGAATGGGCGACCCCGGAAGGTGATCTGGGTCCGGTTTACGGCAAACAATGGCGCAGCTGGGAAGGCGCGAATGGTGAAACAGTCGACCAAATTTCAGATCTGATTGCAGAAATCAAAAAGAATCCGGACTCCCGTCGTCTGGTGATTAGTGCGTGGAACCCTAGTGTGCTGCCGGATGTATCGGTATCCCCCAAAGAGAATGCTGCTAATGGCAAACAGGCTCTACCTCCCTGTCATTGCCTGTTCCAGTTTTATGTGTTGAATGGTCGTTTATCCTGCCAGCTCTACCAGCGTAGTGCGGATATCTTTCTGGGTGTGCCGTTTAATATTGCATCCTATGCAGTGCTGACAATGATGATTGCTCAGGTTTGTGATCTTGAGCTGGGTGACTTTGTGCATACTTTTGGTGATGCGCATCTTTATTCCAACCATATGGAACAGGTCGATGAGCAGTTGTCACGTGAGCCTCTGCCATTGCCAACCATGAAGCTGAATCCGGAAGTTAAAGATTTATTCGAGTTTAAATTTGAAGACTTCACACTGGAAAACTATCAGTTCCACCCCCATATCAAGGCACCGGTAGCCGTATAAAGCTACGCTTTTGTACCTCAGGTCGCAGGTGTGCTTTTTGAGCACACCTGCCAGAATTATAAGGTCATAATTATGAGTAAAACGGCCATTGTTATAGGGGCAACAGGTGTCGTTGGCCGGGCGCTGGTTGATCAGCTTGTTAACGCGGAAGATTTTACAAAAGTAATAACTTTAACCCGCCGGGCTGCGCCTCATTCCTCTGAAAAAGTTGAAAATCACATTGTTGATTTTGACCGGCTTGAGAATTACGAAACCCTGTTTAAGGGTGATGTCTTTTTTTCCTGCCTTGGTACAACCTTAAAGCAAGCGGGTTCGGTTGAAGCTCAGCGCAAAGTCGATTTTACATATCAGCTTAAAGCAGCAGAGCTGGCAGTAAAGCAGGGTGTTGAGCACTATCTGCTGGTTTCATCCAGTGCGGCTAATGCACGCAGTCGCAGTGCTTATCTAAAAATGAAAGGTGAACTTGAGCAACGCGTTAAACATCTACCATTTAACCGGATCAGCATATTCCAGCCATCCCTGTTGATCGGAGAGCGCAAAGATCAAAGGCTGGGAGAGGATATTGCTCGTATCGTTTTACCGGTGCTTTGCAGGCTTCCAGTACTCAAGCGCTACCGTCCGATTCAAGGTGAGCAGGTTGCGGCAAAGATGATCAGTATCAGTCTGCAACCGGGGCTTCCGCTGGAAACCTTTATACTTGATAAGATCTTTGAGTGATCTTCATACTGACTCCCCTGTAGTCTCTGATTAAGACTGCCAATACCGGGGAGTCAGAGCCATCGTCAAAGCGTCATTACTTTCAAAAGATCCAGAACACTGATAATGCCTTTCAGCTGTCGTCCTTCTGTTACCATGACCCGGTGAATTCTGCCTTTCACCATCGCTTCCGCAACCTGAATGAGCGGCGTATTCGGGGCAACTTCGAAAATCATCGGAGTCATAATATCGCTGACAAGCACTGACTCATCGATACTTTCATGGAAAGCCCGCTGCTCTTCAGGTGATATTGATGCATCTGTCATCGCATTATAAAAGTCATCATCTCGATGTGACCTGTCGACCAGACCACTACCGGTTTGGCGGACAATATCCGATAAACTGACAACACCAATCAGATGTCCGTTGTTATCTACTACCGGGGCACCGGAAATACTTTTATCTGTAAAAAAGCGGGCTAACTGATCAATTGGCCAGTCCTGTGGAACTGTGATGACCTTCTGACACATTATCTGTTCTGCAGTCACTGTATGCAGAGTGCTGTCACTGCTCATACCCCTAGCCTCTTGTAAGCATAGTTATTATCAGGTATTCGAATCACTCAAACCCCAGTTCGGGTACCGGTGGTTTTTGCTAGTCGATACCTTGTTAAGGGTGTGTATGCGGTGTTCAGTATGCGTCTCGCGGAAAACCACTATATTGATTTGAATCAAAAAGAAGCGTGGTCGAGCAATTATTGAAATACCTGTCTGTATGTACGAGCTCCGTCATATACAACAAAACTGATTTGATAATCAGGCTTAATTGAAAGTGGCCAGCTTTGCCCGGCAAAAAGCCGCTTGTGCTCGACCGGCATACATTCAGATGCCGGAGAGCAGCTCATGCCATCATACAAAACGACATTGGTATTGTCTGTGTTACTGATAATCAGCTGGCCATTTGTCCTGTTGGTTGCAAGCTGTGGCGTTGTTTCTTCCGGGCGAAGTATGACCAGTACTGTCTGGGATTTCTTAGTTGATGCGGTGGACTCAGTCGCTTCTGAAATGACAGATGATGTCATTGTCAGCTGAAAAACCTGATCTTTGTTCGCCGGAGTTTTCATGCTGGTTAACTCTATTGCTTTCGTGCCGTTAACAGGCAGAACAAAGCGTGGTGGCGTGACGATCAGGCTGCTGTCATCGTTGGCTGAAACGGTAATCAGGCGTTCTTGCTGAGTACCGGGATTTAGTACACGACTGATGCTGACTTCAATATATTGTGCCGAACGGTCATCGCTTGCTGCTACCTCAATACTTTGTCTTGACGGCGTGTTAGCACTGAATTCAACAACAGCGGGGGTAATCTGCAGATTAGCAGCAAATACGCGGGGCACAGCCAAAGCAGAGAAAAATAATAGAAGGCATACCTGAGTGAAAGTCCGTTTCATTTGTATGATTGTCGGTAGCAATTGTGGAGGGTGTGAAATTATCGGTGAGCAGGTGTTTTTTGTATACGTAGAGACGCTGAAAACCTGCGAAGGGCTTGAAAAAAATAAATAAATTCGTCAGGCTGCCCCGAGTCTGCAGACAAAATAACAATAAAGGTCATACAGATGGCATTATCAGTAGTTTCCTGTTTTCGCCGGATAAGACAAACAATCAGACACTGGCTTATGCCAGTCGTGCTTGGTTCAGCCGGTATGACGGCGACAAACAGTTATGGCATCGAGAGCTTTCGCAGTGCCGGAGATTTTTACCTGACCTGTAGTCGTCAGTTGGAAAGTAACAGCAATAAGTTTGCCCAGACCATGTCGAATACCTGGCAGCAATGCTACTCCTATGCATCCGCTGTACTGTCGACACTTGATTTTACCGATGGTAAAAGCTTGCTACCTTTGTATTGTATCCCGACCTTTCTCAAGGTTGAGAAAAGCATCTATATCACCGTGAATTATCTGCGTGATTATCCCGAGGCAAGAACAAAAGTACCCGCTTTGGCTATGCTTGAAGCATTGGATCAACATTATCCCTGTAAGGCTACGGAGGATATCTCTTCTTTAGGGACAACTTCCGGATAACCGGCGTTTAAACACGCAGGGCTTACGGCGAGCCCTGCTTGACGGGATGTGAGCAGCTCCGTAGCCTGCGCTGCTTTAGCTCACGTACTCGGAGAGTTTATGGCCGACACTGCACAGCCGTACTGGTATAGCAAACGTCTGGATGAGATGACGGATGAAGAGTGGGAATCTCTCTGTGACGGTTGCGGGCGCTGCTGTCTGAACAAGATCATTAACGATGACACCGATGAGATGTTTGAAACGTTAATCGCCTGCAAGTTGCTTGATACGCATACCTGTCGTTGCAAGGATTATAAAAACCGGCTGGCATCGGTGCCGGACTGTGTACGACTGACGCTCAAGGATTTGCCTGATCTGTTCTGGCTGCCGGATACCTGTGCTTATCGTCTGCTTCATCAGGGTTGTGAATTGCCGGAATGGCACCCGCTGATCAGCGGTACCCAGCAAACGGTTTATGATTCAGGCTATTCGGTTCAGGACAAGGTTTTTTCTGAAAACGATGTCCCTGATCCGGATGACTGGCACGAATACGTTATCCGTCTGATTGACGAACCTGATAACAAGTAAATGCTTAGCCGTTAATCCTGGCTTTGCACGGTACCATATTCATGGATGAGCTTTTCATAGGTGTGTTGGCTGGCTTTCATCTGATCCTGCATATTATCCAGAGATCGTTTTAGCTGTTTCAGATGGCCGAACAGTTTTTTCAATTCCAGCATTTTTTGCTGTGATGGTGGAGAAACAATATTGTTCTGACTGGGTTCCGGCAAGGAACGACCTTGAATATAGTTATAGGGAAGTGTTGTGCCTCCGGAGGAAGAGGGCTTTGCCGATTGTCTGGGCGTAAATGCAGAGAGCGTATGGGAGGGCTGATTTGCAGTTGTTATTGCTTTAGTGGTAGTAATGCTTCTGTTACTTGCATTCACTGTAGCGCTTTCACTTTGAGAATAATGGTGTGCTGCTTTCCGCAGGGAGGCTGCTTTTTGTAATGCAAACCATTGCTGCCTAAGTTGAAGTGTCTTTCCGATGGTATTGTAGCCTTCAAATAGTTGGTTGTTAGTATCATTAAGGCTGGTTTTCGCCATTTTCAGGAACTGGATGTGCAAATCGAGTTCCTGCCTGTTCTGGTAAACCATGCAGCAGCGTTGGGATTCCAGCAACAGCGACATTGCGCTCTCCTGTTTTTCAAGAATCTTGCACAGGGCGGGTATAATCGTTTCAGCTTCAGTATTATATTTGGTGATGCAATCATACAGTTCTTCTGCTGAGAATCCGGTACGGGATTTATCCTTTCCATCGGAAAGTTCATCGCATGCTTTTTGAAAAGCATGATGATAACGTTTGATTTTCGATACTTGTATGATTAATTGGCTCAGCGCCTCTCGGATATCCAGACGCTCATTGTCAGCAGCCTCAATCAGAAAGAAAGGTCGTGGATTTGCTTCGCCAGGAGGAATCTTTTCCAGTATATCATCAAGTTGCTGATAGTATTCGAGGGCTCGTTTATAATTGCCTTCCCTGCGATGTGTACGCGCACCCTCGAGTGTGTCATCCCAGAGGTTGCGAGCTGCCAGCTCTAGATGTTGTTGCGACACTTCTGCTGCGTGGCGTTCTTTTTCTTCTGCTTTCCTGACTTCAATTTTGTGTTTTTTATCGGCCCATAATCTTGAGTTGCGTTCAGCTTTCAGTTTGGCCTGTAATTCTTCAATTTGTTCCTGAGCCGCTTTCAGTTCTTTGTCTCTTTTATCCACTTCATTCATAAGCCAGTCAAAAGCCTGTTTGGCTTCCCTCTGAGCGTCCTGCTGTCGCTGATGGAAGATATCCTGTCTATCCTGTAAAGCTTTTGTTTGAACGGTTAACTGTTTGGAAAGAGATTGCAGTACTGGGTATTGAGAACGAGAGGATAGTGCTGAAAGTTTGGTAACAAAAGCTTGGGCAGCGCCAAAATCCTCCTCCTCCTCAAGGCTTGCAATATTGTGGGACTGCCATTCAGTCAGGTTAAGCAGAGATGTGTTTAATGCGCTTAAGGTGATTTCTACATAATCTTTCTGGTTACCAGCCAGTGCCTTGAATTCAGATTCCTGCCGTAGCCACAAGTCAATTAACTCCATTGCCTGCACCAGATGATCTGAACATGGACGAATTAATGTCAAAAGCAATAACCGGCAGGCCTGAGCCATTGGTTTTAAAACGAGGCGGGCATCAGGAAGAGGGTATTCCGCTGGTTTCAGGTTCGGATTAAAATGTAAATCATCAAGAGGCTTAAGCGCTTCCTGCCAGACTTTTTGCCAAGTTGTCAGAAAGGCACACCTTTCGCTTCTATCAGTTTCATTATATCTTTTCGCGAGGCGGGAATAGATAAATATCAGGTAGATGGAAGGGTGAGTATTATCATCCGGTTTGGAAAGTTTGTTGAGCCTCATGTCTTTCGCGGAAAACTCCAGCCCACACCCGAAATGAGTATGATAGAGCGCGCCTGCATGTATAACGATATTGCCTGCTTCTATCAGTTTCTGGATATTGCTCTTGTTTAAATATTCAAATTCCTCCAGGTGATTGAAAAACTCCTGTGCACCCTGTAGCAGGTGGCGTGCAGGCACCAACACACCTGCATGAAATTTAAATCGGTGAGATTGCACATTGGGGGCAGTGCCTTTTCCGGTTAGTGTTTGTTGGTTGAAAAACCTGTCAGGATACTGATCAGAAAATTCCACCAGTTGGCGATAAAGTTCATTCAACCTATCGAATGTGATTTCTGGCGAGGTGGCCGCTATGGTTCCGGTATCTTTTGGGAGCGATTCAGCCATACAAAATAAATCATCGGCTTGCTTGCCCATCTCTCTTCGCTGATGTTGATACTCTTCTTCGCTGAGGACTTCTACCGGTTTGGTTCGGGTTATCATTTTTTGTTTTGCTGATGACGGGGTTGAATCTGTATCCAGCAAACGGTGTTCTGATTCATTTATACCTGTCATATCAGTTGCTGATTTTTTTTGTTGTTTCTTTTGGGAACCTTTTTTACCTTTATTGCCCTTATGTCTACCTTTATTTTTTCCGGAAGCTTGCGACGGTGTTAACATGCCTTCCAGCCATTCGTTTTTTTCCTTGGTAGCTGGGTGGCTTGTAGCAGGCTCGGGATCATCTTGTTCAATCAATTCTGTTAGCGTTTGATCATCAATCAACATGGCTGAAAGACAAGGGGAGGCGACAGGCACTTCCTGAACAGATGCTGACGCTAATGTAACATCCGTGTTCGTATCATTCTCCACCGGGTGAGGCTGTTGTGTTTGACCCGATAACTCATTGTACCGTTCCAATAATCTCTCAAGCAGCTGAATTCTATCCTGTGCACGGGATGTGCGCAGGAGCAGTTTCTGTGATTGTGCACAATCTTGGTCTGAATGCCGATCTTTTTGGGTATAATCCAGTAGTTGTTGCAGTGAGAACACGGGCCACTTCTGAGCTGGCAAGCCAGTGACGGATTCAAGCTCAATAGAAACGACCAGCCCTTCTGTTGAGGATTGTAATTTTTCCGGGTTTAGAGAAATATCAACTGAAAGTAACCAGACGGGTGTGGTGGTTTTTTCTCGCCCGACCCGTTCCATGACGGTAAGAATTATCGTTTGGTATTCGAAGTTCTTACCGGGGATTGGATCAGTGCGATACACGTTGATATCAAAATCTACGCCACAGCAAAGATTGCTTTTGCTATATTCACTGCAAGTTTTTTCTTTAAAGTTATCTGCAAGCGCTTCGGCATGCTTTGTTGATTCAACCACAAGATCAATATCGTCAAATGCCACTCTTTCACCATTTGGTGAGCCAGCCATTTGAGTTATATGCTGGTTGTGTAGCCATATAGCAAAGCTGCCATAAATGGCGGTTTGAATATTTTCCTGCTGCCTGATTTCATGCAAACTTTCATTTAGCAGTGATATAAGCCGATGTCGCTTTTGCAAAAAACATGTGCTGGCAATATATCTCAGAGAGCAGTATACAAACGGGTCGTGCGTTGATGCGCAGTTTAACATTCCAATTATATGGGGCTTAGTATGGACAGCCCAGGTCTTGATGACTGATGGGAGACCAGGAAAGATTTGGCTGACTTCTGCTGTTAATTCTTTTTCTGAAGAAAACATACGAAGCCAGGGGGCTCGCATCCAGCCGATAAAGGTTTTGCTGACCTGAGTAACGCGACCATCTTCTATAAAGAGCATACCATGAGCTTCCAGTTCAGAAATAATATCCTTGTTTGGATAGCGGGGGTTGCTTGAAAAGGTTTGAAGGGTGTTAACCAGCGATTCTTTCCAGAAAACGAAGGGGTCAACATCTTTGGCTTGCAGGATATGTTGAGTTGATTTTTCTTGAGGCGTGTCTTGAATAAAAGCCTCTAAGGTGGAACTATTCTGAACTATGAATTTTATGTTGATGCCTGTCATGCCTTTTTTAATTTGAGCTACAGCATAACTGCAGAGCTGTTTTAGTCGCTTCTGATCTTTTTGGGGAGTGGTACTGTTAGCGTCAATGGCTTCGATAATTGCTGGAATGACATGTTGTTCAAGTTCAGAATGCTGATGACTGGGTAGAGAGCTATACCCGAAGGTGGCTAGCATGCCAATGACATCTTCTCTGGTGATACCCGCGACAGTAAAAGATGAGCCTAAAATAAAGCAAAACATCATCAATAAATTTGCAGCTGTTTTTTCTGGTATGAATAGCACTGATTGACCTGATCGCTAAATCTAAATTGAATGTGTTGGTTAAAGCATTTCTTTTTCGGTGGTGTTTTCAGTCTGTATCAAAGTTTTTTAAGTTTTAGTCCTATTATTGTTGTTTGAAAAGAAACAGGCATGAAAAGTTGTAAGAAAGTATCTCTTTATAGTGAATTGGATGGTGAATTAGCCTTTTACTGGAATATCATTTTCAGCCCCTCATTGAATGGAGGATGGAGAATGCCTTTCTCCGTAATGATACCGGTAACCAGATCCGCAGGGGTTACGTCAAAAGCCGGGTTTAAAACGGCAATATCTTTCGGTGCTGTACGGCGCTCACCAAAATGGCAGACTTCATCGGCTTGACGCTGTTCGATTTTAATCTGATCCCCTGACGGTGTGGATAAATCGATAGTCGATGAAGGGCAGGCCACATAAAACGGAATGTTAAAGTGCTTCGCCAGAATCGCAACGCCCAGTGTGCCGATTTTGTTAGCCACATCACCATTCGCGGCAACCCGGTCTGTGCCCACAATAACCATATCAATATGCCCCTGCTGCATCGCATAGGCGGCCATATTGTCAGTTTGCAGGGTGACATCGATACCTGCCTGAGAGAGTTCCCATGCCGTCAGACGTGCGCCCTGCAATAGTGGTCGGGTTTCATCAGCAAAGACCTTGAAAGTAATATTCTGCTGGTGGGCAAGGTATAATGGCGCCAGTGCCGTTCCCTGTTCCGAAACCGCAAGCGCACCGGCATTGCAGTGGGTCAGAATACCCATACCGTCTTTAATCAAGGGAAGACCATTTTGTGCAATGCCCTGACAGAGCTGACGGTCCTCTTGATGGATAAGCTCAGCCTCTTCTCTTATCACTGCAAATAACTGTTGGCTGTTTTCGGCTTGGGTCTCTTGGGCTTTACTAACAATCCGGTTCAGAGCCCAGAACAGATTCACCGCTGTGGGTCTGGCACTGTTCAGATAGTGTGCCTGTTCTGACAGCGTTTCAAGAAAATCACTGATGGGTAGTGACTGCTTGTCCTTCATGCCAATGATCAACCCATACGCCCCAGCAATCCCAATGGCCGGAGCTCCCCTGACTTTCAGCTGCTTGATGCTGTCCCATACCTGTTGAATCGTCTGTTGCTCTTCATATACCACTTCCAGTGGCAGTTGGGTCTGGTCCAGCAGTGACAAGGTTTTACTATCCGTCCATCGGATGCTGAGAGGGATTTCAGACTTTGGCATATTGTTTATTTACCGGTTTTTCAGATATCTCTGAATAATAGTGGATAGATTCTGCTGATATACGTTTCTGGAAAAAAATAAATACGCTATCTTTTCCGGCAGGCAATTAAGCACAGTTCTCTCAGGCAGGGATATCCTCACGGACTAAAAATATGACAACAAATTCTTCCAGAGACTTTTGGCTGGATCGCTGGCAGCGCGGGGAAATCGGCTTTCACGAAGCAAAAGTTAATGATCAGTTGATGAAGTTCTGGCCACAGCTGGAGCTAACGAATCTCAGCAAGGTGCTGGTGCCGTTATGTGGCAAATCGCTGGATATGATGTGGCTGAGTTCGCAGGGAGTGGATGTTGTTGGCGTTGAGCTGAGTCAGCTGGCGGTTGATACATTCTTTCAGGAGCAGTCAATCGAGCCCAAAATCACAGAGCATGCTGGTATGCAGATCTACACCGGATCTGGGATCACAATTATCTGTGGTGATTTTTTTGATTTACCTTCTGAGCAACTGGACGGCGTAACAGCTGTATATGACCGGGCGGCTCTGATTGCTCTACCACCGGATGTCCGGCGTCGCTACGCAAAGGCACTTTCTGACTGGCTACCGGAAGATAGCAAAATGCTGCTTCTCACGGTTGAGTACGATATGAATGAAATGCAGGGGCCGCCATTCAGCGTGCCTGATGCAGAAATTGAAGGACTCTATGGTGAGCACTTCGATATCACTCTTGAGCTCGAAGATGAGCAGATGCTGGACAGGCTGCCCCGCTTCAGAGAACGGGGACTGACCTGGATGACAGAGCGTGTGTATACACTTGTTCGCCGTCAGTAAAACTGATTTACGATGATGCTTGAACGGCGCCAGCCTGCTGGACTCTGGACGGCAGGTAGTGCCCGATAAAGCGAACAGCAACGTAAAACACAATGAAGGTAGCGATATATCGTTCAATGTAAGCGGCGTGGGCAATGACATCATGTGCCCGTGTATAGCCGTCGAGATAGAGTGTCGCTGCCAGTTTGGTCAGGGCTGTAGAGCCAATAACCATCGGAAAAGTAAAAGCAGCATAACCCGGTGAAAAAGGCAGGCGCAGCAGGCGAATAAATGCAATATAAACCAGCCCGGTCATAAATAATGCCAGTGGAGTCAGTATTGCGATTAGTAAATAATCCGGTGCGCTGGTAATCGTCAGGTAACCGGCAAGAGACAAGCTGGCAGGAGCCGCCATAATGGCAAATGTTGGCAGTGCCGGTGTGGGTATTACGCCTTTAAATATCAGCCTGTAAAGCATTATGGGCAATTCAATGAAGTAAGCTCCCAGCCCGAATATGAAGAGAGCTTTTACCAGTTCATCGTACCCCATGCCTGAGCTGGTAACCGCAGCCACAATAATCCCAACCGGCGGGACAAACCAGCTGGGTACCATCTGCTGTAATTCAAAGCCCTTAAGACGGTGTGCAATAAAGCCTGTTAATAGTGTGAGGTGACAGATAACCGCTATCAGCCAGAGTTCTCTGGCGAGTGCAGGCATAACCTCCAGAAAAGATTGGGAAATAACCATCATTGCCATGGTACAGGTGGGTAGCACGCTGCCGGTGACCGGATGGGCCAGGTCTTTCAGCAATAAGGACGGGTTCGCAATAAACTTCAGTAATAGCGCAACAATCAGCGAGAACGCCGCGGTGGCTGAAGCTAACTGCAATACTGTCTGATAATCGGGAGTGACTGAACCCCACAAAGCGCCCAGACTGGCAATACCCAGAGCCAGGCCGCCCAATGGAGTTGGAATCTTGCTTAATCGGGTTCTTACCGGTGTTGTTTCGCGGTATTGCATGCGAACCTTTCTGACAGGTGATATCGGAGTAGCGATGCCTAATATAGACTCATCAAGTAATAAATACTAATTGGTTATATGCTTATAACCAGTTAGTGCATACCCTTATCCAAGTAAGTTATTTATTCAGCACGGATACTCTTCATCGCCTGTCCCCTGCCGATAACTGACAGTAGGAAACTGCAACTGTTGTCAGGATATGAAATACCTCAATAAAGCACGGTTAATGATGGGTGTGTTGTGCACAGGCTTGCTGCTGTTAACAGCGCTTGAGGCCGCACAGCGTCCGCCAACAATAGAGGCATTAACTCAGGCGCTGGGTAACCTTGAAAAGGAAGGTGATCAGGCGAATAAACAGAGTGGTGATTTATACCGCAAAGCGCTGACTTTCCTGAAAGAAGCGGAAGAGGAACAGGAATGGCTTGGTAGCCTTCAGCAGGAACAGCAAGCATGGCCACAGCAAATTGAGCAGTTGCGTAAGGAAATACAGCAGCTTTCATTGCCTGACGACGATGTTCTGTTTAACCGGCACCGCACTCGTACTTTATCCCAGCTGGAAAAATTATTGGGAGACCTTCAACAGGTTGAAGAGGAATGGCAAGGCAAGCTGAATAGTGCCAGTGATCGGTTATTGCTGGAGCGGGCTCGTCCGGAAACAATTCGTGCAGAAGTATCATCAGGAAAAGAACGGGAAAAGAAGTTGACGACCCAGGTCGCTCAACTTGGGTCTGAAACGGGTGGGGATGCACTCAAAGATCAGCAACGCAGTGTCATTTTGTCTGAAATCAGCCTGCTGCAGGCGCGTGTCACCCGTTTGAATTTTGAGTTGCAGGGGCATCCTCAACTGATTGAACGCCTAACGCTTGAACAGCAATTAGCAGAGAAGCAGTTGCTGCGTTACGACGCTGAGCAGGAAGTGATCGAAGCGCTGCTAAGTGAAAAACGCCGTGCTGACCGGGAAGCGGTAGCCGCAACTACAACGGATACTTCTGTTATCTACGATCAAAGTCTTTTGGTTCGTGAAGAGTCTGATACCAATGTAGAACTTAGTCAGAGACTACTGTCGCTTAATGATCAGCTTAATGAGTGGACTCGTCGTAATAGTACTGTTAAACAACAGCTCCATCGCCTGCAGGCAGTTGATCATGAAGTTGAACATCAGTTAATGACGCTGGGAAATAGTCAGCTGGTGGCTCGCCTGTTAAGGCAACAAAAACAGGCATTGCCCGAACTTGTTGTTGATCCGGCGCTTAATAAACTCGTAGCAGACCTTAAACTTCAACAATATCTGTTCAGCCAGCAAAGGCAGGAACTGGAACGTCCGGATAGCTGGATAAAGCAACGCAAGAAAGATACTGATGAAAAGTTGAGCCGAAGAGGGCGGGCGGCACTGGAAAAGATTCTTCAGAACCGCATTACGTTGCTGGATAAGCTGAGTACAGAGCTGGACAATCTGGTTGCAGTGGGTGTCAGCCTGACAGCTAACCAGCGTGCGCTGGCGGAACGCAGTGCAATCTTGTCTAGCAAGTTGCATGAGCGGCTGTTTCTGGTTGCCAGTAACCCCCGGATTGATCTGCAATGGTTAACTCAACTACCCGAAAGACTGTTTGATCAAATGCAATCCATGCCATGGAATAGCTGGCTGCAGACAATGGGGCAGCGTATCGGGGAGCAGGTCTGGTTTATATTGATAATCTTCGGGCTGGCAGGAATAGTTTTTTCCCGTCGTTCAGGCATGCAGCACCTGCAGGATGAGTTAAACGACAGAGCAGGAAAAGTTAGTATTGATAACCTGCTGACGACACCGAGAGCACTATTAATTGATGTTTTGATCGTCCTTCCTTTTCCGCTGGCGCTGGGTGTTTCCGGATGGATACTGGAACTACCTCATGGTCAGGCCGGAGCACGGGCATTAGCTCAGACACTGGTTAGTACTTCCCTTATCTGGTTTGTTTTTGCTCTAGCCAGTCGCTTGATGAGACCCAGAGGGGTGGGTATTAATCATTTCCGCTGGTCACTGGATGGTTGCCGTCGTTGCCGGAGGTATGTGCGGAGTCTGATGACTGTCATGTTAATCAGCAGCCTGATGTTGGGGTTTAGCTCTAACTACCATGTCAATCTTGGGCAGGATGCAATTGGTGAAGTTGTTCTGCTGGTCACATCGCTATTTGAATGTGTGTTTATTTATCGCTTGCTGAATGCGGGTGGACATCTTTTATCTTCACGCATGGCTCACTGGGTTCTGGGGGGCATTTTACTATTACTGCCTGCTGTGCAGATTATTCTTGTATTGCAGGGGTATTACTTTACGGCATTGCAGCTACAGTCACAGTTAGTTGCGAGCCTGATTGCGGCAGCGGCACTGCTATTAATACATGGTTTGATTAACCGTGGACTGCGACTGGCAACAAGACGCTTAATGCATGCGCGTGCTCAGGGGAAAAGTCAGGACGGAGAAACACCTGACAGTGGCAGTGAGAGCTTAATGGATGTTGTAACCGTCAACCACCAGGCAAGAAGTCTGGCAAATGGTTTGCTGCTGGTTGCTCTGGTGTTAGCACTTTATGTTGTCTGGCATGATCAGTTCCCCTTGTTCCAGTATCTTCGTGGTGTAACGCTGGTAGAAGTCAGTGGTGAAGGCAGTGCTGTGCCAATTGTATTGGGCAATGTGCTGCTGGCTGTATTAGTTATGCTTTCTGCGCTAACGCTGTCCCGAAATCTACCGGGTTTGCTGGAAATGCTGCTGCTTTCGCGCTTGGATTTACAGCCCGGTGCAGCTTATGCCATTGGTAAAGTGACCAGCTACAGTGCCGTTGGCTTGGGGATTGTTTTCGGGCTTTCGGTTCTTGGTGTTAGCTGGGATAAACTGCAATGGCTAGTAGCAGCAATCGGTGTGGGTATTGGTATTGGGCTACAGGAAATATTTGCCAACTTTGTTTCTGGTTTGATTATTCTGTTTGAAAGACCCCTGCGTATAGGCGACACCATCACTATTGGTGAAGGAGAGTTAACAGGTGAGGTCACCCGAATTCGTATTCGAGCAACAACTATTTTGGATTGGGATAAAAAAGAGATAATAATCCCTAATAAAACGCTGGTTACAGATCAGCTGGTGAACTGGTCCTTAAGTAATAATGTGGTGCGGGTTATTCTCTGGTTTGGTGTGGAGCATGGAAGTGATGCAGAGCTTGTCAGACGACTTCTGTTTCAGGCGGCCAGAGAAGCGGATTATGTGCTGAAAGAACCACCGCCGGAAGTTTATTTCATCGAATACAGTGAAAGTGCGCAGGTATGGGAGTTACGGATTTTCGTCAACCATGTTGATGATCGTTTCCCCGGTAGGAATGCTGCCAATAACCGGGCCAAAGAGCTGTTTGATGAGCACGGCATCAAAATCGCTCATACCCAGCAGGATATTCATCTGCATCATGCGCTGTCGCCTAAGGATGCGATTGGACGACACAGGAAGCCTGCAACCGAATAACTTATGTTAACAGAACCTAGAGCGGCCAGTTTATAAACGGATTAGAGGACAGGCTGGAATTGTAATATTCAGGGCGGCCTGTCACCTCTTCTCCCAGCCAGTCAGGTTTTTCAAAAGCTTCCTCAGCATCGGATAATTCTATTTCTGCAACGATAAGCCCCTGATTGTCACCATGAAATTCATCAACTTCATAAGTATGCTGTCCGCAGGGAATCAGGTGCCGGGTTTTATCAATAACGCCTGGTTCACAGAGTGGTAGTAATGCCTGAACATCGTCGACTGAGATTTCCTTTTCCCATTCAAAGCGGGTTGTACCACTGATATCACTCTGACCTTTGATGGTCATAAATCCTTTGTCGCCTTTAATTCTTACTCTGACGGTACGTTCCGGGTTGGAGTTCAGATACCCCTGGGTAATACGCAGGCTGCTTTGTACCGAAGACTGATAATTTCCGGATACAAGAAACTTACACTCGATTTCTGTCGGCATGGTCATAGTCACCAGAATGCGAAACTGTGAGCAGAATATCGAAAATAACCGGAGTTGGGGAGAGGTTTAAGAAGGGAAGGTAGTGCGCATATTGCTATGCGCACTATAACCGGGCGATCACCGAACTATAACCGAGCTATCAGGCTGCTTCTTTAGTAGCAACAGAAATTACGGTGTCAGAGTTGTAAGTATCCAGATCAATTTCGTTTTCACTGCGACCTACAACGGTTGTTACCATCAGGTCACCACTGACGTTAACCATGGTACGTGCCATATCCAGTACACGGTCGATACCGGCAATCAGGGCAACACCTTCCATTGGCAGACCAACGGTAGTCAGTACCAGGCTCAACATGATCAGACCCGCACCCGGAACGCCCGCAGTACCAACAGAAGCGAGTGTGGCGGTAATGATGATGGTCATGTAGTCAGACATAGCCAGATCAATACCGAATGCCTGAGCAACAAACAGCGCAGTCACACCCTGGTACAGTGCGGTACCATCCATGTTAATGGTCGCACCCAGTGGCAGTACAAAGCTGGAAATGCCTTTAGAAACACCCAGATTGTTCTGGGCACTGCTCAGGCTGGCAGGCAGGCTACCGGCACTGCTGGAAGTAGTGAATGCAATACTTTGAGCAGAACGAATGCCACGGAAGAACTTCATTGGGTTCAGGCGGCCAAATGCAGACAGCATGAAGGAGTAGAAGCCGTAAATATGCAGTGCACAGCCAAGGTATACGGCAGCGACTACTTTAATCAGCGGCATCAGGACATCCAGACCATAACTACCGGCAACCCATGCCATCAGACCAAATACACCAATTGGAGCAAAGCCCATGATGATGCCGGTCAGCTTATACATGGCTTCACTCAGGCTTTCAAACAGGGCAACCGCAGGCTTGCCTTTTTCGCCGATCATATTCAGGGACAGACCCAGAGCGACAGCAAAAACAATGATCTGAAGAATATTACCGGAAGCCAGGGCTTCTACCGGGTTAGACGGAATCAGTCCGATAATGGTCTGCACCAGTGTCGGTGCTTCTTTAGCCGCCTGATCGGTATTGGCAATCAGGTTCATGCCTTCACCCGGTGCCAGGAAATGACCCAGTGCCAGACCGATAGAGATTGCAACCGCGGTAGTAGAAAGATAAATAATCAGGGATTTAAGGCCAATGCGTCCCATTTTGCGGCTGTCTTCCATAGACGTGATGCCGACGATCAGGGAGCAGAAAACCAGAGGGACGATCAGCATCTTGATCGCGTTAACAAACAAACTTCCCAGCGGTTTGAAGATCAGGGCGCCTTCACCCATTAGTGCACCGGCGGCAAGGCCGGCGATCATGCCCAGCAGAATTTTGGTCCAGAGCTCAAGCCCGCGCCATTTGGCCCAGAGAGAGTTGCTTGATGTCGAGGTGCTGGCTGTCATCTGAAAACTCCAAAAGTTGTTGTAAAAATGGTTTGGATGTGAGGAGCAAAAGGACAGAAACGGAGGTTGAACTGTAAGCAAGGGGCAGATGAGGCGTAACGTTATGTTTCGAGCCTTTCTGTCACTGGCATATGATCCGAAGCTCTGTAGATTTCTATACTTTTATACATCGCGTATTGACTCTCAGTCGTCGCCAAAGCAAATACGCGAGGTTCCGATGAATACATACTGCCGCTTCATTTCTGTAATCGTAATCAGGGGTTTGCCGCTAAGAGTGGTGATTTGTGCTTATTTTGGTAAGGGGTTGTCCGTGTGTTGATGGGCTTGTTTTTAGTATTTCGAGTAGTGAAAGAGATGCTGGCCGATGCTATTCTCACAGTGAAAAAATATGAAAAAGGTTGAAATACAGTGAATTTATATGGGCAGGTCAAAGGCGAAGGTCAGCCATTGGTAATGCTGCATGGTTTATTTGGTTCTCTGGAGAATCTTGGGGTATTAAGCCGCAAGCTGGCGGAGCATTATCAGGTTCATACGCTGGACTTGCGGAACCATGGACGATCTCCCCATGCTGATACCATGGACTATCAGTTAATGGCCGCCGATGTAATTGCCTATTTAGCAGAAAACGATCTGCAGCAGGTTGTGATGATCGGGCACTCGATGGGAGGAAAAGTAGCAATGCAGGTGGTGCTGGATGCACCTGAGCGTATAGCTGCATTGGTTGTATTGGATATTGCGCCTGTCGCTTATGGTGACCGGCATGGCAATGTCTTTCAGGGGTTACGGGCAATAGAACCTGAAAATCTGAAAAGCCGGGTTGAAGCAGAAAATATTTTATCGCAGTTTGTGGAAGAATTACCCGTCAGACAGTTCCTGTTAAAAAATCTGGTTAAAAGTGAGCAAAACTTTCGCTGGAGAATAAACCTGCAGGGCATTTATCAGTCTTATCAGAATATTGTGCAGTCAGTCACTGATAAAGTTTGGGCTGGGAAAGCGTTATTTGTTCGGGGGGAGTTGTCAGATTATATAACGATGGAACACCGTGAGGGGATTCTACGACGATTCCCTGATGCAAAAGTCATGACGGTGAATAATACCGGGCATTGGCTGCATGCCGAAAAGCCGGCGGTAGTATTGAAAGTTATCGAGCAATTCCTTCAGACTTGACTGGCTGGTGGTTGTTGACGAGTTTTTTTTTGGGCGACATCAATAGCTGTCAGGGGGAAGCGTGCTAATCCCCAGCCTTCCAGATCATTGGTGTCATAGCCCCCGGCTTTCAAAATATGCAGGCAATAACTGTAACAATTGTGGAGCGTGCCGCTCCATTGCCAGCGGCCTTTGGCATAATCATTAATCTTGGTCTGCATGTTTTCGGTATTTTCTTTCGCTTCATCGGATGATGCTTTAAAAGGGGGGCGGTATTCAAGGAGAACCCCGCCAGACTCAACAGCGATATACTTTGCACATTGCTCTTCAGTCATATGTTCCGGGTAGCCACGCAGATTGTTTATTTGTGTATAAAAGCGTTCTCCTTCAGGTGATTCAAATCCTAGCAGAGCGTGGCCTGCAGGGTTTGCTTCAGAGCCTTTGACAATGATTAAAGCTGGTTTTTGATATTTTAATAATAACTCTGCAGGCATCCCTTTTTTAGGATAAACACTTCCGAAGTAATGAGTTTTAGTAAGCTCTGCAATACCTTTGACTTTTTCCCTGGCTTTTGCACGTTTGCCTTGTTTGGCTTTTAAGTCACTGGCTGTACTGCGGAGTAGTTCAACTGAGTCGTCTTCATCGCCTGGTGCAGCTTTTTTGAAAGCAACTTTGCCACTGAAAGGGAGAGCAGGTTCTTCTTTTTCATATGCCATGCGTGGTGCAATTTTTACATTGCTGGCAGATTTTGGGATGTCTTCTTCATGATCAGAGATATTAGTTGTGATTGTTACGCTGTCATTTTTCCCCCAATGAACAGAGGGCATTGCTGTATCGGTATTATGCCTGCCAAATCTTCTTGTCAGAGAGTTATCTTTCAATGCATTTAAACAACGATTAAATAATGACTTTATGGCTTTTATAACCTTTGCACGCCGGCTAAGTATGGGTTTGGCTGTTGCATGAAGTGCAGAAGGGTGGGCATCAGTTTTTGGTAGTTGTTTGGTCGGTTCTGAGAGTGACACATCCGAACCGTTGAGAGAGCCTTTCTGTTGGCTAGAAGAATGCTCGGTAGGAGTGGTGCCTGATAGCGTACCTGAATCGGTAATACCTGTTGATGAACCGGATCTTGAAATAGGCACGCACTCTCTCCTTGAGTCTTGTGTCTGGTTGATTAGTTAATAATTGTGATGTCAGCGACTTTTACGGTTTGATTCGAAATATTCGTCGATTCCCTGCTGAATGGTGCGGTCCTGTCTGTTTTTGCCTCTCTCGTCAGATTGCCGCTGTTTTCTGCCTATCAGGTCCTCATCTTCCATCAAAAGTGCATCCATCTTATTGCTCGTATGGCGGTACATCCTTGCTCTGGCCATAACTTCCGTGCCTTTGTTACTGCTTCATAATTAAATCTAGCAGCTGCAGAGGGGGCTCAGAGAGGCTAATAAGACGAGAACGGGACAAAGAACGTCGGTTCTGGAACGAATTTTCATAAAAAACAGCCGTTTTTTACTAACGTGCTGTTTTTAATGGAATAAATAAAAGGAGAGGGAAGCGTTGTACTTGTAACGGGTGGTATGCAGTTAATTACACGTCATCAAACAGCAGGGGCGATATTTCCAGTATCTCGCCGCCTTTCCGGCAAAGATCAAGGCAATCTGACAGAAACTGATTAAGTTGCTGCTTTTCGTCTGGCTGGTGCATGCTGGTATTTGGGTAGCTGTAGCGAGGAGCCAGCTGTCGCTGCCCTGTTGTATTGGCGACTTCTGCCATCCTGACATCATGATAAATGCGTATCTGCATTTCCGGAGGCGCGATCCACGCGCCCCAGTCAGACTGAAAGCTGATATCTACCAGTGTTGTATAAGGGCAGCGTTCACGAATATGAAATAAAACCTGAAATTCGTGCTTGTTGAGAGAAATGTTGAGGGTAAAGTTTTCGCCCGCATCCAGAGGGAGCAGGTGTAGCAGTTTCTCGTAATTCGACTCACAAACCTTGTGATTCTGCGCAAGGTCAATGCTATAACGCATCGGAGATTTTATGCCCATAATATACAAAGCATAGTCCCTCAAGCCTGATATAGCTCGTGGTTATACCAAAAGTGCTCAAAGATCACTATGGACTATCTGTCCTTCCTGAATTGTCATCAGTATATCCAGATTGTCATTAAATGCTGTTAAATCAGCGCACATACCCGGTTTCAGGGTGCCATAGCGGCCATTTACACCCAGCGCTGTTGCAGGGTACAGGGAACCCATTCTCAGTGCTTCATCAAGTGCCACGCCACCTTTTTCGATACAGTTTTTAACAGCTTGAACCATAGTTAATGCTGATCCACAGAGCCTGCCTTCAGGATTAATGCAGCGCCCATCTTCGACCCTGACTGGCTGCCCTTGAACAATAAATGTGTCCATATCACTGCCAGAGGGAGGCATGCCATCAGTTACCAGAAACAATCTTTCTCGCATTAAACGTCGACTTAGCCTGAATACAGGCCAGGCTGTGTGATAGCCGTCAGCAATAAATCCGGCGTGAATGCCCGGAGTATCCAGCGCAGCGCCAACAACGCCCGGCTCCCGGTGATGTAATGGCGACATCTGGTTAAATAAATGCGTTACACAACGGGCGCCGTGTCGAAAACTGTCACAGGCCTGATCCCAGGTAGCATCACTGTGTCCGATAGACACATGAATACCTGAATCAGTCAGCATTTCAATCGTTTCTGGCGGGCAGACTTCCGGAGCCAGTGTAATCATACTGATCACATCGCTGTTATTAGTCAGTGTGGCCAGAAGCTCTGGTGTTGGTGAAGCGATAAAATCCTGCCTGTGAGCACCTTTGTATTTTTTATTAATGAAGGGTCCTTCAAGATGTAATCCAAAATGATTGTTCTTTTTAGAGCGCTTCCACTGTCTTACAACTTCGAAAGTCTGCAGCATCTCGTCAATTTTGGTAGTAATCAGTGTTGGCAGAAACCGGGTGCAGCCGGTTCGGAAACACATTTTTTCCATAGTATCGAGTGTTTCTGTACTTGCAGCGCCGTTTAGCATGACGCCGTCACCACCGTTTAATTGCAGATCAATGAATCCGGGGGCTATGTGGGCGCCTTTCAGATCATACCAGTGGTCAATATCATCAGTTATAACGTCATTATCAGGAAGAATGGCTTTAATATGATCGTTTTGGATCAGCACAGAATGGTCGTGTCGTGTTTCCAGTCCGGTGTGAATCACACAGTTTTTCAGGCCGATCATAGGCGTTATTGCTCCTGATTTATAAAAGATGTTATTTCGTTTTCTTCCAGTGATTGAAAATAGTGCAAAGTTCTTACTTTCAGTTCACTTAAGGCCTCGTTATCACATGCAAACAATGTTTTGGTGTGAAATTGCAATGCGGTAACCGGCCATTCATGTGATACGGAGCCTTCTATGGCTTGTTTTATAGCCACTGCTTTACCTGCCCCTGTAGCCAGAATTAATATTTCCCTGGCATCCATTATTGTGGCAATACCTACTGTCAGAGCCTCTTTGGGAACGGCAGCCAGGTTGTTCTCAAAAAAACGGGCATTAGCCTGCCGGGTTTTATCCGAAAGAGTCTTTATGCGGGTACGTGATGACAGGGATGACATTGGCATATTGAAAGCAATATGACCGTCATGACCGACACCGCCTAAAAACAGTTCGATTCCTCCCAGCTGTTGAATAAGGCGTTCGTAACGGATGCATTCCTGTTCAAGATTCGGCGCACAGCCATCAAGAAAATGGATGTTTTCTGGAGGGATATCAATATGCCGGAAAAAGGCTTCCTGCATGAAAACATGGTAACTACGTGGGTGGTCACTTGAGAGCCCGACATACTCGTCCATGTTAAAGGTCATAACATGGCGGAAACTTAAACCTTCGTTTTGGTGAAGATGTATCAGGTGCTGGTAGGTCTGTAGAGGTGTACTGCCGGTAGGCAAGCCAAGAACAAAAGGTCTTTGCTGACTCGGTTTGAAAGCCTTGATTCGTGTCGCGATAAAACGGGCGCTCCAGACACCAACAGTTTTAGCTGTAGTTAAAGGAATCAGACGCATTTTATACTCCGAGCAATTTAAGTTTGGTCAGAATTCCTACAACAAACATAGTGCAAGCTTGCACAATACCATACTGGGAGTTATTTATTATGCGCCTCATATTGATTTTAATTATCTAAAGACTGAGCCATCAGTCACTACAGCCTGAAGATACAGGCGAATAATTTCTCATGACCTTCGGGGGATAAAGGTAGCAAAGCCATGACATGGCGATGTTGCCCAGAACAATATAAACCGGAGGTTTTATGACTGCCCTTGGCTATTTGCAGCGCCTTGGTAAGGCGTTGATGTTGCCCATTGCCACATTACCTGTGGCCGCTATGTTACTACGACTGGGGCAGCCTGATCTGCTGGATATCGCCTTTATGGCGAAAGCAGGCAGCGCCATTTTTGATAACCTGCCTTTGCTGTTTGCGATGGGGGTAGCCACAGGAATATCCCGCGATAATGCCGGTGCCGCAACGCTGGCAGGTGCTATCGGATTCTTTGTACTTGATCAGGCATCCCGAACAATCAACCCTGAAATTAATATGTCTTTCTTTGGAGGCATTATTGCCGGGATTGTTGCCGGTCACACCTATAACCGTTTCAGTCAGACAACGTTGCCGGATTACCTTGGTTTCTTTGGCGGGAAACGCCTGGTTCCGATTCTAACCGGTTTTTTTGCTCTGTTGCTGGCCTGGGGTTGTGGTTATATCTGGCCCGTTGTGCAAAGTGGGATTAATGCTTTTGGCCACAGTGTTGCCAACTCAGGAGCCTGGGGTGAATTTGTTTATGGCACTCTGAACCGAGCTTTGATTCCGTTTGGTTTGCACCATGTAATAAATTCAATCTTCTGGTTCGGCCTTGGCGACTTTGTGAATGCCGCCGGTGATATCGTCAATGGAGACTTGCACCGGTTCTTTGCTGGCGATCCGACCGCAGGCAAATTTATGGCAGGGTTCTATCCCATCATGATGTTTGGCTTGCCTGCTGCTGCACTGGCGATGTATCTGGCGGCTCCGTCAGCTAAACGTAAACAGGTGGGAGGCGCTTTATTTTCTGTTGCGCTGACAGCTTTTCTGACGGGTGTAACAGAGCCGCTGGAATTTCTGTTTATGTTTCAGGTACCGGTACTGTTTGTATTGCATGCCCTGTTAACGGGAATGTCGATGGTTATGGCAACGCAGTTGGATACACTGCACGGTTTTGGCTTTTCCGCCGGGCTTTTTGACTTTGTTCTTAACTGGGGGCTGGCAACAAAACCTGAACGGCTACTGATGCTGGGCGTGTTTTTTGGCGGTGCTTATTTCTGCCTATTTTATTTCAGTATCAAAATATTCAAACGGAAAACGCCGGGTTGGGACGATGATGAGCCAGCGGTAAAACAACCACAAACAGAATCAAATGATGTCGAGGAGAAAACGACTGAGACGCAGATACCAGAGAAAAACAGTCGAGCCATGAAGTTCGCGGAAGCTCTGGGTGGAATTGAAAATATAACGACAATCGACGCTTGTATTACCCGCTTGCGCCTTAGTGTTCAAAATCCGGATAAGGTAAATGAAGTTGAGTTAAAACAGCTAGGTGCCAAAGCTGTGGTTACTGTTGGCAATAATGGTGATCTTCAGGTGGTACTGGGGCCGGAAGCTGAAGTGATTGCAGATGAACTGCGGCAGCTGACCTGATGAAAGTGTTCACCCGCATGTACTGCGGGTGAACGGTTTGTTTTTAAAATGCCTGAGCTTTAAACCTCGGTATAAAGCTCACGACCATTCTCGTTAAATTCTCTGGCCTTTTCTGCCATACCCGTCTCAACGGCTTCATCAGCCAGTTGAATCTTGTTTTCAGCAGCGTATTCACGCACTTCCTGACTGATTTTCATTGAACAGAACTTCGGGCCACACATGGAGCAGAAGTGTGCCACTTTGGCTGACTCTTTTGGCAGAGTTTCATCGTGGTAAGAGCGGGCCGTATCCGGGTCGAGTGCCAGATTAAACTGGTCTTCCCAGCGGAATTCAAAGCGTGCCTTGGACATCGCATTATCACGAATCTGGGCGCCGGGATGACCTTTTGCGAGATCAGCGGCGTGGGCGGCAATCTTGTAAGTGATAATGCCTTGTTTCACATCCTCGCGATTGGGTAGCCCCAGATGTTCTTTAGGCGTCACGTAGCAGAGCATGGCGCAGCCATACCAGCCAATCATCGCTGCACCGATACCAGAGGTAATGTGATCGTAACCGGGAGCAATATCGGTTGTCAGAGGGCCAAGGGTATAGAAAGGTGCTTCGCTGCATTCGCTCAGCTGCTTATCCATGTTTTCCTTGATCATATGCATCGGTACATGACCGGGGCCTTCGATAAAGGTCTGAACATCATGCTTCCAGGCGATCTTGGTTAATTCGCCCAGTGTTTCCAGTTCGGAGAACTGTGCTTCGTCATTAGCATCAGCAACGGAACCCGGGCGCAGACCATCACCCAGAGAAAAGGCGACATCGTACGCTTTCATGATTTCGCAGATTTCTTCGAAATGCGTATATAGGAAGTTTTCCTTGTGATGTGCCAGACACCATTTCGCCATAATGGAACCACCACGGGAAACAATACCTGTCACACGTTTAACGGTCATCGGCACATAGCGCAGCAGTACACCGGCATGTAGGGTGAAGTAGTCAACGCCCTGTTCGGCCTGTTCAATCAATGTATCCCGTATCAGTTCCCAGGTCAGGTCTTCGGCGACACCGCCTACTTTTTCCAGTGCCTGATAAATGGGAACCGTACCGATGGGTACCGGAGAGTTGCGAATAATCCACTCACGGGTTTGATGAATATGCTTGCCGGTGGACAGATCCATAATGGTGTCTGCACCCCAGCGGGTACCCCATACCAGTTTGTCGACTTCCTCATTAATGGAAGAGGTAACTGCTGAATTACCGATATTGCCGTTAATCTTCACCAGAAAATTACGACCAACAATCATCGGTTCAGATTCCGGGTGGTTAATATTGTTAGGCAGAATTGCACGCCCTAATGCAATTTCCTGGCGAACGAATTCCGGTGTGATTTCTTTCGGAATATTGGCACCAAAGCTTTGCCCTGGGTGCTGCTCTGTCAGTGCTCCGCTTTCCAGCGCCTCCTGCAGTTTCATATTCTCACGGATTGCCACGAACTCCATTTCCGGCGTAATGATGCCCTGTCGTGCGTAGTGTAGCTGGGTGACATTGCGACCGGGCTTAGCTTTGCGGGGTTTGCGGATCGGACCAAAGCGCAGGTGTTCCAGTTCCGGGTTGCTCAGGCTTTCGCGGGTGAAACTTGAAGAGAAGTTATCCAGCAGTTCTGTATCGTTACGTTCTTCAATCCATTGGGTACGCAGCGGATTCAGACCTTTGTGCAGATCAATATTAACCTCAGGATCGGTGTAAGGACCGGAGGTGTCGTACACAGTTACAGCCGGGTTCTTCTCACCACCAAATGAAGTATGTGTATCGCACAGGCTGATTTCCCGCATGGGGACGCGGAGATCAGGCCGGGAACCGGTTACATAAATCTTGCGTGAGCTGGGAAAAGGTTTAACGGATTCTTCATTAAGGCGTCTCGCATCATTATCAGATGTTATCTTTGAATTGTCGTTCATTATACCGTGCTATGTGTCCAATTATGTTTCTTCACGCCGACCGGGTCGTCCATGGCTCGAATTATAGCTATGTGAACCACCTGTCATGTACATGTAAAACCTGGCAGAGAAGGTGCTCGCAGCTTATTGATTATCATTTTTGAGGGAAAATCAGGCGCAGGGTAAGGGATTAATCTATTTTTTGGTGTTAGTTGTCAAGTATTGTGCGCCGTGGGATGGCGTACTCATGCTTCGCTATCGGTTGTTGCCGGTGTGCGAAGGGTGGTAGTTTCCGTAATTCTTCCCTTATGCCAACACACAGGAACCAAGCTGATGAACTCAAGACACCTGAGGCGTGTTCTATGTTCTGCGCTTGCTGCATGCGCAGTGCATGTCAGTGCGGGTGAGAAAAAGCCCGACCTGATGGATATCTACAATATGGCCCTGCAGCATGATGCCCAGCTTGCTGCAGCACGTTCTACCCTGAAAGCTGAAGAAGAGAAAATGCCGCAGGGGCTGGCACTTTTGCTCCCTAATATCGGGCTCACAGCCAATACCCAAAAGAACAATCACAAGCAGGAGGTCGAAGGCGGTAAAGACCTGAAGCCGGAATATAACTCTCACAACTGGGCAGCCACACTACGCCAGCCGGTATTTAATCTTTCAAGCTGGTTTACTTATAAGCAGTCTGAAACGCTGAGTTCCAAAGCACAGGCAGATTTTGCCGTTGAGCAGCAAAACCTGATTTTGCGAGTGTCGGAAGGGTATTTCAATGTATTGCGGGCACAAGATAGTCTGGCTTCTGTAAGAGCGGAGGAAGAGGCTTATAAGGGGCAGCTGGAACGTAGTCAGCAACGCTTTAATGTTGGGCTGATTGCGATTACTGATGTACATGAAGCCAAAGCTGTTTACGACACATCTCGTGCAACCCGTATTCGCTCAGAGAGTGAGTTGCAGAACTCTTATGAAGAACTGAGAGTCATGACAGGAAGTTATGTATCATTGATAGCACCAATGAATAAGGAAATGCCCGTCAACTATCCCATGCCGGCGGCGATGGAGAAATGGGTTGATCAGGCGATTGTAGAAAATCTCAGTCTGAAATCTGCGAGAGAAGGTGTTGAGTCTGCACTGCAGCAAATCAAAATCAGTAAATCAGGTCATGCGCCAACGGTTGATGCTATCGTTGGTTATACCGACTATAAGGATCCGGCTCGTTCGGGAGGCATGGCAAATGGTGGCACAGTAAATGGCAGAGGCACGACAACAACCTATGGGCTGGAGTTATCTTTGCCGATATTTTCCGGTGGTGCCACTACATCGAAAACACGTGAATCTGAACACCTATTGAAAGCAGCTCAGGAACAAATGGATTATCAGCTGCGTTCTGTTTCTGCCTCTACCCGTAACCAGTACCGACTCGTTACTTCAGATATTGAACGTGTTGATGCCCTCTGTCAGGGTATCGTTTCATCAGAAAGTGCATTACGTGCGACACAGAGTGGTTATGAGGTTGGAACCCGTAACATTATCGATGTGCTGGATTCACAACGTAAACTCTATGCGGCGCAACGTGATTATCTGACAGCACGTTATGACTTTATTGTTAATACGCTGAAGCTGAAGCAGGCAGCAGGTACTTTAAGTCCACAGGATTTGATTGATCTGAATAAGTGGATTAGTCAGGCGGAGCATTCGCTTTTGACTCCGGGGTGTTCAGCGCCCAGGAACAGCTAATAATATTTTCTGAAAGGCATGTTTTACATGCCTTTCATTTTTTAGCTGTTTTTTTTATTTAAATAAAAAACAAGAGAGTAAACAATTCTAGCAAGTTGGTGTGAATTGTTCTTTATTAAAATGATGTTTTGTTTTTTATAAACTGGAGGGTTTAATGGCTTTCAATAAATGCTGGAATGCTTGTTATGGTGTTGTCTATTGTTTGTTGATAGCTATAGTACTGTCTTTTTTTTCCTCTGGAAATGCTAGTGCATTGCCTCTTTATATTATTCTTATTGAAAAGGAAGGGGAGTTTTTTACTTTAAAAGGTGTATATAAAAAAGAGGTAAGTAAGCCTGTCTTAAACTTTACAGTAAAAATTCTAAAAGGAGATAAAGGAAGAGGTTCCCATGATATGTCATTTAAGGCAAATCAGAATCTTACCGTGGAACCTTATCTGATGGATTTTGTTATTAATGGAAAGGAAGGAGATTCTATATCGCAATCACAAAAGCAGTGTCAGGTTTGTGAGGTAGTTGTCGAAGGCTCAGGTGTTGAAATATCTAAAATGAATGCAGTGGATAGAAGGCAAGTTTTTTATTTTCCAAAAGCATATCGTGGTCGTGAACTGAAGCCTGTTTTAGTAGTTTTAAATGGTAGTGAACCATGCATTCTGCCAATCAGAAAACAAAATGCATTGGGAGCCAGTTATAAGTTTGTAGCGTGTAAAGAAACGTTGAACTCTGATTTTGCGTATTTTGTTTTCTTTATGGGTAATAGGAGGTATGGGTTCCTTGAACTGCCAGGTAGGTGCTTTGTATACAAAACATATACTGGTTATAGTTCAATACCTAATGAATTAGCTGTTTATCATAACGGTGACTTTCTTTCATGGAAAAATAATGCTGTTTTGATTGGTCAAAAATTCAAGGGAGGAACTGCAGAGCTATCAGGTTTGGACGTTGGCCGTGGTGCTGCTTTAAGAAGAAATTTGATTCATCCGGTAATTGATGTTCCTCTAGTGAATGAAGTAAGTAAAGGTCTTGATTATGATGTGTATTGGCCAGAAGAGGGAGCACATCCGGGGAAATTCTGTGTACATAAGCTGGCAACCTCATCAGAATCTTTACCACCACTCACACATTCAGCCTTTAACCCCAAGAAAACGACAAGGCATTTGGAGCCGAGAGAGTTTTCGAGTAGTTATTTTTCTTATTATACCAGTATCAGTTCTATCCCAATTGATTTAAATGCAGATTATAAACTGACAGTAGATGACAGAGCAGGTTGTGATAGTGCTATTTTTAAGTTTCAGGCAAATCCGATTCCCGAGAGAAAAGTGGCGTGGGCTCAAGATGCGTTTACAGTTCAAGTTACATGTAATGGATATATGGAGTTGTTATCAAGGTTGGAGTCTGAAAGGGATCTTCAAAAAGTAACTGTTCTTCCAAAAGAAAAACAAACTTTGCAGATGGAATTGCCTGAAGAAATCCGATCTAAATATATAGTAACTCAAGCACCATTCGCGGGTGTTCAAAGTAAAGTATTTCGCTGTATAGACAGAGATAATCACTGTATTTATGCCATAAGAGTTGATAAAGATCAGAACCCTCCTCGCCGTCAGGAGCAAGTTGATAATGAAAAAAAAATACTTGAACTTATTAAGTCAGAGCGACCTACAAATATTGTCCGGGTGTTTGATGTATGGCAAATATCAGGTGCGGCAAAACTTGTTGTTAAGATGGAGTATTGTGAGAAGAATTTACAACAATTATTACCAGCGAGTGGATTTTCTCCAGAGGAACTCAAAGGATACCTTAAACCAATAATGTTCGGACTTGGCTGGCTACATAGTAAAAGAATCATCCATAGAGATCTGAAAGCAACAAATTTTTTAATTTCTCATGATGGTCAATTAAAGCTGGCTGACTTTGGCTGTGCTCAACAACTTGAAAGTGATGGTTACACTGTACTTACTACAGGCTGTCAGCCACTTTTGGGCTTTCCCGTCGATTACGTAGGCAAGTATGCTGGAGTTATGGCTTTAATAAAATCGGCATCTACTCCCGGATGCAAAGGCTACTCTGTTGAGTTATGTGGCCTCCCTTGCCTGATTTTCAATTTGAGGATAGGTACAAGTTTACATACTCAGCAAAAATTTCTTGAACTGGCTAAAGTAACTGCGGATAAAACAGTATGTGACCCATCTGTTGCAGGCTTAAGAATACAAGCAGTTTTTTATCGCTGGTTACATGCATCAAAAGATTCCCAGACTTCAGAAGAGTCTGTAAAAAATAAAGTTCGTCAAGTATACCGGAAATTTAGTGCAACTGTTAACGAAGACGAAGTTGATTTGATCTATTATCTTTTAAGTTTAGCAACAGGGTTAAGTAATAGTGATACAGCTTTTGACATTTTAAACAAACATCAATATTTCAAAATATGATGGTTGTGAGGAGGGAGAATAGATGAGATTTTTATTCGGTTATAATAAATTTATATTTGCTTTATTGTTGATTTATACATCACTGGCATACCCGTTTGTAAAATGCTACAAGGTTGTTGAAACGAGCAATCCGGATGTTCCTTTTGCTGTGATGAAAAGTGATGATGTAGCAAAAAAATTTAGCATTTATTATACAAATAGAGATGGTGCTTACACAGGGGCACCCTACGAATCTGATGTGAAGGACATAGAGCCTAGTGTTGGGCTACCTTACGTTATTCATATGTTGCACACCCTTGCAAAGCAAAAAGATGCAACGGTTGTGGGTGTTACCATTTTACTCTGTCCTGACTTATCAAATCGGGATTTAAATACGGTAGAAATAGTTTTTCCCTGTTCGAACAATGACATTGCAGGCCTAGGATCAGGGAATAAGAGTAAAAAGGTATCTGCAGTAGGTGTGAGAGGGGCACCCAAGGACACAGCTTTATATCTCCATGCTCGCCCCCTTGTGATGAGCAAAGGACCGACAACAGTAGCGACTAGTGATGCCCCCTTAAGTACAATGCTACCTCAGACCACGTCTGAACCTGCATTGTCATCAGTTCTGAATACGACCGAAAGCTATGAGCAGATAGCCAGTTATTGTGATCCGTGGTTATGTGTTTTGCCTAATATTCATTCTATTCTCACAGAGTTGAGCGTTAGTTATCCTTTAATCAATCTATCAACTGCCTGTGTATCTGAGCAAGAGCAGATAAGTGGTGGTGTCTGTTCTGTAACCCATAAGCTTTCACCATGGGAGTTGGTTTTTAATCAAAGTGATGAAGATGAAAATCTTTTTAGTGTAAGTTTTTCTATACCAGAGGATTCAGAGCAGACACCAGATTTCAATCTTGTGAATGTTACCCAGAAGGAACACGATACTCTTAGAGTGGCTCTTTGTGCCGGGAACTCTTTAGCCTGTATTGGTGATAACTCGGATCAGTATCAGCAGCAATTGGATGAAATAAAGAGACCCCCTGGTTCCTTTCATCTCGCTTTTACTACGTCGACAGGCGATTCATTATCTGGCGATATGTCAGCCATGACGGTGAGTGCAACAGACTACCCTGCTTACTATAAACCGAAGAAGCAGCTGGGAGAAAAGGATCCAAGTGAAATCACGAACGATGAAATAGAGAAGGAATTTGTGCCAGTGTTAGCTCCATGGGGTATTGAACTAAAAGGGTTACGGCAGGAAGGCTTGGAAAAACGGATAGAAGAAATGTTAAAAATGCAGACTGTGTTACAAGCAGGTGCTAACCTTTCTTCAGGCTATGAAATAAATGATAAAAATGCACCGGCATTTGTAGAGAGGTTGACCAAGTACGTACGAGATCATGCTGTGAAGTGAATAGGGTATGCTGAAAAAAGGGCTTGGTAATCAAGCCCTTTTGTTTTTTACAATATTTATTATTTTCTGGGTTGTGCCTTGGTTGGCCTCAACTATTTTTTTTGATGATGAAGCTGTGCTTTCTCGTAATACTTTATTAAGGATTAGCTTTATAAGCTGGGAGTAAATCTTATTCTCTAAAGCTAAAGTGATAATACCTTCAGCTTCATCCAGCATCCGATACACATCAGCAAAATTAAAAACAGAAGGCCCTGTCACAATCGGCAATGCCAAAGCCGCAGGCTCTAACATATTATGCCCACCTGAAGGCACCAGACTACCCCCCACAAACGCAATATCCCCCGCCGCATAAAGCGCCAGCAGCTCGCCCATAACATCAGCAACAATAACTGTGGTATCTGTTTCTACTACATCATTACGGCTGTACAGTGCCGTTTTCTCACCTTTACTCAGGCTAAGTTCATAAACCTGTTTAAATCGCTCCGGATGCCGAGGTACCAGAACCAGCAGAGTGTTCGGACAATCAGCCCTTAATTCCTTACAGGCATCCAGCAATTGTTCATCTTCACCTTCATGAGTACTACCCGCCACAATAATGCAGGTGTATTCCGGTTTGTTTTCTAACCACTGCTGACGCAGAGCTTTGCCTTTGTCGTGTACTGACTGGGGAATGGTAATATCGAATTTGATGTTACCTGTCACTGTCATTCGGTCTTTGGGTAGCCCAAGCTCAATAAAGCGCTGACCGTCGGCTTCTGCCTGTGCAGCGACCAGAGAAACTTCAGACAGCATTGTGCGGGTGAGTTTACCCAGCTTGCCATAACCTTTGCCAGATCGTTCAGACAACCGGGCATTGGCAACCAGTGTGGGAATATTACGTTGCTTGCACTGGTGAATAATGTTGGGCCATAACTCGGTTTCCATAATAATGGCGATTTCCGGCTTCAGCTTGTCCAGAAAATTGCTGACAGCCCAAGGGTAATCATACGGTGCATAAATATGGAAAACAGAATCGCCATATTGCTTCTTCACCTGTGCTGATCCGGTTGGCGTCATTGTGGTAACGGCAATCCGGTGATCCGGATATTCCTTCAGCAATGCTTTTACCAGTGGTGCGGCAGCAATACTTTCGCCTACAGAAACCGAATGTAGCCAGATGCAGGGTTTAGGCTCAGGTTTAGGGAAAAAGCCAAACCGCTCCCCCCAACGCTTGGCATAGGCGGGTGCCCGCCACGCACGGTACAGCAGCCGCAGGAAAATGGCAGGAAATAGCAGGTGTAACAACAGGTTATATAATGTCCGGTTCATACCAGTGACAAGCAATTCAGCGATATAAACGCTGAATTTTACCTGTTTATAGCCGGTTTCAGTACTGAAAATTGCCTGATGGGTTAAGTGTCTCCCTTAATGGGCGTATACTTGAGGTCTTTCCTACTTTCTTTACAGGGCATTAGCCTCGTTCCTTACTCATGAATGATATGTCTTCAACTTCTCACGCAGTAGCCCAGACCCTTGAAACTGATGTCGTTATCATCGGTGGCGGGATTGCCGGGTTGTGGTTGTTTCGTACCCTGAATAATCTCGGCTACAGTGCTGTTCTGCTGGAAAATGACCGGCTGGGTGGTGCCCAAAGCATCAAATCACAGGGCATTATTCATGGTGGTATTAAATATGCGCTGTCCGGGAATCTGACCAAAGCGTCTGAGTGTATTGCCGGTATGCCGGATCGCTGGAGAACCTGCCTGAATGGTGAGGGTGAAGTCGATCTTACCAGCGCCAGAGTGCTGTCTGAGCATCATTATATGTGGGCGCCCGGTGGCCTTTCCCGCCTGACATCCTTCTTCGCAAGTAAAGCGCTGCGTGGACGGGTAGATTCTGTCAGCAAGAAAGAGCTGCCTGCTGTTTTCAATAACAAAGCATTTAATGGCAAGATCTATCGGCTCAACGAGATTGTGATGGATATTGCCTCAGTCAATGAAGCACTTACTGAGGGGGTGGAAAACCGGACTCTCGAAGTAGACTGGGATCAAGCGGATAAACAGGGTGCCAGTAAAATGCTGGCAACTGATGGCGAAATTCAGGGCATTGAAATTCAGGGTGAAAACCAACGCTACCTGCTCAAAGCCAAACGTTATGTACTGACTGCCGGTGAGGGCACGGCTGATCTGATGAAAGCCTGGGGTATTTCCACACCTGAAATGCAACTGCGGCCGTTGCATATGGCGCTGGTCAAGCATCGTTACCCACATCCTTTATATGCTCACTGCCTTGGCACCAATGTTGTACCGCGTCTGACGATTACCAGTCATCCGACAGACGATGGTGAGTGGGTCTGGTATATGGGTGGCGATATTGCTGAATCCGGAGTAAATCAGTCACCGGAAGAAGTGATTGCCCAAGGTAAGAAAGAGCTGCAAAACCTGTTGCCATGGGTTGATTTGAGTGATGCTCAGTGGGGTACTTTGCGCATTAACCGGGCAGAGCCAAAGCAAAGCAAGTTATTGCGCCCGGATCAGGCATACTGTAAAGCAGTGAATAATGGTCTGGTAACCTGGCCGACCAAGCTGGCGCTGGCACCGAACCTTGCCGATGAAGTACTCAAGGAACTGAAAGCAGCAGGTATCGAACCCTCCGGTAATAAAGGTTTTGCCATGCCGGATGATTTGCCGAATGCACGCCATTGCGAACCCTTCTGGAGTGGCTGTTTTGATAAATGAAACACCGTTAAGCAAACGTCCCCTGGGTGATACCGGTATAGAAGTTTCTGTACTGGGCTTTGGTACCGTCAAACTGGGGCGTGATCAGGGCGTAAAATATCCTCACGGTTTTACGATTCCTGAAGATCGTGAAGCCAGCGATCTGATCAGCATGGCATATGACCGGGGCATCAACCTGATTGATACTGCGCCAGCATACGGCACTAGTGAAGAACGACTGGGGACGTTGTTGAAAGGTCAGCGTGACCGCTGGGTTATATGCAGTAAAGTCGGGGAAGAGTTTGCCAATGGCGAGTCTCATTTTGATTTCACCCCGGAGCATATCCGCCGCAGTGTTGAACGTTCCCTTAAACGACTGAATACCGATTTTATTGATGTGCTGCTGGTACACTCAGACGGCAATGATCAACACTTGATCGAGTCTTACGGTGTGCTGGATACCATTAATGAACTTAAGCAGCAGGGTTTGGTACGGGCAACAGGCATGTCTACCAAAACCGTGGACGGTGGTATTCAGACACTGCAGCATAGTGATGTTGCCATGGTCACCTGGAACCTGAATGAAGATGCTGACTTGCCGGTGGTTGATTATGCACTGGAAAATAACAAAGGTATCTTTATTAAAAAAGGGCTTGCCAGTGGTCATGCCTGCCTGCAGGGAGAAGACCCGGTACAGGCGAGCATGAATATGCTGCTGGGACATCAGGGAGTCAGCAGTGTGATTGTCGGTACTGTGAATCCTTTGCATCTGCAACATAATGTGCAGTCTGCTGTCAGGGCTGTAGAACCGGCTCAATAAAGATTCAGGGATTGGAATGATTCTGAGAAATGAATCGCCGGATGATTATCGTACCCGCCCTGTGCGGGTGCGGTATGATGGTCGGCAATATCATGTTCAGCCATTTAGCGAAGCCTGTGACTTCGCCACCATGCGTGCCCGGCGCAAGCCTCTTGATGTGTCTTCTTTGCCTGACAGTGATCAGCCTTTTGAACTGGAACTTGCTAATCTGGGTGTATCGGTATGGTTGCAGGTTTCAATAAAAGGTAAGGATTATCTGATACAGGTTTTGCAGCAGCGTGACCGGGGTGATCAGGTGCTAAAACTGGTTTCCGGCTATGTTCCTGCCGAGCATTTGTCTAATCCGGAAACAATGATTCTGCAGGAAATCGCAGAAGAAGTCTTACTTCAAACCCGTCAGGGATACTGTCGTTTTTCTCTTGATGATGACTATCTTCCCTGGCCGTATATTGATCTGCAGGCCGATTCAGCAACAGCAACGCTTCATCGCCAAAAATATACATTAGCGGGTGATCAGGAATGGCTGGTTGATGACAAACCTGCTGCAGTCACGGCTTATATCGATACTAATGTGGCAGCTCTGCAGCTTATCTATGCCTATTCTATGACGTTGCCAGAAGAAGTTATTAACGGTAAATCAGCAGAAGATGAGCTGGTGGATGGGCAGTTAATAACCCAGTTAGATCCGGCGTGCGAACTGGTTTTTGCTGGCTTGAGTAAAACAGGCAAGCTGAACGGTGAGTTCTATAACTTTCGATCCGGTAAACTTGAGCCTGTCGACTGTCAGAATGCCTTGCTGTCAGAAGCCTTTGTGTCACGGAATAATGTGTTTGTATCGCAATCCAGCATAAAAGTCGGCACACTTACAGTCTAACAATAAAATCACAGTTTTCTGCTTTTATGAAGCGCCTGTTTGTTATTGCTGTTTTTGTACTTGGTTTTTCGCTAGTTATTTCTTCTGATCGTCCTGAAGATATACGTTACCAGCCGTCCGGTATTGCTTTTCCTGAACCGCAGCGGGATTTTAGTCACTATGTTTCCGCTGTACGTGCCTATCTGGAAAAGGTGCGTGTAGATGTACCCCTGGAGATTAAAAGTCAGGCGGTTGCATACAATATGCCGCAGCTATTATCTCCCCCTGCAGGTGCGCCACTAAAAGGACGTTTTCTACTGATTCATGGTCTGAGTGATTCACCTTACTCGTGGCATGATATGGCGCAGAGTTTGTCTGAACAGGGCTTTGAAACACGAACCATCCTGTTACCCGGACATGGCAGCCGCCCCGGAGAAATGCTGGCGGCTAATCACGAACAGTGGCTTGCGGCTGCCCGCAAGCATCTGGAATATATGCGTGAAGATGATATTCCGCTTTATGTTGGCGGGTTTTCTATGGGGGGCGTGCTGGCAACCCAGTTAGCGCTGGAAAACCCTGATCTTGCCGGTTTACTGCTGGTGGCTCCTGCATGGCAGGTTGATGGTCAGTTGATGCTATCGCTTACCCCCTGGCTAAGGTACCTGAAACCCTGGGCTGAGATTTCAGGCAAAACCTATCTGACCCGTTACAGCAGTTATACGACACAGTCTTATGCTGAGTTTTATGCGTTGCAGCAGAAACTGCTCGAGAGCTGGGCTGAAAGAAAAATTTCTGTACCGACAGCTGTGATTGCAGCTAAAGAAGATTTGACAGTGAACAGTCTGGATATAAAACAGCGTTTTCAAAAAAGTTTTATATCGGAGCAGCGTCAGCTGATTTGGTATGACTCAGAACAAATTTCACCAGAGAAACTGTCTCATCAGATAAACTGGGCAGGGAGTAGTCACAGTCTTCATATCTTGTCACAGTCACATATCAGCATGATGAATGCCCCGGAAAATAAGCTTTATGGTCACCAGGCAACGGTTCGTTTTTGTAAGGGGCGGGATGCAGAAAGTCAGCAACAATGCATGGCGAATAAAAATGTCTGGTACGGTGCGTGGCATATAGAAGCGCCCGATAAATCAGTGATTGCCCGTACAACATATAATCCAATGTATCAGCGGCAGCTGACCGCTGTGCTTGAGACGCTGACTCAGTATTCAGATTGTTCTGGTTCTGGCGCTAATGATAATGTTGATCGTTTGTGAATTTTTCGTAACTATTCAGCACCCAGCAAAGAGTGACCGCAGTAATTCTTCATGGCTATAAGCAGGGCTTCAAAAACATTCTGCCCCTGCTTTCTCGCAGATGAAACATAACTTCGTATTCGGCAATACCATTTCGCCCCTTCCTCGCTTCTGATGCAGCCCGATATTTTTTGCTTCACCTTGCCATTTCTGATGTCTTGCTCGCTGCCATTATTGTCGAAGGGGATGTTGAGGTCGGTCATGAACCTCAAAGTTTCGTCCTTGTACTCCACCAACCGCTTAAACAAGTTGAACGCTTTCGTATTCTTGACTTTGTCACGCCCCAACCGTTGCCGTACTCGTTCCATATAGTCGGCTTCTTCCGCTTGCGCCCTTTTTGCTGTTCGCTCGAACAGTGAAGAGATACGCTGGCGGATGGATTCCGGCATCGCCTTCATTCCCAGCTTTCTAAAACCATTGCTGAGGTGACAGGCCAGTCTCAGCAGCCGCTGAAGACGAGCCGCAAGATAGTTGCAGTCGCGATCAACGACACCCTGTAACTCCCTCAGGTGGTGGGCATTGCAGAGTACATGAGCCGCAGCATAGCGGAAGTAAACCTTGTAGTGGTCATGAACCAGTATCCCGGCAAAGGTCAGCAAAATACCCATCGTCTCTATGGCGGAATGTCCTTTACTCAAGTCCAGATGATAGTACGTCCACTTGTCAGTACGCAGGACATGCATCCACCACAGCGCTCCGGCTACTCTCATGCCTGTTTCATCAGCGCCTGCAATGGGTTCAACCTTAAGGGCGTCACTAATTGCCTGCTCAGTGCTGGCTAACCGGTCATAAGCATTGCTCTGGAAGGTGCAGATGGAACCCGGACTGACTTCCAATCCGAAAATATCCATGAAGAACTGGGAGGCACGCTTGCAAGGTATAAGTTGATACTGACAAAGATACACGGCCAGCGCCTGAGTCACCGGTCCATACTGCACGTGAGCATCAACTCCTTCAGGGAAACGGGCTTGTGTCATGTGACCGCAGCGGCACTCTTTGATTTCGGCCACATGGGCTGTCACTTCAAAGTGACCAAAACGACCCGGTTCAAATACTTGCCTTTCAACCAACTTGGCAATGTTTGCAGAGTGCAGGGACTGATGGCACTTCTCACAGTCTATAACCGGGTGATATTGGGTGCGGTCAGTGTCAGCGACTTGCTGAAGCGTTGAACCTTTGTGACCTTTCTGACCGCCGGGCTTTCGACCAGACCTCTGTCGTAAGCTTTTTGGGTTAGGTTTGTCGTCTTGTGGCTCACCCTCCACCGTGGCAGATGAGTCTTTCTGTTTGGCAGCAGGCTTTGCATAACCGTCTGTAGAGGGAGGCTTACTGCTGTTCCGGCTGTTGATGTTGAGTCTGTCCGCGAGTTCCTTATTTTCTGTTTCCAGTTTCGCTACCTGATCGCCCAGGCCACCGATCTGCTCTTGCTGATCATTTACGATAGCAAGGAGGGTGACGATAATCTGAAACTCGGGATCAAGTTGACTCATAACAAGCGTTGGTCAGAGAAGAACTGTATTTGAAAATGACACAAAATCACGAAAATACCAGCTTATTGTGAGGGTGCTGAATAGTTACAATTTTTCTCTGATAGCTGACGCCAGTGAAAGATAATTTCCGGTCGATCACGCAGCTTTCAAAAAAAGGGAGGCTGACTATATTTTGTAGGTATTCCTGCTAATCACCAGAACAGTTATTTGGTGGAAGATAATGTGAAAGATATTTTGTTACTGCCCAACCTCCTGTTGGTTTTAGTCTCATTATCTATACTTCATTTGACGGCTGGAAGGCGCTTTAATGCCAGCGATCAACTCAATACAGCTGTAAGTCCAATGGCTGATAAATCTCTTAACCTTTTCTTTGAGTTAGGTTATGACTGTGAGGATATCAAGGTTACCGCTAGCCTGAAATGGCTGTCTGACCTGACCGAGAACTCCCCTGCTGATATACCCTCCAGTGCTCTGCCGGCTTCCAGAACTGATGTTCGTTGGAACCAGACAGGTTGGTTTTATGAGTTTTGTCAGGTAAAAGGTCGGCAGCTTGTCGTCTCAGGTGCCGTGACCTTGCAGCAGGTTTGTTCTGGAGTAATGCGCGCTTATCCTGCCAGCGAGTCGGGTTCCTTTAGTTTGACGATTGACAAACCATCGACGTCTTTTGCTTCATGTCAGCGATTTGCCACTGTTTTTACATCTGTACCAGTAGTTGGAGAAAAAATACCATCAAACGTTAATGGGTTGGTATGGTCTGAGCTACAACCCCGAAATAGCAATATTGATTATGCCATCGGTGGAGTTCTGGTTAGTCTTTTGCTCCATTCAACACCAGCTTTTATCAAACAAAAGTCAGACCGCTATTTATGCAATGGCAAGCAATTTTTCAAGGAAGCCAGGCTTTCTGAGCCGTTGCTAACTCTGGTTTGCAGAAACCATGGCGGTAGCGAATTTTCCAGGGTTCTACCTCGGGAAATATCTCATTTTTTTTTACAGGAAAAGAGTGAATACAGGAATTGCGGAAATCAGTTTCAGCCCCGTCAAAGTCCTGTGGCTTCCGGCCCATTGCAAACTATCAGGCGTTGTTTTTCAGTATTGACTGCTGGTGAGGAACCTGTTGAGGGAGGTGGTAGAAGCCAGTCAAGTTCTGGCTCATCAAAGCATTCTGCTTCAAGCAGCCAGAAGCAGCTAGGGAAAAGAGAAGCAACCGGGGCTAGACCTTCAGCTGTAAAAAAAAAGAAACTCAGCAGTGGTGAAGGAGGAGGCGATCAAGGCGGGCAACAGCAGGAAGATTCACCCAAGACCCTGACGGAAAAACAACGAGTTAGTGAGCTTAACCAGCGACTGTTACTTGATATGGCATGGAATATAAAAGAAAACTTTGAGCTACTCAAGCATGCCAGCGGATATTATGCTCATATTACTGACAGGCTGCCCGGTGGCAGCATTTATGGCAGAACATTCTACCTCCTGCGGACACTCATTGAGAAACAAAAGATGGAGCATGTCTGCCAGCTTATTGAACACTTCAATGACCCTCGCTATCAGCAGCTGCAAAGCAAACTGATTGACGCCATAATAGCCTTTAGGGAAGAGCATGTTTCAGTGGGGGGCACTTATTCTGATCTTCACTCTCGGGTTATTTTGAGGAAAACAAAACTTATTACAGAAGAGGTAGCCCGTGACCACATACTCGGGTTGCATTTAGGATTAACGCCACTACAAATTCCTTTTCGAGATAATTTACGGGTTTTTACAAAATATAAAACCTTGCATCCGAATATATTTCTATCAACATTTTTACCCAGGTTAAGAAAGGGACTAACACGAATTAATAAAGCGTCTTTATATGACGAGATTGTTACGTGTTATACCAGCAGCCTATTGGTAAAAAAACAGAAAAAGCAGGCAGCACATGACAGGAAAGACACCAACAAGGGTCTGTTAAAAGATAGTGTAGAAAAAGAAGAGCCCATCCGTGAAGACGTCACACTCAGTTTTGCAAGCAGCTTGGGAAGTTTTGTGATTTCTCCAGAGCTACCGGCGCTTCCTGCCTCCATGTTACATCACGTATTTTGTTTTCTGGATCTTAAAAGCCTGGCTCGATGCCGAGAGGTAAGCCATGTTTTTCGAGAGAGTCTGGATGATTTGCAATTGCATGCCATGCATCCTGCAATTACTCAATATACAGGAACCGACTACCACTACCACAATGAAGAAAGAAAGAGGGTTAAAAGCCAGATCTGGTTTAAGTGTCTTGACTGGTACGAGATTCTCGAGAAGCAGGGAACCAACCCAGAGATTATACGCAGATGCAAAACGGATACTTATCTACTTCAACAAGTTCTGAAGAAAGCCCATCAGGCATATATTTTGAAGCACATACTGTGCGATACAAGAAAGTATGCTCTTCCTATCCATACGATAAGAACGAACTACCCACATTGTCCTAATAATTCCCCTGTGAGTGCACTGGCACTAGGGGACAAAATGATGGCTCCTTTGCGGATAGGAGGCTATCCTCTAAAAGTTGTTTGCGAGTTGCGAGTAGATACCAAGAGGCATGGGCAGTGGAGAGGCACGGGGCTGTTTATCAATTTCCAGGATGTAGCAGTTTCACTTCTGGATGATCAGCTTTATTTAACAACAGGCTATTCTAAACGCCTTAGCTTGTGGGATTTTTCCCGTCAGAAAAAAGAATGTCTGGTTAAAAGCTGTGATGTCACAAAACATGTGTTTGACTTGGCAGCTATTAAGCTGGAGACAGGTACGGTTGTGATTATTAGCTACAGCACCATTGAACTGGCTGTCTGGGACATTGATACTACAGGACAGGAGGAGACATTTTCCTTGGTGTCATCCCTGAATTTAAAGGCAAAAGTTAGAAAACTTTTGGCGCTAAATAATGCCGGAAATCGCTTGTTAAGCCTTGACGAAGATATGGATAATCCGGCCAATCTAGGATTGTTCGAGCTTGATTCTCAAAAGGTTTTAACAAAGGTTTGCTCTCGCCCGGCTATTTCTGCTGGTGAAATAAGCAAACATGATAAGATTTATTCTAGTCTGCGTTTTGCACAATGCGGTGACATAATTTTAGTTCTGGTAAGATCCGGATACTTTGTCGGCTGGAGCCTTGACATCAGTCATTGTCTTTTTACTAAAAATGATCATTGTTGTCTATCTGACGGTTATTCTTTTTTCAATCTGGTTATTTTCTCCGATAACCGGTTTGCAATAATAATTGGTTCTGATTTATATCGTTTTAAAATAGTAGAGGGTCAGCTACAAGGTGAACCACAAAAACTGAAAGTTGATCTGTTTCTAGCTCACAAGACTTGGGGGAAATCTATAGCGGCAGTTAGTGAAGACCTTATTTTACTGGGGGATAGTAATGGTGGTATTTCACTATGGTGGGTTCCAGAGCATGATTCACAACCTTAGGGCTATGTTCCCCTAAACGGTTGAAGGGCGTAAACTGAGGCTGTCTCTCTTTTGTAGAGGAGGCCTCATAATGAAAAACAACACCTTCAGGCAGTTTCTCAACGAGATCCCATTGCTCTCACCACAGCAACTCGGCATCGTCCAGCAAATAATGACTTCCACGCTCGACGGCACTGTGTCCGATCTTGATCTTGAAAGCCGGATTGAGCGCAACTTTGCAGGTCATCCTGTCTGCCCTTACTGCTCCGACACTCATATCCAGCGCTGGGGTATTCGGGCTGGAAGGCAACGGTATGGCTGTGAAGAGTGTAGACGACTGTTTAATGCCTTCACAGGAACACCGCTCGCTCGGTTGCGCCGTGAGCGCACGACGAAAGCCATCTACCAATAACAGCACAACTCTGATTATTGTTATCTCATATAGCTGATGAACAGATTAATAAAAGCTGTCATTGCCTTTTTGATTACTTTTTGTATTTCAGCAGGAGAAAGAGAAGAGGCAGCCTGGGATTTCTTAAAAAAGAAAAACTATCCCCAAGCATTGAGTTTATTTTCCAGTTTATCCCGACAAGCTCCTGAGAACATTTATTTAAAAATAGGAATCGCCAGAACTAAACAGGGAATGGGTAAGCTAACCGAAGCCGAGGGGCTGTTCCGGCAGCTGCGCCAACAGGAGAACCAACGCAAGCACCAGCCGCCGACTGACTTTTGCGGCCATCTCCAGATTGAGCTGGGGTTGGCTCGGTGTTTACAGGAAGCAGGTAAGCTAACCGAAGCCGAGGGGCTGTTCCGGCAGCTGCGCCAACAGGAGAACCAACGCAAGCACCAGCCGCCGACTGACTTTTGCGGCCATCTCCAGATTGAGCTGGGGTTGGCTCGGTGTTTACAGGAAGCAGGTAAGCTAACCGAAGCCGAGGGGCTGTTCCGGCAGCTGCGCCAACAGGAGAACCAACGCAAGCACCAGCCGCCGACTGACTTTTGCGGCCATCTCCAGATTGAGCTGGGGTTGGCAACCTGTCTGGATTTAACCGGCGATGTTGAGAAGCTAACCGAAGCCGAGGGGCTGTTCCGGCAGCTGCGCCAACAGGAGAACCAACGCAAGCACCAGCCGCCGACTGACTTTTGCGGCCATCTCCAGATTGAGCTGGGGTTGGCAACCTGTCTGGATTTAACCGGCGATGTTGAGAAGCTAACCGAAGCCGAGGGGCTGTTCCGGCAGCTGCGCCAACAGGAGAACCAACGCAAGCACCAGCCGCCGACTGACTTTTGCGGCCATCTCCAGATTGAGCTGGGGTTGGCTCGGTGTCTTGAAGAAACAGGCGATGTTGAGAAGCTAACCGAAGCCGAGGGGCTGTTCCGGCAGCTGCGCCAACAGGAGAACCAACGCAAGCACCAGCCGCCGACTGACTTTTGCGGCCATCTCCAGATTGAGCTGGGGTTGCTGGCGTGTCTGGACCACCAAACAGATAACGTCTCGAAAGCGGATCAACTCGCCACAATCCTGTTGGAGGCTTTTGCCACAAGTCACAACTGGCAGCTATTCCATGTGATCGCAGTAACCCGGTTTACCCTGGCATGCAGGGAAATCATTACAGGGTCGGTACCGGATACGAATAAGAATTTACAGGCAGCAATGGCGCTGGTAAAACGTTCACGCCAGGAAAAAGAAACCCCGCAATCACTGAGCTTGCAGGGACATATTCTGCGTATGATGGGTGATGGTGTGTCATGAGAACAGAGTCGGTCTGTTCGTAACTGTAATTGAGATGGAGGAAGGCCCTTCGGTGGTGGCTTCTGGAAGCGACCACCAAACCACTGTGAGCTGCGCTGATTAAGAGTCAGGGTGGTGAGCGTCACAGAAAAGGCGTAACAAGATTGCGTCAGGTACGAGATCAGGAGATGAACGCAAGTGAACCATTGATGACGTGTCGTAAGCATATACATCGACATCAAAAGTGAGGGGCATCACCACCTCATGATAAGTTCAGGGGTTATCCAGTTACCGCCTGAGCGGTGTCCGGCACAAAGATGGCATGAACTGATTTCAGGCTCTTTTACGGAACATGAGAACCTGTCGCTCTGGTGTTAAGGGAGCCAGCCGAGTTGACGAACAGCAAGGCTCTGAGTACCAATACAGGGCACAGGGGCGGATCAGCTCGTAGTAGTGTTGAAGCCTCTGTAATGGCGGTGGAGCGAAGGGGCTGACTTATCCAGTGGATGGAGTAGATCAACCAGTTGTATCTTTGGGATGAATCTATGACAGAAGCAAAACCGTTCACAATTTCTAAAAGGCTTGTCTGGCAAGCCTGGCTGAGAGTGAAAGCCAATAAGGGAGCCGCTGGTATTGATGGTCAGAGCTTGTCTGACTTTGAAATACATCTTGGCGGTAACCTGTACAAACTCTGGAACAGGATGTCATCGGGAAGTTACTTTCCTCCCCCCGTCATGCGTGTCGACATCGCCAAGAAAGGTGGAGGCACGAGACCGCTGGGAGTACCGACAGTAGCCGACCGTATTGCCCAGACCGTGGTGAAGCTAATAATCGAGCCGGTAGTGGAACGAACATTTCATGAAAACTCCTATGGCTATAGGCCGAATCGTTCAGCGCATGATGCGTTGGCGCTAGCCCGAAAACGCTGCTGGAGACGAGACTGGGTCATTGATCTGGATATCAAAGGGTTCTTTGACAATCTTGATCATAAACTCATCATGCGAGCAGTAGAGCACCACATCAAAGAACCTTGGATATTGTTGTACATCAAACGTTGGCTTGAAGCTCCAGCTGAGGGTGAGCACGAGAGAATAGAGAGAACAAAAGGAACCCCACAAGGGGGCGTTATCAGTCCCTTACTGGCAAATCTGTTTATGCATTATGCGTTTGATCACTGGCTTGAGCAAAATATCCGGCACGTCTGGTTTGAGCGATATGCTGATGATGCGCTGATCCACTGTCGCAGCAAACAGGAGGCGGAATCCATACTGGAAGCAGTAAGAAGTCGTTTACTCGACTGTGGTCTTACACTGCACCCGGAAAAGACGAAGCTGGTTTACTGCATGGATGAAGACAGACCGGAAAAGCATGAAAACACCTCTTTTGACTTTCTTGGTTACACCTTCCGTCCAAGGATGACCCGAAACCGGTATGGGAAGTTCTTTGTCGGCTTTCTGCCTGCAATAAGCAAAGCCTCGGCCCAGCATATTCGGGACAGGATAAGAGAGTTGGCTATTCCCACCAAACGATCACTGTATTCTCTTGAAGAGCTTGCAAAGCTGATCAATCCATTCGTTCAGGGCTGGATAAATTACTTTGGGAAATTTTATCCCTCGGCAATGAGAAGAGTCCTGAGCTATGTGGAAGCAACACTGGTTCGCTGGGCTATGGGCAAATGCAAGAAATTGAGGGGCCGTAAGAAGCGGGCAGCTTCCTGTTTGGGGCGAATCGCAAAAAGGGCTCCGTGGTTAATGACACATTGGCGAGCAGGCTGTGTGTCAGCGGTTGGATAAGAAGAGCCGGATGAGGGGAGACTTTCAAGTCCGGTTCTGTGAGCAGCTGAAGGGGAGGTTCCTTCGGTTGACTCGACGGTGATGGGTGATGGGTGATGGGTGATGGGCAGCAAGCTACAATATTCTGGGCGCGTGCCAATATACTTCAGACTTCACGGCAGCAGGCACGAAAACAGGAAGCATGGCGTGAACTCGAACACAAGGCACTGGATAGGCTACAGCACCTTGATATTCAGTCGAAGGATACCGGGCAGCCACTCTCACAACCACCATG
>CBDHDU010000011.1:0-124931 GCA_965261725.1 Endozoicomonadaceae bacterium | reverse complement strand
ACTCTTTTTAAGCTGTTTATGCAGGGCGGAAATTATGACTGGCGTGATGATGAAGGTAATCCCGTTTTTCAGCAGGGTCAGTCTGAGTCAACGCAGTATCAGCATCAGTTTTCTGTAACATCGAAAGCTAAAAAACTGGTATTTGCTCATTTAATAAAACATCCTGAATGTTATGAAATAGCTTTTCAGGATGATAACGGTTTACTGGTAAGTGCCAAAGGGAAACATCGGGTTATAAAAAGTGATGATAAAGTCAGGGTGTTTATTGCAGATTGTAGCGGTGATGTAACTCGTTTAGCCGATGAATTATTAAAGTATTTACAGGAAAGAGGGTAACTATTCAGCACCCAGCAAAGAGTGACCGCAGTAATTCTTCATGGCTATAAGCAGGGCTTCAAAAACATTCTGCCCCTGCTTTCTCGCAGATGAAACATAACTTCGTATTCGGCAATACCATTTCGCCCCTTCCTCGCTTCTGATGCAGCCCGATATTTTTTGCTTCACCTTGCCATTTCTGATGTCTTGCTCGCTGCCATTATTGTCGAAGGGGATGTTGAGGTCGGTCATGAACCTCAAAGTTTCGTCCTTGTACTCCACCAACCGCTTAAACAAGTTGAACGCTTTCGTATTCTTGACTTTGTCACGCCCCAACCGTTGCCGTACTCGTTCCATATAGTCGGCTTCTTCCGCTTGCGCCCTTTTTGCTGTTCGCTCGAACAGTGAAGAGATACGCTGGCGGATGGATTCCGGCATCGCCTTCATTCCCAGCTTTCTAAAACCATTGCTGAGGTGACAGGCCAGTCTCAGCAGCCGCTGAAGACGAGCCGCAAGATAGTTGCAGTCGCGATCAACGACACCCTGTAACTCCCTCAGGTGGTGGGCATTGCAGAGTACATGAGCCGCAGCATAGCGGAAGTAAACCTTGTAGTGGTCATGAACCAGTATCCCGGCAAAGGTCAGCAAAATACCCATCGTCTCTATGGCGGAATGTCCTTTACTCAAGTCCAGATGATAGTACGTCCACTTGTCAGTACGCAGGACATGCATCCACCACAGCGCTCCGGCTACTCTCATGCCTGTTTCATCAGCGCCTGCAATGGGTTCAACCTTAAGGGCGTCACTAATTGCCTGCTCAGTGCTGGCTAACCGGTCATAAGCATTGCTCTGGAAGGTGCAGATGGAACCCGGACTGACTTCCAATCCGAAAATATCCATGAAGAACTGGGAGGCACGCTTGCAAGGTATAAGTTGATACTGACAAAGATACACGGCCAGCGCCTGAGTCACCGGTCCATACTGCACGTGAGCATCAACTCCTTCAGGGAAACGGGCTTGTGTCATGTGACCGCAGCGGCACTCTTTGATTTCGGCCACATGGGCTGTCACTTCAAAGTGACCAAAACGACCCGGTTCAAATACTTGCCTTTCAACCAACTTGGCAATGTTTGCAGAGTGCAGGGACTGATGGCACTTCTCACAGTCTATAACCGGGTGATATTGGGTGCGGTCAGTGTCAGCGACTTGCTGAAGCGTTGAACCTTTGTGACCTTTCTGACCGCCGGGCTTTCGACCAGACCTCTGTCGTAAGCTTTTTGGGTTAGGTTTGTCGTCTTGTGGCTCACCCTCCACCGTGGCAGATGAGTCTTTCTGTTTGGCAGCAGGCTTTGCATAACCGTCTGTAGAGGGAGGCTTACTGCTGTTCCGGCTGTTGATGTTGAGTCTGTCCGCGAGTTCCTTATTTTCTGTTTCCAGTTTCGCTACCTGATCGCCCAGGCCACCGATCTGCTCTTGCTGATCATTTACGATAGCAAGGAGGGTGACGATAATCTGAAACTCGGGATCAAGTTGACTCATAACAAGCGTTGGTCAGAGAAGAACTGTATTTGAAAATGACACAAAATCACGAAAATACCAGCTTATTGTGAGGGTGCTGAATAGTTATGAAAGAGGCTTTTGTCCTGAACGTAATGAGCTGGTGGTCAAATTTGGTTTTTCTAACTACACAAAAAAAATCTGAAAAAATAGCAAAAATACTGCAACAAAAAGGATGTCGGGGGAAGGTTGTATGCAGTAGTGGCTACCAATGGAGCTGGCTAAATTCAAAACCTATAACGCTGAGAGGGCAGGTTAAAGCCGGAAAACTTTATTGGCAGGGAAAGAGCGGCCTGCAAACCACTGTCGGGGTTGAAGGTAGCAAATACCCGTATCCTTTGCTGGAAGCAAACCGGGAGGAGGGCGGATACAAACAGGTTTTTAAAATGCAGGACGGAGTGGTTAGCTGCACCCCTCCGGAATGGATCTGTCCACTTTGTTCAGCGTTGCTGGACTGGAAAAGCTCGCCTCCGGATCACTATCGGCAAGCGCATGCTCATGAGAAGGCTCTAATGGGGTGGTTTGAGGAGCTTACGACAGAAGAGCAATTAAAAGTATTAGGAGAGAAATTCAGTCACGTCTTTGTTGCATCCATGACGGCCGATGAAACACTTTATCAGCGTTATTGCCAGCTGATTCTTTCTGCAAACAATGATGATTTATATAAAGCGCTGCTGCAGCCATTAACTGATAAGGAGAAACTGGTCTCTGCGCTGTTGAAGGAGATAGAGTTGTTGAAGGAGACAGAACAGTGCCCCAAAGGCCCGGATGTCCGGTCGATGTTTACAAAAATTGAAATTCTTCTGCTATCTGAAATTGCAGATAAACCTCTGGCCCATGTACTGGAAAAGCTTTACCAGTGTGATAATAAAGTATTCTTAACGCCCCCTGACCTTTTTTTACCGTTTCTTGCAGCAGAGCAGAAAAAGTGGGATTGCCTGCAGGTTATGCATAAGGCAGGCGTTTGTTTTTTCCCATCAATCAGGTATGCACTGAATAAAGAATACTTTGATTTAGCTGATGAGATTATTAAAAGACACCCTGAGCCAGCTGCATTGTTTTTGTCTGCTGTAAAAGTCGATCATCAGTACGTTGTTGAGCAAATCAGGGGCTATCATGGATTGGCTGATAGTGAGGTGCTTCGCTACACCATTGATCAGGATGATTACGAGGGAATCCTTGCGCTTGATAAAATGAAGGTTGATATGCTCAACGAGCTGGACGACCTTCCTCCTGTTGAGTATGCCAGAAGTAAAAAACGGTATTATTCTATGTTTGCCATGCTTGAGCGGGGATTACAGTTAACAGAAAAAGATGATGAGATGGGGGAACATATTCTTTTTCCTGTCAGGCCAGCCACTGAATACAGTCATCAGCTGGTCATTTGTGCTGCAGATGAAAGTACTATGGACAGGCGTTTCAGCGATATCTTTTATTATACTGCCGATATGAATACAACAGATGTTATTGAATTATCCCGCCAGGGTCGAAGTAGAGTGCTTATAGGTAAGAACAGGGCTCTATTTTCCCAGCAGAAACCGTTAAAACTTTTTGTCTGTGGTCATGGAGCGCATATTCTGGGAATGAAAGGCGATGAGCTTGGTGGTGTAATCAGTAATATATTGAAGCTGTATATCCCTGTGGAATGCCAACCTTCGGGTATTGATCTGTTTTTGCTGAGCTGCCAGACACGTGCTGTAAAAAATGTTGGAACTGTCAATCAACATGTAAATGCAGACTTATTGCAGGAGACGCTGGAAAAGGCACTCTGTATACCTGTTTGTGTTACTGGATATGCGGGGGACCAGCAATTCCCGAACATTAAACGACAAACTAATTATACTTCGGAGTAGCCAATAGAATTAGTTGGAGACGAAGAAGCCTTCTCCACCGTCGCAGAGCAGTCAATTTCTCTACATATCAAACACTGAAACACAAGGCTACTCAGCCTCTATGTGGTATCAAGCTCCAGGCTTTTGAGGCTGACACTTTTTCCCCTTGCGATCGCCGTAAGAAACTCTGTCCATGAATCAATGAAGAACCAGTCGAACAAGCCCCTGATAGCGTGCCAAAGCGCTTTCTTTGATTTCGATGCTGATAACGCTTTTTGAAAAAGAGGGCAGGCAAGCTGCTCGATTTGGTCAATAAGGAAGGCGGTAAACGTCAGGCTGGCGAAGTTAGTCGCCAGGTGCATTTTACCGTGCCCGTAGTTGTGTTCCAGGTTGTAGCCTTGTGTTTTCAGTGTGTTAAACGTCTCATTCTCTATTTTCCACTTAGCGCGTCCTCCTCGCATGATTTTTGCCACGCTTTCTTTGGTGATTTCAATATCAGTCACCCAGGTATTGGTGTACTTCTTGTCATTGGGGCTGATTTCCACGTACTCAAGGTAGTTGACCAGAATATCCTGATGGGATTTGTTGATGGGAACGCCATTGATGAACCGGAACCAATGCCGGTAGCCGTCTTCATCGGTGAATTCATAACGTGTGACCTTACCGGCGATGTCCATCTCATCGACGGCCTCATAAAGCGACACATGGCTGGTGTCTTTCGCGACCATAATGAAGCTGTAGTCGTAGGATTTCACCAATTTGATCGTGGGACCATCGGAGTACAAGTCGTCAAAATTCAGTACCAACTTAAGGTGTGGGTGTTCTCTGGCAATATTCGACAGGAGCCTTTCGAGTGCTGTTTTTTCACAGTCGTTTTTTGAAGCATCGACTTGTTGAATAATGGGTTCCGGCATTAAAGGCAGCACTTCTTTCTTGCCCGGCTTAACCAGACAGCAGCCCAATAGTTGGTGATAATACTGGGGATTCTTGCTGTCTGGCTTTTTCACACAGCACTCTGGACAATCAATTTTTCCCGAAGAAAAATGCCCCGTCCCATCAATAGGCGCAAGATAGCCTTCCTCAAAGTACTCAAACTGCCTGAGCCGCCCGGAGCGCTGAACATAGGCGAATAACGCCGTGAAAAATTTCCGCAAATACCGAGTTTCGATCGGGTCAAGCAGCTCAGCGAGGCGAGAATCACTCGGCACTCTATTGACATTGTAGAGTGATTTCAGGTTGTGAATTTTATCTGTATTCTGTACGCAGTCCTGATCAAATTTCAGCAACGACGGATATTTAAGGTGCATGACCGCCAGGCCACACATGATGGCATCATGCAGTGCGATCTTGTCATGGTTGTTCACCGGCCTAAAATCTGGAACCTTGGCAGCTTCTTTGGAGACGACGCTGATTAGTTTTTCAGCCAGCGCTTTTTGTTGTTTTTTTGTTGAAGACACAGAGAATACGACTGTAGATGCATAGTCTGCATACTGTACCTCAAAGTCTGCGATTTAGGGAATATCAGAACTACCGCTATCCCTTGGTATCACTGGTTTTAATCAAGTGCTCGGGAATTACTGGCGGGGGACTATATTTGCAGTACGGGCAATAAGCGTGGTCCCAGAGTTCTCTACCACTTCAGGGATCAGTATAGCTGGTATGGTGGACCAGAATGGGCCGGTCAGCAGTTGACTGCCAGTGGTGCTAAATGGTCGACAATTGATCAGATGGTTCCCACGCTGGCGACTCAGATTCGTTTAAAGGATGGTGTACAGGTCAATGGCGCTAACTTAAGCTCTACTTTTGGTACTCATTCAGCCTGCGAGCCTGTTTTCTTGTATGTTGAAGCCTGCGGATCGGCTTTGGACGCCTCTTATTTGCTCTTGGCTCTCGGCGCCCGGGTCGATCGCCCACCCCATGCTCACCAATAATTTCAGCCATATGCTCCAATAGGTCGTCAACTACTCCCTCAGCTTTTTGCAGCAGCAAAATATGAAAGTTTTGTAAGGAGTCATGCGCTGCCTTGAAGCTCAGTTTTCGGGGACTGTCGCCTATCCTTATTGCGGCTCTTGCCATCAGTGCTCTGATCATGTTGTAAACCAGAAAGTGCACATCTATTTCCTTTCGCACCATGGCCGGGCTCTCACAACGAAGGATGTCCATTTTCATCATCGTTTTAATGGATCTGAAATCAAGTTCAACATGCCAACGTTCAACGTACAGCTTGATTATCGCTTTTGCGTTGTACGTTTCTGAGTCTGTCAGAGTGGTAATAATTATCCGCTTTTTCGTGCCAACAGCCCGAACCATCAGCTTCTCTGGCATTTGTTCATAAATCTCCTGAGAGAGCCAGTCTGGGCATTTCGGGCGCGTCAGGACAAACAGACCATCTCTTTTGCCCAACTTTTGGTCGCACTCGCGAAAATCAATATTCCTGGAACCGTTTTTTTCAAAGACCCCGTCCATGCCCACTGCCCTTAGCTTGCAAAGGTTAAAGTAGTTTTCGAAATTTGAATCAGCCAGCAGAATGTCACCTGATTTCAGACTTGACGACACTTGTCTCAGCAATGCTTGTTCTCCTGTGCCTTTACCCTTGCAGGCAGCGACTGCTGAATTCAGAACAGCACCGCTGCCAAGGGCAACCAGAATCAGAATTCTTAATTGAGGGAAGCCTTGTCCTTTCTTTTGAGATTTAGGTTGAGGATATTCTTTTTGGTTGGCCTCGGTATCGGGCATGGAAAGCTTCGAACCATCGGCGAGCACTACACGCCTGTCGTGCCAAAAATAATCTCTACCTGTAGCATCATCAAGATTGTTGCCAGCGCTTTGCAACAAAATTTTGATTGCCTCTTCGAGAAGTTTTTTACGCGCCTGGCAGTAGGGACCGGTGGTGGTTTTGTTCTTTTGTCTCTGGAGGGCAACCTGATCTCTGGCATCAGCAATTAACGCATTTCGACAGGTCTTGGTCTCACTTGCGACCTGTTTCATAAAGAGTGACAGGGTTTTGCAAGCAGGGTACTTGCGCTCTCTTTTGGTAATTTTTTTTGGAACTGCTCCAGATCCTCGGCGCTGAGGATAGTGGAGAGATCATCATCAGCAGTTTGTGCAAACTGCCTCAAAAGATCTTCAGCATGACTGATGAATTCTTGACTACGCTTACTCATGGTTTGCTCAAGTGGGGTGTTGGAACAGTTGTTTTACAACTGTTTTCCCTCTTGAGCACGCCCTTATTTGTTGGGCAGAGCGCTTAAGTTAGCGCCATTGGGTGTACAGGTAGCTTCCTATCCTTCCCACTGGGCGTGCAAAAAGGGTGGTGTAAGGTGCCAGCACAGTTATAGTTTTGATTATCCTGAGAAGCTACACAGGGAGCGAGTCCATCGGGCTGTTGAGAGTAAAGATGCTGCTACACAAGTGCATTGGAAAGATTTTATAAGTGCACCTGAGCCTGAGACGGCTACAGGGGTACCATACCCTAAATAAAAAGCATTACTGAAATTCTATACCTGAGTGAATTCAAGATGCCGGATTTAACCGCTGGAAATTATCGTTAATCCTGCTGCCCAAGGAAGAACCGATTTCGGGCAATGTCACGTCCAGAAAATGATTAATCTTTTCCCGGAATTCTTTTGCCTGAGCGAAGTATTCATTATTCCGGGCATACTCATTCATCACCTTCCATAATCGCTCAATGGGGTTCAGGTTTGGACTGTAAGGGGGGAGGTAATGAAGCTTTATTCCCAGCTCTTCCGCCTCTTTCACTACCTCCTGTGAACGATGGTAACCGGCACCATCAAGCACCATGTGAATAACGTTCATGGATGAATAGTTATCCCGAACTTTCTTGAAAAACTCGGTAACCGCTTCACTGTTAACCGTATCAAATTGACCGAAAACAGCAGCTTCAATATTGTCCAGATCAATCGCACCGATAATGTTCAGCCGAGTACGGCTACCTGTCGTATTAATGATTTTATCAATCCCTTTTCGAATCCACCCGGAAGTGATTTTGGTCGCTTGTGTCGGGTGTACCGCATCCATGAATAGTATCACCTCGTCCTCTGGTAGCGTGGCTTTCAAGGCTTCATAGTGCTCCACAAAACCAGCCTGCTTATCAACATCAGCCTTGTGCGGTACGCCCTTTGGCTTTTTGTAGGTAAAGCCTTTTTGGTGCAGCCACTTGTTCAGGCCTGATACGGTATATTTGATACCCCAGCGATCGGTAATATAGGCGACGATCTGATGGACGTGTGCGTAAGTATATTCAGAAAGGTGTTCGACCAGTTGCCGAGTTTGCTCATCACTCAGGCGGCTTTCACTCCCCCCGTTCTCCGGCCTGAGCTTTTCCTTTTCCAGATAGGCGTCCAGATGGCGACAAATAGTGTATTCACTTTTTCTCAATGCCTGAGCGATAGCAGACGGTGACCACCCTTCAGACCTGAGCAAAACAGCCTTGATACGATCACACTCCCGTGCATCTCGCGATGTTTTGTGGCGAGATTCCAAGGCTACTTTTTGTTGGGCTGTCAGGGTGATTTTCGGCATGTTCGTACAATGTTGAAAATCGGCTGGAAAATCAAGCAACTTCAATGATCATGGGTATATACGGTATCTTAATCTGAACTCATTCAGAGGCTCAGGTAAGTATTCAAATACCGGGTTGATGTTTTTTACCTGTAAATTTTCCAGCGTTTTCTGTTCTTCTATTTCTCTTGCCGTTTGAAGGGTGTCCCCGGAACCTATCTCGAATTCAATCCACTGATTTTCCGTCATCTTGAACAGTGGCACTGCCGGACGGGCATTACGTTCGGTTTCAGGTGCTGCTTCTGCATAGACTAAGCAGGGCGAAAGCACCGCGCTGACCATAGTTCCACACTAACCGGTTTTTAGAACACAAAGTCATAATTACGACTATCGTAATGCAGATATAGCGATAAAAATACAATAAATTGTGGAGCTATTATCCGTCAGTTCACATTTATTTGCACTAAAGTACACCCCGTACTTTCGCCCTGATAGACTAAGCCGTCAGGCAAGTAAGTGGAGGGAGACTATTTTTATAAATACAAATATCGGCTAAGACCGGGAGGGAGACAGAAGTTACAAAAATTATGTAATGCCCATTTTTATAATTTTTTCATAACACTTAATATCGGTAGAACAGCATTCTGTAGCGTATTCTACCCGAACTAATTTTTTGTGGCAGTAGGTTCTGTGTCTATGCTTGAGAAGCAGAATATATAGAATTAACTTGCAGTGACGGAATGCCGCTATGGTCGCGCAGATGTGCAGTAGTGAATCAGTTGATGATATCTGGATTAATGCGCGTATTGCGGGAAGGGGAGGTGAGTCTCATCTTCTTTCAATCAAAAAGGGTGTGATTCATCAGGTCATTCCTCAGCGGCAGGTAGACCTGTCTTTGTTATCTGCGTCTCATACTTCGTCCGGCATTCATGATGCAAAGCATGCCTTGCTAACGCCGGGGTTCATTGATTGCCATACTCATCTTGTTTTTGCCGGTAACCGTACGAGTGAGTTTAAACAACGATTGCAGGGAGCAAATTATACAGAGATTGCCCGGCAAGGCGGTGGCATTTTGGCAACGGTACACGCTACCCGAAAGGCTTCCCTGTCAGAGCTGGTTGAACTGGCGATACCCCGTCTGCAGGCTTTAATGGTCGAAGGTGTAACAACACTGGAAATTAAATCCGGTTACGGACTTGAACTTGAAACCGAACTCAGGATGTTACGTGCCGCCAGAGAACTGGAAAGGTTGTATCCGGTTCGTATTCAAACCAGCTTTCTGGGAGCACATGCAACACCGCCCGAATATCAGCAGGATCGTGATGCTTATGTTGACTACGTCTGTAAAGAAATGATTCCGGCAGTAGCAGCAGAACAACTGGCAGATGCTGTTGATGTGTTTTGTGAAAATATCGGCTTTTCTGTCGCCCAGTGCGAGCAGGTATTTGAAGCAGCGTCAAAGTTCGGTTTGCCAGTAAAAGGACATACTGAACAGCTTTCCTGTCAGGGGGGCGCTGAGCTGGTTGCACGTTACCGGGGATTGTCGGCAGATCATCTGGAGTATCTGGATAAAGCAGGTGCTAAAGCAATGGCTGATGCTGGTACGGTCGCGGTGCTGTTACCCGGTGCCTTTTATTTTCTTAAGGAAACGCAGTTACCTCCGGTTGGGTTGTTTCGGCAACATGGTGTACCTATCGCGCTGGCGACTGATTTCAATCCTGGTTCTTCGCCACTGGCTTCGATACAGCTGATGATGAATATGGGCTGTATTCTATTTGATCTGACACCGGAAGAAGCATTTACCGGTGTGACTGTTAATGCAGCCAAGGCATTGGGGTTGTCTGATCAAACCGGTTTCATTGAAGCGGGTATGCGTGCTGATTTTTGTTTATGGGATATATCTGAACCTGCCGAGTTTGCTTACTCATTTGGTATTAACCGACTGAAGCAGAGAGTAATTAAGGGCAAGCCTTGCTGAAAAATCTTACTGAATTTTTGTACTGAGCTGTTGTTCTGAGGTATGAGGTCGAGGCATCAATGAAAAACAAGCAACCTGCAGATGACCGCCATGATCGTTCCCGCCATATCAAAGCACCGCATGGCTCAGACCTGAGCTGTAAAAGCTGGCAGGCTGAAGCCGCGATGCGGATGTTAATGAATAATCTTGATGCGGCTGTTGCAGAACGACCCCAGTCGCTGGTTGTTTATGGCGGTATTGGCAGGGCAGCGAGAAACTGGCAATGCTACGACAAAATTATTGATGTACTGCAACGCCTTGAAGACGATGAAAGCCTGTTGATTCAGTCTGGTAAACCTGTCGGGGTGTTTAAAACCCACAGGGATGGGCCACGGGTATTAATTGCCAATTCTAACCTGGTACCGCACTGGGCAACCTGGGAGCACTTTAACGAGCTGGATAAAAAAGGGTTAACCATGTTTGGGCAAATGACTGCCGGTTCATGGATTTATATTGGCTCGCAGGGCATTGTTCAGGGGACTTATGAAACCTTCATCGCTATTGCGAATAAACACTTTTCAGGCAGTACTGCCGGACGTTGGATTTTGACTGCCGGCCTGGGAGGAATGGGGGGCGCCCAACCGCTGGCAGCGACGATGGCAGGTTACTCAATGCTGGCGGTTGAGTGCGACAAATCCCGGATTGATTTCAGATTGAAGACGGGCTATCTGAATACCTGTGCCGCATCACTGGATGAAGCTTTGCAGCTGATTACTGAATCCGTTAACAATGGAAAACCATTGTCTGTTGGTCTCAGTGGAAATGCTGCAGATATTTTCAGTGAACTGGTTACACGCAATATCACCCCGGATGTAGTGACGGATCAAACCAGTGCCCATGATCCTCTGCACGGCTATTTACCACAGAGGTGGACGCTTGAATATGCAACAGAGATGCGCCAGCAGAATGAAGCAACTGTTATTCAGGCGGCAAAACAGTCAATGGCGGTGCAGGTCAATGCCATGCTGACATTACAGGAGCGCGGTGCAGCCACACTGGATTATGGCAATAATATAAGGCAAATGGCGTATGAAGCCGGTGTTCACAATGCGTTTGATTTTCCCGGTTTTGTTCCGGCTTATATCCGGCCGTTGTTCTGTGAAGGGATTGGACCTTTCCGCTGGGTCGCCCTGTCAGGAGATCCGGAAGATATCTATCGTACCGATGCCAAAGTAAAAGAATTACTGCCCGACCATGTTCACTTACATAACTGGCTTGATATGGCGCGGAAACATATTCAGTTTCAGGGGCTTCCTGCCCGCATTTGCTGGTTAGGTTTAAAAGATCGTGCTCGTGTTGGGGTTGCCTTTAACCAGATGGTTGCCTCCGGTGAGTTAAAGGCACCTGTGGTGATTGGCCGCGACCATCTGGATTCTGGTTCTGTGGCCAGCCCAAACCGGGAAACAGAATCGATGCCGGATGGCTCTGATGCCATTTCAGACTGGCCTTTATTAAATGCATTGCTAAATACTGCGGGTGGCGCAACCTGGGTCTCCTTCCATCATGGTGGTGGTGTTGGTATGGGGTTCAGTCAGCATGCTGGGGTCGTTATTGTTGCTGATGGCTCTGATGCAGCAGAAAAACGTCTGCAAAGAGTCCTATGGAATGATCCGGCTACGGGTGTTATGCGACATAGTGATGCCGGTTATCCGGAAGCGATTGAGTGCGGTAGAGAGTTTGATCTTGATTTGCCCATGCAGGAGTAATGGCAAGGTGTTTTCGGAAGATAAACAAAAACCCCGCATCCTGCGAGGTTATTAAACCTTATTGTTTTTATTACGTTCGCTTGTTGTTCTTCCTTTCTGAGGTGCTCGTCTTTGTATCACTGCGGACAGTGGCAGCGTGCTTGCCTCGACTGCAAAGCGATCCATTCGGAAGCCGCACGCTCATAATACGTATATACCGATACAGGGGTGTTGATCTGCGTCATTGTTTTACGGGTTGTTGCAGTTTTTGCTTTCAGGTTTGGGCTGTGGCCAGTTCCATCAGTGAAAGGAGTAGCATCAGCATCGCTATTGTGGTCGTTGTTTTTGCAAGAATCGGCCAGACTGCATTTCCCCGGAACCGGTCCGCCGCTCTGAATATGCTGATAGCCGCATAGCATTGATAAACCGCTAGCAGGGGAATAATGATATGGGTAGAGTAGCTGCTCAATGTCGCATCAAGGATGGGGGATAGCACTTCCGTAATAACAAAAATACCGCCCATACCGAACAGCCAGTAGGTTCTGGCCAGACCATATTGACCGGCGAGAAGCTGTAAAAAAAAGTTTTTCAGGGCCGGAAGATACATTGCAGTAGCTGGCTGGGAGTTAAAGGTATAAACGCTAGGGGCTGTTGAGTTCGCGATAAGACCTTAACAACCCCGAGGGTTAATTTATGTGAAAAAGTGTCATTCTGCTATACGCAGAGTCACGGCAACCTGTGGTTACCGGTCGCATTGTGTTTTTATTATATGCATTGAAAGTGAGCAGGCTTATGATAGTCAGGAATGTTCTGAACTTCTGAATACCTGCTCACAAAACGCGTTATGGTTTTGGTTGTTGATGCTTAGCCAGCAGGTGTCGCCTGACCTTCAACACGTTCCCAGGTTTGTGAACGCCCGATCAGGGAAAAACCGATAAAACCACGGACTTCCAGTTTGTGACCATTATCCTGAAGCTTCATTAACGCTTTATATTCTTTGCCGTTTTCCGGGTCGAGAATATAACCGTTCTCATACTTGCCGTCTTTAGTTTCCATATCCCGGATGATGGTCAGTCCTTCGATAGGTTTATTATGCAGATCACCTTTGCAGGCTTCGCAGAGCATGCCGCGTTTTTCCGGATTCAGAATCAGGGTAACAGTACCATTCAGGCGGCCTGTTTCATTTTCTGAAATGGTTACAATGCTTTTGGCTTTACCGGTTTCGTCGTCAATCGTACGCCATTGCCCAATAGGGCTGTTCAGGTCTGCAGCCTGGGTAAACATACTGAGACATCCTGCAAGCAGGGCTGCGGAAAGTGCGCGTCGCTTCATGGTGATTTCCTTGGCGGGAGTCGAAAAAGGCGAAATACTACAACAATCGAATCGCGGGCATGATTGATATTTATCATGCTGCTGACTATCTGTTTGTGTCGTAATGTTACATCAGCTGTCTTTTTGATCCTCTCCTTCGCCGGAAAAATGGAAAAGCTTTCCACGTACACTGAGACGATAATCGCTGGGTGTCTGTCCGGTGAGTTTACGAAACTGGCGGCTGAAATAAGCGCTGTCAGAGTAGCCGGTTATCATGCTGATATCTGCAATACAGAGATCACTGTCCTGAAGCAGCTCACTGGCTTTCCGGATTCGCTGGCGATGGAGGTACTGCAATGGAGAATACCCGGTTGCCTGACGGAACCGGCGGGTGAAAGTGCGCTCACTTAACCCTGACATTGCTGCCAACCGGTTTTGATCATAGCTTTCAGATAAATGATCACTCAACCACTGCTGAGCAATGATAATCGATTCATCATGATGGATATTAGCTTCATTCTGAATGTAGCAGCTGGTATCAAACGGGCGACGGCTTTCGGGTGAAAATTGCTGCTCAATATGACGTGCGGTGGATTCATCAAACAATTGACGTATAAGGTGAATAGCCAGATCCGCTGTGGCATTCACACTACCGGCACAATAGGTGCGGTTGCCTGCGGTCAGCAGGTGTCCCGGTTTAAAATCAATATTCGGATACCGGGCTTGTAAGCGCTCAATATAAAACCAGTGAGTTGTCGCCGGTTGACCATCGAGAATACCCGCTTCTGCAGGCAGGCAAAGCCCGGTGCCCGCACAGCAAATAGTGGCGCCCTGTTCGTACTGCTTCTTGATCCAGTCGATGACCGGAGCCAGCTTTTTCAAGCGGGGCAACGGATTTCGCCAGAGAGCCGGTACCATCACGATATCGGTCTGTTGAATATCTCCGAGCATGACATCAGGTACCAGTCGAATAGAACCACGTACATTGAGTGGTCTGCTTTCCGGACCGGCTAACTGAAACCGTACCTTAGGGCGTGTGCGATACTTGGCGAGAGAATACTCTGTTGCAGCCTGCAGCATCTCCATTGGCAATGTGACACTGGATGCCATCATATCATCCAGCCCGAGTAGTGTGATCTGTTTAGAACTGTTTCCCATTCCTGCACTCTAGCACAGATTTATCGATCTGGCTTGATCGTTGTTTTTAATGTCCTGATCGTTATGATGTGATTTCGCCTCAGGTCATAAAATAGTCATAAATCCTTTGACTGAAACACGACATGCCTACCTTGATGGTGACTTGTCCAGCTGTGCGTTTTGGGCAGCCACGAGCCATGTTCCGGGTTTAATGAGTAACCCACTCAGGCCAAACAGTGAAGATTGCGGAGAAACATCTTGTCTCGATTGCCCGTTATTGTTGCCCAGGGCGGCATCGGACCTGCAGGGAGAACCTCGGGTTTCATGGCCTATAACCGTCTGGTTATGGACTGCCTCAGTCGTAATGACCAACAAAGTACAATACAAAATCTGGCGGCGCTGATGGGGCTTCCGGAGGTTGATGATGCTTCTGAGCTGGAAAAAAAGGTCAGAGAAGGAACACTGATTCGCCCTCTGGAAAGTTTTGATCCTCACCGGGTAACTGGTCATAAACGCATTAAGGTAGCGGGTGGTGAAATCGCCCTGCCTGCCAGACAGGTTCCGTCACCATTGCCGGCGGGTTGGGATATTATCGGTGAGGAAGACGGTAATCTGCGTATTCGCCTGAGCAGTGTCGAGATGCTGATGGAGCAGGAGCGTGCGTTGCCGGTAGAGTCTGCAGGGCAACTGCCTTCGGGTTTTAACCCTGCCGGTCGTTATCCTTCACGTAATCATCCCCGTGGTCTGCAGATGACCGTATTCGGCGCATCGGATGCTATTCAGTCCATGGGACTGGAATGGGATGAACTTACCCGTAAACTGGCTCCGGATCAGGTGTCTGTTTATGCCGGCAGTTCCATGAGTCAGATGGACTATAACGGCAATGGTGGTATGTTGCAGGCACGCTTGCTGGGGAAACGAGTAACCTCCAAACAATGCCCGTTGGGCTTCGCCGAAATGCCAGCGGACTTTATCAATGCTTATGTGACCGGAACATTTGGTAATACCGGTACACGTATGGGTGCCTGTGCGACTTTCCTGTACAACCTGCAGAGTGCTGTTGACGATATTAAAGCCGGGCGCTGCCGGTTAGCGCTGGTGGGTACCAGTGAAGCGCCCATCATGCCGGAAACCATTGACGGTTATAGTGCAATGGGCGCGCTGGCTACGGTCGATGGTTTGCGCAAACTGGATGGTTTGGAGAATGGTGAGCAACCGAATTTCCGCCGGGCCTGTCGTCCCTTTGGTGATAACTGTGGATTCACGCTGGCAGAATCAGCCCAGTTCTTTGTATTGATGGATGATGAACTGGCACTGGAAACCGGTGCTGATATTCTCGGCGGCGTGATGGATGTGTTTGTTAATGCTGATGGCAACAAGAAATCGATCTCGGGTCCGGGGCTGGGTAACTGGATCAGTGTGGCCAAGGCGCTGGATTCTGCTCACCGTATCGCTGGTGATAACCTGATTAATCAACTGTTTATTCAGGCGCATGGTACCGGAACACCGCAGAACCGGGTCACTGAATCCCGCCTGCTCGATCAATGTGCCGAACGCTTTGGTTTGTCTGATATACCGGTCACGGCTGTTAAATGTCGTCTGGGACACTCACTGGCATCAGCTGCTGCTGACCAGTTAATGGTAACTTTAGGTGCCTGGAACAAAGGCTGGTTACCGGGGATTGATACGATTACCGGGCTGGCCGAAGACGTGAGTGATCGTTGTCTTAATATGCTGTTGTCACCGACACAACTCGATCCGCAGCAGCGTAATCTTGCCATTCTGAATGCCAAAGGCTTTGGTGGTAATAATGCGACTGCACTGGTGGCCGGCCCTTCACAGGTTGAACAACAGCTTGAAGCCCGTTATGGCAAAGATGCCATGAACCAGTGGCGTTCCCGTAATGAAAAGCTGGCGGTACAGCAGGAAAACTGGCTGGAGCAGTGCGCCAAAGGCGAAGATCAGCCAATGTACCGCTTTGGTGAGAATGTCATGGATGAAACCCATATGGAATGGCAGGGCACTAAGCTCTCGATTCCGGGTTATGGCTCTGCCTGTTGATGTGAAGGCTGACCTTTCCTGAATTCATAGATATCTCAAAATAATAAAAAAACGCTAACATACCTGCTTGCTGTGTTGGCGTTTTTTTATGCTTATGCCATGTTGTCTAAATCATACATGCTGACTGACAGACGTAAAGCATATAAATCCCCCCCTTGTTTATAACTGAGCGTTGATAGCGATGGAAATTGGAAATCTGGGTACTGATCAGGTACTGGATAAATTTATGCAGGGCTTTGCCCGCCGTAATCCGGGTGAAGATAACTTTCTGCAGGCGGTACATGAACTGGCGGCTGATATCGTGCCGTACATGATGAAGGAACCGAAGTACAGCCATATGGACTTGCTGGAGCGTCTTACCGAGCCGGACCGGATCATTACATTCCGGGTGAACTGGGTTGATGATAATGGTTGTGTACGCACCAACCGGGGTTACCGTGTACAGCACAACAATTCAATCGGTCCATACAAAGGCGGGTTGCGTTTTCATAAAGATGTAAAGCTGGATGATCTGAAATTTCTGGCCTTTGAACAAACCTTCAAAAACAGCCTGACTGGCCTGCCAATGGGTGGAGCAAAAGGCGGTTCCGACTTTAACCCCAAAGGTAAAAGCGATATGGAGGTGATGCGCTTCTGCCAGGCGTTTATGACGCACCTGTATCGTTATATCGGACCCCACACCGATGTACCTGCCGGTGATATTGGCGTGGGTAGTCGTGAAGTCAGTTATTTGTATGGCCAGTTCAAGCGTATGACCAATGAGCTGACACCGGTACTGACAGGTAAGGATCTGGCTGTTGGTGGCTCGCTGATTCGTATGGAAGCGACCGGCTATGGCGCAGTGTATATGGCTGAAAATATGCTGAAGGCAAAAGGCGAGGAACTGGCTGGTAAAACGGCGATTGTTTCGGGTTCAGGTAATGTCGCCGTTTTTGCGGCAGAAAAACTGATTGAGAAGGGTGCCAAAGTATTAACTTTTTCTGATTCAGCCGGCTTTATTTTTGATAAAGATGGCATTGATGCAGAAAAACTGGAATGGATTAAACAGTTAAAGTTTGAATGTCGTGGTCGTATCAGTGAATATGCTGAACAGTATTCAACAGCTGAATACTTTAAAGGTGAACGCCCGTGGAAAGTGCCGGCAGAGCTGGCATTCCCCTGTGCAACTCAGAACGAAATCAATGTGAATGATGCCCGCCAGTTGATTGATAATGGCTGTCGCCTGGTTGCTGAAGGCGCCAATATGCCTTCTGATGAAGCGGCTGTGCGTTGCTATCAGGATGCTAAAATCATGTATGCGCCTGCCAAGGCAGCGAATGCAGGTGGTGTTGCTGTCTCCGGTCTAGAAATGGCGCAGAACAGTATGCGCTACAACTGGTCTCGTGAAGAAGTTGATACCAAACTGCAAACCATTATGGCAGATATCCATCAGCGGATGGTGCAGTTTGGTACCGAAGGGGATTACATCAATTACCAGAAGGGTGCCAATATTGCCGGGTTTATTAAGGTGGCTGATGCGATGTTGGCGTTAGGTGTGATTTAATCTTGATCGGTTTGCTTGAGGGTATTTGGTCGGCGCTACTATACCGAATATCCTCTTTTATTTGATTTATAAGATAAAAAGGTAAATTTACTACTAAATATTTCTTGGCATCGAATGAATGCTTTTACCTTTGATTTCTTATGCGCATTTTGTTTTTTCTCTTGTTTTTATGCATAACGCTACCTGCTATAGCGGGAATGTGTTGGAAGTGTGGTGCAGAAAAACAATGTATAGACAACAACGAATATTGTTCTAATTGTGAAATTGATCAGCTTATAGAAGCAATTAGGTTGAAAGAATTTAAGGAAAAAGTATCAAAAAATGATGAGCCTGTTAAATTAGAAAAAGAAGTGGAAAAATGTAGTCAGTGTCTTGTAGAAGTATTCCTTGAAAATGGCCGTCGTTACTGCCCTATATGTAATAAAAGAGAGCTGCTCGATCCAGGTTTCAATATGTCACTTGAAGCGGCTATGGTTGTAGCTCTATTAAGCTCCAGAGAAAAGGATTCATATCGGAATCTTGTTAGCTATGGTCGTTCTCCTGAGGAGCTAATTGATGCTATTAAGGAAGCTCACCCGGAAAATTTTGAACTGGATGAAGCGCCCGCAAAACCGAAAAAGCCCAAAGTTGCACATAGATCAAAGACTGAAAGAAAACTGATAAGGTTTTTTAGGCCTTTGATTGATAAAGGGGCGGATAGGGTGACTCAGGAAAAAAATTATGAAATGTTTGCTAGGTATATAAAGCGGATGTTTGGAAGAGCAAGAAAGCCGGGATTTGAGGATCGCTTGGAAAATTATGGTATGGAGAGAGTCTTTTCATACAGCAACCTGCCAGATAAACCAGAGGAAGTATTAACTGATTTTGCCAAAGAGAATAGATATGTCGAGTTTATGGTATTTGATATCCATTCAAGGGTGCTGGCAGGTGGGTTGATCGCTTATGTTTCCGGCATGCGTAATAAAGAAGAAACTGAGGCTGAAGCAGTACCGGAAAGCGAAGAAAAAACCAGAATGTATCTTTATTTGGCAGGTAACCCTGACTTGCTGGTGGTCACACAAGCGGTACTGTGGGAGGTTTTATCTACATTTGTTAATGATGTCTGCGATCTGTGTCGTACGCACTATGATATTGGTGAAGTGGTTTTTTATAGGAAAAACCCATCCCGGAATGCATATCTGCATCACCGAGATATTTATGGGACAAGCCTGTAAGCAATTCATCGACTAAGGTATTTCATTCCATTTTCAATCCCTTTAACGGTCAGCGGATACATCCTGTTTTCAACCAGATCCAGTGTCATTCGGGTTGATTGTACATGCTGCCAGTTATTCTCCTGATAAGGGTTTAACCAGATCAGTTTCTCAAATTTTTCCGAAACCCGCTGCATCCAGACGCTGCCTGCTTCATCGTTCCAGTGCTCTACGCTGCCACCGGGCTGGGCAATTTCATAGGGTGACATGGAAGCATCGCCGACAAAAATCACCCGATAGTCGCTGCTGTATTTATGCAGAATATCCCAGGTTGGAATCCGATCCTGATGGCGCCGCCAGTTATCTTTCCAGACGGATTCATAAATAAAGTTATGGAAATAGAAAAACTCCAGATGCTTGAACTCGGTTTTCATGGCTGAAAACAGTTCTTCGCAGACCTTAACGTGAGCATCCATAGTGCCGCCAATATCAATAAACAGCAGCACTTTTACGGTATTACGGCGTTCCGGAACCATTTTGATATCGAGCAGGCCGCCGGAGCGGGCAGTGGAACGAATGGTGTCGTTCATATCCAGCTCATCTTCAGCACCCTGTCGGGCAAACCGGCGAAGCTGACGCAGTGCCAGTTTGATATTGCGGGTGCCTAACTCGATATTCTCGTCCAGATTACGAAATTCCCGTTTATCCCAAACTTTCACAGCACTCTGGTTAAGGGAACCTTCCTGTCCCATCCGAATCCCTTCCGGGTTATAACCATAAGCACCGAAAGGAGAGGTACCATCGGTACCAATCCATTTATTGCCGCCTTGATGGCGTTTTTGTTGTTCTTCTAATCGTTTTTTGAATGTTTCCAGTAACTTTTCAAAATCACCAATGCTTTGAATCTGAGCCTTTTCTTCTTCTGTCAGATGTTTTTCGAATGCTTTGCGTAACCATTCATCGGGGATGAGTGCCTGCAACATATCCTCGACATTTTCCAGCCCCTCAAAATAGGCTGAAAAAGCCCGGTCGAACTTGTCGAAATGACGCTCGTCTTTAACGAGTATCGAACGGGACAGAAAGTAAAACTCTTCTTGACTGGCAAATGCAAGGTGCTGTTGCAGTGCCCCGAGCAGATCAAGGTATTCACGAATACTGACCAGCACTTTAAATTTGCGTAGTGTTTCAAAAAAGCTTAAGAGCATAACAGTGCCCTCAACGCTGCTGGCGACGATTCATAAAGGCCAGTCGTTCCAGCAGTTCGACATCCTGCTCGTTTTTAACCAATGCACCGTGAAGCGGCGGAATTGCCTTGCGGCTGTCATGGGTGCGAAGAATATCGTCGGGGATTTCATCTGCCAGCAGCAGCTTCAGCCAGTCGATCAACTCTGAAGTGGAAGGCTTTTTCTTAAGGCCCGGTACTTTGCGTACATCAAAGAATAACTCAAGGGCATCCTGAACCAGTTCCTGACTGATATCGGGGTAGTGCACATCGACAATTTTCTTCAGGGTATCGTGATCCGGGAAGCTGATGTAATGGAAGAAGCAGCGGCGGAGAAAGGCATCCGGCAGTTCTTTTTCGTTGTTACTGGTAATAATAACGATTGGGCGTTGTTTAGCCTGGATCAGTTTCTGGGTTTCATATACATAAAACTCCATCTTATCCAGTTCTTGCAGCAGGTCATTAGGGAACTCGATATCCGCTTTATCAATCTCATCAATCAGCAGCACAACCTGATCATCCGCTTCAAAGGCCTCCCAGAGTTTGCCTTTTACAATGTAGTTGCTGATGTCGTGTACTTTGTTATCGCCCAGTTGAGAGTCACGGAGTCGTGATACGGCATCGTACTCGTACAAACCTTGCTGGGCTTTGGTGGTGGACTTGATATTCCACTGGATCAGCCGTTTGCCCAGAGACTTTGCCACCTGTTCTGCCAGCAGCGTCTTCCCGGTGCCCGGCTCACCTTTTATCAGCAAGGGGCGTTGCAGGGTAACTGCTGCGTTAACCGCCATGCTGAGTTCATCGGTAGCGATATATTGTTCAGTACTGGTAAATTTCATCAGTCAGGCGCCTGTTGTTATTGCTTTGGCATGATTAATCAATGGTCTGCTGCATACTCTAATGAAAGCAGGTGGCTCTGTGCAAATTGTATTTATATTAGGGGACTGCAGCCTCGGGTGCGCCTTGCTTTGGCATTAGCTTCTTAATACGAAGATTGTTAAATCCACTAAATGCAGTTTTCAGTCTTTTCTTCAGTTTTTTTCTACCAAACTTTTTTGCAACTTCTTGTACATGCTCTTTAAACCTTCTTTCATGTCGGAAAAAGTAGAGTTCTGTTTTGAGTTGATGAAAATGTTTATCCGGGTACTTACACATATAAGCTTGTAGTTTCGCCAGCGGGTTGTTTTCAAACTCCTGAAAAAACCAGGCTTTGTCTGGTAAAATCCATCTGGTATGTCTTAATGTCATATACTGCAGGCATAAATCGATATAGGCTTGCTGTTTATGTGTATAACGTCCTGAATTTTTATCCCGCAGGGTGATTGCTGCCTTCAGCCATTTATTGAAAGGAAATATTCTGTCTGGTTTTTCTAGTGGCAAGCCCTGAACCATATCATCATAATCCGATAGATAATCCCAGTTTTGATCGCTAACAGTTTCCTTATATTCCTCTGACCATTCAGCTTCAGAGAAAAGAGCTTTGTTAATATGATAAAAACGCGCCTCTTCTAAGACGGAATCTAGCGTTTCATGGCGGCTGATAATATAGATATTGAACGTGATGCTTGGGGTAGGTGAAATAGAGTCATAAACAACGGTCTGGTCGCTGTGAAAAACCTCTGCAAGCAACTCATAGATTGATTCCGGTCTTTGAGAAGGCATTCGGGATATTATAAAAGGGCGTGATTTTTTTGAAACACCTGAATATGAGAGAAATGAAGGGGGGAGACCTGTTGTCGGAGGCGATTTTCTAGTATGTGAAACTGCATTAGCAAACGGTGCAATAATTAAAATGGACAGAGTTATTAAATATATACTTTGAAACATAAGTTTGTCTTTTTTTAATTTGTTGCTTCGATTTTAAAGCTGATTCTTATTGTGATATTCAGGCCGATTTTTTATGGCTCAAATAAAGGCTGTCATCTGATTTGATCAACTATGCTGATACCATTATAGATGCACTGGAACGGAACGCATCATGGCAAAACGACGTGTAGTTGTCACAGGCCTTGGACTGTTAACACCGGTTGGTAATGATGTAGAGACCAGCTGGAAAAATCTGATGGCTGGACAAAGTGGCATTGAACCCATCAGCTTTTTTGATGCCAGTGAGTTACCGGTTCGGTTTTCAGGCTCAGTTAAGAGCTTTGATGTTGAGTCTTATCTTTCCCGCAAAGATGCCCGCAAGATGGATTTGTTTATTCAGTATGGTATTGCAGCAGCGGCTCAGGCGATCAAGGATTCAGGTATTGAATTTGCGCAGGAAAATGCTTCAAGAATAGGTGTGGCCGTGGGTTCTGGTATGGGCGGTTTGCCATTAATTGAGGCAGGGCATCAGCAGCTTCTCAAATCAGGCCCGCGACGGGTCAGTCCTTTTTTTGTGCCTTCGACCATTATCAATATGATTGCTGGTCATTTGTCGATTATTCACGGGTTTGCCGGGCCGAATATTGCCGTTACAACAGCATGCACGACGGGAGTTCATAACATCGGACACGGTGCCCGGATTATTGCTTATGGTGACGCCGATGTCATGGTTGCCGGCGGTTCGGAAATGGCAACAACGCCGCTCAGTATTGCCGGTTTTGCTTCTGCCAAAGCATTATCAACCCGGAATGACGATCCTCATGCTGCCAGCCGTCCCTGGGATAAAGACAGAGATGGTTTTGTTATGGGTGACGGTGCCGGTGTTGTCGTATTGGAAGAGTATGAGCATGCCAAATCCAGAGGCGCGACTATTTATGCTGAGCTATGTGGTTTTGGTATGAGTGGCGATGCCTATCATATGACTTCCCCACCGAAAGATGGTCGTGGTGCGGCTGCAGCGATGAAAAATGCCCTGAATGATGGTGGTTTGAACCCAGAACAAGTGGGTTATATCAATGCTCACGGTACATCGACTCCGGCGGGTGATAAGGCCGAAGCGACTGCCGTCAAAACAATATTTGATTCCGCGGCGAATGATGTTGCCGTCAGCTCAACCAAATCCATGACGGGGCATTTACTGGGTGCTGCGGGGGCAATTGAGGCAGTGTTCAGTATTCTGGCATTAAACAGAAACGAGATTCCCCCAACGATTAATCTGGATAATCCCGGCGAAGGATGCGATCTGGATTTTGTGCCACATACCGGAAGGCAGGCGCAGCTCAATTATACCCTTTGTAACTCATTCGGATTTGGCGGAACAAACGGCTCATTACTTTTTGGTACTGTTTAGTAGCAGGAATATAACGTCTTTATCGTGTTAGGATGGAGGACATCATCACTGTCGGTGTTGTTATTGCGGGGGGAATGTTATGGATATCACACTGATTGTCCTTGGTCTGTTGGTTGTGCTGGCCTTTGTGCTGATCATGATGGGGGTGCACTCTGTTCCGCAGGGATATGAATGGACTGTGGAACGGTTTGGCCGGTTTACCCAGTCACTGAAACCGGGTCTGAATGTGATTGTGCCGATTATGGATCGGGTCGGACACAAGGTGAATATGATGGAGCGGGTGCTTGATATTCCTCCTCAGGAAGTGATTTCCAAGGATAACGCCAACGTCACTATTGATGCAGTTTGTTTCTTCCAGGTCATCAATGCCGCTCAGGCGACTTATGAAGTGAATGAGCTGGAACATGCCATTCGCAACCTGACCATGACCAATATTCGTACCGTGCTGGGCTCTATGGATCTGGATGATATGTTATCCCGCCGGGACAGTATTAATGCTCGTTTAATGCAAACGGTGGATGATGCTACCAACCCATGGGGCGTTAAGGTCACTCGAATCGAAATCAGAGATATTCAGCCCCCGGCAGACCTGATTGAGAGTATGAATGCCCAGATGAAAGCTGAACGTAACAAACGGGCTGAAGTGTTGGAGGCTGAAGGTATTCGGCAGGCAGCGATTCTGAAAGCAGAAGGTCAAAAACAATCAGAAATTCTTCGGGCAGAAGGTGAACGACAGGCGGCATTTCTTGAGGCGGAAGCACGGGAACGAAGTGCAGAAGCAGAAGCCAAAGCCACCGGTATGGTATCCAAAGCGATTGCCGAAGGTGATATTCAGGCGGTTAACTACTTTGTGGCACAGAAGTATGTTGATGCACTGGGGCAGGTGGCTTCTGCTGAGAATTCCAAAGTTATTATGATGCCGCTGGAGGCTGGTAGTGTGATTGGCAGCGTGGCAGGTGTCGCTGAACTGATTAAAGAATCTGGCAAGGAACAGGAAAAACCACAAAAGGGATGGACACCATGATTTATCTGCTGGAACAGCTGACCTTCTGGCACTGGCTGGGTTTTGGTCTGGTGCTGATGCTGGGCGAGTTGCTGGGAACAGCGGGCTACCTGTTATGGACAGGTCTGGCTGCGCTGGTAGTTGGTGTGGTTCTGTGGATTTTACCGGATATTACCTGGCAGTGGCAGCTGGTTATTTTTTCTGTAATCTCATTAATTGCTGCTTTTGCCTGGTGGCGCTGGCTGGAATCGCGGGATCAGAAACCGGCAGAAACAGTCGTTAATAACCGGGTCGCGCGGTATATCGGGCGTACTATCGTTCTTGAAGAACCCATTACCGGAGGTCGGGGACGGATCTGCCTTGATGACAGTTACTGGCAGGTGACTGGTGACGACCTGCCAGAAGGTGTGCGCGTTAAAGTGGTCGGTGCCGATAGCATGACTTTGCAGGTAGAGCCTTTCGAATAATACCTGTTACTTTATTTCAGCCTGTTCAGGCTCCCCGTCAAGCAATTGCCGGGGGCCTGAGCCATGATCATGAAGTATGTCTTCCGGGTTCACCAAACGACACTTTTGCATTGACAGGCAGCCACAACTAATGCAGCTGGAAAGGTTATCTCTCAGCCCTTCCAACCCTGCGATTCTTTCATTTAGCTGTTCCCGCCATTTCGTTGCCAGTTTATCCCAGTCCCGCTTGTTCGGTGTGCGGTTATCCGGCAATGATGACAACGCATCTTTGATTTCTTCCAGTGTAAATCCAAGCCTTTGCGCCACCTGTATTACGGCAATACGGCGCAGCATCGACTGATGGAAGCGGCGCTGGTTGCCATTGGTCCGGTATGAATGGATCAGGTCACGGGATTCATAAAACCGCAGAGCAGAAGCGGCAACACCGCTGCGTTCAACGGTTTCACCAATCGTCAGAGAACGGATTCCGGAAGACATTTGTACGACTCAGTAAATGTTTTTTAAATTATAACTTGACCTCAAGCTAACTTTAACTATTAAAGTGCGAACCATTCCTTGGGGGTAGCAAAGATAACCAATATTGCTGGCAACCCGATTCGACTGATATTACGGGAAAAGAAAATGCAGCAACAAAAATTACTGGTATTAAACTCCAGCATTCTGGGTGATCATAGTGTATCTAACCGTTTAACTGCGCACTATGCAAAGAACTGGCGGCGGGCAACTCTGGGGTCGGTGACTGTACGGGATTTAACTCAGAATCCGGTTCCCCACCTGAAACCGGAAACACTGGCAGCCTGGTCAATCCCGGCAGAAGAAAGAAGTTCGGAACAAAAATATCTTGCAGATATGTCCGATGAACTGATTAATCAGGTACGGGAGCATGATGTAATGGTTATAGGTGCGCCGATGTACAATTTCAGTGTGCCGGTTGAGCTGAAAAATGTGCAGGATAATTTGGCACGGGCTGGTATTACTTTCCGCTATACGGAAGAAGGTCCGGAAGGTTTGCTGGGCAAAGGGAAGAAGCTGGTTATTATCCATACCCGCGGTGGAGTGTTTAAAGACACACCTGCAGACAGTGTTACGCCTATGATGGAAAACTACTTTGGTATGCTTGGCTTTGAATACATCCACTATGTCTGGGCTGAAGGCTTATCGATGGGAGATAAGGCAGCAGAAGAAGCGATAGCAGATGCAATCGTTCAAATGGATGTTGTTAGGGAAAAGCAGGCAGCCTGAAGGTAACAAAAAGAGAGAGCAAACAGGGCTGGTTTGATGACCAGCCCAAAGCTTTAATGAATGATTATTCGTCTGCTGTAGCTTTTGTGAGTTTTCTGTTTAGATTAATTGAACTGAATTGCTTACCTTTGAAAACAGTGCTGCCGTCAAGTTGGAGTTTTATGTTTTCCTGAGTCGAGAGTGATGCTTTCAGTTGGTCTATGGTTGCAGCCGTTCCATCGGACGGCTGATTTATCATTAAGCTAAGCCGCTGTATTTCCTTTTGTCTTTCTGCTTCCATTTCACGGGTACTGGCTTCATCAAAAACATGCATCAAACAGAGTTCCATGTTCTCAAAAACGGTATCTGAAATTGCACCAAAGCTTTCGGGGGACATGATAAGGTGAAAAGGTGTTTTAGCAAAATCGAGTGAACTCTTTAGCTGATTTGGTTCATTGGTTAACATTATGATCAGCGTTTTATTCGATGAGACTTGCTGAAGAATGCTTTCCCATATCTCAGGTAAGTCTCCAGTGGGTGCGAGTGTCATATTTACAACAGTGATTTGCTGAAGATTCGGATTAGGCAAAGGGCAAATTCGAACGTTACCAATACAACCTTCAGTGGGGTGTTTGATAGTAAGTTTTGTTATCAATGCGCCGGGAACCCATAAGTCACTCAGAGGGTCGCAAAAGGTACATGTATAGCCTGACGCCTGAGCGCCTGAGAACAAGAGTAAAGGAGGGTGCTTTGATTCAACAGGCTCCGGGTTTTGTAAAGTGTTATGAGCCAGTGTCATGCTGAATAATCCCTGATAACTGCTTCCTGCAACATCTTGCCAGCGCTTTGGAAGCGACAGAATGAATGATGTCTCAGATTTAGTATTTAGAATGATGTCCTCTAGATCAATCCAGGGTTTCAGTGGTTCATTTTCTATCGCTTCGCTTATATCCTCTTCAAAGCAGGCCAGCATATTATGGTAATCCGGTAATTGATTTGGATCGCCTATTTTCTGTGGAGTCATTCCTGATTTAGATACAAAAGTGTCATACTCACTTTCAGAAAGGCGCATAGCATGAGCTGGAAGCTGCATGTTTATTCCATTGCCAACAAGAATAATAAGACTTTCTTGGGGTGGGTATTGGCAGGGTGCTGCACATACTTTGCTTATATAGTTAGCCTGATCAAAGGTTGATAAATCCTCGAAACCTGCTGGAGCGGCTGTATACAGGGCAATAACATTTTTAACACTAAGAAGCCGTCTGAAAAGTAGCATAGCCGCCCATATATACTGAAAAAAACAGGCATTTTTCAGGGGTGTAATGGGTAAGCGTCGTCAAAAAAAGAAGAAAAGGTATCCCTCAGATTTGAGTCAGGGAGCGTGGAAAAAGTTAAAACCTCTGCTCCCACCTGCCAAACCCGGAGGACGACCTGTAACAATCAGCCGTCGGCAGCTTATCAATGGCATTTTTTATGTTTTGAAAACAGGCTGTCAATGGGCTGCCCTTCCTACTGATTTTCCGAACTATAAAACAGTGTATCACTACTTCAGGGTTTGGCGACGAGACCAAACTTGGCAAAGGATTCATGACACGCTTCATGCCAAAGTGCGTCAGAAAGCAGGGCGTCATAAGCATGCAACGGCAGCTAGTCTCGATAGCCAGAGCGTTAAAACCACGGCGATCGGTGGGTCTGATCGCGGCTACGATGCAGGCAAAAAGATCAAGGGGCGCAAGCGTCATATCCTCGTTGACACCATGGGGTTACTGCTAGCAATCGTTGTCACTTCCGCTGAGATTCAGGATCGGGATCAGGGCGAAAGCACCGCGCTGACCATAGTTCCACACTAACCGGTTTTTAGAACACAAAGTCATAATTGCGACTATCGTAATGCAGATATAGCGATAAAAATACAATAAATTGTGGAGCTATTATCCGTCAGTTCACATTTATTTGCACTAAAGTCAGGATCGGGATGGAGCCAAACTGCTATTAACACGCTTGAATGGTCGTTGTAAAAAGTTACGCCTGATCTGGGTTGATGGCGGCTATCGGGGCAAGTTAGTGGACTGGGTCAGTTCGAAATTCCAATTCATATTGCAAGTTGTTCTACGCAGTGATAAACAAAAAGGCTTCCAGCTGTTACCACGACGCTGGGTAGTCGAACGGACATTTTCCTGGCTAAATCATAACCGAAGACTCAGCAAAGATTACGAGGTGTTGCCTGAAACCGCTGAGGCTATGATTCAACTGTCCATGATTCACCTGATGCTGCGGCGTTTGGCTTGAAGGAGGACTTTTCAGACGGCTTCTAAGGCGTTCAAAAAATGTCACACGCATGGCCGCTATGTGGTCACCGTTGTCATTTGTCAGTATCACTATAAATAATGGCACATTAGCGTCAGGCCAATAGTCGGATAAATCCAACGGTGTATTAATCCTGTTCTGTTGTGCTTCTGCTTCTATGGATACGTCATGGGTTTCAAAAGTATCCCAGCCTGTGACCCGCTGAATAATAAGCCGATGGGAGCCTTCAAGCTGATCTGCAGAGGAGCCTGTTATATCCAGTTCAATCTGCGACCCGTTGTATATAATTCTATCTTCAAACCCTTTTACATGCTGGAAGCTTGTCGGTGTTTTTGCAGTTGCCATTGTAAGAAAGTCTTCACGATTTCGTTTGAGTTTCTCAGCCCTGATTTCATCTGTAACATCTGTGGTTGCTACAGATGTGGTTTTGGGATCAGGAATCGGGCAACCAAGCTGATATTCAATAAAAGTTTCAATTACAGCGGCATTTGCTGTCGTACCTAAAGCAATTGCCCATAAAAAAAGAGCTGACATGAAGCTCTTTTTATAATGCGTGAAATGCTGCACCGTACATCTCTCCTGATGAAAATCTGTCATAGGAGAATAGTCAAGGTCGCAGATATGTCTTTAGGTTTTGATGCCGTTTTTAAAAACCAGCATTTCACCAGGCTTCAGGTGTGTCCATACTTCATCTGTCGTCAGCGGCTCAGTTGCAATGACCGTCACAATATCGTTGGGTGTGGTTTCATGCTCAAAATCCACACACAACTCAGTATCTTTTAACGATGCCTGACAAAACGGCGCCCGGCGGGTAATCCAGCAGAGTTTGGTAGAACAGTAACAGGACAGTTCCCGTGAATCACTGAGCAGCATATTAAATACGCCCATTTCCCGCAGCTGATCGCAGAGTTTATGGATATAGCGCCATAATGTCTGCTGACGTTTGGGTGGGGTAGGGAACCGCTGTTGCAGGTTGTTCATAATCCAGCAAAAGGCGCGCTCGCTATCCGTCGTGCCAACGGGATGGAAAGAACCTTGCATTTTAAGGTCACGACAGCCTTTCAGTTGCCCGTTATGAGCGTAAGACCAGTAACGCCCCCATAATTCGCGGCGGAATGGGTGGGTGTTTTCCGGGCAGACCCGACCGGAATTCGCCTGTCGGATATGGCTGATAACAATCTGGCTTTTAATCGGGTGACGTTGCACCAGTCGGGCAATTTCAGAATCGCAACCGGGATTCGGGTCATGAAACTCCCGTAAGCCTTTACCTTCATAAAAAGCGATACCCCAGCCATCCCGGTGCGGCCCGGTATGACCGCCACGTTGCATGAGCCCGGTAAAGCTGAAGCAGATATCGGTTGGAGTATTGGCACTCATGCCGAGCAGTTCACACATGACGGTCTACGACTTCTGATGCTGTATTATGGTTTATATCAAGCCTGACTTATGTCAACAAACACGACCTAGTTCAGCCGGGGCTCTATTCTTGTCTTTGAATGTGTATTGCGCTTGGGCGTTCGCTGAGGCTGATCATCTTCATCCTCTTGTTTAGCTTCCGGAGCTTTTGTCTTTCTGCGACCAAATACTGCCAGCACGAAAGCTGATGCTGCAGCCACACTCACACCTTCACTGGTACGCAGCATGGCTTCAGGCCCATAGCTGATGCCATCGTAAAGCATGGTCAGAAATGCGGGCCCCAGCCAGGGCTCATCCTGTTTAATAAAGGCGGGTACAAACACCAGTACGGCAGGCAACCAGCGGATCAACCGTTTGAAATAGCCAGCACTCAGCGACCGGGTCATTCGGAACCACACCAACAGACAGCCACTGGCCGCCAGCAGGTATACTATCCATGCACCGAGATATTGCGTTGTTGTCATGTCCTGTTATGAAACCTTTTTGTCTGAACGCGGATGATAACATGTTGATATTGATTTCATTCTATCCACGTTGAAAAGCAATACCCGCGACTATAAGGTGAGCGCCGGTATTTTTCCAGTCGTGAAAGGACGCTGCTGATGAGTCTACAGCCCCCGCAAATTCCTGAAGAACCTTTCCGGATTACCCTGCATGGTGATACACGGGAAGACCCGTACCGCTGGTTGCACAATCGCGATAACCCAAGAGTAACTGCTGCCCTGCAGGCTGAAAATCGCTGGACGCAGGCGCAGCTGGTAGATACTAAGGTACTACAACAGCAACTGTTTGAGTCCATGCGTGCCCGTATTCAGGAAGATGATGTCTCGGTGCCGGTACGCAAGGAGCAATATGAATATTATGTTCGGACGCACAAGGGTAAGGAATACCCCAGCTACTGGCGCCGTTCTTCAGACAATGATGTCTGTCTGCTGGATATCAATACACTGGCTGAAGGGCATGACTATTTTGATGTAGGGGATGTTGCCGTCAGTCCGAACCATCGCTATCTGGGGCTGGCTGTCGATATGGAAGGTGACGAGCGCTATGCACTCAGTGTGCTAGATCTTGAGACAGGAGCCTGGCTTGAAGATTCGCTGACGAACTGTGCCGGTGAACTGGTCTGGACAATGGACAGCGCAGGCTTTTATTTCTCCCGGTTGGATGAACAGTGTCGCCCCTGGCAGCTGGTTTACCACCGGTTAGGCCATAGTGAGCAGAATCTGGCTATCTGTCTTGAAGAGCTGGATGACCGCTTTTATATGGGCATCGGTCGCAGTATTTCAGATGAAATGATTATTGTGACGCTGGCAGCTAATAATACGACAGAAATTCATTATGCTCCGGCAAGCAGTGGTGACCAGACATTTACCTGCCTGAAGCCCCGAAAGGATAAACTGGAATATTTTATTGATCATGATGGTCAGCAATTTTGGGTCAGAACAAATGATACGGGCCCCGGCTTTCGGCTGGTAACGGCTCCGCCTGATAATCCTGCTGACTGGCGTAATGAAATTGTTCCGCATCAGCAAGGGATAACGCTGGATGATTTTGAAGTCTTCAGTGGCGGACTGGTATTATTCCGGCGCTTTGCTTGTGATGGTTGTATCAGGGTTGAAATCAGGCCGACAGATGCGCCGGCATATTCGGTGGTTTTTCCTGATCCGATTTACTGTATTGATGCCGTCGATAATATTCATTATTCGACAGACGTTGTGCGTCTGGCCTATGAATCCTTAACCCGCCCGGCATCTATCTTTGAGTTGACTATGGCTAATGGTCAGCAAAAGCTTTTAAAGCAAAAGGAAGTATTGGGCGGTTATGACGCTGAAGATTACCTTTCCCGTCGTGTGTGGGCCGTTTCGCAGGATGGGGAGCGGGTGCCTGTTAGTCTGGTTGGGCGCTGTGAGTCCTTCAATCAGCCCGCACCGTTGCTGCTTTACGGATATGGCGCCTATGGTGACAGCCTTGATCCATGGTTTTCTTCAGCCCGGCTGAATATGCTCGATAGGGGTATGTTATTTGCGGTTGCCCATGTCCGCGGCGGTGGCGATCTTGGTGAACCCTGGTATCTGGCAGGTAAGATGGAACATAAAGAAAACAGTTTCCATGACTTTATTGCCTGCTCCGAAAAGCTGATTGATTCCGGTTATACCGCAGCAGACAAACTGGTAATTTCTGGTGACAGTGCCGGAGGTTTACTGGTTGGTGCGGTAGCCAATATGCGACCAGATCTGTTTCATGCAGTGGTTACAGATGTTCCTTTTGTTGATGTGTTAAATACACTGCTCGATAAAACTCTTCCGCTGACAGTGACGGAATACGATGAGTGGGGCGATCCTCACGATCAAGCAGTTTATAAACGCATTAAACACTGGTCTCCCTGCGATAATGTGAAACCAGCAGATTATCCTCATATGCTGGTACAGGCATCAATGAATGATAGTCGGGTGCCGTATTGGGAAGCAGCGAAGTGGGTGGCGTTATTAAGGAAAAATAATACCGGCTCAAAGCAGCAGTTGCTGAATGTACGGATGGAAGCTGGTCACGGAGGTGCTTCCGGACGTTATCAGGCATTGCATGAGGCAGCGTTTGAGCAGGCCTTTATTTTGAAGGTGCTTGGTTTAGCTTCAGGCTGATATTAAATCGACGGGCTGACCGGATGCCGATAAACTGCTGTTATCAATAAATCTAAAAACAACAAACAGTGCTTCGTTATGGCAGAACAACGCGACTATCTGTATGAGGTCAGCCAGTTTATGGCGGCTATTCCCCATGCCAACAGCTTGGGAATCAAACTGCTGGCTGCCAGTGCGGACGGTGTTGAGCTGGAGCTTCCCTGGTCTGATGATCTGATCGGTAATCCTGATACCGGGGAAATGCATATGGGAGCCGTGACGGTGTTGCTGGATTCAATCTGCGGGCTTTGTGTTGTCTGCAGTTTGAAAGGGTTTGAAGTCTGTCCGACTCTGGATCTGCGGCTGGATTATCTGGCACCTGTTGATAAGCAAGCACCGCTTTATGCTCATGCCCATGCGTATAAAGTAACCAAAGAAGTTGTCTTTACCCGTGGCACAGCCTGGCAGGATGATCGGGATAACCCTCTGGTTTTTGCCGTGGGAGCATTTATGCGGATGGAAAAGGATGGCAGCTTTAATCCTTCGAATTTCACCGGGGGAAAGTTATGAATATTCGCGAAGCCATTCTGCAAGCGCGTCAGAGCAACGACTTTCAGCAGGTGAATCAGCTAATTCCTTGGGCCGTATTAACCGGGGTTGAATGCCGTATGGAAGCGGGCGAGCTGCTGTTCTTTATGCCGCCGAAAGATAGCAATATTGGTAACCCGGTTTTACCGGCAATTCACGGGGGCGTGGTTGGCAGCTTTATGCAGCATGCGGCAGCGATGCATCTGTTAATTGCTCTGGAAATTGACTCTCTGCCGAGAATGATTGATTTTTCCATCGATTATCTGCGGTCTGCTCAACTGGTTGATTCCTGGGCCAGCTGCCAGTTACACAAACAGGGTAGGCGTGTGGTTAATGTTGGGATTACACTCTGGCAGGTGGATCGTGATGAGCCAGTCGCCACAGGCAGAAGTCATTTCAAAATTTAGGGGTTGAAACCTTCCTCTCCCGTCCCCACCTACTGTTTCAAGTTGGAGTTTATTCAATAATTGATATCTGCAGTGGCAGAGGATCTGGAGCATATGACTGTAGAAGCCGGTAAAGAAACCCTGGGTTTTCAGACAGAAGTGAAGCAGCTGCTTCACCTGATGATTCACTCCCTTTATTCACACCCTGAAATTTTCCTGCGTGAGCTGGTATCTAATGCCTCTGACGCGGCTGACAAGCTGCGTTTTCAGTCGCTGAAGCATCCTGAACTGCTGGAAACCGATCCGGATCTGCAAATCCGCATCAGCTTCGACAAGGATGCCAAAACTGTCACCATCAGCGATAACGGTATCGGCATGAACCGTGATGATGTGATTGAGCATCTGGGCACGATTGCCAAGTCCGGCACATCCGAATTTCTGCAGCAGCTGTCAGGGGACCAGAAGAAAGATTCTCATCTGATTGGTCAGTTCGGTGTGGGTTTCTATTCCGCCTTTATCGTTGCCGACAGGGTAACTGTTGAAACCCGTAAAGCGGGTGAAACTGAAGCGGTATGCTGGGAATCCGAAGGTACCGGCGAATTCACAATTGAAACCATCGAAAAAGCATCCCGTGGTACCTCTATCACCCTGCATCTGAAAGGTGATCAGGAAGAGTTTGCTGATGGCTGGCGCCTGCGCAGCATTATCCGCAAGTATTCTGACCACATCTCCATGCCCATCCTGATGGAGAAAGACGCAGCACCTGCAGAAGAAGGTGATGAAGAAAAGAAGGCTGAAGCACCGGAATGGGAAACCGTTAATACCGCTAAAGCACTGTGGTCACGTTCCCGTTCTGAAGTGAACGATGACGAGTACAAAGAATTTTACAAGCATATCAGCCATGACTTTGCTGATCCGCTGAAGTGGAGCCATAACCGGGTTGAAGGCAAACTGGAATACACCAGCCTGCTGTACCTTCCTGCTAAAGCACCGTTTGACCTGTATAACCGCGATATGCAGAAAGGCCTGAAATTGTATGTGCAGCGCGTATTCATTATGGATGACGCTGAACAGTTTATGCCAATGTACCTGCGTTTTATCAAGGGTGTCGTGGACTCCAATGATCTGTCCCTGAATATTTCCCGTGAAATCCTGCAGCAGGATCCGCAGGTTGAGAGCATGAAGAGTGCCCTGACTAAGCGTGTGCTTGATATGCTGGAGAAAATGGCGAAGAAAGAGCCGGAAGAGTACGCCAAATTCTGGACTGAGTTTGGTCAGGTGCTGAAAGAAGGCCCGGCTGAAGATTTCTCTAACCGTGAAAAAGTTGCGGGTTTACTGCGCTTTGCAACGTCTCATGACGATGCTGTGGCTCAGGCCCATTCATTGGCTGATTATGTATCCCGGATGAAGGAAGATCAGGAAAAGATCTACTACATCTGTGCTGACACACATAATGCCGCCAAGAGCAGCCCACACCTTGAAGTGTTCCGCAAGAAGGGTGTTGAAGTGCTGCTGCTGTCCGATCGTATCGACGAGTGGCTGATGTCCCATCTGACTGAATTCGATGGCAAGCAGTTTGAAGATGTGGGTCGTGGCGATCTGGATCTGGGTAAACTGGATAACGAAGACGACAAGAAGGCGCAGGAAGAATCAGCCAAGGCCAACGAAGATCTGGTCAAGCGGATTCAGGATGTGCTGGGCAGCGATGTTGACGAAGTGCGGGTGACCCATCGTCTGACTGATTCACCCGCTTGTCTGGTGGTTGGTCAGAACGATATGGGTATGCAGATGAAGCGTATTCTTCAGTCAGCGGGTCAGGATGTGCCTGAAAGTAAGCCCGTATTTGAAATCAACCCGGAGCATCCGTTGGTTACCAAACTGGATCAGGAACCGGATGAAGATCGCTTTGCCGATCTGACCCGTGTTGTATTTGATCAGGCTAAACTGGCTGCAGGTGGTCAGTTGGAGGATCCTGCGCGTTATGTGCAGCGGTTGAATAAGCTGTTGTTGGAACTTTCTAACTAAGGCGCTCTTGTGCGCCCCAAACAGCTTCAGGTAATCGCTCCCTGAAAGTGCCTGAGGGCTATTCAGGGGGCAATATCCCGAGTGACTATGAACTGTCTGTGTGCAGCTGGTCTGAAAAACTAACCCGCCGTCTCGTCCTCCGATGTAGGCTGTTGTGGCGCGGATTATCTGGCGTTATCAGGGGCGGTATTAATTGTCCGTGCTCTCTTTTACTCTGATATTCGCTTTCAGGCATGACCCACCAGATAATTTTTATTGAGTGTTTCAGGAAAATCAGCTCGTAAACATAAGGGGAAGGTGCGCTAGAATCCAGCATGGTAAAATAACGCCATTGATATCTTTTTTTGAGCTTTCTGTTTCTTGGTTTTATGATATGGCAAAGAGAATCGTATTGAGACTCGCTATTTATTGATAATGCGACATTGAAGGGAGGCTTGCGTATAACCTGTATTGGCTCATCTTCGTGAATAAAGGGATCGACAACAGAGCCCGTATGTTCATTGGATCTGAAAAAATCAAATATATGTCGTGTACCAAACTCATCTATTCTTTCTTGCTTGATAACACCGATGCCTTTTGTCCACTCGATAGATGATTTCAGACGTGTGCCGTCTGTTGAGCTTGATCTTGAGTATGTTTCTGTAATCAGTCCCCCAATAACGGATGAGATGAAGAATCGTCTGGCTCCAGTACTCGCTTGCAGAGATCTGTGTAAAGAGCCATCCTCTGTACGTGATTCTATTTTACTTCGCAGGGTATAAATTATTTTTTGTCGTTTCTCATTAATTGTTATTTGAGTTTGCCCTGTAGCGTATTGATCATTCTGTGGAGCGCATGTACAGAGCAGTTGGCAAAAGGCATTCCTTGCCTGGTCGATTTTGAAATTATAATAAAGCTCTTCTGATAGCGCCTCTTTTGAGGTGAAAGTTGTGCCTAATACGAGAACTAATGATGAGAGAAATAATTTCCTGATTACCACTGAACGTCCGCTAACCTCTCTGGCATGGGCGCGGTGTGAACGGTTGCCTGTGCTAATCGCTTGATCGTAGAGGGCATGTCAAATCGCCTGTTGAACCGGTAATTAAATTCACCCAGATAACGACCAAGGTGCTTTGGATTCAGCTTATGGTAAGTGCCTGCCAAAGCTGTCTTCACGTTACCCAACATGGTATTGACCCATGTGAACAGCTCATTCTCCATTGATTCATGGCCGCCTCCCGTGACAACGGCAGTATGTCGACACCCGGCATCGGCAACACCACGAAAGCAGGACAGACCATCGCTGACGACCTGAGTACCCAGATTCAAAGCATGCTCCGCCCATTCCTTCATGGTCTTACGACGAAAGTTTTCTACCGCATTGAAGCGCATGTAAACAGGATGAGCTTCGCTGTTTGTTTGAACGGCAGCAACAAAAGGGGCCTTGTTCTCCGAACCTCTTCCGCGTCGCCCACCATGGCGTTCACCTCCCCAGTAGGCATCATCGACTTGAACATGCCCTGTCAGCAGCCAGCTGTTATCACGTTCCATTATTACTTGCATGAGTTTGTGCTTCATGCGCCATGCGGCGTTGTACGATATACCGAGCTGTCGATGAAGGTTCAGTGCTGAGATGCCCGTTTTGCTTTGGGTGATGAGATAGATACCCAGGAACCAGCATGTTAAGGGTAATTTCGTTGATTCAAAAATGGTGTTACTGGTAAGAGAGGTCTGAAGATGGCACTGGTTACACTGGTATTTAGCTTTCTTGTTAAGTTTACAGAAGTGGCCGGAGCCACATTTGGGGCATATGAAGCCGTCAGGCCAGCGCCATGAAAACAGTGCATTCTCACACTGCTCTTCAGTGCCATAATCTGCCAGAAAGGCCATAATGCCAATGCCTTTCTGGAATTGAATGGTATTTTTACACATCAACGTTGTTTCCAAAAAAGGTCAGTAGGCGTTTAATGATAGCTGTTATCTGATAGCGTAGAGTTGATGGTAATCAGGAATAATTTTATGAGGGACTGTTCATAAGAGTTTAAAGGTTGAAAACTAGTTATATTGTTGTTCATTCTATATTGTTGCTGGGCAAGCAAAGTTTTGAATGCAGTATTGATATACTAGAACAAAAAAAGGTGCTCATTGATATTAGCACCTTTTTTTATAGCCAGCTTTTTTCGGTTATGAAGTAACTATTGTTTATCACTCATAACGATCAAAAATCAACGTGGCGTTAGTACCACCAAAACCAAAGCTATTGCTCATCACACGGTTCAACTTTTCTTCACGTGCTTCACCGTGCAGAATGGGCACACCCGCAGCGGCTTCATCCAGCTCTTCTACGTTAGCAGAAGCAGCAATAAAGTTATCACGCATCATCAGCAGGCAGTAGATAGCTTCCTGTACCCCGGCGGCACCCAGAGAGTGACCGGACAGGGATTTGGTGGAGCTGATGGTTGGGATATTATCGCCAAACACTTCACGTACGGCTTTCAGCTCGGCAACGTCGCCAACCGGGGTACTGGTACCGTGAGCATTGATGTAGTCGATTGGGCCGTCAACGGTAGACATGGCCAGCTTCATGCAGCGCTGGGCGCCTTCACCGGAAGGAGCAACCATATCGTAACCGTCAGAAGTCGCACCGTAACCGGTGACTTCTGCGTAGATCTTGGCACCACGCGCCTTGGCGTGTTCCAGTTCTTCCAGAACAACCATGCCTGCACCGCCAGCGATAACGAAACCGTCACGGTTAGCATCGTAAGCACGGGATGCTTTTTCCGGTGTTTCATTGTATTTGGTAGACAGCGCGCCCATAGCGTCGAACAGGGCGGTCTGGCTCCAGCTTTCTTCTTCACCGCCACCGGCAAAGATAATGTCCTGCTTACCCAGCTGGATCTGTTCTACTGCATTACCGATACAGTGTGCACTGGTGGCACAGGCGGAGGTAATGGAGTAGTTGATACCACGAATCTTGAAAGGTGTTGCCAGACAGGCAGATACGGTGCTGCCCATGGTGCGGGGCACACGGTATGGACCTACACGCTTCACGCCTTTTTCGCGAACGATGTCTGCAGATTCAACAATATTGATGGAGGATGCACCACCGGAGCCCGCGATCAGGCCCGTACGGTCATTAGAGACCAGGCTCTCATCAAGACCGGCATCTTCAATAGCCTGATTCAATGCAATATGGGTGTATGCAGCGGCATCTCCCATAAAACGCAGGGTACGACGGTCAATATGCTCTGCAAAGTCGATATCAACACTACCGCAAACCTGACTGCGGAAACCCATTTCTTTGTAGGTTTCATTTTGACGAATGCCGGAACGGCCTTCTTTCAGGGCCTTGGCGACCGTTTCAACATCATTGCCGAGGCAGGAGGTGATGCCGATCCCTGTGACCACAACACGTTTCATTCTGGATATAACCTGTATTCAGTTCAGAAAGAGTCTGTTGACTGGAACAGACCGACACGGAGGTTTTCGGCAGTGTAAATCTCTTTGCCGTCAACGCTGACACTACCATCGGCGATGCCCAGTACCAACTTTCGAGCCATAACCCGCTTGATGTTGATATGGTATGTCACCTTTTTGTTCGTTGGTAGTATCTGTCCGGTGAATTTAACCTCTCCACAACCCAGGGCACGTCCACGTCCGGGGTTGCCGAGCCAGCCGAGATGAAAACCAACCAGCTGCCACATGGCATCAAGGCCGAGACAACCGGGCATTACCGGATCTCCGGGAAAGTGGCAATCAAAAAACCACAGCTCGGGTGTAATATCAAGCTCTGCGATGATTTCGCCCTTGCCATATTTGCCGCCATCTTCAGCAATACGGCTCATTCGGTCAATCATCAGCATATTGGGTGCCGGGAGTTGGGCATTACCCGGGCCAAATAGTTCCCCTTGAGAACAGGCTAATAACTCTTCTCTAGTGTATTGAGATTGTCTCATGCACGCATCCTGGAGTATCGAATCGTTCCGGTATGCCAGTAACGATCTGGTTTCCGTTGCCCTGTGCTTTCCGCCTGGGCTTTATAGCCATACAATGAATATCTGCATGGCATGTTTTATACCGCTTGGCCTTGTTATCACTCGGGCTAGGGCAAATGCACTATAACACCCGCTATCCGGGGCTTTAATGGGGCGAGAGCATTCATAACAAAAAAGATACATTTCACAACAGAAGCATGCAGGATAGTTAATATACCCAAGGGTTATTACCTGAATTCATCATAGGCTAACTATATGAACATCAGATGAATGTCGGAAAAAATTCTCTGTGACATCCCGGCTTGCAGCGGGGTAAAATAAGCATATTACCACGCACCGGCAGTTCATCTTTTGTCGGTCGTTCAGCCATTTTTCCCGTTTTTCGGGTCTGGAAACTATCGGATATTATGAAGCCCTCCAGGGACAATACCCCTTCCCCTCGCCGTATGCTGGTTGTCGGTGGTGGCAGTTTTGGTACTGCAATTTCGGAAGTCGCTGCCAGTAATGGTCATCATGTAACTCTGTGGTTAAGGGATGAAGCCCAGGCGAAAGCGATCAATGAACAGCATGTTAATACCCGCTACCTGCCAGACTACCCGCTGAACCCGGCAATTACTGCAACGACCGATATGCAGGCGGCCATTGATGAGGCTGAAGTTATTTTTGTATCAATTCCCAGTAAGTCTTTCAGGCAGGTTGTGCGCAGCATGAAGCTGGCAAACCGGGGGAAATTGCTGATCAGCACAACGAAAGGCATCGAACGTGATACCTTTGATATGATGAGTGAAATTTTGCATGAAGAAGCATCGGGTAATCGTATCGGCGTATTGAGTGGACCCAATCTGGCTCGTGAAATCATGGCTGGAGCACCGACGGCGACAGTCGTTGCCAGTGAAGATCAGGCGCTGTGTGATGAAATTCAGGGACTGCTGACATCAGAGACCTTCAGGGTATACACCAACCCGGATCGTTTTGGTGTTGAACTGGGTGGTGCTCTGAAAAATATTTATGCCATTGTTGCCGGCATGGCTTCATCGATGGGGCTGGGAGAAAATACTCATAGTATGCTGATTACTCGTAGTCTGGCAGAAATGAGCCGTTTCGCGGTAAAGCTTGGGGCTGACCCGCTGACATTTCTGGGTCTTGCGGGTGTGGGTGACCTCATTGCGACCTGTACTTCGCCGCTGAGCCGGAACTTTCGTGTTGGTCTGGCGCTGGGTGAAGGCAAAAGTCTGAAAGAAGCAGAAGAAACGTTAGGGCAGGTGGCAGAAGGTATCAATACCCTGCGGATGGTTAAACACCGTGCAGATAAAATGGGTATTGTGATGCCGATTGTTTCCGGGCTCTATGAAATAGCCTTTAAGCAACGGGATGTCTGGTTAATTGCACGCATTATGCTGCTCCGCGAGCAGAAGACGGATGTCGAATTTATAACTACTGAACGGGAAGGGAACGCAAAAGATGAGTGACTTCAAGACAAACCTGTCTGATGAAGCCTGGTGGCTGCGGTTAGGATTTCTTGTTGCTTTTTATGTGCTGGTCGGTCTGGCGATGGCACTGGTGGCTTTGATTGCCCTGATTCAGATGTGTTTTTCCCTGTTTACCGGTGAGGGAAATGAAACCCTGACTAACTTTTCTGAAGGGTTAAACCGGTTTCTGTTTCAGGTAATGCAGTTTATTTCAGGTAACAGCCATACCAAACCTTTCCCTTTCAGTGACTGGCCATCCAGACCGGATGAGGCAGTTGAATCGTCGACAGAGGAAAGTTAAGTCGATATGAGACTTATCATCATGCGCCATGGTCAGGCAGAGCCTGTTGCAACAAGTGATGCTGCCCGCCAGCTGACAGAGAAAGGGCGCTGGCAGGCAAAACAAACCGCTATCAAGTTGCAGGCGCATGGTGTTGTTCCGGACAGAATTATTTCCAGCCCCTATATTCGGGCAATGCAGACAGCTACTACCAGTGCTGCGATATGGAATATTGCGGCAATTGAAAAAAATAGTGCTTTCACACCGGATGATGATCCACGGGTAGCCATTGAGAAACTGCCGGAAACCGGCACAGTATTGTTAGTCAGTCATATGCCTCTGGTCAGTTATATGACCGGACTGCTGACAGATGCTGATCCTTATGCAGGGTTGCGCTTTAGCACAGCATCGGCAGCAGTAATTGATATGAACTATCCTGCTGCCGGACTGGGCACATTCGTGCGTATGGTTGATGCCGTATAAAGTGATTAATCAGGCTCAGGTTGTTTATCTCTTAGTGTTGTGGTCTCAGCGGGGATGGCAGGGGATTCAGTCTTTTCCAGAAAGGCAATAACTGAAGCCATAAAGTGAGCAATCACAATACCAGTTGTCCAGATGACAATAGCTTGTGCAGTACAGCCAACCACCAGAACCTCAAAAGGTTTTGCTAAAAAATTGTGTGATAGCCCGAAAAGCATTGGCCATTCGGTAAATGCAATAGCGAAGAATGCAACAGAGCCGCAAAGGGTTGCTGCGGCATTTGAAAACCGCATCCGTACATGGGGCTTTTTGCTAATGCACTTCACTGCACGGAAAACAATAATATCAATATATCCACCGACATTAACTGCCACTAATGCGCCTAAAAATATTGTATAGGGTAGTCCTGCCGTAGCAGAGCAGATTAAGGCAATAACACCGGGTATCAGCAGCATATGCCAGAGTGATTTGCGGAATTCAACTTCTGCAAGTTCTGCATAGTGCTGAACAAAGGAACGGGATACATCGAGCAGAGGAATAACACTTAATGCCGAAAGCGGCACCCACACATCAATACCAAACCATGTCCCCAAGGCAAACGGAACGGCAGATCCATACTGCGCTGATACCGACGCCACAGAAAACAAAACGAGCCACAGGCAATATTTCCGAACAGGTGTCATATATTTCACCCGGGTGAAGGGAAATTCTAAACTATAGCAGTGGGTAGGAAACCTGCATTGATAAAAACCAAAACGCTGTTGTTCACCTGAAATAATAATTCAAAGGTTATGCATGCTGATTATAGAAACAAGTCAGTGGTGGCTGGTTGCTGTATCTTTTATTACATCGATGCTGACGGCGGTATTTGGTGGTGGTGTTCTGTTGATATCTTTAATGCCGGGCTTGTTGCCTGCTGATTACCTGATTACCTGATTACCTGCTTTTCCCACCGATAAACTGCCGGCCCGGTTTTTGTCTTTCGGTATTATTCACTCCCTGTTGAATACGTTGGCGGGTGCTGCCGGACCGGTATCAAGTGCTTTCCTTTCGAGGGAAGGGCTGAGGCGTGATGAACTGGTGACAACCGCTGCCGCTTTTATGAGTGTTGCTCATGGAATGAAAGTCATTGCTTTTGTATTGATGGGATTCTCACTGGCTCAGTATCTGCCACTTGTCGTACTGATGATTTTGAGTGGGGTTATCGCGTCATGGTTGGGTACACGCTTGAGAAGGCAGGTGCCGGACAGGTCTTTTGGCTTCATCCTTAAATGGATTATTTCACTGCTGGCAGCTCGCATGATTGTAATAAGTTTATGGTGATACGCTAGGGGCTGTTGACATTTGCTCGTGTGCTCAGCTAATGCCAGCGCTTTCGTGCCGATACCCATAGGGCACAACGGGCGCAGCAGTGCCGGAATACTCATGTCTTTCAAGCTGCTGCAACGACAGCAGGGAAGTGCTGGCTTTAGCCCTTCGGGTGGCTCGTAAAGAGAGCTTCCGACTGCGTTGAACTGCCTTGATGTAGAACAACTACACGCGGCGACAGTTCGTCTTGCGGAAGCCCTCTTTACGAACCCCTGAGCTCACGATCAAATGTCAACAGTCCCTAGTACATAAATCCAATTTGATTGTCCTGTGGCAATGTCGCAAATTCTCATTCAGGCATGGTGAACTTTTCAGATTACTCAGAAGTTCGCTATGCCTACCCGATATCGCGTTTGTCTGTCTCAGGAAGAACAGCAACAACTTAAAGACACTGGAGTGGAGATTTACGACTGAAGACGCTCGGGTAAAACTGGCAAAGCTTTACCCGACAATCAATTTGGAGTGATGTACTGGCAGACTGGTTTTTAAATAATAGAAAGCAGAATCATATACCCTGAAAATTTAAAGTAAGGATATTTATGCAGAGATGCATGTTAAGCAGGTAAATCGTCTAACGAGCAGGTTATCCGATAAACGGCAAAGCAACTGTTGAAAGGCACACTATTCTCATCATGGCGCACTCCAATCTGGAGTCATGTTATCTGGGAATGCCATGTTTTTATGGCGGTTATCAGCAGGAGCATAAAAAAATGAATAACCCCCCAAGGCTGCTGCAGGCATGCCTGATTTACGGGGTATCTTCCCTTTTTGTCGGATATCAGTTCATCATGCAGGGAGCCATCGGGGTGATGGCGCAGGGGCTGATGGAAAGCCTGAAGCTTGATCACCTGCAGCTGGGATTGCTCTCGTGCAGTTTCTTCTACAGCTATGTGCTATTGCAAATCCCGTCGGGAATTGCCGTTGATCGTTATGGTCCGCGCCGGGTTTTGGCTTTCTCGTTGTGTTTGCTCAGCCTGTCCTGTCTGTTGTTTTCGCAGTCGACCACATTGATTGAAGCCACGCTTGCCCGGATTCTGGCAGGGGTCGCCTGTGCGCCGGGGATTGTTTGTACACTCTACCTTGGGCGGCAGTGGTTTGCTCCGCGATGGTTTCCCCTGCTGCTGGGTATTATGGAAATGATTTGTATGAGTGGAGGGGCAACCGGGGATTATCTTATTCCCTGGCTAATGGATGATAGTAGCTGGCAGCATGCGATGGTGCTGCTGTCGGGGGTGAGCCTGCTGTTGCTAGCGATAGTCTGGCTGTTTATTCGTGATGCTCCGGCAGGTCACCGGGTTGCAAATTATCGTCAGGCGTTATGTCTCAAACCTGTTCTCACCTGTCGTTCGGTCTGGGTTGCCGGGATTATCTGCGGGCTGATGTATGCGATTATTTCGGCCTTTGCTGCGCTATGGAGTATTCCTTTTTTAACCCAGGCCTATCCGGGGTCAGGCCATTACCCGGCGTTTGGCACCGGACTGATTTTTCTTGGTGCTGCCTTTGGAGCACCTGCCTGTGGTGCAGTGGCAAGCCATATTGGTAAGTCACGTCCTGTGATTATGGGAAGTGCTGTTGCCAGTGGGCTGTTGATGGTGCTGGTGCTGTTCTGGTTTTCGGCACAATGGCAAACCAGCACGTTATTATTATTGCTGGGTTTTGCCTGCGGTGGTTATGTGTTGCCATTTGCTTTATCCCGCGGACATGTGGCGGAAGAGCATCAGGGAGTAGCCAACGGCTTGGTGAATATGGTGGCTAATGCGCTTGGAACCATTGCGCTACAGCCACTGATTGGCTGGCATCTGGGATTCTCCGGGCACTCTCCGGCATTGGTTGATTTTCAGTCTTCCCTGATATTACTGGTGTTATGCCCAGCGTTGGCATTATTTCTGGTGCTTAATTATAAAGAGTCCAGTGAAACTGCAGGGGAGTATGCTGTTTCTTCCGGTGTGCCTCATGCCTGATACAGCGCCTTAGTTATCAGGGCTGAACGCATATTCAGAAAAATCGCCTACGCTTGAATCGATGAAAATACTTAATTAATTAGAATATTCTGTGGGGCATGCTGTTATGTTGTTGTTTCCGGCGTTTATCCGAATGCTGGGTGGGTTTCTGCTGATTATGATTCCGGTATCTGTATTGGCGGTGGAAACTCCGGTAACGCTTCTCAATGTTTCCTATGATATCGGGCGGGAATTATTCCAGACCATCAATGCCAGCTTTGAGTCCTGGTGGCAACAGCAATATCAACAGACCGTTAAAATCCGTCAGTCTCATGGCGGCTCAACCGGGCAGGCAAGAGCAGTTGTTGAAGGTTTGCAGGCTGATGTTGTGACCTTTGTGCAGTGGCCGGAAATTCACTATTTGCATACAGCAGGTCAGCTTATCCCGAAAAACTGGCATTCACAGTTCCCTCACAACAGTTCACCTTATTACTCTGTGCCGGTGTTTATGGTGCGGGCAGATAATCCGAAAAATATTAAAAACTGGAGTGATCTGGCCAAACCTGATATTTCCATTGTTTTCCCTAACCCGGCGACATCAGGAAATGGTCGTTACACCTGGCTGGCTGCCTGGGCATGGACACAGGATCAGAGGATGACAGAGACGGAGGCTGAAGCATTTATGCGGCGTTTGCTGGGGAATGTGAAAACCTTTCCGCCGGGTGGTCGGGCTGCAACAACCACTTTTGTCAATCGCCGTCAGGGAGATGTCCTGATCAGTTTCGAAGCAGAAATTCTGGGATTATTGAAACTGGAGGCAGCCAAAGGGTGTGAACTTGTTGTGCCTGACTGCACCCTGCAGGCTGATTTTGTTGTGGCAAAAGTCAGTGAAGTGACCAATAAAAATAATTCAGATGTACTGGCCGAGGGCTATCTGAACTATCTCTACAGACCTGAAGCGCAGGAAATAATCGCTGAGCATAATTACCGGGTCAGGGATGAGGGGGTTATGAAGGCTCAGAGTCACCGGTTTCCTCCGGCGAAGCTGTTGCAGGTTGAATCTATATATGGTTCCTGGTCGAATGCAATGCAGCACTTTGAAAATAAAGGACGTTTTGAGCGACTGGCGCGGGAGCGGGGTTGACACAGGTGACAGGTATTATGCCTGGTCGCTTGTTGACTTCGGCAATCACGTTGTTATTTTTGGTGCCGGTTGTTCTGCTGCCTTTTATTGTACTGACAGGGTTCTGGCTTGATACCGATCCGGCTGTGTGGATAGATACGATTCTTGAACCACGGGTATGGCAGGCTTTGCTGGTAACGCTGAAAACAACCATTATCACTACATTCATCAACCTGATTACCGGCTTATTGCTGGCCTGGGTGTTGGTGCGTTACCGGTTTCCCGGGCGTAATTTAATCAATGTGCTTATTGATTTGCCTCTGGCACTGCCAACGGCAGTTGCCGGGCTGGCTTTGTTAAGTCTTTATGATCAGCAGGGGTGGGTCGGGCGTCTTTTTAATCACTGGAATATTGAGCTGGTTTATAACCAGGCAGGTATGGTTATTGGTCTGGTGTTTATTACTCTGCCTTTTGTTGTGCGTACTTTACAACCGATACTTGAAAGCATAGAGCCTGAGCAGGAAGAGGCAGCGCAGACGCTGGGGGCTTTGCCTTTTCAGCGCTTTTTGCTGATTATTCTGCCCCGTTTGCTTCCAGCACTGGTTACCGGTGCTAATCTGGTCTTTTCGAGAGCTCTGGGTGAGTATGGTGCCATGGTATTTCTGGCCGGTAATATCCTGTATGAATCTGAATATCTGACGCTACTGATTGTGCTGCGGCTGGATGAATTTGATTATGCCGGGGCGGCATCACTCGCTTTGCTCCTGATATTGCTTGCTTTAGGCTTTTTTGTCATTTCCCACGTCTTGCTGGGCGGTCGTATGAAAAGGTGTAGAGATGTAGAGATTGTTGATGCCTGAAAATAACAGTCAATCGTCAAAACCTTTGTCACAAACATTTATCAGGTCTCATCCGGATGGAATAATACCGTGGGTGCTGATTGGCACTGCAATACTGTTAGTAATCGGCTTGCTGGTGCTGCCGGTTGGTTTGGTTCTCTGGCAGGCGATAAGCAGTGGCTGGAATACTTGTCTTGATACGTTAAGTCATACCGAAACGATCAGTGCAGTCAAGCTGAGCCTTTTGGCTGTGCTGGTGGCGCTGATTATGAATGTAGTCTTCGGTATTGCCTGCGCCTGGCTTCTGGTGATGTACCGCTTTCCGGGGCGGAAATTGCTGGATATTATTATTAGTCTGCCATTATTCGTTTCCCCTGTTGTTGCCGGACTGATGATGGTGCTGTTGTTTGGTCGTGGCACTTTGTTTGGCGACTGGCTGGGTACCTATAACATTCAGGTTATCTTTCATGTTACCGGGGTTGTGCTGGTCACTGTGTTTGTGACCTGCCCCTATATTGTGCGTGAAATAATCCCGATACTGGAAGCGTACGGGCGGGAGCGAGAGGAGTCCGCACTGGTACTGGGTGCGAATGGCTGGTCACTATTCTGGCGTATTACCCTGCCAAAGATTAGCCCGGGTCTGTTTTCTGGTATCTTGCTGTCGAATGCACGGGCACTGGGTGAATTTGGGGCCGCCTCCGTTGTCTCAGGGCATATTCGGGGAGAAACGCTGACTTTGCCGTTGCAGATAGAGCAGCTCTATAACGAATATAATGCTGCCGGAGCCTTTATCGTAGCAACTTTGCTGGTTGTGATGGCGTTGACCACGCTGATTGTCAAAGCGCTGTTTGATTTACAGGCTCATAGCGTTTGACTGGCTTCAAATGGCTAAATCAAGTAAATTACGCCGCATATTTCTTATCTCATGGTACCGTCACATCCTGTTTCCTCTCTGGATGACGGCTGCTGTAGAGCCAATCTTCAGGAAAACAGGTTAATCTGATGTCCAAAATGTTTACTGATGCCTCCATGACCATGGGGCAGATTGCCAGTCAAAATAAGCGTGCCTTTGATCGTACCAAAGAAGTTCGACTGGGCACTAAAAAGAATCCAGCCAAACTGGTTGTACTGACCGAAGAGCGGATGAAAGAGCTTGAATTAAAGTGTCAGGAAAACGACTGGCATGTGGTTATTGAAGTTAATGAAGAAGCAGAAAAAGAAAATATATCCGACTTGGGTGTCTTGGAGAATATGCCAAAGTCCGTAGTCGTTGATAAAACACCGGGTCGTAATGATCCTTGTGTTTGCGGCAGTAGCAAGAAATATAAAAAGTGCTGTGGCTAATCGGGCTGTTTCATATTACAGGCGTGCAAAGCACGTCTGTAATATCAGCTTTCGATGAGTCGGTGAAACTGTTTAACAATATGTGCAGACTGCATTTTTCTGAAACGTTGTTGGCTGTATTCAAAAGAATAATCGCTGTTTAGTACAGCTTTCATTTTAAGCGCCAGATTCTCACAGATTTCTTCATCGTTATTACCATCAATGATATATTCCGGGTCAATAAACTCTTCGGCGGCGGCGTAGCGTGTGACGACTACCGGTGTTCTCAGGCAGAGTGCCTCAATAGCAGAATATCCCATGGCCTCGTGGTAAGAAGGCAATACCAGTAATGATGCTTCACTGATCAATGGTTTTGGATCATCAACATAGTCCAACAATTTTACTTTATCTTCGAGTTGGTGCTGGCTGATCAATGCCTGCAATTCTTTCATCGCACTGCCGTAACCGGCATAAACCAGTCGATTATCCAGTCCGGCTTTCAGATAAGCTTTGAAAAGCCGCAAGGCTCCCTTCATTTTGCTGACATTGCCTACAAAGACTATATCACCATCATTTCTCCGCGAATCTTCGACGGCTGCATAATCAGGCAAAGGGTTATGGATAACGGCGTTAACACTTAGCTCAAGGTTTTCAGCATCTGTTTTTGCTGCTTCCGAAACGGCAACCCGGTAAGTATAAGGATCATGTTCATGCTGTTTAACGACTGGAAGGTGCCAGCATTCAGACAATAGCTGGTGAATAACACCTGCCGTAGGGTACTGATAGATCGGGCTCGGTGCGTCTGTTGTGAAGTCTTTAATAATCAGGTCAATTGGCGACTTTGCGTGGATTTGTGCCAGAGCCTGTTCCACCCGTTTCTCTCTTACCTTCCACTCCATATTTTTAAACCAGCGTGGAAACAGTTTGTTTACCATAAACAGTCGTAATACACGGAGCAGGGGGTTGGTTCTGGGGCGGCGCAGGTAGGTTACAGGAATATTCTCAGGTATGGTGACTTCGCCGGGCTCGCCCATGCAAAGCAAAATAATATTGTCACCGGATTGCCTGAATGCTGAGCACAGATTGATAGCCCAGGTTGATACACCCGACATCTTCATAGTGCCGATAAGAAGAACGAAGGTTTTCATCTGCAGCAAACCAAAATAACGCAATATTATTTTTAGATCTGTTTACAAGAGTAGCAGAGCAGCTGGCTTAGCAGGGCGAAAGCACCGCGCTGACCATAGTTCCACACTAACCGGTTTTTAGAACACAAAGTCATAATTGCGACTATCGTAATGCAGATATAGCGATAAAAATACAATAAATTGTGGAGCTATTATCCGTCAGTTCACATTTATTTGCACTAAAGTACACCCCGTACTTTCGCCCTGGCTGGCTTAGCGATGATGAGATGAAACTATTTTCGGTGGTATTTACGCTTGGTTTTTGTTGGCGGCTTCTTGATCTTTAATAAACGTTTGGGTCTTTTAGCCTTGCTCTCAGATTCCAGTTCGGGATCGAAATGAGCCCTTTTTACTGTTTGTGTGCAATCAGGAATTGATTCACTGGATTGTATTAATGTGCGCAGTGCTTTTTGCTTGCAGGATCCGTAATCTATCAGTAATTCCTGATCTTTGGGAACCGGCTGCCCTGTTATAAATACAATGTAGCTAATTCCCGTAAGTCTGGCGTTTAACGTATTAATATTTCGTGGGTGATCAGGGTCATGACTGCACTCTTCAACACGGTCGGTATTACACAGGCTTAACAGGTTGCCAAACTGATAAGGGCTGATAGTGAGTTTTTTTCTGTTCCCTTGCCCTGGTCCTGTACTATGGAAATACTCTCTTGTCTGAATCCCAAGAATTTTTTCAAATAAAGATTGTTCAGTGTAGTGACATAATATGCCGCCATAAACACCAAGGATTTGATGTGCAGGAAGGTTTTTTCTGGCAAATAGCCCCAACTGACCTCTTAAATCTGGCCTAGGGTCAGTATCCAGAATCAGAGTCGGGTAGGTAAGCTTACAAATACTTTCGTTATATTTGGGATCAGAACATCCTGCTAAATGTTCTAATACACTGCGCTCCATATCTTTTTTGTTAATGTCATCCGAGCAACAGGTGAATGTTCCCCACGAGTCGACTTTTGATGGCTTGCCCCTGTTACGCTCGATTTGGTCTTTTGCCTCATCGTCGATCTTATTGGATCAATTTTACTTTCACTTTGGTGCTTATGCTCTGTGTTTGCCTGATGTATGCTTTTTAGCCTTCTGTCTTAATTATACTTCGCCCCTGTTCACTATGCTCGAGTCGAACAAGCCCCTTTGCCAAAGCGCTTTCTTTGATTTCGATGTGATAACGCTTTTGCCTCATCGGTTATATCCGGGTATGCCTTACCTGTCAGGTAGTAGCGGTGCCCGTTTTGTTCATCTGAGGCTGTATGGGGTGCAGGCAGGCTTGTGTCAAGTGAAGCCGGATCAATTTTACTTTCACTTTGGTGCTTATGCTCTGTGTTTGCCTGATGTATGCTTTTTAGCCTTCTGTCTGCAAGCTCGTTTTCCCATTGGATGATTTGAGTTGCAAAATCTGCAGTCATCACTTTTGCCGGGAATAAATCTTTGGGTTCAATCAGAATGCTCAGAAATTTCGGTCTGAATAAACGGTCAGCTAATGCAGGTAATTCACAGTGACGACGAGCCCCGGATGTGTGGATGATATGAGCGATAGCACCAACTTGTTTGTTGGGTACATCGCCTGAGATGTTTACAATGTAAATTAATAACTCTTCAAGCCAGTCCAGATCTTCTGTCTCGAGATTAATTTCATGATCGGCAGGAATCAGCTGTTGTTCTGTTTTTGCAACAGTCGTGCTGGCTGAACAGCTAACAGAAAGACGGGTTATATTATATTCGACGCTTGTTTTCCGGAGTATTGTTCCCGGTTTAATAGGCCACTCAAACAATTGGCTACTATCGGTTTCTTTTATGGGTTCAGGGTCTTTTCCGGTGCTGGATTCATTTAGCCTGATTTTCAGGGTGCCAGCCTTTTTTGCGCAAGCGTAGCAGCAGATAATTAAACCACCTTCAGTAAAACTGACAGGGTATTCCTGTGAGCTACGCATCACCAACTTCAGGTGTGTCTTATGCTTTTTTTTCGTTGCTATCGTTGCCTGTTTCCAATGGAAAACGAGTGGTTCAGGAGGCTCTGCAAGGCTATAACTAGCAAACAATACGAGAAGAAAAGAGCAAAGCTGAAACATAGAATTATTGTTGATTATTAACGATGGTTTGCTGTTTTATGCAGACTTTAATCCTTAAAGCTAGTTTTTAGAGTGCAGGTGCCGCTAAAGGTTCTTGGCTGAGCGCCTAACAGATTTTTGGTTTTTCCGCTTTTTGCAGGGAGCCTTAGCTTTTGGAAGAGACTTTTTCGTTGTTGGTTTTGTTGTAGAAGGCTTTCTTAATTCCTGTTTCCACTCCCGAATAAACCTGAGGGTACCTTTGTTTCTGACTAACCGTGGAGCCCGGTGGTAAAAACTCGCTGGTATTGACTCAAATAAGTACTGCGAAGAGGTGCAGCCATCTCCATTATGCCGCTTCAGTCGACTTAGGTTTATATCACTGAAGTGGCAGAAAGGTGCTTCACAGGCTATCGGGTGCTTCGATGCTTTTCGTTCATGTTCTATATGATCGCTGGCTTTCTGCTTCGAATAAAAGGTTTCCTTGCATGCCCGAGCGGGGCAGGAGGCGGGCAGAAAATCTGGCCTGTTAAGGGCTTTACAAGTGTGCTGAGCACTTTTGCGGGCATAGATATGGTGACAGTTTTCAGTATCACAAATCTTCAGCCCGAGCCTTCGCCCGACAGAGCGAATCATTTTTACGTGATACACCCAGTATTCAGGTTTGGTGAATATGCTGGTGCAACCTTCGACCGGGCAACACATACAGGGTGTGGCATGGTTACTGGCAATATGCTTTACCAGTTTTGCCTTGCCGTCAGGTTTGCTCTCGCAGAGAGGGCAGTTGTAACTTGAGATAATCCCCTTTCCCAGCTGTGTCCAGTGTACGTTCCATCGCTGAAGAATATCGCAGTCCTGCCTGAACGATGGCTGCCGTGCAACAGGTGTTTTGTGGAGCTCTTTAATATGGCTGTTATAAAGTTCAGTGCGCGAAGTGGCATAATGACAGTCGGGCTCTTTGCAACAGTATCCATAATTCTTCTGATTTGCTTCCTTTGATTCACGGATATGCTGCAGATATTTGTCAATATCGCTGACTTTGAAAATTTGAAAACAGTGCCAGTTTGGGCAAATAAAAACGGGTTCGTTGTGACAGGCTAAATGGTGATAAACAATCTCATAAGGATCTTTCTTTTCGTCGCAAATCAGGCACTGATAATTATTTCTTCTGTAAGGGTTGCCTTCCCACTTTTCGGCGGCTTTTCTTCCGGAGATGTCATCACAAAGCTCCTCGTCTGACAGTTCAGCATCTGATATTAGACCATAGTCTTCGGGTGCTTCACTGGAAGCGGATATAATGCTGTCATTATCATCATCGGACATAGGTACATCATCAGTGGCTTGTCGAAGATCCTTGAGAAAATCGGAGCTGTATTCAATAAAGAGCTCTGCATCTTTAGGCACAACCTGCTGAGTTACAAATATCACATAGTTAATGCCGTAGGAACGAAGATTCACCTTTGTAATATTGCGAGGGTATCTCTCATCGGGTTGATCGGGGCTCAGCCGGTCTGTATTGATGAGACTGAGTAGATTACCCATTTGATAGGGACTGATAAGTAGTTTTTTGTCAACACGGTGATCGGCTTCATGAATGTAATCATCGACCTGTGAATCGAAGAAATCATCCAGGTGCTTATGTTCACTACGGTGCAAGAGAATGCCGCCGTATGCGCCAAGGCAGGTATGCAGCGGGAGCTGTTGTCTGGCAAACAACCCTAGCTGACCGACTAACGGTTCTCTTAGGTCGGTATCCAGAATTACGGCGGGGTAAGTGTGCTGACCAATGCGCTGGTTATGGCTTGGCTTTCTTGCATCTGCAATGACTGCCTGTAGTTGTGGCGTGAGTTTTTGGACTAAGTTTGCAGTACCCGTTAAATCGCCCCATGAATCTATATGTAACGATTCGTCCCGTTTTGTTTTGCATTGATCCAGTGCCGCTATAGTTATTACAGGATATACCGGTGTGCTCAGATGATAGCGATGAGTAGACCACTGTGATGTACTATTAACTTCAATGTAGTGGTTAAGTAGTTGCTGAAGCTGTTTAAATAATTGAACTTGCTCTGAGAATGATGCATTTTCTTCATCAGGCTGGATGAAGTGATAATCCAGAGGTGGGGTTGGTATGGAAGGCTCATTTGCGATGAGAGCTTTTAGTTGTGTATTGAGCCTGACCAGTTCCCGTTCAAGCAGATCTGTAACCAGCTTCTCTGTCAGCTCTGAGTCACGCAAAGAAGCGTCTGGGTCAACCAAAAGGCTAAAAAAACGAGGACAAAAGGTCAGCTGTATTATCTTTCGAAGGTTTAGTTCAATGAGCTGTCCTGAGCAGTGCTGGAGGTGTGTGTATATTTTGCCTGCTCTATATTTATTGCATGAATCACCATCGCATGTGACTAATACCGTCAGCTCTTCCAGCCAGTCAAGATTGCTGATATCCAGTGGCACCTCGTGAGTGACAGGGATTAAAATTTGTCCTGCATTATTCTCCTGAAGCCTCAGGTTACCAACCGCTGCGGTTGCAACACTGATATTATCAAGACGGGATGCCTTAAAGCTCGCCTGTAAACTGGCACCTTCAGACAGGTTCCACATGCATGAAGTGGTGGATTGCTCATCTGGCGGTATGTTGTTTTCCAAATCCAGAATACCCAGATTGCATCTTAGTCGACCTGCGTTACGGGTTCGGGCATATAATTTGAGAGTAACAGAGCTTTTCAAGTTAACAGGTTCTTGCTGGCGACTTCGTAAAATGGTTTTGAATGTCACTGGTTGTGCTGAATTAATTTTCAGCTGAGCTTGCGACCAGTGAAAAACCAGTGGTTCTGCTATAGCTGTTGAGACCCATATACAAATCCAGCCCAAGTAAAGAAATACAATGCGATACATCTAGTACATGGTTTCAATACGATTGATGTCTGACAAGGAAGAGCGCCTGCTCTTAAGGCATGATGTCCATTTTTTACTCATGCCAGTCAAATACCACATCCGCCTTTCCAGTGAAGAACAGCATAACCTAAAGCAAATTGTTCAAGCCGATAAGATTGCACGACATAAGCGTACCCATGCTCAAATTCTTCTCGCCCTTGATGAAAATGGTCCCGCTTTAAGTGAAGCTGCCGCTGCGGATGTTTGCGTCGTTTCTATACCCACCATTCAAAGAGTTCGTAAGCGCTGTGTTGAAGAAGGACTTGGGATTGCGGTTGAGAGCAAGTTTAGCCGCAAGGGGCGTCGCCGAAGCCTTGATGGTGAGCAGCACGCCCACCTCATTGCCCTGACCTGCTCTGAACCACCAGAAGGAAGAACCCGATGGACGCTGGGATTACTCGCAGACAAACTGGTTGAACTGGAAGTGGTTGATACGGTTTCTGCTCCTACCATCTGCCGAGAGTTAAAAAAAACGAAATAAAACCGTGGCAAAAGCGGGAGTGGTGTATTCCCGCCAAAGCCAATGCGGAGTTTGTGAGTGCCATGGAAGATGTCCTTGATGTCTACAAGCTCCCTCATGATCCCCAAAAGCGGCTGGTTTGCATAGATGAAAGCAGTAAACAACAAGTTAAAGAAGTCAGAACACCGCTACCCATGAAAGAAGGTCAGCCTGCACGCTACGACAATGAGTATGAGCGTAATGGCGTCAGCAATCTCTTCATGTTCTTCGCTCCGCTTGAAGGGTGGCGGCATGTGGAGGTAACAGACCGCAGAACGGCTGAAGACTGGGCATTCCAGATCAAGCAGCGGGTTGATGTGCATTACCCTGAAGCTGAGGCTATACGTCTGGTAATGGATAACCTGAACACACATACACCGGCATCGCTCTACAAAGTATTCGAACCTGAAGAAGCTCGCCGTATAGCCAGTAAGCTGGAAATCCATTACACCCCAAAGCATGGCAGCTGGCTAAACATGGCTGAAATTGAACTGAGTATTTTAAGCCGCCAGTGCCTCGATCGCAGGATTCCGGATCAAAACACTTTGAAAGCAGAGGTTTCGTCTTGGGAAGCGGTACGAAACCAGTGCCAGACAAAAATGGACTGGCGGTTTACCAACAAGGATGCGCGAATAAAGCTGAGAAAGCTTTACCCTTCAATCGCATTGAAATGATGTACTAGTTTATAGAAAGTTGTATGTTGCTGATCGCTTGCCTGATCGGGTCAGGCTTTAAGAGTTTTGTAACTATTCAGCACCCTCACAATAAGCTGGTATTTTCGTGATTTTGTGTCATTTTCAAATACAGTTCTTCTCTGACCAACGCTTGTTATGAGTCAACTTGATCCCGAGTTTCAGATTATCGTCACCCTCCTTGCTATCGTAAATGATCAGCAAGAGCAGATCGGTGGCCTGGGCGATCAGGTAGCGAAACTGGAAACAGAAAATAAGGAACTCGCGGACAGACTCAACATCAACAGCCGGAACAGCAGTAAGCCTCCCTCTACAGACGGTTATGCAAAGCCTGCTGCCAAACAGAAAGACTCATCTGCCACGGTGGAGGGTGAGCCACAAGACGACAAACCTAACCCAAAAAGCTTACGACAGAGGTCTGGTCGAAAGCCCGGCGGTCAGAAAGGTCACAAAGGTTCAACGCTTCAGCAAGTCGCTGACACTGACCGCACCCAATATCACCCGGTTATAGACTGTGAGAAGTGCCATCAGTCCCTGCACTCTGCAAACATTGCCAAGTTGGTTGAAAGGCAAGTATTTGAACCGGGTCGTTTTGGTCACTTTGAAGTGACAGCCCATGTGGCCGAAATCAAAGAGTGCCGCTGCGGTCACATGACACAAGCCCGTTTCCCTGAAGGAGTTGATGCTCACGTGCAGTATGGACCGGTGACTCAGGCGCTGGCCGTGTATCTTTGTCAGTATCAACTTATACCTGAGTGAATTCAAGATGCCGGATTTAACCGCTGGAAATTATCGTTAATCCTGCTGCCCAAGGAAGAACCGATTTCGGGCAATGTCACGTCCAGAAAATGATTAATCTTTTCCCGGAATTCTTTTGCCTGAGCGAAGTATTCATTATTCCGGGCATACTCATTCATCACCTTCCATAATCGCTCAATGGGGTTCAGGTTTGGACTGTAAGGGGGGAGGTAATGAAGCTTTATTCCCAGCTCTTCCGCCTCTTTCACTACCTCCTGTGAACGATGGTAACCGGCACCATCAAGCACCATGTGAATAACGTTCATGGATGAATAGTTATCCCGAACTTTCTTGAAAAACTCGGTAACCGCTTCACTGTTAACCGTATCAAAGGCTGAGTTCCCTGAAGTAGTTGAATGAACTACACTTCCCATGCCTTCTACCTTTTAGGGGTTCTTTATGCAATCAGAACTCTTTCGGGACTTTATTAATTCCATACCGTCATTAAGCGATGAGCAGTGGAAAATTCTTGACAGGACACTGCTCAATGCCCGAATACCGGATGAGGATATAGTAGAAAAACCTGAATCTGATGTTATAGAAAGAGAATCATCTGTAAATAATCCACCTGCCACACCTGATCTTGAAGCAAGCATATTATCTCGCTTTGCTGAACATCCGGAATGTCCCGTGTGTAAAGACCATAATATTCATCGCTGGGGCTTTCAAAGCGGGCGGCAGCGCTACCGCTGCAAGTCATGCAAAGTGACTTTCAATGCATTCAGCAAGACCCCTTTGGCAAGGCTTAGATATCCGGAAAAATGGAATAACTACCTCACGGGTATGACTTACTCCATGACACTGCGCTCGGCAGCCAGTGAGTATGATATTAACCTGAAAACGGCCTTCCGATGGCGCCACTGCTTTCTTGAGGTCATAAATAATGATCAGGCAGAAGAGCTTTGTGGCATCACAGAGCTTGATGAAACTTTTTTTCGTGAATCATTTAAAGGGCAGAGGAAAGACCTGCCAAGGCCTTCTCGAAAACGCGGAGATGATCCGAACAAAGCTCGGAAAGTCCCGGTAATGGTAGCCAGAGACCGTGAACGGCACACTGTTGATGGTATTTTGGAAAACGAAAGTGCTAATGAGTTGTGCCGCCATTTAAACGGTCGTATATCGATTGAAGCAACGGTCTGTGCGGATGCACACCTTGCACATGAAAAGCTTGCAGAGAAGCTTGGATCAAGGAACTGGTTACCTCGGCAGGCCAGCATGTTCTGGAAGGTGTCTATCATATTCAACACGTTAATGCTTACCATAGCCATTTAAAGCGCTGGATTGGTGGTGTGTTTCGGGGAGTGGCTACCCGCTATCTCCCGCATTACCTGGCTTGGAAGCGAGATCTGTCAGAAGCCGTTCAGCTAAGCACTGACCGATTCGTCAGAAAAATCATGGAACATTGGTGCTTTCAACTATCTCCGGGAACTTAGCCGTATCAAATTGACCGAAAACAGCAGCTTCAATATTGTCCAGATCAATCGCACCGATAATGTTCAGCCGAGTACGGCTACCTGTCGTATTAATGATTTTATCAATCCCTTTTCGAATCCACCCGGAAGTGATTTTGGTCGCTTGTGTCGGGTGTACCGCATCCATGAATAGTATCACCTCGTCCTCTGGTAGCGTGGCTTTCAAGGCTTCATAGTGCTCCACAAAACCAGCCTGCTTATCAACATCAGCCTTGTGCGGTACGCCCTTTGGCTTTTTGTAGGTAAAGCCTTTTTGGTGCAGCCACTTGTTCAGGCCTGATACGGTATATTTGATACCCCAGCGATCGGTAATATAGGCGACGATCTGATGGACGTGTGCGTAAGTATATTCAGAAAGGTGTTCGACCAGTTGCCGAGTTTGCTCATCACTCAGGCGGCTTTCACTCCCCCCGTTCTCCGGCCTGAGCTTTTCCTTTTCCAGATAGGCGTCCAGATGGCGACAAATAGTGTATTCACTTTTTCTCAATGCCTGAGCGATAGCAGACGGTGACCACCCTTCAGACCTGAGCAAAACAGCCTTGATACGATCACACTCCCGTGCATCTCGCGATGTTTTGTGGCGAGATTCCAAGGCTACTTTTTGTTGGGCTGTCAGGGTGATTTTCGGCATGTTCGTACAATGTTGAAAATCGGCTGGAAAATCAAGCAACTTCAATGATCATGGGTATATAAGGCATCGGTCAAAGAGTACCTGCCAGATGTTGATATTGTCTATGACAAGTTTCACATCATTGCTAACTACAACGAAGTCATAGACAAAATTCGTCGTAGAGAGTGGAGGCAAGCACAGGAAAACGATAAGCCTTTTATCAAAGGTCAGCGGTTCAACCTGTTCATGAATGTAGAAAACCTCACACCAAAGCGAGAAACCAGCCTGCATGAGTTACTGTCAATGAATGAAGATCTGAATCAGGCCTACATACTGAAGGATATGCTCAGACAACTATGGACGTACACCTACAAAGCCTGTGCCAGCAAGTTTCTCGACAAGTGGATAGGATTGGCCAAAGAAACTGGTATTGATGAGCTTAAACGCTTTGCAAGGGGGCTGGATAGAGCAAGAGAAGGTTTACTGTCCTATTGCCAGCATCGTATAACCAGCGCAAAGATCGAAGCCTTCAATGGGGTCATCAAACGAATTGTCTACAAGGCATGTGGTTACAATGACCTTGAATATCTGTATCTGAAAATTCGGCAGGAGGCTCAAAAATGATCAGCCAACCTGCGAAAGCCCCAATTAACAAAGGTACTCCTGTAGACATGCGTAGCTTCAGTGGTAATCAGGAAAGGATTTGACCATGACGACTGACCGCAGCTTTATTGGCGCTGGTACTGTTCACATTCAGCCCTATGATAAATCAGCCCCACTGATGGCCATGGGCAATGTCAGCGAATTCAGTTTTAGCTTTGAAGAAGAAAAGAAGGAACTGAAAAACTATCTCGGAGGTGGTGGTGTCCGCAATGTGGTATCCCGGATCAGCGGTATCACCGGCAATATTACAGCCCATGATTTCACGCCGGATAACATTGCCCGGGCGTTGCGGGCTTCCGTGACGGCGACAACGACAACGGCAGTAACGGATGAAGCCCATGATACTCACGGTATCGAAGGTGAACTGATACCTTTCAATAAGCTGCCGGATACCAGCCAAACCGTAACAGTAAAAGACAGCCTTGATCAGACACTCGCCGAAGGCACCGACTATATCCTGACCAAAAGCGGGATTCAGGTACTGGCAGACAGTGGTATCGACAGCAACGGTATCACTGTGTCGTACACGCCGTTAAAAGCCAATGTGATTCAGGCACTGGTGGAATCCGGCAAAGAGTTCAGCCTGTTTATGGAAGGACTGAACGATGCGCAGGAAGGACAGCCTTACAGTATTCGGGTGCATCGGGTGAAATTTTCCCCGGTACAGAATCTGGGTTTTATCTCCGACGATTTTGGCAGTATTCCGCTACAGCTGGATATTCTGGCGGATACCCAAATCACTGCCAATGGACTCAGCCAGTTTATGCAGCTGGATCTGGCGTCTTGAAACGGATCAGACAATCCGTTGTTGCTATTGAGCCGGTCTTTCCCGGCTCTTTTTTTATGTGCCCGGACCTGATGACCGGATAAAAACTGCTTATGGCTTCATTAAAACAATCGGCTATCCAGCTGACCTTAAAGGCGAAAGACCTGCTTTCGGGAGTGGTGCGTCAGTCGTCTGCTTCCCTGAGTGAGCTGGATAAAAAAGCCAGTGAGCTTAAAGCGGAACTAAAAAGCCTGTCGAGTCAGGACAAGTTGATCAGGTCGTTCCGCAGTCAGGTGACTGCTACCCGTGAATACCTGCGGGATTTCAATGAAGCCAAAAAGAAAGTAGAACAGTTAGCAAAGGCACAACAAGCTGCCGTCACACCCTCAAAGGCACTGGAACGTCAATTACAGACCGCCCGCCGAACAGTCCAGCAGGCCAGCCATGAATATCAGAAGAACCGCCGCAAGCTGGCAGCGCTGCGAACCGAGTTACAGAAAAACGGCCTGTCCAATAAGAATCTCAGTCAGCAGCAGAAAAAACTGAACCAGCGGTTTCACCAAACATCTGCCGCGTATGAAAAGGTAACCACTGCCGCTAAAAAGACCCGCGCTGAACTGCGGCGTAATGGTTTCAGAAAAGCCGGTAACGATGCCCGGTATTCGGCTGATGGCGTACGCAACCTTGCCGCCAGCTTTCGTAATCTGATTGCGGCCTCGTTGGGCTTTTATGCTATTAAACGTGCCATCAGCAGTGTGCTGCAAACCGGTGACCAGTTTGAACGGCTGCGGGTCCAGATGAATGCCATTATGGGCAGCATCGAGGAAGGCGACCGGGCGATTGAGTGGATCAAGGAGTTCACCAAAAACACGCCACTGGAATTACAACAGGTGGCGGATGCTTTTACTGCCTTGAAGAACTTCGGTCTTGACCCGATGGATGGCACTTTGCAAGCCATTGTCGATCAGACGTCCAAACTCGGCGGCGGGATGGAACGCCTGAACGGGATGTCACTTGCTCTGGGGCAGGCTTGGGCAAAACAGAAGCTGCAAGGCGAAGAAATACTCCAGCTGGTTGAACGTGGTGTGCCGGTTTGGGAACTGCTGGAAAAAGTCACCGGCAAGAACACCCAGGAACTTCAAAAACTATCCAGTGCTGGCAAGCTGGGCAGAGAGACCATCAAACTGCTGATTGAAGAAATCGGCAAAGGCAGCGCCGGAGCCGCTGCGGCCAATATGAGCCTGCTGTCGGGCTTAATGGCGAACATGGCCAATCGCTGGACAGAGTTCAAAGATGCCATTGCACAGGCGGGGTGGCTGGAATACGTCAAGCAACAGTTATCCGAACTGGGTACTTCCCTTGATGAAATGGCGAACAATGGCAGGCTACAGGCACTGGCCAAATCAATCAGTGACGGTTTTATCAGCATGGCTGAGTCAGTCCGGCTGTCACTGTCCGGTATTACCTTTGAAAACTTTGTAGAAAGCACCCGGCAAAGTTTCCAGACCGTCAGTAATATTCTCGCCTCATTACGTTCCGCTTTCATACTGACCGGTAGCTCCGCTTCGCTGTTTTTTAACGGGTTCACCGCCGGCATAAAAGGTCTGGGGCTATTGGTCAGCGCCACCGTTGCCAAAATTTCGGAAAGCCTTGCCGGAATGTTTGACGCCGTAGGGGCTGACAAGCTGGCTGCCAAACTGAGCGAAGCAGGCAACGCAGCCAAAGCCGTGTTTGATGGTTTTGCCGCCGCGATAAAAGAAGACGTAAAAGACGTCAACGATGCCCTGTCTTCTATCGGTAATGAACTCGGTCTGCAGAATCAGAAGACTCAGAGCCAGATTCGTCAACAGAACCAGAAGACTACTGACGACATCAGGCTAAGCCAGAGTGAGTTGGCGGAAACCTTCAAAGAGACAGGCGAAACCGGAAAAAAAGCCTTCGAAGCTACCGCCGAGGCCGCAGAGAAAACAACGGAAGCTGCCGAAAAGGCAGGCGTTGCAGGCGCCAAAGCCGGAGAAAAGCAGGCCGGTGGTGCACAGAACGTAATGCAAAAAGCAGGTGGTCTGGCCGGTTTCTATAACAATCTCACCAGCCAGCTGAACAGCATGAGTAAGTCAGCAGAGAACGCCTTTCATGCCATGCAGGGCGCGACAGATATCGACACAGAAGAGGCTCAGGGTGAACTGGGAGCGTTACGAAGCAAGCTGAAAGACGTGCATAAAGAAATAACGCATTTAAGAAGTGTCGTCGACTATGACCCCACCGGCATCGGTAACTGGATGCTTGAAACCGGCAAGAATGCTGCCTATGCAAAAGAACAGTTTTTAGAGCAGAAAATTGCACTGGAGGAACTGTTAGAAGGCTTTGAAAAAGGCACTGTTTCAGCACAGCAGATGACCGGTGCCGGTAGCGCAGCCGCTCAACAGATGGGCCTGTTAAACCAGCAAGACCTTGACCGGCTTAACAGCGCAATCGAGCAAGCCGAATCCAGTGTGCGCAGTTTAAGCGACAGTACCCGCAGCACACTGGAAGGATTGCAGAACGAACTGGACAGACTGCAGGGCAACACCGAACAAATTCAGCAACGGGAATTTGAAAGCCGCCAGCTACAACAGCAACTGGAACAGGCACAGCAAAAAGGCGACGGCGATTCTATAACCAACCTGCAACAAGCCCTGTCCCTGAACAAGCAGATCAGCAACGAGAAGCGTAAACAGCTGCAACAGCAAGGAAGGGAAAAACACCAGCAGATTCAGCAAAAACCGTGGGCAGAAAAACAACCGGCTTCCCGTCTCAGTCAACCATCATCAACTACCCGACATGACAAGATTATCCGGCTGGAATACCCCGGTGGCAATGTCAGTGTCGGCATCAACGGTAGTGATGAAAGCAAGCTGCTGGAAGCCCTGAAAAATGCCGGAATGAGGTCTGTCTGATGACACTGGATAATATTGAACTGCCAGACGATCTGTTATGGGTGAATGAGTTTGACTGGAATCCGGTGGAGCAGAATATTGAGCGGAGTCTGTCGGGTGCTCTTCTGGTACAGGAACAGGGTAAGCAGAAAGGCCGCCCCATTACCCTGTCAGGTAGCAATGATGCCGGATGGGTAAGCAGGTCAACCGTGGTCAGCTTACTGGCTATGGCACAGACCGCTAATAAAGTGATGCAGCTGAGTCTGCCAGGCCAGCGCCAGTTTAATGTGATCTTTGATCGGGATAATGGAAGCCCCATCGAGGCACAGCAAATCATTCCGTTTGCATATCCTCAGCAGAACTATCTGTACAGCCTGACCCTTCGGCTGATGACGGTGAAGGCTCAGTAAAGGGTGAAAAGTTCAAATCCGATCTTGGACGTTTCGGGAATGGATCGTCCGACTCTTCCTGACGTGGTCGTTTTCGGGAATCTTCTTCATCGCAAAGGCAGCAAATGTCGAGAGGAGGAAAGCCATCATAGGCAAAGTCACGGCAACAAAGTTTGCTTTCTGGAAAACCCAGCCACATCGGAATAAAAGCGCAACCTCCTATGTCACGGCCAAAGACAATGGGAAAAGAAACACTCTGAGGCACAAATTCATAGGAAGCAGATAACTGCGCCTGACTTTTCTTTCTTAATTGTATGCCATGGTATTGAGCGCCAAACACACCATAACAGTTTGGTTGTCCGAGAAACAAATACATCCATTCGTTTGTTGAAAGCGTTACCACAAGTAATTGAACGCACTCTTTGTTTGCTTCTATCGCTTCAAGGCATTCACCGGGAGTCAGTGCGTACAAAGACGAACAAACAGTAATTGCCATACAAACAATCAATATTCTGAGCTTCATGCAGGGATCATACTCTATGTCCATTAACAACGAAGACGTAAAACTATTCGAAAGCCAGCGCCTGACCGATGAAGATGACGGCGGTGGTCGGGTAACCGGTGATGAAGTCACTGACGGCGCGATCAATAACCTGTTTCAGGATATTTCCCGGATCGACAGAACCGTGGGTGATGTTGCTTTGCGAAAAGCCTTTGTCGGTATCAGTACCGACAATAACGATGCCTATCTTGGTAGCCATATCATCCTGACCGAAGCCCCCACCGACCCGAACGTCAGTGTGCTGCTGTTCAATACCGATGACCAGACAGATGAACGGGTTAGCGCCCGGAACCGCATCGAATCTTATGTGGTATCCGGTACGGCTGCCCGGTTTGAATTGTTAGGCACCCAGCTGATCGGTCAGCGCAGCCTGGCAGGCATTCAGCGCGAAGATCATCCCATGCCGGAAATGGGTGAAGTCTACCGGCTGAGTGATCCGGATACCGGCAACGAACAGTTTGTGCAGCTGACTGCAGTCGATCACCGTATCGAGCCATACACCTATGAAATCGGTCAGGGTTCGTTTATTGAGTTCTCCCGGCGGCGACTGGATATGGAGATCAGCACACCGCTGGCGTTTACCTTTCCCGGTAGTCAGCCAACGCCGTCCAGTACCACGGAGCCAAAGAGTCTGGTCAACAGCACCCAGATTGCTGATGCATCTCGTTATTATAGCATCCAGCCACTGGCAGCTGCGGTGAGTCAGGGTGACCTGACACTGCAGGTTGAAAGTGTTTATTCGCCTTTGGTTCCCAGTGCCAGAGTGGAGAGTCCACTGCTGGATCAGCGTGGTGGTTACACTGCACAGACGATGGTTGCCACAGCAGCCAGCCCCCGCACAGTCAGCTGCGAGTTTGTCCATATCAGTGGCAACCAGAGCCGGTCATTTTTGCAGACAGGTGCCAAACCCGGCAGCGTCCAGATCACGCTGGAGAACGGCACCTATGTGGATGATGGCAAGGGACACTTCATCCATAACAGTGGCTTCAACTATTACAGCGAACTGACCATCGACTATGAGTCCGGGGAGATCAATGTCTGGCGCACCAGCGATTACACCACCGCGACTGCCAGTGCCCGCTACCGACCGGCGACGTCCGTCACCGGATCAGCAATCAGCGGCACCATTGAAATCTCCGGACAGAACCGTGGCTTCAACTACACACTGAATCTGGCAGAAGCCAAACCTCGCCCAGGCACTTTAGTGGTCAGTTTTATTGCATTGGGTAAGTGGCAGGACATCAGCGATACCGGCAACGGACAGATGACGGGCTCTGGCTCTGGCACCATCGATTTCAGCACTGGATCGGTAGCAGTCACCCTCGATGCCATGCCCGACCCGGACAGTGCGCTGGTCTACAGCTATGTCGCCCAGAGCGATGCTGAGGTTACATTGCGAACCGGTAATGCGCCCGTCGAACAGATCAGCTTCCGCCACATCACCGAGAAGCACGGCTGAGTTCCCTGAAGTAGTTGAATGAACTACACTTCCCATGCCTTCTACCTTTTAGGGGTTCTTTATGCAATCAGAACTCTTTCGGGACTTTATTAATTCCATACCGTCATTAAGCGATGAGCAGTGGAAAATTCTTGACAGGACACTGCTCAATGCCCGAATACCGGATGAGGATATAGTAGAAAAACCTGAATCTGATGGGTGTTCAGCCTAAATAATGTGGCATATTTTCATGGATGGCAGCTATCCTGTTGTCATCCTGAATAATGTCCCTGTTCTTCGCTGCCATGTCCACAAAAATCCTCTCCTCGCAAGGTTCGGAAACCCAGATTCTGGTGACGGTTCAGCATGGTAAATCAATGCTGGAATTTGAAGATCATCTTCAGGATCAGCTCAACACTGCTGGTCGTCTGGCGTCTGCAAAACAACTGGAACACCTTGATGCAGATGGTTCACCTATAAAGCTGGGCTCGATCAAATTGACCAGCAAGAAAAAGAAAGAACTTAAAGTCTATGAATCCTCATGGGGGCCGCTTCCAGTGGAGCGTTACGTTTATCAAAGCAGTAAAGGCGGCAAGACGTTCTGCCCCCTGGATCAGAATGCCCGGATTGTAGTGAATTCAACACCAGCCTTTGCCCGTATGGTCAGTTGGAAGTATGCCAACATGGCAGCCCCTCAGGTTGAAGAGGATTTACTTCAGAATCACAGGCGCACCAGTAGTCGTGCAACACTCAAGGATGTATCCGATGTGGTTGCCAGCATTGCTCAAGCGAAAGAAGAGAACTGGACATACGACATTCCTGAACTCCCCGAGGCCGTGGCCGCCGTATCTTTGGGGCTGGATGGAACAACTATCCTCTATCGTGATGGTAATTACCGGATAGCCATGTGCGGAACCATTGCATTATTGAACGACAGCGGTGACCGATTACACACGATTTACTGCGCTGCTGCACCAGAATACGGCAAACAAACCTTTATGAGTCGATTTTCGGGTGAAATTGGGAAAATAAAACGACAGTTTCCAGATGCGGTTTATGTTGGTGTCGCCGATGGAGCCCCTGATAATTGGACATTCCTTGAGCCTTTTGTTTCTCTGGAAGTGTTGGACTTTTATCATGTATCCGAGTATGTCGCGGATGCAGCAGAGGCCATTTACCCGGGGACAAAAAACAAAGAAAAACGACACGCTTGGTTGAAAGACAAACTACACGCACTCAAACATGAAGAAGGGGCGGCGAACCGTTTGCATAAAGAGTTGCAAAAGGCCTCGGCGGGCAACAACCGTTTGGCCTCAATGGAAAAGCTGTACAAGGCGAGAACCTATTTCAAGAATAACTGGAAAAAGATGGTTTACCCTGAAGCCCTGAGTCGTCATTTACCCATTGGTTCGGGAGTGACTGAAGCGGCTTGTAAGACCTTGGTGAAGCAAAGAATGTGTCGATCCGGTATGCGCTGGAAAGAGGAAGGCGCATCCATGCTATTAACGCTCAGATCACTCGTCTGCTCAACAGGACACTGGAGATCTTTTTGGGAAAAGATGGATCGGTATGGCTTTCCGGTAGCCCACAACCTTCAGCCAGCACATTAATCAGGCTGAACACCCAATCTGATGTTATAGAAAGAGAATCATCTGTAAATAATCCACCTGCCACACCTGATCTTGAAGCAAGCATATTATCTCGCTTTGCTGAACATCCGGAATGTCCCGTGTGTAAAGACCATAATATTCATCGCTGGGGCTTTCAAAGCGGGCGGCAGCGCTACCGCTGCAAGTCATGCAAAGTGACTTTCAATGCATTCAGCAAGACCCCTTTGGCAAGGCTTAGATATCCGGAAAAATGGAATAACTACCTCACGGGTATGACTTACTCCATGACACTGCGCTCGGCAGCCAGTGAGTATGATATTAACCTGAAAACGGCCTTCCGATGGCGCCACTGCTTTCTTGAGGTCATAAATAATGATCAGGCAGAAGAGCTTTGTGGCATCACAGAGCTTGATGAAACTTTTTTTCGTGAATCATTTAAAGGGCAGAGGAAAGACCTGCCAAGGCCTTCTCGAAAACGCGGAGATGATCCGAACAAAGCTCGGAAAGTCCCGGTAATGGTAGCCAGAGACCGTGAACGGCACACTGTTGATGGTATTTTGGAAAACGAAAGTGCTAATGAGTTGTGCCGCCATTTAAACGGTCGTATATCGATTGAAGCAACGGTCTGTGCGGATGCACACCTTGCACATGAAAAGCTTGCAGAGAAGCTTGGATTTGAGTTTAAGGAACTGGTTACCTCGGCAGGCCAGCATGTTCTGGAAGGTGTCTATCATATTCAACACGTTAATGCTTACCATAGCCATTTAAAGCGCTGGATTGGTGGTGTGTTTCGGGGAGTGGCTACCCGCTATCTCCCGCATTACCTGGCTTGGAAGCGAGATCTGTCAGAAGCCGTTCAGCTAAGCACTGACCGATTCGTCAGAAAAATCATGGAACATTGGTGCTTTCAACTATCTCCGGGAACTTAGCCGAGAAGCACGGTATTAAACCGGGCAGTGTTACCATCAGCTATGTCAGCAGTGGAAACAACCGAACGGTCGCTGACCAAAGCAATGGTCTGTTATCCGGTGATGGATCAGGCAGCATTCACTATGCAGTGGGTGAACTCAGTATGGTGCTCGACTTCCTGCCAGATTCAGACACTGAAATTCAGATCGATTATGAAGAAGGCACCGTAGCAGGAGGCACTGTCGACGTGACAGTGGACGGCGGTGGGCTGATGTCCGGCACCATTGCTGGTGCGCCGTTGTTACCCGGATCAGTGCAGCTTTAGTTTGCCGTGGAGCGTGACCGGCAAATCTGGAACCATGCTTACTATACAGCTTATGAAACCTATACAAACACCGTACTGCACAATAAAAACTACAGCGATGACGGCAGTGGAAACTGGCGTGGTGTGTCGGGCAGCATTGATTACGCAACCGGTGCTTTCACCATTCAGGCCGTAGAAAATTACAACTTTGCTGAGTTTGCTGCGCGTGTAAACAACAATGGTTTTACATATGATGTACATCAAACGACTTCAACCCGAACAGAAGACTTCCCCGGCAACACCGTCACCAGCAAAGCCCAGCACAACAGCCTGAGCCATACACCGAATACTGAAACCCTTAGCCAGCCAGAGCTGACGATTGACCTGCTACCACTGGTCAGTGATCCATTGTTACCGAGCAGTCTGATTTTTACATGGGCAGGTGATCGCTACTTTGACCGGGACGGCAAGCTGTATAAGGAAGTCAGCACACAGACCAGGGCGAAACCTTGGAAGGTTCCATCGTGCTAAAGAATAAATTCCAGTACTCATCAGCATTTATTATTGGCAATAAATAGCTCAATTTTTCTATGTCGCGCCGCAATGCTACATTTATGGCTCAAAATACTGAATTTGATACAAGTCACTACCTCTTCATTTGAGAAGATATGAATAAACCTTTTTTTCGCTCTGATGCCGTTCAGCGAACCTTTTGCTCAGAGAAATGAACACTCCCTAATTAACTCAGCTCGGTACTCTTCATCGAGCCCTGCCAGCTCTATCCTGCGGTTCATGCTTTTCTTAGGGAAGCGATCACTCTGATTGTGAGCATTGAAACAACAGCGCCTAACAGTGGCTAAGTTCTTTACGGCAGTGCGCTCATGGATTTTTGACGCATCTTCGGCAAAGCTGACATCGAGTTTCCAGTGCTGGCCATTCTCGATGCACCAATGAGCCCGAACACTCTCCAGCACGCTTTGAGCAGGCATTTCCCGACTCATAATGTAACAATGCAACTCTGTCGTTTGTATCGAATGGATCAGTCGATCTCTCTGAATGACAGCAAACTGAGTCAGTTTTGCCCATTCATTATCAGGATCAATCTCTGAAACGTCATTAAACACCCAGCAACGACGGTGTTCCTGACGATTACGGCTTTGCTCTTCTGTTTCTGCAAAAAAAACATTGGCATCAGTAGGCTCCGGGTCTTTCGGATGATCTTCGATGTGCTTTGTAAACACTTTCTCTATGTTTTTACAAAGCGTGGGTTGATTATTCTTGGCGCAGATTAGATAGTCTGCCTTTTTGTCCACGATCTTCTGACAGATGTCTTTCTGACAACCCATGGCGTCACTCGTTATCAGGCATCCTTCTACCACCAACATGTCCAGAATTTCTGGGATAGCAGTAATCTCATTGGATTTCCTCTCAACGGGAGTAAACCCTAATATCAGGCTGAGTTTGGCGCTGTAAGCACTGACGATATGAACCATTTTTTTACCCTTAGCGGGGCGCGATCCCCTCAGCGCCTTACCATCAATAGCTATAACGTCGTCTATATCCTGCTTATTGTTATTGTCTGGCTCGTCGTTTGTAACTATTCAGCACCCTCACAATAAGCTGGTATTTTCGTGATTTTGTGTCATTTTCAAATACAGTTCTTCTCTGACCAACGCTTGTTATGAGTCAACTTGATCCCGAGTTTCAGATTATCGTCACCCTCCTTGCTATCGTAAATGATCAGCAAGAGCAGATCGGTGGCCTGGGCGATCAGGTAGCGAAACTGGAAACAGAAAATAAGGAACTCGCGGACAGACTCAACATCAACAGCCGGAACAGCAGTAAGCCTCCCTCTACAGACGGTTATGCAAAGCCTGCTGCCAAACAGAAAGACTCATCTGCCACGGTGGAGGGTGAGCCACAAGACGACAAACCTAACCCAAAAAGCTTACGACAGAGGTCTGGTCGAAAGCCCGGCGGTCAGAAAGGTCACAAAGGTTCAACGCTTCAGCAAGTCGCTGACACTGACCGCACCCAATATCACCCGGTTATAGACTGTGAGAAGTGCCATCAGTCCCTGCACTCTGCAAACATTGCCAAGTTGGTTGAAAGGCAAGTATTTGAACCGGGTCGTTTTGGTCACTTTGAAGTGACAGCCCATGTGGCCGAAATCAAAGAGTGCCGCTGCGGTCACATGACACAAGCCCGTTTCCCTGAAGGAGTTGATGCTCACGTGCAGTATGGACCGGTGACTCAGGCGCTGGCCGTGTATCTTTGTCAGTATCAACTTATACCTTGCAAGCGTGCCTCCCAGTTCTTCATGGATATTTTCGGATTGGAAGTCAGTCCGGGTTCCATCTGCACCTTCCAGAGCAATGCTTATGACCGGTTAGCCAGCACTGAGCAGGCAATTAGTGACGCCCTTAAGGTTGAACCCATTGCAGGCGCTGATGAAACAGGCATGAGAGTAGCCGGAGCGCTGTGGTGGATGCATGTCCTGCGTACTGACAAGTGGACGTACTATCATCTGGACTTGAGTAAAGGACATTCCGCCATAGAGACGATGGGTATTTTGCTGACCTTTGCCGGGATACTGGTTCATGACCACTACAAGGTTTACTTCCGCTATGCTGCGGCTCATGTACTCTGCAATGCCCACCACCTGAGGGAGTTACAGGGTGTCGTTGATCGCGACTGCAACTATCTTGCGGCTCGTCTTCAGCGGCTGCTGAGACTGGCCTGTCACCTCAGCAATGGTTTTAGAAAGCTGGGAATGAAGGCGATGCCGGAATCCATCCGCCAGCGTATCTCTTCACTGTTCGAGCGAACAGCAAAAAGGGCGCAAGCGGAAGAAGCCGACTATATGGAACGAGTACGGCAACGGTTGGGGCGTGACAAAGTCAAGAATACGAAAGCGTTCAACTTGTTTAAGCGGTTGGTGGAGTACAAGGACGAAACTTTGAGGTTCATGACCGACCTCAACATCCCCTTCGACAATAATGGCAGCGAGCAAGACATCAGAAATGGCAAGGTGAAGCAAAAAATATCGGGCTGCATCAGAAGCGAGGAAGGGGCGAAATGGTATTGCCGAATACGAAGTTATGTTTCATCTGCGAGAAAGCAGGGGCAGAATGTTTTTGAAGCCCTGCTTATAGCCATGAAGAATTACTGCGGTCACTCTTTGCTGGGTGCTGAATAGTTACCGTCGTTTGCCTGATCATCAATTCTGGCAACGACATCCTGCATCCAATCAATAAAGAGCTGCATGAACGCTTTGGAGTTAATCATCATGCATACTTTCTCGATAGTGTGGTGCGAAGGCATGCCCCAGCGGTAAGGGAAGAACTGACGAAACCAAGTGAGGTTGTAGCTGCCAAAATTAGCCATGCTTTCCCACTCGTTGTAGCCACTTAAGACGCTGGCGTAAACGATAAATAGAACTTCTGGCAGCGAGTAGGTGATGTGAATAGCGCTACGCGAATCACTTAATGTCTGGAATCTATCGGTTATAGGCGTACAAGCAGGCATCCGATTAGCCTCTTTTAAGGATAGAAAGAGGATGGATCATAAATTCGTGTACGTTAGTTTTAATGAAGCTTTCGCCCTGCTCCAACATCCCGTTGCTACGCTCAATCGTCTATGATTATCACAAAAATCCTGCTGTGGCTCTGTCAATCTTGCAGCCCAAAAAAAGCTCGCTTGTTGCGAGCTTTCAAAAGGGGAGATCTATTTTTTAGATTCTTCCTTTTTTTCTTCTTTCTTCTCAGCTTCTAATTCTGTCTCTTCAAAAATGCCGAATTCGATTCCCATTAACTGGATTTTTCTCAGTGAGCTTTTTTCAAGCTCCTCTTTCCATTTCTTTTAAGCATATTCTTTGATTTTCTTGGCATCCCATTTTTCAATTTCATCCATCAACTGAGTAACGAGGAATTGCTTTATCGGGCTGGTTTTCTTTTTCATTTTGAATCTCTTTCTGAATTGAAACGTCCTTTTGTTTTGAATTAATCCGTTAATGAAGCCAACTGTAGGAAATGCCTCATCAGACCTGAAGCTTTTTTGAGAGATTTTTGTTGCACTATCGGGCAGGTTGCAGCAATGCGTAGGGATGCGCTCATTGAATTTTGAATGCCTGCAATGATGTTGCATCGTGCAGGGCACGAAATGCGTAGTAATGCGTTATATGGGCGTGAGGATTGTTGATGATTGAATATCGATGCAGGGAAACGCGACCTGTACTGGAGTACGCGGATGTGATCTGCAGGATGCACTGGAGTGCATAAATGAAATGTGCACCAAAGTGCGTGAATTCGATCTGTACTGAAGTGCGATGATGTGAAATGCACTCTGGGGCATGAATCTGGCCTGCACCAAAGTGTTAAATGAAATCAGGGGCTTTTGTACAGCCCCTGATAGATAAACGAAGATTGTTACCTATTGTTGAAAGTGTACAAATTATTTTTGTACACTTTGCTCGTCGCCATCCTATAACTCATAGATTTTATTCGAGAAATCGTGATGATGAAATTCATACCACATGTCATTCCGGTTGTTACCGATTATTCTGATAGGGTCAGTTGAGCAGAGTCCGAATAAGCTGGGCTTCCTGCTGCCTGCGCAGACGTATGCCTTTTAATTTATGATCCTGCTGCATATTACCAATTACATCAGCCAGCATAATCCAGTTTTTGGATAAAATAGCATTATCCATCACGGATAGTTTAGGGTTGGATGCGCCCCGGTTGAATGCGATTGACAGCAGCGCTGTCTGAACTTCACCTGGGCATTGATCTTGGGTTAGAGGAGGATAGCGTTTACTGATTTTTCGCCAGTAAGGGTCGGCAATAAAAGGAAAAATGCCTGCTGCAATCTGCCGACTTATTTGGACTGAAGAAAAGGCCGATGATAAGTTATGCATAGCTGCTTTTGCAGCTTCGCCTTTGAGTCCGAGTACGCACCGGCAAGCGTTTATTGCTTCCGGAGAGAGTAATGACTTATAGGCATCATCAAATAAAGAAGCATCTATATGGCCAAGATCAACACCCGGATCAAGTGTTACACCTGAGTGCCCTCCCGGCCAGTAGACCTTACCTGCATGCCCTTCCTGTGCATGAACCCAGTTGAGGTCACCATGAAAATATTTAAGTTCCAGCGGGGAAGAAGTCTCTTTGCTTTCAAGTTTTTCCCAGGTTCTGGAGCCGACAAGACCATCGGCATCAAGGTGATTATCTTTCTGAAAGCAAAGCACACCGGTTTCAGTATCTGGCCCAAACATGCCATCTTCATGAACATTCAAGAGTCGTTGTAATTTTCTTACAAGATCGACAAGGTCTTTGTCTTTCCGTTTACCCAGTCCATCGCCTTTACGGAGTAATCTATGTGCCATGGTGAGAGTCCGTTAAATTTGAGCTGAATGCTGTTTGCTGAGTTCAGTGATTTTGATCACTTGGCTGGAGCCGGTATTTCCCGTTCATGGTTGCTTTCGCTGGCAGTGACTTTCAGGGAAATCATGCATTGCAAAAAATTAATCAGCGGCGTTCCCCAGATATCGTTATGGCCATCGATCAGGCTACGATCGACATAAATATTAAGAAATGGGTTTCTCGGGGATGTTTGTCCCAGATGCTCCAGTTGGGAAAAACCAAAGTCGAGTGTGTTTTGATATTCCTGGTTTAGCCATTCATCTATTTTCAAGCCCTTGTGGGTCGGCTGATTTGCCATATGAAGCTGATGTGTCCAGTATGGTTTGTAGTGGCCGATGGCTGTGGCGTCTGCATCTGCTGTTTTAATCGTTGTCCCGATCATTCCCTCACGGGTGCACACATGTCTTTTCAGTTCCGGATAGCGATTTGTGATGGTTGATACTTTTCTTCCAAGGGTGAAAAGGTAGCGTGTAGCAAAATCTGTTTCCGATGTCAGGATGACAAGGCTCGGCAGGCTTCCCTCATAAGCACAACAATCATGCTGAGAGAGATCATAAAGATTTGCAAACCGTATGGCTTCAAAGGCCGGATTAATCAGTACAACAAGATCCCCAAAAAAAGCCTGTTGATTTTTATGCTCAGATTCAGCCGGTGAAAGAGGGCTATGCTGCATTGCAATAAAACGGTCAGTTAATACCTGTTGTAATGAGCCGTAGAGAATTGCTCCGCCAAAACTATGCCCGATAGCAACTATTTTTGTATTGAAATTTGATTCTGTATTTGAACTTGAGTTTACCAGCTGTTCCAGCTTCAAAAGAACTTCTGTCACACCTTGAGAGCCTACCTTGTGAGCAACCTGTTTACGTTTCCAGAAAGTGAGCTCTTTTATCAGAGGAATATTGATACTTTCACCTTCCCAGCCAATATAAACACCAAATATTTTGTATGGCTGGCATGTTTGATTTGTGCATCGTGCCATTTCGTTATGTGAGATACTTCTGAGGAGTTCCCGGAAACTCATTACGTTAGAACTGCTTTTTGAAGCGTTGTTGTGCCAGCCATGAATAAAAGTCAGAATAAGTGTATTTTGATCTGTTATTTGGTTTTTTAATGTATCAAGAAGAAAATTGAGTTGGTTTCGATCTTTAATTTGCCCACGGTCATCAAATTCAATAAACCCCAGATGATAATCTGTTACTTCATCTATCGATTCCTTTTGTATTGCATAACATTCGTCCTCTTCCAGGGCGAAACCTTGGAAGGTTCCATCGTGCTAAAGAATAAATTCCAGTACTCATCAGCATTTATTATTGGCAATAAATAGCTCAATTTTTCTATGTCGCGCCGCAATGCTACATTTATGGCTCAAAATACTGAATTTGATACAAGTCACTACCTCTTCATTTGAGAAGATATGAATAAACCTTTTTTTCGCTCTGATGCCGTTCAGCGAACCTTTTGCTCAGAGAAATGAACACTCCCTAATTAACTCAGCTCGGTACTCTTCATCGAGCCCTGCCAGCTCTATCCTGCGGTTCATGCTTTTCTTAGGGAAGCGATCACTCTGATTGTGAGCATTGAAACAACAGCGCCTAACAGTGGCTAAGTTCTTTACGGCAGTGCGCTCATGGATTTTTGACGCATCTTCGGCAAAGCTGACATCGAGTTTCCAGTGCTGGCCATTCTCGATGCACCAATGAGCCCGAACACTCTCCAGCACGCTTTGAGCAGGCATTTCCCGACTCATAATGTAACAATGCAACTCTGTCGTTTGTATCGAATGGATCAGTCGATCTCTCTGAATGACAGCAAACTGAGTCAGTTTTGCCCATTCATTATCAGGATCAATCTCTGAAACGTCATTAAACACCCAGCAACGACGGTGTTCCTGACGATTACGGCTTTGCTCTTCTGTTTCTGCAAAAAAAACATTGGCATCAGTAGGCTCCGGGTCTTTCGGATGATCTTCGATGTGCTTTGTAAACACTTTCTCTATGTTTTTACAAAGCGTGGGTTGATTATTCTTGGCGCAGATTAGATAGTCTGCCTTTTTGTCCACGATCTTCTGACAGATGTCTTTCTGACAACCCATGGCGTCACTCGTTATCAGGCATCCTTCTACCACCAACATGTCCAGAATTTCTGGGATAGCAGTAATCTCATTGGATTTCCTCTCAACGGGAGTAAACCCTAATATCAGGCTGAGTTTGGCGCTGTAAGCACTGACGATATGAACCATTTTTTTACCCTTAGCGGGGCGCGATCCCCTCAGCGCCTTACCATCAATAGCTATAACGTCGTCTATATCCTGCTTATTGTTATTGTCTGGCTCGTCGTTTGCCTGATCATCAATTCTGGCAACGACATCCTGCATCCAATCAATAAAGAGCTGCATGAACGCTTTGGAGTTAATCATCATGCATACTTTCTCGATAGTGTGGTGCGAAGGCATGCCCCAGCGGTAAGGGAAGAACTGACGAAACCAAGTGAGGTTGTAGCTGCCAAAATTAGCCATGCTTTCCCACTCGTTGTAGCCACTTAAGACGCTGGCGTAAACGATAAATAGAACTTCTGGCAGCGAGTAGGTGATGTGAATAGCGCTACGCGAATCACTTAATGTCTGGAATCTATCGGTTATAGGCGTACAAGCAGGCATCCGATTAACCTCTTTTAAGGATAGAAAGAGGATGGATCATAAATTCGTGTACGTTAGTTTTAATGAAGCTTTCGCCCTGCGTCCTCTTCCTTTCCAGTATATTTTCCGATTGAAAATGTATCTCTGTAAATGCAGTGGTCTGAAGTATTAATAAATAAAAAATAAAATGCAACTAATAAGCATCCTGAAACGATAAAGACTTTTTTGTATTTCATGACGTAAATTTTCCAAGAGCCATAAACTGATAGTTAAGCTGAATATGCCATGGATGCTCTGATATTTGGTTATAAATTATCGTCAATCTGAATGATTAAAATATAATCATTGGGCTGAGTTCCCTGAAGTAGTTGAATGAACTACACTTCCCATGCCTTCTACCTTTTAGGGGTTCTTTATGCAATCAGAACTCTTTCGGGACTTTATTAATTCCATACCGTCATTAAGCGATGAGCAGTGGAAAATTGTAACTGCTCAAAATTCGTAGGCGAGTCAACACGCTGACATCAAAACTTTGTCCTTCGGAATCGGGCATAATCAAGTCTATGAACTCGCCTACAATTTCAGACCTTGAAACAGAAGTCAGCGAACTCAAGGCTCTTGTCAGCACGCTACTCGACAAAATCAATAAGCTGACAGCCGAAAATACCGCCCTGCGCAAGGAAATCCGGCACCTTAAAAAACTCAAGGGGCAACCAAAAATTCGCCCGAACAAAAAAACGTCGGAAGACGTTGAAAATAAGGACAGTCAGTCAACGTCGCCAGCTGAAACGCCACCCAGGAGCAAACGTTCCCGATCACTGGAACCGGGTCGCACAGCCAAGCCTTCTCCTTCTTCTGTTCGTGAGGAAATTTGCCCGGCAGCGGGTGTACAGGATAACTGGAAGCGCAAAGGCTATCAGGATTTTACCCATGTTGATGTGAATCTGGAGTTCACGACAACACGCTACCGTCGCGAAGTATGGCTTACCCCTGAAGGTCAGACTGTCATTGCACCGTTGCCTATCCATATAAAAGGTCGCTTCGGTGATAACCTCAGATCCATGGTGCTGGATCTTTATCATTCCTGTAGTGTTACCCAACCGTTGTTGCTTGACTGGTTGCACAGCCATGGCTGCCCAATCTCTGAGGGCAAACTCAATGCCTTACTGACGCAGGGGCATGAGCTGTTTCATCAGGAGCGGGAAGATATTCTCGAAACAGGTATTGCCTGTTCCCGTATGCTGCTTGTAGACGACACAGGTGCTCGACATGATGGAAAAAACGGCTATTGCACGGTAATCGGTAACGACACTTTTACCGTATTTTCTTCAACCGACAGCAAAAGCCGCATTAATTTCCTGACCCTGCTTCAGGGAAAGCGTCGCTCTCATATCCTGAACCCGGCTGCACTCAGTTATATGAAGCAGGTAGAAATGGCTGACAGGTGGATTGATACCTTGTCTGCTTATGGGGAAATCCACTTTCTGAACGAAGCTGCCTGGAAAGCCTTTCTGGATGACCATAAACTCTTTGCCAAAGAGCAGCGTCGTAAAGCGACAGAGGCTGTTCTCAAGGCAGGCCTGTTAAACAACGGCTGCCCTGAAGCCATGGTCATCCACAGTGACGGTGCCCGGCAGTTTGACACGGCGTTTGAACATTCCCTGTGCTGGTTCCATGCCAGCCGCCCACTGGCAAAGCTGATCCCTGCCAATAAGCAGGAACGGGCTGCCCGTGACTGGATGGAAAAGCAGTTCTGGCATATATACGACGATATTGAGACCTATTGCCAAGCGCCGACAGCCATACGGAAGGCGCAGATTGAACAGGATTTTAATCACTGGGTGGCGACACAGTCTGACTATCCTGACCTTCGTGCTGTCCTGGGTAAGCTTCACCGGGCACGGGAGGAGTTATTGCTGATACTAAAGTATCCATGGCTGCCACTTCATAATAACCTGAGTGAGCGGCAAATCAGGGAGTACGTGAAACGACGAAAGATCAGTGGTGGCACTCGAAGTCATCTCGGTCAGCGTTGCCGGGATACATTTGCAAGCCTGAAAAAAACATGCAGGCTGCACGGCATATCCTTCTCCAACTATCTTAAAGATAGAATCTGCGGAACCCAGATGATTCCCAGACTGTCAGACGTGGTGCGGGATAAATCTGCCCGGCTCATGGGTGATGCCGCCTACGGATTTTGAGCAGTTACGGAAAATTCTTGACAGGACACTGCTCAATGCCCGAATACCGGATGAGGATATAGTAGAAAAACCTGAATCTGATGTTATAGAAAGAGAATCATCTGTAAATAATCCACCTGCCACACCTGATCTTGAAGCAAGCATATTATCTCGCTTTGCTGAACATCCGGAATGTCCCGTGTGTAAAGACCATAATATTCATCGCTGGGGCTTTCAAAGCGGGCGGCAGCGCTACCGCTGCAAGTCATGCAAAGTGACTTTCAATGCATTCAGCAAGACCCCTTTGGCAAGGCTTAGATATCCGGAAAAATGGAATAACTACCTCACGGGTATGACTTACTCCATGACACTGCGCTCGGCAGCCAGTGAGTATGATATTAACCTGAAAACGGCCTTCCGATGGCGCCACTGCTTTCTTGAGGTCATAAATAATGATCAGGCAGAAGAGCTTTGTGGCATCACAGAGCTTGATGAAACTTTTTTTCGTGAATCATTTAAAGGGCAGAGGAAAGACCTGCCAAGGCCTTCTCGAAAACGCGGAGATGATCCGAACAAAGCTCGGAAAGTCCCGGTAATGGTAGCCAGAGACCGTGAACGGCACACTGTTGATGGTATTTTGGAAAACGAAAGTGCTAATGAGTTGTGCCGCCATTTAAACGGTCGTATATCGATTAAGCAACGGTCTGTGCGGATGCACACCTTGCACATGAAAAGCTTGCAGAGAAGCTTGGATTTGAGTTTAAGGAACTGGTTACCTCGGCAGGCCAGCATGTTCTGGAAGGTGTCTATCATATTCAACACGTTAATGCTTACCATAGCCATTTAAAGCGCTGGATTGGTGGTGTGTTTCGGGGAGTGGCTACCCGCTATCTCCCGCATTACCTGGCTTGGAAGCGAGATCTGTCAGAAGCCGTTCAGCTAAGCACTGACCGATTCGTCAGAAAAATCATGGAACATTGGTGCTTTCAACTATCTCCGGGAACTTAGCCTAATCATTGTTTGTCGTATTATGTCTAGACATTTCTCTTGCAACGGTCTTAACTAAAATCTCTGTTTTACTATTATATTAATGATTTTATTTAATATAAGACTGTTATGGTTTATGTAGACGACATTTGATTTTACACTGACTTGTGTGAGTCTGAAAACATTCTGTTGACCTATCTAAAGATGTAACAAATGATTGTACATATAGAAAATTTCCGGAAGCTTAATCCTTCTTTTGATGTATGTTCGTTTGATTTTCAGGATCAGGTTGCATTAGATAACCTGTCATGGCCTGAATCAGATGACAATGTTGAAAAAGAGTCATTATTAGATCAGCTAATGGCGATGCAACGTTTGTTCCGCTTAAATTTGGATGAGGCTGATGTTGAACGATTGCTTGATCTTGGTTTTGATTCAGCCAATGGCATTACAGCACTATCTGAGCAGCAGTTTGTTGACAAGGTAGGCCAACAGTTGCCGGGAGGGGGCAGTGCAACTGATATTTATCACAAAGCAGCCGGTATAAAGCAACAGACGCTGCACATGTGGGGAAATGCGGCAAATCTTGCAACCGCTACGCATTTTCGCAAAATGCCGGGTAATAATGTTGGAGAAGAAATTCCGGAGTACTTTGAAAATATTCCCAGTTATGCTGATTTATTCGGCAACCAAAATTATCAACAAATTGATGCTTCGCGTTCTATTTTCAGTGCTTCAGCTTATTTGTCTGATTTATTGAAAATAATTGACCAATATGTATCCGATCCGAATAATGCGCTGATTCCTGAAAAACTAAAAATATCATTTCGACGCCCTGATTTAACTGAAATTTTGCTTGATCATGACAGTACACATAAAGAAGTGCCCTATATAGAAATTGTTAATGATGTTTTGAATGGATTGTTGAAAAATTATTTACTGGCTGCGCAAAGTGAAAATGATAAAAAAGATCAGAGGGCTGTTTATGACGCACTGGAAACACAGGTCTATCCTAATACACTCCCGTTTAATCTATCGTTAACTAAAACGCGTGCTTATCTTAAACAAAATAAAATAGAACTGGCTGATATTTATCAAAAATGTCAGCGGTCAGATTTTATTGTTGTATTTGAAATGCTCAATATTACAAGAGCAGATGCTGATCTTTTTTTTAAAGATAAGACAATTGATGCTGCAACGCTTTGTAATGGTTACGGAATTCTTGTTGAAGAACCTACTGTTACCAGTTTGAAGGCGTTAGTAAAAGCGACTGAGTTTTCCAGTCGTACTAATCTGGATTTCAAACAACTCAGGCAACTATTTGAACAGAATTTGTCGAAAAGTGAATTGCTGGCAGGTTTGAGTGCCGGGTTTTACATTAATCAGGGGTTGAAAGACTCCAGCCCCATGCTGCTTGATCTCAAGGGAAGTGATGAATACATTGATAATCTGTTAGTTTCAGATGGCAGGTCAGGAAAAGATTTTTCTGATCAGGTGTGTATGGATTTTTATCACCGCCTTGACCGTTTAAACCGATTTGTCCGTTTGAGTAAAAAACTGGATATCTCTTTTGAAAATCTGGACTGGTTATTTCACATCTATGCCGAAATGTATCGCCTGGATATTCAAAATCAGGATTGTCTTGATGAATCATTCTTACTCTTTTTGAGTAAAGTGAAAAAACTGAGTGAGCTGCTTTCAGTATCACTTGACGACACGATTCCTGTTATTGGAAGCCTTAAAACCTATGGGGGACAGGATAATACTCCTTTTGATGATACGTTTAACCGGCATACAGAAACACCGTACCATCCCGTTACACGAGAAAATTTGCTGTACAAGGATGAGGCATCACGCTGGGACATTACGGGTGTAATCGAAGATTCTGTAGTTGCTCAGCGGGTTAATAATCTACGTTCAGCGTTGGGTATCCGTAATAAAAACAGTGAGTTTATATCACTTGCAAGCTGGCTCGCTATTCATGATGAAGTTAATAGTGAGAAATATGTCATTCTAGATGTTCCGACATTGTCTGCTTTTTATCGTTTTAGCCGTTTGAGCACGTTGCTAGGTATCAGCATTGATGACTGTACAGGGTTGTTTGATCTGGTAGCGACAACAGGGGATGAATCATCGCTTATTGACCAGCTTTTGAACGCTGTGAAGAGTGCCCGGTGGCTTGAGCAGAATAATATGAGTGTCGCTGAATTAAAATATGTACTTTCAGGCGTCATCTCTGAACAGGTAAAAGCTTCCTGGAAAAATCAGGATCTGGCTGAATGGCAGAAAAATACGCGTGATGTGCTCTTGAGTGGAGTTAGTGAAGGTGGTACTGAACAAGGCGCGGAAGAAAGTGATTCTGGCACTGAGGATGCTCTGAAGCAGGAGCTTGCAAACTTTTACCAGACAACTCCTGCCGTGATTAGTTGTCTTGCCTCATGGGTGAATCTGGATGAGGGCTGGCATCGTTCGCTTTTGCATGATACTCCGGAATCTGTTGAGCCGGTGATGATCACGCTGGCCAGAGCGTTGATGCTTTTCCAAAAGCTTGACCTGAATGAGAGCCTGCTTTTAAGTGTGATCGGGCACCCCGATCAGTATAATTTGCCTGCTGATTTTAACGCCTTATCATTTAAACAGTTACAGCATCTTTGTAGTGTCCGGGTGGTGTTTGCAGATTTTAATGATAAAGAAAACCGGTTTTTTGAATACATAGAATCGAAGACACTGGATAATTCAACCGCTCTGGAGCTATTGATGCAGGCTTCAGGGTGGGAGAAAACGCAGTTAGAACCGATAGCTGATCTGGCTGAAACACGATTCAATAGCCGTATAGAACAGCTTAAACTGATTCATGGCCTCTGGGAGTTGGCTAAAAGGACAGATCTGGATAGCCATCTTTTAATAAAATTGGCTGATCCAACTGCTATTTGCCCGGATCTGGCGGAGCAGGTTCGTCAGTCGGTTTTATGCCGTTACGAAGGTCATCGCCAAAAAGAAGTAGATGAACAGATACAGAAAACACTTAACGAGAAGTTAAGAGATGTCCTGCTCAGTATTGCTTTGTGGCAAATACAGCAGGATTTCCCTGATATTGATAATGACGTTGATCTGTTTGAGTATCTGCTGATTGATGTCAAACGCCATGGCATGGAAAAAACGTCTCTGGTTGTTTCGGCTTATGCCAGCTGCCAGCTTTATTTACAGCGTTGCCGTCTTGGTCTTGAGCGGGGTATTCAAAACCTGACGATTCCAGAGCCTTGGTGGGAGTGGATGCTCGAATATCGGGTATGGGAGGCCAACCGTAAAGTCTTTTTATATCCGGAAAACACGATTGAAGCGTCATTACGTAAAGAAAAGACAGACCTGTTTAAAAAACTGCAGGAAGAGTTGGTTCAAGCTGACTTGCAAGATGAGGAACATGTTGAAAAAGCTTTCCTGAATTATGTTGATCAGTTCCAGACGTTAGCACGGCTAAAAATTGTTGATTCCTGTTACTGTTATGCCGGAGAAGGTGATAGCCGGGAAGAAAAGCTATTCCTTTTTGGACGTACAATCGATGAACCCTATGATTATTATTATACAGTCCAGAATGTTGCTACCGGGATTTGGGAACACTGGAGAAAGATTGATATTAATACTATTCAGGCCGATACCATTACGCCGGTTTATGCATTCAATAAACTGTTTGTATTTTGGGTCGAACTGACGAAACAGACAAAAGCTGATTCTGAAAAAGTCGGATCTAAGGATAGAAAAGGGGATCAGCAACAGGAGAAAGAATCTGCCGAGCAGAAAAAAATCAGGCGCCAAAGAGAGAAACTGCAAGCTTCACTTCAAAATCTTCAAGCTAGGGCATCCGAGAAGACAGGCGCTGAAAAAGCCATTTTTGATGCCAATATCAAGATTCAGGAAGCTATTATTGATGGCCTTGAGGATGCGCTTGAGGATCAGAAAGGCAAAGATGCTGAGGTCAAAAAGAAAGTCAGGGAAAAGGCGGTTAAACAAAAAAGACAAGTTGATATCATTACGTCGCAAATTGATATTATTAATTCATATACCGAGCAACTTAATGCGGCGGTCAAAACAGTTACAGGAGAGAATGAAACCTATGTTAGAGCGCTGATAAATTCGCTACTTGAAAGTCAAAATTCATCATTGAACTTCCTGTCAGGTGAATTGAAAAAAAGTATTCAGGGTAATTCATTTACTGAAGCAATCGATGGTTTGAAGAACTTTTTTGTCGGTTTGATCGATCAGCGTGAATCAGCGATTGAACAAACGGACAGAGAACTTGCTGAAGAACGTGATCAGAAACGGCGGGAACAACTCAGGCTTAACAGAATATCCACGAACCTTTCGATTAGTCAGTATCAACGGTGCCTGAAAAAACTGAATGCAACGGATGCTGGCGAAACAGAACATCAGCTTTATAAAATATCGATCAAATGCTCTTATCAAAAATCCAATGGTAACTGGCTTCCTCCCCAGACACTGGTAAAAGATGATGTTGTTTATTACCAGCACAGTGAAGGGGATGATCCTTTTGTCAAACAATTCAATACCCAGTTTGGCAGTGGCAGTGCTGTATTTGACATGGATCAGGAGTACTGGCGTAAAGTTCAGGTCTTCAATGTTCCTGCTCAGGGAGGTATCGGGCCTCGTTTATCATTACTTTACGGCCCGCTACTGAATAAAAATGACCTGAATAATCGTCATCTGACACCTAATGCTGCCCGCAGTGATGGTGATGAAGACTATCGTTACTTTTACAGTAAGCTGGTGAATGCCCTTTCTGTACTGAACCTTGAGCCACGTCTGGAAACGTCCGGTGACAGTTTTTTCCGTTTATGGGATTTCAGCGAGGATGACTACAGTAAAAAACTGCTTTTCCAACCAACAGAAATGCAGGAACTGCAACAGCCAAAAGGAACAGTAATCCGTAAAAAAACCAGAATCTCACTGGATGATCTGACGCCACTTGCAGCTTATCTGGTGCGGTATATTGTGCCGGAAGAACTGAAAACTGTAGGGCTTAAAACCGCCCGTAAAGAAAAGCTGTCAGAGTGGAGTGATGTATGGGGACCACAGGTTTATACCGCAAATAATCAGGATCTTCGCACGGTTTACTGGCAGCGATTAATAGATAAAGGTTATATCGCCGATGATGGCAGTATTTTGCTGGAAACCCCGCAGGACATCGCGATTGATTATGAGCTTGAATCTGTTGTCACCGCATTAAATGATGACTCAAAAAATAATGTTACGAACCTGCTGAGATCTGCTTTTTTTGACTTTATTGAGGCCAGTGGTAACGTCAATAATAGCTTGCGGTTACGAGGTGTAAAATATCATCCACTGGTTGACTTTCTTTCCAGTTACGGGCCGTTCCTTACTCCATTGAATCCGGTTCGTAGTTTTGATCAGAATCTGAATGAGGTTTCTTTATCTCCTTATGGCGGTGATTTTTCACTGATTGGTTATCAGGAAAATGACTGTTTTTATGATTTAGATATCAAGGATAAGGGCAGCCGTTCATCCCAGGATATTTATCTCGGATCGTCTAATGCTCTGACACCATCTCTGGCCAGAACTTATGGAATTCGTTCGCAACAGGTTCAGCGCATTCTGACTGCAGATGGTGCGCAGGAATATCAGGTCATGCCCGTTAAAAACCTGCCGGGTGCGTTTATTCTGAATACCGGGCAGGAAAGCTTTTTATGTAAGGTTAAATCCAGCACCAAGGCGATTGAAGACTCAGCAACCTACAAAGCGGTATCGGTCAACTGTGAGCTGAACCACCCCAGTACAACCTATTTATATGAGAATTTGTCTGGTCGTACTTCAAAAGAGCGCGAACAGCGGCAGAAAACAACAACGGTTATTAGTGCACTGGTAGTCGCGCGGCGGCAGTTATTTGATCTGGTTCAGTTTGGTGATGAAGAGATAGAAATCTCCCGGTTAACCACGATGGCGGTCGATGATCTGGATAATCGTATCCGCATCGGTGGTATTCCCAGACTGTTGGATGTTCGGTCACAACAGAAACCACCGGTAGAATTACATCCTTTCAGTCGTTTTAATCCAGATTCATCAGTACAGTTACCGGCACTTGAGGATGGAAGCCAGATTGATTTTGACGGTGTTTATGGTACTTATTTCTGGGAGCTGTTTTACCATGCACCTATGTTGATTATCGAAACGCTGGCGAGTCAGAAAAAACATGAAATGACGGCCAAATGGTTACAGTACCTGTTTGATCCATTACGTGCTGGCGGTATTCAGGATAATACATTTAACGAAGAGACCAAGGGGTTGTTCAACCCTGTTGCTTCACGGCTGCTTGCACTTGAACTAAAAAAACAGGCTGTAACAGATAAGGAAAAACTGGTTTCCCCTGATGGCGCAGTAAGCTCCTTTTTTAATGTTTCCGCTGATGATGACGTGCCGGAAATTATTCAACAGATTCGCCTTCCTCGCTATAGCCTGCGAAACTTTCTGCCTAACTCCTTTGTGGCTCTGACTGATACGGCAGCACCTTTTGATGCTGAAGATTCGGAGAAGATATACGGCACCCTGATTGACCGAAAGCGAATTGATAATATCAGCGGAAAAACAACATCGCGCTTTGACCCTGAAACGGATATTGCTGAATTACCGTTATTGTACGGTGATATTTATCCTATGGATCAGGTGTTGTATACCGAAGTTTACACCCCGGATATGATGGGGGTGCATTATGATTATTATCACATACCACCGAATAATAATATCAAATCTGATATAAGTGAGTTCGATAAACTGACGCCTGTTTATAGCGGGATAACCGACAGGTTAACGATTGAAGATCGTGACCGTAACGAATGGGTTGCCCAGCGGTTTATGTGCAGGCTGAAGATTTCAGCAGCCGGAACCTATAAGTTTTTCTATCGCGCTGATGATAATGGAAAGCTGTATATTGATGACAAACTGGTGGTTGATGCACCTGAATATTCGCAAGAGTATTCAGCTGAGATTGACCTGAAAGCCGGTGACCACCCGCTCACCATTTATTTTATCCAGTGGGGGGGAGGCATTGTTTTCAATGTGTATTATCAGGGGCCGGATACGGACGGGAAGAAAACCACTATTCCCGGATACCGCCTGATGCTGCCCGAAGCAGTGCCACTGCTGCGTTATTCTTATTACACGGCCCCTGCAGACACGCTGTTTACGAATGTTCCTGACTTTGTTGATTTATTACCGGTTCATAGTGGGTTTATGCCAAAGTTTACTTTGGATACCTTACCGGGAGCAGGGCCGCATAATTTTGCCGCTTGTTTCTGGGGTGGTATTAAAATCACTGAAGCGGGAAATTATCAATTTTTTGTAACGGTCGATGATGGCTGTACACTGAGTATTGATGATACGGAAATTATTGTCTTTGACCGACTGGGGTATGCAGAAGAACGAGGTTCAGCACCCATATCACTTAGTGCAGGTTTTCACACGATCGAGCTGCGCTACTTCAATCACCGAATCGACTATGGACTCTCAGTTGCTTATCAGGGACCTGATACAGGTAATGAAAAGACAGATATTCCCAATAATGTTTTATCCTTACCCGTTGAGCGTGCCCTGCTTGACCGCAGCTACAATAAAAGTGCCGCACGTTATATAGGGACGGCACCAAGCGCCAAACTGATTGATGTTACCGCTTACTATGCAGGCTGGCAGAGAGAGCACTTTGCTCTTCGTTTTAAGGGGATGCTGCGGATCAATAACAGTGGCGAATATCACTTCCGAGTCAATTCGGATGATGGCTCCATGTTATTTATTAACGACCAGCTTGTTGTGCACAACGATCAGATACACAGTGCGAGAGAACGAAATGGTCGTATCAAACTAACGGCTGGTCAGCATCCGGTGACGATTGAATTCTTCCAGAAAGACGGTGGTATTCACCTTGATGTTGTTTATAAGGGGGCAGATACCAATAATCAGTTCCAATCAATTGAAAAACACATCTGGGCACTTCCTGAAACGATTCCTGCAGTCTTTTTCCATCGTTATGATGGGGCTTATAAAGAAATACCAGATTTATCAGCTCTAACGCCATCTAAACAAGGTGTGTGTGCTGGACTGGGGATAAGGCATCTGATGTCAGAAACAGATAATGTTGCTGATAAGTATGTGGCTCATTTCAAAACTCGGCTGAAAATAGATAATCAGGGAGAATACGCATTCTGGTCCCTTTCTCCTGAAGCTTTCCGGCTGATTATTAATGGCAATACTCTGATCGACAGTAAAGGAGAAGGAGAGGAATCTTCGGCAAAAGTATCGTTATCGTCAGGATTTCATGTTGTTGAAGTCGTCTGCTCACATTGCTTAGATGATACTTCCAATAATAACCAGGATGATGGTACATGGAATGTTATAAGCGATTTTCAATTGAGGTATCGGGGTGCAGATACCGCATCAAGGATCCAGCCTGTTCCAGCAACGGCCTGCAGTATCCCTTCATCGTTGTACTTCCTGTTAAAAGGCTATGATATACAGGAAAAAGCAGCAAAAGATAACCTGCTTTCAGAAAGTGACTTTATCTCGGCAAAACCTAAAGCACATTACTGTACCGAAGGATTTGTAAAGATACCTAAATCTGGTTGGAATAATGCTGGCTATAACCTGCGGGGGCAGTTATCAATATACGAACCCGGAACCTATCGTTTTGCTGCAGGGCAGGAAGAAGCGGCAAGATTATTTATTGATCAAAAAGAAGTCTTTTTCAGTCTTTGGGAAACTGAACCGGAAACCTTGTCAAAACCAATAGAACTTGATGCCGGGTTGCACCAGATAGATCTCCATTACAGCCAAAATCTGAATCCCGACAGTGAACTTACAATCTGTTATCACGGCCCTGATACTGATGGCGTGATGCGACCGGTATCACCGAAGGAGCTCAGGTTACCGCCTGCGGCCGCAGATCATATTCACCGGATTATGACGCGATCAATTGGTTTGAATCCTGTCGAGCTGAAGCAGGTTAAAAAAATATTGCTCAACTGGCAGGTAAGTAAGCCATCATCTAATTACTGGGGGTTCCAGCCGTTCCGCAATCATCAACTGAAAACAGTGAGGGAGATCTTTGGAAATCAGGCGGCTATTGCGTTGAATCGGCGACGTCCATTTGACCCACATGCGATCGCGCGGCTGAGAATCGGTGCCTATGAAAAAGCGATCGTGATGAAATATATGGATAACCTGCTGGATAAGGGAGACGAGCTTTTCATTCAGTCAACGCGGGAATCTGTCAATCTGGCACTGCTTTATTATGCCTATGTCTATGAATTGCTTGGAACCCGACCCAGAGCTTTGGGGCAACTGCAATTACCGCCAGCGAAAACTTACACCCAGCTAAAAAATACTGCCGGTCGGCAGCCGGAAAAAACAGCGGGTACAAAAGACTCTGCTTGTCAGAGTTCGGTTCCAGATTTTCTTGTTTCTATGGAAAATGCTTTGCCAGAACAGGGGATATGTCAGGCAGAGCAGAGCGATCAGGCAGCAGATATGCCTTTTGTGATGGGCATTGATGGTTACTTCATGGTGCCGGAAAATGACAGGCTGGTTAAGTACTGGGATAAAATCGAAGACCGGTTATACAAAATAAGAAATGGGCTTGATATCAAGGGACAGCGGCAGATATTGCCGCTGTTTGAAGCTCCTATTGATCCTGCTGCCTTGGTGCGTGCAGCAGCTAGTGGTGGTGGGCTGGCTTCCAGCAGTCGCTCCAGACCGGAAGTACCACATTATCGTTTTGCTTACCTGATTACCCGTGCCCGGGAATTCTGTAATAACCTGATTCAGTTTGGGCAGGGGTTGCTAAGTGTGCTTGAAAAAGCTGATGCAGAGCACCTGGCCCGATTAAGAGTGACTCAGGAGTCGGGGCTATTAAATCTGACAACCGCGATGAAGGAACATCAGATAGATGAGCAGAAAAAACAGCTGGAAGGGCTGAATTTCAGCAAGGAAAGCGCAGTATATCGTAACAAGTATTATGACACCTTGATTAAGCGGGGTTGGAATGCAGGAGAAAAAACCAATGTGGCTCTAACGTCGGCATCTATCGTATGTCAGGGTATTGGCACAGGGCTGACGGCATTAGCTATTCCGGGTTATCTGGTTCCTAATATTTATGGTTTGGCTGTAGGAGGAATGCAGTTTGGTACTGCGATAGGAACCGGCGGGCAGATTTCTTTTGCTTTGGCTCAGACGCTGTCACAAAGTGCAGGGCTGGCAGCCACGGTCGCGCAATATGAACGTCGCAAGGAAGAATGGGAGCTGCAGCAGCGGATTGCCGAGTACGATGTCAGTAATCTAGAACAGCAGATCGCTGGGGCAGAAGCGCGTGTAGGTACTGCAGAGCAGGATCTCAAGACCCATCAGCAATCGATAACCTACAAGCAGGAAGAGGCTGATTTTCTCAAGGACAAATTTACCAATAAAGAGTTGTATAACTGGTGCGTGCAACGGTTGAGTACTTTTTATTATCAGGCTTATAACGATGTGCGGAATTTTTCATTATCAACACAGGCAGCTTATAACTATGAGTTGAATCGTAATGACAGTTTCTTTGAAATTGAAGACTGGGATCATCAGCATAAAGGTCTGCTGGCCGGTGAAGGATTACTCTTTAATCTCAACAGAATGGAACAGGCCTACCTTGCCAATGATGTACGGCGGCTTGAAATTGAGAAAACTATTTCTCTACGACAACATTTCCCGCGGGAGTTCTTTGAATTCAAGTGGGGGGATGCAAATGGTCGGAAAGGCGTCATTGAATTTAATTTAAATCAGGCAATGTTTGATTTTGATTACCCGGGACATTACTTCAGACAGATCAAGAGTATTTCGGTTTCAATTCCAGCCATTATCGGCCCTTACCAGAACCTGCATGCGACATTGGTACAGCTTGGAAATTCAGTTGTGCTGGAACCGGATACCAGTGCAGCACGTCATCTGGTATCACGATCATTACCTGATATTGACGCTACGGACGCACCGGACACCAGTGTGTTGCGTGAAAGCTGGAAATCCAGTCAGCAAATCGCAATATCGCGTGGTGTTGATGACAGCGGTGTCTTTAACCTTGATTTTAATGATCCCCGTTATCTGCCTTTTGAAAATACGGGTGCTGTTTCTACATGGCAGTTAACCATGCCGCCGGAAACCAACCGGATTAATTTTGGTAACCTGTCAGATATCATCGTGAGAGTACGTTACACGGCGTTGGATGGAGGCGAAAAATATCGCAAGGATATTCAGGGTTTGTATCAGGGGCGGAAAGCATTACAACCCTACCTGCATACAAAAGCCATTGAGCTCAAACAAGCCTATCCGGATCAGTGGCGTTACATCATCAAAGGGGAAGCGGACAACGACAAGCTGAGTTTTGTCTTCCCGGTTACTGATGATGCGGTGTTGACATCAATGCAGAATATTGATTTGAAATCAGTACTGGTACGGCTCAAAACGGCGGGTAAAGAGACTGTGCAGGGTGCAGGCTTTTTAACCCTGACGTTCGGCGAGGGCGATCCGCAAAAACTGAATATCAGAGAGAATGTCGGGGAGATTATATCACCCGCAATATCGTCATCCTGTGAACCGGCATACTGGACTTTAACATTTGATTTAAAACAGGCACCGAAGGAGTTGCTGGAAGCCGATAGCGCCTCGATAAACGAACAGATATTGCAGGATATGGCCGTGATTCTTGTTTATCAGACCCATCTGTTTGGTTAACAAGAGGGCTATTGATTATGTTGCGGAATGAACAAATACAGGCTCCTTCAGAACAGGTTGAATCAACGCCAGGAAGCTTTGAACTTCCATCGCTCTCGGTCCCCAAGGGCGGTGGTGCCCTGCAGGGGCTCGACGGCAAGGCACAGGTCGATGGCTTCACTGGCAGCGCCGGGTTCTCGGTGCCGTTTGACCTGACCCCGGCGCGCGGGTTGGAACCGGCGGTGGCGCTGAGTTATAGCAGCGGCAGTGGGCAGGGTGTGTTCGGGCTGGGTATCAGCATGGATGCACCACGTATCAGTCGCCGTACCAGTAAAGGCATTCCCCGTTATGATGACCATGACATCTTTATCCTGTCCGGGCAGGGGGAGCTGGTCGAGGTCAGCCGCGAACGACAGGGTGCACAAACCGTCATACGCTATCAACCCCGCAGTGAAGGTGACTTCAGCCGGATTGAGCAGGTTATAGCAGGCGACGGTTGTAGTTTCTGGCAGGTGCAGGATGGCAGTAACAGTTGGCATCGTTACGGCATCGATGATGACAGCCGTATAGCTGACTGCGGACATCGGTCACATATCTTTGAATGGCTATTATCCGATGTTGTTGATGAGCGGGGCAACCGGATCCAGTATGACTACAAACCGGAGAATCGTGAAGGTATCCCCGTCCCGTTAGGCGATTCGGGGCGGGATCATGCGAATCAACGTTACCTGTCTTCGATCCGCTATGGCAACTATGTGATTGATGGCGTTGAGCATTATGCCTTCCGGGTCGTGTTTGATTATGGTGAATATACGCTGGATGACCCGGAAGAGAGGGCGGGGTGTTGGTCTGTACGTCCCGACCCGTTTTCCCGTTATAACGCCGGTTTTGAAATCAGGACCCACCGGCTGTGTCGTCATATTCTGCAGTACCATCACCTGGTTGATGAGAATGACGGTCAGCCCTTTCTGGTCCGGGGCTGGAAACTGGATTACACGACCACGGATCGGTCGAATATCAGCCGGCTGGCACAGCTGCAAAGCTTTGGGTGTCGCAAGGATGGCAGCGGGGTTTATCAGTTTCAGTGGTTACCTCCAACCACGCTGCGCTACAGTGAACCCGAACCGGCGGGTCGTACCTTCGACCCGTTACAGGTCGGCGACGGGAAGAGCGTGGTAAATAATGCCCTGTTGGGGCACGCACAGTGGGTTGACCTGTACAGTGAAGGGTTGCCTGGCTTGCTACTGGTGACTGAACAGGACGTCCTTTACGCCCGCCCCGAAGGACAGGGGCAGTTTGGTGTTCCGGTAGAACCGGAAGCCTTCCCGATCGAGAAACCGGTATTTGAAGGGCGGGCCAGCCTGGCCGATGTCCGCGGTGACGGGCAATTGTCCGTTGTCGTGGGTGATACGGTCGAAGGCGGTTATTACCCCGGCTGCCGGGGGGAGACCTTACGCTCAAATCACTGGGACAGTTACCGAACCTTTACCGCCTATACGGCTGATTATGCCGACCGGCAATCGGCACAGGTTGATGTCTCGGGCAATGGCCGTGCCGACTTGCTGGTCTATAAAGAAGACAGTTTACTGCGCTACCCCAACCGGGGCGCCGAGGGTTACGGACAACCGGAACCGCATACCTATCCTCCGGGGTGGCAACACAGTGAAACGGACAGCGGCCAGGTCAAACTGGGCTATGCCGCCCTCTTTGGTGATGGTCTTTCCCACCGGGTGGCCATTAAAAGCGGTGAAGTCAAAGCCTGGCCCTGCCTGGGGTATGGTCGCTTCGGCTCCCCGGTACTGCTCAGCGGAGCACCGGATTTCGGGGCAGACTTTGACCCGAATCGTCTGCACCTGGTGGATATCGACGGCAGTGGTACTGCTGACCTGTTGTATGTCCGTGATAATCATATCGAGATTTATCATAACCAAAATGGTAATGGCTTTGCCCGGGGCGATGACTTGCCATTACCCCGCCCTTACAGCCAGCTATCTCAGGTACAGGTGACCGATGTGCTGGGGCAGGGTACCAGCAGCGTGGTCCTGATTGATCCCGAATCAGATGTCGTTGGCACGTATTATGATCTCAATGGTGGACAGAAACCTCACCTGTTGACGGAGACCGATAACCACCAGGGGTTAATCACCCGCCTGTTTTACGACACCAGTACAACGCAATACCTGCGCGATCAACACCGTGGTAACCCCTGGCAAAGTAAAATTCCGTTCCCGGTGCAAGTGGTTAAGCGGGTTGAAACCGAAGACCAGGTAACCGGTACTTTGCTGGTGCAGCGTTACGCTTACCATGAAGGCCATTACGATACCGATGAGCGGTTATTTCGCGGTTTTGGTTATGTGGAACAGTGGGACGGGGAAGAAGTCGGAAAAGGCATCAGTAAGGGTACAGACGTGCCGCCCATTTATACCAAAAGCTGGTATCACACCGGGCATATCGTCAGTCCCCGCCATGTGACCCGGCACTATGAAAAACATTACTACAATAAAGACCCCCGGGCGTATGCCTTACCGGACTCGGTGATTGAGCTGCCACTGCACCAGAGAGGTGATCCGCTGCGCACCCGACGCAACAGCTACACGGCACTGAGCGGTCAGTTGCTGCGTACCGAAGTCTATAGCCCGGACGGTTCCGCCTGTGAACAGCACCCTTATACCGTCAGTGAAAGCAACTACACCGTGCGTTGCCTGAAAGCGGCACCAGGCGCTGATCCGGACGAGGACTATGGCATATTCCAGGTGCTGGCGCGCGAATCACAGGCCTACCAGTATGAGCGCAACCCTGAAGACCCCCGCCGCAGTCATAGCCTGGTATTGAAACATGACGAGTATGGCTTTCCCCGGCAAACGGCAGAAGTGGCTTATGGACGGCGGTCGTCCGTAATAGTAACGGATGATCCTGTCCGCAAGCTTTATCCCGAGCAACAACAGCTCAGGATCGTTTTGCAAACCCAGTCGTTTGTTCATCAGACCGATGATATCCGGTTGCTGGGGATTCCTGTCGAGTCCGGCAATTATGAGCTTGCAGGCTTGCCCCTGCCACTCGATACTGACGACAACGACAGTGCATTCACCATTGACGGACTACGGACTCAAATCGCCAGTCTGGCTGAAATTACCTACACTGACACCTTCTCAGGTCAGCCGGAAAAACAGCTGATTAACCGGAGCCAGTCGTATTACTGGGATAAAGAGCAGCAAAACGATCTGCCGTTAGGGCGAGTTGACTCGCCCCTGTTACCCCATCATGAAGAAACGGCGGTGATGACAGATAACTTGGCATCACAGGTTTACAATAAACAGCTGACAGATGCAGATATTGAACAGGGTGGTTATCGCCATGACCCCTCTCAACAACTCTGGTGGGCGATAGGTCCGACCACCCATTACCTGGATCAGCGTCAGTTTTATCAGGGTTATCGTCAAACCGATCCCTTTGGTGCAGACAGCCGGGTTGATTACGACTCATACATGCTATCTGTCGTTCAAAGCAAAGAAATCATAACCGACCCCCTGAACGGAGAATCCATCACCCGCACTTCACGGGCAGAGCCTGATTACTACACCTTATCACCCTGGCGCATGACTGACCCGACCGGCACGGTTACCGAAGTACACTACGATGCCCTTGGGCAGGTCGTCGTTTACAGCACCCATGGTAGCGTGGCCGGTAAACCCGAAGGCTATGCGCCGGTGTCGGACTACCAGCCGATCATGGTTGACGATGATATTGCAGTGGTGATTGCAGAGCCGGAACGCTACCTGCAGGGCTGTGGGGGCTATTTTTACTATGATCACTGGGCCTGGGCGCGGCGGCAACAGCCCCTGGCAGCAATCAGTCTTGAAGCCACAGACTACGTGCAGCGGCTGAAAGGCGTGGCGGGTGATGAGGTTGCGACCGGTACCGAACCCCGGATTAAGCTGAGCTACCAGGACGGACTGGGGCGCATTATCCAAACCAAAGTATTAACCATGTGTGGCGAGGCTTTTTTATTTAACGACCAGGGACACGTCCAGCGAGACGACGAGGGTCAACCCGAGCGGGGCATCAGTGAACGACGTTACATCGTCTCCGGTGCGCAATTATACAATAACAAAGGCGAAGTGGTTGAATCGTGGCTGCCGTATTACAGCAACCAGTGGGTCTATGAGCGGGATCAGTATGCCCTGTCGTGTGAAGTGCTGCCCAAACCGACCGTCACCTACCATGACCCGCTGTCGCGGGTAAAGGCCATGGAAACCGCCAAAGGCTTCTGGCAGGCAACCGACTGGAGCCCGTGGTACAGCCAGTATCATGATGAAATCGACACCCTGGCAGACAGTCGTTATTACCAGCAGGTGATGAAGGGTGAGCTCAACGTCGATGCCCAAGAATTGCAGGCGCTGCAACAATCAACGGTCCTAATGAAGACACCGGTCAGCCAGGTACTGGATAACCTGGGGCGGATGTTTATCACCCTGGAGCAACAGGTCTCGGTCGTTGAACCGGACACTCAGTACCTGGCACAGCATCTTGAACTGGACATCCAGGGACGTGCAACGCGCCAGTGGGATGCCCGGCTCAATGCCACCGGGCAGGCGGCCAACTTCACCCAGCGTTTCCCACTGACGGGAGAAGATCCGCTGCAGGTTCACAGTACCGACGGCGGAGAACAGATACGTTTCACTGACAGTCGCGGGTTGATTGTACGCTCATGGAACAGCCGACAGGTTGAAGAGCAGCGGACGTACGATAATACCGGGCGACTGTGTTGTGTTGAGATTTGCGGCGGGGATGAGCAAACCGGTGAACTCAGTCATCGCACCGAAGTCTGTGAATATGGTGACTTCCACGAGCATGCCGCCTCACACAACCTGTATGGTCAGCTATATCGCCGCCGGGACCAGGCCGGGGAAACCCGGCAACCGGTTTACAATATTGCCGGTCAACCGTTAGAAGAACATTATCAACTACGGATAAACGATGACCGGGAACCGGACTGGAATCAAAATGAACCGCTGGAGTCGGAAATATTTACCACCCGGATAAGTTATAACGCCCTGGGTGACGTGATTGAAAAGCAAGCTGTGGAAGGCAGTATCCAGCGCACCACTTATAACGTGGCGGGGCAGCTGCAACAGCTGACACTGGAGCAAGACGGCCCCCGCACGACTGTGATCGACAACCTGCTTTACAATGCTGAAGGTCAGCGGTTATGTATTCGTTACGGTAACGGTATCGAAACCCGCTATGGCTATGAGCGCAGCACCCTGCGGCTGGAAAGCCTGACGAGCGCGGATGCTCAGGGTACGCCCCGGCAGGCCCTCGACTACACCTACGACCCGGTGGGCAATATCACCACCGTGATCGACAACAGCATTGATACCGTCTTCCATGCCCGCCAGCAGATCAAACCGGTCACCCACTATACCTACGACAGCCGCTACCAGTTGATCGAAACCCGCGGGCGACAACACAAAGGTATCCACTCAACCCGCGACCCAGCGCGCTATCGCGATGAGACACCGGTTGAGATCACCCTCAAGAAAAACGACGGACAGTGTCTGGAGCACTACCGGCAACAGTACCGTTACGATGAGGCCGGTAACCTCATAAGCCTCAGCCACCAGGCACAGAGTCAAAGCTTCAGGCGTGATTATGCCATCGCTACCGGCAGTAACCGCAGTTTGCTGCTGGACGACACATCCACCTCATCCTCAGCAACCCGTCAGGCAATCGCAAAAGATATCGAAAAACATTACGATGCCGCCGGTAACCTGCGCCGGGTTGACCACCTGCACCAACTGCACTGGGATTACCGTAACCAGCTGCAGCGGGTCACCCTGGTTGAACGGGAAACATCAACGGATGACCTTGAATACTACGTGTACGGCAGTGACCGGCAGCGTATCAAAAAGGTCAGCCAGCAACAGAGCACAGAGGGCATCATCTACCGACAGGAAACCCTGTACCTGGGTGATACCGTGATCAGTCGGCGTTATCAGCTCAATCAAAAATCCGGCGACATAAAAAAAGTACTGCAACAACAACGCACCCGTCTCACCGTTAGCGATGGCAAAGACAATGTACTGACGCTGGAAACGCTGGAGGAGCACACCGGGAAGTCACAGACGAATAACACCCTGTGGCGTTACCAGTTAAGTAACATCCTGAGTTCAGCTACCACCGAACTGGACGAGCAGGGACAGCTGATCAGCTACGAAGAATACTACCCTTACGGTGAAACCAGCCTCTCGGCGGGGCGTAGCCGTATTGAAGTGGAGAGCAAGCTTTACCGTTACTCAGGTAAAGAGAAAGACAACACGACAGGGTTGTATTATTACGGAGCCCGTTACTATGCGCCATGGCTGGGGCGGTGGCTGAACCCGGACCCGGCGGGGACGGTGGACGGGCTGAACCTGTACGTGTTCGTGAGTGGTAACCCGGTGAGCTTTTATGACCAGGGGGGGAACCAGGGGAAGACGTTTATTTATCAGCCTTTTAAGGCGGCATTTATTGATAAGGATGTTGTCTCAAGTGCCGCCGGATTTAATGCCGTAAAAACGAGGAGGCTGGAAAGTCCAGCCACATTTGTTTTCCGTGATTCGGCTGCATTACAACGATTTGAAACATTGCGCTCTGATAGAATTAAGGAAGAAGAGGCTGACATCAAGGCATTAAATACTGAAATCTCAGCATTATTACAACAAGAATCAAGTATTAAAAACAATCCAAGTATTGATCCGGCTGAAGCAACAAAACGTTTGTCAAAGATCACAGCAGATATTGATCTGGGGATAAAATTGAAGGTTGGTGCACAGGAAAATATCTATGCATTGAAAAATACACCGGCTGTGAGCAATGAAGCCAATGTCGGCCAAACTGTATTGTCCGGTCTTGATCCTGCAAATGACAGTTTATATATTGATGGACATGGTGCACCAGGGGGGCTCTATATTACGGCTCAGACGGGAGATACCAGCAAACCCGATGCGCTAAACAGGGTTGTTATGGTGAGTGATTTGGCCTTGCAACTGAAACAAAGCGGATTATCGAAAAACACACAAAATGTTCATTGCTTGTCATGCTACGCTGCAAGCACGTCCAAACCCAAGGATTTCACTAAAGAAAGTCTTGCCGCTGCAGGAGAACTGGAAGTTGAAGAAACTGGTTTTTTCACAAAGCTGTTATCGGGTGAAAAAATTAAAAAACAACCTTTTGCTCAAGCACTGGCATCTGCACTGGGTGCCATTGGTTTCAATAAGATTTCTGTCAGTGGCTCCCAGGCGGCGGTCAGTGTTTATCCTAAGGAAGCAGAATTCACTGTAGCTCTTGATATTAATGGTAAAAGAGAAATTATGCCTGCCGCTAATTATCAGCGATCTTTTAAACCACTTTGATTAATCGTTAGGTAACCCCCCGGCTATGCCGGGGAGACTCGCATAGGTTATACCCATGATCATTGAAGTTGCTTGATTTTCCAGCCGATTTTCAACATTGTACGAACATGCCGAAAATCACCCTGACAGCCCAACAAAAAGTAGCCTTGGAATCTCGCCACAAAACATCGCGAGATGCACGGGAGTGTGATCGTATCAAGGCTGTTTTGCTCAGGTCTGAAGGGTGGTCACCGTCTGCTATCGCTCAGGCATTGAGAAAAAGTGAATACACTATTTGTCGCCATCTGGACGCCTATCTGGAAAAGGAAAAGCTCAGGCCGGAGAACGGGGGGAGTGAAAGCCGCCTGAGTGATGAGCAAACTCGGCAACTGGTCGAACACCTTTCTGAATATACTTACGCACACGTCCATCAGATCGTCGCCTATATTACCGATCGCTGGGGTATCAAATATACCGTATCAGGCCTGAACAAGTGGCTGCACCAAAAAGGCTTTACCTACAAAAAGCCAAAGGGCGTACCGCACAAGGCTGATGTTGATAAGCAGGCTGGTTTTGTGGAGCACTATGAAGCCTTGAAAGCCACGCTACCAGAGGACGAGGTGATACTATTCATGGATGCGGTACACCCGACACAAGCGACCAAAATCACTTCCGGGTGGATTCGAAAAGGGATTGATAAAATCATTAATACGACAGGTAGCCGTACTCGGCTGAACATTATCGGTGCGATTGATCTGGACAATATTGAAGCTGCTGTTTTCGGTCAATTTGATACGGTTAACAGTGAAGCGGTTACCGAGTTTTTCAAGAAAGTTCGGGATAACTATTCATCCATGAACGTTATTCACATGGTGCTTGATGGTGCCGGTTACCATCGTTCACAGGAGGTAGTGAAAGAGGCGGAAGAGCTGGGAATAAAGCTTCATTACCTCCCCCCTTACAGTCCAAACCTGAACCCCATTGAGCGATTATGGAAGGTGATGAATGAGTATGCCCGGAATAATGAATACTTCGCTCAGGCAAAAGAATTCCGGGAAAAGATTAATCATTTTCTGGACGTGACATTGCCCGAAATCGGTTCTTCCTTGGGCAGCAGGATTAACGATAATTTCCAGCGGTTAAATCCGGCATCTTGAATTCACTCAGGTATATACCGAGGGTAATTACTCAAAAACTGCTGCAAAGCCCGCAAGGCAAAGTACGTGCCGTTTTTTCAATCAAGCTTGCCAGCCTCGGAAACAACCCGCTGCCTGTTAATCTGTCTGTCAGATAATCCCAAAACGAGAGACCATACAGGCGACACGTTTTCTTCAGGCTGGCAAAGGTGTCGCGACATTGCCGCCCTGCATCGCTTCGCGTACCACCACTGATTTTTCGTCGCTTGGCGTATTCCCGTATCTGGCTTTCGCTCAGGTTGTTATGCAATGGCAAGTTCGGGTCTTTCAGTACAAGCAACAGCTCTTCTTTGATCAGTGCCAGACCTGACAGGGCTTCCTGCAGTGGTTCACAGCATGTTCGGGTCTGGACAAGCATATGAAAGCCCAACCATACCTTCAGTGCTTTCTCGGCATCGGGCTCAGCCTTGAAGGCTTTCAGGTCATCGTAAATCGCCCAGAACCATGTCCGGCACCATTTCTGAGCCATAGCTTGCTGGTCGTTGACCGGGTGGACTTTTGCCAGCCCTCGCTCTGCATGAATCCAGCACTGGCTGTGTTTGAATACGTCAAACTGTCGTGCGCCATCGCTGAAGGTGGTCAGGTGCCCTGCTCCATGCTGTATCAGGCTGCCATAAATCAGGGCTTCACTGGCTTGCTGGCGACGTTTTTTCCCTGTTAAACCCTGGTCGTTCATGAAGGCTTCCCAGGCTTGACGGTTCAGGAACGTTACTCCGTTGTACGGTTTGAGGATCCTAAGCCATTTTTGGGGATAATGATGTTCTTCCAGATAATCCAGGGCTTCTTCTGTTAATGTGTAGGTTCGCCATGGGCGATGCAGCAAACTCACAAAATTTTCCCGGCTTTTACTGCCTGTGCTGGCGAACCAGGCAAAGGACTCGTTGTTGATAATGGTGCAATAACCATTCTGCCCCTTGTGCCTTGTACCCGTGTCGTCTGTCTGAATATAGCCAGAACAACGAATACCGGTAATCAGCAGCTCATCCTTCTCAGCATGGAATTGATTATGCTCCTGAGTCAGGAGCAGACTCAGTTCTCCTGCTGAAATAGAAATCCCAATGTCCCATAGCCAGTCCAGCAACTCGGGTTGGGTAACAGAGCAACCATGGTGTTGGTACAGGACATAAGCTTGCAGTACGGGTCCATAATGATGCCCATGGAGATCGACTGGCGGTTTAGCGGTAATGGTTTTCCTGTCGGGGGTTATCCATTGTTCCAGCTGATACTCGATACTGGACGTATTGATTGTCAGTTCCTGTACATGAAAGGGTGTGTATCCATTCCAGGTGGATCCGGGTGGAACCCCTGTGACTTCAATAGTGACTGACTTTTCAGGTGCCGGTTTTGAGGGTTGTTTGCGTTGTTTCCGGGTTTTCTCATCGGGCTTGTTGACCTGACGCGTTAACGTAGCATCAGGTTCAGCCGTATCGTTGTCCTCAACTGCTGGCTGCTCATTGCCTTCAGAGCTCTCGGCAGCATCATCATGAGGCGCGGTGTTGGGCTGGATGTCCGGTTTTGCTGGCAGTTTTTTCAAACGACGAATTTCAGCCTCAAGCACTTCAACCTGCCTTTGCAACTGAACAATCTGTTCCTGCTGCTGGGCAATCTGCTCCTGCTGTTGGGTGATAAATTCCAGTAGCTTCTCAGGTAGAGCCAGTTGCTGTTCATCATGAGCAAAAAAAGTCATAAGAAGAAGATAGCCGATTGAACCGAGTTGTTCCTTATCCAGCACTTATTGAGTAATTACGTTTCACAGTGAGTTCAAGACTGACATGGATCTTGAAAGACTGCCTTCAGGAAAATTTGATACCAATGATCTTGTAATGTGCCTTGGTGCGGTGGCTTACAACATTTTACGTTACATGGGGCAAACCTGCCTGACCGGCCCTAAATCACCTGTTCGTCACAAAGCGCAGCGTCGTAGAATTAAGATAGTTATGCAGGAACTGATCTACCAGTCAGCGCGATTATTAGAACGAGGTCGTCAGTTTATTCTGCGTTTTGGTCGTCACAGTCCCGGATTATCCGCCTTCATGGGGCTCTTTCCTGAAAAACAGCTCTGTTAGCTGATCCTATTCTTTTAACGGTTGAATGGAGAGATGCTGCTTATGCTGGCAGGATTTCATTCATATTCAGGGTTGAAATTCCCCAACATCATTTAAATACATGCTGATTTTTTTGACTTTGCTTTACCATTCTCTGGCAAGTTTCAAAAAAACATAACCCTATTCTGTAGGTTTGAATCCATGGGTTGAAAAAGCTTCTCTATAATCAAGAAGTCACGGATTCAGGATCATAACCCAACCCCGCCAAGTTCACCTTAATCTCAGCTTCCAACCGATCTGACTCTGCAAACTGCTCTTTCAGCTGTTCGGTCGGGTGTGCTGCCTGATCAATGTACCGGGAAGAGGTTGTGTGCGACGGGAAAACCATAGCGATTCATTTTTGACCAGAATGCATCCCATTGCCCGGACGAACAAACTAATGCTCTCAACGTCAACAACATTGATGCACCTTGCTCTTTCCAGCGCATGCCAGAGCGGCACATACGTTGCTTTACCAAACTCTTGCAAGCCGCTTCCGTAACACCTGAACCAATGGGTAAGTTCCTCTTTCTGGCTTCAGGATAAATCATTTGGTGCCAGTGATTTTTAAAGTAGGTTCTCGCTTTCATCAACTTTTCCATAGAGGCGGTACGGTTGTTGCCCGGTGTTGCCCGTTCAAGCTCTCGCCGCAGGCTTTGTGCTGCGCCTTCATCGTGTTTCAGGTCGTGTAGCTTCTGCTTGAACCATGCATGCCTTTCCTGTGTGGCTTTCTTTCCCGGATAAAGTGCCTCAGCAGCGTCAGCAACATATTCAGACACGTGATAAAAGTCCAGCACGTGGATAGATGTAAAGGATTCTAAAAATGTCCAGTTATCCGCCGCTCCGTCAGCAACCCCCACATAAACCGCCTCAGGGAATCTATCCTTAACCTTCTGGATTTCTCCAGTAAAACGGTTAATGAAGGTTTGCTTGCCGTATTCCGGTGCCTCTGCACAGTAGATTGTATGAAGACGCTCGCCTTCATCATCATAGAGGCTGATAGTGCCGCACATAGCGATCCGATAGCCTTCGTAGTACAACAGATTTGCTCCATCAAGCCCTATGGCTACTGTTGTCACGGGCTTTGGTAACTCTGGAATATCGTATACCCACCTTTCTTCTTTGGCCTGTGCAATACTTGCCACCACATCGGCTAAATCACGAAGTGTTGAACGACTGCTATTACGACCATGATTTTGTCGCAGATCGTCTTCTACCTGAGGGGCTGCCATCTGGGCATACTTCCAGCTCACCATGCGAGCAAAAGCCGGAGTCGAATTGACAATAATCCGGGCATTCTGATCCAGAGGGCAAAAGGTTTCTCCCCCCTGACTGCTCTGGTAAATGTAACGCGGAACTTTGACGGCTCCCCATGACGTTTCGTAGACCTTGGGTTCTTTTTTATTCTTGCTGGTCATATGAATACCACCTACCTTTATGGGCGAACCGTCGGTGTCCATGTGTTCCAGTTGTTTTTCTACTCCAAGCGTTCCAGCTTGATTGAGGCTACCCTGAAGGCTGGTCTCGAAATCGAGCATTGAGTTGCCGTGCTGAATAGTGATGAGTATCTGCGTTTCTTGATTTTCAGATGATAGAATTTGAGCAGTCATACGGGGCAAAGGCCGTGCTTACGTCTATTATGATTTGATGAAAGTAGCTCACGGTAGTCGTTTTTCCTACATCAATTCCCGCTCACACCCGTTCGGTCAACCGCTTTGTAGTACCAGCACTGCTCATCATTTCTGCACCTCCCAGTAGCCGCCTTTGTCTGCCCCGATGCGCTTCAGGCGTTTTGCATCCTGTAATTTTTTCAGGTTACGCTCGATGGTACGGGTTGATGTACCCAGGGTTTGAGCCATTTCTGCGATGGTCAGCCCGGAGTTTTCAATGAGCAGGGTCAGAATTTTCTCCGACGTTTTCTCCGACGTTTTCTCCGGCGTTTTCTCCGGCGTATCGAGTGTCGGAGTGGCGGGTTCCTGAACCTGATTTTTCAGGGGGCGGTAGAGCTCCCAGTCCACGAAATCACCGGATTCTGTTAACTTTGGAGCCGAAAGCCCGACTTCCTGACAGGTTTCCTGTATCCGCTGAATACCACTGCCCCATTGCTCAATAAAGTTCAGAGGCTGTGTTGTCGGCGATAGTTGAAGGGCTACAACCCCTATATTTCCTGCATTTCTGGATAAGCCTATGACTCGTGGGCATTACATAATTTTTGTAACTTCTGCTAATCATAAGTCCCATCGGAAAACCTGTGATTGGTGCGTTAGTACGCCAACTATTGTCGGCAACACAGCCAAGTTCAGAGCTTTAAATACTCTGGCGACTACCCGGTTACGAACTTCAGACCGACCCTTCAGAATATCCGCTTCTGTCAGGCCATTGGGCAGACCACCGGGGGAGACAATATTCAAGGCATCGTCATAAATACCCAGTTTGATATCTCTGCCAAAGTTGCTGTAATCCCGGTGCACCAGAGCATTCACCAAGACTTCACGAATGGCCGGTAGCGGTATTTCGTAACTCTCGGTTCTCTGTAACTGCTGGATTTCCGCTTTCAGGTGCAGGTGGTTACGAATAAACAGCTCAGCCTGCTCCAGCTGGGTAAACAGGTCGCCGCGGTACTCTTTTTTATCGAGAAAGACCGACATGCTGTTGTCTTTGAAACGGCTGCATTTGATTTCGCAATGCTCGTAGTAGCCAAGAAGAATCAGCAAACCATGGGTTGGGTAGAGCTTGCCCTGTTCTTCGCGTACCAGTTTCAGGTTATGCAGTTGCTGTTGGGTAAGGGGTTTACCCAACGCCTGGAAACGTTGTTCAAGGGGGGACAGGTCGAGATCATCCAGTGAAACTTCAGGGTTGATCTGCTCATCAAAAGATCGATGGAAACGCTGCCGTTCCAGCTCGGCTATCTGCTCTGTACCGGCAAGGCGGTTGGTCGCACCAATTCGCACATAACAGCCCTGATCTTTGCCTTTCTTTTTCAGATAATAAGGAAGCAGAGAACCTCTGGAGACTTTGATAACCAGCAGTTCAATGCTGCCCACATTTTCAACGTAAATTTCCGGCAGTAAAGCAGGCGCAATGGAGTCGTAGAGAATAGAACTGATCTGATCCATCAGTTCAAAGATATCTGCACCGCCAAGCCCAATCAGCTTACGTTTGTCGTCAACACCAATCACCAGCTTGCCGCCCGACGAGTTGGCAAAAGCGATCATGGTTTTAACAATCTGGCCATGTGTGGGTAGTTTGGTTTTAAATTCGAGGGTTTTACTTTCACCCTGTTTTATTTCTTGCAGTAGAGGGTGCTCAGACATCATAACCCAACCCCGCCAAGTTAATCTTAATCTCAGCTTCCAACCGATCTGACTCCGCAAACTGTTCTTTCAGCTGTCCGGACAGTCGCGCCATTTTCTCGGCAAAGGGTTCGCCGTCGTCTTCTTCTGCCGCTGCGCCTACGTAGCGCCCCGGTGTCAGAACAAAGTCGTGTTTTTCCAGTTCCTCCAGTTTGGCGGATTTTACAAAGCCCGCATCATCCTCATAGTTTTCGCCGATCTGCCAGTTATGATAAATCTCGGTGACTTTGTTCAAATCATCCGCAGAGAAATCACGCAACACCCGGTCTTTCATATAACCGAGATTACGAGCATCAATAAACAACACTTCGCCTTTACGGTTACGCAGTTTACGTCCGGCAGCAGAAGTACGCTCACCTTTGTTCTTGGTGAGGAACCAGATACAGGCGGGAATCTGGGTGTTGGTAAACAGTTGGCCGGGCAGGGCGACCATGCATTCCACCAGATCGTTTTCAATCAATGCCTTGCGAATGGTGCCTTCATTGTTGGTGTTGGAACTCATGGAGCCGTTAGCCAGTAGCAAACCCATACTGCCGTTCGGTGCTAAATGATAAAGCATATGTTGCAGCCAGGCGAAGTTGGCATTGCCTGATGGTGGCGTACCGTATTGCCAGCGGGGGTCGTCGTCCGCTACGCCGGTATCCCACTCTTTCATATTGAATGGCGGATTCGCCATCACAAAGTCGGCTCGTAAATCCGGGTGCTGGTCGTTGGTGTAGGTGTTGGCGGGTTCTTTGCCAAAGTTAAAGTCGATCCCACGAATCGCCATATTCATAGCGGCCAGCTGCCATGTGGTGTGGTTGTATTCCTGCCCGTAAATGGAGACATCACCAATCCGGCCGCGATGCTCGCTGATAAAGTGCTCACTCTGCACAAAGAAACCACCGGAACCCATTGCGGGGTCATAAACACGACCCTTAAAGGGTTCAAGCATTTGTACAATCAGGCTGACGATGGACTTGGGCGTATAGAACTGTCCGCCTTTCTTTCCTTCTGCCAGCGCAAACTGACCGAGGAAGTATTCGTAGACATGACCGAGGATATCCTTGGAATCCAGCGATTTATGTTTGAACGGCACGGTGGCGATCAGGTCGATCAGTTCTCCGAGTTTGGACTGGTCAATCTGCAGTTGGGTGTAGCGTTTGTTGAGTACCCCTTTCAGTTTGGGGTTGTCGTGCTCGATGGCTTCCAGTGCGTTATCGATCAGCTGGCCTACAGAGCGTATTTTCTTTGTCCGGCTGCCTTCGCCGACTTCTATTTCACCGGTAATGACAACTTTGTTTTGGTTCTGCAGAAATTCCCAGCGGGATTGCAGAGGCACCCAGAATACATTGGTTTCTATGTAATAGTCTCGTTCTTCCAGCTCTTCAGTGATGGCTTCGGCGTACTCGTCGCTGTCTATGCCGTCGAACTCTTTCGGGTCGAGAAAGTATTCGTGATTTTCATCTTTGAACTGTTCGGTGAGCTGGTCACGACGGATATCAAAAGCGTCAGAGACATATTTCAGGAAGACCAGACCCAACACAGTATGTTTGTATTGGGCGGCATCCAGCGTGGAGCGCAGCTTGTCGGCACTGGTCCAGAGCTTTTTCTCAAGGCTGTTGAGGAACTGTTGTTCGGTGGTTTTCATAGGGAAGGGATTCGGTAAAAGAATTAGTTGTCAGAAAAATAATCAGAGTCGATGGTTTTGATTTCGTACACATCGCGGGTGCTGACGCCCAGACCAGAATCAATCATCAACTGAGCCAGCTGGCGGCCATCAATCAAGACAATGCGACTGTTAACCCGTCGGGCATATTCACGGGCACCGGCGCTGTAATCGCTGGTGGTAATAAACACACCTTTGGCTGCCCCTTCACCTTGCAAGGCTCCGGCAAACTTCTGGATTTCCGGACGGCCTACGGTGTTTTCCCAGCGTTTGGCCTGAAGGTAGATAGTATCCAGACCGAGACGGTCTTCGTGGATGACGCCATCAATGCCTCCATCGGCAGACTGTTGAGTAGCGCGTCCCGCTTCTTCACGAGAACCGCCATACCCCATCTTTAACATCAGGTCGACGACCAGCTGTTCGAAAAAGGTGGGGGATTGTTGCTTGATCATTTCAAGCAGGTCGGAGGCCAGATTTTCACGCAGAGAACTGTGGGCATTTTCGATTTGTTCTTCTGGAGTCTCGGCTACATCGTCGTTAGAGGTGGTTGTTTCGGGTGTTTTATCTTTTTTCTTTCGTGTGTGGAAGTCTTTAAATTCAGGAAATTGCTTCAGGTATTTTGCATCAATACGCTCGGGGCAATCCTGCAATGCCTGCAGGCCTCGATCTGTAATCTGTAGTTGGGAACGACCGGGAGCTGTAAGCAGCCCGGCCTTTTGCATATAGGTTCGAGCCCAGGCGACTCGATTGCGAATTACCGTCTGTTTTCCTGAGGGTAATTTTTCTGTTTTCTCTTCATCGGTTAACTGGAAATGTTCACAGACTCGGGAAAAAGCATCGTTGAATTGGTGAACAGACCCGTCGGCCACACTGTTAAGCAAAGGCCGCATAGTGCCTTGAAAATCGGGGATTGCCATGACATTCCTTGTTATTAGACACGCTACCGCCCGGAGATTGAGCCATGGTCTCTTATTGACTGGCGAAGCGTGGGTCTCGGTAGCTTGAATAACGGTATGTTTATAAAACAAACGTACACGTTAGAGTAATTTTGCGGGAAATTGTACCAGCTTTGGGTATGGTCTTCGCTATCGAGATGAGTAATGATTTATCATCAAAAAGCCAACAAAAATGGTACTTATCGGTAATGTGCTCGTGGAGTGTCTTATAACGATACAGGCGGGTTAGCTTGAGCCGAAGGCGCTGTCAGATCAACTGCCACGTGGGTGTGTGGCAGTGGAAAGCAGGCAGAAAGTTGGGAGAGGGGTTATTATTTTTGCCTCGTCAGCAAAATCTATGGGTAGTTTCTGGTTCAGGCAGCTTGCCAAGCGCATGATATAAAGCAATTTCTGCACATTTATAGGTTCTGAATCCATACGATTTTCTCGTAGTGAGTTTTATCCTGGTATTCAGCCCTTCAACAATTCCGCTGGAAAATGCCTTTTTTGCCCTGAACCAGTTCAGGATAAGCGGCTTATGTCGCCGAACAGTTTTAGCCACTTTCTTCATTGGCTCTATCTTTGATCGCATGACTCTTGTACACCACCGATCCAGATACTTTCCTGCCCAGTGTGGTGAGATGTAGTCCCAGAAAACCTGGAACTCTTCTCTGAGCAGGTAACCCCTGACACTTTTCAGGTTGTACCGGAGTACTGTGTTTAGCTTGATCTCTTCTTTCTCGGTCAGGTTCTCTTTTCTCTTGAGTAGGCACCAGCGAGTTTTTTTCAGAACAGGTTCATATCCGGCTGCCTGAAGCTGTTTGTGTTCTGAGGCTCTGACTTCATCAATGGCCTTGTTCAACATGGCAACAATATGAAAACGATCCAGAATATGCAGCGCCTGGCTGGCATACTCCGCAATCGCTTTCACGTAGGGCTGCCACATGTCAGAGCAGACATATTCCAACTGCTGGCTTCTCTGTGCACCAAAGAATGAGAAGAAACGGCGAATGGTGGCTTCGGTTCGCTCCTGTCCAACCACAACAGCCGTGTGTAATCACGGTCGATCTGGTAAACCACAGTCAGGTATTTATGACCTGTTTGATACGCCACCTCATCTACACCAATGGCCTTGATATTGTCGAGAGGGCGATGTGCTTTGCCCCATTCAACCACATACTCAACAGCATGAAAGACCTTCTCCCATGAGGTATTGAAAATGCAGGCAACCTCTTTCCACGAGAGCTTTCGGGCCCAGCTTGCCAAAAACTGCATGTAGACTTTGGTAAGTTCTTTCTTGCCATCCGCCCATGGAACCTGTTCAACCTTTACACCACATGTCTTGCATTCAACCCGACGCATTCTGTAGAGCAGAAAAACCCTGATGCCCCAGAGGGGAACGAATTCGAAGCGACGCTCAGTAAGGCGGTCATAGCCCGGAGCAGCTTTTTTGCATCCTGAGCAGATAGCATGACTGTTCTTCCGTGGAGCCACAGTCACATTGAATACTTCAGAGCCCTGATAGAAGCCGAGTTTTACATCCTGATAAACAAAAGACTTGAGTTTATGAACTTTATTGAGGATAGTTTTAATCAGCATCAGTGCTGCCTTTTGTTGTTTTTTTGTCCATCAACAAAAAGCTATCAAAAGTCAGGCACTGGTGTTTCTATCCTCAAATCTTGTTCGCTTTTACCCACAGTTATCCCTGAAGAGCCTTATTTTTTGGGTGCCAGTTCGTAGTGTTCAACAACCTGTTCTATATGCGTATTGAGCACAACCATCGCTGCAATGATCACGTGGCCTGCTGCATCGGTGGCTTTTGCTACTTCTTCTAAGTATTTGAAGGCTTCATCCATGCTGTCTCTGCTGGCAAAAATTGCGTTGTAGCCGAGTTCTTTTTTCAATTGTTCTTTATTCATGGTTGATCTTTCCAAATTGGTGCTTCAGTTTTATTCGGGTTTGGTGTTTGTTGAATGTTTGTAGCTGATTGTTTTCTAAATAAAAGAAGAAAGATTTACCTTTGGAATACGCCGTGTCCAATGTGCAGAGATGCTGGTTATTGCTCTTTATGACAGGGCAATTGCATCAATCTGAACACTCAAAAATGAATTTGTTGTAAGCTCTCCACCCCGTTAATTGCAATCTTTCTGAGTAGCTCATTCGCATGGATGCCAAGCAGTACCAACCTCTTTCTCAATTTCTAGCCAAAGTTCCTGATCCTCGCTGTTCAGGCATGTGTGATCACAACTTGCTCGATATTCTCATCATTGCTGTGTGCGCTGTCATATGTGGGGCTGATGAGTGGCAAGACATAGAAGACTTCGGCCACTGCAAAGAGGACTGGTTTAAAACTTTTTTGGAGCTGCCTGCTGGCATACCCTCTAAATATACGTTCCGGAGAGTCTTCTGTTTACTTGATCCGGTGGCGTTCGAAGCTTGCTTTACAGCTTGGATTAGACAGACATTGACTGAAATTTCAGGCAGTCATCACCTTGCTGTTGATGGGAAGGTTCTGAGGGGCTCCAAAGACCAGGGGAAGCAACCGGTACTGCTGGTCAGTGCCTGGAGTGTTGAACTGGGGTTGGTACTTGGGCAAGAGCGTGTTGACCAAAAGTCCAATGAAGTGACTGCTATTCCAAAACTGCTCAAAGCTCTGGAGCTTAAAGGCTGTCTTGTCACACTGGATGCTATGGGCTGTCAGAAAAAAGTGGCAAAGCAGTGTGTCGAGCAAGGTGCAGACTATGTTCTGGCAGTAAAAGGCAACCAGAAAAAGCTTTGGCTCTTAATGGATTCCGGGGTGTTGAGGTAACTGCGGTTGAAACTAACGTCCACATTCGTGTAAAACAGCGGTATGATGAAGTTTCATGATCTCCTCGATAACGCCAAATGTTACGAACAAGTCAGGCAAATGCGCTGGCCGGATGGTGTCGTTTGTCCTCGCTGTCAAAGCCCTGATATTACCCGACAAGGTAAAGATAACACTCAGCCGGAGCGACAGCGTTACTGGTGCAAGTGTTGTCGGCGTCGCTTTGATGATCTGACTTTATCGGTGTTTTCAGGGCATCACCAGCCTTTAAAAATCTGGATACACTGCTTGTACCTGATGTCACTCAATCAGTCGAACAGACAGATTGCACTTGAACTTGACCTGAACAAAAGCGATGTGCAAAAGATGACACAGCAGCTCAGGACAAGTGTCTGCAACAAACGCCCGGTCACCGTTCTGGACGGCAAGGTTGAATGTGACGAGGTTTACGTTGTATCGGGGCATAAAGGCCAGCCTGAAGCGGTGAAAAAAAAGGGCGGACAGCCCGCCGTAACCGTTTGAGAGGTGCTCGTGGTCGCGGTACTCTGGAGAAAGAAAAGCCTCCGATCTTTGGCATGATCCAGCGGGGTGGGCAGGTTGTGATCCGTATGCTGCCTAATGTCAAGCAGGTAACAATCAAGCCCCTGATTACAGAATTCATAGCGCCGGGAACGCTGATTTATACTGATGAATACAGCATTTACGACAGGCTTGAGCAATGGGGTTATGATCGTAAATCTGTCTGTCATGGCGCTGGGGAGTATGCCCGGGATGAAGATGGTGATGGTTTTCACGAGGTGCATGTGAATACGATGGAGGGCTTCTGGTCGTTGCTGCGATCCTGGTTGCGCCCTCACCGTGGAATTTCACAGGATAAGCTGCCACTATACTTGGGATTTTTTGAATGCATCCATAACATCAAACGTAGGGGAAAAGCAGCTATTTCAGGGTTGCTTGGCTTGCTGCTGGGGTAACCCCCCGGAATCCATTAAGAGCCTTTTCAATTTCATCCATCAACTGAGTAACGAGGAATTGCTTTATTGGGCTGGTTTTCTTTTTCATTTTGAATCTCTTTTTGAGTTGAAACATCCTTTTGATTTGAATTAATCCGTTAATGAAGCCAACTGTAGGAAATGCCTCATCAGACCTGAAGCTTTTTTGAGATATTTTTGTTGCACTAACGGACGGGTTGCAGCAATGCGTAGGAACGCGCTCATTGAATTTTGAATGCCTGCAATGATGTTGCATCACGCAGGGCACGAAATGCGTGGCAGTGCGTCATATGGGCGCGAGGATTGTTGATGATTGAATATCGATGTTGGGAAACGCGACCTGTACTGGAGTACGCGGATGTGATTTTCAGGATGCACTGGAGTACATAAATACAATGTGTACCAAAGTGCGTGAATTCGATCTGTACTGAAGTGCGGTGATGTGAAATGCACTCTGGGGCATGAATCTGACCTGCACCAAAGTGTTAAATGAAAACAGGGGCTTTTGTACAGCCCCTGATAGATAAACGAAGATTGTTACCTATTGTTGAAAGTGTACAAATTATTTTTGTACACTTTGTTCATCGTCTTCATCTAACCCATTGATTTTATTCGAGAAGTCATGATGATGAAATTCATACCACATCACATTGATAATCCCGAAGGAGCAGGCGAGCAATACGCCGAGAATCCAGGAAAAATACCACATACTGTTGTTCCCCCTCAGTAAAGTGAATGACTGTTTTCAGCGATATGCTGACGGGAAACGCGTCCCCACATTTGATAGAAACACCAGATGGTATAGCCCAGAATGGTCGGTACCATAATACCTGCCACGATGGTCATAATACCTAGTGTCAGGTAGCTGGATGTTGCATCCCACAGGGTCAGGCTGAATTCCGGGTGGCTGCTGGAAGGCAGAACGAACGGGAACAGGGACAGACCTGCGGTAGCAATAATACCGGCCTGCGTCAGCGCACTGCTGGTAAAGTTCAGCGCCGCAAAGCGGGAACCGGACAGCATTAGTACACCCAGCGCACCGGCAAAGCCGATAACCGGGGCAAGCATCATCAGCGGGTATTTGCTGTAGTTAGCCAGCCAGGCACCGGTGGCAATCACTTCAACAGTTTTGCCTGCCGGGTTAGACGGCGCATTACCATCAATCACGCTGGTGATTTCATAGCCCGGAATCTGGTTAACCCAGAAGCCGCCCACAGCAAACAGGATAATAACCAGTACGGCAAACAGGCGGGCGATGCGGCTGGCGCGGTCGGCCATTTCCGCTTCAGTACGCAGTTTCAGCCAGCTGGCACCGTGCATGGTCAGCATGCAAACGCTCAGTACACCACACATCAGGGCAAACGGATTTAGCAGGCCGAAGAAGCTGCCGGTAAACTGCGACTGCATAAATTCGTTGAAGCTGAAATCATAACCCTGAAACAGGTTGCCGATGGCGACACCGAAAATCAGTGACGGGACAAAACCACTGATAAACAGACCCCAGTCCCATGCATTACGCCAGCGAGGATCATCCAGTTTGGAACGGTAATCAAATGCCAGCGGGCGCAGAATCAGTGCAAACAGCACCAGCATCAGTGCCCAGTAAAAACCGGAGAATGCGGTTGCATAAACCAGCGGCCATGCGGCAAACAGAGCACCGGCGGCGGTGATAAACCACACCTGGTTACCATCCCAGTGCGGTGCTACGGCATTAATTACCAGTCGTTTTTCCATATCGTCACGACCCAGCACCGGCAACAGGTTGGCGGCACCCAGGTCGTAGCCATCGGTGATGGCAAAGCCGATAAAGAGGACGCCTATCAGCACCCACCAGATCAGCCGGAGTACTTCATATTCAATCATTGTACTGCTCTTCCTTCTGATTATTGGGCTTATGCCGTCTTGTTTTCCGGTAGTTCATGATGATAACGACCGGTATGCAGGCTGCTGGGTCCTTTGCGTGCAAACTTCTGCATCAGATAGACTTCAACAACGGCCATTAGGCCGTAGAGCAGGGTGAAAACTGTCAGGCTCAGATACAGGTCTGCAGCCGTCAGGTGTGAAGTCGACACATACGTCGGCAGAATACCGGAGATTGTCCATGGTTGACGGCCATATTCTGCAACAAACCAGCCCATTTCAGAGGCAATCCATGGCAGCGGCAGGCTGAACATGCACAGTTTCAGGAAGGTGCGGCTCTTGTATTCGGTACGGCGCGCGGTTTTATAGAATGCAGTGACGAACAGCAGCAGCATCAGCACACCACAACCCACCATAATGCGGAAGGAGAAGAACAGCGGCCATACGGTCGGAATGGCTTCACGGGCAGTTGCCTTTATTTGTTCTTCCGTCGCATCTACCACATTTTGGGTGTAGCGCTTCAGCAGCAGGCCATAACCGAGGTCGTCCACATACTCGTCAAACTTTTCACGGTTCTCAGGTGTATCCTGACCGTTCTTCAGTTTTTGCAGCACATCGTAAGCAACCATACCCCGGCGGATACGGGCTTCTTTATTAACGATCAGCTCACGGATACCTTTCACTTCCTTATCGAGTGAGCGGGTGGCGATAATACCCATCACGTAAGGAATCTTGATGGCGTATTCGGTTTCCATTTTTTCCTGATTAGGAATACCGATCACGGTAAACGGCGCCGGTGCGGGCAGGGTTTCCCATTCCGCTTCAATTGCCGCCAGTTTGACTTCCTGCACATCACCCAGGTGGTAACCGGATTCGTCACCCAGCAGCAGGGTAGAAAGAATCGCCGCCAGACCAAAACCGGATGCAACGGCAAAGGAACGACGGGCAAAGCCAACATCGCGGTTCTTCAGCAGGTAGTAAGCACTGATAGACAATACGAACACAGAAGCGGTGGTATAACCGGCCGCTGCGGTATGGATAAATTTAACCTGGGCCACCGGGTTAAAGAACAGCTCGGCAAAGCTGGTCATTTCCATTCGCATGGTTTCGAAGTTGAATTCGGCACCGACCGGGTTCTGCATCCAGCCGTTGGCAATCAGAATCCACATGGCGGACATATTGGTACCAATCGCCATCAGCCAGGTGCAGGCAAGGTGTTGAACTTTGCTGAGGCGATCCCAGCCAAAGAAGAACATGCCGACAAAGGTCGATTCAAGGAAGAACGCCATCAATGCTTCAATGGCGAGCGGCGCACCAAAGATGTCACCTACATAATGAGAGTAATAAGACCAGTTTTGTGCCAAACTGGAATTCCATAGTCAGACCGGTCGCAACACCGATCGCAAAGTTAATACCAAACAGTTTGCCCCAGAACTTGGTCATATCCCGGTAAACCTGTTTGCCGGTCATGACATAAACTGACTCCATAATGGCCAGAATAAAGGTCATCCCGATAGTCAGGGGTACAAACAGGAAGTGGTACAGGGCTGTTATCGCAAACTGAAGGCGCGATAGGTCGACGACTTCTTCAGGTATCATGGCGCACCTCGAATATCCTTCTACTTCAGCCGTGAACTGCGGTTTTATCTTTTGGATTTAGAATAAAGCGCGTTTCAGGCAAACATGGCAAATTTGCACCGCTTACGGCCACCACACAGTATGGTCGCAGGCAGTCATTTCGAACAGTTTTTGGTTATTAAATCTACACCGAGCCAATAGCATGAAACGGATTTTTCTATCGGTTTGCTCTTGCTGGTATCTTGGTGTCCCGATAAATGGGGCGAATTATACGGGTGGTGTGTGCGTGTGGCTCCTGATGCAGGTCATGTTTTTGCGTATTTGCACTATCGCGTCAGAGTATGGGATACCTATTGTTTACATGTGATAACTGGCAGGGAGCCGGGTTATGAGTGTTATCAGTAGTTTCAGCCATGCGGTTGATCAGGCGAAGGCGGTGTATCAGCAGGACGGCCTCAGGAAAGCGGTTGCAGCCTTTGCTGATGTGCTTTGGAATGGGAAAAGTGTTTCGGTCAGTGAATCTAAGGGGAGCTATTTCAGCGATACCCCAAGGGCTGAATCTGAAAGTGGTGAATCCGTCAGAGCCAGAGATATCAAAAAAGAAACGCCCAAATCGATTCTTAAGAAAACAGCAGGAGCCTCAGCCTCTCCGTTGGAAACAAAGCGAACAGTTGATGATGCGACAGATCATCGTCAGGCGCGTGACAGCGACTGATATTCAGTATTAAGCCGCCAGCGTTAGCTGCCTCATCGCATTATAAAGCGTAATCTGCCAACTGTTGCGAATCGGCGGTATGCGAATATTGGAGATATTCAGTTCCGGACTGCGGCTGCCAAGTGGTACTTCGTGCTCGGCAATAAACTCCAGTTTTTCCCGGTTGGCTCCGTAGGTTTTACACAGAAAATCAATGGTGCTTTCACCGAGAGGTACCCGGTAATACTTGATCAGGTTTTGTGCCAGACGTTCAGAAGACTGCGCCAGATTTTTATGCACAGCGGCAGCCAGTGATTCTCCCAGAGCGGCTTTGGTTTTACCGGTCATCCCCGGTTCAATTGTCGCGAGACTGGTGGCCGGGCTGGCATCAATCGCCCGTTGAATCTGCGGGTCCTTCAGACGAATCACCGGGTCGAGCAGCAAGCCTATCTCAACAGCCAGTTCTTTTGCACGGCTGACGGTCAGACGTTTTTCACCATCGGGTGCATTTTCGGTTCCCGGATAAAGGCGGGTGCCTGCCATCATTGGGGCGACTTTCAGGGCGAGTTCAACCCGTTCTTCCGGCGTCAGATGAATTTCAGCTTCGGAAATAATCAGACCTTTCTTCAGGCTTTCATTACGGTGTCGGGAATCATCTCTGGAGTCTGACAGGGAACGCTTCTGCCAGTGGTTCAGTGCCCGGCTGAAATCCTGCTGATCTCTGCCTAGTCGAATATGAGCTTCATGGGCTTCGTTATAGAGAGCCAGAGCCTGTTTAAGCTGCATGGTTTTCAGCTGCAGGGAACTCATATTACGGTTAAAGAAGGTGCCGTGGCTGTTCTGCATTAAGCGACGGTTATCATTAATATCCCGGCACAGGGCATCAATCGCATCAGTAATCGCTGCTAAGAGTGCATGAGAACTTAGACCGGTGCCTGCATTAATATCTTCTCTGGCATCACGGTAGTTGAGGAAAGCGGCCAATGCTTTGAGTCGGCTGTAAACCCGTGCCCGGCTGATGCGGTAGTCGTTACGTTCTTCTTCCAGACGATCCAGTGCTTTTGCCAGGTGCCAGCGACCGTTATATTCAAACTTTAGGTAGGCAATATGACGATCGCAGATTAACTCGAAGCAGAGAGTGAGCATTTCTTCCACATCGTGGAGCGTCATCAGCGCATCATTATCCTGTTCGATCGCTGACAGAATACGTTCAAGAAACAGTCCGTCACGAATACGTCCGTCGCGGGGATCTGGTGCTCGTCCCTGCAAACGCTGTTGCAGGCTGGCAGCTATGCGTGGGTGAGTCTGGCGTAATGCCTGACAGACGGCTTCGGTCTGGGTTTCGGTTTCTGCCACCAGGTCACGCATGCGGTTGTGGAGTCCGGCACGGCGATACATTTCAATATGTTCTGCTTTACGCGCCAGCTCGTTATCACCGGTCAGGTCTTCAATTACGCTGACCAGACTGCTCGGGTTTAAATCGGTGCGTTGCAGCAACATGCCCGCAGCTTCGATGCGGCGGCTTTCGGCACTCAGGTTTTCCAGTTGCAGATCGCGTACCCGGTGAATCAGTTCCGGTAGCCGGTCGATGGTTTGCAGCATAATCCGTTTAGACTGCTGCTCTTTGCGACCACGGGTGACGTTATAAACCAGTTTGGCAGCAATACCGAGTAAACCGGCAATCAGGGAATAACCAAGGAAGTAAAGTGCGCGCTCGATGGGCAGTGTGGTGCCATAGGCGGTGTAGTAGGCACTGGCGGCGGCAATCAGGGTAACGGGACCAGCCGTCCAGGCAAACTGCAGGAAAGTAATGCTCCAGGGTTCCTGATGGGGCGCACTGACCATTTTTTCCAGCCAGCGTTGACCGCGCCCTTCCAGCCTCAGAGAGGTGTTGCTGACCGCACGGCTATTACTGTTTTTGCTGTTTTCAGGCTGAGACATGAATCGGCTGACTATCAGGCAAAATATGACAAACGGGCAGGAAGACGCTGGGCGAACGGCTCAGCCAACCAGAGCTTGACGGCTATTGTACTGAATTGCCGCCATTATCCCATATGTAGTTGCCCATGTGTGGGCTTCAGGGCTGGTTTATGTTCCAGGGGTTAGACTTTAGTCTTATATCCTTTATGGCTATAAACTCATGTCTAATATAACTCATACATATATATAGCTTATTATTCCGGACATCCTAACGAATGCAGGAAGCCCGGAATATGAAACAGAGAACCAGGAAGTTTGCTTTCAGACTTGCAAAAGTCTTGCTGCTGCAAGCAGTGCTGGGCCCGATGGCTTTGCTGCAGGCAGATGAGGTGTTAGAGCCGGATACCAGTACGATTAACTGGGATTGCCGTTGGGTGGGTACGGCTTCTGAGAGTGCTGAAGTTGTTTCTTGCTCGGTGGATCAATAGCGCTATAACTGTGTGCTATTTTGATCATTTTTTCCTGATAGGAATTTGAAAGAGCTTTCGGCTCCACTCTGTTTGATTTCGTCTATGTTTAATGCCACTGAAAAATAATTAAAGAGTGGTATTAAGATATGTGTTCACTATTGCGTCAGAAATTATCTTGTTGCCTTATTCTCTTTGCTCTCCTTTACAGCTGCTTTTCGTTTTCAGAACCCTTTCCAGAAAAGAAGCTGCCTTTCACTTTTTACTGTAATAAAAAAGACCCGCGCTTAAAGGATAATGCTTTCTCTGTAAAAATTAAAAATACACCTGAAATGGTAGTTACAGCAGTAGCGTCCTCAATTAGAGGAAGCTTCCGAGATGTTAATCAGGATTGTTGTATGGTATCTGATCGTTATGTTGCTGTAATGGATGGTCATGGGGATCAAGGGCATGATATTGCACAGCATTTTGCTGGTCAGTTGCTTCAAGGGAGATCTGTTGCTGAAGCAGCAGGCGATGCAAAACACAAAATTGAAACTGATAGTAACGTGAGTAAGAAAAGCGGTACTTGCTTTTCATTAATTGAATTTATTGCTGGCTCAAATGTATTGAAGGTGCATACTTCCGGGGATTGCACGGTCGTAATTATGCCTCAGGAAAAGGAGTATCAGGAAGATGAACTTCAAAGCCCTCAATTACCATTACTGACATCAATATATGGTGGCGTTATGGAAATTAAGGAGCATTTTTCACTACAGAATTTTTTGAGTGGTGATGGAGTGTTCAAAGACCAACAGGCAGAACAATATCGAATGGCATCCTTGCCGATGTTTCTGTGTCAACCTAGCACTAATATTCGTCATAGTGATTTTCATCCGGCAGCTATTGATAGTTGTGACTATGCGCTTCCAGCCAAATGCCGGGTATGTATTTATTGTGACGGAATAGCAGTTCATCCCTATGAAATTGTCAGGCTGGTTATAAATGAGTCTCTGGAAAATGCTCTTATAAAAGTACATGAAGTGGTTGAGCAGCGTCAGGGGAATGGGGCTACAGAGCATAGAGGGCTTGCCAGTGAGTTTGGTCTGCAGAAGTATCTGGAAACTCATAGCCTTGATAAGGGGATGAAAGAGGCGATTGATAATGGGTGGATTATGCCCCACGATAAAAAACATGAAGATAATATGACGCTGGCAATTATCGATATTGACCTTTCTCATAATTAACTGCTGAGATAGAGATAATCGCGGCTGTGATATTGTCAGGCTATCTGCGTAGCTGTTTAATGAAACATGTGTTTATATAAGGATAAATAAAACCAAACTGGCACTAAGACCTGATCCTGCATTTTATTAAGGTGTTAGTGTTAAACCTGCGGTCAGTGAAGCAGGTCTGCGCAGCAGGAAATAATAACCATGAGTCACAAGGAAGCGACCCGGGTTCAGTCTGGATTGAAGGCTGACAATAGACTGGCGCCAGCTATGCTCAGGCTGGCCGCTTGTCGTGAAAAATCAGCGCTTGATGAATTGTTGGTGGAGTTGGTGCGTGAGCAGGTTAACGGTGCACCGGTGGCTCTGATTACCACTGACGATCAGAATACCAATATCCTTGCTGCCAGTGGTGTATCTGTCAAAAAACAGCAGCAATTTATCTCCGATGTATCACTTCGCTTGCCGCTGCCTGCCGCTCAGGATGAAGAAAATACCTGCCAGTTATTACTCGATATAGATACAACTGAACCTCCTGCTGATCTGCTATTACTGATCCAGATGTATCATTCAATCCATGAGCTGATGGCAAGAAGCACCCACGATCGCCTGACCCGCTTATTCAATCGCCATAGTCTGCAGGATACTTTGCAGCATATTTACGGGCATGCGCCGGAGCGGCGTAAATCACGCTCCCGCAAAAAACAGTCACAGGGCTGGGTGATGGCGTTGCTGGATATTGATCATTTCAAAACAGTTAATGATCAGTTTGGACATCTGATAGGGGATGAAGTGTTATTGTCGTTATCTGACCTGATGATGAACAGCTTTCGTCAGCATGACCGCCTTTTCCGCTACGGCGGGGAAGAGTTTGTGATTCTAATGACAGATATCACGATGGAAGATGCGGAGAATGTTTTGAATCGTTTCCGTGAACAGGTCGCTAATTATCAGTTTCCCCATCAAAAGCAACTAACAGTGAGTATCGGGTTTGCGGCTGTTGATCTGGACAGCCCGGCAGAATGTGTACTGGAGCAGGCGGACCGGGCACTTTACAGTGCAAAAAATCATGGGCGCAACCGGGTAGAGCAAGCGGTTGTATCCTGATTAATGTTCAGTCAGCCCTGTTGGCTTTAAAGTCATGGCTCTGTTAGCCATGCCTGAGATTGTTATCGGGTCATGGCTGACCAGCAGGCAGGCGCAGTGTGTTTCTTCTCTGAAGGTATTCAGTAATTCAATAATCAGTTTCTTGGCTGTGGCATCAAGCGACGCTGTAATCTCATCACATAACAGCAACGCAGGCTCGCTGGCAAATGCGCGGGCAATTGCAATGCGCTGCTGCTCTCCGCCGGACAGCTGTTCAGGATAGTGTCGTGCATAATGGTTGGGCAGCCTGACTTTTGCCAGCAGGCTGGCGGTCAGTTTGCGACATTCAGCCAGCCCGCATTTACGGTGCAGTGTCAGTGGAGCCTGCAATATTTCACCAATAGTATGACGCGGGTTTAGTGCTGATGCCGGATTCTGAAAAATCAATTGAATGGATTTTTTGAGATAAAAAGACCGGGTTTTTAGCCGGTGAATTGTTTTCCCCTGAAATAAAATACGTCCGTAACTGAGTGGATGTAATCCTGCAATGGTTCGCAGTAATGTACTTTTGCCACAACCGGATGGACCATTGATGGCAATACATTCTCCTTTATTCAGTTGAAAATTGAGTTTATTAAATACAGGTAAAGCGGGGTGTCGTGAAAACCGTAACTGCTCAAAATCCGTAGGCGGCATCACCCATGAGCCGGGCAGATTTATCCCGCACCACGTCTGACAGTCTGGGAATCATCTGGGTTCCGCAGATTCTATCTTTTAGATAGTTGGAGAAGGATATGCCGTGCAGCCTGCATGTTTTTTTCAGGCTTGCAAATGTATCCCGGCAACGCTGACCGAGATGACTTCGAGTGCCACCACTGATCTTTCGTCGTTTCACGTACTCCCTGATTTGCCGCTCACTCAGGTTATTATGAAGTGGCAGCCATGGATACTTTAGTATCAGCAATAACTCCTCCCGTGCCCGGTGAAGCTTACCCAGGACAGCACGAAGGTCAGGATAGTCAGACTGTGTCGCCACCCAGTGATTAAAATCCTGTTCAATCTGCGCCTTCCGTATGGCTGTCGGCGCTTGGCAATAGGTCTCAATATCGTCGTATATATGCCAGAACTGCTTTTCCATCCAGTCACGGGCAGCCCGTTCCTGCTTATTGGCAGGGATCAGCTTTGCCAGTGGGCGGCTGGCATGGAACCAGCACAGGGAATGTTCAAACGCCGTGTCAAACTGCCGGGCACCGTCACTGTGGATGACCATGGCTTCAGGGCAGCCGTTGTTTAACAGGCCTGCCTTGAGAACAGCCTCTGTCGCTTTACGACGCTGCTCTTTGGCAAAGAGTTTATGGTCATCCAGAAAGGCTTTCCAGGCAGCTTCGTTCAGAAAGTGGATTTCCCCATAAGCAGACAAGGTATCAATCCACCTGTCAGCCATTTCTACCTGCTTCATATAACTGAGTGCAGCCGGGTTCAGGATATGAGAGCGACGCTTTCCCTGAAGCAGGGTCAGGAAATTAATGCGGCTTTTGCTGTCGGTTGAAGAAAATACGGTAAAAGTGTCGTTACCGATTACCGTGCAATAGCCGTTTTTTCCATCATGTCGAGCACCTGTGTCGTCTACAAGCAGCATACGGGAACAGGCAATACCTGTTTCGAGAATATCTTCCCGCTCCTGATGAAACAGCTCATGCCCCTGCGTCAGTAAGGCATTGAGTTTGCCCTCAGAGATTGGGCAGCCATGGCTGTGCAACCAGTCAAGCAACAACGGTTGGGTAACACTACAGGAATGATAAAGATCCAGCACCATGGATCTGAGGTTATCACCGAAGCGACCTTTTATATGGATAGGCAACGGTGCAATGACAGTCTGACCTTCAGGGGTAAGCCATACTTCGCGACGGTAGCGTGTTGTCGTGAACTCCAGATTCACATCAACATGGGTAAAATCCTGATAGCCTTTGCGCTTCCAGTTATCCTGTACACCCGCTGCCGGGCAAATTTCCTCACGAACAGAAGAAGGAGAAGGCTTGGCTGTGCGACCCGGTTCCGGTGATCGGGAACGTTTGCTCCTGGGTGGCGTTTCAGCTGGCGACGTTGACTGACTGTCCTTATTTTCAACGTCTTCCGACGTTTTTTTGTTCGGGCGAATTTTTGGTTGCCCCTTGAGTTTTTTAAGGTGCCGGATTTCCTCGCGCAGGGCGGTATTTTCGGCTGTCAGCTTATTGATTTTGTCGAGTAGCGTGCTGACAAAAGCCTTGAGTTCGCTGACTTCTGTTTCAAGGTCTGAAATTGTAGGCGAGTTCATAGACTTGATTATGCCCGATTCCGAAGGACAAAGTTTTGATGTCAGCGTGTTGACTCGCCTACGAATTTTGAGCAGTTACTGAAAACCATCGCTTTTGAGTGTGCGTGACACTGGTATTGTTACAGACCAGAATGGGGGTGTTTTTTTCGGCTCGACGGGGTTTAATATTTTCACTGTTAGCCTCAACAAGTGCCTGAGTAAACGGCATTGCGGGATTGCTGAGGATATTGGACAGAGAACCAGATTCAATAATTTCCCCACGCTTCAATACCAGCGCATTATGACATAACGCTTTAGCTGCGTTCAGGTCATGAGTTACCAGTAACAGGCTTAGACCCTGTTGCTTTTGAATACCATGCAGGAGTTTGAATAATTGCTGTTGGTTTTCAATATCAAGGCCACTGGTAGGTTCATCCATCAGTAGCAGTTTCGGATTTCCTGCCAGTGCCAGAGCAATAGCCACACGCTGTTGCTGACCACCGGAAAGCTGGTGAGGGTAACGTTTAAGAATATGTTCCGGGTCGGGCAGTTTCACCTGATGTAACAGCGCCCGCTTTTTAGATGAGCGTTGTTTTTTATCTAGCTGGGTATGCAGAACCAGCGTTTCTTCTATTTGAGCATTAATACGGAGAGCCGGGTTAAGGGATACGCCGGCATTTTGCGGCACTAAAGCGATATCACCGCCACGCAATTGCTGCAGGCGACTGGATGAACAGGTAATAATATTTTCACCATTCAGCAGAATATTTCCCTGCTGGATATAACATTCTGGCCTTATATATCCGAGAATACAGTTTAAGAGTGTTGATTTGCCGCTGCCTGATTCGCCAATAATACCCAGAGTTTGACCGTAACTGAGGTTAAAATTTAATTGATTAAGTATGGTCGCTGTTGTCTGACGGTTGCTGCTTTTCTGCTTTAAGGTCAGAGCATTAACTTCAAGCAGGGTTTTATGACTTTGCATTTTGCTATTAACCCCGTTGATTATGTCGAGGATTGCCGGGCAGAGAACTATCGATGGCATCTGCCAGCAGATTGATGCCGATAATCAGGCTGGCAAGCGCTATAGCTGGGGCAAGGGCAGGCCAGAATGATATGGCAATGTAAGGGCCATTCTCGGCAATCATCAATCCCCAGTCAGCACTGGGAGGACTGGCACCAAAACCGAGAAAAGAGAGTGAACTGAAACGCAGTAGCGTCCATGTCAGTCGCATACCACTTTCTACCAGTACAATGCCAAAGATATTGGGCAGGATCTCGCGGGTAATCAGTGTCAGCTGTTTCTCTCCGCGCAATCTTGCGGCGGTCATATAATCCAGATAGACTTCTGCGGTTGTTGCTCCCCTGATAACCCGGGCTACATCAAAGGCATCGAAAATACCCAGCACCAGCACCAATGACAGCAGGCTGTGACCAAAGAGTGCGATTATCATCAGCAATGGCAGAATCCATGGAATAGCGCGAAAGAGATCAGTGCAGCGACAGATGAAGGTATCAATGATTCCTCCGCTAAGCCCGGCACTAATACCGAGAAGAATACCTGTTGTTATGGAAAGGAGGGTAGCAAGTAAGGCAACCTGCATCGTTTCTGCACCGCCAAGCAGTGTGCGCGCCAGTACATCCCGTCCCATTGCATCAGTACCAAGCCAGTGCTGTATGTCCGGGGGCAGGAAAACGGTATCCGGGTTCTGGGTTGCATAATCCAGAAAAGAAAACCCAAAAGGCAGCAGGCAGTGAGCAGTAATACAAGCGACGAAATGCAGTGTTATAAGCGTCAGCCCGATACGCCCGCTCCGGCTCGACAGGCATCGTACGGACAGTCTGTGTAATACAAACTGAGGATGGGGGCAGGTGATTTCCGTGCTCATTCACCCAGCCTCCGCTCTTTCTGGCCTGGGTCACATAATTGTGCGCATAAGTCGCCGCTGAATGAGCAGGCGATACAGAGTAATGTCATCGTCATACAGGTGGACTGAATAACCGGGTAATCACGTTCGCAGATAGCATTGACCAGTAACATGCCAATGCCTGGGTAATTGAAAACTTTTTCTACAACGACTACGCCGCAGAAAATCCAGGCAACATATAAAGATAATGTGCCAGAACAGGGTGCAAGAATCGGGCGTAATGCATGCCGGAACACAATGGTTTTGGTATTCAGACCTTTGAAATAAGCCATCTGAATATAACGGCTGTTCATCACTT
>CBDHDU010000010.1:0-16674 GCA_965261725.1 Endozoicomonadaceae bacterium | reverse complement strand
AATGATCATGGGTATAAGACCGGGCGTTCACGTTCTTCGGTATAGACCCGGATATAAGGTTTCTGCAGACGGGCAGTCACGTTCCAGTCGATGGCGCGCACGTCGTCACCTTGAGTGTACTGCCGGATTTCTTCAAAGCTCACACCACGGCCACGCACTTTGGAAGCGCGGGAGCCATGCAGAAAGCTGCGAATCGGTTGCTTTGGCAACAGACTCAATTCCCTGCAGCTCTGTTCAAGCTGCATCATCTCGTCCAGCGTGAGATAGACGCCCTGGTTCTCGTTCAATTTATTTGCCCGCCTGACCTGATTAATTTCTGACCGCCGCCGCAGTTGCCACCGCCATTACGGTGACAACCGGCAGGGTGATTACGGTGCGATAACCAGAGACAGCAGCTTGTCGATCACTTTGTCAGCATCCATGCTGTCCGCGCTGGCTTTGTAGCTCAGAGCGATACGGTGACGCAGAACCGGGTGAATGATGGCCTGAACATCTTCCGGGGTCACAAAGTCACGACCTTCCAGCCATGCATGGGCACGGGAAGCACGTTCCAGAGAAATACTGGCACGGGGGCTGGCACCGACGGCAATCCAGCTATCAATCTGACGGCCTTCGTCGTTTTCAAAACTGGCGGGGAAGCGAGTCGCATTGATCAGGTCGATAATATAGGCTTCGATGGCGTCAGAAACATGCACGCTGGCAATTTCACGCCAGCTGTCAAAAACAGCTTCCTGAGAAATCTGCTCCTGCTGCTCTTTCTTTTCCTGGCTGGCATCAATCAGACCTGCTTTCTTCTGCTGTTCACTGCGAACCAGCCCCAGCATTTTTTGTTCACTGACTTTGTCCGGGTAGTTCACCTGAACTTTCATCAGGAAGCGGTCAAGCTGAGCTTCCGGCAGTGGGTAAGTACCTTCCTGTTCCACCGGGTTCTGGGTTGCCAGCGTCATAAACAGCTTTGGCAGTTGATAGGTGGTACCGGCGACAGTGATCTGGCGTTCTTCCATTGCTTCCAGCAGTGCAGCCTGTACTTTGGCGGGTGCACGGTTGATTTCGTCAACCAGAATCAGGTTACCGAACAGCGGACCTTTGCGGAAATGGAAGCCACTCTGACCATTTTCGCTGTAGTACATTTCAGTACCGGTAACGTCAGACGGCAGCAGGTCAGGGGTAAACTGAATACGACGGAATTCGCCTTCAAGGTGAGTTGCGAGACTGCGGATCGCACGGGTTTTAGCCAGACCGGGCAGACCTTCCAGCAGCAGGTTTCCGTCACACAGCAGGGTGATCAGGATACTGCGGATAACATCGTGCTGGCCGATAATGGCTGTGCCCATGCGTTTTTCAAGTTCAAGCAGAGACTCGCGAGGTGTCATTGTGACGATTCCTGTCAGAGGTTGACTTACCCCGCTGGCAGGTCAACCGATAGTTTAAAAGTTGAAATAAAGCGTTTAAAACTGTCGATGTTTTGGTCGCACAGCATGCCCTCAACGTAGCGTTCAGGGCATGACTGATATCAAATAATGTTGGTTTTATGCCTTGCCGGATAACTGTCCACGACGGTGCAATTCTGCAATACCATGCAGAATGGGCTCAGCGTAAGTGAAGAACTTCTTGATGCCCGGACACAGGTAGTTCAGACCCTTTTCGCCCTTGGCGGTGCTGACAATCCGGTTCTTCGGACATTCACCCCAGCACAGTTTCAGGAAACGGCACTTCTTACACTGGTTAGGCAGAGTATCTTTCTTGCCCATACCAAACGCCTGTTGTCGTTCAGAGAACACCAGATTGGCAAGGTAATGATTCTTCAGGTGACCCAGCTGATATTCCGGATATACATAGTGGTCGCAGGAATAGATAGAACCGTCATGCTCAATCGCCAGCCCCTTGCCGCAAAATTCTGCGGTGACGCAGAGCTGGGATTCTTTACCCATAGTCTGGGCAACAGCCGTTTCAAACAGATTGACCAGTACCCGGCCAAGGTCGTTGTTTACCCATTCTTCAAATACTGTGCACAGGAAGTTACCCCAGTCTTCAGGGTCAACTGTCCAGTCAGTCACGATGGATTGGGGGTGACCCGGCTTGGCACGGGGCGCGCCACTGCGCGGTACAATGTCGTCTTCCCAGAACTGGGGAGCGGTTGTGGTGAAATCTTTAGGTTCAACACAGGGCGTAAACTGGATATAAGTTGCACCCAGTTCTTGTGTCAGGAAGCGATAAACTTCCAGCGGCTTTTTAGCGTTATCACGGTTTACAACAGTCAGGGCGTTAAATGGTACGCCGTGCTTTTTCATGCACTCGACAGCTGCCATGACTTTGTCAAAAGTCGGTTTGCCGGTGCGGGTTGTAGCGATGTTTGTCGTGCAGTTCCTTCGGACCGTCAATGGAAAGACCAACCAGGAAATTATGTTCTTTCAGGAATTCACACCACTCATCGTTCAGAGCGATGCCGTTGGTCTGCAGGTCGTTTTGAATGGTTACGCCTTCAGGCTTGTATTTTTCCTGCAGCTCAACAATGCGTTTGAAATAATCAAGACCGAGAAGTGTGGGCTCGCCGCCCTGCCAGGAAAATACGATCTCGTCGCCGTCCTGGCTTTCAATATATTGCTCGATAAAGAAATCCAGCATCTTGTCGCCCATCCGCTGGCCGCGGTTCTGGTCGAGAAGCTGTTCTTTATGGAGATAAAAACAATAGGAACAGTCCAGGTTGCAGGCTGAACCAATGGGCTTCGCCATCACATGGAAGCGTCGCTTGTATTGAGGCTTATCGCTAAGATCCTTCTTTGCAGTCGGCAGCGGTGTCAGTGGAATTAAAGTACTGTTTCTCATAAACTCAATGCTAGCTATAGCACAAACGACATTGTATTGGGTCTTATCCCAACAGATTGAACAAATAAAAGCTCTTGCTCCGGAGAGTGTCCAGCCTTAACGAAAAAGTGGGAGCAAAATGCTCCCACTTTTCACCAGCCAGGCATTACTGCTGGGCAGCCTGAGCTGCTTTGGCTGCCTTGATGGCAGTCATCATCTGGTTGATTACCTTGTCAACGGAGAAGGAAGGTGGCTCCTGACGCGGTGGGAACTCTTTGAAGGTGCTCAGCATCTTGGCAACTTCTACCTGAGCAGGTACCAGGTTGAATACGCGACGGAACATCCAGTCGTCGTAACCGAAGCCCTGGTCACCTTTCTCCAGAGGGTCTACAGCCAAGTCGTAGATCTTTGGAATACGCAGGTTAGTGAACTCGTTAGTCCATACAGACCAGCCCTGGTTTTCCTGAATCTTGAAGTGCATCTTCCAGCGACCGTTACGCATAGCGCCCAGATCACCGTCGTCAGTCCAGTAGAAGAACTGCTGACGTGGAGATTCGTCAACCTTGCCAGCCAGATAGTCACTCATGTCGTAACCGTCCAGATGGTTCTTGTAGGTGCGACCGTTAGATGCTTCGTAGCCCTTCAGCAGCTCGCTCTTGATCTTGCCGTTACCCGCGGCAGCAACGAGAGTCGGGAACCAGTCTTCGTGAGAAATCTGACCATTAAACTTGGAGCCTGGCGTGATGTGGCCAGGCCACTTGATCATAGCCGGTACACGGAAACCACCTTCCCAGGTCGTGTTCTTCTCACCACGGAAAGGAGCGAATGCAGCGTCAGGCCAGGTCGCATTCATAGGACCGTTGTCGGTGGTGTAGATAACGATGGTGTTGTCGTCTACGCCCAGATCTTTCAGCTTCTGCAGGATCTCGCCGACCTGATTGTCGTGCTCGATCATTGCGTCAGCGTAGAAGCCCAGACCACCGGACAGACCTTTGGTCTCTTCGGAGATGTGTGTGTACAGGTGCATGCGGGAAGTGTTGAACCAGGTGAAGAATGGCTTGTCAGCCTTTACCTGACGTTCCATGAAGTCGCTGGCAGCAGCCAGGAATTCAGCGTCAACAGTTTCCATACGTTTCTTGGTCAGAGGACCAGTGTCTTCGATTTTGCCGTCAGCAGTAGCCTTGATTACACCACGTGGTCCGAAACGCTTACGGAATTCAGGATCTTGTGGGTAGTCTTCGTTTTCTGGCTCTTCTTCAGCGTTCAGGTGGTACAGGTTACCGAAGAATTCGTCGAAACCATTGTTGGTTGGCAGGAACTTGTCCTTGTCACCCAGGTGGTTCTTACCGAACTGACCGGTAGAGTAACCCAGATCGCGCAGCGCCTGAGCCATAGTGATGTCTTCAGGCTGCAGACCCAGTTCAGCGCCCGGCATACCCACTTTGGTCAGGCCGGTACGGATTGGCATCTGACCCGTGATGAACGCAGAACGACCGGCAGTAGAAGACTGCTGACCGTAGTAAGAGGTGAACTTGGCACCATCAGCAGCAATGCTGTCGATGTTCGGGGTTTCATAACCCAGCATGCCCTGGTTGTAGGTAGACAGGTTACCGTAACCAATGTCATCACCCATGATGACCAGAATGTTCGGCTGATCAGCAGCCTGAACACTGCCTACTGCAGCAGCCATGGCCGCAGCGGTCAGCGTCTTCTTAAAAACACCAGACACAATACTCTCCTGAGAGAATGGTTTTAACAGGCACAAAGAGGCCGCAGCTTTTAAATGCAAGATTCAAAAACCAGAAAGGCGGACTTTGTGTTGGATGCGCCTATTCTCTCCCGCTCTTAAGTAAATCTGTATGCAGAAATGAAAAAAACTCAACGTGGAGTATTATCAGTTTCTGAAATGTGACATGAGTCAAAAAAATAAAGTGATTCATGCCTTGAAAAATACATCAGGTTTCGGAAGTGATTTTACAAAGTAAGTGTTTGGCTGAATGTTATGTTTTTACAGTCTGGCGTATTGCTGCATCTGTTTAGGTGAGAATGCGTAGACGGTTGGTGTCCGGTACATGGATATTGTTTCTATTCTGTCTGATTCCCATGGGCTCGCTGATTGTTGCCATTATGTTTTTCTGGATGTGCGGATCAGATTTTGCCAGAGAGCAAATCCAGACAGGAAGAGCAAAGAAACCAAGAGTCTGGTTTGAACCTATGACCAAATATGTATTTTGCGGTACAACATGCGCGATCTGTGTGCTTGGTATTGTCTATGGTGGTATAGGTTGAACGACATATGATGCACAAAGGAGGCCGTATTAAGTTTCCCTTTTAAAGTCACCAAAGAAGAAAAAGCTCTAAGAGTAATGTTCAAAAAAATCAGAATCGTTTGGATCCGGTGTAAAAACAAATGTAATTTAAAAGTACTGAGAGGTCGGCGAATCAAAAATATTATCAAAAGGAAGTTATTACTCCCTTTTGATGATTTTTTTTAATCTCAAGGGGTTGAATTCCCCGCAGCTTGATCTCAGTGAGTTCAATTAAAAAACAATATTGTAGCCTCGGTGCTATAAATATTAAAAAATAACTCCTGTGGAGAAATAAAAAATTATGCTGTCGTTTAGATGCTGGTTGTTATGTTCAGTGTTGTTTCTTTTTTCTTCTTTTTTATACTCATATGAGGCTGTTGTAGAGCCTTTGTCTTTTTTTAGTAGAAACAAAGAAATCTTGGGGGCCGGCAGCCTTAAGGTTGTGGTTGAGAGGGATGCTCAAACAGTTACCCGAATTGCACGTATCACTGATATGAATTTTCATTTCTTGACTCAAGGCTGTGACAAGAAGATGTGGATCAACTATGCTCAAAGCCTGCTGCCGGACAATACAGTAGAAGTAAAATTACAATCTTTGGGGAATGTTTCATCAAGCTTCAGGGGTGATACTCAGGATTATCTCCAAAAGCTTTTAAGGAAGGGCTATATTGACGTTGATTCAGATATTATGGAGGCAGGAGAATTGTGCATCACCGCTACTTTGGGAGCTGAAACATTTGATATATCTGCGGCTGCTGATGGTTCATGCATTAACGGAGATAGCCAATATATAAGCTCGGATGAGCGGAACCTGTTTCGCAAAGCTTTTCTGGGGCTACGCTTTCTTGAGCAAGCATTGCTGGCAGATCAACCCGCAGGTTGCCTTTTAGCCTATCATCCAGTACTTGCCCTCAAAAATCTTGTTACCTGGCATTTTGCTCATCATGAGTGTGACGCTGCGAAGCTGGAAAAACCGGGTCTTATAGCAGTACCAAAACAATGTGAGCATTCTGGAGTAGCCTATAACTTTTCTCAATACCACTTGTTTTACACAACAGCTTTTCAATGTTGTGAGGAAGATGGTCAGTTTAATATTGGTTTTAAAACACTGCTGACTTTAAGACGGGATAAAATAAATGTCGATCAAACTCTAAAGACAGATATTAAAGTACCAGCAAATTTAGCAGTAATTTTAATTAATGCAGCGATATTAAAGGCGGAATTTCAACAAAAACGCCCTTTCTATGAGCTTGACGCTGTTATTGCTGTGCCGGGTGTCTGTGAATTTCTTTGTAGAGAAGTGCCAGATTATAGTGCCAGACAAGAAAGTCCCGATAGTCTAAGTAGTTTATCTTCAGGTCAACGTAGCGAACAATCTGCCACTTCGTCGGCCAGTCCAGCTTTGCCCGATACAAAATGCAGTGAGAAATTGATCATTAGTAGTGAAGAAGTCGATCCTGATGACCAATGCGAAGCTTTAGAATCAATTCTTCGAGGTATGCCATTCCAATAAAAAAGGGAAGCCGAAGCTTCCCTTTTTTAAACATCAGATGATGTATTAACCCTGCTTAGGGTTTTTCACCTTCTGAGCGTTTTGCATCTGCTGAATTGCCTGGTCAACAGTGAAGGACGCAGCCTTCTGACGTGGCGGGAATTCCTTGAAGGTAGCCAGCATCTTGCCTACTTTCTGCTGGGCAGGAATCATCAGGAACAGACGCTCGTACAACCAGCCCCAGTAACCGTAACCCTGGTCGCCTTTCTCCAGCGGGTCCAGTTTCAGGTCAAACAGGTAAGGAACACGCAGCTGAGTGAACGGGTAAGCCCACAGTTCCATGCCGGATTTTTCCTGAATCATGAAGTGGTACTTGTAACGCTCGTCACGCATTGCCAGCAGCTGACCGTCGTCAGACCAGTAGAAGAAAGCATCACGGGAAGAACCGGCTTTACCAGCCAGCATTTCACGTTGGTCGAAACCGTCCAGGTGGTTCTTGTAAGTTTTGCCGTTGGAAGCCTTGTAGCCTTTCAGCAGCTGATCTGTGATCTTGTCGTTGCCTGCGGCAGCAACCAGCGTCGGGAACCAGTCTTCACCGGCAAACAGACCGTTTACGTTGGAGCCGGCAGGTACGGTGCCAGGCCACTTGATCATAGCCGGTACGCGGAAGCCGCCTTCCCAGCCAGTGTTCTTCTCGCTACGGAACGGAGCGAATGCAGCGTCAGACCAGGTCGCAGTCATTGGACCGTTATCGGTGGTGTAGATAACGATGGTGTTTTCATCGATACCCATTTCTTCCAGTTTGTTCAGCAGGTCGCCGACGTGACCGTCGTGCTCTACCATGCCGTCAGCGTAGAAGCCCAGACCGGTTTTACCCAGGTTTTCTTCCTTCACGTGGGTGAAGTTGTGCATACGGGAAGAGTTGAACCATGTGAAGAAAGGCTTGTCCTGCTTAACTGCACGTTCCATGAAGTCTTCAGTTGCAGCCAGGAATTCTTCGTCAACAGTTTCCATGCGCTTCTTGGTCAGAGGACCGGTGTCTTCGATCTTGCCATCAGCAGTGGACTTGATAACGCCACGAGGACCAAAGCGCTTCTTGAACGCAGGGTCTTGTGGGTAATCCGGGTTTTCCGGTTCTTCTTCAGCGTTCAGGTGATACAGGTTACCGAAGAAATCGTCGAAGCCATTGTTGGCTGGCAGGTATTCGTCACGGTCACCCAGGTGGTTCTTACCGAACTGACCGGTGGTGTAACCCAGGTCGCGCAGCGCCTACCAGTGTGTATCAAACCCCCAAATCATTTATGCAACATCTTGCAGATACCAATATTGAATTCAGTCGTTTTCTGAACAGGGAATTAACGACCAAACTCAGAGCGGTATGCCATGCTTTTTACCGCAGCCGGCTGTTTTCGAAAACCCAGTGCCTGGCAGATACTTTGCTGGAAGTTTCCTTCAGGAGCGGATCCGATACTATTTCTATTACTCAGACCCAGTTAAGTCATCTGATAGGATGTTCCCGCCCTAAAATTATTACAGAGCTGAAAGTGCTTGAAGAGCAGGCACTAATTCGTACCCGCTATGGCAAAATTAAACTGATGGATAAGGACGGGTTGAAAAAGGTCGCCGGACTGTAAACGTTGTTTATTATCCGATCACTTGCTGAAGCTTGCTGACCAGCTCACTGGCAGAAGCATGCTTATGCCAGCTGATACTGCGATAAGTGTCCCCGCGGAATGCCCGGTCAATTTCGATCAGGGCATGCATGGTATCGCCATCGGGTACAAAGGAAACTTCGACTTCCTTAACACCAAACAATGTGCTGCCTGAAGGAGCGAATTCCAGCTCCTGATAGCAGCCGCTGCGGCTTTTAAAACCATTGCCGGATAAAAAGCCTTTTTCAACATCGGCTTTCTGCAGGCGATAGCCACAGTGAGCCATAGCATCGAGCAGCGTTTGCATTGCCGGAGTCGGTTCTATGGTAAGAATGTCGTGATCGCCGGAATCAACTGCTAAATCGATTTCCAGACCTGTCTGCAGCCAGACCTTACTTTGATTACGACGACCGCCAAATGAAGTAATGGGCGTTTCCGGATGCAGATGGGCGCTAAAGGGAATATGGTATTCTCTGCCAGCTTCGATGGTCATGGATTCACTTAAACGCCAGTTGCCCAGCAAACGTGTGCTGTACTGCACATGGTCATCGACTTCTTCTTTTACTTCGGTCAGCAATGCCAGAGAAAGACCTGAAATAGCCTGATCAACCTCGCCTCCCAGAATAAATATCCGGGCTTCAAATGGATAACCGGGCATTAGCTGCGAGGTAATAATCTGTGTATCAATTCTGGCGGAACCGATTCCTACCGAGGCCAGTAATTTTTTAAACATTGAAATGCCCTGATGTGCCGGTGTGAGCATTGATCAAGGTACAGTGACCGGTAGTGAATAACAACGACTGTCTTTTATAAAAAGAACGGAGCCTGAGGCTCCGTTCTTTAGCAGGCAGGACTTAACTTGTCAGCTTACTTGATTGTCCAGCTGGCAGGCTTCATGCTGGGTGGATACTCCTTAAAGGTACCCATGGTTTTCTTGACTTCATCAACCGCGCCCCACAGCAGGAACAGTCGGTCAATACGCCATTCATCATAGCCAGTACCTTTGTCTACGCGCTCGAATGGATCCATTTCCATATCAAACAGCATTGGAGTACGCAGTTTGGTGAAAGGCTGAGACCAAACGTCAAAACCTTCAGACTCCTGAATAGCGAAGTGGAACTTCCAGCGTCCCTGGCGCAGAGCCAGCAGGTCACCGTCGTCAGCCCAGAACATGAAGGATTTACGCAGACCAGGACCTTTGCCGGTCAGGACGTCAGTCATGTCGTAACCGTCCAGCATGATCTTGTAGTCCATGCCGTTGATGTTGGCACCCTTCAGTATATCCTGTTTCAGATTCTTGTAACCAGCAGCGGCTGCCAGAGTAGGCATCCAGTCTTCGTGCGCTGCGATGTCGTTGACTACAGTACCCGGCTTGATATGGCCAGACCATTTAACCATAGCAGGTACACGGAAGCCGCCTTCCCAGCCAGTGTTCTTTTCGCCACGGAAAGGAGTAGTGCCGGCATCCGGGAAGGTGTTAACCATTGCGCCGTTGTCAGTGGTGTAAACAACGATGGTGTTTTCATCCACACCCAATTCTTCCAGCTTAGCCAGCAATTCACCAACCTGGTTGTCGTGCTCAACCATGCCGTCTGCGTACAAACCGCGACCTGACAAGCCCTTACTTTCTTCTTTCAGGTGAGTCCACATGTGCATGCGGCTGGTGTTGACCCAGGTGAAGAATGGTTTGTCCTGCTTAACAGAGCGCTCCATGAAGTCCATCGCCGCTGCGTTGAATTCAGCGTCAACAGTTTCCATGCGCTTTTTGGTCAGAGGTCCGGTGTCTTCTACAGTACCGTCGGCGCTGGACTTGATGACACCACGTGGACGGAATTTTTTGTTGAATTCAGTATCAGTAGGCCAGTCTTCGCTTTCAGGCTCCTGTTCAGCGTTCAGGTGGTACAGGTTACCGAAGAATTCATCAAAACCGTGTTCGGTTGGAAGGAACTCGTCCTTGTCACCCAGATGGTTCTTACCGAACTGACCCGTGGCATAACCCAGCTCTTTCAGAACGGCAGCCAGAGTCACGTCGTCCTTTTGCAGACCCAGAGGAGCACCAGGCATACCCACTTTACTCAGGCCGGTACGGATTGGCATCTGACCGGTGATGAACGCAGAACGACCTGCAGTAGAAGACTGCTGACCATAGTAGTTGGTGAACTTGGCACCCGCTTCAGCAATGCTGTCGATGTTGGGAGTGTCATAGCCCAGCATGCCCTGGTTGTAGGTGGTCATATTCCAGTAGCCGATGTCATCACCCATGATGACCAGAATGTTCGGCTGGTCAGCTGCCTGAGTTGCACTGATACCGATTGCCGCTGTCATTGCCGCAGCAGTCAGCGTTTTCTGAAAAACGCTCTGTTTGTCTACAGACAAGGAAGTCTCCTTAAAATGGTTTGGTGCGAATATATGAAGGCTCAATGTAAAAACCGGTAATCATCTACTTAGGGCAACCGGTCGCACTCATTGAAGCAGGCTTCAGGGATGGCTCTTGGTTCTCACTGGGGATGAGTAATCATGGACTGAACTTACGTATCATCTGAAGCCAGTGAGGGGATGTTAATTGTTGCTATTAGTAATAATTGTTATTTTTTTACAGTGTGGTGGATGCCGAAAGGAGAGGGCGGTTTGTGCTTATGCATTTATGAGTTGCTGGCATGGTGTGTCTGTACGTTGCCGCTTACCATATAGGCACTGAGTCAGATTCTTTTTAAAGGCCTATGCTGCATCATCATTTTCCTCTAAGGCGAAAAGCTGTGTCGTGATATTCAAAGGGCAGGTACGCTACGCAGCTGCGATAAAGGAGAAACTCTCTATCATCAGGGTGATAATCTTGATTCAGTTTTTTTTCTGTTATCAGGGTTGTTAAGCCTGTGGGTAAATACACCTGATAATGAACGGTTATTGGTGTCTGTAACCGGCCCGGGAACCATTATGGGCGATATTCTGCTGGTTGATGAAGGTGTGCGTCCTCATACCGGGATGGCTCTGGAGCCTTGCAGTCTTTATCGGGTGCCCAACGATTTCATGCGTCAGCTTGCAACGACGAATCTGGAATTCAGTTGTTTTCTGAATCAGGCGTTGACATCAAAGTTGAGAACAGTGTTGCATGCGATCTATCGTCGTCAGTTCAGCTCGGTAACCCAGCGTCTGGCAGATATCCTGCATGAGCTTTCAAGTGTCAGCCGATCAGACAGATTATCGATTACCCAAGACCATCTTTGCCAGATGGTGGGTTGTTCCCGCCCAAAATTAATTTCCATACTGAAGCAGTTGGAACAACAAAATATTATTCAGCGGCTTTACGGTCAGATAAGAGTCTGTTCAAAAGAGGCATTGTATGATCTTGCAAATAAAGGCCAGTTGTCCTGATGTTGGGTTTGTGAGCGAATGAGTGAAATCGGACAGCCGGTTCTTGATGCGATCAGTGTAACAATACGACTGGCATCGGTGACCACGTTGATTTTGTTGTTGGTCAGCTTACCTCTTGCCTGGTGGCTGACTAGTCTGAAAAGCAGGATGCGTCCTTTATTGGAGGCGTTGATCAGTTTACCCATGGTGCTACCGCCTACGGTACTGGGTTTTTACCTGTTGCTGGCATTTTCTCCGGATAGCACGTTCGGTAAGTTCTGGATCGATTTAACCGGCTCCGGTCTGGCCTTCAGTTTTAACGGGCTGGTGATTGCATCAGTTTTTTATTCCTTGCCGTTTGTCGTGCAACCTTTGCAGCGAGCTTTTGAACAGTTTGATCACGGTTTGTTAGAAGCTGCAGCCATGCTCGGTGCTTCGCCGCTGGATCGTTTCTTTAATATTGTTCTTCCGTCATGCTTGAGGCCGATATTGCTGGCTGCCTGCCTTGGTTTTGCCCATACCGTTGGTGAGTTTGGTGTAGTGCTGATGATTGGCGGCAATATTCCGGGCGAAACCCGCGTGCTTTCGATTGCACTGTTTGATGCAGTAGAAACTCATAATTTTGAAATGGCGCACCAGATTGCAGGTGGTTTGCTGGTATTTGCCATGGTGCTGCTGTTTGCGATTTACAGTATTGACCGCCGGGGAGCCAGACGCTGATGTTAGAGCTGGATATTCAACTCAAGCGCAGAAATTTCTCCCTGCATGTTGCCGAGCAGATTGCCTTTAATGGTATTTGTGGGGTGATGGGGAGTTCCGGTTGTGGCAAGACTACATTGCTGAGAACACTGGCGGGTCTGGAAAAATCAGCATCTGGCCGTATCCGCTGGAATGATGAAATCTGGCAGGACAGTCGCAGGAATATTTATATCGCGCCGGAAAAGCGAGGCATCGGTTATATCTTTCAGGATGGGCGGCTTTTTCCGCATATGAATGTAAGAGGTAATCTGGATTTTGCGATTAAAAGAAAATTTTTTGCTGGTGGCCCATTAAAGGATGATGTCATTCAATGGCTGGGTATCGAAGCCCTGCTTGAACGCAACGTTCAGAATCTTTCCGGCGGTGAACGGCAGCGGGTCGCACTGGCGCGGGCATTATTAGGAAATCCTCGTCTTTTACTGTTGGATGAGCCGCTGGCATCGCTTGACTGGACATCCAGAATGACAATTCTGCCAGTATTTCGCCAACTGTATGAGCATTTCAGAATTCCGGTACTGATGGTCAGTCATGATCGTGAAGAAGTTGCCCGGCTGGTGACTAACTTGCTGGTCATGAATGCAGGACGTGTTGTCGAGAAAGGTTATTGTCAGGAGCTGTTATCCAGCCCCGGCAACTTATTGGCGGATGATGACCGGGCATTATCAGTTTTGAATGCAACTGTTCAGAACCATACATCTTCAACTGAAGGTGTAACGGCACTGACTGTGGATGGGCAAACTGTCTTTGTTGATAATGTGAATCAGCCGTCAGGTACCGATGTCAAACTGGTTATACCGGCTCATGATGTCAGCCTGATGATTGGCCATTCTGCGCAAACCAGTATTCAAAACCAACTTGAAACCCGGCTGTCAGAAGTAGCGGAAGTGGGTGATCAGCACTTGCTGCTAAAGCTGGTGCTTGAACAGCAATCATTGTTGGCGCTGATAACCCGGAGAGCCTGGCAGCATCTGGAGCTTAAAATCGGACAACCGGTTACAGCCTGTTTTAAGGCAGCGGGATTACAGGCGTTTTAACGCCTACCCGCCGACTTGCGCCAGATTATATGTTGCGCCAGTTTCACGCTGTTCAAGGAAATGGTTGTCGTTTTTATGCGCTAATAATGCGCGTATACGGGCGATCAACAAATCCTGCTGTGAGTCATCCTGTAACAGGGAGCGCAAATCAAAACCGCCCTCAGCAAACAGACACAGCTGGAACTGCCCCAGTGATGTCACCCGGAGTCGGTTACAGCTATTACAGAAATCAGGTGAGTATGGCTGAATAAGACCAATCGAGCCTTTGGAATCAGGGTGAATAAATTCTTTTGCCGGGCCATCTTCATTTTTTCTGGGTAGCATTGACCAGCCCTGCTGTTCCAGTTGGTTGCGAACATGGTCGCCTGAATAGTGATGCTTTTCGAAGAATGCCGGGTTGTGGCCGGTTTCCATTAATTCAATAAAGCGAACGGATACCGGCTTGTCTTTAATCCAGTCCAGATAAGTTATCAGCGCATTGTCGTTAAACTCGCGCATCAATACGGCATTGATTTTTACCTTTAATCCCAACTCCAGTGCGTCATCTACACCTGCCAGAATAGATTGCAGGCGGTTATGTCCGGTGATGCAGTGAAAGACCTGTGGATCAAGACTGTCAATGCTGATATTCAGCGCATTGAGCCCGGCTGCTTTCCAGTCTGGCAGTTGCTGCTGGAGGCGATAGCCGTTAGTTGTCAGCGCAACTTTATCAATGCCTGCTGTGCTTGCAGCAGTCTGGATAATTTCAGGAAGATCTTTGCGCAGGCAAGGTTCACCACCCGTAATGCGAATCTTACGGGTACCCAGTGCTGCAAAAGCAGAAATCAAACGACGGATTTCAGGCAAGGTCAGGGCATCCTGATGGTTATGCTCTATACATCCATCAGGCAAACAGTAGTTACAGCGGAAATTGCAAAGGTCGGTTACAGACAGCCGAAGATACGGAAATTGCCTTCCCTTGGCATCTTGCAAAACTGTCATAGCATCTCTGTCCGGCACGGTTTACCTGTGTGCTCTTTTATTGATTAATCTAGAATCGGCAGATCATACACGAAATAGTCGCTCGCGGGATGATGGATTTATCCTAACCTGATGCTTGTCATTTTATCTTTCTCCCTGTCATGCTGATGCAAGGGAGTAAAAATAATATAAACAGACTCTCATTTAAAAAGGAATCCTCATGTCCGATCTGCAGGTAACCCGTGAAACATTTGATGAAGTGATGGTACCTAACTATCGACCACAGGCGATGGTGCCAGTACGTGGCAGCGGGGCGCGGGTGTGGGATCAGGACGGCAAGGAATACATTGATTTTGGTGGTGGTATTGCAGTTAATGCATTAGGGCATTGTCATCCCCGATTAGTCGCTGCAGTTAAAAACCAGAGTGAACAGCTTTGGCATCTCAGTAATGTTTATACCAACGAACCGGCATTGAAACTGGGTAAACGGCTTACGGAACTGACTTTTGCTGAGCGGGTATATTTCTGCAATTCCGGTGCTGAAGCAAATGAAGCGGCTTTTAAGCTGGTAAGGAAATATGCCTGGGATCATTTTGGTCCGGAGAAACATGAAATTATTTCCTTCACCAACTCGTTTCATGGCAGAACATTATTTACGGTGACTGTTGGCGGACAGGAAAAATACCGGCAGGGCTTTGGCCCCGTACCCGCGGGTATCACGCATGTGCCTTTTAATGATTTAAAAACGCTGGAAGAAACCATTTCAGATAAAACCTGTGCGGTCGTGATGGAACCGATACAGGGTGAGGGAGGCATTATTCCGGCTGATCCGGTGTTTGCCAAAGGCGTTAGGGAGCTATGCGATCGCCATAATGCTTTGCTGGTTTATGATGAAATCCAAACAGGTGTTGGTCGTACCGGGCAGCTTTATGCCTATATGGATTTGGATGTTACACCAGATGTTCTGACTTCTGCCAAAGGTCTGGGAGGCGGATTTCCGGTGGGAGCCATGCTGACTACTGCAAAGATCGCAGAAAGTCTGGGCTTTGGCACTCATGGCAGTACTTACGGAGGTAACCCGTTGGCCTGTGCCGTGGCACTTGAAGTTATAAATCTTATTAATGATGAGCCAGAGGTATTGGCCGGGGTTGCCGGAAGGCGTGCCCGTTTTGTTGATGCACTGGAAAAAATTAATAGCAAGCATCAGATATTTGATGAAATCCGTGGCAAAGGTTTGCTTATCGGTGCAGCACTGACGGAAAAGTGGCATGGACAGGGTGCAAAGTTTCTGGCCGCAGCACGTGAAGAAGGTTTAATGCTATTGGTGGCCGGACCTGATGTGCTGCGAATGGCGCCTTCACTGATTATTGATGATGAAGATATTGAAGAAGGCATGTCCCGCCTGGCACGTGCGGTGGCGCGGGTTATTCAAGATGACGCAGCATCCTGAAAATAAAAAAGGAGTCTCTTTATGTCCGACATTAAATCACTGCTGCAATCTATGTGGGAAAATTATCTGGCACTGAATCCGGATGCCCGTCGTATTTATGAGCTTTTTGCCGGTTTGAATAACGGTGTCGTTGTTAATGATCATATTGCTTTGCGAACCTTTGCCCTTGAGCCTGTAAGGTTGGAAACCATTGCCAGGCCTTTTCTTGAGGCTGGTTATCAGTCCGGTGACGATTATGAGTTCACCGCCAAAAAATTGACAGCCCGACATTATCAGCACCCGGATGACACCTTGCCCAAGGTGTTTATCAGTGAGTTGCGCGTTGATGAACTCAGTGAAGCGGCAGCCAATATAATTAAAGGGCTGGTTGCTCTGATTGATTCTGATGTTGCAAAGCAGGATGATTTTTGCTTCTCCGGACGACACTGGGATCTGGATTACGCCACATATCAGCAACTGTTGCAGGAAAGTGAATATGCAGCCTGGATGGCAGCGCTGGGTTACCGACCCAATCACTTCACGGTTTCAGTGAATCATCTGGAATCTCACGACACGTTGCAGACTGTTAATGAAACCCTTATGGATGCTGGTTTTAAACTTAATGAGAGTGGTGGCCTGATTAAAGGAACACCGGAGGTTGGGTTGGAGCAGTCTTCAACGCTGGCAAATAAAGCCAACGTCAGGTTTCTGGATTGCGAACGGAAGATTCCAACTTGCTTTTATGAGTTCGCACAGCGCCACGTTCTGGCGGATGGCAAATTGTATCAGGGATTTGTTGCAGCATCGGCAGACAAAATATTTGAAAGTACGGATGCCAAAAGCCCGGATGTAAAAAATACCGGTGTCAACTGATAACTTGTGG
>CBDHDU010000009.1:0-28078 GCA_965261725.1 Endozoicomonadaceae bacterium | reverse complement strand
CAAGTGCATTATCGTTTGTTTTTCTGGATCTCGATTTCGTAAAATTTATATGAAGCTTTTCAAGTAATTTTGCTACACGCCCATTGATGTATTCTGATCCATTGTCTGAGTGAAAACCCCTTAATTTGGCTCTTCAGGGATAACTGTGGGTAAAAGCGAACAAGATTTGAGGATAGAAACACCAGTGCCTGACTTTTGATAGCTTTTTGTTGATGGACAAAAAAACAACAAAAGGCAGCACTGATGCTGATTAAAACTATCCTCAATAAAGTTCATAAACTCAAGTCTTTTGTTTATCAGGATGTAAAACTCGGCTTCTATCAGGGCTCTGAAGTATTCAATGTGACTGTGGCTCCACGGAAGAACAGTCATGCTATCTGCTCAGGATGCAAAAAAGCTGCTCCGGGCTATGACCGCCTTACTGAGCGTCGCTTCGAATTCGTTCCCCTCTGGGGCATCAGGGTTTTTCTGCTCTACAGAATGCGTCGGGTTGAATGCAAGACATGTGGTGTAAAGGTTGAACAGGTTCCATGGGCGGATGGCAAGAAAGAACTTACCAAAGTCTACATGCAGTTTTTGGCAAGCTGGGCCCGAAAGCTCTCGTGGAAAGAGGTTGCCTGCATTTTCAATACCTCATGGGAGAAGGTCTTTCATGCTGTTGAGTATGTGGTTGAATGGGGCAAAGCACATCGCCCTCTCGACAATATCAAGGCCATTGGTGTAGATGAGGTGGCGTATCAAACAGGTCATAAATACCTGACTGTGGTTTACCAGATCGACCGTGATTACACACGGCTGTTGTGGTTGGACAGGAGCGAACCGAAGCCACCATTCGCCGTTTCTTCTCATTCTTTGGTGCACAGAGAAGCCAGCAGTTGGAATATGTCTGCTCTGACATGTGGCAGCCCTACGTGAAAGCGATTGCGGAGTATGCCAGCCAGGCGCTGCATATTCTGGATCGTTTTCATATTGTTGCCATGTTGAACAAGGCCATTGATGAAGTCAGAGCCTCAGAACACAAACAGCTTCAGGCAGCCGGATATGAACCTGTTCTGAAAAAAACTCGCTGGTGCCTACTCAAGAGAAAAGAGAACCTGACCGAGAAAGAAGAGATCAAGCTAAACACAGTGCTCCGGTACAACCTGAAAAGTGTCAGGGGTTACCTGCTCAGAGAAGAGTTCCAGGTTTTCTGGGACTAGTGTGCCGTAGCACATACAAGGGAAGTAAAAGGATTACTTTCTGAAGATGTGGAAGCTATGGAAGAGATGGCGGTAGACCCGCCGAAATCGGCTGTCGAAAGCAGGTTTCAAACCACCTCAAGCTGCTGTCGTTAAGAGCGGTGGTAGTGAGCGTTGAGGAAAAGGCGAAAGTAAATTCGTCAGGTATGGTACAGAGAGATGAGTAAACCCGAATCTTTGTTGAAGCGTCGTAAGGAACTTTTTCGGCATCAAAACCTGAGGCTTAGTCCTCCTCAGGGATAAGTCTGCAAGTGAATTTCGAATGCTGTGCAGGCGGTGTCCGGCGTTGAGAAGGCATGACTCTGTACTGGGCTCTTTCATGGAACTGCGGGAACCTGTCGTGCAGGTGTAAAGGGAGACTCTCAAGTGGCGACCACCACAAGAGACTGAGTACCGATACTGCGCACAGGGGCGGAGTAGCTCGTAGTAGTGTTGAAGCTCCTGTAATAGGGGGGGAGCGAAGGGGCTGCGTTAGGTGGCTCGTTGTGGAATGCAACTGTCCCAAAGGATCTTGTCTGGATGCCTATAAAGGGACGTAGTCAGCAACCGGAGGGACAGGATGACATTGCTCAACGGGCAGGGCGGTTGTCACATGGAGGCAAATCTGTTTGTCACTGGCTGGAAAAAGTACAGGTCAGAAAATGTCTCAGAATTGTGATAGGCGTTTACCTGATGGGAGCGGTATGAATCGAGAGGTTCACGTACCGTTCTAAGAGGGGCTGGCGGGGAAGTTCCGCCGGTCTACTCACCCATCTCACCACACTGGGCAGGAAAGTATCTGGATCGGTGGTGTACAAGAGTCATGCGATCAAAGATAGAGCCAATGAAGAAAGTGGCTAAAACTGTTCGGCGACATAAGCCGCTTATCCTGAACTGGTTCAGGGCAAAAAAGGCATTTTCCAGCGGAATTGTTGAAGGGCTGAATACCAGGATAAAACTCACTACGAGAAAATCGTATGGATTCAGAACCTATAAATGTGCAGAAATTGCTTTATATCATGCGCTTGGCAAGCTGCCTGAACCAGAAACTACCCATAGATTTTGCTGACGAGGCTTAATTTAAAGGGGAAAGTGGCCAGCAGTTCTTCGAGGACGGGAATCAGGAATGTTTCACTAATCCTCTCCACCGTGCACACCACCTGGTATTGTGTCACCTCGTCAACGGCATTGATGTGGTACAAGCCTTTAACCCTGTCTTTATCGCCCTGGTGAACCGTATCAATGCGTATGAAACCCGGTCGCCCTTCCGGGGCTGGCTTGCGTCTTATGCCAATCGCTCGTTTCGTTGGACGGGTGATGTCTTTAGGCGTTCGAATACTGCAGTATGCTTTTGACTGCCTTAAATTGTAAATATGCGAGACCGATATGTCCTTCAGCCGCTGATAGCGCTGATCTCCTTGAAGATAAGCACGCTCACAGAGCTTTTTTGGTGGTCGCGCCATTCAAACCATCATGAAGGCGGTCTGTCTGTGCCAGAAGCCTTATATCAGCCTTGGAATACCGGGTACTGAAACCATTGACTGTGCGCTGTTGACGCCGCAAACAACCTTTTGACAGGTAGGCCGCGATCAGGCGGGTAATTTGCGCTCTCGAATACCCCGTCGCAACGGTCAGGTAGTGCTTGATAAGCCCTTTATCAGCTCGCTTCAGTTGTCGGTATTGGAAATGCCTCAGCGTGCATTCAACCCATTGATAACACTCATCTTTTGACTCCCATCCCGGATCAAGACCGGGGGCTTGCCGGAGGAGTTCGCGAACCTGCTCAAGGGTCTTTATCAGCCTCGTGTTCATGATGATTTTCATCCTGTAATCATGAACGATAGAACCAAAAGTGTGAGGCTCACTTCATATTAGAAACACAGGGTTCCTTTAGGCTCATTTCATATTGGAGAAGACTTATCCTTCCTCTTTTCAAAAAGTCGTCTACTTTCAAGAAGTAAGAAATGATAAAAGAATTTTTAAGGTAGACCGGTTGTGCAAGCACTTTTTAAAAAAACGTTTTTTTTTATGTTATTATTTGCAGTCATCTCTGGGCGAATGGCGAAATCGCGGATGCGGATAAAGCTAAAAGCCGGAAACGTGTTGCCAGTGAAGTATCGGCATGCCCGCTCTTGGTTTCCGAGGCTCCCAAACGAGTAAAGCGGACCCCTTTATTCTGTAAAGCTGTAGAGGCAGTAAAGCAAAATATAAAGAAAGCCGGAAAAGAAATTTGTCATGAAACAGCTCAACTAGCGATAAGTCTGAGCTGCATATGTTTGGGTAGTGATACTCTTGACGAGGTGGGTGATCTGGGAATCACTTTTCGTGATCTCTCGATTCATTCGGATTCTAATGAACCTGATTTTGACAACCCACTGGAATTTTTAGATAGCACAACATCAGAACCCCCTCCACGTTATGAACAGGTATGCCCAGAAGCCGCCATTGAATCTACTCTGATAGAAACCCATCGCAGGTGTCTGATGCTGACCGATGCGGGTTTTATCAGTCTGGTTACAGAAGACCTTGAAACAGTATTGTCCCGACATCCCGGGCACCAGGGAAAAGAGTACCACTCTACCCTGTTGTATCAGTCTTTGCGAAAGCTCTACAGTCAGGGGCAGCAATTAGCAAAAATATTGAAAAACCTGGACCTTGAGTTTAAGAGTCTGCCATTTGATTTTATTGCCAGTCATGATCCGCAGGCCATCACTGATTATGCAAAAACGCTTCAAGCTCTGGGTCGTACTGAGGAATCCCTTGCTTTTCTGAGTCAGCGTGTGACCCAAACAAGCCGCCCCTATATACGGCGACAGGCAGCATTATTAACAGCACAGATTCATGAACAAAGCGGAAGCGCAGAAGAAGCCGAGAACGCTTATATAGAGGCGCTGGTTACGGCGCACCAGGATCCTGAAGCTTATCTGGCTCTTATCCGTCATTACTATAATCAGGGAAATTCTCGATTGGCTCAAGCGCTGGTCGGTGTTATGAACCGCGTTATTCTCCCGTCACCCCAGTGGAAGGAGTATGGTAGTGACCTTCAACGTTATATTCGTGACCACTTGCCAGCCTCTTTGAGTGACTACAAATATTCCGAGGATGACCTGATGATGGCTATCAAACTATGGATTTGCAAAGGTCGGCTGGAAGCCTCGGCGCCCTACTGGCTGTCGCTGCTAGCAGATTTATCGGAGGGCGGCGATTGGTATATGATTTTTGGTGATGACAGAAAGAGTTTAAAAAAACTGCTATTAGACCTTGTCAACGAGCTGTCGCTGACGCCAGAACAGCGATTACAGTATTACAAGGTGCTGTATAGTTATCGAAACAGCTGGATTCGTAGTGGTTTCTATGCGACGGCGTTTGTAGATTCTGCGTTATACGCGCTCACCGAAGAATTCAAAGACCCTGATCAGGCTTTCGAAATGGCTCAGTTTGTTGTGGATAGAGAAAGAGAAAACGGACTCTTTGCAAGACGCCAGGCCCATGTGAAATCATTGAAAGTATTGGTCACAGGCTATCTATCAAGAAAGAATCAAGAGCAGGCTCTTATTGCCTTTATCGACTTGATTCGGCAATACAGATGGGATAACACATCATCTACTCTTCAAAACCTGATGGGACGGCTTGCCCCATTAATGGATGTAGAGCATGCAACCAGCGCCCTGAGCAGTATGTTTGGTAACTTTAAATGGGTATTTCATGCTATTCCAAGTATGCTGGATACTCTTGTCAATAGCTTTGGGAAGGAGTCTGTTGCTGAGATGGTAAAATTAGCATTGAAAGCTGAGTCTCAAGTAATTTCTGAAATTGAATCCTGGCATTTAACCTGGTTTCTGAAATGCCCAATGACAGATCAGGTCAGATTTAAAGACCCTGTTTTTAGCGCCCTGTTGACTCATCCATCAATAGAATCCCAGTGGAAAAAAATTCCCAAGAATTTAGAGAAATTGGAGGCCTTAACCGTTGACGGCGACATAGCTAACATAAATTATAGAAGCCGTTCCAGACAAAAACGCAAACTTAAAACCACAGGGCGTCACCGGTTATCTGAATCAGTACGTGTTCGGCCATATCACCATCGCAGAACATCTTCTGCCAGATCAGGCAAGGTTAACGAGTCTGCCTGATCCGGCTAACAGTTTATAAATCAGGCGATGTTGGCTCCTTTTTCTTCCAGATGTATCCGTGCAGATTTAACGGTGTTTTTCATCAGCATGGTAATTGTCATTGGACCCACACCGCCGGGTACTGGAGTGATCTTTCCTGCCACGTCACTGGCGGCTTTAAAGTCAACATCGCCACTTAAGATCGGACGACCGGTTTCTTCATTCGTGCCGACGCGATTTACCCCCACATCAATGACTGTTGCGCCGGGTTTGATCCACTCAGGCTTAACCAGACCCGGTACGCCTGCGGCAACAATCAGAATATCCGCACGGCGGCAGTGTGCATCCAGATCCTGTGTGCGGGTATGAACCAGTGTCACGGTGCTGTTAGCGGCGGGGCCTTTCTGCCCCATCATGACCGCAATGGGTTTACCGACAATATTGGAGCGACCAACAACCACGACTTCTGCGCCAGTGGTTTCGGTGCCAGAGCGTACGATCATTTCCTGAATGCCTGCCGGTGTGCAGGGCAGATAACGGATTTCGTCGCCACCAATCACCATACGACCAAGGTTTACCGGGTGGAAGCCGTCTACATCTTTATCCGGAGAAATGGCATTCAGGACTTTCTTTTCATCAATATGAGCGGGCAGCGGTAGCTGTACCAGAATGCCGTGAATATCTTCATCCTGATTATATTGTTGGATCAGCTGCAGTAATGCTTCTTCAGTAATATCTTCAGGCTGGTTATCCTGTACTTCATGGAAGCCAAGTCCCAGTGCAGTTTTGACCTTGAGTGTGACATAGCTGACAGATGCCGGATTTTCGCCCACCAGAATGGTGACAAGCCCGGGTACAGTGCCGTGCTTTTCTTTCATGGCAGTTACTTCCTGCTTCAGCTCAGCAAGAATTTCTGCGCGCATGGCGGTGCCACTGATGATTTCAGCCGTCATTTAGCATCACTCCAGTATCTTTTAATTATAAATTCAGTGCTGGATATGATACTTCGGTTCAACTATGAAATGGATAGGTGTCTTACGAGAAGAGAAGATATCAGGCAGAAACAAAATATTTTTCTTTCTGCCTGCATAATCTGGATTAAGAAATACTTCCGGTTACCCGCACGCGTTTACTGCCGGAAGCAGGTTTGTCCTGAGCCGCTTTTTTCGCTTCAGCAATCCGGTTATCAATAATGTTTTTGACGGCTATCAGCAGCCCCATAAAGAAGAATGCACCCGGAGGCAAAATCGCAAACAGGAACTGTTTATAGTCTTCAATCAATACTACTGACCAGCTTTCTGCAATGGGGCCGAGCAGCAAATGCATATTGGCAAACAGGGTGCCCTGACCAATAGCTTCGCGCAGTCCGCCAAGTGCAACCAGTACCAGAGCAAAGCCGCTGCCCATCATAAAGCCATCGAGCACTGCAGCTCCGGGCGGATGCTTGGAAGCAAATGAATCAGCACGTCCGAGGATTGTACAGTTAGTGACGATCAACGGAATGAAAATGCCCAGAATCTGATACAGCTCGTAAGTAAATGCCTGCATCAGCAGCTCTACACAGGTAGTGAAGGCAGCAATGATCATCACAAAGACGGGCAGTCGAATCGCTTCAGTGACCTGATGACGAATCAGGGATATCGCCAGATTCGAGCCGGACAACACAAGCATGGTTGCCAGTCCAAGCCCTAAGGCATTGACGACACTGTTAGATACGCCCAGCAACGGACATAAACCCAATAACTGCACCAGTGCCGGGTTGTTATTCCATAAACCGTTGAGGCTGATCTCGCGGGCTTCGGGTGTCGGACTTGCCATGTCTTATCCTCTGGTATCCCTGAGTTCATTTATACCCTGTTGGAACAGGGCTTCCCGGTTTTGTTCGAAATACTTCAGACTGCGATGTACTGCAGCAACAATAGCTCTTGGAGTAATCGTTGCGCCGGTAAACTGATCAAACTCGCCACCGTCTTTTTTGACACCCCAGCCTTGCTCCTTGGGCTCCTGCAGCGATTTACCGGTGAAGCCGGTAATCCAGCTGGACTTCAGAATTTCAATAGCATCACCCAACCCCGGTGTTTCTTTGTGGGTTGTCACTCGCACGCCCGAAAGCGACCCATCTGCATGGATGCCGATCAGCATATGAATAGCACCACTGTAACCATCAGGCGCCGTAACCGGCAGAATAACAGCAACCGGCGTATTATCTTTAAAGGCTGCGTAGCCTTGTTTCTCGGTACGTGATCCCAGTAGTTTACTGGCTTGCAGTGAGATGCGGGTTGCCAGTAAGTCATTGTTGTATAACGGACTGCCGTCAGCAGCTTGCACTGGCAGGATTTCTTCCAGTGCTTTTATTTCAGCCTGACGAATCTGGTCATCAATCCGGTCTTTGGTGAACACCCAGGTCAGCGTAATCAAGCCAACGGTCAGTGCTGCGAATAACCCCAGTGTCAAGCTGTTGGTACCGGCGGCTTTAGCCAGAATACCTTTGGAAGAGGTGTTCTTTTCAGTATCAGGACGCGATTCCATTAACGGTCCTCCGGCTTGGCCAGACCCTTGCGGGACTTTTTATGACCATAGGTTCGAGGCTGGGTATAGTAATCAATAGTTGGAGCTGCCATGTTCATTAACAACACTGCAAAAGCGACAGCATCCGGGTAACCGCCCCAGGCTCTGATGATATACATCAGGATACCGACGCCCGCACCAAATATCAGACGTCCCTTATTACTGGTTGCACCGGAAACCGGGTCGGTAACTATAAAGAAGGCACCCAGCATGGTAGCACCGCTGAATAGATGAAACAGTACGGTACCATGACTCTCAGAACCGCTGCCATTCTGGAAAACCAGCGCCATAACAGCGAGGGCAGCCAGCATGCCGACCGGTGCATGCCAGGTAAAAATTTTGCGATAGAGCAGGAACAGACCGCCAGCGAGGTAAGCAAGGTTCACCCATTCCCAGCCACGTCCGGCCAACATGCCACCAAACGCTGCGTTGCTGGCTTGTAGTTCACTCCATGTCAGGCTTTTGTTCTCTCGTACGATATCCAGCGGTGTTGCCATAGTGATGGCATCATAATCAATCGCGCCGCCAACAAAGGGGAAAATAGCCTGAAGTGATTCTGCCAGACTTAAGGTTTCGTAACCGGCTGTACCCGCCGGTGGCAGCCAGTTGACCATTTCTGCCGGAAATGAAATCAGCAGTAGAACATAACCAACCATTGCGGGGTTAAAGGGGTTTTGGCCCAGCCCGCCATATAAATGTTTGGCAACAATAATGGCAAAGGCGGTACCAATCAGTGTCAGCCACCACGGTGCCAAAGGTGGCAATGCTAATGCCAGCAGTACAGACGTTACCAGCGCACTGTAGTCTTTCAAATAAAAACCAACGGGGCGTTTTCTTAGATAAGCGATCAGCGTCTCACAGCCGAGTGCGACCAGTGATATCCAGATCAGGTTAATCAGTGTGCCCCAGCCAAACATCATGCAGGTCACCAGCAGCCCGGGCAGGGCTGCCAGTAATACCAGTTGCATAACACGGGCTGTGGTTTCTGCGCCGCGGGTGTGAGGTGACGTTTGTCGTATTAATGCCATAAACGTTTACCCTGAAAGATTCAGGCGGTCTCCTTTGCCAGTGCCGCGGCTGCCGTGTCGGCATCTGCCTGTGCCTGTTTCAGTGTCTGCTGCAGTTCGTCAAGATTAGACGCGCCAGCTCCCGCATCATCCAGTGCCCGTTGGGCTTTTTTAACCGCTGCGCGCGCCATTACTGCTTCGATCTTCAGTTTTTTCTGGGCATCACTGAGAGCAGGCTTTGCTTTACGTGCAGGCTGTTTGGTTACTGCTGGCTCTGCAACAGAAGAAGGTGCTGGCAGCTGGTCGCTGGCAGCATTCATTTCCGCCATAATACCAGCAGCTTTTTCTTCCGCTTCCTGTAACGCCTGCTTCAGCTCATTGATATTGGCTGCATCATTGCCCGCATCACCAATCGCTCGCTGCGCCTTTTTGACCGCAGCACGCGCCATAGCCGCTTCGATCTTCAGTTTTTTCTGTGCGTCACTGAGAGCAGGTCGTGATTTAGCTTTTGGTGCTGTACTTTCATCAGGCCCTTTGGCTGGTTCCGGTGTTGTCTTAGCAGCCTGCTCGAAGTCTTTTTCCAACGTTTCTAGTTGTTGACGCAGTTTATCGATATTTGCCTGTAGACGTGTTTCTTCGTCTTCCGGACCTTTATTGTCAGCCAGTGCGCGCTCAGACTTTTTCAGTTGGGCACGTACCATGGAAAGCTGGATTTTCAGTTCTTTCTGTTTTGGTGATAACTGCGCTCTGGCAGGCTTATCTGTTGCCTTACGGGCATTGGCTCTGGCCAGTGCGGCTTTAACTTCATCAGTCTTGTCAGCAATTGCCGGTTTGGTTGTGGTGTACTGATTTGCGGCGGCAGCTTTTTCCCGCTTCAGTTGCGCAGCTCGTTCGGCATTGGCTTTACGTTTAGCTTCACGAGCCGCTTTTTCCTGCTCCAGTCGTGCCTGTCGGCTTTCAAATCGCTGCTTGGAATATTCTGCTTTCTGCTGTTTGATTTCCTGCAGGCGGATATCGCCTTTGGATGAGCGGTAATACTGCACCAGTGGAATTGTGCTAGGGCAAACATAGGCGCAGGCGCCACATTCAATACAGTCAAACAGGTTGTGGTGTTTTAACTGATCGTGGTTCTCTGCCTTTGAATGCCAGTACAGTTGCTGTGGCAGCAGGGATACCGGGCAGGCTTCAGCGCAGAGCCCGCAGCGAATACATTCCTGGGGTGTCGGTGCCGGTGGAAATTCTTCGTAAGTCGCTGCAATCAGACAGTTGGTGGTTTTCAGTACCGGCATATCGGTACGTTCAAGGGTGTGTCCCATCATCGGGCCACCCAGCACCAGGCTGTGGAGTTTACGAGGTTTAAGGCCAGCAAAATTCAACAGGTGGTCTGCAGGAGTACCGATTAATGCTTCGACATTTTGCGGTTTCTTTAGTGCTTCACCGGTCAGGGTAGTGATTCTGGAAATCAGCGGTTTGCCTTCAATGACAGCGTCATGGACGGCAGCCAGTGTACCGACGTTATAGCAAAGCATACCGATATCAACTGAACGGGCATCATTGGGTACTTCTTTACCGGTCAGCAGATAAATCAGCCGTTGAGCGTCACCTGACGGATAACGTGTGGGTACAACCGCGACTTCAATACTTTTACCTTTGCAGGCAAGGCGCATCGCATCAATGGCTTCCGGCTTGTTGTCTTCTATGCCGATAATAATTTCATTGGGGTTTAGCAGGTAGCGCAGAATTTCAATACCGCTGACAATACGTTCGGCCTGCTCCCGCATCAACCGGTCATCGGCCGTAATATAGGGCTCACACTCAGCGCCATTCACGACCAGTGTATGAATTTTGTCTTCGGTGCGTGAAGCCATTTTTACCGCAGCCGGGAAACCGGCACCGCCGAGGCCAATAACGCCAGCGTCGTGTATTTTCTGTAGCAGTTCGTCTTTAGCGGCTGACGTGTAATCCGGCACTGGATTCAGGTTTGTCCACTGATCATTGCCATCAACCTGCAGAATGATGCAAGGCTCCTGCAACCCGGAAGGGTGTGGCACGGCGCGGGTTTCAATGGCTTTAATTATGCCGGAAGTCGGAGCATGAACCGGTGCGCTGACAAAACCATTAGCGCGTGCCAGCAGCTGACCTTTCAGTACGCTGTCGCCGACGGTAATAGCAGGTTCAGCAGGTGCGCCGCTATGTTGATTCAGAGGCAGTATCAATTCTGCCGGTAGCGGTGGTTGGCCAATTGATTGCTGGTTAGACTGATCTTTGCTTTCCGGTGGGTGTACGCCGCCCGGGAAAGCATGTATTTCTCGGGTCATGCCGGTTGCCCCTCGCGGTCGGTTGCAATAATCATATCCGGAGCCAGCGGCTTCTCCCACTTCCAGTTTCGTGTTGTGACTTCCAGTGGCACCATATCAATGCAGTCAACAGGGCAGGGCTCGACACACAGGTCGCAGCCGGTACATTCAGAAACAATGACCGTATGCATTTGTTTGGCGGCACCCAGTATCGCATCGACCGGGCAGGCCTGGATGCATTTGGTGCAACCGATACATTCGTCTTCACGGATATAAGCCACCATGGGCGGCTTTTCTTCGCCGTGTTCATCATCAAGCGGTGTAGCTTCGACGTCCAGCAGCTCGGCCAGTGCATTAATCGTTGCCTGACCACCGGGTGGGCAACGGTTGATAGCCTCACCTTCGGCAATCGCCTCGGCGTAGGGACGACAGCCGGGGTGGCCGCACTGGCCACACTGGGTCTGGGGCAGCAGACTATTAATCTGATCCACAATGGGATCACCTTCAACCTTGAAGCGTACGCTGGCAAAACCAAGGACTGCACCGCAGGCAAGAGCCAGTAGTAGCAGGGCGCCAACAGCGTAAAGAACGATTTCCATTCGGGTTTCTGGCCTCCTACAACTTGATCAGACCGGTAAAGCCCATAAAGGCCAGAGACATCAGCGCGGCGGTTACCATGGCAATGGCACCTCCGCGAAAAGGCATAGGCACATCAGCTGCTGCAATACGTTCCCGCATGGCAGCAAACAGTACCAGCACCAGCGAGAAGCCAACGGCGGCGCCAAAGCCATAGAGGGCAGAATCCAGCAGAGTGCTGTCCATACGGTTACTGTTCAGCAGGGCAACGCCCAGTACCGCACAGTTACTGGTAATCAGTGGCAAAAACACGCCGAGCACTTTATATAAGATAGGGCTGGTTTTATGGACAACCATTTCGGTGAATTGCACAACAACCGCAATGACCAGAATAAAGGTCAGCGTTTTCAGGAATTCCAGCCCCAGCGGCTGCAGGATGTATTCAAAGGTGATATAGCTGCAGACCGATGCCAGCGTCAGTACAAAGGTGGTTGCCAGCGACATGCCCATCGCGGTTTCCAGCTTTCCCGAGACCCCCATAAAAGGACACAGGCCAAGAAACTGAACCAGAACAAAGTTGTTAACCAGAATGGTACTGACAAGGATCAGCACGAGCTGGGTGATAGGGTCTGCCATAGCTACCAGAGTGTCGTTACGAAAACGGTTGATGCTGTTGAATCCCTGCAAAGCATCGTGGTTTGTGACCGGCTATTATTCAGTAGCTGTATATTCCTTACAACAGTACTACATCGTTATTGTAAGTATTTTTGGTTATATACTTAGGCGCGTGACAGCGCTTGTCTGAATAAGACCGAGCTTTTCGGTCAGGTATTATATCGTTTACAGACTGCTTTGGAAGTTGTGTTAATCCCTAAGTTATGATGGATAGTCTGGAGGATTTTGTACCAGCATCTTTTTATCTGCTCAGATATCGGCATAATAGCCGCCCTGACTATCCGGTGTGAGATATGATTTTTATCTGAGTCCTTCCGATAAAACTTGCCCGGCAACTCTGTTTCCATCCCTCAGGCTTTCTTTTCTATGAATATCGAACAGGCTTTATTACAGCGCAGTGGCTCCAAGTGTGAGTTGTGTGGTTCTGATAATGATCTGACTGTATATGAAGTGCCGCCGGCAGCTGATGCCGGAGCTGATAAAAGTGTGCTGGTTTGCGGTGTCTGCCATGGGCAGATTACTCAGCCAGAGACAGCAGATACCAATCACTGGCGCTGCCTGAATGACAGCATGTGGAGTCAGGAGCCAGCCGTTCAGGTGATGGCATGGCGAATGCTGAATCGTCTATCCGCCGAAGGCTGGACACAGGACTTGCTGGATATGATGTACCTGGACGATGAAGTACGTCAGTGGGCAGAGGCTGAAGTTGAAAGTGTAGATGATGACGATATCCCAACGCTTGATGCTAATGGTGCAGCACTTCAGGCGGGTGATAATGTAACGCTGATTAAAGATCTGGTCGTGAAAGGTGCCAACTTCACCGCAAAGCGCGGAACACCGGTACGGAATATTTCACTGAGTCCGAATCCGGAACATATCGAAGGACGGGTAAACGGCACGCGGATTGTAATTATTGCGGCCTATGTTAAAAAAATGAACTGATCCCATTATTGCCCGGGCTTGATTGTTACATTGCCTGGGCTTTCGGAATGAACTCATCTTACAATGTCTGCTCACAAGGCCAGTTGAGATAGCTGATATTTTACGACGCCTGATTCTCCGGAGAATGCACTAGCTTTCAGCTCGGCAATCAGCAGTGCGTCTGCGGGAATATGCCCTTCTCCCCTGATATTGAATTCACTGGCACTCTTAAATCCATGCTTTCGATAGCAGGGATATAAGCTGGTAACGGCAGCAGCCTGAAATTGTGCATTGCGGCAATAATCGACGGCGGACTCAATCAGTGGGTGTTGAATGCCATCATGGACACGATCTGTATAGATTGAAAGTGATAGCAGGGCACCAATGTTCATATCCTGTTTTGCTTTACCAAATGAGATTGTTGCCGCAGCAATACCCTGGGCTCCAATGATAACGCCGTTGTCTTCTGCCACGAGCAGTTCGAGAAATTCGTTTCTCAGGTAGAGCTGATACACAACTCCCAGGGTAGCAGAGCCAAAACTATGCTTGGTAAGTAACTGCAGTTGCGGATTGTCTGCTGGTATTGCCTTGCGAACTATAATAGCCACGGCGATCCCTCGGATGTGACGGTATGGGTGTGCATTATTGTTTATTTTTCAGTGGGCTTGAATTCGCAATACCTGTTGTGCTTTTGAGGGTTAGTGACAAGAGGGTTGTGGATATCCCCTGCAAATTATGTTGATGGAGAAGGTGTTGTTTTTTATTGTTGCTTTTTCGTGTCACTAAGTATGCTTAGTAGCCTGCGGCTTTCATTGAATCTGGATATATCACTATCAGCGCCCATTAATATTGCGATAAGCCGCCTCTCATCTTGTACGACTGATGACGCTAGACTATATCCTGCATGACTGGTATATCCGGTTTTAATGCCGTCTATATCCAAAACTTTATCCCACAATAATCGATTACGGGTTTGTTGAGTAATACTATTCCAAGTGAAAGACTTCTGCTGATATAAATGATATTGCTTTGGAAATAACAGAATAAGTGCTTTACATAAAAGCGCTAAATCTCTTGCAGATGAATACTGCTCAGGGGCGTCCAGTCCATGGGGGTTAACAAACCGGGTGTTTTTCAATCCGAGCTGGCTTACGTATTGATTCATTAGTGTTGCAAAGGTAGGGATATCGCCGCTGATATGTTCTGCTATCGCCACAGCAGCGTCATTACCGGAAACAGTAATCAAGCCTTGATTAAGCTGCCTCAGAGTGACTTTTTGTCCCGGTTCCAGAAACATCTGGGCTCCACCTGGAAATTTTAATCCCCAGGCGTTTTTACTGATTTTGACGCATTCATCCGAGGATAGCTCACCTTTAGCGATTTTATCGGCAATGATATAGCTGGTCATGATCTTAGTCAGGCTGGCTGGTGCCAGTCGCATATCAGGGTTGTGACTGGCAAGCACTTCCCCCGTTGTATGGTCAATCAGGATATAAGCTTTGGCTGTAAATTCCGGAAATGCAGCCCAGCTATAAGATGTGAAGCCTAAAAGGCTTACGACTAAAGTAATATTTAGTTTATGAAGCCAGAAGGGTAGAAGTTTTTCCAGCATAACACCGTTAAATAGTAAAAAAGCAACAACCACTATAGTTGCTGCTTTTTACTCTGGTATTTATAAAACTTACAGAGAAAGGAAAAATAACATTAGAACAGGAACGAGAAAGCTAAGGATAAAACCACTGACAATCGCCAGCGGCACACAGTGAATACCGCCGCTGTTCTGGATAACAGGCAAGGTGAAATCAAGCGATGTTGCACCACCGTAACCAACCGCCGTACAGGGGTAACGCCGAATAATTAACGGGATAATAATAATAGCTGCCAGCTCCCTGAGCATATCATTCAGGAATGCTGCGCCGCCAAATACAGGGCCGAGTGCATCCCCCATCAGAATGCCTGCCAGAGAATACCAGCCAAAGCCTGAAGCCATCGCCAGCCCCTGAGCTGCTGGAATATCCAGTAACCAAGCAGCAATAGCGCCACCGGGGAGCGAGCTGAATACAATCAGCCCGGCAATGCATAAACCCTGTTTGTTCAGTAGTATCTGTTTTAGCAGCATGCCACTGTTGCGCAGCTGAATGCCGATCAGCAATAGTAGTACCAGCAGCATAAACTCAGATGCCTTGTCGATTGCTGCAGGGTTAAGTTCAAGTACATAGCCGATCGCAAAACCAAGAATGACGGCTCCAACCAGCTTAAGTGATTCCAGTGCCATCTCGAATACCGGTATATTGCTGGCTTCCTGATGGGTTTCAATGGGCAAAAGCTTATCCAGTACTGGCACACAGCAGAGATTAAGCACCGTAATGCAGCTAAAGAAAGTGACCGTATAGAGCATAATCTGGGAAAGATTCTCACCGAGATTTTCCAGCCCGGCCAGACTCATCCCCATCAGGCTCAAAATAATAAAAACCAGTTTACTTAATACCGCGTTGATACGGTGAACCAGTGTACTGTTTTTCAGCACAATGCAATAACCAAAGATCAGTGGCAAAAAAATCAACAACATGCCGGAGTACATCAGTGATCCCTGTAGGCTTTGTTTTCAAAATAGAGCGGTAGTATACGAGTGTGTTGTCAGGCGACAGGCTTGACTAACTGCTTTATTTTACCGGTTTCACAGGCTTCCAGAAAAGCATCACCAAGCCGGTGGCCTTCATTGATAACCTTTTTCCAGTTTCGGATGCGTGCAGCATCGTTACCTGCATAGTGTTTGAAATCTTTCCGATCCGGAATCCGCTGATCAGGCATTCTGGCAATCAACTCCGGGGATGGTGATAACAGCAATACATTATCCAGCTGTCGAGGTGTTGCTATCCGGTTTTTAAAAAACTTATCAAACCAGCCGGGCACCAGATGCGTATAAAAGTGCGGGTATAGAATAATGCCACTGTTACGCTGATCCCAGATATTGCCGGGAATCGGGTGATAATCCAGTACGCCCCCATCCCGGTACACACCGGCAGGTGCATAATCAATATCCTTAACACCGGGCAGTACGTAAGGAATAGAGCCTGATGCGGTGAGTGCTTTAGAAAAATTAGCAGGAGATAGTGCGATTTGTTGGGTATGGTAACCATCCTGAACCTGCAGGGGACACTCAGTGCGTGGGTCATGGAAAACGACACGATCCATCATGCCACGCAATGCCCGTCGTCCCCCGGCATTTTGAATAGCTGCTTTTCCCATTGCCAGCATTAGCAGTGAAGACTGTTCGGTAGCCAATAAGCCTTTAGAGCGAACCGTACCGCAGTGAAAGCGCAGGCGAGGGTGTGACAAAACTTCACTCTGTCTTTTCTCGGGAAGAAATGCCTGCATAATCCGCACGGCTTCAGCCGCTACATCATGCCGGGTCGCTTTTGGTCCATAGGTTTGCTCGATATAGGCTTCTGCAAGTTGATCCAGAGCGGCTTCAGGGGTTCGGGTTGCAGCCGCTGCCAGCTTCCAGGCACCGATAGAGGTACCGAAAAGATCGATTGTATGACTGATGTCTTTTAGCCAGTGACCGAAAACAGCTTTATCAATACCGTGAATTGCCAGCCATTTAGCTGCCCCGGATGCACCGAAAACGGCGCTGATATCGTGTGGCTGCAAACCTTCCTGTTGAATGCGCTTATATGCAGCAGGTCCTGCCAGAAACAACAAATCAGACATAATTTACTTAAACAACCCCTGTCTTATAATTCTGCGGCATCCTGCATTGTAATATGATTCGGGTGAGCAGCGATAAGGTTTATTGCATAAGTACCTTACGGCTACAGTTTCTCGTCTTCTTCAGACTTGTACAGACTTGTGGTCGATAAAGTGTCGTTATCTGCCGACGTTTTTTTACTCTTCTTAGATACTGTTTTCGGCAAAGATACCCGTACAACTATCGTTACATCATGGCCGGATGCGTCATCCAGCAGTTTGGTAATACGCCCATGACTGTTAGATTTATCCAGATGGGCCTGTTTAGTTATGCTGGTTTCCCAGAGGTGGGTCTCTGATTGCGACTCATCAGTGCCGGTCAGATAGCTGATATCAACCGTTTTATCGGCCTTGGACTCTCCCCACAGCCCAACGGTACAGTGGGTATAGTTCTGGAGAACAGAAGTTTTGCTGTTATTACCCAGATACAGGCTAAGTCCGGTATCGCCCAGCTGTTCCGACTCAATGAAAAACAACCCCCTTTTTGCCATTGCCAGCAGTGTCCGGTTAACCGTTATGGAATAAACATCGGGTATTGCAGTATCAATGGGGGATGTTGTAGAGAATGGTTCATTCTGCTGCTGTGTAGTCGCGCGCGCGGCTTTGGCTCTGAGTACGGGGCGCACCGTAAATTCCTCATGATTGGAATTATAATAAACCTGTTTCACCGGCATTAATGCTACTTCTGCCAGTTGGGTTAGACCATCTGTCAGAGCAACCGGTGTGAGTTTCGCATATTGCTGGTGGATCTGGGTTGAGTTACGTGCTGTCAGGCGCTGGTGATTAGCACAAAAGCCTGTTAGTGACTGATCGGTATCTTCTGCCGCCATCAGCGAGTAAACAACCATAATCAGCTGGTCTGGGTTGGCTGCTGTTCCTCTGGGGTAGATGCCGATTTTTAAAGGGCAACTGTTAAGCTCAAAGGGCTTTGACTGAATCATTTCCCCACATTGAAGATGTTTGAAGTTCAGCAGTTGCAGATGAATAACGCTGGCGACATCATTGGTGGTAACGGTTAGCCTGGGGGCGGTCAGGTCAAAAATATCGGGCACTTTCGTAGCATCACCTTCTGAATGGTGTGCTGTGAAAGAGTGTATGGAGCCGGTGGGTTGAAGTTCAATTTGCTGAGAGGTGGATGAATCAGGGCTGCTTATATTAAATTCAACCTTAAAGCAGGCTGTCATACCTTGTGGGTTGCTTTGCCCGGATGCCTCATCAAAACGATCCAGACAGTTAAGACCGGTTTGACCGAAGGTTCTATACCTCTGAGCCCGCGCACCCGATAGTGTCATTGAATGAAGTTGTTCATAGCGGCCGCCGGCGCGACAAACGAACAGGGCTACCTTTTTATATTTTTCTGAGGCTTTATAAGGCTTTGCGTCCTGATTGGCCCAAAATGAAAGCTGTGCGGTACTGCTGCCAAACGGAACAAAATTACCAATTTCTATATAGTGACCCGGCTCGAAATAGCTTTTAAAACCCAGCCCGCCTCTTTTCAGTAGTGCAAGATCAGAGTGGAGTATTTCCCAGAGATAATACTCACAGTTTGTCTTGTTATCACTTGGCAGGCGTGCCCAGCGGCCGTTAAATACCGGACGAATATGGAAAATCTCTTCGTCGGTTTGCTTGTTTAAATCTGTTACCTTGCATAAATCTGTGCAGGCATAGCCGGTTTTTCCTTTTGTTGTTGAGGGCTTTTCAATCATGGTTCGTTTTATTTCCGGCTCATCTCTGGCAGATATACGGTGTCGTTCAAATACAATGCCGGCCAATACTTTGAACAGGGGGTTTTCATCTTTTAGTGTTATCAACCCAATGCCGAATGACTCTGATGATATATTCATTCTGATATAGGTATCATCCCCACCCAGAAATCTGAAAGGTTTGCTCTGCTGTTCCTGATTTGTGGAAAAGTCTATATCCCGAAAGCCAGTTAAATGAACATGTATCATATGGCTGATTGGGTCATAGTCAGCACTGATCTGTAATTGCCCCTGACAAACCGAAGAAACTGAGAATAAAGCAACAATCAATAGTCTGATGTCTGGCAACATAAATTAATCCTGCTATCTGTGCTGACGAGAAGATGATTCGAAAATCGTAATTTTAGAGGCTCTTAATGGATTCCGGGGGGTTACCCCAGCAGCAAGCCAAGCAACCCTGAAATAGCTGCTTTTCCCCTACGTTTGATGTTATGGATGCATTCAAAAAATCCCAAGTATAGTGGCAGCTTATCCTGTGAAATTCCACGGTGAGGGCGCAACCAGGATCGCAGCAACGACCAGAAGCCCTCCATCGTATTCACATGCACCTCGTGAAAACCATCACCATCTTCATCCCGGGCATACTCCCCAGCGCCATGACAGACAGATTTACGATCATAACCCCATTGCTCAAGCCTGTCGTAAATGCTGTATTCATCAGTATAAATCAGCGTTCCCGGCGCTATGAATTCTGTAATCAGGGGCTTGATTGTTACCTGCTTGACATTAGGCAGCATACGGATCACAACCTGCCCACCCCGCTGGATCATGCCAAAGATCGGAGGCTTTTCTTTCTCCAGAGTACCGCGACCACGAGCACCTTTCAAACGGTTACGGCGGGCTGTCCGCCCTTTTTTTTCACCGCTTCAGGCTGGCCTTTATGCCCCGATACAACGTAAACCTCGTCACATTCAACCTTGCCGTCCAGAACGGTGACCGGGCGTTTGTTGCAGACACTTGTCCTGAGTTGCTGTGTCATCTTTTGCACATCGCTTTTGTTCAGGTCAAGTTCAAGTGCAATCTGTCTGTTCGACTGATTGAGTGACATCAGGTACAAGCAGTGTATCCAGATTTTTAAAGGCTGGTGATGCCCTGAAAACACCGATAAAGTCAGATCATCAAAGCGACGCCGACAACACTTGCACCAGTAACGCTGTCGCTCCGGCTGAGTGTCATCTTTACCTTGTCGGGTAATATCAGGGCTTTGACAGCGAGGACAAACGACACCATCCGGCCAGCGCATTTGCCTGACTTGTTCGTAACATTTGGCGTTATCGAGGAGATCATAAAACTTCATCATACCGCTGTTTTACACGAATGTGGACGTTAGTTTCAACCGCAGTTACCTCAACACCCCGGAATCCATTAAGAGCCATTTTAGATAGCAGCATAGCTGATTCAGATTTACTAACTCATATTTCAGGTGCCAAACCAGTATAATAATGCAGCAATCTGTTCGGTTTTTTGTAATAGAGATATGCGATAGAAACGGCTTGCAATTAAACGATTCAAACGGCCTGATAAAACGGAATTTGAGCCACTCTGAGTAAATGTCAGAGCAGCTCATCAGCTGGTTACATCACCCGCATACCCGGCTCAGCACCATCATGCGGCTCCAGAATCCACAGGTCTTCACCTCCCGGTCCGGCAGCCAGTACCATGCCTTCACTCATACCAAACTTCATTTTGCGTGGTTTGAGGTTAGCGACCATGACCGTATGTTTGCCGATCAGGGCTTCCGGTGCATAAGCGGACTTGATGCCGGCAAATACATTACGGGTTTCACCACCACCGATATCCAGTGTCAGACGCAGCAGTTTGGCAGCCCCTTCAACATGTTCAGCATTAGCAATTTTAGCGATCCGTAAATCAACCTTGGCAAAATCGCCAAATTCAATTTCGTCGGCAATCGGCTCCTTGGTCAGCCAGCTTTCTTGTGCTGGTACTTGCTGTTCTTTCATTTTTTCAAGTACCTGTTTGCTGGCTTCAATCATGGCGGCCACTTTGTCGGCTTCCACGCGGGTCATCAACGGCTTGAATTTGTTGACTTCGTGATCCGTCAGCAGGGTCTGACTGTTTGCCCAGTGCAGCGGATCAACCTTCAGGAAGGCTTCCGCTTTTTCTGCCATGGCTGGCAGTACTGGCTTGAGGTAAACCATCAACAGGCGGAACAGGTTAATACCGGCGCTGCAAATATCGTGCAGTTCCTGATCTTTGCCTTCTTCCTTGGCAACCACCCAGGGCTTCATTTCGTCAATCCAGGCATTGGCTTTGTCTGCCAGTGCCATGATTTCACGCATGGCCTTGTTGAATTCACGATTTTCGTAGTAATCGGCGATAGACACCCCGGCAGTCTGGAAAGCGTCGGTCAGCTCAGAAGCAATATTATTGGAAGACAGCTTGCCTTCAAAACGCTTCTTGATGAAGCCGGCACAACGGCTGCCAATATTCACGACTTTACCGACCAGATCAGAATTCACTCGCAGAATGAAATCTTCAGTATTCAGGTCGAGGTCATCTACACGGCTGGAGAGTTTGGCCGCGTAGTAATAACGCAGGTATTCAGGGTCCAGATGGTCCAGATAAGTCCGGGCAGTAATAAAGGTGCCACGGGATTTGGACATCTTTTCACCGTTCACGGTCAGGTAACCATGAACGCTGACCTGAGTCGGGGTGCGATAGTTTGCACCGGACAGCATGGCAGGCCAGAACAGGCAGTGGAAGTTCACAATATCCTTACCGATAAAGTGATGGACTTCACAGTCACTGTCCGCTTTCCAGTATTCGTCGAAATTCAGGTCGTCACGGCGGTCACACAGGTTTTTGAACGCTGCCATATAGCCGATAGGCGCATCCAGCCAGACGTAGAAGTATTTGCCCGGTGCATCCGGAATTTCAAAACCGAAGTAAGGCGCATCGCGGGAAATATCCCAGTCCTGCAGACCGGTATCCAGCCACTCGGCCAGTTTGTTGGCGATTTCGTCCTTGATAGTGCCGCTGCGGGTCCATTCGCGCAGGAAATCCTGGAAATCGGTCAGCTTGAAGAAATAGTGCTCAGATTCTTTCTCTACCGGGGTAGCACCGGAGATTGCAGAGCGCGGGTTCTTCAGATCTGTCGGAGAGTAAGTAGCACTGCAGACTTCACAGTTGTCTCCGTACTGGTCTTCAGCGCCACATTTCGGGCAGGTGCCCTTGATGTAGCGGTCCGCCAGAAACATCTGCTTTTCCGGGTCGAAAGCCTGGGTAATATTGCGGGTGGCAATATGGCCTTTGTCACGCAGTGCTTTGTAGATGGACTGGGACAGTTCGCGGTTCTCATCGGAATGAGTGGAGTGGTAGTTATCAAAGGTGATATGGAAATCACCAAAATCACGAATCCGTTCCTTATTAATCAGGGCAACGGATTCTTCCGGGCTGATGCCCAGTTTTTCAGCATGCAGGCTGATGGCTGTACCGTGGGCATCGTCTGCACAAACATAAGTACAGGTGTGGCCACGCAGCTTCTGAAAACGGGACCAGATATCAGTCTGGATATATTCAACCAGGTGGCCCATATGCAAAGGCCCGTTGGCATAGGGCAGGGCGCTGGTTACAAGAATCTTGCGAGAGTCAGCCATCTTGAATTGATCAACCATCAAATGCGTGAGAGTCCGCATCCATAAAGGATCACGGTCAGAACCGGTTAAACGGCGAATTATACCGATTATAGATGGGCAGAACACTCCCCGTGCAAAGTCTGAGTAATGTGCCAACCTGAAATCCTGTTTGGTCAGGTTCAGGTGGGAGCTTTGCTATGCGTTTATTGGTATTGATTTTTTGCTTTTTTATTATGTGTTCAGCTTATGGGCGCTACCCTGATGATGTTAAAAACCCTGTTAATACTTCACTTGAGATGAAAGGGGATAAAACGGGTCACTTGACATTGTCCCCATTTGAGGCAGCACAGAGCAGTAGAGAAGCCAGTCTGGAAAAGGAATGGGTAACATCTGAGTTTGATTATTTGCAATTAAAATCAAAACTGGTCATCAGGCGAACCCAAAATATTAGTGCTTGCGCTCCTTTGGTTTCTACGGAAGGGTATCAACCCGCAGGACGTTCAATAAGCGGAGCAGGATATGAATCTCTAGACCACATACCGGTGTCTCATGCTGATTCATCCAGAGAAATGATGACATTGTACTTTAAAAACGGGGAGCATTTTACAGCGGAGGCGTTAGGAAAGTGGGCCTCCTGGATTACAGTCAGAGTCGTATCATCTTTCGGTCAGAAGTATGAGCTTTCAACGCTTAGGCTCGATGAATGTAAAGCTGAGTATGTTAGCTATAAGGGGGAGGTGAAAAGTAAATATTTGGGTATGGATATCGAAGATGGGCTTGAGAGTTTTTTATATTCCTCAAATACATCCCTAACACTTGAGCTTTATCCTTTTTGTGCAGGCTACTTCCAGTCTGTATCAGCTAATCCGCCTTTGAAGTTTGCATATGAGTGGAAAATTCCGGCAGTTACTTTTAAGGAGGTTATTCAAAAAGGGGGGCTTGATCCATTACTGAGCAACGGGTTTCTTGTCCATTCAAATGGGGCAAGGGTTAAGTTGAGGTTGTCGAGAGTAAACCAAAAAGCATCTATTGATATTTTCCCGGATACGCGGGAAACATTTAACTTTAAAAGTAATGAAAAAATAACGGTGTCTGCTTGTAAGCCCAGCTCCCTTGGTTGCATTACTATAATCGGTCTTTTTTCAGCAAAGCTCAAGAAACTTGATGGTTTAAAGAAAACGCTGATTTCCCCATTAAGTGAGCGAATCAAAGAATCTGTTAATACCTTATGTTCGGACTTTTGCTTTACTCCTCAATCTTCAAGTGCCTCAGCCTTTACAGCTTCTGGCAGTACCGGAGGGTTGGAGCAACAGCCGCCCTGGCTCAGTGTTGAGGACCCCAGAGAAGCAGACTATTACAGAATCCGCATCATAGTTGAGTAAAATAAACGCTAATAAAATGACACCTTGGTGTTTATTATATTTGCTTTATAACAAATGTTCGCTGGGCATCATTTTTTTGGCAGGAGCCCTTGATGTAGCGACTTGCCAGAAATATCTGCTCTTCCGGGCTGATGCCAAGCCTTTCAGTATGCAGGTTGATCGCGGGAATGTTGGCATAGGGCAGGGCGCTGGTAAAAAGAATCTTGCGAGAGTCGGCTATCTTGAGTTGATCAACCATCAAATGCGTGAGAGTCCGTATCGGTATATAAGGATCACGGTCAGAACCGGTTAAACGGCGAATTATACCGATTATAAATAGACAGAACGCTCTCCGTGCAAAGCCGGTGTAGTGTGCCAATCTGAAACCCTGTTTGATCAGGTTTCAGATTGGAGCTTTTCGATGCGCTTTTTAACCCTAATTTTTTACTTCTTTATTGTGTGCTCGGCATACGGTGGCTATCCGGAAACAGTGAAGTCGCCGGTGGACGTCATATTTGGAGAGTGGGGTAAGAGAGGGCATTTGACGCTTTTGCCTTCGTCAGAATCATCGGCGGAACAATCAAAAGATTTTACAACGAATGAGTTTGAATACTTGCAGCTAAAATCGAGGCTTGTAGTGTGCCCTGTAGTCCGGAAAGCCTTACTGCAACCGACTAAAAAAACTTTAAATGGTTATCACTCTGTACCTCATGAGCAAAAAAAAAGCTCGGGTAGTGATACAGAAATGATGACGTTGTATTTTAAAAACGGAGAGCAGTTTAAAGCCAGTGAATTTGGAAAATGGGCATCATGGATTACGGTCAGAGCTGTTTATCCCAAATATCAAGAGTGTGTACTGGCGACACTTCATCTGAGTCAAACAGAAGATGAATATGTTGCTTATACCGGCGAGGTGAGAAAGCAGTATCTGGGAATAGAAAGCAATATTACAAATTATTTATTTTCACCTGGAGAGGCTCTTACACTTGAGCTTTTGCCATTTTCAGCAGGAACCATTCAGTTAAAGGAGGCAGACCATCCTGAAAAGTATGTCTATGACTGGTATGTACCGGCAAGCACTTTTGACAGATGCATAAAGTTCAAGGATTTTGATTGTTGTGAAAGCCCGTTGTTTTATCTTGCGGACGGCGATAGCTTACCGGCAAAACTGAGGTTATGGAGCTATGCAGAATGTTTATCTGTCGCCCTGGTTCCTGAAAAAAATGAAAGTTTTGGCTTCAAGAAAAAGGACAAACTAACTGTAGCTGGGGTTAAAACTTCAGATTCAGATGTTTTAAACGAGGTTCAGTTTCTTTCAGGAAAACTTAATAAACTGAATGCAGTAAAAGACGAAAAAGAACTGCCTATACTAGCAGAACTTAAATTTACAGTCGACTCAATATGCGAGCGCATGCGCTTCTCCAGAGGATTTCCGTATTTTTCTGAGCCACCTGCAGAGGAGTATGCAGATATGACGGAACAGCCTCGATGGCTTAATAGGGATGATTGTGGCGCGGCAGATTATTACCAGATTAAAATTAGAATCTTGTGTGATTGAATCTCTTTGGGTCATATTCCCCGCTGCTTGCGGCGCACTACTCAGAGAACTTACTTCATACCCCGCCCCTTGGGGCGGGGTAGTTGATTAAAGCCGAACTTTTTGCGTATCTATCTTGGTGTGGCAGGGTACCTGTGAGTGTCATTTTATTGACGGTTCTGAGCGTAGGTTATAAATCATAAACAGTTGCTCATGTAACTTATACTGCTGCTCTGATCGTTGTAGAATAACCCATACGCATTACTTTTCCTTTCAGGCTCGTCTTATACTTAACAGTAGACGGATCAGCCTGACAATGAATATACGACGATCGAGCAGGATGCAGTTATTATCTCAGCCCTGCCTATGAGGTCCCGATAGTAAACCCATGACGGATAAAGACCTGAAGTCTCACCATGCATTCAACCGCCGTCTTAATGCGGGGGAACCGGCTTTTTTGCAGCCATCTGAACCTGTACCTGCAGCGAATCCCCAGCAAACTCCACAGATAGTCTCTTCTGTCAGAACCCGTTCAGCTGTACCGGAACCGCTGGCCGCTGATTATCAGCCGACTCAGGAAACCGTTAACCGGCTGACGGCCATGAATATTCCGCTGGAATATATCGAAGCACAGTTAAGCGAGTTTGTGCTGTACTGGAATGGGCGGGGCGATACCCACCGCAACTGGGATCATCGCTTCTTCCAGTGGGTGCAGAATCAGTTTCGCAAAGCCATGATGCAGGCACCCAGTGTGCCCATGACCGGTGAGTTCCGCCCTAACCGGGAATCACTCGAGCATCTTTATCGCTATTGTGGCATCCACCCGGACTACGCCATGCAACAGCTGCCTGATTTTATCCAGTACTGGGCGGAGCGGGGCGATGTTTGTAATACCTGGCAATCCCGCTATATCAATCATGTTAAGATTTGTTTTGAGCGGGAAAACCGGCGTCAGCAGCAGGCGGGGCCAATGCCAACGCCGATGGTGGATAATTTTGAGCCCAGTCCTGCGGTATTGCGGTTGCTGACTGAAAGCTTCGCTATACCTGAAGACTTTGCCCGCGCCCAGGTGTCGGAATTTATTTTCTTCTGGCAGGAGAAGGGCGAGCGGCATACGACGTGGCAGTCCAAATTCAAGAATCATGTCCTTTATCAATGGAGGCGGCAGCAAAGTGAAGGAAGCCAGCAAGCTGGTCGCGCAGCAGCTCCAAGCCGCGCAACAACAGAAGAGCTTACAGACAAAGGCTGGGCAGACGAATTCCAGTTCAAATTCGAAGACGACGCCTGAGTACGAGCCGGCTTCAAAAGGCATTCACGATGCGGTGAACTATCTGTTCACCATGCTGGCCGACGCATTTCCCAGCCAGTTTCATCGCGCCTATCCAGATGAAAAAGCCCGCAGCCGGGCGCGGAGTATCTGGGCTGAAGCACTGAAGGATATTGCCCCGAAGGATATCAAGTTTGCTGCAGAACGAGTGCTGAAGCGCAAACGCTTTTTGCCCAGTATTGCTGATGTGCGGGAAATCAGCCGGATGCGCTACTATGAACAGTCCGGCCTGAAAGACCCGCTGCAGGCTTATCAGGAAGCCTGTAATGCCGAGCCGCAGACAATGGCATATAACTGGTCCCATGTAGCGGTCTATCTTGCTGCACGGGAAACTGGCTGGATGACGCTGCGGGGGGAAGAGCAGAAGATTGCTTTCCCCCAGTTTGAACGTAATTACAGTGCCTTCTGTGAACGAGTACTGGTTGGGGAAGATCTTCTTGCTGAAATGCAAAGTCGCTTGGACAGTCCTCAGGCCAAAACGGCTGAAGTTGCCTGGCAGCAGTCTGAACAGCAGCAACAGCAACAAATGGCTGCCCAGGGTATTGATCCTGAAGGTGGTCGTGAAGAATTCCTGAAGCTGCGTAAGCAGCTTTGATGGTTTATTAAATCAGAAGAATATTGTTGTTCGGGAAGACCCGAACCGGCAGGAGCAGTACATGGAATTAGCCGGAGTACGTCATATTATCGCCGTGGCCTCAGGCAAAGGCGGTGTCGGTAAATCAACTACCGCCGCTAACCTGGCATTGGCACTTGCCGCTGATGGCGCCCGTGTGGGTGTGCTGGATGCGGATATCTATGGTCCCAGCATGGGACTGATGCTGGGTATTGAAGAAGGTGCCCGACCAGAAGTCAAAGATGAAAAATTCTTTGTACCTATCGAAGCCCATGGTCTGCAGGTTATGTCCATGGCGTTTCTTACTACCGATGCCACGCCCATGGTCTGGCGTGGCCCGATGGCAAGCGGGGCTTTGTTACAGCTGCTGACGCAAACACTGTGGGATAATCTGGATTATCTTGTTGTTGATATGCCGCCGGGTACCGGTGATATTCAGCTGACCCTGGCGCAGAAAGCTTCTGTCAGTGGTGCTGTGATTGTCACTACTCCGCAGGATCTGGCATTGCTGGATGCGAAAAAAGGCATCGAAATGTTCAACAAGGTTTCAATTCCGGTGCTAGGTGTGGTTGAGAATATGGCGGTGCATACCTGCTCCCAGTGTGGTCACAGTGAACATTTGTTTGGTGAGGGCGGTGGAACCCGTATTGCCGAAACTTACGGTGTTAAGTTACTGGGCTCATTGCCCCTGGCGCTGAGCATTCGTGAGCAGACTGATGAAGGTTGCCCGACGGTTGCCGCTGACGCTGAAAGTGAAA
>CBDHDU010000008.1:0-172133 GCA_965261725.1 Endozoicomonadaceae bacterium | reverse complement strand
TGGGGTTGGCAACCTGTCTGGACTTAACAGGGATGTTGATAAGCTAACCGAAGCCGAGGGGCTGTTCCGGCAGCTGCGCCAACAGGAGAACCAACGCAAGCACCAGCCGCCGACTGACTTTTGCGGCCATCTCCAGATTGAGCTGGGGTTGGCAACCTGTCTGGATTTAACCGGCGATGTTGAGAAGCTAACCGAAGCCGAGGGGCTGTTCCGGCAGCTGCGCCAACAGGAGAACCAACGCAAGCACCAGCCGCCGACTGACTTTTGCGGCCATCTCCAGATTGAGCTGGGGTTGGCACGGTGTCTGGATTTAACCGGCGATGTTGAGAAGCTAACCGAAGCCGAGGGGCTGTTCCGGCAGCTGCGCCAACAGGAGAACCAACGCAAGCACCAGCCGCCGACTGACTTTTGCGGCCATCTCCAGATTGAGCTGGGGTTGGCTCGGTGTTTACAGGAAGCAGGTAAGCTAACCGAAGCCGAGGGGCTGTTCCGGCAGCTGCGCCAACAGGAGAACCAACGCAAGCACCAGCCGCCGACTGACTTTTGCGGCCATCTCCAGATTGAGCTGGGGTTGGCACGGTGTCTTGAAGAAACAGGCGATGTTGAGAAGCTAACCGAAGCCGAGGGGCTGTTCCGGCAGCTGCGCCAACAGGAGAACCAACGCAAGCACCAGCCGCCGACTGACTTTTGCGGCCATCTCCAGATTGAGCTGGGGTTGGCTCGGTGTTTACAGGAAGCAGGTAAGCTAACCGAAGCCGAGGGGCTGTTCCGGCAGCTGCGCCAACAGGAGAACCAACGCAAGCACCAGCCGCCGACTGACTTTTGCGGCCATCTCCAGATTGAGCTGGGGTTGGCAACCTGTCTGGATTTAACCGGCGATGTTGAGAAGCTAACCGAAGCCGAGGGGCTGTTCCGGCAGCTGCGCCAACAGGAGAACCAACGCAAGCACCAGCCGCCGACTGACTTTTGCGGCCATCTCCAGATTGAGCTGGGGTTGGCTCGGTGTTTACAGGAAGCAGTGTGAAGCTAACCGAAGCCGAGGGGCTGTTCCGGCAGCTGCGCCAACAGGAGAACCAACGCAAGCACCAGCCGCCGACTGACTTTTGCGGCCATCTCCAGATTGAGCTGGGGTTGGCAACCCTGTCTGGATTTAACCGGCGATGTTGAGAAGCTAACCGAAGCCGAGGGGCTGTTCCGGCAGCTGCGCCAACAGGAGAACCAACGCAAGCACCAGCCGCCGACTGACTTTTGGCGGCCATCTCCAGATTGAGCTGGGGTTGGCAACCTGTCTGGATTTAACCGGCGATGGTTGAGAAGCTAACCGAAGCCGAGGGGCTGTTCCGGCAGCTGCGCCAACAGGAGAACCAACGCAAGCACCAGCCGCCGACTGACTTTTGCGGCCATCTCCAGATTGAGCTGGGGTTGCTGGCGTGTCTGGACCACCAAACAGATAACGTCTCGAAAGCGGATCAACTCGCCACAATCCTGTTGGAGGCTTTTGCCACAAGTCACAACTGGCAGCTATTCCATGTGATCGCAGTAACCCGGTTTACCCTGGCATGCAGGGAAATCATTACAGGGTCGGTACCGGATACGAATAAGAATTTACAGGCAGCAATGGCGCTGGTAAAACGTTCACGCCAGGAAAAAGAAACCCCGCAATCACTGAGCTTGCAGGGACATATTCTGCGTATGATGGGTGATGGACAGCAAGCTACAATATTCTGGGCGCGTGCCAATATACTTCAGACTTCACGGCAGCAGGCACGAAAACAGGAAGCATGGCGTGAACTCGAACACAAGGCACTGGATAGGCTACAGCACCTTGATATTCAGTCGAAGGATACCGGGCAGCCACTCTCACAACCACCATGCCCTCAGCATCCAGTCCGTCCCGGTTTGAATCCGCAGGCTCCGCCGTTTGTGCCGGGCAAGATATGGTCACAATGAGCACGGGCAGGCCGATGCTGCTTTTTCACTATCTTCTTCAATATCCGGTGTTCACCACCGCTTTCAAGTCATCCGGGGTGAGGTTTATGGGCAGCAGATGCTCTACCCTGGCTCCCTTTTCGAGCTGGGGGAGCTGAGTCAGCACGTAGCGGAACCAGGCATAGGGTTCAAGCCCGTTGGCTTTTGCCGTTTCAACCAGACTGTACAGCACCGCACTCGCGTTGGCGCCTTTCACTGAGTCAGCAAATGTCCAGTTCTTTCGCCCTATGACAAAGGGTTTGATTGAACGCTCTGCCGCATTGTTATCAATCTCTACCAAACCGCTATCGAGGTAGCGCGACAGGTACGGCCACTGGTTCAGGGCATAGGTGATGGCTTTGCCCAGTTTACTTTCGAGCAGGATGCGTGGTTTCTGTTTTTCCAACCATTGTCGGAATTTGTCCATGATGGGGCGGCTTTCACACTGGCGCACCCGGTATCGCTCTTCTGTCGTTTTATCCTTTATCCGGCGCTCGATGGCGTAGAGTTGCCGGATCATGTTCAACGCCTGAGCCGGGCGGCTGATTTTTTGGCTGTTGTCACCTTTCTTTTTCGGAATGACGTCCAGAGCTTCTTTGAATTTTCGGCGGGCATGCGCCATACAACCTATCAACTCTATTTCCGGTCGCTTGCTGCTCAGGGTTTTATAGGCCGAATGCCCGTCACACTGCAAGAAGCCTTTGAACCCTTCCAGAAATGCCAACGGGCATGCATGGTCGCGCCCCGTCTGGTAATCGTACAGCACAACGGGAGAACCGAGCTGCTCACCGGTTCGGTACAGCCACATGTAAGACTTGCTCTGCGGGCGCCGGTCTTGCTCTTTGAGCACCTGCAAAGTTGTTTCGTCTGCCTGCACATAAGGCTGCCTGACCAGGTGTTGGCACAGGGCTTCATAAAGCGGCATCAGCACATCCGCTACCCGGATCATCCATTGAGCCAGTGTCGCACGGGTGATTTCGGCACCCATGCGCTTGAGAATGAATTCCTGACGGTACAGTGGTAGTGCATCGCCGTATTTGCTAGTAATGATCCAGGCCAGCAGTCCGGGTGTTGAAATGCTTTTGGGAATCGGCATTTTGGGTGCCGGGGCGGTCTTCACGCCGGACTCACAGGCACAGGCGTATTTCAGGCGACGAAACTCCAGTACCTTCACCTGTGCGGGCACGATATCCAGTTTGGTGCTGGTCTCATGACCAAACGCCCTGAGTTCACCACCGCAGCCATCGCACTGCTTTTCTTCGTCAGTAATGTCGATTTCTATGATTTCACGGGGCAGGTCTTCCGACAGTGGTTTTCTGACCGGTTTCCTGCGTTCATGGGCGGGCACCTGTTCAACGTCAGGTTCGTTGGGTTCCTCATCAGCCAGCACCTCGGTTTCATTGAACAGCTGACCCTGCCCCTCAAAGCGTTCGCTGGAAGCCCCGAATTGCTGATGCTTTTGAAGGCGGAACTGTTCTTCGTACCACGCCAGTTTTGCTTCAAGCTGAGTCACTTTCAGCTGAAGGCCTTCGAAGGTTTGGGCGGGTACGGTGATAGTCTTCATGGTGGTGATTATCCGACAATACCTGTCGTCTTTTCATTGCGTCAGGTTATTGCAATGCGTATCAAACCACGGACTGATGATGCATAGGCCGGTGTGCACCTTTCGGGTTGACCGGTAAACCATCAAGCAGCCAGTTCAGCTGCCTTCGGGTGATATTGACGGCTTGCTCCGGTGAGTCTGTTGTCGGCCATTTAAAGCGCCCCTTCTCAAGACGCCGGTAGTACAACCAAAAGCCATTGGTTTGCCAGTGCAGGATTTTCAGTTTGTTACGCCCCCGGTTGCAGAACACAAACAGGCTTTCTGAAAACGGATCAAGTGCCAGCACTTCATTAACGATCAGGGCAAGACCATTAATGGACTTACGCATATCGGTTATACCCGGTGCCAAATAAACCTTGAGAGACGCCGTATCACCGATCATGCAGCCTCCAGTAGTTGCAAAACTGCCTGCAAAGCCTGCGAATCAAACCCCGGAGCCAGTTCAATACGAAACCCGCCCGGACTGGTCAGGGTAATGCCTGGCACCGTTTGAGCCGGAGATCCGACCGGCTCTTCAGGAACCACACTCACAGGCAGTAAAGGAACAGAGGGTTCCTGCTGACTCTGCTGATGTTCCTGAACGAAACGACGGCGATAATAACTGAAGGATTTGATAGACAACCCGTGCTGGCGGGCATATTCGGATTGAGAAAGCTGGCTTTGTTGCCAGGCCTCAATATGCTGGAACCAGAACTGACGTTTAGTTGACATGTTGCCTCCCGGAATAGTGGAGGCTTCAGTATCAGGCGTTGAAATTATGTTTTGTAGATGCTGTTTGGCATGCGCTTACGTATCAACAGCTGATTGCCGTTGCTGTTGTCTTTCTGGGGGCTCTGGTTCAGGGTGTACTTGGCTTCGGGCTGGCGATTATCTCTGCGCCGGTGCTGTATATAGTTGCCCCGACTCTGGTTCCTGGTACGTTAATTTGTCTTAGTGCCTTTATTGCGCTGCTAACCCTGAGAAGATATCTGCGCAGGCTGGAACTGGCAGATATGAAGTACGCTATCGCCGGACGGTTACCAGGTTCTGTTGCAGGAGCCTATATTCTTGCGGTGGCTTCTCACCAGCAGATGAACCTGCTGATGGGTGGCATTGTGTTGCTTGCGGTCGCTGTCAGCCTGTTCCCGGTAAAGATCAGAGCCTCACGCTCATCACTTCTGGCCGCCGGTATTGTTTCAGGCATTACCGGCACCACCGCGTCTATTGCCGGACCGCCCATTGCACTGGTAATGCAGAATGAATCCGGTGACCGGATTCGTGCGAGCATGTCCGCTTACTTTGCTTTCAGCAATATTATATCGGTGATCATTCTTGCAGCCGGGAATATGTTTCACTGGATACACTTGAAATTCGCCCTGCTGTTATTTCCTGTGGTGGTAGCGGGTAGTCTGGTAGCTGGAAAAATAGCGGATAAAGTAGATCAGCAAGCAATTCGAATGGCTTTACTGTTTTTATGCAGCATTGCCGGTATTACAGCTATCTCCTCAGCAATTCCTTAGATTCTGCTGACATCATAAAAAACGCCCCGACAACGCTATAACGTTATCGGGGGCGTTTTTATTCCGCTAAAAATTACGCGTGATTAAGCACTCGCTTTTTTCAGTGCAGCCACTTTTTTAGGCTTGGGCATCAGAATGAAATAGAACACACCGCCCAGCATGGCACCAATCATCCAGCCAAAGCCGTTCAGTGCAGACAGCGCAGGAATCCATACAGTGCCAACAGCGAAGATGGCAGCCATCGCAAAAGCCTGCATAGCTTTCTTGTTCCAGCCGTTATCATAGAAGTACTCGCCTTCTGGATCAGAGGAGAACAGATCCTGAACATTCAGTTCCTGACGCTTGAGCAGGTAGTAGTCAACCATCATGATGCCGTATACCGGAGCCAGAATAGCACCCAGTGTATTTACAAAACCAGCAATACCAATCTTGCTGATCTGCGATACCCACAGTGCGCCGATGAAGAAAGAAATAACAGCAGTTAAGACACCACCCGTCTTGAAGTTCACTTTGCTGGGCAGCAGGTTGGCCAGACCGTAAGCAGACGGAATGAAGTTCGCAACCATATTGATGCCGATAGTTGCAGCAAAGAAGCAGGTAGCAGCGATAATAGTCAGATAAATATTATCCACGCGCTCAATGATCTCAGCTGGATTCGTCAGCTTTTCACCAAAGACCACAACAGTGCCAGCGGTAACAATGAGGGCAATAAAGGAGAACAGTACGACATTACCCGGAAGTCCCCACCAGTTACCTTTAGTTAGGGATTTCTGGTCTTTTACATAACGGGAGAAGTCACCAAAGTTAATAACAACAGCAGCAAAATAAGCAATCATAGTTCCCATAACAGCCAGGAATGCTACGATGGGACCACCTTCATATTCACCAGTACCCTTGAAGATACTGCCGATTGCAGGAAGCATCTGGTCTCCCGCTTCGTACCAGATCATTACCATCAGCGCGATCATCACTGCATAAACGAAAGGGCCCGCCCAGTTCAGGAAACGGGTTATCCAGTCAATACCACGCATAAACATGGCCAGCTGGAATAACCAAACGACAATATATGAACACCAGCCAACAGTACTCATTCCCAAAAAGGTCTGGGTGCTCTGAACATCAAACGCAGAATTAATGAACAAAGCGACTGCAGTAGAAGCAAAATAAGTCTGAACGCCGTACCAGAACATAGCAACGATAGCACGGGTTACAGCAGGAAAGTTGGCACCTTTTACACCCATACTCACCCGTGCAAGCACTGGGCTGGGAATACCATATTTAACACTGGGCTTACCCGCCAGGTTGCAAAGATACATGATGATGACGGCTGCAAGAATAATCGCAGCCATAACAGCCCAGCCATTTAAACCGGATGTGATAAAAAGCGACGCTGCCAGTGTATAACCAAACAGGCTCTGAACATCGTTGGCCCAGACATTGAAGATCTCGAACGCCCCCCACGTTCTTTTTTCCTGTGTCAGCGGTGCTAGATCCTCGTTGTATAAATTGGGATCTGTTTTACGGAGGTCTATTTTATAGTCAGATGACATCTTTTTTTCCCTCTGTTATTTGACAGTAAGCACATAAAAATTTGCCCGCAGTCACTGGTGTGAGCGGCGGGCAATTTGTAGTTATTTTTCAAAAACCGGTTTAATCAGTTCGCCACTACCGGGCGCAACTAAAATCTCTCCCTCTCTGAAAACCGATGTTCCTCGGACAATGGTTTCTATTACCTGCCCTTTTAATTCTTTTCCTTCCCAGGGCGTCAGGCTGCTTTTCTGTTTACCCAGTGACTTGCTGCCTTCATATACCCATTCGTGGTTCGGATCTGCCAGTACCACATCTGCGTCCATTCCTACACGCAATGTGCCCTTGCGGAAACCCAATCCAAAGCGGTTTGCCGGATTGGTAGACATCAGACGTGCAATCTGTTCGGGTTTCATTCCGCGCTTATTCAGGCCGGCATCCAACATCAGCGGCAACATTAACTCGATGCCAGGCAGACCCGGCGGTACCTTCCAGATATCGCCGTTATGCTTAAGGCGATCTTCGTCGGTATATGGGCAATGGTCTGAACCCAGCATATTGATTTCGCCTTTCAGCAACATATCCCACAGGGCTTCCTGATTCTGCTTGCTGCGAATGGGCGGGTTGCACTTAGCAAAGACACCCCAACGATCCAGGTCAGTGTCGTCCAGCACCAGATAACTTGGCAGTGTCTCAACTGTCATGGAAACACCACGGGAACGGGCATGGCGAATAACATCCCGTGCGCGGGCGCTGGACAGGTGGCAAATATGAATATCGCAACCGGTTTCTTCAGCAAACAGGGCGATACGGGAAATGGCTTCTATTTCGGCAATATCCGGGCGGGACTGAAGGTGTGCCAGCCCACCGCTGATACCGGCTTTTTCCATTGCTTCGCCGGTAGAATCGATAATGTCAGCATTTTCTGCGTGGAAGCCGATGAAGCGATTATGCTTTTTGATAATCTTCATAGCTTCCAAAAGCCGGTAATCGGTCAGCTTGGGAGCATCAGGGTCTGTGGATAAAAATGTTTTAAAAGCAACGCTACCGCATTCAACCAGTTCTTCAATCCGCTCCAGATCGTCAGCGGGCAACAATCCCCACAATGCGTAATCTGTAACAACCTGAGGCTTGGCTATTTCATACTTATGCAGGAACGCTTCACGAGTTGTAACCAGAGGCTGGCTCAAAGGCATTTCTACAGTAGTTGTCACACCACCGGCTGCTGCCTGCCGGGTACCGCTGTTAAAATCTTCTCTCGCACGGCCCGGACCCGGTTCTTTGAAATGAACATGAGGATCGACGACGCCTGGAAAAACCATCAGGTTAGAAGCGTCCCGCTCATGTTCACTTGGCAGTCTGACTTCAGGGGCAGTAATGGCGGCAATGCGCCCGTTCTTAATTGCAAGGTTACCTTTAATGGTTCCGGATTCGAGAACAAGTGAGCCCCCGTTAATCGTCAGATCCATTCTCTGGTTACAGCTATCCACGTATGTCTCCATACAATCTATTCACAGGTGATTTATTAATTGAGTGAGTGACCGACCTGCAAGAGAAACAGGCCGGAAGATCAAACAATCAGGATTCGGTTCCGGTCAGGAAACGCTGGGCACTAGGCATCTTCTTCATCAGGATGTAGTAGGTGAGGCCGGCAGGAATCAGGCTGGCATACCAGGAAACACTCACGAAGCTGAGAGCGAAAACAACACCCACAGCCACCGCAATCATGCCCGCCCAGTTCACACCGTGCATTGGACCTTTTTCGTCATAATAATGGTCCAGATTCAGTGTGCTGCGACGCAGCAGGAAGTAGTCAACCAGCATGACGGCAAAGATCGGCCCCAGGAATGCAGAGTAAGTCTGAACAAACAGTTGCAGGCCAGCAGCAGAGTCTTCTTTAACCAGCTCCCATGGGAAGGTGCAGAAGGAAATCAGGCCAACAATCACTGCTGATTTTTTGAAGCTGATTTTGAAAGTATCCATCAGCACGTAGGCAGGCGGAACCACATTATTCAGTACGTTGGTTGTTACCTGAGCGAAAGCAATAAACAGCAGGGTAGTAATCAGCAGCGGCTTGTTATCAACAGCGCTGGAGAAAACCTGAATAGGATCAGCAATACCGGTAGCACCGGACACCATCAGACCAATCAGCCCCATGAACACAGTCACTGGCAGAATGGAGCAGACATAAATGCTGGTCATCATGCCCCGGCTGGCATCCTTCTTCATTTCACGGGAGTAGTCGCTGACGTTCAGCATCATGGTGCTGTAAATACCGAGGAACAGCATGGTCGCTTTCCAGAATTGCAGACCCCATGTGCCTTCAATATTGACGATGGAATCTGTGACCTGGGCACCGTACTTATCAAGCGTGCTGTAGAACATGTAAGCCAGTGACAGCAGGATAAAGCCACTGCCAATGTTTTCCAGCCACTTGATACCCTGGAAGCCAAGCACTGACAAGGCTATTTGCAGTCCCTGGAACAGGATAAAGAACAGTACCAGGTTGTCGTAGCCAAACAGGGTCAGGGAAACCATGTTCAGCGCCCCGGCACCGATCCAGCTCTGGAAACCAAACCAGACGACAGCAGGCACGGCACGGATCAATCCAGGTACTTTAGTTCCTGCAAAACCAAATGCGCCACGGGCCTGAACAACAAACGGAATACCATATTTTTGCCCGGCCATGCCGTTAAACGTCAGGGCAAGACCAATAACAATACAGCCAATAGCCATTGCCGCTACGGCTTGAGTAAAATTCAGTGTTCCGACAATGCTTGATCCCATGGCGAAGGTGCCAATAGAAACACACCCACCCATCCAGGTGAAAAGGTAGGACCAGCCTCCCATGATTCTTTGCTTTTGTGGTTCAAGCGATTCTTCACCGGCTTTTTTTACTTCTGTTGCAGCGGTGTTTTGTTTTGTGGAAAGATCATATTCATCAACAACTAATTCGCTCATCAGTACATCCCCCGGAACTGAATTTGCAGTCGTCAATAAAAGAGAAGTATGTGTGTGTACTTGTCTTTTAAAAGATAAGAGCAATATTTGAATTAAATTTCATTATTTATTTTACAAATCAAATAACGCTGGTCAGGTTGATTCAAACTTATACACGGGCATCACTTACAGTTATTTCGTTAAAAGCATAGTAAGAAAACGCTAATACTAATGCTAGTAATTAGGCACAAAAACCGAAACTTATACGTATCAATGACTACAAGCAAAAATCAATAAAGGCTTTGCTAAAAGCAAGCATCATGAGCATCCCAGAGACAGGAAAACTGATAAAAATTGACTATCTATCAATTATTATTCGAGGAGATTCAAAAAACAAAAGGTAAGTTAATTTTTATTGAAAAACGCGACAGGATTTAAAAATAAAACTGCGAATGTATCTCCTGAATTGAAAGAAACACATCCACAGTTAATTAAATTACATTATTTTGATTTTAACTTCTGAGATTGAGCTTACCAAAGCCTGGCTCAACCAGAATCTCACCATTACGGTAAACAGTTTCACCGCGTACCAGTGTTTCCATAACCTTGCCTTTCAGCTTGCGGCCTTCAAACGGACTGCGGGTGCACTTGGCCTTGGCATAGGAATTTTCCCAGGTGTAAGTCCACTCTTTATCCAGGTCGACCATCACGATATCCGCATCACTACCTGGCTTCAGTACACCTTTATGAGGCAGATCAAAACGCTTGGCTGCCTTGGTAGACATCAGCTGAGCCAGTGTTTCCAGGCTGACACCACGTTTGTGATAGCCTTGATCAATCATCAGCGGCAGCATCAGATCCATACCACCAATTCCGGGAGGCATTTTCCAGATATTATTGCCATGCTGCAGGCGGTCTTCATCAGTGTAAGGGGTGTGGTCAGTACCGATCATGTCAAATTCACCGCACTTGATCATATCCCACAGCAGTTCTTTGTTTTCAGGACTGCGCAGCGGCGGATTACACTTGGCGAAACCACCATGCTCTTCCAGATCACGGGTATCCAGCACCAGATAGTGCGGGCAGGTTTCAACGGTAACATCAACACCGCGCTCTCTCGCCTGCTTGATCAGTGTACGCGCTTTAACAGTAGACAAGTGACAAACATGTAAACGGCAGCCAGTATGTTCTGCGAACAGAATCACACGACTAATGGCTTCTACTTCAGCAATTTCAGGGCGGGCTTCTGCGTGAGCGGCACCGTTGAAGATACCTTTTTCTTCAAATTCTTTTTGGGTATTGAAGATAATATCAGCATTTTCAGCATGCACCCCGACGAGGCCATTGAACTTACTGATCTGTTCCATGGACTTCAGCAGTGCATAATCCGGAGTGTGTGGATAATCTGGGCTGGCATAAGGAATAAAGACTTTATAAGCAACACAGCCGGACTCATTCAGCTCATCGTAGTTGCCTGTAGATTTCTCCGTCAGCGCGCCCCAGAAAGCAACATCAACAACCGTCTTGTTTTTAACAACGTCTTCTTTAAATTTGAAAGCAGCACGATCAGTTACCGGTGGCACTGACAGCGGCATTTCAATCATAGTGGTAATACCACCTGAAGCAGCTGCCTGAGAACCGGTCAGATAATCTTCACGCTCGGGGAAATTGGTGGGTTCCCAGATATGACTGTGTGGATCAACAACGCCCGGCATAACCGCCATACCCTGCGCATCAATAACCCGCTTCGCTTCAAGTACCGTTTCATCTGTAGAGATGGCTGCAATTTTGCCATCCTTAATACCGATGGAACCTTCCACTGTGCAGGTTTCCAGCACCAGTTTACCGTTTTTGATTACTGTATCGAGTGCAACGTCTTTCATTTCGGGCGCCTCTTTAGGCAGTATTCTTTGCAATAAATGTTTTTGTTAATAACTGACCGGGACAACGCCCGGTCAGCAGCATAATGATTAGAAGGGGCCATATCCCATGGTGTTAGCCATCACCAGAACAATGCTGGCGAGCACACACAGGACGATGAACAGTGGCATGTAGAACTGTAACCAGCGTCCGAGGCTCATCTTGGAGATCGCCAGTGTGGCTACAAAGTAACCGGAAGTCGGGAAGATCAGGTTAGTCAGGCCATCGCCCCACTGTGTAGCCAGTACCAGGGTTTGACGGGTAATACCCAGCAGGTCACCCAGAGGCACCAGTACAGGCATAGTCAGAATGGTCTGGCCGGAACCGGAAGGAACCGGGAAGTTAATCAGCAGTTGACTGATAAAGATACCAATCACTGTCAGAGAATTAGGCAGAGAAGAAACTGCGACTTCCATACCATGTACGACAGTATCGATGATATTACCGTCCATCATCACCAGGGAGATAGCACGCGCAATACCCACAATCAGCGCACCAACCAGCATTTCCTTGAATGCAATGTTGAAGTTGCTGCAGATTCTGTCGAGGCTGTCGCCTACCAGCAGAGAAGTAACAACCGCCATACCCATGAACAGTGCACCCATCTGGGAATAGCTCAGACCCAGAGAAAGGATTGCCCAGATAATGGCAGCAAACATGCCGATAGTCGCGAAGCCAGCCAGCTTATGACGGAAGGTGTATTCAGTTACGGTTTCCTCTTCTTCAGCAGCCAGTTCAGCGCGGGTTTCAATGTCCTGCTTGAACATCGGGCTGAGCTGAGGGCTTGCCTTCACTTTAGCTGCATGACGCATGGTGTAAATGCTGCAGACAACCACACAACCCAGCAGTGTCAGTGCACGCAACCAGGCACCGGAGAACAGAGGCAGTTCACCAACAGCCTGACCAATACCCACGGTTCCCGGAATGGTAATACCGAAAGCAAAACCCAGTGTGGTTGGCAGAATAGCAATTGCTGTCGCCGTTACTGAGTCATAACCCAGCCGGAACATAAGCGGTAAGACAATGGGCAGGAAGGCAATGGATAGTTCGGGTACCCCGATAAAGCCGCAGATGGTCGCAAAGGAGAGCATCAGGATCGGAATAATCATCTGGGTTCTGTCGCCCAGTGCATTCAGAAGCCCATTAACGCCCATTTCAACAATGCCGGTACGACGAATAACACCGATGGCACCACCGGCCAGCAAGGTCATGAATACCAGTTCAGCAGCGTTTTCCAGACCGCGTGGAATAGAGAACAGTAAATCCATAAAACCGACAGGGCTGGATTCAACATATTCAAAAGAGCCTGGGATAACAGCAGTTTTGGTACCGTGTGCAGTTTCAACCACTTCACGGGCATATTCACCTGCCGGCACAATCCAGGTCAGAATCCCCATCAATAAAATGATACCTACGAGTACAACGTAGATATCGGGCATTTTGAATGACTTTTTCTTCTCGCCTGTTTCAGGCTTGGCTGCAATTGTCTGAGCCATGATAGAACTCCGGGGTTTTAATCATTATTTCCGGTAAAAAGAAACGGGAGCCTGAGGCTCCCGTCAGATTCGATTAATTCACACCAATGACTGATGCCAGCAGCGCCATACGAATCGCTACAGAGAATTCGATCGCCTTGAAGTAAATTTCGTGAGCAGAGTCGTCGATAGCAAAGTCGAATTCGCCCGGGTTACGTGGCAGAGAGTGGTGAACACCCACAGTCTTGCCAGTTGCAGCCTTAACGCGCTCCAGCATTTCCAGAGACAGGTAGTGGTTGTCCATCTTCTTCATGAAGTCATCACGATTTGGATCGTCTTTCTTCACGGAGCAGCCTGGCAGGTAAACCAGTTCAACTTCGTTTTCGATGAACAGCTTCTCGTGAGCATCCTGATCCAGGTCGAAGTGCTCTTCGAAGCTTGCACCCATTGCAACCAGCTTCTTACGAACGATTTCAGGGGTACGCAGTTCGCTTGAACCGGTGTAGATGATGTGAGCCCCCATGGAAGCCAGAGCCAGTGCGAAGGACTGACCGGAACGGGCACGGCTCAGGTCTGGAGTAGAGATAACAATCTTCTTACCTTCCAGTTCACCACCGAAGGCTCTCCAGCAGGTGTAGCTGTCCAGCAGACCCTGAGTCGGGTGAGTCACGTGACCGTAACCACCGGAAATTACAGGAGAACCTTTGTCGCCCATCATTTCGATAGCTTCCAGAGATTCTTTGTCGTCCGGGTGACGCATAACAATCGCATCAGCGTACTTGGAGATAACACGAAGGCTGTCGTACAGGCTTTCGTTCTTGGCAGCGGAAGAGTTGTGAACAGGGTCAGCTTCAGTAATTACCTGACCACCCAGACGCATCATCGCATCTTCATGACTGCAGCGGGTACGGGTAGAAGGCTGATAGAACAGCGTGTAAAGAGTCTTGCCTTCCAGCAGGTTAGTGCCGGTACGCATGAAAGGTTCCAGCATTTCAGCAGCTTTAAACAGGTGAGTGATCTGTTCACGACTGAAGTCGTCCAGGAAGGTAATGTTCTTACCTTTCATACCGGTTGCTTCGAGATGGTCGCGGATATCGCGGGCTTTGAATTCGTTGGTGATAGCCATTGTTAAACTCCTGATAATCATATTTCTTCTTGGCGGATTACCGGACAACGGACTATGCACAGCATCACTTGATCGTTGTTCAGGTTATCCTAATCTTGCCGGCTTCCATCTTGCTAGGCTTGCCGATAGCGATTGCTAGCAATAATACTACTTACAGCTAGCATAAATATGATCTGGATCAGGTTTAGCAATTAACGCATTTAAACGGCTTTATACGTGCCTAGCTTCGAGAAATACGTAACCGGTAAGCACTCTTATTTGCGTTATAAATCCACAGCAGATAACACTGAGAATCCTTAAATAGAAAGGAAAAGAATAGAGAATAGAAGACAGATGTAGAGTGGAAAGCCGCCTGAAAATAATAAAAAGATATTATCGATCAGACGGTACAGGCAGGTTCATAACAGTGGAGTAGAACACTCATCATGCGAAAATTTCAGCCAGATCAGGTTCTTCCTGTTCCTGATAACGTGCTAACAGTTTTTCTTCAATTGATGAAATGTGTTTTTCCATCACCGCTGGCAGGCTGTTGAAGTCACGCACTTTCACGATTTCAAGCAGCTCTGTCTGCTGCTCTATCGTGGACTGGAAGTCCTGATTCTGTTCATACAGTCCGGCAATCAGAGAACTGCTGGCAATCAGCAACTCCAGCATCTCATATAGCCGGTTATTGCCTACTATACGTGCCAACTCCAGATGAAATTCACCTGATTCTCTAACCAGAGCTGTTCTGTTGCTCTGCTCCAGCGCTTTCTTTTCCAGCAGAATAATAGTTTCCAGCTTTTTCAGGTCCCGACGGGTTGCTTTTTCTGCGGCCAGCTTTACCAGACTACTTTCTAGAACACGGCGTGCCTGAAAAATTTCTCTTGCCTCACCGGGTCCGGGGTTGGCAACGAAAGCACCTTTATTAGGAACAATTTCAACAATTTTACGCTGATGCAACATTTCAATGGCAGCACGGACATGGTTACGGTTCGCCTGAAAAACGTCAGTAAGACGCGTTTCAACCAGGCGTGTCCCTGCTTTCAGACGCTGGGTGATTATTGCCTTGTAGATAGCATCAGAGATCCTCTCTACCTCGAGAGTTTTAGGCGTTTTCATAACAGTTTCTAACTCCATCTCTAAACCTGCCATGAGCTGATGTTATACGGTCACTGATTATACGTGTTAACAGTAGAATTAATCACTCATGATTTACTGACTTTTACATTCTAATTTGCTAGCAATAGATACAAGAATGCAGCCGTTCCTGCCTATAGAAATGGCTGCATTGTAGTTTCAGTCGATACAGCCTGATTATTCCAACTCAGAACTGTTAACTGATTTCTGCCACAAAAGGAGCCCGAAGGCTCCCGTCTGATTAGTTTACACCGATAACAGAAGCCAGCAGCGCCATGCGAATCGCTACAGAGAACTCGATCGCCTTGAAGTAGATTTCGTGAGCAGAGTCGTCGATAGCAAAGTCGAATTCGCCCGGGTTACGTGGCAGAGAGTGGTGTACACCAACAGTTTTACCAGTTGCCTCCTTAACGCGCTCCAGCATTTCCAGAGACAGGTAGTGGTTGTCCATCTTCTTCATGAAGTCATCACGATTTGGATCGTCTTTCTTCACGGAGCAGCCAGGCAGGTAAACCAGTTCAACTTCGTTTTCGATGAACAGTTTCTCGTGAGCGTCCTGATCCAGGTCGAAGTGCTCTTCAAAGCTTGCACCCATAGCAACCAGCTTCTTACGAACGATTTCAGGGGTACGCAGTTCGCTGGAACCGGTGTAAATGATGTGAGCCCCCATGGAAGCCAGCGCCAGCGCGAAAGACTGACCGGAACGGGCACGGCTCAGGTCCGGAGTGGAGATAACAATCTTCTTACCTTCCAGTTCACCGCCGAACGCTCTCCAGCAGGTGTAGCTGTCCAGCAGACCCTGAGTCGGGTGAGTCACGTGACCGTAACCACCGGAGATTACAGGAGAACCTTTGCCGCCCATCATTTCGATAGCTTCCAGCGCTTCTTTGTCATCAGGGTGACGCATAACAATCGCATCAGCGTACTTGGAGATAACACGCAGGCTGTCGTACAGGCTTTCGTTCTTGGCAGCGGAAGAGTTGTGAATCGGGTCAGCTTCAGTAATGACCTGACCACCCAGACGCATCATCGCATCTTCGTGGCTGCAGCGGGTACGGGTAGAAGGCTGATAAAACAGTGTGTAAATAGTTTTGCCTTCCAGCAGGTTAGTGCCGGTACGCATGAAAGGTTCCAGCATTTCAGCCGCTTTGAACAGGTGAGTGATCTGTTCACGACTGAAGTCGTCCAGGAAGGTAATGTTCTTACCTTTCATGCCGGTTGCTTCAAGGTGGTCGCGAATATCGCGGGCTTTGAATTCGTTGGTGATAGCCATTTTTTATTACCCTTTTATATTAATGCTTTGAAAATCAATTTTTCTAATGACTGCATGAACCGTACTTCCCCCTCGCTTCATGCAGTACAAAACTATTGTTGTTTAAATCTGCAGATCAGATTTCTACGTCGCGGTGGCAGTCTTTGGAGTAGATGTAAGTGAAGCGACCATTGCCGGTGCCGTAGCAAGCCTGCTGAGTGAATGGCCCGAACCAGATGAAGTCTTCAGCGATGGTCTGAATCCAGTCGTCGCCCAGTTTGTAGATACCTTCACCTTCCAGCAGGTAGCAGCCGTGCTCCTGAACGTGAGTTTCGATGAAAGGATGGCAACCGCCTGGCTCAAAGCTCAGGATGTGGAAGTTCATGTCGAAGTTGATGTCTACAGGCAGCAAGTCACGAACCCACATCTGGTCCAGACCCATGTACTTTTCTTCCTGCAGTTCATTGGCATTACCGAAGACGGTGTATGGCTGCATGCCTTCAGCGGCGATGTAACGCTGCTTGTAAAGCAGGATGCGAACTTCGCCACGACCGGTGTTAGCGAATTCCATGCCCTTGTTGTCAGGCGCATAAGCATAACCACCTGCACCCAGAGTCTTGCGCTCATCACCGATGGTTACTTCCAGCTCACCGTCGCCGTCCATCACATAGATGAAGCTTTCAACACCGTCTTCAGCAGCAAAAGCTTTGGTTGTCTGACCTTCTTCAGTCACCTTGCCTACATACTGAACGAAGCTGCAGCCGATTTTCGGGGAACCAACGATGGTCAGTTCACAGCCTTCGATGCCAGGAATAACGTTGATGACACGGCCTTCTGGTGGAATAACTGCATATTCGCCTGGCTTGATAACTGCGCGGGTTTTCAGATCTGGGAAGCTCATTATTTTATTACTCCTGAAAATCATTCTTATGATGCATTCGGGTTACCGGACAGCGGGTATGCGCAGGCATAACACCAGGCTTGTTCAGGCCCCTTAATCTATTCGACCAGCAATGCTAGCTCTGTCGATCTGGATTGCTAACAATCGTACTCGTGACAGCCTGCAAATCTTTGATTTAAATCAAATACAGTCACTGCTTCCAAAAACATTTTGTTCGTGCCTAGTTTTCTGGTCGTTTATACGGCTACAGGTATAGGAAAAACGCACAACGATGAAATGATTCAGGCACAGAAAAAAGCAATCAGAAAAGCCTGAAAGCGATATAAATCAAGGAGCCAACTACCCTGAAAGGAAGCTGACAGCAGTTCCCCATCTGCTGTTCCTGCTATAAGTAGGCACATATCAGGATCGAAAATATAACCGACAATGCCTTTCTTTATTGCTATCAACTAAAAATATTATTGCTAGCACAACATTTAAGAACAGTTTTACAAGAACAATCAGTTAAGGGGTGTTGAAAATGAAAATTGTTATTGCTCTCGGCGGAAATGCGATGCTGCAGCGCGGACAACCTCTGGAAGCCAGCATTCAGCGCGAAAATATTCGCAAGGCTGCACAGGTTATCGCCAAAGTTGCTGATGAACATCAAGTGATCCTGACTCACGGCAACGGCCCTCAGGTTGGTCTGCTGGCACTGCAAAACGCTGCATACGACAAAGTTTTTCCATACCCTCTGGATGTACTGGGTGCAGAAACTGCCGGCATGATCGGCTACATGATGAATATGGAATTGCGTAACCTGCGTCCGAAAATGCCTATCGTTACCATGGTTACTGAAACGCTGGTCAGCAGCGAAGACCCTGCATTCCAAAACCCAACCAAATTTGTTGGCCCGGTTTACGGCGAAGAAGAAGCTAAAAGCCTGGCGGCAGAAAAAGACTGGAGCATCAAGGCTGACGGCGAATACTTCCGTCGTGTAGTACCTTCTCCAATGCCTCAGTCTGTTATTGAAGGCAACACTGTAGGTCAGTTGAGCGACGCTGGTGCGCTGGTTATCTGCTCCGGCGGCGGTGGTGTACCTGTTTGCCGTCAGGAAGATGGCACGCTGGAAGGTATTGAAGCGGTTGTCGATAAAGACCTGACATCTGCCATCCTCGCCAAGCAGCTGAAAGCTGATGCGCTGATCATCATGACTGACGTTGATGCAGTCTGCATTAACTTCGGCCAGCCAGATCAGAAGAAGATTCATCAGGCCACCACCGGCCAGATCTCCGAGCTGGACTTCCCTGCAGGTTCCATGGGACCGAAGATCGAAGCTGCCGCTGATTTTGTTAAAGAAGGTGGTGAATACGCTGCTATCGGTAGCCTGTACGACCTGGAACAGATCGTTTCCGGTGAAGCAGGTACCCGCATTACCGAAAGTGCCGGTGAAACCATGAGCTACTACAACGAAGAAAAAACAGTAGCGGCATAAATCTTTATCAGGGGTGGGCAAAACCTGCCCCTGTCACAACAGCTTCTCACAACAAGCTATCAAAATAATCACAAATATCAGGAGTGAATCCATGCAAGACGACATCTATCGCGATGAAGACGTCGACCTGGGTGTACTAAAAGGCAAAACCATTGCCATCGTCGGTTATGGCAGTCAGGGCAAAGCTCAGGCCGCTAACCTGCGTGACAGCGGTGTGAATATCATCATCGGTGCCACTGAACCCAAGCGTTACCCTGACTGGGCTCAGGCTGAAGCTGACGGTTTCCCGGTAATGGAAATCAGCCAGGCAGTTCAGGAAGCTGATATCGTTCATATCCTGCTGCAAGACCCTGCCCAGCCAGCGGTTTACTACAAGCACATCCACGAACATCTGAAGCCGGGTCAGACCCTGAGCTTTGCTCACGGCTTTGCCATTCTGTACGGCACCATTCAGCCACCTGAAGGTGTAGACGTTGTTCTGTTCGTACCAAATGGTCCTGGTCCTGTCGTACGTCAGAAGTACCTCGAAGGTTCCGGTATTTATGGTGCGGTTGGTGTTGATACCGATGCTAGCGGCAATGCACTGAAAACCATTCTGGCAATCGCCAAAGGCGCCGGTTCCTGCCGCGTGGGTACTGTTCACCTGTCTTTCCAGAAAGAAACCGAAGGCGACAACTTTGAAGAGCAGGTACTGTACGGTGGCACCATCACCCTGATGCGTTCTATTTACGAAGTGATGGCTGAAGCAGGCTATCCAAAGTCTTTCGCTTACGCCAAAGCGGTCCGCTCTATCCGCTCCGTACTGGACGACATGGACGAAGTCGGTATTGAAGAATACCTGACCCGCCACGCCAGCCGTACCTGCGAGTTTGCTGTTCGTTCAGCAGGTCCTCGTGTTATTAACCAGGAAGCGGTTAAGCAAATCTTTGAAGAAACCGAAAGCGGCATCTTTGCCCGTAACTGGCTGAATGAGTTCAACCTTGGCATGCCTACCCTGCATCGCCTGCGCAGAACTCACAAAGATTCCGACATGGAACAAACCGGTAAGGAATTCCGGGAAATCTTTGGTCTTTCCTGATCACTGTAACCTGTCACAGCAACTCTTCAGGGAGTTGCTGTGACAGTCGTCATATTTCTTTCTGTTACTTCCGGATATCCTCGAATTTTATAAGACATACGCCTTTCACTTTTTCACAAATTATACTTTTTCCCAACGAGTGCGGTACCCCAATGACAACACCGAAAATAAACCCTGAACGCCTGCTGGCAGATCTCCATGTACTGCGCCAAATCGGTGCTTGTGGTACGGGTGTCGTACGCCCTGTATTTTCTGAAAAGGATATGGAAGCTCGAAGATGGTTAAAGCAGCGCATGCTGGATGCCGGACTCGACGCCAAAATGGACGGACTGGGTAATGTGATTGGTTATTCCGGCAAAACAGGTCCGACACTGTTGATGGGTTCCCACACCGACACCCAGCCTCACGGCGGCTGGCTGGATGGCGCTTATGGTGTGATTTGTGCGCTGGAAGTAAACCGCGCTTTAGCCGAATGTCCGGAAACCGCACATATGTCTGTCGATATCGCATCCTGGGCAGATGAAGAACACACCTATCATGGTTTCCTTGGTTGCAAGGGTTTTCTGGGACAGATGACACCGGAAATCATTGCCGAATCTAAAAATGCAGACGGTCACTTGTTGAGCGACGCACTGAAAGAAGCCGGGCTGGATGGCACATCAGAAAGCTACGACCCGGAAAGATATATTGCCTACCTGGAAGCGCATATAGAACAAGGCCCAAGACTGGATATGGCAAATCAGCAGGCAGGTGTTGTTACCGGTATTGTGGGCTGCCGTGATTATGATATTTCCTTTACCGGCGAAATGAACCACGCTGGCAGTACGCCGATGGATATGCGTAAAGATGCCGGTATGGCATTAATTGAGTTCAGCCATAAGTTAAATCAAAAGTTTAAAGAAATTGCCGGACAATACACTGTCTGGACGATTGGCCGTGCCGAGTTCACGCCGGGTGCCGCCTGTGTAATTCCGGGCCATGCAACGATGAAACTGCAATTCCGGGATACCAGTGAAGAATTACTGGATAAACTGGAAGCCTGTGTATATGAGATGGCAAAAACACTCGAACCCGAGCTGAAAACCCCCTATCTCAATTGACAAGCACCACCCGGCTCCTGCCGTTGTTCTGGACAGCAAGATTCAGGAAGTACTCAGAGAAACCGCTGAAGACCAGTTACCGGGCAAATGGCAAAGCCTGCCCAGTGCAGCAATGCACGATGCCAATATCTTCGCCGGTGCCATGCCTTCCGGCATGCTGTTCGTGCCAAGCATCAACGGCATCAGCCATAGTTTTGACGAAGACACCAAAGAAGAAGATCTGGTCGCCGGTTGCCAGATTATGGCAACAACTGTCGCCAAGATTATTCGTCAAGCTTCATAACACAAATGGGCTTCTGGTATGCCAGAAGCCCATTTATTTTCCAACGAAAAAGCCTGCTTCGCTGGTTTGCTGGTTTGCTGGTTTGCTGGTTTGCTGGTTTGCTGGTTTGCTGGTTTGCTGGTTTGCTGGTTTGCTGGTTTGCTGGTTGCTGGTTTGCTGGTTTGCTGGTTTGCTGGTTTGCTGGTTTGCTAACCATTCACAACGCTTTCAGCCACCAGCTGCAACGATTCACTGGAACTGTCGCGAAACTCTTCAAACGACATGCCTGACACTTCATACAACCGTTTATGGATATTCGTCAGCGGCTGGGCATCACCTGCTTTCATTTCCCAGAACACATAGGGAGAGTGAAGATAGCTGGGTGCTTTACGGACGATCTGGTCTGCGACTTCACCTTTATCTGAGCGCAGCCAGGGGCGGGTTTTGAGTTCCTGCCGTTGCAGCGTGACGGCATCTTTCAGATGCATGTCAGCAAACAGCGCAAAGAAGAGCACATTGCGCTCTTCGCGGTTAAGAAGGGTGATGACCTCAATCAGCTCATCAAGGGACAGTGATTTTGTCATGGGCGTCTCTTTCCCTGAGAACGACACTCTTCCCGGCGGCAACAGCAGCCCCCGGCCAGTATGTATTCAGCACCACAAAATCAACAGCTGAAATTACAGACTATCGTCAAGCTGCATCAATGCCAACCCTGAATCCAACCCACTTCACTTTCCGTGAATATCATCAGGTACCGGCATCCTGCCAATCCAGGATTCCGTCAGCGAACCAATCAGCAGTTCATCGCCGTCCTGCTGCACTGAAGTGATCATAAAAACATTGCGGCCATCAGTATCATGCAGGCTGTGGATAACTTTTCCGCTTTCATCCAGCGCCACAACCAGCCCGTATTTTGTCGGACCAGGCCACAGACTTCGGGGTAAGCTTGAAAGAATATTTTTCAACACCGGATAACGGTGCATAAAGTCGACAATAGGTTTGCGCGGTGTTGCCATGGCTACCCAGAACTGACCGTTACGATTCCCGGAAATCCCGTCCGGCATGCCGGGCAAGTTATCAATAAAAATATCATGGGTTCCGGATTTCTCACCCTTCAGCCAGTAACGGGTAACCTGATAACGGTATGTTTCGTTGACCAGTACAAAATCTTCATTGCGTGACAGGGCAATGCCATTGGCAAAGTACAAATCCTTCAACAGCACTCTGGTCGTCCCGCTTTGCGGATCATAAGCCAGCAAACGTCCGTAAGGACGGGCTTCCAGAAGATCCAGCAAATAATCCGGCTGATGGTATTTACTGCTGGCATCAGAAAAGTAGATGATGCCGTCGCTGCTGATATCCAGATCATCAGTAAAAGCAAAGGGAATACCTTCGGCTTCGGTTGTCAGTACGTTGATCTGCCCTGCCTTATCAATAGATAACAACCCTTTCCAGGCATCTGCCACAATCAGATTGCCCTGTAGGTCAAAATGCAGCCCCAACGGACGGCCACCGGTATCGGCGAAAACTTCCTGTTCGCCGTTTTGCAGATAACGCACAATCCGGCCATCATGACAGCCACCGTAAATACGCCCTTCTGAATCCCGGTCAACATCTTCCGGCCCGACACAATCCGCAGTATCAATTTTATCCACAGACCGCAGTGCCTGATTAACACTAAGTGGCCCCAGTAGTTCAGGTGCTGCAGGAGGATTCCAGACCGCCGCGTCCATTTCACATCCGGCAAGTATGAATATCGAGCACAGAATTAAAATCTGTTTCTGCAAAATTAAAGGCATTGGCGGCTCTTATTATTTTTATGAAGCACCGATTATAACGATTTCACCTTTGCTTATCCTGCCACTGGGGATGCACCCACGGTGTCTGGCAACTGGGCGGCAACAATGGTTTGCCGAGAATATGATCAGCACATTTTTCCGCCATCATAATGACCGGCGCATTCAGATTACCGCTGACAATACTGGGCATAATGGAAGCATCAACCACCCGCAGCCCTTCGCAGCCATACACTCTGGCTTCCGAATCAACCACTGCCAGCGAATCCGATTCACTGCCCATCTTGCAGGTGCACGACGGGTGATAACCACTGTCAGCTTTTTGACGGATGCATTCATCCAGCTCGACATCGGTTTGTTTGTGGTTGCCCGGCTGTATTTCCTGATCGCTATATTCAGCCATTGCCTGCTGTGCAAAGATTTCCCGCCCTAACCTGACGCCCTGACGCATTTCATAACGATCCCTTTCTGTCGCCAGATAATTTGGTTGTATCACCGGTGCCTGTAGCGGATCAGCTGACCTCAGCATCACATTTCCTTTGCTCTCGGGGCGCATCGGGCTGACATGCAGTTGAAACGCATGGCAGTTCCCCTGATCACGTCCATGATCATTCACCAGCCCCGGCAGAAAGTGATACTGAATATCCGGGTGCTGCACACCCGCTTCCGTACGAATAAAAGCCCCGGCTTCAAGGTGTGTTGTTGAGCACCAGCCGGATTTTTTCAGAAACCATTCACTACCCCATAAAACCTGATTATGCAGCTTCGTTGATTTAAAAAGTGTGACCGGTTTACGACAGGCTTGTTGCAGATAAACTTCCAGATGATCCTGCAGGTTAGCACCAACACCGGGCAGATGTTGTTTAACTTCAATGTTGTGCCGGTTTAACTGTTTACTGTCTCCTATTCCCGACAGCATCAACAGTTGCGGTGAATTAATCGCACCACCGGAAAGAATAATTTCGTTATTTGCCTGCACCTGATGTCGCTGCTTATCTTTTAAATACTCAACGCCCTGCGCACGAGTCTTTTTAAACAGGATTTGAGTTGTTAAGGCACCGGTTACCACTTCCAGATTCGGGCGATTCAACACAGGTCGGAGGTAAGCCTGTGCTGTACTCCAGCGCTGACCATTTTTAATGGTCATATCCATCAGACCAAAGCCTTCCTGCTGAAGGCCATTCATATCATCCGTAACCGGATAACCCGCCTGCCTGCCCGCTTCAATAAAAGCGTCAAACAATGGGTTGGGAAAATCGCCGGTATGTACATTCAACGGGCCGTCCCCGCCCCGGTACTCATCTGCACCGATTTCACGACTTTCCGCCTTGCGAAAATAAGGCAATACATCCGCGTAAGACCAGCCTTTCGCGCCTTGTGCTTCCCAACGCTCATAATCCAGCGCATGACCACGTACATAAACCATGGCATTAAGAGTTGAACTGCCGCCCCAGCCTTTTCCTCTCGGCCAGTAGCAACGGCGATTATTCAGATATTGCTGGGGCTCGGTGTGGTAATACCAGTTGTAGCGTTTATTCATCAGGTTATAGGTCAGCGCGGCGGGCATATGCACTTTCCAGCCCCTGTCGGGCATGCCTGCCTCAATCAGCAACACACGATTATTACCGTCTTCCGTTAGCCGGTTTGCCAGCACACAACCGGCAGAACCAGCGCCGACAATAATATAATCAAAGCTGTTTTTGATAGTTGGCATACGACTTTAAAAAACGACTATGAGTTTTTATTTCAGATTCTTCACCTTAGATAAGGTGAATCAAACTTCCCTAATTCAACATAGACGCTTTTTGATTTGGTGTAGTGCCGAAGTGTTTCCAGCCCGTTTTCACAACCAATACCCGATGCCTTGAAGCCACCAAACGACATGGCTGCCGGGGTTTCACCCCAGCTGTTAATCCAGCAGGTTCCGGCATCCAGTTGATTAACAACCCGGTGAGCGCGGCTCAGGTTTTGAGTAAATACACCCGCAGCCAGACCATAAGCCGTATCATTCGCCCGGCGAATCACTTCCGCTTCATCCTCAAAACGTAATACCGACATCACCGGGCCAAAGATTTCATCCCGCACCTGGGGCATATCATCGGTGCAGTCGGCAAACACCGTGGGCGCAACAAAACAGCCTCTTTCCAGCAAACCATTAGTCACCCGGTTACCGCCCGTGACTAACCGCGCTCCGGCGCTTCTGGCCTGCTGGATATAAGACAAAACCTTTTGAAGATGGGTTTCCGAAATCAGAGAGCCGACCTGCGTCGCATCATCTGTCGGATTTCCTACAACAAGTTTCTCTGCCCTGCTTTTAACCTGCTGCAGAAAAGCATCATGCAGTGATGTATGCACAAACACCCGCGTACCATTGGTGCAGACTTCCCCCTGTGTCAGAAAGTTTGCCAGCATGGCACCGTTAACAGCGGCTTCCAGATCTGCATCATCAAAAATAATCAGCGGGGATTTTCCGCCCAGCTCCAGAGTGACCTGTTTTAAAGACTCTGCCGCATCGGACATAATGCGTTTACCGGTATTGCTCTCACCCGTAAACGACACTTTTTTAATCGCAGAATGCTTTACCAGCGCCTGACCTATAAAGCCATCGCCCTGTAAAACATTGAATACACCATCCGGAAAACCCGCTTCGGTATAGATTTCAGCCAACCGGATGGCACTCAGCGGCGTTTCTTCCGAAGGTTTGAAAATCATCGCATTGCCACAGGCCAGTGCCGGGGCCGATTTCCAGCAGGCAATCTGAAACGGATAATTCCAGGCACCAATTCCCGCACAGATACCCAGCGGCTCGCGTCGGGTATAAAAGAACTGTTCCCGCCCCAGCGGCAGGCTTTCCCCCTGAAGCCCGGCAGCAACGCCCGCATAATATTCCAGTACATCCGCCGCCGAGGGAATATCAATCGCACGGGCTTCCTGAATGGGCTTACCAGTATCAGCCACTTCCAGCTGCGCCAGTTCCTCCGTCTGTTTCCTGATCAGCGCTGCAGCACGCAACAGAATCTTGCTACGCTCCGCCACCGACATTGCCGACCAGACTTCAAACCCGCGCTGCGCGGATGAAACTACATCCTCAATATCATCAACCGACGCCTGACTGACAGTTGCCAGCGGTTCCGATGTGGCAGGGTTCAACGTAACAAAGGTTTTGCGCAGGCCAGGCTTGTGCAGCTGTCCATGAATATAGAAGCCGGTGTACTGCATTAGGGGACTCACCTGACAGGAATAGTGTTCTTATCAAGGCTAATTGAAGATTGGTGGGGGTCAATAATTTTGTAACAACTCGACCAAGCAACACAACAATTGTCGCCAATAAAATCAATACATCATCGTAGTATGATCTATATTTTTAATAGCATTTACAGGTTGAAGATCACCTTGACATTGGATCAGAAAATGAAGAAACCGTAATAAATATAATTCAATTAGTACGATTCATATGTACATTCCTCATGCGAGATTTCTAAATAAAGTCTGAACATGCTTTATTGATTTACCATAATTTCATGTAGCAGTACAAAGATAAATGAAACCTTATTTACTTTTTATATTTTTCTCCACTTTCTTATTCGCAGTTACTGCACACTGTGGCAGTTATAAACTAAAATCTGATTATCCTTGGCATGGTATTCTTCTGGAAGAAGAATATTGCACCAGTTTACAAAAAAAAATTGCAATTGGGACAAGAGTAATTGTTGTCGGTGGAGCAAAAGATAAACTTTGGATATGTCACGAAGACAACAGGATTAGCATTAATAGCAGCAAAATTGATGAGTTACTTGCTTACAGTATCGAAGGTATTCTAAAAAGAAACACAGATAGAAGTTTTTTGGTTAATTTTAGTAAATTAGCAACGGTAAATAAACTCATTTATGACTCTATTGCAACAAAAGAGCTTACTGAAAAACCACTTATATACTCATCTATACTGGCGGAGCTGATAACCGCAGAGGAAACAACCTTAACTTTAGGTTTTTTGGGAAAGCCTGCTTTATTTTGCACAGGAGATTTAAAGGTAACCAAACACTTTTCGGATAGAGCAGAAATAAATGATATTCATTTTCAACGAGGCGATCTCGTGCTGCTGGAGGGAGAAGAGCAGTGGATTGGTATGGCGACCGGGCGGTCTAAAGAAATCATTGTTCTTACAGAAGAACCCAAAGGCACAATCTGTGCTCTACAACAACCCGTAGACACATTTATCGAAACCAAATACCCAGAGAGTCTTCCCAAGCTTTCTGTTTTCAACCCCATTTGGCATCAAAAACTGCTAAATTCAGAAACTACGTATTACTACTCCAAAAACCGAAGGCTACGTACCCGAGCTCATGTCAAAAAGTTAAATGTGAGTAGTAGTCAACACTCTTCCAGTACCAGCGCTGTAAAAAAAGCAGTAAGTTTGGAAAACTCCTTCGAATCACCACAACAAGGTACAACAGCACCTGCCGGCTCTCCTCCCTTTAAAAGTAGAAGTCCTGTTGCTGCCCCTTCAGATGGTACTCCACCAGTCAAAAGGACACGGTTTGAAGATTTAGAGGGTTCTACCGACAACAGAGCCATATCTGTTGTTGATTCCACGACTCTACCCGGATCGCCTACAAGAAACCCAGAAGCTTCATATGTATATATGATTGCCCAGGCCATACACGCACAACCTAACCAGCAAGCGTTCCTTAAAACCATATATGCATGGATCGAAGAAAATTACAAACAAACGGCCAAAATCAAAAAAGATCCAAAAGGATGGCAAAATTCTGTTCGACACAACCTGTCATTACATGATTGTTTTGGGAAAATACAGAGTGGACCGAAAGCATGTCTTTGGTTTGTTAAAGATTATAAAGGATTAATGAGTGATTTCGGGAATAGTACTGCACAACGTAAGAGAATGAAAAGGCATAGTGGAGACAAAAGTACTACGTCTAAAGAAGCAGCTCCTGCTGCAGAATGTACTACTACCCACCAGCCATGGTGGCCTATTCTATCAAATCTTCCGCTGCAAACACCTGCAAATATCTACCCCTGCGTTCCTTCCTTTCAACAGCCTGTTATGCATAATCCTCTGCCTGGCTTTTCGAGTTTTCTACAAAATACAACGGGTGCCCCCCCCCTCTATCCTTACAGGGGAGGGGACAACACTGGAAGTAGAGGCTATAAGGTTTCCGATGCCCACCACCAGAATGATTGCATGTGTTCTTCATGCCAGGAGAGAGATAAAACCAATTACTCTAGTGGCTATCAGATACACCATGAATAAACACTTGGCAATATACAATCACTCCCTATTATTACCAAGAGCCTGCAAAATACTGGAGAAATCCAGCTTACCGTTACCCTTACTGACATGCCCGGCATAGAGACTGCGAGCCAGCGACCCCATCGGCGTTGCCGATCCGCTCTGTACTGCGGTTTCCAGTGCCAGACCAAGGTCTTTCAGCATCAGGTCGTTCATAAAGCCCGGTTTGTAATCATTGCTGGCGGGAGCATTTTCCATTACGCCGGGGTATGGGTTATACACTTCCAGTGTCCAGTTACGGCCGGAGCTGGCGAGCATGATTTCAGACAGGCGGGATGGGTCAAGTCCGTTATCGGTACCCAGTCGTAATGCTTCTGACGTACCGATCATCAGCACAGACAGCAGCATATTGTTGCAGATTTTTGCAACCTGCCCGGCGCCGTTATCACCCGCATGGAAGATGTTTTTGCCCATGCCTTCGAGCAGTGGTTTTACTTTTTCAAAGGTTGCATCGCTGCCGCCACACATAAACGACAACGTACCCGCAGCAGCGGCAGCAACACCACCGGATACCGGCGCATCTGCCATGGCGATACCTTTTTCGGCTGCGCCTGCGGCGACTTTGCGGGCAGTGGCGGCATCAATAGTACTGGAGTCGATAATAACAGTAGACTGATCCAGCTGTTCAACCAGACCATTATTGCCAAGGTACAAATTTTCAACATGTCGCCCGGCAGGCAGCATGCTGATAACGAAGTCTACGCCTTTAACGGCATCGGCTGCCGTTTCTGCCGACGATGCCCCCTGCTCGACCAGTTGCTTTACAGCATCGGGCACCAGGTCAAATACCGTTACCTCATGTCCTGCTTTCAGCAGGTTGACAGCCATCGGGCCACCCATGTTACCCAGCCCGATAAATGCGACTTTGGACATATTCCTTTCCTTTCTGCGAAGTTTTCAGAATAGCGCCAGAGGCTGATGCTTCAGCCTCTGGATTCCCATCATTACCTGATAGCTACTACAAGATAGTTACTACAAATAGCTATTTATTTCAGGTTTATTGTCAGGTTGGGTTGCTTGCTGGTTTCACAGGGCTCGCTGTAGCTCCAGCGCGCCGTTACGGTTTTGGTTTCAGTATAGAAACGGACGGCCTGCTTGCCGTAGGCGTGCAGATCGCCCATGAAGGAGCCTTTCCAGCCAGTGAAGGAGAAGAATGGCAGCGGTACCGGAATTGGAATATTAATACCAACCTGACCAACTTCTACTTCGTGCTGATATTTGCGAGCAGCACCACCGGACTCAGTAAAGATAGACGTACCGTTGCCGTACGGGCTGTTGTTGACCAGCTGAATAGCGTCTTCCAGCGTATCGACACACACGCAGCACAGTACCGGACCAAAGATTTCTTCTTTGTAGACAGACATCTCCGGTGTGACATCAGTAAACAGGGTCGGGCCAATCCAGTTACCGTCCGGCAAACCGGGCACGGTGCAGTCGGAACCGTCCAGCAGACAGGTAGCACCTTCTTCCTTACCTTGCTTAATCAAGCTCAGCACACGGTTACGTGCCGCGTGACTGATAACCGGGCCGTAACCGGCTTCCGCATCATCCCAGGCACCGGGGCGGACTTTCGCCAGTTCTTCTTTCAATTCAGGAATAATCTGCTTACTGTCGCCGACAAACACCGCCACACTGATTGCCATACAACGCTGACCGGCTGCACCGACAGATGCACCCACAAGGTTATTCACAACCTTGGTAGGATCAGCATCCGGCATAATAACAGAGTGGTTTTTTGCACCGGCAAAGCACTGGGCGCGTTTCATATTGTCGGTCGCTGTCTTGTAAATATACTGGCCGACCGGCACGGAACCAACAAACGACACTGCTTTAGTTTCCGAATGGTTCAGCAGCACATCAACCTGCTCTTTACCACCATGCACCATCTGCAGCACACCTTTTGGTGCACCGGCCTGAACAAACAGTTCGACCAGACGTACCGGTGTCAGCGGGTCTTGCTCGGAAGGTTTGAGAATAAAGGTGTTACCGCAGGCAATCGCCATCGGGTACATCCACAGCGGAATCATGGCCGGGAAGTTAAACGGGGTAATACCAACACAAACGCCCAATGGCTGGGTATAACTGTAGGTGTCGATGCCGCGGGCTACATTCTCGACAGTCTCACCCATCATCATTGCCGGGACATTGGCAGCCTGTTCGACAACTTCAATACCGCGCCAAACATCACCTTTCGCATCTTCAAAGGTTTTGCCGGTATCTTTTGCCAGCAGCTCACCCAGCTCGTCGTGGTGCTCTTTCAGCAGCACGGCGTAGCGCATCATTAGACGGGCACGTTCCGGTGTCGCCACATTGCGCCAGGTTTCCAGGGCTTCCTTGGCGCTGGCAATCGCTTTTTCTACTTCGGCTTCGGTCGCATATGGCACTTCTGCCAACACTTCCTGAGATGCCGGATTGGTAACGGCTAATTTCTGGGAACTTTCACTGGTGACGAACTCACCATCAATAAACAGAGGGACTTGCTGCACCATAATGCGATACCTCGACTGGTTGTTCTTTATTGTTGTTCTTATTAAGTCAGTTTGTGCATCGTAGCATGCGCATTGCTTTGCAACCGATTGACGATATTGCGGTAAACATGGACTATATTGCGACAGGAAGATAAATAATGCTCTGAAGCAATTCCAAAAACAACAAAGGTTCGCAGCAATGAGCCAGCCGTCACAATGGCCGTTAACCTTCGATGCCGTTCGTTTTGTTACCCCGCATTTTATGCTGGAACATCTGGCAGAAAATCCGCTATCTAAAGCCTGTTATCCTACCGCTTCAGGCTATTATCCAAGGGCAAATGGTCACTGGATGCAGCGTCAGCAACATGATGACAATCTGCTCATTTATTGCGCTGAAGGGCATGGTTATGTTGAAACTGCTCAGTTTTCAGGATCGGTGAAACCCGGTGACCTGTTACTTCTTCCCAAAAGCTGTAGTCACAGTTATCGTGCCGACATACGCAAGCCATGGACAATTTACTGGATTCACTTCTGTGGGGAGCGGGCTGAACAGCTGATCGCTTCGCTTGATTATCAGCCGGAGCAACCTGTTGTTCATCTGGGTTTGCAGCCGATTCTTGTTGCCGACTTCAAACGCCTGCTCAGTCTGCGCCAGAGTGGTTACAGCCATAGCGTGTTTATATACAGCGCCAGCCTTGTACGACAAATATTGTGTTATCTGGCACTGGAAGTCAGAAACAAAACGGCTGTCACCCGGCATAACTTTAATCTGGACAGTATTCACAGCCTGATGCTGGAAAATATCCACAACAGTCTTGATCTGGAAACGCTGGCAAGTAGCGTCAACCTGTCGAAATATCACTTTTCAGCTAAATATAAGCAGCTAACCGGTTATCCGCCTATTCAGCATTTTATTCATATGAAGATGGAACGCGCCTGCGATCTGCTTGATACCAGTCAGTTGTCTATTAAAGAGGTGAGCGCCCGTTTGGGTTATGAAGACCCTTTGTATTTTTCCCGTCAATTCAGAAAAGTTATCGGGCTTTCACCTTCAACCTATAAACAACAACGCAAGGGGTAACAAAATAATTAAGCGGCTGGTTGCTTAACCTTGGTTTTTCTTACGTTATCAATTGCATCAAAGTATTCATCACTATAATAACTGAGACATTGCTGATAAGCCTCTGCCACATGAGACAAATCGGTCTGACCACTGCTCATTGCCCGGAAAGTATTGATAAACGGCACCATGGCTATGGAGGGTTTCGCGGCAAGTTTTCGGGCGATTACAATCGCTTCTTCCAGTATCTGATCCGGCTCCACCAGCTTATTCACTATTCCCAGCTCATAAGCTTGTTCTCCGGTAAATTCTTCTGCCAGCGCCAGTAATTCAAAAGCTTTGGCTGTACCAATCATGGTACTGATTGTTTGTAACAACCCGACACCCGGCCCTAAACCAACATCCATCATGCGGGTGCAAAAAACACTTTCTGCAGATGAAACACGCATATCGCAGGCAAGCGCTAATGAAAATCCAGCACCTACGGCACCACCATTTACCGCCGCAATAACCGGCACATGTAGTTTTTTTAACCCGACCAGATTTTTGGTGAACTCAAGTGTTCCTTTAATTAGCGGTACACAATCAGGGTTACGTTCCGCACCTAACCAGTCGAGGTCACCACCCGCACAAAACCATTTATTTTGCCTGTGATAATAACGGTTTTAAGTGTTTCATCACGACTTAATTCGTACCATGTTTCACCAATTTCCTGATGGAATTTGGTATTCAGCGCATTGCGACGACCATCAGCCCGGTTTAAATAGACAATGGCAATATCATCAACGCGATCAATCATAACCCAACGCTGATCAAAGGCACTATTTTCAGACATAATCAGAATTCCTGATTGTTATTAATTCATATTGATGAATCAGGTTAGCAACAAATAAGGCAGGCTGAAAAAAAAACTGAATTAATGGATTATTGTCGTTAAATTAACAGCCGGATAACGAAATATTTGTTACCCGGCATAAAATAACGTTATTTTGGAATTAACGTGGCTGCATCCGGATACCACCATCCAGACGAATGGTTTCGCCGTTTAGATAAGCATTGCTGGCAATATGTGCCACAAGGTCACCAAACTCGGAGGGCAATCCCAGACGTTTCGGGAACTGAATACCGGCAATCAAACCTTCTTTTACATTTTCCGGCATATTCAGCAGCATCGGTGTACCCATAATACCCGGCGCAATGGTGTTCACCCGGATGCCGGTTTTAGCCAGATCACGCGCCATTGGCAGCGTCATACCAACAATCCCGCCTTTACTGGCAGAATAAGCCGCCTGCCCCACCTGGCCTTCGAATGCAGCCACGGAAGCGGTATTAATGATAACGCCTCGCTCCAGCGCTTCACCAATGGGTTCATTCTTAGACATTGCTTCAGCCGCCAGTCTGGCAACATTGAAACTGCCAATCAGGTTAACGTTGATGACCTGTGAGTATTTTTCCAGTGGCAGCGCTTTGGATTCACGATCCAACACCTTTCCTGCGGTAGCAATACCGGCGCAGTTGAGGCAGATATGCACGGCGCCAAAGGTTTCCAATACGTGACGAAAACCGGCAGCAACGGATTCTTCATCAGTTACATTGACCAGGGCATAGGTAGCCTTGTCTTCACCCAGCTCTGCAACCGCCTGCTTTGCAGCCTCTTCGTTCAGATCAAAAATTGCCACTTTCACGCCCTGCTGAACCAGTTGTTCGCTGGCTGCACGACCCAGCCCCGAAGCACCACCGGTTACAACGGCAATTTTGTCAGTTAACTGCATAACCTCTACCTCTTTTTCTTGTCGTTATTCTCCGACCTTTTATAACACAGCCCAAAACCAAAGGCTTTGTTACATCAGGTCATGATGGCTGACAGGATAGTACAGCCACATCTCCCTTATGTTTCAGCCATAGAAAAGGACAAAAACGATAAGAAATATGGTGTTTTGTGCATTATCGAGCCATGCTGTTAGGTTCTGTTCCTCTTCCTCCACGAAGGAATAATCAACAAGATTCGCTGAGGAGTCTCTGGCAATATGATCAAAAATGTGAAGAAGCTGAAAAATGAAACAGCTCTGGTAAAGGAAGCCCTCCGCATCGGAGGAATTTATATGCAGAAGCGCGGTGGCGTCCAACCCTTTGATGACACCCACTCTGCCAGTGAGAAGACTCGTTTTTTATACCGCCTGCTGGTGACCGATAAACAGATTCAACCTCTTGCCAAAGGGGAAGAAAGCGAACCCAACATGAAACATAAGCTGGCATTGTGGATATCCCGCAAGCTGCCGGAAAACCATGCATTGCTCAAAGACGGCTGATCCCTTTATTATTCCCGGAACCTCAGTACTTTGAGGTTTCCGGAAGTTAAGCACCCAGCAGTAACGGATCACCATGGCCAAAAATAATTCCCAGTTATCTCCCAATAAAAACTCTCCCGCCAAAAACAAGGTTTCTCAGGAAACCGTCGACGAATCTTTGGCCATAGCTAAATCAACCCAGCGGCCGGGACAAAGCAAAGAACAAACCCGCCTGATCGCACAGGGTATTCAGAAAGGCATCGATCAGTATAAAAAGCAGCAAAAAGCTAAAGCCCGCGAACAGGATAAGATAAAGAAAAAAAACACCCGCCAACAGGCTGCCAGAGTTACTACCGCACCTGAAACCGAAACAAAGCCTGCTGTTCAGTACCGTCAGCCCATGTTGCCCTGGGTATTACTGGCAATGACCTGGGCCGGAATCGGGGTTTACTACGCATTCCTGATGCCCTGATCACTGATACAATGATCATTCAACATCTTTTTATCTTTATGAAGGGCTTCTCTTGAGCGATTTCCTGTTCTCCCGTCTGCCGCTGCCACAAGCTCAGCTCGAAAACCTGAATGATATGGGTTATGCCCAGATGACGCCCATTCAGCAGCAGAGTCTTCCTGCCATTCTGGAAGGCCGGGATCTGATCGCCAAAGCTAAAACCGGTAGTGGTAAAACCGCCGCATTCTCTATTGGTTTGCTGGAAAAGATTAATCCGCGCTTCTTTGGCTGTCAGGCTTTGGTTCTGTGCCCGACCCGGGAGCTGGCAACACAGGTCGCCAAGGAAATTCGCAGACTGGCGTGCTATCGGCAAAATATTAAGGTATTAACCCTGTGTGGTGGCCAGCCAATCGGCCCTCAGATTGGATCTCTGGCGCATGGTGCTCATATTGTGGTGGGCACACCGGGGCGTATTCAGGATCACCTGCGTAAGAAGACTTTATCACTGGAAGGCATTAATACCGTTGTGCTTGATGAAGCCGACCGCATGCTGGATATGGGCTTTATTGAGCCGATTGAAAACATTCTCGGTCATACGCCTGAGAATCGTCAGACTCTGCTTTTCTCCGCTACTTACCCTAAGGGCATCAAAGCATTGAGCAGTGCTTTTCAGCGTAACCCGGTAGAGGTAACGGTTGAATCTATCCACAGCAACAGCCATATCGCCCAGCACTTCTATGAAGTCGATAAGTCTCAAAAGCAGCAGGCGCTGCTTAAGCTGCTGGAACATTACCTGCCTGCTTCCTGCGTAATCTTCTGCAATACCAAACAAGCCTGTAAAGATCTGGCAACGTTTCTTTATGAGCAGGGCTACAAGCCACTGGCACTTTATGGTGACCTTGAACAGCGAGACCGTGATCAGATTCTGGTGCGCTTCACCAACCAAAGCTCCTCGCTGCTGATTGCCACCGATGTAGCCGCCCGCGGACTCGATATTGATGACCTTGCTGCCGTTATCAACTACGACCTGACCCGGGATGCCGAAGTTTATATTCACCGTATTGGTCGTACCGGACGAGCGGGTAAGGAAGGTATTGCCCTGAGCCTGCACTCTCCTGCCGAGTACTACAAGCTCGATGATATCTGTGCCTATCAGAACAAAACCTTTGAAGCCGCTGACCCGATGATGCTGAAACCAACCTTCAAAGGCGGTATGGAGCAGCAGGCTCTTATGAAAGCACCCATGGTCACAATCAGCATTGATGGCGGACGTAAAAACAAGGTTCGCCCCGGTGACATTCTGGGCGCCTTGACGGGCGATGCCGGTATTGCCGGTGACCAGGTTGGTAAAATCGATATTTTCGACTTCACCGCGTATGTTGCTATTAAACGGGATTCTGCCCGTAAAGCATTGCAGCGACTTGAGCAGGGAAAAATAAAAGGTCGTAAATTCAAAGTCCGTCGTCTATAAAAGCTCACCGCTGAACCAGAGACGCTGCATGACCGACGACATTAGCAGCCACAGCGAAATTATGGCGCTGCTGGCTGCAGAGCTGGACAATTATAATGTCAGCCCTGAAACACAGGCCTTATTGCTGCAGAACGCGCACATCGCCCGCTATGTACCTGATGACATTATCATCAGTCAGGGTGGAGAGGCGCGACATCTGATGTTTATAGCGAAAGGGCATGCTCGGATAACGATTCAGAACAGTGCCGGACAGGAGCGTATGCTTGCTTTTTCCGGCACCCGGTCATGGCTATTACTGCTGCCCTGCCTTGATAATCTGAGAATTCCCTATACGGCCTGGGCTGTTTCCAATACCACGGTAATCACCATTCCCAAGGCTGCAGTACTACAAGCCAATACCTCAGATATGGGCTTCAAGGAACTGGTTATTACGTTACTGGGACAACGGCTCCGGCTATCCTTTAACCGCCTCTCAAGTATTCAGCTAAAGTCCACTAAGCAGCGTTTAGCGGAAGCTATTGATGAGTTTTATGCCGAGCAACCTCACCACGCTCCCGGAACCTCCCGGGACAAAACCCTGAGGATCACGAAAACAGAACTTGCCTCAGCACTGGGACTGTCAAGAACACATATCACCCGGGCCATGCAGGAACTGGAGGCCGAAGGCTATATTGAAAACCGTTACGGCAGAATCCGAATTATTGATATCCGGCAACTACGTGAACTGGCGTATGCAGGTGATATCAATTATTAACTGATGTTTACATAGGGGAGCCGTATAATTGCTTCTCGACTTCTTATCAGACCTTATCCTAGCAATGCGCCATACCATTTTTGATACACCCGTCGTGCGACAGGTATTTCTTTTTTTATCACGTATAGGTCTGAAACTGACCGGCTGGAAGCTGGAAGGCGAGCTGCCAGAAAAGCGTCGTTTTGTACTGATCGCTGCCCCTCATACCAGTAACTGGGACTTTCCACTGATGCTGGCTATGGCATTCTGCTTCCGGATGAAAGTTTTCTGGATGGGGAAAGATGCCCTGTTCCGCGGACCGATGGAACCCATTATGAAGTGGCTTGGCGGTATACCAGTGAACCGCAGCGCCCCCGGCGGGCTGGTTCAGCAGATTGTTGACTGTTTCAATGTCAGCAAAGAGCTCGTTGTTGTTATTCCTCCCGAAGGTACCCGCAGTGCAGTCACTAAATGGAAGAGTGGTTTTTACCGGGTAGCGGATGGTGCGAATGTTCCGATTGCTTTGGGCTTTCTGGATTTCAAACGCAAGGTAGGCGGCTTTGGCCCCATGTTTGAGCCTACCGGGGATTATGAGAGTGATCTGAAGGCGATTCAGGCTTTTTATGATGATGTAACTCCGAAGCACCCTCATCATTTTTGCTAGCGCACCAATTCTCAGAATACCACGCTAACAGCAGGCTCCCACACCGACCGTTAGCGTGAACCCAGTACTTTAAAAAACAAGCCATCTCTCAATTTTTTGTAAGTGGGTCTGCTGGGAACAAGCTCGGCAATCACTGCAGCCATTTCGGATTTTTTGGATACATATCGGATATAGCAAGTTTCAAAACTATCCGCAGGTGAAACATTTGTACCCAGCTCGTCCAACCTTTGAGAGATGCGTTTATTGCCATATTTGCCTATTGCAACTGCACACATATAGCTCCCATCTTGTATGTCCAGCAACTCGAACATTTTTTCAACATATTGTCTTGCCTGATTATGGAGATATATTTGGCATGGTTCGCCGGATGGTGACAAAGAAGAATGATCAACCAGTATAGTTTTCAAAAAAAGATGTATTTCTTCTTTTATTATACCTCTATATGAAAGGTCAATACCTTGATTATCATCTTCAAATTTACATTTCCTGTGTTGTTTGCCCATTTTTAGCATTGAGTTTTGCTTCAACTCAGATGGTTTACGTTTAGGCGTTTTTCCTTTTGACTCATCTAAGACTCTTGCTTCTTTTAACATCTCATCAAACTGCGAGTCATCCATTCTAAACGTGGACATGAAAAACTGCTCTGCAGATTCAGTATCTCCTTGTATCATCCCAGCAAAACACAGTAGAGGCGATTCACTTCGGCAATATTCTGGTATCTCTCCTAATTCTGAAGACTTAGTGGAACGCAATATAGGATGCGTTACACGAAGATCACCTTTTTTATGTTTAGGGCTAAGGCAATCAACACTTTGTGCATGATGCATACTATGTGCAATCGTAGTACTTATCGTGGGCCCTAGCGTGCTTGAAGAACCATTGCTGCCTAAAGATGTCCTGCTGCATACAACTCCTGAATCTCTGTTGGAGGAGTCAGAAGCACCCAAAGAAGCTGACTTATCATGAGATACTTGAATTGCAGGTACCGGAGGGGGGGTATTATACCGGAATATCAATTGAATAATTTCTTCTACATCCTGATCTCGCTGTTTATCATCTATATTTGGCTCAAAACTCCATACAGTACGAGCACAAGTAAGGGGTAGCACCACTACCAACGAATCATACTTGCGTTTTTCTGGAATTAAATGAACCATCAAACATTGAGATTTTTGCCCCTTGGGGAAATTATCTAATTCCGCTACCTGACATCTTATTCCGCTGACCTTTCCCTTTAAGAAAGGTAAATCGAGTATAACCTTCTGACCTGCCTGATCTAACTGCAAGCGGGAAGTGATAGCTTTAATATCAAAAGCGTCATACCCAAAAGGGTTATGTAACAAAATATTGGACATAACTCTATCAATCTGCCTCATTAAGGTTTCATGACCCTGTCCCGGAAACGCTAATACCTGACTAGGTATATCTAAAGATCCCATTTGACTGCCGAATTGAATCCAATCAATGCCATCAACCGTAGGGTAATCATAAAGTGATGTATTCGTAGCTGATATTTTAAACGTCGATACCCCAAAGCCTGATGCAGGGTGCATTAAAATCATGCTCATCCCTACTGTCGAGAACTTCTGACAGAGAGATAACAGATCTGGATGCTCATCAACACCTGATAAGAACTGTTTCGCCGTTCTTTTTTTGTATGTGCAAATTGACTGTTCAGAAGCATCGATAGCCATTTCATATACTTCCTCCCCACAGGCAACCAATGTCGGAACATGAGATATCATTCCCTGATCACTCAGCCGCTTTACAAATATTTCAGCTGTTTTCCTGTCAGCCCGAAGATATCTACCCCTCTCTACATGCTGATCAGAAGACAGTAGAGTATTATCAAATAAAGAATCCAGCTCCACCAAAGCAAGATCTTCATTTGTCACCATAAACTGAAGATTAGGTACGTAATATTTGCTCGGGTTAAAATCATCAAGAAACTGCAGCCAGTCATCTCTATTAATAACCTGCAGACACCTTCGTAGCTTTGCCCATGAGTTTCCCTGAACACCCTCATAGAACTCTTCAACATCGAGGTCTACAGCTCTTAGACGCTCACGTGCAGTGACTTCAGGTAGTTCACGCAAATCTTGCTGTAGCCCTTGATATACTTTTGCAAACTTGTCATACAAACTCCCGAAAATGTTTAAAAGCGGGGAGTTGTTATCTACCTGACCTGTTCTAATTACCTTTAAAAGTAAAGGGGTAAGATCATTTAATGCAGCTTCATGTAATGCTGTGTTTTCAATAGCAGTGCATAGATAGTCTCCTAACGTCCCAAGTGTTTCTCTCCATCTTGCAGATTTATTATCAAATACTCGATCAACTGCTTCATGTACTGACTTAAATTCTTTGAGAGCCTGTTGGAAAGATTCAAAATCATCCGAATACATGGAGTGGGTGCAATCTTTTACTTCTTTTTTTCTACTTTTATGATCAGAAGCACTTTTTTCATCACTGCTTTTTTTAGGAATTTCAAAAGTAGTAGTAATTTCTGCTGACAAATATCTCAACATTTCCAATTTTTGGATTTGTGGCTGTTTATATCCTGCAGATTGGGTATAAACAAACATCGGATATTTAGTTTTTTTTGTTATTCTTTTAGGAGAGCTTCCTTCTGCAGCCTGATAAAAGAAGCAACTGATATACAACAAAAAGAAGCCAATAAAACTTACCAGGGATTGCAGGGCGAAAGCACCGCGCTGACCATAGTTCCACACTAACCGGTTTTTAGAACACAAAGTCATAATTGCGACTATCGTAATGCAGATAGAGCGATAAAAATACAATAAATTGTGGAGCTATTATCCGTCAGTTCACGTTTATTTGCACTAAAGTACACCCCGTACTTTCGCCCTGCCAAGGATTGCCGCCTCATTCTTCGAGTGCCATCTCATCATAATAAAAATGATACGATCAATATAGCTCCACTATTAATGCCTTGGAGTTTTTTTTCTTCTTTATAGTCAGAGTGTAAGTATTAACACCTACCCAGCATTTCACCAGTTGTCTCGAAACTTCCGGCCTGTTCAATATTCCACTCTGGCATGAGTTAAAACGAACAGGCCGGAAGCTAATTAATTATTCCTGATCAGAACGGCTGCGACGAGGGCCTGAGCCACGACGCTCTCCGCCACGGTCGTTGCTGCGGTCATTACTGCGACGTTCGCCACCGCGACGACGCTCACCACCGCGCTCATTACCACGTTCTTCATAAGGACGCAGCTCCATGGAGCGGTTGCGGATTTTCGCGTCTTTCAGACGATCCAGTGTGGCAGCATCCAGCGTATCCGGCAGGTATACGGTGGAGAAGCGGTCAAACAGGCGGATATGGCCGATAGAGCTACCAGCAATCTTGCCTTCGTTCGCAATCGCACCCACGATATCACCCGGGTTGATATTCTGTTCACGCCCCATGGCAATGCGGTAACGGGTCATACCTTCATTGCTACGTTCTGAACGGTCACGACGTGGACGCTCACCTTTTTCACCACGATCGCGGCGCTCACGACGCTCACGTTCCGTACGTTCCAGTGGGTCGGGACGCTTGTCGTCCGGGAATGGGCGTTCTTTCTGAGCCAGATAACACAAGGCTGCCGCAACATCACTTACATCCAGATCACGTTCTTCCATCAGGTTATCTACAACCCCACGGAAAATATCAAGATCTTCATTCTCTACAGTTGCAGCGATCTGTTCTTTAAACTGGGTAATACGGATATCGCGCACATCCTTCAGCGTCGGCAGCTTCATCTGCTCAATCTGCTGACGGGTTGCACGTTCAATAGAGTACAACATCCGACGTTCACGCGGGGCTGCAAACAGAATAGCAATACCCTGTCGTCCAGCACGTCCGGTACGACCAATACGGTGAACGTAGGCCTCTGTGTCATTAGGAATGTCGTAGTTAACAACGTGGCTCATACGCTCAACGTCCAGACCGCGCGCCGCAACGTCAGTTGCTACCACGATATCAAGAGAGCCACGCTTCAGACGGTCAATAACCTTTTCGCGGTGTGCCTGCCCCATATCGCCATTCAGTGCAGCAGCAGCAAAACCACGGGCTTCCAGTTTTTCAGCCAGTTCAGTGGTCGCAGTACGGGTGCGTACGAAGATAATCATGGCATCGAAGTTTTCAACTTCGAGAATTCGGGTCAGTGCTTCCAGCTTGTGACCACCACTGCCAATCCAGACTTTCTGGGTGATGGTATCAACGGTTGCAGTCTTAGCCTTGATTTCAACACGAGCCGGTTCATTCAGATGCGTATCAGCAATACGACGGATATCACGCGGCATAGTTGCAGAGAACAGGGCGACCTGACGCTCTTTTGGAGTATGATCAAGAATCCATTCGATATCATCAACAAAGCCCATGCGCAGCATTTCATCTGCTTCGTCCAGTACGACTGTCTTCAGGTTGTTCAGATTCAGGCTTTCACGTCGCAGGTGATCCATTACACGACCAGGCGTACCTACAATGACGTGAGCACCGCGACGCAGACCGCGCAGCTGGGCACGCATATCCTGACCACCATAAATAGGTAGTACATGGAAATCACGCATATGACGGGCATAACGCTGGAATGCTTCTGCAACCTGAATAGCCAGCTCACGGGTTGGTGCCAGCACCAGAATCTGCGGCTCTGCACGGCTGAGATCAATGCGGGACAAAAGCGGCAAGGCAAATGCGGCAGTTTTACCAGTACCGGTCTGGGCCAGACCTAACAGATCCTTACCTTCCAGCAGGTGTGGAATACTCTGTGCCTGAATAGGGGACGGGGTTTCATAACCAACATCCTTAATGGCTTTCTGCACCGCAGGAGCCAGCGGCAGATCAGAGAATGATGGTGTGGTATTTTCGGAAATTATCGTAGTCTCAGGTGTAGTGGTTTCATCGGAAGTTGACATGCCAGAGCGCCTTGAAATGGGGAAAGCGGCGCATTCTAGCGCCTACGGGAAACTGAAAACAGTTGTTAAACTGTAAAAGTCGCTTTATCTGTATCCGCAGGATTCAGAAAGCGTGGTTAAAGGTAGCCTCGTAAGGTTATTCGTATACAGTTTATCGTGTATTCCGAAGAGCACCCGAAATCAGCTGGTCAAATACTCCGAATCACGCCTTCACCACCAACCAAAAAGCGGCTTACCGTCCAAATACCCCTTTAAACTACCGGTTAATTCTGTCATAAAACCCCTATAGAATAGGACGGCATCCTGTTAATCAGATAATAATAACAAGATAGGAGCATTATCCATGCAAGCCAGCTACTGGAACGGTAAGCGCGCCCCCGGTGTACCTGACAAAATTAATTTCAATGCTTACAGTTCACTGAAAGAACTTATTGCTTCATCTGTTGCAAAGTTTGCTGACCGTCCGGCTTATACCTGTCTTGGGCAGACTGTTACTTTTCGTGAGGTTGATGAGCTCAGTACTCAGTTTGCTGCTTACCTTCAAAACCATACGACACTTAAACCCGGCGACCGTATCGCCATCCAGATGCCTAACCTTATTCAATATCCGGTTGTCGTATATGGTGCAATCAAGGCTGGCCTGATTATTGTTAATACCAACCCGCTTTATACTGCCCGTGAAATGCTCCACCAGTTTAATGACTCCGGAGCAAAAGCACTTATCTGTGCCAATATCGCCGGGCACCTGGTCGAAAAAGTAATTATGGATACACCACTGGAGCACGTTATTGTGACCGAGCTGGGCGATCTGCTTTCATGGCCAAAGCGTTCCCTCGTTAACACTGTCGTTAAACGTGTAAAGAAGCTGGTGACTCCTTATAAGCTCCCTCAGGCGGTACCGTTCAGAGAAGCCATGAAACTCGGCGCAAAGGTTGCTTACAGCGAACCTCCTGCAAGAAGTTCAGAAGATATTGCCGTTTTGCAATATACCGGCGGTACGACCGGTGTCGCCAAAGGCGCTATGCTGACGGAAGGTAACCTGCTCAGCAATATTTTACAGTCACTGGCACTCAGAGCTGAAATTAACGAGGACGGATCTCCCATTACAGAGCCCGATGGGGACATCGTCATAGCCCCGCTGCCGCTCTACCATATCTATGCCTTTACCATTCATATGATGGTCATGTTTCAACTGGGAGCGCACAGCATTCTGGTTGTGAACCCGCGTGATCTGGATACCTTTATCAAGGTACTGAAGCCTTGGAAATTCACGATGTTTGTCGGTATCAACACCCTGTTTACCGGTTTAATGAACCATCCGAAATTCAAAACGCTGGATTTCTCCCGGCTCAAAACTACCACTTCAGGTGGCACCGCGCTACAGGTTTCAGTCGGCAAACGCTGGGAAAAAGTCACCGGCTGTAATGTATCTTGTGGCTATGGTCTGACTGAAGCCTCACCGGTTGTTACCGCAAACCCTTCAGGTACCAATACCCGTCTGGAGACAGTTGGCTCTCCCGTGCCTCACACAAGCCTGAAAACCATAGACCTTGAAGGTAATGAAACAGTTCCCGGTCAGCCGGGAGAAATCTGTATTCATGGCCCTCAGATAATGAAAGGCTACTGGAATAAACCCGATGCCACAGCCGAAGTTATTCAGGATGGCTGGCTCCGCACAGGAGATATCGGCCTGATTGAGGATGACGGCCATATCCGGATCGTTGATCGACTGAAAGATATGGTGCTGGTTTCAGGGTTTAACGTTTATCCAAATGAAATAGAAGATGTGGTGGTTAAGCATGAAAAAGTCCAGAACTGTGCCGCTATTGGCATTCCCGATGAATCAACAGGAGAAGCGGTAAAACTCTTTGTCGTGCCGACGGATGAATCCGCGACTGAAAGTGAGATAAAGGCATATTGCCGGGAACATCTGACCGCCTATAAAGTGCCCCGGGTGATTGTTTTCAGAGAAGAGTTGCCAATGACGCCTGTAGGCAAGGTGCTGAGAAAGGATCTTCGGGCAGAAGAAGAAAACTGTAACTCATAGGATATTCCTGCCTCTCCAGCTGCGTAACAGCCCGGAGAGGCATACATCTTTTTACAATGGAAGCTCTGCTGCCAGTTTCTTATGAGCTTTTTTCTTCGTCTTCTGAGGCTTATCTTCATATATGTAGAGTTTAAATCCGTACTCCCCTTGAGAGATAATAAGCATTTCCACTATATCAGCTGTAACCAAAATAGCACCGGACTGAAAACCAGGTATCAGGTATTTGAAGTTACGCCCTTCAGCAACCATCCCATGGAAAAATACGGCACCGTTTTGTATAAAAGCAAAAATGAAATGAGCTTTCTCTCTTTCAGAGGCAAAGCACACTGCCAAGTCAAAGATAAACGGGTAAAACCGGTACTCCTGCAGTAATTCACCGATATCTTTGTGAAATTCTTCGTTATCGAACTGCCGCCCCATCATAGCTGTAGGCAAATTGGAAAGCGTCTCAAAAAAATCGACATCTATATCTTTCATTTGCTCAACAGCAGTAACAGTTCCCCCCTTTTCAATCAGGAGTGCTGCAGCTGATGGCTGCATAGACGATGCCTCGCAGGCTTCCTGAATCTGTTCAGGAGGAGCAAAACAAACCGCGGGCTCCTGCGATGAAAAACCCACATTGCTAAAAAACCATTGTTCTATTTTGGGGCGAATAGAAAGATTCGCAGACATTAAATCCAACAGCTCCATTTGCTGAACTTCATCCAAAAAACCCCCATAATCCTCCAACATTTGCGCATTTTCGCTTTCGATACTCCCCCCAATACCGCAGGCACCGCTTTCCATATCATCGCTTAATGAACTTTCTTCGCCTGAGCTCCTTGTTTCAGATTGCTTTTGATAAGGAGTAAATCTTGGCGGAACTCTCAGGATTTCTGCTTTATAGTCACATTTGAGACAAACAAGGAAGTCACCCTGCTCTTCAGTAGCCCCGCTACATCGGGGACATAGAATGCCGGCACAGGCAGAATTGATATAAATAAAATAAAAAAGCGGGAAGAATAACCAAAGCCCGATATTCGTTAACCTTGTCACTGGTACTATCTTTTTGCTGACCTGAAGACAACTAATAATAGGAAAAATTTTTATTCTATCGCTGACACTTACAATAATTGATTATCCGCAGGCCAAATAGCAAAAGCCCCCGGCTCCAAAGTGCGGATCACCCTCGCCGGTGATCCGCCTGCCAGCACACCAGGGGGAATATCCTCCGTCACAATACTCCCCGGCGTTATCACAGAGCCTTTGCCAATAATCACACCCGGCATCACCGTAACAGAGTCCGCCAGCCAGACATTTTCCTGAATAATGATATCGCCATGCTGCTCCATGGCATCATGCAAGCCAGTGGCATAAATCTCCGGGGTCAGCGCCATTCCCGAGTAGCCCATTAACCGCACCCGGCTGGCAATCTGAGCACCATCTTCAATAACAACATTATCTCCCACCAGAATATCGGTTCGCCAACCAATGCTGACCCCGCTTCCAATCATTAACGCAGCAAGATGGCTCTGATCAGAGCGGCCATTAATAGCAATCTGCCCAGAAATATTACAATTGTCACCAATCCTGATAGCCAGCTCACCTACCAGCAATGGCATGCCACCATCAAGAAACAGGTGCCGTGGATGGTTTTTCAACCGGGTTTTAAAGAGGGGCGTCCAGACAAAGACCCGCATAATATAGAGCCATAACAGTCTGATCGTCGAAACAAGATGGTAAAGCAGGTAATGCAGGCCGGGGATCACCGGAAACTCTATAGCCCTCAGCAACCTGAAACACTGAACAGACACACCAGCAAGCTTGGAGCGGGAGAATTTGAACCTGTTCCAGATTCTGTACATAAGCCTGTCCCTGGCGGCCTGAAGATCTCAAGAACAACAAAATATCTTGCTACTTATTAAAGTGTAGTAACCCGCTCAAATTATGCCTTCATGTCACTTTGGTTAAATCGCGGTGATTACATCCGGATCAGCAACAACTTCAAGGTGTGCATAATTATTAAACCGGTGGATGGCTCTGCGCTCTTCACCACAAGTCACAGAAGTTACGGAAGTATTGATAACCTGACGGTTTAGTAATGAAAAATCCGCATCCTGCATATTCATTAACTGCAAAGCAATCATGGCGATTGGGCCACCAGAGGTCACTACGACAGCCTCATCATCAGGCTTTAAGTCACTCGCTACCCGGTTCAAGGCATTTATGCTCCGTTGCTTAAATTCAGGCCAGCTTTCACGGTATTCGTCACGGTTGTCTCCATATTTAACCCAACGCTTCATGGCCTCGGTAAACAATTCGAAATAGGCTGGTATTGGCTGTGTATGCTCTGCCAGCCATTGCTGCATGGCACCCGGCTCCTTCAGATCAGGGCGATGAGCATAGATGATGGCAATATGATCAATTTCATTAAAGGCATCATCATATGACTGCTCGATACTGATTGCCTGAAAGCCATCCAGTAACGCGTCCCGTGTTTGTTCTTGGCGTTTAAGAGAACCGGTAACAATCTTCGAGGGGCGGCGTTTTATTTTGCGAAGCCATTCACCCAGCAATACCGCCTGAGTTCTTCCCAGATCAGATAACTGGTCATAATCATCCTGACCAAACGATGCCTGCCCATGTCGCACCAGATGAATGACAGCCATACCCTGAACACTCCCTGTTTTTCTATTTGTTGTTTTCTGATTTTATTTTTCAGCTACACCTAACATTCATACATCTCTACCACAGATAAGCAAATTCAAGTTTCTTAAATCCATGAATGAACGTAGGCCGCTGCGCGGCAACTTTTTGATTGCACTAAACGTCAGGCTCAAACCTATTGTCTGACCTATGATAAAAGCTCTTTCTCAGGTAGCCCGTCAGCGTCATATGACTTTCTTCTCCATTCAAAGAAACTGGTCAAAAAAAATAAAAAGTGCCTTCCTTTCAAGCTTGATAGCTTTGTTTGCAAGCGCTTTTATTCCTTCATCCGGGGCCGGTGAAAATGAAGCAGACAATAGCTCAGAACCCGGATCATCCCAACCACAAATCAAGAAAATACGACTCGATGACAATTCGGAGGTTGTAATTGTAAAGGTGACTGATGACTTTCCTGTGTTGCCTGAAATTGGTCAATGGCTAAAACAATGTACATCTTGCATTAAACAAGAACCGCCAGACGACGATGAAAAAGAAACAAACAGTTCGGATACCGAATTCACAGTATCACCACAAGATCCGCCTTCACCTTCAGTTTTTCAAACGGTTGAATCCGGCGAGAAACCTTTTCAGTGTTCCCTGTGCCAAAAGTATTACAAAACAGCTGCATCATTAGCTAGCCATATACGCGCCTCCCACAGCGGGGAACGCACCTGTACCCGGTGTCAGCCCCCGGTGACCCTCAACAGTGCTCAGGCGCTGGCCGATCACAACAAAAGTCACCACAGCGGGGAACGCACCTGTACCCGGTGTCAGCCCCCGGTGACCCTCAACAGTGCTCAGGCGCTGGCCGATCACAACAAAAGTCACCACAGCGGGGAACGCACCTGTACCCGGTGTCAGCCCCCGGCGACCCTCAACAGTGCGAAGGCGCTGGCCAATCACAACCGCAGTCACCACAGCGGGGAACGCACCTGTACCCGGTGTCAGCCCCCGGTGACCCTCAACAGTGCTCAGGCGCTGGCCTCTCACAACAAAATTCACCACAGCGGGGAACGCACCTGTACCCAGTGTCAGCCCCCGGTGACCCTCAACAGTGCGAAGGCGCTGGCCAATCACAAATTCAGAAAACACCGTAAACGCAAAAGACTGGCAGAGGAGGACGACTGAAAAACAACCTCAGGATGCCATCCCCTTCACCGGCTGCATTCGTTATCATCCGTGCGACTGTATTGATGAGGCCGTATGACCAGCCGACCGCCGTCCAAACTAAAACAATTACTGCTACGCGATCAGTTATGGTGGCGTTATTACCAGCGCAACGCCGATACGATACGCCCTGCTGTGGTTGATGCGATCAGCAAAGTACTGGCCTGCGGGCGGGTGATCATGGGGTATGCCAGCTTTGTATGCAGCAACCATGAATGCTCTCACACCAAAAAGATCTGCTTTGGCTGTAAAGCCCGGTTGTGTAATACCTGCGGCAAAAAACTGACCGATCAGTGGATTGCTGACCAGAAAGCGCTGTTGCCGGATACTGAGTGGCAACACATCACCTTTACGATGCCTGATGCACTCTGGGAGCTGTTCAGAATCAACCGCACCTTACTGGGTAAACTGAGCCCACTGGCGGCAAAAAGCCTGCAGGCCTTTGCCGGGAAAAAAGGCGTGACACCTGGCATTTTCACGGCACTGCATACCTTTGGCCGAAAGCTGAACTGGAATGTTCATATTCACCTCTCTGTGACCCCAGGGCGAAAGCACCGCGCTGACCATAGTTCCACACTAACCGGTTTTTAGAACACAAAGTCATAATTACGACTATCGTAATGCAGATATAGCGATAAAAATACAATAAATTGTGGAGCTATTATCCGTCAGTTCACATTTATTTGCACTAAAGTACACCCCGTACTTTCGCCCTGTCTGTGACCCGTGGCGGATTATACGACGGAAACCAGCAATGGAAGTCAGTCTACTTCACCAAAAACGCCATCATGCCCGCGTGGCGTTACGGCGTGATCAACCTGCTCAGGGAAGCGTTTGAACGTAGGCCGCTGCGCGGCAACTTTTTGATTGCACTAAACGTCAGGCTCAAACCTATTGTCTGACCTATGATAAAAGCTCTTTCTCAGGTAGCCCGTCAGCGTCATATGACTTTCTTCTCCACTCAAAGAAACTGGTCAAAAAAAAGATAAAAAGTGCCTTCCTTTCAAGCTTGATAGCTTTGTTTGCAAGCGCTTTTATTCCTTCATCCGGGGCCGGTGAAAATGAAGCAGACAATAGCTCAGAACCCGGATCATCCCAACCACAAATCAAGAAAATACGACTCGATGACAATTCGGAGGTTGTAATTGTAAAGGTGACTGATGACTTTGCTGTGTTGCCTGAAATTGATCAATGGCTAAAACAATGTACATCTTGCATTAAACAAGAACCGCCAGACGACGATGAAAAAGAAACAAACAGTTCGGATACCGAATTCACAGTATCACCTCAAGATCCGCCTTCACCTTCAGTTTTTCAAACGGTTGAATCCGGCGAGAAACCTTTTCAGTGTTCCCTGTGCCAAAAGTATTACAAAACAGCTGCATCATTAGCTAGCCATATAAGCGCCTCCCACAGCGGGGAACGCACCTGTACCCGGTGTCAGCCCCCGGTGACCCTCAACAGTGCGAAGGCGCTGGCCAATCACAACCAAAGTCACCACAGCGGGGAACGCACCTGTACCCAGTGTCAGCCCCCGGTGACCCTCAACAGTGCTCAGGCGCTGGCCTCTCACAACAAAAGTCACCACAGCGGGGAACGCACCTGTACCCAGTGTCAGCCCCCGGTGACCCTCAAAAGTGCTCAGGCGCTGACCTCTCACAACCGCAGTCACCACAGCGGGGAACGCACCTGTACCCGGTGTCAGCCCCCGGTGACCCTCAACAGTGCGAAGGCGCTGGCCAATCACAACCGCAGTCACCACAGTGGGGAACGCACCTGTACCCGGTGTCAGCCCCCGGTGACCCTCAACAGTGCTCAGGCGCTGGCCACTCACAACAAAAGTCACCACAGCGGGGAACGCACCTGTACCCGGTGTCAGCCCCCGGTGACCCTCAACAGTGCTCAGGCGCTGGCCTCTCACAACCGCAGTCACCACAGCGGGGAACGCACCTGTACCCGGTGTCAGCCCCCGGTGACCCTCAACAGTGCTCAGGCGCTGGCCTCTCACAACCAAAGTCACCACAGCGGGGAACGCACCTGTACCCGGTGTCAGCCCCCGGTGACCCTCAACAGTGCGAAGGCGCTGGCCAATCACAACCGCAGTCACCACAGCGGGGAACGCACCTGTACCCGGTGTCAGCCCCCGGTGACCCTCAACAGTGCTCAGGCGCTGGCCTCTCACAACCAAAGTCACCACAGCGGGGAACGCACCTGTACCCAGTGTCAGCCCCCGGTGACCCTCAACAGTGCTCAGGCGCTGGCCACTCACAACCAAAGTCACCACAGCGGGGAACGCACCTGTACCCGGTGTCAGCCCCCGGTGACCCTCAACAGTGCGAAGGCGCTGGCCACTCACAACCAAAGTCACCACAGCGGGGAACGCACCTGTACCCAGTGTCAGCCCCCGGTGACCCTCAAAAGTGCTCAGGCGCTGGCCTCTCACAAATTCAGAAAACACCGTAAACGCAAAAGACTGGCAGAGGAGGACGACTGAAAAACAACCTCAGGATGCCATCCCCTTCACCGGCTGCATTCGTTATCATCCGTGCGACTGTATTGATGAGGCCGTATGACCAGCCGACCGCCGTCCAAACTAAAACAATTACTGCTACGCGATCAGTTATGGTGGCGTTATTACCAGCGCAACGCCGATACGATACGCCCTGCTGTGGTTGATGCGATCAGCAAAGTACTGGCCTGCGGGCGGGTGATCATGGGGTATGCCAGCTTTGTATGCAGCAACCATGAATGCTCTCACACCAAAAAGATCTGCTTTGGCTGTAAAGCCCGGTTGTGTAATACCTGCGGCAAAAAACTGACCGATCAGTGGATTGCTGACCAGAAAGCGCTGTTGCCGGATACTGAGTGGCAACACATCACCTTTACGATGCCTGATGCACTCTGGGAGCTGTTCAGAATCAACCGCACCTTACTGGGTAAACTGAGCCCACTGGCGGCAAAAAGCCTGCAGGCCTTTGCCGGGAAAAAAGGCGTGACACCTAGCATTTTCACGGCACTGCATACCTTTGGCCGAAAGCTGAACTGGAATGTTCATATTCACCTCTCTGTGACCCGTGGCGGATTATACGACGGAAACCAGCAATGGAAGTCAGTCTACTTCACCAAAAACGCCATCATGCCCGCGTGGCGTTACGGCGTGATCAACCTGCTCAGGGAAGCGTGAACGTAGGCCGCTGCGCGGCAACTTTTTGATTGCACTAAACGTCAGGCTCAAACCTATTGTCTGACCTATGATAAAAGCTCTTTCTCAGGTAGCCCGTCAGCGTCATATGACTTTCTTCTCCATTCAAAGAAACTGGTCAAAAAAAAAATAAAAAGTGCCTTCCTTTCAAGCTTGATAGCTTTGTTTGCAAGCGCTTTTATTCCTTCATCCGGGGCCGGTGAAAATGAAGCAGACAATAGCTCAGAACCCGGATCATCCCAACCACAAATCAAGAAAATACGACTCGATGACAATTCGGAGGTTGTAATTGTAAAGGTGACTGATGACTTTCCTGTGTTGCCTGAAATTGATCAATGGCTAAAACAATGTACATCTTGCATTAAACAAGAACCGCCAGACGACGATGAAAAAGAAACAAACAGTTCGGATACCGAATTCACAGTATCACCTCAAGATCCGCCTTCACCTTCAGTTTTTCAAACGGTTGAATCCGGCGAGAAACCTTTTCAGTGTTCCCTGTGCCAAAAGTATTACAAAACAGCTGCATCATTAGCTAGCCATATAAGCGCCTCCCACAGCGGGGAACGCACCTGTACCCGGTGTCAGCCCCCGGTGACCCTCAACAGTGCTCAGGCGCTGGCCTCTCACAACCGCAGTCACCACAGCGGGGAACGCACCTGTACCCGGTGTCAGCCCCCGGTGACCCTCAACAGTGCTCAGGCGCTGGCCACTCACAACCAAAGTCACCACAGCGGGGAACGCACCTGTACCCGGTGTCAGCCCCCGGTGACCCTCAACAGTGCGAAGGCGCTGGCCAATCACAACCAAAGTCACCACAGCGGGGAACGCACCTGTACCCGGTGCCAGCCCCCGGTGACCCTCAACAGTGCTCAGGCGCTGGCCTCTCACAACCGCAGTCACCACAGCGGGGAACGCACCTGTACCCAGTGTCAGCCCCCGGTGACCCTCAACAGTGCTCAGGCGCTGGCCGATCACAACAAAAGTCACCACAGCGGGGAACGCACCTGTACCCGGTGTCAGCCCCCGGTGACCCTCAACAGTGCGAAGGCGCTGGCCAATCACAACCAAAGTCACCACAGCGGGGAACGCACCTGTACCCGGTGTCAGCCCCCGGTGACCCTCAACAGTGCGAAGGCGCTGGCCGATCACAACAAAAGTCACCACAGCGGGGAACGCACCTGTACCCGGTGTCAGCCCCCGGTGCCCCTCAAAAGTGCTCAGGCGCTGGCCAATCACAACCAAAGTCACCACAGCGGGGAACGCACCTGTACCCAGTGTCAGCCCCCGGTGACCCTCAACAGTGCGAAGGCGCTGGCCAATCACAACCAAAGTCACCACAGCGGGGAACGCACCTGTACCCAGTGTCAGCCCCCGGTGACCCTCAACAGTGCTCAGGCGCTGGCCAATCACAAATTCAGAAAACACCGTAAACGCAAAAGACTGGCAGAGGAGGACGACTGAAAAACAACCTCAGGATGCCATCCCCTTCACCGGCTGCATTCGTTATCATCCGTGCGACTGTATTGATGAGGCCGTATGACCAGCCGACCGCCGTCCAAACTAAAACAATTACTGCTACGCGATCAGTTATAGTGGCGTTATTACCAGCGCAACGCCGATACGATACGCCCTGCTGTGGTTGATGCGATCAGCAAAGTACTGGCCTGCGGGCGGGTGATCATGGGGTATGCCAGCTTTGTATGAAGCAACCATGAATGCTCTCACACCAAAAAGATCTGCTTTGCTGTAAAGTCCGGTTGTGTAATACCTGCGGCAAAAAACTGACCGATCAGTGGATTGCTGACCAGAAAGCGCTGTTGCCGGATACTGAGTGGCAACACATCACTTTTACGATGCCTGATGCACTCTGGGAGCTGTTCAGAATCAACCGCACCTTACTGGGTAAACTGAGCCCACTGGCGGCAAAAAGCCTGCAGGCCTTTGCCGGGAAAAAAGGCGTGACACCTGGCATTTTCACGGCACTGCATACCTTTGGCCGAAAGCTGAACTGGAATGTTCATATTCACCTCTCTGTGACCCGTGGCGGATTATACGACGGAAACCAGCAATGGAAGTCAGTCTACTTCACCAAAAACGCCATCATGCCCGCGTGGCGTTACGGCGTGATCAACCTGCTCAGGGAAGCGTTTGAACGTAGGCCGCTGCGCGGCAACTTTTTGATTGCACTAAACGTCAGGCTAAAAACTGTCGTTTGATCTACGCTGAAGATTTCTGTCAAACAACCATGATACCTCACCAGATACAACAACAATCTGCAAATGAGTAAACTCTGCACATGTATTTTGTCGTTTACAATATTATTGCTGTCAGGTTCATGCCTCTGTGCAGTCTTGAAGGTAACCCGTGATGTCTTTATTGACGGGCAGTCATACTCGTTAACGACCGAACTGCCTGACAGGTGCAGGAACCTGTACTGTTATATGTGTCAGGGTTTAATCGAAACACAGGTTGCCCGGTGCCGTAAATGCGGCTATAGCCTGTGTGATGCCCACCTCGAAGAGCCGGGCTCTAGCATAACAAAATGTCCCGACTGTCATGCCAGACGATCTCAGTTCTCCCGCAAACTGAACACGGCCCGCCTGCTTAACACTCTGCTGTGGCCTTGTCCGGTTGGCTGCGGGGAGCAGATTGCAACGACTGAGCTGGAAAACCATATCGCCAGGTGCCGCACCTGCCGACCGCCAGTCTGGACTGATAATGCCTCGCTGATGACCCATTTGCCCGGCATAACAGCCTCTGATGTCTGTAGTCATGTTGGCGAACCGGGGCCTTCCCGGCTGTTTACCGCCTCCGTAGTGGAAGCGTTAACTGATCATCGCCCTCCGGCCAAAAAGCAGTGCTTATCTGCCAAACAGGCAGGTCAGCAGCTAGCCCGGTGCACACACAAGCCACCCCGTCCCACGACATCTGAAGCCTGCCATGATTCAGCTGACAGCGGTTATCACAGTACTGTTGATGCAGATCCATTGCCCATAAATGCTGACATGGATGCGACCGTACCGGCATCGTTATCCAACGACACTCTGATCCCCCCGGCGATAGAAGACTGGTTATTTTCTTCCCTGCCCTGGGGGATGGCGAACAACAGCCCGCAGACGAAACCGTCTGCACCCACGGCAACCGCATCCGCTCCCGGTCTGGCGGCCTTACGGTTGCAGACAGAAGCACCGCCAGACGATCTGTCTGCCTTATTTCCGCCCCTGACCCCGGCCTCCCGGCAGGCGCTGATTGATAACAGCCCGGTAATGAACAAACTCTGGGCCCTTGCCCAAAAGCAACAGAACCCACTGAGCGACAACCGGCAACTGCAAACCTTTTGCCAGCAGTTTGACGCCGGGCAACAGCGATATCTGTTTCACGGCAACCGCAGCCTGGTCATCCGGTTTCCCGGTGATCCGGATTATATTCTCAAGCTGGCCCGCTCCATAAAACATATTCCGCGGTTTGAACAGGAGCTGACCCTGTACCGGGCGATTCAGCAACCGGGTTATAAACAGCTGGCTTTTCATACCTGTCCGTTACTACTGGCCTTTCGCTGGGGAGACAAGCCCGTTATGGCGATGTCAGCGGTGGATTTTATTGCCGACCGGCAGCTGGAGGCCATGGGTTCAGCCACGTTGTTCGAACGGCTGGATTTCGCCCTGACCTGGGTGTGGCGGTTTGCTGAAATCTATCAGCTGTTTCTGCAGCACGGGATTTTGCTGGGAGACCGCCACGGCGGCAATATCGGCTTCAACGAGAACCGGCTGCCTGAAGCCTCGGGGCTCGGTGGTGCGGTACTGCGCCTGCCAGTCATGCTCGACCTCGACCCTTACTGGCAAAAAAAGGAATCCGGCCAAGCCTTGCTGTATCTGCCGTTGCCCGTCTGGACCGCCGTCGCTATGGATCTGCTGGAACGTGCCTTCTGTCCCGGCCCGGTGACCGGCGAACGCATCGGGGTCATTAACCGGATACGCGCCCTGACAACCCCGGTAACCCGGCGGGAACAGCTTGATGACGACACCACCGGGGGCTTGCGTTCACTACTGCCGGAAAACATACCGTATTGGCAGGCGCAGGCGCTACCCCATGACGAGACCCAACTGGTCAGTGAGAGCGGTCAGTGGCTGCCTGAACTGTTCAGTGTGGATAGTCAGTTTGACAGGGTGCCCCGTCCGGTCTCGGAATGGATCCGGCTGCTGGAACAGGAAACAGCCCGGGTGCTGGGCATCCTACAACAGTGGCAGGCCGCTTCGGATTTTTCGCTGATGGCCACCTGCAGCCAGCAGGCGGACTCTATGGACATTGACGATGCCGAGGGTGGGGAGAACGGCGAGATCAGCTCTCCCCCCGCAGCGCCCCCCGGCAACCCGTTAATCCGTCTCCGGCGGCTCGGTGCCAGGTTACAGTGCGGGCAGTGTCAACGTGAATTTTATATACCGGCTAAGCTGCAGGCGCACCTCAAACAGCATCAGCACGGAGAACTGGAGGCTTGCTCTCAGTGTGGCAAGCACTATCGCCATCAGCAACTGCAACAGCACATGGCACTTATCCACTCCGGCCCCCAAATCTGCCGCGAATGTGGCAATACATTGCCCAACAAACAAGCGCTGGCCAATCACAACCAAATTCACCACAGCGGGGAACGCACCTGTACCCAGTGTCAGCCCCCGGTGACCCTCAACAGTGCGAAGGCGCTGGCCAATCACAACCGCAGTCACCACAGCGGGGAACGCACCTGTACCTGGTGTCAGCCCCCGGTGACCCTCAACAGTGCTCAGGCGCTGGCCAATCACAACCACAGTCACCACAGCGGGGAACGCACCTGTACCCGGTGTCAGCCCCCGGTGACCCTCAACAGTGCGAAGGCGCTGGCCAATCACAACAAAAGTCACCACAGCGGGGAACGCACCTGTACCCGGTGTCAGCCCCCGGTGACCCTCAACAGTGCGAAGGCGCTGGCCTCTCACAACCGCAGTCACCACAGCGGGGAACGCACCTGTACCCGGTGTCAGCCCCCGGTGACCCTCAACAGTGCTCAGGCGCTGGCCAATCACAACAAAAGTCACCACAGCGGGGAACGCACCTGTACCCGGTGTCAGCCCCCGGTGACCCTCAACAGTGCTCAGGCGCTGGCCGATCACAACAAAAGTCACCACAGCGGGGAACGCACCTGTACCCGGTGTCAGCCCCCGGTGACCCTCAACAGTGCGAAGGCGCTGGCCAATCACAACCAAAGTCACCACAGCGGGGAACGCACCTGTACCCGGTGCCAGCCCCCGGTGACCCTCAAAAGTGCTCAGGCGCTGGTCACTCACAACCGCAGTCACCACAGCGGGGAACGCACCTGTACCCGGTGTCAGCCCCCGGTGACCCTCAACAGTGCTCAGGCGCTGGCCACTCACAACAAAAGTCACCACAGCGGGGAACGCACCTGTACCCGGTGTCAGCCCCCGGTGACCCTCAAAAGTGCTCAGGCGCTGGCCACTCACAACAAAAGTCACCACAGCGGGGAACGCACCTGTACCCGGTGTCAGCCCCCGGTGACCCTCAACAGTGCTCAGGCGCTGGCCAATCACAAATTCAGAAAACACCGTAAACGCAAAAGACTGGCAGAGGAGGACGACTGAAAAACAACCTCAGGATGCCATCCCCTTCACCGGCTGCATTCGTTATCATCCGTGTGACTGTATTGATGAGGCCGTATGACCAGCCGACCGCCGTCCAAACTAAAACAATTACTGCTACGCGATCAGTTATGGTGGCGTTATTACCAGCGCAACGCCGATACGATACGCCCTGCTGTGGTTGATGCGATCAGCAAAGTACTGGCCTGCGGGCGGGTGATCATGGGGTATGCCAGCTTTGTATGCAGCAACCATGAATGCTCTCACACCAAAAAGATCTGCTTTGGCTGTAAAGCCCGGTTGTGTAATACCTGCGGCAAAAAACTGACCGATCAGTGGATTGCTGACCAGAAAGCGCTGTTGCCGGATACTGAGTGGCAACACATCACCTTTACGATGCCTGATGCACTCTGGGAGCTGTTCAGAATCAACCGCACCTTACTGGGTAAACTGAGCCCACTGGCGGCAAAAAGCCTGCAGGCCTTTGCCGGGAAAAAGGCGTGACACCTGGCATTTTCACGGCACTGCATACCTTTGGCCGAAAGCTGAACTGGAATATTCATATTCACCTCTCTGTGACCCGTGGCGGATTATACGACGGAAACCAGCAATGGAAGTCAGTCTACTTCACCAAAAACGCCATCATGCCCGCGTGGCGTTACGGCGTGATCAACCTGCTCAGGGAAGCGTTTAAACGTGGCGAGCTGGATCTGCCTTCCGAGCTGAAAGACAGCTGTCATGACCTTTCCGGCTTCAATGATTTCCTCGATGAGCAATACCAAAAGGACTGGATCGTCCATTTTGCCAAAGCCACCAAAAGCCCCCACCGCACCACCAGCTACCTGGGGCGCTATATCAAACGACCACCGCTGGCCATGTCGCGCCTGAAACACTATGGCGGTGATACCGTGGTGTATGAGTATCTGGATCACCGCACCAAAACCCGCCGCCATGAAACCTGTGAAGGGGAAGCGTTTATAGAGCGACTGACACAACATATTCCCGACAAAGGTTTCCGAATGATCCGGTATTATGGTTTTCTGGCCTGTCGGGTAAGGGCTACATTGCCGCCCACCGTCTACAACCTGCTCAATCAGCCCGAACGAAACGCCCTGAAAATCACCTTTCCGGCGTTACTGAAACAGACCTTTGGGCTCGATCCGCTGCAGTGCATCCTCTGCCAGGCTCAGATGATCTTTACCGGCATTACCCGCGGCAAGCCGCAGCGCGAGCTGTACAAACACCACCAACAGCTTGCGCTTGCGAAACCCATCGCATAGTTCACGCCCTCAATCCGTCTGAAATCCGGATTTCAGGGCGATATCGGGCAAATCAATGGGATTTGGGGGGTATCAGACAGATAAGCACAACATTCAGTGTCAGGTAATAGGATGCTGAGAGGGTGGAAAACCAAAGGTTACAGGAATGACTGGAATAATGAATTTTTGAAATTCCTATGCGTAAATTCCTATGCGTGAACGTAGGCCGCTGCGCGGCAACTTTTTGATTGCACTAAACGTCAGGCTCAAACCTATTGTCTGACCTATGATAAAAGCTCTTTCTCAGGTAGCCCGTCAGCGTCATATGACTTTCTTCTCCATTCAAAGAAACTGGTCAAAAAAAAGATAAAAAGTGCCTTCCTTTCAAGCTTGATAGCTTTGTTTGCAAGCGCTTTTATTCCTTCATCCGGGGCCGGTGAAAATGAAGCAGACAATAGCTCAGAACCCGGATCATCCCAACCACAAATCAAGAAAATACGACTCGATGACAATTCGGAGGTTGTAATTGTAAAGGTGACTGATGACTTTCCTGTGTTGCCTGAAATTGATCAATGGCTAAAACAATGTGCATCTTGCATTAAACAAGAACCGCCAGACGACGATGAAAAAGAAACAAACAGTTCGGATACCGAATTCACAGTATCACCTCAAGATCCGCCTTCACCTTCAGTTTTTCAAACGGTTGAATCCGGCGAGAAACCTTTTCAGTGTTCCCTGTGCCAAAAGTATTACAAAACAGCTGCATCATTAGCTAGCCATATAAGGGCCTCCCACAGCGGGGAACGCACCTGTACCCGGTGTCAGCCCCCGGTGACCCTCAACAGTGCGAAGGCGCTGGCCACTCACAACCGCAGTCACCACAGCGGGGAACGTACCTGTACCCGGTGTCAGCCCCCGGTGACCCTCAACAGTGCGAAGGCGCTGGCCACTCACAACCACAGTCACCACAGCGGGGAACGCACCTGTACCCGGTGTCAGCCCCCGGTGACCCTCAAAAGTGCTCAGGCGCTGGCCAATCACAACCACAGTCACCACAGCGGGGAACGCACCTGTACCCGGTGTCAGCCCCCGGTGACCCTCAACAGTGCGAAGGCGCTGGCCAATCACAACCGCAGTCACCACAGCGGGGAACGCACCTGTACCCGGTGTCAGCCCCCGGTGACCCTCAACAGTGCGAAGGCGCTGGCCAATCACAACCGCAGTCACCACAGCGGGGAACGCACCTGTACCCGGTGTCAGCCCCCGGTGACCCTCAACAGTGCTCAGGCGCTGGCCAATCACAAATTCAGAAAACACCGTAAACGCAAAAGACTGGCAGAGGAGGACGACTGAAAAACAACCTCAGGATGCCATCCCCTTCACCGGCTGCATTCGTTATCATCCGTGCGACTGTATTGATGAGGCCGTATGACCAGCCGACCGCCGTCCAAACTAAAACAATTACTGCTACGCGATCAGTTATGGTGGCGTTATTACCAGCGCAACGCCGATACGATACGCCCTGCTGTGGTTGATGCGATCAGCAAAGTACTGGCCTGCGGGCGGGTGATCATGGGGTATGCCAGCTTTGTATGCAGCAACCATGAATGCTCTCACACCAAAAAGATCTGCTTTGGCTGTAAAGCCCGGTTGTGTAATACCTGCGGCAAAAAACTGACCGATCAGTGGATTGCTGACCAGAAAGCGCTGTTGCCGGATACTGAGTGGCAACACATCACCTTTACGATGCCTGATGCACTCTGGGAGCTGTTCAGAATCAACCGCACCTTACTGGGTAAACTGAGCCCACTGGCGGCAAAAAGCCTGCAGGCCTTTGCCGGGAAAAAAGGCGTGACACCTGGCATTTTCACGGCACTGCATACCTTTGGCCGAAAGCTGAACTGGAATATTCATATTCACCTCTCTGTGACCCGTGGCGGATTATACGACGGAAACCAGCAATGGAAGTCAGTCTACTTCACCAAAAACGCCATCATGCCCGCGTGGCGTTACGGCGTGATCAACCTGCTCAGGGAAGCGTTTAAACGTGGCGAGCTGGATCTGCCTTCCGAGCTGAAAGACAGCTGTCATGACCTTTCCGGCTTCAATGATTTCCTCGATGAGCAATACCAAAAGGACTGGATCGTCCATTTTGCCAAAGCCACCAAAAGCCCCCACCGCACCATCAGCTACCTGGGGCGCTATATCAAACGACCACCGCTGGCCATGTCGCGCCTGAAACACTATGGCGGTGATACCGTTGTGTATGAGTATCTGGATCACCGCACCAAAACCCGCCGCCATGAAACCTGTGAAGGGGAAGCGTTTATAGAGCGACTGACACAACATATTCCCGACAAAGGTTTCCGAATGATCCGGTATTATGGTTTTCTGGCCTGTCGGGTAAGGGCTACATTGCTGCCCACCGTCTACAACCTGCTCAATCAGCCCGAACGAAACGCCCTGAAAATCACCTTTCCGGCGTTACTGAAACAGACCTTTGGGCTCGATCCGCTGCAGTGCATCCTCTGCCAGGCTCAGATGATCTTTACCGGCATTACCCGCGGCAAGCCGCAGCGCGAGCTGTACAAACACCACCAACAGCTTGCGCTTGCGAAACCGATTACATAGTTCACGCCCTCAATCCGTCTGAAATCAGGATTTCAGGGTGAGATCGGGCAAATCAATAGGATTTAGGTGGTATCAGACAGATAAGCACAACATTCAGTGTCAGGTAATAGGATGCTGAGAGGGTGGAAAACCAAAGGTTACAGGAATGACTGGAATAATGATTTTTTGAAATTCCTATGCGTTTAACCAAAGTTTTCAATCGTTAAAAAAACAATGAAAATCAATTAGTTAACTGGCCTCCGGCAAAGCCGGAGGCTTATTAGGTGTAGAAGTTCCGATCTGATCTGACAGTTACCGATTTTCAAGAAGGTGTCTGTCAGGTCAAATTCAAGCTACAAATTTTTCCTTCCAGATTCTTTTCCCATCGAGCAATGTTTCCATTGGCGTCCTTCGGCAACACTGTTTGCCTTGATGGGTGCGTTCAGTATTGTAGTGAATCAGCCATTCGTCCAGATCAGCCTGAAGTTCATCAATCGTCGTATACAACTTCCTCCTCAACGCGGGCTGATAAAACTCCTGAAGGATCGTTTTATGGAAGCGCTCGCAAATCCCGTTGGTTTGGGGGTGCCTGACCCTTGTCTTGGTGTGCTCGATATCATTCACCGCCATGTAAAGCTGGTAGTCATGCTGGTCTGCTCTGCCGCAGTATTCAGTACCACGGTCAGTTAGAATGCGCAGCACTGGAAGCTCCTGCGCTTCGTGAAAGGGTAAAACCCGGTCATTTAACAGGTCGGCAGCCGTTATCGGGGTTTTGGTTGTATAAAGCTTGCACTGTGCCACCTTGGAATAGGTATCCACGTAGGTCTGTTGATACACTCGGCCAACCCCTTTGAACGTCCCGACATAAAAGGTGTCCTGTGACCCGAGATAGCCGGGATGGGCTGTATCGATTTCACCACAAGCTTCATCGTCCAGCTTCTTTCGCTCCAGCGCTTGAACCTGGGATTCAGTCAGAATGATGCCCTCTTTGGCAACCTTCTCCTCCAGTGCTTTCAGGCGTTGCTTGAAGTTGGCCAGGTCATGCCTCAGCCAAACACTGCGAACGCCACTGGGTGAAACAAAGATCCCCTTCTTGCGTAACTCATTGGAGACTCGGGCTTGTCCATGGGCCGGGTCTTCAATGGCATAATCAAGAACGGCTTGTTCGACCACCGGATCAACGCGGTTTTTTACATTGGGTGCTCTGCGGCTCTGATCCAGCAAGGCTTTAACGCCGCCGTCATCGACTGCATCCCGGTAGCGATAAAAGGTATCTCTGGAAACGCCCATGGTTTTACAGGCTTTCGAAATATTGCCCAGCTCGTCAGCCAGATTCAGTAAGCCAACCTTGTGCTTGATGATTTTTTGATTAGTATGAATCATGAGGGTTACCTTTTTTGTGATTTAGATTTAAGAGTCTTCACCTCTATCTAAATCGGTAACCCTTTCCTTTTTTTAAGGGGAAATTGTCAGATCAGGTCTGAACTTCTACATATTAGGTTACGCCCTCTAAGGGCTTTTATTGCGCCCAAGGGCGCTTACCAATCAAGATCATACTGATCTTTGCTTGAATCATTCTTTTCTTGATCACGGATATAGGCTCGTACCACGTCTTCATCAAGCCCAACAGTTGAGACAAAATATCCTCTTGCCCAAAAGTGCTCTCCGTTGAAATTTCGCTGCCTTCCTTTGAAGTTTTTGGCAATCTCTATTGCACACTTCCCTTTCAGGTAGCCAACAACACGAGATACCGGATATTTTGGAGGGATGCTGATGCACATATGAACATGATCAGGTATCAAGTGACCCTCCAGATTTTTGCAGTTCTTTCTTCTGGCAAGCTCATGAAAAATTTCCCCCAAGAATTTCCGGAGGTTTCCATATATCACCTTCCGCCTTTTCTTTGGGATGAAGACGATGCGGTACTTACGTGAGCGCACGACGAAAGCCATCTACCAATAACAGCACAACTCTGATTATTGTTTGCAACATGCCTCAAACGACACTGATACCACATCTATAATTTCAAACACTACACCACTCTTCATACAGACAAATTATTCATTGTTATCTCATATAGCTGATGAACAGATTAATAAAAGCTGTCATTGCCTTTTTGATTACTTTTTGTATTTCAGCAGGAGAAAGAGAAGAGGCAGCCTGGGATTTCTTAAAAAAGAAAAACTATCCCCAAGCATTGAGTTTATTTTCCAGTTTATCCCGACAAGCTCCTGAGAACATTTATTTAAAAATAGGAATCGCCAGAACTAAACAGGGAATGGGTAAGCTAACCGAAGCCGAGGGGCTGTTCCGGCAGCTGCGCCAACAGGAGAACCAACGCAAGCACCAGCCGCCGACTGACTTTTGCGGCCATCTCCAGATTGAGCTGGGGTTGGCAACCTGTCTGGATTTAACCGGCGATGTTGAGAAGCTAACCGAAGCCGAGGGGCTGTTCCGGCAGCTGCGCCAACAGGAGAACCAACGCAAGCACCAGCCGCCGACTGACTTTTGCGGCCATCTCCAGATTGAGCTGGGGTTGGCTCGGTGTTTACAGGAAGCAGGTAAGCTAACCGAAGCCGAAGGGCTGTTCCGGCAGCTGCGCCAACAGGAGAACCAACGCAAGCACCAGCCGCCGACTGACTTTTGCGGCCATCTCCAGATTGAGCTGGGGTTGGCTCGGTGTCTTGAAGAAACAGGCGATGTTGAGAAGCTAACCGAAGCCGAGGGGCTGTTCCGGCAGCTGCGCCAACAGGAGAACCAACGCAAGCACCAGCCGCCGACTGACTTTTGCGGCCATCTCCAGATTGAGCTGGGGTTGGCTCGGTGTCTTGAAGAAACAGGCGATGTTGAGAAGCTAACCGAAGCCGAGGGGCTGTTCCGGCAGCTGCGCCAACAGGAGAACCAACGCAAGCACCAGCCGCCGACTGACTTTTGCGGCCATCTCCAGATTGAGCTGGGGTTGGCAACCTGTCTGGATTTAACCGGCGATGTTGAGAAGCTAACCGAAGCCGAGGGGCTGTTCCGGCAGCTGCGCCAACAGGAGAACCAACGCAAGCACCAGCCGCCGACTGACTTTTGCGGCCATCTCCAGATTGAGCTGGGGTTGGCTCGGTGTTTACAGGAAGCAGGTAAGCTAACCGAACCCGAGGGGCTGTTCCGGCAGCTGCGCCAACAGGAGAACCAACGCAAGCACCAGCCGCCGACTGACTTTTGCGGCCATCTCCAGATTGAGCTGGGGTTGGCAACCTGTCTGGATTTAACCGGCGATGTTGAGAAGCTAACCGAAGCCGAGGGGCTGTTCCGGCAGCTGCGCCAACAGGAGAACCAACGCAAGCACCAGCCGCCGACTGACTTTTGCGGCCATCTCCAGATTGAGCTGGGGTTGGCTCGGTGTCTTGAAGAAACAGGCGATGTTGAGAAGCTAACCGAAGCCGAGGGGCTGTTCCGGCAGCTGCGCCAACAGGAGAACCAACGCAAGCACCAGCCGCCGACTGACTTTTGCGGCCATCTCCAGATTGAGCTGGGGTTGGCTCGGTGTTTACAGGAAGCAGGTAAGCTAACCGAAGCCGAGGGGCTGTTCCGGCAGCTGCGCCAACAGGAGAACCAACGCAAGCACCAGCCGCCGACTGACTTTTGCGGCCATCTCCAGATTGAGCTGGGGTTGGCTCGGTGTCTTGAAGAAACAGGCGATGTTGAGAAGCTAACCGAAGCCGAGGGGCTGTTCCGGCAGCTGCGCCAACAGGAGAACCAACGCAAGCACCAGCCGCCGACTGACTTTTGCGGCCATCTCCAGATTGAGCTGGGGTTGCTGGCGTGTCTGGACCACCAAACAGATAACGTCTCGAAAGCGGATCAACTCGCCACAATCCTGTTGGAGGCTTTTGCCACAAGTCACAACTGGCAGCTATTCCATGTGATCGCAGTAACCCGGTTTACCCTGGCATGCAGGGAAATCATTACAGGGTCGGTACCGGATACGAATAAGAATTTACAGGCAGCAATGGCGCTGGTAAAACGTTCACGCCAGGAAAAAGAAACCCCGCAATCACTGAGCTTGCAGGGACATATTCTGCGTATGATGGGTGATGGGCAGCAAGCTACAATATTCTGGGCGCGTGCCAATATACTTCAGACTTCACGGCAGCAGGCACGAAAACAGGAAGCATGGCGTGAACTCGAACACAAGGCACTGGATAGGCTACAGCACCTTGATATTCAGTCGAAGGATACCGGGCAGCCACTCCCACAACCACCATGCCCTCAGCATCCAGTCCGTCCCGGTTTGAATCCGCAGGCTCCGCCGTTTGTGCCGGGCAAGATATGGTCACAATGAGCACGGGCAGGCCGATGCTGCTTTTTCACTATCTTCTTCAATATCCGGTGTTCACCACCGCTTTCAAGTCATCCGGGGTGAGGTTTATGGGCAGCAGATGCTCTACCCTGGCTCCCTTTTCGAGCTGGGGGAGCTGAGTCAGCACGTAGCGGAACCAGGCATAGGGTTGAACGTAGGCCGCTGCGCGGCAACTTTTTGATTGCACTAAACGTCAGGCTCAAGCCTATTGTCTGACCTATGATAAAAGCTCTTTCTCAGGTAGCCCGTCAGCGTCATATGACTTTCTTCTCCATTCAAAGAAACTGGCCAAAAAAAAGATAAAAAGTGCCTTCCTTTCAAGCTTGATAGCTTTGTTTGCAAGCGCTTTTATTCCTTCATCCGGGGCCGGTGAAAATGAAGCAGACAATAGCTCAGAACCCGGATCATCCCAACCACAAATCAAGAAAATACGACTCGATGACAATTCGGAGGTTGTAATTGTAAAGGTGACTGATGACTTTGCTGTGTTGCCTGAAATTGATCAATGGCTAAAACAATGTACATCTTGCATTAAACAAGAACCGCCAGACGACGATGAAAAAGAAACAAACAGTTCGGATACCGAATTCACAGTATCACCTCAAGATCCGCCTTCACCTTCAGTTTTTCAAACGGTTGAATCCGGCGAGAAACCTTTTCAGTGTTCCCTGTGCCAAAAGTATTACAAAACAGCTGCATCATTAGCTAGCCATATAAGCGCCTCCCACAGCGGGGAACGCACCTGTACCCGGTGTCAGCCCCCGGTGACCCTCAACAGTGCGAAGGCGCTGGCCAATCACAACCAAAGTCACCACAGCGGGGAACGCACCTGTACCCTGTGCCAGCCCCCGGTGACCCTCAACAGTGCTCAGGCGCTGGCCTCTCACAACCGCAGTCACCACAGCGGGGAACGCACCTGTACCCAGTGTCAGCCCCCGGTGACCCTCAACAGTGCGAAGGCGCTGGCCTCTCACAACCGCAGTCACCACAGCGGGGAACGCACCTGTACCCAGTGTCAGCCCCCGGTGACCCTCAACAGTGCGAAGGCGCTGGCCAATCACAACCGCAGTCACCACAGCGGGGAACGCACCTGTACCCGGTGTCAGCCCCCGGTGACCCTCAAAAGTGCTCTGGCTCTGGCCGATCACAACAAAAGTCACCACAGCGGGGAACGCACCTGTACCCGGTGTCAGCCCCCGGTGACCCTCAACAGTGCGAAGGCGCTGGCCTCTCACAACCGCAGTCACCACAGCGGGGAACGCACCTGTACCCGGTGTCAGCCCCCGGTGACCCTCAACAGTGCGAAGGCGCTGGCCAATCACAACCGCAGTCACCACAGCGGGGAACGCACCTGTACCCGGTGTCAGCCCCCGGTGACCCTCAACAGTGCGAAGGCGCTGGCCGATCACAACCGCAGTCACCACAGCGGGGAACGCACCTGTACCCGGTGTCAGCCCCCGGTGATCCTCAAAAGTGCTCAGGCGCTGGCCGATCACAACAAAAGTCACCACAGCGGGGAACGCACCTGTACCCGGTGTCAGCCCCCGGTGACCCTCAACAGTGCTCAGGCGCTGGCCACTCACAACCGCAGTCACCACAGCGGGGAACGCACCTGTACCCGGTGTCAGCCCCCGGTGACCCTCAACAGTGCTCAGGCGCTGGCCTCTCACAACAAAAGTCACCACAGCGGGGAACGCACCTGTACCCAGTGTCAGCCCCCGGTGACCCTCAACAGTGCGAAGGCGCTGGCCAATCACAAATTCAGAAAACACCGTAAACGCAAAAGACTGGCAGAGGAGGACGACTGAAAAACAACCTCAGGATGCCATCCCCTTCACCGGCTGCATTCGTTATCATCCGTGCGACTGTATTGATGAGGCCGTATGACCAGCCGACCGCCGTCCAAACTAAAACAATTACTGCTACGCGATCAGTTATGGTGGCGTTATTACCAGCGCAACGCCGATACGATACGCCCTGCTGTGGTTGATGCGATCAGCAAAGTACTGGCCTGCGGGCGGGTGATCATGGGGTATGCCAGCTTTGTATGCAGCAACCATGAATGCTCTCACACCAAAAAGATCTGCTTTGGCTGTAAAGCCCGGTTGTGTAATACCTGCGGCAAAAAACTGACCGATCAGTGGATTGCTGACCAGAAAGCGCTGTTGCCGGATACTGAGTGGCAACACATCACCTTTACGATGCCTGATGCACTCTGGGAGCTGTTCAGAATCAACCGCACCTTACTGGGTAAACTGAGCCCACTAGCGGCAAAAAGCCTGCAGGCCTTTGCCGGGAAAAAAGGCGTGACACCTGGCATTTTCACGGCACTGCATACCTTTGGCCGAAAGCTGAACTGGAATGTTCATATTCACCTCCCTGTGACCCGTGGCGGATTATACGACGGAAACCAGCAATGGAAGTCAGTCTACTTCACCAAAAACGCCATCATGCCCGCGTGGCGTTACGGCGTGATCAACCTGCTCAGGGAAGCGTGAACGTAGACCGCTGCGCGGCAACTTTTTGATTGCACTAAACGTCAGGCTCAAGCCTATTGTCTGACCTATGATAAAAGCTCTTTCTCAGGTAGCCCGTCAGCGTCATATGACTTTCTTCTCCATTCAAAGAAACTGGCCAAAAAAAAGATAAAAAGTGCCTTCCTTTCAAGCTTGATAGCTTTGTTTGCAAGCGCTTTTATTCCTTCATCCGGGGCCGGTGAAAATGAAGCAGACAATAGCTCAGAACCCGGATCATCCCAACCACAAATCAAGAAAATACGACTCGATGACAATTCGGAGGTTGTAATTGTAAAGGTGACTGATGACTTTGCTGTGTTGCCTGAAATTGATCAATGGCTAAAACAATGTACATCTTGCATTAAACAAGAACCGCCAGACGACGATGAAAAAGAAACAAACAGTTCGGATACCGAATTCACAGTATCACCTCAAGATCCGCCTTCACCTTCAGTTTTTCAAACGGTTGAATCCGGCGAGAAACCTTTTCAGTGTTCCCTGTGCCAAAAGTATTACAAAACAGCTGCATCATTAGCTAGCCATATAAGCGCCTCCCACAGCGGGGAACGCACCTGTACCCGGTGTCAGCCCCCGGTGACCCTCAACAGTGCTCAGGCGCTGACCACTCACAACCGCAGTCACCACAGCGGGGAACGCACCTGTACCCGGTGTCAGCCCCCGGTGACCCTCAACAGTGCGAAGGCGCTGGCCTCTCACAACCGCAGTCACCACAGCGGGGAACGCACCTGTACCCGGTGTCAGCCCCCGGTGACCCTCAACAGTGCGAAGGCGCTGGCCAATCACAACCGCAGTCACCACAGCGGGGAACGCACCTGTACCCGGTGTCAGCCCCCGGTGACCCTCAACAGTGCTCTGGCGCTGGCCGATCACAACAAAAGTCACCACAGCGGGGAACGCACCTGTACCCGGTGTCAGCCCCCGGTGACCCTCAACAGTGCGAAGGCGCTGGCCTCTCACAACCGCAGTCACCACAGCGGGGAACGCACCTGTACCCGGTGTCAGCCCCCGGTGACCCTCAACAGTGCGAAGGCGCTGGCCAATCACAACCGCAGTCACCACAGCGGGGAACGCACCTGTACCCGGTGTCAGCCCCCGGTGACCCTCAACAGTGCTCAGGCGCTGGCCTCTCACAACAAAAGTCACCACAGCGGGGAACGCACCTGTACCCGGTGTCAGCCCCCGGTGACCCTCAACAGTGCTCAGGCGCTGGCCGATCACAACAAAAGTCACCACAGCGGGGAACGCACCTGTACCCGGTGTCAGCCCCCGGTGACCCTCAACAGTGCTCAGGCGCTGGCCTCTCACAACCGCAGTCACCACAGCGGGGAACGCACCTGTACCCGGTGTCAGCCCCCGGTGACCCTCAACAGTGCTCAGGCGCTGGCCACTCACAACCAAAGTCACCACAGCGGGGAACGCACCTGTACCCAGTGTCAGCCCCCGGTGACCCTCAGTGCTCAGGCGCTGGCCAATCACAAATTCAGAAAACACCGTAAACGCAAAAGACTGGCAGAGGAGGACGACTGAAAAACAACCTCAGGATGCCATCCCCTTCACCGGCTGCATTCGTTATCATCCGTGCGACTGTATTGATGAGGCCGTATGACCAGCCGACCGCCGTCCAAACTAAAACAATTACTGCTACGCGATCAGTTATGGTGGCGTTATTACCAGCGCAACGCCGATACGATACGCCCTGCTGTGGTTGATGCGATCAGCAAAGTACTGGCCTGCGGGCGGGTGATCATGGGGTATGCCAGCTTTGTATGCAGCAACCATGAATGCTCTCACACCAAAAAGATCTGCTTTGGCTGTAAAGCCCGGTTGTGTAATACCTGCGGCAAAAAACTGACCGATCAGTGGATTGCTGACCAGAAAGCGCTGTTGCCGGATACTGAGTGGCAACACATCACCTTTACGATGCCTGATGCACTCTGGGAGCTGTTCAGAATCAACCGCACCTTACTGGGTAAACTGAGCCCACTGGCGGCAAAAAGCCTGCAGGCCTTTGCCGGGAAAAAAGGCGTGACACCTGGCATTTTCACGGCACTGCATACCTTTGGCCGAAAGCTGAACTGGAATGTTCATATTCACCTCTCTGTGACCCGTGGCGGATTATACGACGGAAACCAGCAATGGAAGTCAGTCTACTTCACCAAAAACGCCATCATGCCCGCGTGGCGTTACGGCGTGATCAACCTGCTCAGGGAAGCGTGAACGTAGACCGCTGCGCGGCAACTTTTTGATTGCACTAAACGTCAGGCTCAAACCTATTGTCTGACCTATGATAAAAGCTCTTTCTCAGGTAGCCCGTCAGCGTCATATGACTTTCTTCTCCATTCAAAGAAACTGGTCAAAAAAAAGATAAAAAGTGCCTTCCTTTCAAGCTTGATAGCTTTGTTTGCAAGCGCTTTTATTCCTTCATCCGGGGCCGGTGAAAATGAAGCAGACAATAACTCAGAACCCGGATCATCCCAACCACAAATCAAGAAAATACGACTCGATGACAATTCGGAGGTTGTAATTGTAAAGGTGACTGATGACTTTCCTGTGTTGCCTGAAATTGATCAATGGCTAAAACAATGTACATCTTGCATTAAACAAGAACCGCCAGACGACGATGAAAAAGAAACAAACAGTTCGGATACCGAATTCACAGTATCACCTCAAGATCCGCCTTCACCTTCAGTTTTTCAAACGGTTGAATCCGGCGAGAAACCTTTTCAGTGTTCCCTGTGCCAAAAGTATTACAAAACAGCTGCATCATTAGCTAGCCATATAAGCGCCTCCCACAGCGGGGAACGCACCTGTACCCGGTGTCAGCCCCCGGTGACCCTCAACAGTGCTCAGGCGCTGACCACTCACAACCGCAGTCACCACAGCGGGGAACGCACCTGTACCCGGTGTCAGCCCCCGGTGACCCTCAACAGTGCGAAGGCGCTGGCCACTCACAACCGCAGTCACCACAGCGGGGAACGCACCTGTACCCGGTGTCAGCCCCCGGTGACCCTCAACAGTGCTCAGGCGCTGGCCGATCACAACAAAAGTCACCACAGCGGGGAACGCACCTGTACCCGGTGTCAGCCCCCGGTGACCCTCAACAGTGCGAAGGCGCTGACCACTCACAACCGCAGTCACCACAGCGGGGAACGCACCTGTACCCGGTGTCAGCCCCCGGTGACCCTCAACAGTGCTCAGGCGCTGGCCACTCACAACCAAAGTCACCACAGCGGGGAACGCACCTGTACCCGGTGTCAGCCCCCGGTGACCCTCAACAGTGCTCAGGCGCTGGCCACTCACAACAAAAGTCACCACAGCGGGGAACGCACCTGTACCCGGTGTCAGCCCCCGGTGACCCTCAACAGTGCTCAGGCGCTGGCCACTCACAACCAAAGTCACCACAGCGGGGAACGCACCTGTACCCGGTGTCAGCCCCCGGTGACCCTCAAAAGTGCTCAGGCGCTGTCCGATCACAACCAAAGTCACCACAGCGGGGAACGCACCTGTACCCGGTGTCAGCCCCCGGTGACCCTCAACAGTGCGAAGGCGCTGACCACTCACAACCGCAGTCACCACAGCGGGGAACGCACCTGTACCCGGTGTCAGCCCCCGGTGACCCTCAACAGTGCTCAGGCGCTGGCCGATCACAACAAAAGTCACCACAGCGGGGAACGCACCTGTACCCAGTGTCAGCCCCCGGTGACCCTCAACAGTGCGAAGGCGCTGGCCAATCACAAATTCAGAAAACACCGTAAACGCAAAAGACTGGCAGAGGAGGACGACTGAAAAACAACCTCAGGATGCCATCCCCTTCACCGGCTGCATTCGTTATCATCCGTGCGACTGTATTGATGAGGCCGTATGACCAGCCGACCGCCGTCCAAACTAAAACAATTACTGCTACGCGATCAGTTATGGTGGCGTTATTACCAGCGCAACGCCGATACGATACGCCCTGCTGTGGTTGATGCGATCAGCAAAGTACTGGCCTGCGGGCGGGTGATCATGGGGTATGCCAGCTTTGTATGCAGCAACCATGAATGCTCTCACACCAAAAAGATCTGCTTTGGCTGTAAAGCCCGGTTGTGTAATACCTGCGGCAAAAAACTGACCGATCAGTGGATTGCTGACCAGAAAGCGCTGTTGCCGGATACTGAGTGGCAACACATCACCTTTACGATGCCTGATGCACTCTGGGAGCTGTTCAGAATCAACCGCACCTTACTGGGTAAACTGAGCCCACTGGCGGCAAAAAGCCTGCAGGCCTTTGCCGGGAAAAAAGGCGTGACACCTGGCATTTTCACGGCACTGCATACCTTTGGCCGAAAGCTGAACTGGAATGTTCATATTCACCTCTCTGTGACCCGTGGCGGATTATACGACGGAAACCAGCAATGGAAGTCAGTCTACTTCACCAAAAACGCCATCATGCCCGCGTGGCGTTACGGCGTGATCAACCTGCTCAGGGAAGCGTTGAACGTCCGCTGCGCGGCAACTTTTTGATTGCACTAAACGTCAGGCTCAAACCTATTGTCTGACCTATGATAAAAGCTCTTTCTCAGGTAGCCCGTCAGCGTCATATGACTTTCTTCTCCATTCAAAGAAACTGGTCAAAAAAAATAAAAAGTGCCTTCCTTTCAAGCTTGATAGCTTTGTTTGCAAGCGCTTTTATTCCTTCATCCGGGGCCGGTGAAAATGAAGCAGACAATAGCTCAGAACCCGGATCATCCCAACCACAAATCAAGAAAATACGACTCGATGACAATTCGGAGGTTGTAATTGTAAAGGTGACTGATGACTCTCCTGTGTTGCCTGAAATTGGTCAATGGCTAAAACAATGTACATCTTGCATTAAACAAGAACCGCCAGACGACGATGAAAAAGAAACAAACAGTTCGGATACCGAATTCACAGTATCACCTCAAGATCCGCCTTCAGTTTTTCAAACGGTTGAATCCGGCGAGAAACCTTTTCAGTGTTCCCTGTGCCAAAAGTATTACAAAACAGCTGCATCATTAGCTAGCCATATAAGCGCCTCCCACAGCGGGGAACGCACCTGTACCCGGTGTCAGCCCCCGGTGACCCTCAACAGTGCTCAGGCGCTGGCCACTCACAACCAAAGTCACCACAGCGGGGAACGCACCTGTACCCGGTGTCAGCCCCCGGTGACCCTCAACAGTGCGAAGGCGCTGGCCAATCACAACCGCAGTCACCACAGCGGGGCACCTGTACCCGGTGTCAGCCCCCGGTGACCCTCAACAGTGCCGCTGGCCACTCACAACCACCGTCACCACAGCGGGGAACGCACCTGTACCCAGTGTCAGCCCCCGGTGACCCTCAACAGTGCGAAGGCGCTGGCCACTCACAACCGCAGTCACCACAGCGGGGAACGCACCTGTACCCGGTGTCAGCCCCCGGTGACCCTCAACAGTGCTCAGGCGCTGGCCACTCACAACCGCAGTCACCACAGCGGGGAACGCACCTGTACCCGGTGTCAGCCCCCGGTGACCCTCAACAGTGCTCACCACAGCGGGGAACGCACCTGTACCCGGTGTCAGCCCCCGGTGACCCTCAACAGTGCACGCTGGCCAACACAACAGTCACCACAGCGGGGAACGCACCTGTACCCAGTGTCAGCCCCCGGTGACCCTCAACAGTGCTCAGGCGCTGGCCAATCACAAATTCAGAAAACACCGTAAACGCAAAAGACTGGCAGAGGAGGACGACTGAAAAACAACCTCAGGATGCCATCCCCTTCACCGGCTGCATTCGTTATCATCCGTGCGACTGTATTGATGAGGCCGTATGACCAGCCGACCGCCGTCCAAACTAAAACAATTACTGCTACGCGATCAGTTATGGTGGCGTTATTACCAGCGCAACGCCGATACGATACGCCCTGCTGTGGTTGATGCGATCAGCAAAGTACTGGCCTGCGGGCGGGTGATCATGGGGTATGCCAGCTTTGTATGCAGCAACCATGAATGCTCTCACACCAAAAAGATCTGCTTTGGCTGTAAAGCCCGGTTGTGTAATACCTGCGGCAAAAAACTGACCGATCAGTGGATTGCTGACCAGAAAGCGCTGTTGCCGGATACTGAGTGGCAACACATCACCTTTACGATGCCTGATGCACTCTGGGAGCTGTTCAGAATCAACCGCACCTTACTGGGTAAACTGAGCCCACTGGCGGCAAAAAGCCTGCAGGCCTTTGCCGGGAAAAAAGGCGTGACACCTGGCATTTTCACGGCACTGCATACCTTTGGCCGAAAGCTGAACTGGAATGTTCATATTCATCTCTCTGTGACCCGTGGCGGATTATACGACGGAAACCAGCAATGGAAGTCAGTCTACTTCACCAAAAACGCCATCATGCCCGCGTGGCGTTACGGCGTGATCAACCTGCTCAGGGAAGCGTTTAAACGTGGCGAGCTGGATCTGCCTTCCGAGCTGAAAGACAGCTGTCATGACCTTTCCGGCTTCAATGATTTCCTCGATGAGCAATACCAAAAGGACTGGATCGTCCATTTTGCCAAAGCCACCAAAAGCCCCCACCGCACCATCAGCTACCTGGGGCGCTATATCAAACGACCACCGCTGGCCATGTCGCGCCTGAAACACTATGGCGGTGATACCGTTGTGTATGAGTATCTGGATCACCGCACCAAAACCCGCCGCCATGAAACCTGTGAAGGGGAAGAATTTATAGAACGACTGACACAGCATATTCCCGACAAAGGTTTCCGAATGATCCGGTATTATGGTTTTCTGGCCTGTCGGGTAAGGGCTACATTGCTGCCCACCGTCTACAACCTGCTCAATCAGCCCGAACGAAACGCCCTGAAAATCACCTTTCCGGCGTTACTGAAACAGACCTTTGGGCTCGATCCGCTGCAGTGCATCCTCTGCCAGGCTCAGATGATCTTTACCGGCATTACCCGCGGCAAGCCGCAGCGCGAGCTGTACAAACACCATCAACAGCTTGCGCTTGCGAAACCGATTACATAGTTCACGCCCTCAATCCGTCTGAAATCCGGATTTCAGGGCGATATCGGGCAAATCAATGGGATTTAGGGGGTATCAACAGATAAACACAACGTCCAGAGCCAGATGATTCCAGATGATTGGACGCTGGCAGGATGAAAAACCAAAGATTGCAGGAATGACTGGAATAATGATTTTTTGAAATTCCTATGCGTGAACGTAGGCCGCTGCGCGGCAACTTTTTGATTGCACTAAACGTCAGGCTCAAACCTATTGTCTGACCTATGATAAAAGCTCTTTCTCAGGTAGCCCGTCAGCGTCATATGACTTTCTTCTCCATTCAAAGAAACTGGTCAAAAAAAAGATAAAAAGTGCCTTCCTTTCAAGCTTGATAGCTTTGTTTGCAAGCGCTTTTATTCCTTCATCCGGGGCCGGTGAAAATGAAGCAGACAATAGCTCAGAACCCGGATCATCCCAACCACAAATCAAGAAAATACGACTCGATGACAATTCGGAGGTTGTAATTGTAAAGGTGACTGATGACTTTCCTGTGTTGCCTGAAATTGATCAATGGCTAAAACAATGTACATCTTGCATTAAACAAGAACCGCCAGACGACGATGAAAAAGAAACAAACAGTTCGGATACCGAATTCACAGTATCACCTCAAGATCCGCCTTCACCTTCAGTTTTTCAAACGGTTGAATCCGGCGAGAAACCTTTTCAGTGTTCCCTGTGCCAAAAGTATTACAAAACAGCTGCATCATTAGCTAGCCATATAAGCGCCTCCCACAGCGGGGAACGCACCTGTACCCGGTGTCAGCCCCCGGTGACCCTCAACAGTGCTCAGGCGCTGACCACTCACAACCGCAGTCACCACAGCGGGGAACGCACCTGTACCCGGTGTCAGCCCCCGGTGACCCTCAAAAGTGCTCAGGCGCTGGCCGATCACAACAAAAGTCACCACAGCGGGGAACGCACCTGTACCCGGTGTCAGCCCCCGGTGACCCTCAACAGTGCGAAGGCGCTGGCCAATCACAACCAAAGTCACCACAGCGGGGAACGCACCTGTACCCAGTGTCAGCCCCCGGTGACCCTCAACAGTGCTCAGGCGCTGGCCGATCACAACCAAAGTCACCACAGCGGGGAACGCACCTGTACCCGGTGTCAGCCCCCGGTGACCCTCAACAGTGCGAAGGCGCTGGCCACTCACAACCGCAGTCACCACAGCGGGGAACGCACCTGTACCCGGTGTCAGCCCCCGGTGACCCTCAACAGTGCTCAGGCGCTGGCCTCTCACAACAAAAGTCACCACAGCGGGGAACGCACCTGTACCCGGTGTCAGCCCCCGGTGACCCTCAACAGTGCGAAGGCGCTGGCCACTCACAACCAAAGTCACCACAGCGGGGAACGCACCTGTACCCGGTGTCAGCCCCCGGTGACCCTCAACAGTGCGAAGGCGCTGGCCTCTCACAACCGCAGTCACCACAGCGGGGAACGCACCTGTACCCGGTGTCAACCCCCGGTGACCCTCAATAGTGCGAAGGCGCTGGCCACTCATAACCAAAGTCACCACAGCGGGGAACGCACCTGTACCCAGTGTCAGCCCCCGGTGACCCTCAACAGTGCGAAGGCGCTGGCCAATCACAAATTCAGAAAACACCGTAAACGCAAAAGACTGGCAGAGGAGGACGACTGAAAAACAACCTCAGGATGCCATCCCCTTCACCGGCTGCATTCGTTATCATCCGTGCGACTGTATTGATGAGGCCGTATGACCAGCCGACCGCCGTCCAAACTAAAACAATTACTGCTACGCGATCAGTTATGGTGGCGTTATTACCAGCGCAACGCCGATACGATACGCCCTGCTGTGGTTGATGCGATCAGCAAAGTACTGGCCTGCGGGCGGGTGATCATGGGGTATGCCAGCTTTGTATGCAGCAACCATGAATGCTCTCACACCAAAAAGATCTGCTTTGGCTGTAAAGCCCGGTTGTGTAATACCTGCGGCAAAAAACTGACCGATCAGTGGATTGCTGACCAGAAAGCGCTGTTGCCGGATACTGAGTGGCAACACATCACCTTTACGATGCCTGATGCACTCTGGGAGCTGTTCAGAATCAACCGCACTTACTGGGTAAACTGAGCCCACTGGCGGCAAAAAGCCTGCAGGCCTTTGCCGGGAAAAAAGGCGTGACACCTGGCATTTTCACGGCACTGCATACCTTTGGCCGAAGGCTGAACTGGAATGTTCACATACATCTCTCTGTGACCCGTGGCGGATTATACGACGGCAACCCGCAATGGAAGTCAGTCTACTTCACCAAAAACGCCATCATGCCCGCGTGGCGTTACGGCGTGATCAACCTGCTCAGGGAAGCGTTTAAACGTGGCGAGCTGGATCTGCCTTCCGAGCTGAAAGACAGCTGTCATGACCTTTCCGGCTTCAATGATTTCCTCGATGAGCAATACCAAAAGGACTGGATCGTCCATTTTGCCAAAGCCACCAAAAGCCCCCACCGCACCATCAGCTACCTGGGGCGCTATATCAAACGACCACCGCTGGCCATGTCGCGCCTGAAACACTATGGCGGTGATACCGTTGTGTATGAGTATCTGGATCACCGCACCAAAACCCGCCGCCATGAAACCTGTGAAGGGGAAGAATTTATAGAACGACTGACACAGCATATTCCCGACAAAGGTTTCCGAATGATCCGGTATTATGGTTTTCTGGCCTGTCGGGTAAGGGCTACATTGCTGCCCACCGTCTACAACCTGCTCAATCAGCCCGAACGAAACGCCCTGAAAATCACCTTTCCGGCGTTACTGAAACAGACCTTTGGGCTCGATCCGCTGCAGTGCATCCTCTGCCAGGCTCAGATGATCTTTACCGGCATTACCCGCGGCAAGCCGCAGCGCGAGCTGTACAAACACCACCAACAGCTTGCGCTTGCGAAACCGATTACATAGTTCACGCCCTCAATCCGTCTGAAATCAGGATTTCAGGGTGAGATCGGGCAAATCAATAGGATTTAGGTGGTATCAGACAGATAAGCACAACATTCAGTGTCAGGTAATAGGATGCTGAGAGGGTGGAAAACCAAAGGTTACAGGAATGACTGGAATAATGATTTTTTGAAATTCCTATGCGTAAATTCCTATGCGTCAAGCCTTTCTAACAATACTGTGGACAGTTTTTCGAGAACTCAACATTGATGCACCAAGGCTTGCACCGCAAGGGCTAGGATTTAATTGCAAGTTTGGGGTTTCTCAGACCTGCTAAAAAGTACCCTATGCACTGAAACCCTTGGTATTACTGGGGAAAAAGTGTCCACAGTATTGTTCTAAGTCTCGTTATCGAAGACCAGCTTCGAGACTGAAATCACCTGATGATGAACCTGATTGTGACAGGTCGGGTGCAACATGAGCAGGTTAGCCAGCTTGTCACTTCCACCGTGGGTTTTATACACGATATGGTGATTATGCCAGCCGGTTTCACGGTTCACCGGGTGACGGCATAAGCCGCACTGCCCCCGCTGTTCGCGCCAGAGGGCGAGGCTGCGCTTGCGGTACTCTAATGAGTCCTGCATCCGCTTATCGCGCAATCCCTCCAGATACTGCTCCCATTCCGGATCAAAAGGGTTAACCTCTGACCTCAGTTTGGTGTGCCTGCGTATCTTGGTATCCGTCGCATAGGTAAGCGAGGCTACCTTCGGGTTCCCGTTTTTATCAATCAGATGTTCGGCGAACGTCCATTGCCGGTTGCCGATGCGATGCCAATACCGCTTGGCTACCCACCGTCGTCCTTTTTTGCAATGTCGCCGTTTTGCCCACTGCCACAGGCTCTTCCAGAGCTGTGCGTCTACATAAGCAAACGCGTCACTGGAGACTTGGTGCTTGTGATAGTTAACCCAGCCACGAATGACCGGGTTCAGTTGCCAGATCAGATTACTCTGGTTGGCTGCTTTGTTGGCTTTAATCACACCACGGCATTTCGACAGAAATGATGCGATACTCTTTCTGGAAGGCTTGATTAACAACTTGCCCTGGTACTTGCGCACCGTCCAGCCCAGAAAATCAAAACCCTGACCAATATGGGTAATACATGTCTTGCGGGGTGAAAGCTTCAGACCACGTTCGGCCAGAAAATTCTCCACCAACGGTTTGACCTCCTGCTCAAGCAATTCTTTCGAAATGCCCGTAATAATGAAATCATCCGCATACCGCACAAACCCCACTTTATACCTGCGCAGCCTTTTACTGCCTTTGGCACCGAAGTGCTTAGCCAGTTCAGCCTGCAAACCATCAAGGGCGATGTTGGCCAGCGTCGGAGAAATAATGCCCCCTTGTGGGGTGCCTTCCTCCGTCCGCTGTAGCCTGCCCATATCGACGACTCCGGCTTTCAGCCACTTACGCAGTACTACCTTGTCCATCGGGACATGATCAATCAACCACTGATGCTTGATGTGGTCGAAACAGCCTTCGATATCAGCCTCCAGTATCCACTCGGCACAACCTTGCTTACGCAGTAGCATATAGCACTGCATAATCGCATCCGCCGTGGAGCGTTCCGGCCGGAATCCATAGGAATCCGGGTCGGCACGGGTTTCTGATACCGGTTGCAGGGCAAGCAAATACAACGCCTGCATTGTCCTGTCTCGCATGGTCGGGATGCCTAACAGGCGCTCCTTTCCATTGGCTTTGGGAATGCGCACCCGCCGCAGGGGCAGGGCGCGGTAACCCCGGCGCCTTAACTGACCAACAGCCTGCCATTTGGCTTTGGGCGTAGACCACAACTCACCGTCAACTCCCGGTGTACGACGACCCTTGTTTTCAGTCACTCGTCTCACGGCTAATGCGCGACCACAGAACGAGCGGGTTAAAAACCGTTGCAAGGCTTTCACCTTACGCCAGTTTTCTTCCCTCGTTGCCTTGGCAATACGAATCTGTATCCCCCTGACATTCCGTTGAACCCTGTCCCAGTCGATCTGGTGCCAGTGCTGCGAAACGCCGGAGAACGCAGTTTCCTTGGAAGGAATGCTATTCATGCTGTTCTCCTTGCCAAATCCCTTCAGACGACAAAAAGACAGCACTCTCCCTGACAGGAAGAAATACTACCTTCCTGTCTCAGGAATTATGATTGGATGCCCGTTTCAGCTAGAGCTGTTACGGGTTTTTCTTGAGAGGGTTATCCAGCCATCTCACCATGAAAGACCAGATGGAAGTCGGCACAGCTTTCGCTGCCGGGCATGTTTCATCCCGGTATCCGCCTCATTACAAGACGGCGTTCGCTTTTTCCATCCTCCTCTGCCCGCAACCCCAACAGTTCGCCTTACGGCTCCCCTGCCCGAAGGCGGCATTACGGGTTTACCGAGTTCCGGTAATATCACACGAGTGGGTTAGGTTTTGCCTGTCCGCCGGTGATCGTGTAGTCGGCGTGCCCTGAATGTAGAACAGGAGCACCGGATCACACACCTTTTGGTTAGAGCCTGTCAGCTACTTTGGCTCTTTCCCTATAACGACGTTTATCAGCAGTTCACTTGCGTTAACCCTACCACTCAGCCTTGCTCCCCACCGCCCTGTAGCTGGCAGTCCAGTCCTTCACCTCACGGCGTCGGGCTGCCCCGAAAGGGGAGGGCTTACTTTTTCAGGACGCTTCGCACAATACCGTTACCCGTATTGCACTATCCTTAGGCTACTCTTGGCCGAACAAGAGGTCTGGCTCCCCGGACTGCACAGGTAAAAATACCTGTCCTCGGGTCAGACAATGACATTACCAGCTTTCCACGCTGGAAACTGGCAGCATACAACGCGGCAGACAAACGAGGGTCGTCTGTCACCGGACACGCCCAACCCTGACCGGAGAGGTCATGGGATGGATCAAACTTCAGACGTAACAATCCCGCCTGCGAGCAGGTGGTAAAATTACGTCTTTGACTTGCGCGAGTCCGTTCCGAAGAAAAACACCCGCGCACGTCGATATTCATCCGAAGATGAGTACCGGCGACCGTGAATTTTTCCCGGCAACCGGTTGAAAAATTATGCTGTTTTATGCTTGCTTTGCCCTCAAAGAATTCCGTTAGGAATCAAGAGGATAGGAGCAAATAGGCCAGCTGCCTACACGACACTCGTCGCACCTACATGTTAGGATAATTCGGCCCTCCAGCCCCCTCAGGTGTCACCCAGGTAATATTCTGCGCCGGGTCTTTGATATCACAGGTTTTACAGTGCACACAGTTCTGACTGTTAATCTGGAACCGCTTGCTGCCATCATCATTTTCCACTACTTCATAAACGCCTGCCGGGCAGTAACGTTGTGCCGGTTCGTTATATTTGGGCAGGTTATCCCGAATTGGCAGCTCAGCATCAGTTAATTGCAGATGACAACGCTGGTCTTCCTCATGGTTGGTATTGGAGAGGAAAACAGACGACAGTTTGTCGAAACTCAGTACACCGTCAGGTTTTGGATAACTGATTTCCTTACACTCGGCTGCCGGTTTCATCTGGATATAATCCGGTTCACGGTCATGCAGAGTGTAGGGCAGCTTGCCATTAAAGATGTTCAGATCGAACCATGCCAGTCCGCCACCGACAAAAGCGCCAAACTTGTGCAGCAGCGGGCCGAAGTTGCGCTGCTGGTGCAACTCTTCATGCAGCCAGGAGCTTTCAAACAGGGTGGTAAACGATGTGAGTTCCTTGCCGCCCTCATCACCTGCTTTAATGGCTTCGAAGACGGCTTCTGCTGCCAGCAGGCCTGACTTCATCGCGGTATGGCTGCCTTTAATCTTGGCAGAGTTCATAGTGCCCGCATCACAACCGATCAGTAAGCCACCAGGGAAGGTCATTTTTGGCAGTGACTGCAGATTACCTTTGTTCAGTGCCCGTGCTCCGTAGGAAACCCGTTTTGCACCGTCCAGATATTGTTTGAATAATGGGTGCAGCTTCATCCGCTGGAATTCATCAAACGGACTGACATGCGGATTGGAGTAATTCAGATCGGTAATCAGACCAATAACCACCTGATTGTTTTCCAAGTGATAAAGGAAGCTGCCACCGGTAGAGCCGCTTTCCGTCAGCGGCCAGCCTGCACCGTGAACGACCAGCCCGGGTTTGTGCTGTTCAGCAGGAATATCCCACAGTTCCTTAATGCCAATACCATAGTGAGGCGCGTCTTTGCCTTCATCCAGCTTATAGTCTTTAATCAGTTGCTTGCCAAGATGACCACGACAACCTTCAGAAAACAGGGTGTATTTAGCGCGCAGCTCCATGCCCGGCATATAGCTGTCTTTATGTTCACCTTTTTCACTGATACCCATATCGCCGGTAATGATGCCTTTGACCACACCGTCTTCGATAATGGGTTCCTGTGCAGCGAAACCGGGAAAAATTTCTACGCCCAGTGCTTCTGCCTGTTCGCCCAGCCAGCGGCACAGGTTGCCCAGGCTGATAATATAGTTGCCTTCGTTGTGCATGGTTTTTGGCACAAATAAGCCGGGAACCTGTTTGGTATTTTCAGCGCTGGTCAGATAATGAATTTCATCGCCGGTAACAGCGGTTTTCAGCGGTGCGCCGCGCTCTTTCCAGTCGGGAAAAAGTTCGTTTAGCGCGCGGGGTTCAAATACAGCGCCGGAGAGGATATGCGCCCCGACTTCAGAGCCTTTTTCAACGACACAGACAGTCAGTTCTTGTTCGGCTTGCTGTGCCTGTTGCATTAACCGACAGGCTGCGGATAAGCCAGAAGGGCCAGCGCCGACAATAACTACGTCGAATTCCATGGATTCTCGTTCCATGTGGGTTCTCCTGCTCAAGCGAAAGCCTTGATGACTTCCGAGACTGACCTCGGTGCTCTGAAAGTCTGGCTAATCACCAGTGATTTCAAAATATTGTTCTTGTTTTCAGAGCCTGTAGGGGTCAAACATTTGTTTGATTTTTTGTGGGCATTATACAAATTCCCCTACAAATAACCAGCTTATTACCCGGACGAAAAATGGCTGTGGGTGTGTCTTGTCTAAGAAGCCGTCTGAAAAGTAGCATAGCCGCCCATATATACTGAAAAAAACAGGCATTTTTCAGGGGTGTAATGGGTAAGCGTCGTCAAAAAAAGAAGAAAAGGTATCCCTCAGATTTGAGTCAGGGAGCGTGGAAAAAGTTAAAACCTCTGCTCCCACCTGCCAAACCCGGAGGACGACCTGTAACAATCAGCCGTCGGCAGCTTATCAATGGCATTTTTTATGTTTTGAAAACAGGCTGTCAATGGGCTGCCCTTCCTACTGATTTTCCGAACTATAAAACAGTGTATCACTACTTCAGGGTTTGGCGACGAGACCAAACTTGGCAAAGGATTCATGACACGCTTCATGCCAAAGTGCGTCAGAAAGCAGGGCGTCATAAGCATGCAACGGCAGCTAGTCTCGATAGCCAGAGCGTTAAAACCACGGCGATCGGTGGGTCTGATCGCGGCTACGATGCAGGCAAAAAGATCAAGGGGCGCAAGCGTCATATCCTCGTTGACACCATGGGGTTACTGCTAGCAATCGTTGTCACTTCCGCTGAGATTCAGGATCGGGATGGAGCCAAACTGCTATTAACACGCTTGAATGGTCGTTGTAAAAAGTTACGCCTGATCTGGGTTGATGGCGGCTATCGGGGCAAGTTAGTGGACTGGGTCAGTTCGAAATTCCAATTCATATTGCAAGTTGTTCTACGCAGTGATAAACAAAAAGGCTTCCAGCTGTTACCACGACGCTGGGTAGTCGAACGGACATTTTCCTGGCTAAATCATAACCGAAGACTCAGCAAAGATTACGAGGTGTTGCCTGAAACCGCTGAGGCTATGATTCAACTGTCCATGATTCACCTGATGCTGCGGCGTTTGGCTTGAAGGAGGACTTTTCAGACGGCTTCTAAGAAAAAGTACCAAAAAGAAAACATCTTGCAGGGGGGTGTGAGCGGGAATTGATGTAGGAAAAACGACTACCGTGAGCTACTTTCATCAAATCATAATAGACGTAAGCACGGCCTTTGCCTCGTATGACTGCTCAAATTCTATCATCTGAAAATCAAGAAACGCAGATACTCATCACTATTCAGCACGGCAACTCAATGCTCGATTTCGAGACCAGCCTTCAGGGTAGCCTCAATCAAGCTGGAACGCTTGGAGTAGAAAAACAACTGGAACACATGGACACCGACGGTTCGCCCATAAAGGTAGGTGGTATTCATATGACCAGCAAGAATAAAAAAGAACCCAAGGTCTACGAAACGTCATGGGGAGCCGTCAAAGTTCCGCGTTACATTTACCAGAGCAGTCAGGGGGGAGAAACCTTTTGCCCTCTGGATCAGAATGCCCGGATTATTGTCAATTCGACTCCGGCTTTTGCTCGCATGGTGAGCTGGAAGTATGCCCAGATGGCAGCCCCTCAGGTAGAAGACGATCTGCGACAAAATCATGGTCGTAATAGCAGTCGTTCAACACTTCGTGATTTAGCCGATGTGGTGGCAAGTATTGCACAGGCCAAAGAAGAAAGGTGGGTATACGATATTCCAGAGTTACCAAAGCCCGTGACAACAGTAGCCATAGGGCTTGATGGAGCAAATCTGTTGTACTACGAAGGCTATCGGATCGCTATGTGCGGCACTATCAGCCTCTATGATGATGAAGGCGAGCGTCTTCATACAATCTACTGTGCAGAGGCACCGGAATACGGCAAGCAAACCTTCATTAACGGCTGTGTTGTCGGCGATAGTTGAAGGGCTACAACCCCTATATTTCCTGCATTTCTGGATAAGCCTATGACTCGTGGGCATTACATAATTTTTGTAACTTCTGCTAATCATAAGTCCCATCGGACAACCTGTGATTGGTGCGTTAGTACGCCAACTATTGCCGGCAACACAGCCTTCATTAACCGTTTTACTGGAGAAATCCAGAAGGTTAAGGATAGATTCCCTGAGGCGGTTTATGTGGGGGTTGCTGACGGAGCGGCGGATAACTGGACATTTTTAGAATCCTTTACATCTATCCACGTGCTGGACTTTTATCACGTGTCTGAATATGTTGCTGACGCTGCTGAGGCACTTTATCCGGGAAAGAAAGCCACACAGGAAAGGCATGCATGGTTCAAGCAGAAGCTACACGACCTGAAACACGATGAAGGCGCAGCACAAAGCCTGCGGCGAGAGCTTGAACGGGCAACACCGGGCAACAACCGTACCGCCTCTATGGAAAAGTTGATGAAAGCGAGAACCTACTTTAAAAATCACTGGCACCAAATGATTTATCCTGAAGCCAGAAAGAGGAACTTACCCATTGGTTCAGGTGTTACGGAAGCGGCTTGCAAGAGTTTGGTAAAGCAACGTATGTGCCGCTCTGGCATGCGCTGGAAAGAGCAAGGTGCATCAATGTTGTTGACGTTGAGAGCATTAGTTTGTTCGTCCGGGCAATGGGATGCATTCTGGTCAAAAATGAATCGCTATGGTTTTCCCGTCGCACACAACCTCTTCCCGGTACATTGATCAGGCAGCACACCCTTGCAGGGTAAATTCTAATAAAAACGACGATATTAGTCTTTGTGTTGCGGAATGTTCGGATAGACTTGGTTTGAATTTCTTGACCTGAAGGCTTGCAGGGTTCAACATACGAGGCGACTGCGGCTCGCCTGCTTGTCTCGCACGCTGCGTATAACAGGTCCGGTATTGCCCCAATAAAATGGCGGGAATCTGTAGCTATTGCATAGGCTGCAGATAGCGCATCAGGCTTTGTTGCTTGTGCTCCCTGAAAAATCGGGTTGTATCCGGGCTGATAAATGAACGGACAATACGAGAAGAGCATGAAGATTCTTGTAGCTGTTAAACGCGTCATCGACTACAACGTCAAGGCTCGCGTCAAGGCCGACAATTCTGATGTCGATCTTACTAATGTAAAAATGGCCATTAACCCCTTTTGCGAAATCGCTGTTGAAGAAGCGGTTCGACTAAAAGAAAAGGGTGTTGCTTCTGAAATCGTGGCGGTATCCATCGGCCCGAAAACCTGTCAGGAGCAAATCCGTACCGCACTGGCACTGGGGGCAGACCGCGGTATTCAGATTGAAACCGAAGCCACCCCAGGCTCACTGAGCGTAGCCAAACTCCTCAAGGCAATTGCTGACGAAGAAAAGCCTGACCTGATCCTGCTGGGTAAGCAGGCGATCGACAGTGATAATAACCAGACCGGCCAGATGCTGGCGGCATTGGCAGGCTACCCACAGGGTACCTTCGCCTCTGAAGTGAATATTGAAGACGGCCTGGCACGGGTTACCCGTGAAATTGATGGTGGTCTGCAAACCATCAGCCTTCAATTGCCTGCGGTCGTCACTACTGACTTGCGTCTGAACGAACCCCGTTATGCCTCGCTGCCGAATATCATGAAAGCCAAGCGCAAGCCACTGGCTGTAAAGACGCCGGCAGAGCTGGGTGTTGAAGTCAGCTCAACCCTGAACACGCTGAAAGTTGAGCCACCGGCAGAACGTCAGGGCGGCATCAAAGTCGGCAGTGTAGAAGAGCTGGTTGAAAAACTGAAAAACGAGGCAAAGGTGATCTAATGAGCATTCTTGTCGTAGCTGAACACAATAATAAAAGCCTGAACCCGGCCACATTAAATACTGTGACCGCCGCTCAGGCCATTGGCAGCGATGTGCATGTGCTGGTTGCCGGTCTGGATTGCGGTGGCGTGGCTGAATCGGCTGCTGCGGTTGCTGGTGTCAGTAAAGTATTGATTGCTGACAGCGCATCATATGAGCATCAGCTGGCAGAAAATATCAGCCTGCTGGTGGCAGAGCTGGGTAAGGGCTACAGCCATATTCTGGCAGCGGCTACAACTACCGGTAAAAACTTTATGCCGCGGGTTGCTGCACTGCTGGATGTTGACCAGATCTCTGATATTATCAAGGTTGAAAGCGAAGATACCTTCGTACGCTCTTTCTATGCCGGTAATGCCATTGCTACTGTACAGTCTTCCGCCGCTGTAAAAGTCATTACTGTGCGCAGCACCGGTTTTGATGCGGCAGCGACAACCGGAGGCAGTGCTTCCGTTGAGCCGCTGTCAAGTGCCCATGATGCTGAAGTTTCCAGCTTTGTAGGTGAGGAACTGGCGAAATCTGACCGTCCTGAACTGGCTGCTGCAGACATTATTGTCTCCGGTGGTCGTGGTATGGGTAACGGTGAGAACTTCGAAATTCTTTATAAACTGGCTGACAAACTGGGTGCGGCTGTAGGTGCATCCCGTGCGGCTGTTGATGCCGGTTTTGTACCTAACGATATGCAGGTAGGTCAGACCGGTAAGGTTGTGGCACCTTCACTGTATATTGCGGCGGGTATTTCCGGTGCGATTCAGCATCTGGCAGGTATGAAAGATTCCAAGGTCATTGTTGCGATTAATAAAGATGAGGATGCACCGATCTTTCAGGTGGCTGACTATGGGCTCGTTGCTGATCTCTTTGAAGCTGTACCGGAACTGTCTGATAAGCTGTAGTCAAAACAACGTGGCTTTTAGAGAGTGAAAAAAAGCCCGCTAATTTGTGCGGGCTTTTTTTTATACTCAATTTCAGGCAAGCTGACACAGGCATGAACCTGATCTGTCGTTTTTTATAAGCGCAGATCGGTATAAATGAAAATGAGAAAGTGCTCATTTCAAATAATAATAACTGTTCATGAACCCCGGGGGAGGGTTGCCTTTGATTCGAGTATTGATAGCTGAAGATCACGAGATTGTTCGTACCGGTATTGCAAGGATGCTGGAAGATTTCGAAGGGATTACGGTTATCGGTCAGGTAGCGAATGGTGAGGATGCTGTTACCGCTGCCCGCGTACTGGAACCTAACATCGTGCTGATGGATATCCGGATGCCGGGTATTGGTGGGCTAGAAGCCACTCGTCGTATTGTGCGTATCAGTCCGGAAATTAAAGTGATTGCTTTAACTGCACTGATTCAAGCCCCGTTTCCTACCAAACTGCTTGAGGCGGGTGCCAGTGGTTACCTGACCAAGGGCGGGGATTTTGATGAAATGGCGAAAGCGATCCGGTTGGTACATGCTGGTAAACGTTATATTAAACCGGAAATTGCCCAGCAGCTGGCTATTCAGGCGCTGGACCGGGAGCCCGCATCGCCGTTTGAAGTACTTTCCCAGCGGGAAATGCAAATCACCCTGATGATTGTTCAGTGCGAGAAGGTACAGACGATTTCTGACAAGCTTTATCTCAGCCCGAAAACCGTAAACAGCTATCGCTACCGGATTTTTGAGAAGCTGGCGATCACCAGTGATGTGGAGTTAACCCATCTGGCTATCCGTTACAGGCTGGTAGATAACGCCAAAGTCGTAATAAAATAATCCAGGTAATATTCGTGCTTTTCTAATATATGGCTAGTGACCTTATAGTCATCGCCATGGTTCTCAGTTATGGCTGCCTGATATGCCCGCTTCGTCCACTGAATTTGATTATCGTCAGTTTTTAAGTACAACACCGACATCGCCCGGTGTGTACAAAATGATGGATTGTCAGGGCGAGCCGTTGTATGTCGGCAAGGCTAAGAATCTTAAGAGTCGCCTGAGCAGCTATTTTCGCAGCGGTGTTGGCGTTAAGACAGAAGCGTTGGTTTCCCGTATTCGTCAGATTGAGCTGCTGCTGGCAGAAACAGAAGTCGAAGCATTGTTGCTTGAACAGAACCTGATCAAGGAATTTCGACCTCCTTATAATGTTTTACTGCGGGACGATAAGTCCTATCCTTTTATTTACCTTTCCGGTGATAAAAAAGATCCGTATCATAAACCCCGACTGGATATTCATCGGGGTGCTAAACGCAAATCCGGCGATTATTTCGGGCCTTATCCCAGTAGCGGGGCGGTGAAGGAAACCCTGCATATTCTGCAGAAAATTTTCAAAGTACGACAGTGTGAAGACAGTTATTACAAAAACCGCTCCCGCCCCTGTCTGCAATATCAGATAAAACGCTGTAAAGCACCTTGTGTTGATCTGGTCAGCGATGAAGAATATACGGCGGATGTTATGCATTCCCGGCTGTTTCTTGAGGGCAAAAGTCAGGAGCTGATTTATCAGTTGCTGAATGAGATGGAAGCTGCATCAGCAAAGTTGGAATTCGAACAGGCTGCACAACTGCGCGATCAGATTGATCAGCTGCGCGAAGTACAGAAGACCCAGTCAGTCTGGAGCGGGCAGGGCAACTGTGATGTGATTGCCCAGGTAATTGAAGACGGTGCCTGCTGCCATTTGGTGATGATTGTTCGCGATGGGCGGGTGCTGGACAGCAAGCACTTTATTCATGATATCCGTACCGACGAAAATGCTGAGCAATATCTGACCGACTTTCTGGCTCCGTTTTATATTCGCAACGCCAGTAAACGGGACTGGTCGGATGAAATATTACTGCCATTTAAAATGGGTGATACCCAGGTACTGGCTGATGCGATTTTTCAGCTGGCCTCACGACGGGTAGTATTCAAACACCTGACCCGTGGTGAACGCCGTAAATGGCAGGATATGGCGGAACGTAATGCCCGAAATGCACTTAATGCCCATCTGGCACATAGTCAGACACTATTGAGGCGATTCCAGTCGCTGGAACAGTTGATCGGCAGAAGCGAACCTGTGAAGCGGATGGAGTGTTTTGATATCAGTCATACCATGGGCGAGAAGACCGTGGCATCCTGTGTTGTCTTTGGGCGCAGTGGCCCGGCAAGCCAGCATTACCGGCGGTACAATATCGAAGGCATAACGCCTGGTGATGATTATGCGGCCATGACGCAGGCACTGACTAAACGTTATGAAAAACATGTGGGGGCTGAAGCCAAAGCCCATGCCGGAGAATTACCCGATCTGATTCTGATTGATGGTGGTAAAGGTCAGTTAACCGCGGCTGTGGAGGCGATGGAGCAATTACAATTGCCATCCCCACCGTTACTGGTGGGCGTCGCAAAAGGGCCGACCCGCAAAGCGGGGCTGGAATCTCTTTTGCTGACGACGGGTGAAGAAATTGATGCGTCCGGACAACCGGGCGCATTGCATTTGATCCAGCATATCCGCGATGAGGCGCATCGCTTTGCCATTACAGGTCACCGGCAGCGACGGGATAAAGCCCGACGACGTTCAAAACTGGAAGATATTCCCGGTGTTGGCCCCAAGCGCCGTACCACTCTGATTCGCTTCTTTGGCAGTGCCAAAGGCGTGGCAGAAGCCAGTGTCGAAGAGATCAGTCGGGTCGAAGGTATCAGCCGCAAACTGGCCCAGCAGATCTATGAGGGTTTACATTCTGGTGGGCAAGGCTAATATGCGGCTCAGTTTTATATGAGAGATAATTGCCCGGAGTTCATCCCGGGTATGACAAGGCAACTTCAACAACGAAAATGAATATACCGAATATCCTGACCCTGATGCGCATCGTACTGATTCCGGTACTGGTCGCGACTGCTTTTCTGCCATTTGAATGGCGATATAAAGCCTGTGCCATCATCTTTGCGTTGGCCGCGGCGACCGACTGGTTTGATGGTTACCTTGCGCGCAAGCTGAACCAGAACACGCCGTTTGGCGCTTTCCTTGACCCGGTTGCAGACAAACTGATGGTAGCGACTGCACTGACATTACTGGTCGGTGAAATTGCTGAAGCCTGGCTGACCATTCCTGCGATGATTATTATTGGCCGTGAAATTGTCATTTCAGCCCTGCGCGAGTGGATGGCTGAACTGGGCAAGCGCACCAGTGTTGCAGTCAGCTATGTAGGTAAATTAAAGACGGCTGCCCAAATGCTGGCGATTCTGATCCTGCTAATGTCGCCCACACCTCTGGATGGCTGGACGTGGTTAAGCTGGTTTGGTGTCGTGCTGCTTTATATTGCCTCGGCACTGACGCTCTGGTCTATGGTTATCTACCTGAAAGCCGCTTGGCCTGACCTTGACCCGTTCGAACGCAACAAACCCCAATAAAATTCACGAAAGTTAGTTAACCTGTTGACAACATAAGAAAAATTCTTAGAATGCACAGCCATTCGGAGCGCAGACAAAAACGCTTCGGATGGCAGGACTAAGAAGCAGTCACTAAACAGCTTCAAAGAATTTAACGAAAGAAATCTCAGGGGCTTGCCCCCAGGGCGAAAGTACGGGGTGTACTTTAGTGCAAATAAATGTGAACTGACGGATAATAGCTCCACAATTTATTGTATTTTTATCGCTATATCTGCATTACGATAGTCGCAATTATGACTTTGTGTTCTAAAAACCGGTTAGTGTGGAACTATGGTCAGCGCGGTGCTTTCGCCCTGGGCTTGCCCCCGAGTGACTATCTGAAAATCCCGGTTGGCCGAAGGCCAATCAGATCGGCGTAAAGCTCGGTCGCTTGCGGCCGAGTAGTTGAGCTGAAGGGATTTTCTTTACAAGGGAATAGCTCAGTTGGTAGAGCACAACCTTGCTAGGGTTGGGGTCGCCTCAGAGTTAAAGAGTGAGTCTCGTTTCCCACGACTGCGAAGCGGTCGTTAAACAGCTTCGAAGAATTTAGCGGGAATAGCTCAGTTGGTAGAGCACAACCTTGCCAAGGTTGGGGTCGCCTCAGAGTTAAAGAGTGAGTCTCGTTTCCCACGACTGCGAAGCGGTCGTTAAGCAGCTTCGAAGAATTTAGCGGGAATAGCTCAGTTGGTAGAGCACAACCTTGCCAAGGTTGGGGTCGCGAGTTCGAGTCTCGTTTCCCGCTCCAAGTTTGAAAAGTGCGGAAAGCAACCTTGCCAAGGTTGGGGTCGCCTCTCTATAGCAAGGGGCGAGTCTCGTTCCCCGCTCCAAAGTTTGAAGTCGGCAAAAGCTGGTTATTAGTTCTAGTGTGTCCCGTTCGTCTAGTGGCCTAGGACACTGCCCTTTCACGGCAGTAACAGGGGTTCGAGTCCCCTACGGGATGCCATTTTCTTCAAAAGGTTGTTTGAAGCTTGATAGTGGAAATTACGATCTTTTGTTTGGCTCGGAGCTGTCATTAAATAGCTTCAAATATTTAAGCGGGAATAGCTCAGTTGGTAGAGCACAACCTTGCCAAGGTTGGGGTCGCGAGTTCGAGTCTCGTTTCCCGCTCCAAGTTTGAAAAGTGCGGAAAGCAACCTTGCCAAGGTTGGGGTCGTCTCTCTATAGCAAGGGGCGAGTCTCGTTTCCCGCTCTAAAGTTTGAGGTCGGCGAAAGCTGATTGGAAGTTCTAGTGTGTCCCGTTCGTCTAGTGGCCTAGGACACTGCCCTTTCACGGCAGTAACAGGGGTTCGAGTCCCCTACGGGATGCCATTTTTTAAAATGCATTAGGTTGCTGATGTATTGATGCGGGAATAGCTCAGTTGGTAGAGCACAACCTTGCCAAGGTTGGGGTCGCGAGTTCGAGTCTCGTTTCCCGCTCCAAATTAAGATAGTGTTGACTATCAAAAAATACGGCGAGTTAGCAAAGCGGTTATGCAGTGGACTGCAACTCCATTTAGACCGGTTCGACTCCGGTACTCGCCTCCATATTGAAAGCCTGAGCAGAAATGCTTGGGCTTTTTTATGCCTGCTTTGTCGATGTGTCCATCTTTTATCTGGCAATATATTCCAGATTTAAACCATCATAAGTTGCCTGACTCTTTCTGAGTCAATATCAGTGGACGAACCCGCCATCACCACATCCCCCCGATCCAGCACCGTATAATGATCTGCCAGCTCACTGGCAAACTCGAAGTACTGCTCGACCAGCAAAATAGCCATTTCACCCCGGTCGCGCAGCAGGGCGATGACCGACTGAATATCTTTGATAATGGAGGGCTGAATACCTTCTGTTGGCTCATCCAGAATCAGCAGCTTCGGACGGGTGACAAGCGCCCGTGCAATGGCAAGCTGCTGTTGTTGCCCTCCGGATAGATCGCCTCCACGACGGCGGCGCATATCGTGGAGTACCGGAAACAGATCATAAATCTCCGGATCAATGGAGCGATGATTGCGGGATACACAGGAAAAACCGGTTTCCAGATTTTCCTGTACAGTCAGCAATGGAAATATCTGCCGTCCCTGGGGCACATAAGCAATCCCCATCCGGGCGCGGGCATGGGCGGGCAGGGTGGAAATATCTTTACCTTCCCAACGTATTTGTCCGGTTGAGGGCGTTATATGTCCGGCAATGGTCTGTAACAGTGTGGTTTTGCCAACCCCGTTACGACCGAGAACGGTTGAAACCTGTCCGGCCTGTGCAGCGGTTGAAACAGATTTCAGCGCCTGGCTGGCTCCGTAGTAAACATCAAGGTTTTCAACTTCAAGCATTATTATTTTTCCGTAATCTGAAACTGAAGAAGTAACTTAGCGCCCGAGATAAACGTCGATAACCTGTTGATTCTTCTGGACATGATCCAGCGATCCTTCTGCCAGAACATGGCCTTCATGCAGTACGGTGACCCGGCAGTTCAGTGCGCGAATAAATTCCATATCATGCTCGACTACAACAACACAGCGCTCCTGAGCAATTTCCTTTAGCAGCTCTGCTGTGCGAAAAGTCTCTTCATCAGTCATTCCGGCGGCAGGTTCATCGACCAGCAGTAGCTCTGGCTCCTGTAACAGCAGCATGCCGATTTCCAGCCATTGCTTTTGTCCGTGGGAGAGGTTGGCGCCAATATCATTATGGCGGTCTGCCAGATGAATCAGTTCGAGTATTTCATCTATACGGCTTTCATCTTCAGGCTTGAGTCGGGTAAAAATCGATGCAAACGGTGAACGTCGTCCACTTAAAGCCAGCTCCAGATTTTCCCAGACGGTCAGGCTTTCAATGACCGATGGCTTCTGAAATTTGCGACCGATGCCCATATTGGCAACAGTGGCTTCATCATAAGCCGTTAAATCAATACCTTTCTGATCATCTGTTGTCGTTTTGCTTGATGCTGACCCGTAATACCTGACATCACCCTCATCTGAGCGGGTTTTTCCGGTGATGACATCCATCATGGTGCTTTTACCTGCACCATTGGGACCGATCATGGCACGTAGTTCACCCTTGCGTACCATCAGTGACAACTCATTCAATGCCCGGAAGCCATCAAAGCTGACAGTGACATTGTTCAGATACAGCAGGGTGTCGTCTGCAATATGACGGCTAAGCATGATCGGTCACCTCGGATGTATTGTTTTGAGTCTCATTGTTTGCCTTTCGTTGTTGGTATTTTTGTCGTAGTGGCTCAACAAGACCGACAATACCTTTGGGTAGCCATAATGTGCTGATCACAAACAGTGCGCCCAGAGCAAACAGCCAGACTTCCGGGAAGGCACCGGTAAACCAGGTCTTGGCATAGTTAACCATCAGCGCTCCGATTACAGCACCAAACAGTGTGCCGCGCCCGCCGATAGCCACCCAGATAACTAGCTCAATAGAGTTGATAGGAGAAAATTCACCGGGGTTAATAATCCCGACCTGCGGCACATATAAGGCACCGGCGATACCCGCCAGCACGGCTGAGATAACAAATGCCAGCAGTTTGAAATGCTCAACGCGGTAACCAAGGAAACGGGCGCGATCCTCTGCATCCCGCACAGCGACCAGTACCCGGCCATAACGGGTGCTGACAAGTGCCCGGCACAATAAGTAACTCAGGCCGAGCGCCAGCGCGGTTAGCAGGAATAATACGGCACGGGTATTGTCAGCCTGCAAATCAAAACCGAGGATATCCTTAAAATCGGTTAAGCCGTTGTTGCCACCAAAACCAAAGTCATTCTGGAAAAACAGCAGCATCAGGGCATACGTCAGTGCCTGAGTGATAATGGATAGATAAACGCCGGTCACTCGGGAACGAAACGCCAGCCAGCCAAACAGAAAAGCCAGCAGACCGGGCACCAGCATCACCATCAGTGCGGCAAACCAGAACTGATCAAACCCCTGCCAGTACCAGGGCAGTTCCTGCCAGTTCAGAAAGACCATAAAGTCAGGCAGTTCCGGGTTGCCGTATACACCCCGGTCACCAATCTGGCGCATCAGATACATGCCCATGGCATAGCCACCAAGCGCAAAGAAAGCACCATGCCCAAGGCTGAGAATACCGCAGTAGCCCCAAACCAGATCGAGTGCTAATGCCAGCAGCCCGTAACAGAGGTATTTCCCCAGCAGGGTCACCATATAAGTACTAACATGTAAGGGTGAGTTCTCGGGAACCAGCAGATTTAGCATCAGTACCAGCAAGGTACCGACAGCCAGAGATCCCAGAAACCAGCGTCCCCCCCGGTCGTTTAACAGTAGACGTGTAACCGGACCACCTTTGATCGCAGGTTGTTGAATAGCCTGTTGACTTGTCTGTTGCTGTGTATTCATTCGACCGCCCGTCCTTTCAAAGCAAACAACCCGCGAGGACGTTTTTGGATAAACAGGATGATAAAGACCAGAATCAGAATCTTGGCGATAACCGCACCGGTCCAGGGCTCAATCAACTTATTGGTAATACCCAGTCCCATAGCGGCCACAAAGGTGCCCCAGAGGTTGCCCACGCCACCAAAGACGACAACCATAAAGGAGTCGATAATGTAGTTTTGGCCAAGGTTGGGGCCGACATTGGTCAGCTGGGATAAAGTGACACCGGCAATACCGGCAATACCAGACCCCAGCCCAAAGGTTAGGGCATCGACATGGCCGGTACGAATGCCCATGGAGCCTGCCATTGCTCGGTTCTGGGTCACGGCACGCATGGTGAGTCCGGCTCGGGTGTAACGAAGAATAAACAACAGTCCCAGGAAAACCATCAGACTGAAGCCAATAATTACCAGCCGGTTAACAGTCAGCGACAACATATCGTTAATCACGATAGAGCCGCTCATCCATTCGGGTGTGATAACGGTCTGGTTCAGCGGTGAGAAAACAGAGCGTACCAGCTGCTGCAGAATCAGACTGACACCAAAGGTTGCCAGCAAGGTTTCCAGCGGACGTCCATAAAGATGACGGATGACCAGACGTTCAATCAAGACGCCAGTTAAACCAGCCACAACAAATGCAAGCGGCAAGGATATGAACAGTGATGCGCCAATATGGTTTGGCAGCAGGCTCTGCACAACATAAGTTGTATAGGCGCCCAGCATGATCATTTCGCCATGAGCCATATTGATAACACCCATGACGCCGAAAGTAATGGCCAGCCCTATAGCTGACAGCAGTAATACCGAACCAAGGCTCAGAGCAAAGAAGATATTTTCTGCCGCGCCGTACAGTTTACGTCGTTCATCTATCTTGCTGATGGATTTGTTAATCGCAGCTTGCAGTTCGGGCTGTTGTCCGCTTTGTTCAAGCTGCAGGCGCAGGCTGTTAAGTTTGTTGTAGACAACGTTTGTATTTGATTCTGCTAACAGCGTGGCGGCATCAATCCGAGTTTGCTGATTTTCATCTTGCAGCTGAAACAGAGCAATACCTTCTTCTATCAGTTGCTGAAGTGCAGGCCAGGTTTCTGTGTGTTTCAGTGCATTGAGCTGCTCTCGTGTTTCCGCCTCAGTGCTCTTCAGAAGGCTGATAATGGCATTGCGGCGTAAGTCTATATCCGGTGACTGCAGATCTTTCAGTGCCAAAGTATCCCGGATGACTTTGCGGAGCTTGTTATTAATCGGAATCTTTTTCAGGACACGTTTTTTTAACAATCCCAGCGCTTCACCGGTTGCCAGAACAGTCACCTGATAACGGCGGCCTTCTTTAATCGCGCTGACTAGCTGATAGTTTTCTTTCAGTACATACAGCTGTCCGGATAGCCAATATTCAGCCAGAGCGCTGGCTTGCTGATCTGAGCGACTGGCCAGCTGTTTAGCCAGCTCTTCCCGTTCCGCCCAGGAACTGTTAATCAGCGTTCTACCGAGAGCATCGGGTAGTGTCGCAGGTAATGATTGTGAAACAGCCAGCCCCGGCAACAGCAGGCATAACAACACCAGTAGCGCCAGCGGCCGGACTGGCGGTGACTTCCGGATCATAACAGGTATTCCGTAGATAAAAGCGAGGGGAGCGCAGGCCGGGCGCGCAGGTTCGCCCGGCTGCAACCGTTTTTTAATATTTCTGACCGGAGCAGGTGCCGGTTACGAGGTTATAGTTGCCGCACTTTACCGGTGCAGTCCAGTCGGCAATGATCTTGCTGCTTTCCGGCAAATAATCGGTCCAGGCATCACCGATAACACCGCCATTAGTTTCCCAGACCACATCAAACTGACCATCGTCCTGTATTTCGCCAATCAGTACTGGTTTGGTTAGATGGTGATTGGTGTTCATTACCGCGGTGCCGCCAGTCAGGTTAGGTACTGTGATACCGTAGAGTGCTTCACGCACGGTATCGACATCAGTAGTACCGGCTTTTTCTACGGCTTTGGTCCACATATTGAAACCGATATACGTCGCTTCCATCGGGTCGTTGGTTACCCGGTCTTCACTGCCGATAAACTCCTGCCAGGCATCAATGAAGTCATCATTCACTTCACTGTCAGCACTCATAAAGTAGTTCCAGGCAGCAAGGTGGCCGACCAGTGGTCCGGTATCAATACCTGACAGCTCTTCTTCACCCACAGAGAAGGCAATGACCGGAATATCTTCAGCGGATACACCCTGGTTACCGAGCTCTTTATAGAAAGGCACATTGGCATCGCCGTTAATGGTAGAAATTACGGCTGTCTTTTTACCGTCGCTGCCGAATTTCTTGATATCAGAAACAATGGTTTGCCAGTCGGAATGACCAAACGGTGTGTAATTGATCATGATATCTTCTTTTGCCACGCCTTTAGCTTCGAGGTATGACGCCAGAATCTTGTTAGTAGTGCGCGGGTATACATAGTCGGTACCGGCTAACACAAAGCGGGAAACATTACCGCCATCTTCACTCATCAGGTAATCAACGGCAGGAATCGCCTGCTGGTTAGGTGCTGCACCGGTATAGAACACGTTTTTGGAGGATTCTTCACCTTCGTACTGCACCGGGTAAAACATCAGACCATTGAGCTCTTCCAGTACAGGGAGAGCTGATTTTCTGGATACGGAGGTCCAGCTGCCGAAGATGACATCGACTTCTTCTTTAACCAGCAGCTCACGCGCTTTTTCGGCAAAGAGTGGCCAGTTTGATGCCGGATCAACGACGACAGGTTCGAGTTTTTTTCCTAGCAATCCACCATTAGCATTTTGCTGTTCAACCAACATTAATACGGTGTCTTTTAATGTGGTTTCACTGATTGCCATGGTGCCGGAAAGGGAGTGCAGTACACCGACTTTAATCGTGTCTTCATCTGCCACTGCCGATATCGAAGAGAATGTTAGCGTAGCGGTTAACGCCAGCCCCTTAAAAGTTGTTTTAAGCTTATGGATCATTGTGGATTCCTTGTGTTGTTATTGTTTTGGTGTTGTGTGTCTTGATGAAATTGCAAGCAAGGTGCCAACTTATAAATAATGAAGAGTACTTGCGATATGGTAATGAAATTATGTTTTAAGTAATGTTATTTTGCTTCAAATGAGTGCAGTAATGATATTAATGTATTCGGCTGTGATCAAATGTGGTGCGCGCAATAATAAACTAATGGTTTTAGTTCTGATGTCATAGATGTCCTATAACAATACTGTGGACAGTTTTTCGAGAACTCAACATTGTGAAGTGGTTATAGTTCTCCGGACACACAAACACGGGTAATATTGCAGCCCATTAAGGTGTGTCCAAATGTCAGAAAAGAAAACGAAAACATATACAGCTGAGTTCAAGGAATCTGCAGTAAAACTGGCTGTAGAGTCTGATAAACCGGTGACAGAAACAGCCAGAGAGCTTGAGGTGAACGCTAACACCCTGCACACCTGGATTGCTAAGTATCACCGTCCTAAGGCTACCAGTAAGCCTCAGAAGAACGATGAGCATATATACGACGAACTCAAGCGTTTGCGCAAAGAGAACGCCAGACTGAAAGAAGAGCGAGCCATATTAAAAAAGGCGGTCGCCTTCTTTGCCAAAGAGTGTCACTGAAGTTTCAGTTCATCAGTGATAACCGGGAGCAATTCAGCCTCTCAGCCATGTGCCGGGTCATGTCGGTATCCCGTAGTGGCTACTATGAGTGGCTCTCTCGCCCGGTATCCAAGCGTTCTCAGGAGGATCAGGCATTGAAGGCAGACATTCGGGAGATTCACGAAAAACACCGTCAGCGCTATGGGGCACGCCGTATTAAAAATGACCTTGCTGATCTGGGTAAAACCGTCAGCCGTAAGCGCGTGGCTCGTCTGATGAGAGAGGAAGACCTGGTTTGTAAGACCAAACGTAAATTCAAGGCGACAACGAACTCAAGCCACAACAAGCCGGTGGCTGACAACATACTGAAGCGTGACTTCCACCGGGAGCAGCCTGACCAGGCCTACACCGGCGATATTACGTATATCCCAACCCGGGAAGGTTGGCTCTACCTCTCCGTCTTCATTGACCTGTGCTCACGGGCTGTTGTGGGCTGGTCCATGAGTAGCAGGATGACAGCGACGCTGGTGACAGATTCTCTGCAGATGGCTATGTGGAAGCGCAGACCAAAAGCTGGCTTGCTGGTGCATAGCGATCGGGGCAGCCAGTATGTCTCAGAGTGCTACCAGAAGTTGTTGGGCGAAAATGAGTTTGTCTGTAGCATGAGCCGCAAAGGTAATTGCTGGGATAATGCGGTGGCTGAAAGCTTCTTCCACACACTGAAAACTGAGCTGATTCATCATGAAGACTTCCAGACTAGAGAAGAGGCTCAGCAGGCCATATTTGAGTACATTGAAGTGTATTACAACCGCCAGAGAAAGCACTCAACTAACGGCTACCTTGCACCGTTCAAGTATGAACAACAGCTTGCCGAGGCAGCGTAAAAAAGTGTCCGGAAAACTCTTGCCATATCAAAATGTTGTAAGCCACCGCACCAAGGCACATTACAAGATCATTGGTATCAAATTTTCCTGAAGGCAGTCTTTCAAGATCCATGTCAGTCTTGAACTCACTGTGAAACTGTTCGCTGGTCGCATGATCTTCATAAAGCAATATGACATTATCATCACTATATTCAGCCTCATCTAGTGTCGTCCACCAACCCTCCAGCTCGTAGTCCGGTGCTAAAAAATACTGACCAACCGAGTCGGTAGTACGCTTGATAATACGGATAATAAGCCGTTGTTGGCCGTAGTCGGTTTCATGGATGATCGAGAGTGTCGCACAGGTTTTTCCAGGGCGAAGCTCATCCCACTGCACGCCTTTTTCCTCAAAGGTTGGCAGCCAGGCAGTAACGGTATATTGCTTGCGTGGATTGAGCTTGATTATGTGATCAACATTGCTGTGATCCGCTATCTCTCTGCGAGTGTCTTCTGCGTCATGCCCGCTGTCGAGTCGCAGTAATACCGAGGTCCGGGTTACGCGACGAAGTCTGTGCAATACCGTGTTCAGGAAAGGTACAAAATCATTCTGGGAATGTTGTGAGCCAGGGCGAAGCTCAGCTCCTATGCACCATCCTTCTTTCCCTACATAAGACATAATCGGGGCGAAGCCATGGAAGTGTTTGTATGTCCACTGAGAACCTTCTTTTTGGGTTCTGCTGTTATCTTGCGGAGTAACGTCTATATCCAGTGGGATATGCTGAAGGTGATCCAGTTCTTTTGAAAGCGGAGAGATCGGCGCGCCCAGTTCCAACAACGTAACTATTCAGCACCCAGCAAAGAGTGACCGCAGTAATTCTTCATGGCTATAAGCAGGGCTTCAAAAACATTCTGCCCCTGCTTTCTCGCAGATGAAACATAACTTCGTATTCGGCAATACCATTTCGCCCCTTCCTCGCTTCTGATGCAGCCCGATATTTTTTGCTTCACCTTGCCATTTCTGATGTCTTGCTCGCTGCCATTATTGTCGAAGGGGATGTTGAGGTCGGTCATGAACCTCAAAGTTTCGTCCTTGTACTCCACCAACCGCTTAAACAAGTTGAACGCTTTCGTATTCTTGACTTTGTCACGCCCCAACCGTTGCCGTACTCGTTCCATATAGTCGGCTTCTTCCGCTTGCGCCCTTTTTGCTGTTCGCTCGAACAGTGAAGAGATACGCTGGCGGATGGATTCCGGCATCGCCTTCATTCCCAGCTTTCTAAAACCATTGCTGAGGTGACAGGCCAGTCTCAGCAGCCGCTGAAGACGAGCCGCAAGATAGTTGCAGTCGCGATCAACGACACCCTGTAACTCCCTCAGGTGGTGGGCATTGCAGAGTACATGAGCCGCAGCATAGCGGAAGTAAACCTTGTAGTGGTCATGAACCAGTATCCCGGCAAAGGTCAGCAAAATACCCATCGTCTCTATGGCGGAATGTCCTTTACTCAAGTCCAGATGATAGTACGTCCACTTGTCAGTACGCAGGACATGCATCCACCACAGCGCTCCGGCTACTCTCATGCCTGTTTCATCAGCGCCTGCAATGGGTTCAACCTTAAGGGCGTCACTAATTGCCTGCTCAGTGCTGGCTAACCGGTCATAAGCATTGCTCTGGAAGGTGCAGATGGAACCCGGACTGACTTCCAATCCGAAAATATCCATGAAGAACTGGGAGGCACGCTTGCAAGGTATAAGTTGATACTGACAAAGATACACGGCCAGCGCCTGAGTCACCGGTCCATACTGCACGTGAGCATCAACTCCTTCAGGGAAACGGGCTTGTGTCATGTGACCGCAGCGGCACTCTTTGATTTCGGCCACATGGGCTGTCACTTCAAAGTGACCAAAACGACCCGGTTCAAATACTTGCCTTTCAACCAACTTGGCAATGTTTGCAGAGTGCAGGGACTGATGGCACTTCTCACAGTCTATAACCGGGTGATATTGGGTGCGGTCAGTGTCAGCGACTTGCTGAAGCGTTGAACCTTTGTGACCTTTCTGACCGCCGGGCTTTCGACCAGACCTCTGTCGTAAGCTTTTTGGGTTAGGTTTGTCGTCTTGTGGCTCACCCTCCACCGTGGCAGATGAGTCTTTCTGTTTGGCAGCAGGCTTTGCATAACCGTCTGTAGAGGGAGGCTTACTGCTGTTCCGGCTGTTGATGTTGAGTCTGTCCGCGAGTTCCTTATTTTCTGTTTCCAGTTTCGCTACCTGATCACCCAGGCCACCGATCTGCTCTTGCTGATCATTTACGATAGCAAGGAGGGTGACGATAATCTGAAACTCGGGATCAAGTTGACTCATAACAAGCGTTGGTCAGAGAAGAACTGTATTTGAAAATGACACAAAATCACGAAAATACCAGCTTATTGTGAGGGTGCTGAATAGTTACCCAACAACAGTTCGGGAAGCGCTTCTTCAATTAACGGAATCAGTTGGGTGGCATCTTCATTAAAACGCTGGCGAAGCCGGCTGGCGGACGGCATTTGTTTAATGCCCATGCTGCGCTTGAACCAATCATCATGGCGATAATTATCAATGGCATCAAAATCAGTTTTGCCTAAGGCCAACAGGCCGATAAAAGCTCGAACCAGATCAATATTAGGGATGCCATGGCGCTTCTTGATAGAACGCAATGACTTTTTTAAAGATGTTTTCTTGTTCAGGGCATCACCGACAAAGCACAGACCCGCTGCCGGAGTATAAAATTCCGTGTCGGATTGCTCAAATTTTAGTTCCACAAAAATTCACTTATATGGTGAAAATCTAGATGAGCAAATATTAGCCTACATATGCTGCTATTACTGGCTTTTTGGCAAATTCAATGGCCACGAACTCACGGATTCAGGATTCTGGCAACTCCTTTGGGAAAGATTGAGGATGAAGCCACTATTTATGTCGATAGAGTTCCACTGAGAGAGACAGCTAAAGTCGTTTTCTCTGCAGAAAGTGAGACAAGCATAATATCTAGGCTCTTAATGGATTCCGGGGTGTTGAGGTAACTGCGGTTGAAACTAACGTCCACATTCGTGTAAAACAGCGGTATGATGAAGTTTCATGATCTCCTCGATAACGCCAAATGTTACGAACAAGTCAGGCAAATGCGCTGGCCGGATGGTGTCGTTTGTCCTCGCTGTCAAAGCCCTGATATTACCCGACAAGGTAAAGATGACACTCAGCCGGAGCGACAGCGTTACTGGTGCAAGTGTTGTCGGCGTCGCTTTGATGATCTGACTTTATCGGTGTTTTCAGGGCATCACCAGCCTTTAAAAATCTGGATACACTGCTTGTACCTGATGTCACTCAATCAGTCGAACAGACAGATTGCACTTGAACTTGACCTGAACAAAAGCGATGTGCAAAAGATGACACAGCAACTCAGGACAAGTGTCTGCAACAAACGCCCGGTCACCGTTCTGGACGGCAAGGTTGAATGTGACGAGGTTTACGTTGTATCGGGGCATAAAGGCCAGCCTGAAGCGGTGAAAAAAAAGGGCGGACAGCCCGCCGTAACCGTTTGAGAGGTGCTCGTGGTCGCGGTACTCTGGAGAAAGAAAAGCCTCCGATCTTTGGCATGATCCAGCGGGGTGGGCAGGTTGTGATCCGTATGCTGCCTAATGTCAAGCAGGTAACAATCAAGCCCCTGATTACAGAATTCATAGCGCCGGGAACGCTGATTTATACTGATGAATACAGCATTTACGACAGGCTTGAAATGGGGTTATGATCGTAAATCTGTCTGTCATGGCGCTGGGGAGTATGCCTGGGATGAAGATGGTGATGGTTTTCACGAGGTGCATGTGAATACGATGGAGGGCTTCTGGTCGTTGCTGCGATCCTGGTTGCGCCCTCACCGTGGAATTTCACAGGATAAGCTGCCACTATACTTGGGATTTTTTGAATGCATCCATAACATCAAACGTAGGGGAAAAGCAGCTATTTCAGGGTTGCTTGGCTTGCTGCTGGGGTAACCCCCCGGAATCCATTAAGAGCCTCCGGGAAAATTTCCAGTAGTTGTCCTTTGAGCAGGATCATATTGTCTATTTGTTGCACGGTGGAAATGTAATGAGATAGCTGATTTCTGAGCGGACTTTAATATAAAAAATCACATTTCTGAAGAGAAAAGATGGCGCTGGCTGGCTTTACTAGCCGAATCTCTATTTTCTTCTACCAGTTTCGCTACAGCAGTCATTATGTCACGATCTTTCCGGGCACCGCTGGATCGAAAACGAGGCCGACTAATGAGTTTATATGTGTAGTATTGGCACTTTGATAATTTTGATCTTGTTGGTGCTTCAATCTCCCGTATTAGTGTTTCTTGATAGCGAGGGTTAAGTTTTTCTCTGAATGATTTGTGAGATGCCATGCTGTTTTCACTACTCCATACCAGAAGGTGAACCTCAGGGATGTTTGTATCTATCGCAGCCGTTGCATCCGCATGTGGCGAATCGCCATAAAAAGCGATCCAGCTGAGATTACTGGATAAGTCAGCGAATATACCTCTTTTGATTTCATATCGAGCTTCTTCATCTTCTTTTTCATAAAACCTGTCAGGTGCCGACAAAATGATCCCCTGTGGTAGGTCATGACTTTTCAGCCATTGGCGAGTGTACTGGTTGGAGCAGAGGTTTCGGGTAGTCACATAGCAAATTAGTTCGTTATTCTTGGCGTGTTCTTTTATTTTTTCAGCGATCTCTGCTTGTGCTATGCATTCATCGCGCTCTTTTTTTGGGGGAGGTGCAAGTGTGTTATCCAGATCGCATCCAACGGCATCAATGATATGTTGGTTTGCTGCATACAGGGCTGGGTTTTGGGGTATACGGCTATAACGGCATAGTGGTACTCGAGCGGCTGGGGATATTGCTGCACACCAATCCGCAGAACTAACCATTGGATTTCAGTTGTGGGGGAGAGTTTAGGGCAAAAACATGAACAATTTTTAACCAGTCAGCCAATCGCAAAGCGGGTTCATCGCCTGTAGAATAACCCATTTTAGCTATGCCATCGAAAGGTAATTACTCAAAAACTGCTGCAAAGCCCGCAAGGCAAAGTACGTGCCGTTTTTTCAATCAAGCTTGCCAGCCTCGGAAACAACCCGCTGCCTGTTAATCTGTCTGTCAGATAATCCCAAAACGAGAGACCATACAGGCGACACGTTTTCTTCAGGCTGGCAAAGGTGTCGCGACATTGCCGCCCTGCATCGCTTCGCGTACCACCACTGATTTTTCGTCGCTTGGCGTATTCCCGTATCTGGCTTTCGCTCAGGTTGTTATGCAATGGCAAGTTCGGGTCTTTCAGTACAAGCAACAGCTCTTCTTCGATCAGTGCCAGACCTGACAGGGCTTCCTGCAGTGGTTCACAGCATGTTCGGGTCTGGACAAGCATATGAAAGCCCAACCATACCTTCAGTGCTTTCTCGGCATCGGGCTCAGCCTTGAAGGCTTTCAGGTCATCGTAAATCGCCCAGAACCATGTCCGGCACCATTTCTGAGCCATAGCTTGCTGGTCGTTGACCGGGTGGACTTTTGCCAGCCCTCGCTCTGCATGAATCCAGCACTGGCTGTGTTTGAATACGTCAAACTGTCGTGCGCCATCGCTGAAGGTGGTCAGGTGCCCTGCTCCATGCTGTATCAGGCTGCCATAAATCAGGGCTTCACTGGCTTGCTGGCGACGTTTTTTCCCTGTTAAACCCTGGTCGTTCATGAAGGCTTCCCAGGCTTGACGGTTCAGGAACGTTACTCCGTTGTACGGTTTGAGGATCCTAAGCCATTTTTGGGGATAATGATGTTCTTCCAGATAATCCAGGGCTTCTTCTGTTAATGTGTAGGTTCGCCATGGGCGATGCAGCAAACTCACAAAATTTTCCCGGCTTTTACTGCCTGTGCTGGCGAACCAGGCAAAGGACTCGTTGTTGATAATGGTGCAATAACCATTCTGCCCCTTGTGCCTTGTACCCGTGTCGTCTGTCTGAATATAGCCAGAACAACGAATACCGGTAATCAGCAGCTCATCCTTCTCAGCATGGAATTGATTATGCTCCTGGGTCAGGAGCAGACTCAGTTCTCCTGCTGAAATAGAAATCCCAATGTCCCATAGCCAGTCCAGCAACTCAGGTTGGGTAACAGAGCAACCATGGTGTTGGTACAGGACATAAGCTTGCAGTACGGGTCCATAATGATGCCCATGGAGATCGACTGGCGGTTTAGCGGTAATGGTTTTCCTGTCGGGGGTTATCCATTGTTCCAGCTGATACTCGATACTGGACGTATTGATTGTCAGTTCCTGTACATGAAAGGGTGTGTATCCATTCCAGGTGGATCCGGGTGGAACCCCTGTGACTTCAATAGTGACTGACTTTTCAGGTGCAGGTTTTGAGGGTTGTTTGCGTTGTTTCCGGGTTTTCTCATCGGGCTTGTTGACCTGACGCGTTAACGTAGCATCAGGTTCAGCCGTATCGTTGTCCTCGACTGCTGACTGCTCATTGCCTTCAGAGCTCTCGGCAGCATCATCATGAGGCGCGGTGTTGGGCTGGATGTCCGGTTTTGCTGGCAGTTTTTTCAAACGACGAATTTCAGCCTCAAGCACTTCAACCTGCCTTTGCAACTGAACAATCTGTTCCTGCTGCTGGGCAATCTGCTCCTGCTGTTGGGTGATAAATTCCAGTAGCTTCTCAGGTAGAGCCAGTTGCTGTTCATCATGAGCAAAAAAAGTCATAAGAAGAAGATAGCCGATTGAACCGAGTTGTTCCTTATCCAGCACTTATTGAGTAATTACATCGAAAGCACTGTTCACTAAATTTGCGACACTGACAGACAAACGTGATCCCCAAAAAAACGACACATCTTCTGGCTGAAGTCATGTTCATGTCGACTTGCGCGATACTCTGTGGCGCCGACGACTGGAACAGTATTCGATTGTTTGCAGAGCATAAAGAAAACTGGTTTCGTAAACATCTGACTCTGCCCGGCGGCATCCCTGTTGCTGTCACATTTAATCGCATCTTTGCAGCTCTCGACCCAGAAGAATTCCGTCAGGTATTTATCCAATGGATACGGGATGTCCTGTCAGGGCTGCATCTATCAAACAGCCGGGTTGTTGCTCTGGATGGCAAGACTGTCAAGGGATCAGCCTGGAACAAGGGGAAAGATGCTATACACATGGTCAATGCTTGGTGTACAGAAGCCGGACTCTCGATCGGACAGTACAAGGTGGACCGAAAAAGCAATGAGATAACGGCTATTCCGGAGCTACTCAAGCTCCTTGAAGTCAGTGGCAGTCTAGTCACTATTGATGCCATGGGTTGTCAAAAAAAGATAGCTTCGGCCATTCTCAAAAAAGATGCAGACTATCTGCTGGCTGTCAAAGGTAATCAGAAAAAGCTGTACGGTGAACTGGCACGAACCTTCGATCAATACTGGCAAGCGAACCCGGAAGATGCTCCAGGGCAGCACTTTGCAGAACAAGAAGGCAAAAGGATCATGGCCGGAAAGAACATCGGCGTTGTTGGGTGCTGAGCACGACGGAAGCCTCCTATGCTCATGCTTGGAGTGCTAAAACGATTGCTGCCGTGCAACTTGACAGTTCCAGGCAGGGAAAAGGTAAGACGCTGGTCAGGTATTTCATTTCAAGTAGGGAATTGACTGCCAGTGACTTGTTACAGGCTACGCGTAAGCATTGGTTAGTCGAGAATCAGCTGCTTTGGGTTCTCGATGTTGCCTTCGATGAAGACCGATGCCGTGCAAGGCGGGGCTTCTCGGCGGAAAATCTTGCGGTTGCCAGGTAGGTAACGCTGAACCTTCTAAAGCTGGATACGTCTGTAAAAGCAGGCATCAAAAACAAAAGAAAGACTTGTGGCTGGAGTGAAGACTACATGCTGAAAGTGCTTGGGTTGATCAATTTATGATCATGTTTTTGCCGTGGGGGAGAGTTCTGGCGCTTTAACGACGCCGCCAGTTTTGAATTGATACTCTCTGGGGTAATCTGAAAGTATTTCCTGTGGGAGCCATGTTTTGCCGTCAGTACTCCAATCTGCATTAATAGCTGCTTGGAACGTCATCATGGTTGGGTCAGTATGCGTTACAGAAACCGGGATGCACGTTGTTTTCAGTGAAGGATAAGCGATTACAGAGTCCGGAACTGATACAGAATATTTTAGTTTTGATATTTTTTTCTGAGGGCAGCTCTTAAGGATCGAGTGAAGAGGCTCATAAATTGCCATAGAGGCTGTTGGTATGAAAATCATCCCAGCTAAAAATAAGGAACGAAGCCTGAGAACCGCTACTTTGTATTTCATTCAGCATCATGCCGTTTGTCATTATCAGAGACTGGTTTGAAATATAGCTCTTACGACTGACTTAACCATAAAAGTTTGGTGCCATGGTGTGATTATTGCTGTAAGCAGTTCATTGAAAAGTATATTCAGAGACAATAATAAGAATGATTATGGCGAATCAGTCTGCATTAAATACCATAGATTTGCACTGGCAGGCAGGATTAGAGATTAATCTGCAGGAAGATAATGGCATAACGCGTCTGGGGCGCACCCGGCATTATGGTCCGCTGCGTCTGCAACGCCCATTCTGGCCGGAAGGCCGTGATCTGGCACATTTATATGTGCTGCATCCCCCCGGTGGGCTGGTGGCTGGTGATGAGTTGCGGCAATTGGTAACTGTGGGAGCCGGGGCTCATGGTCTGGTTACAACACCAGGAGCTGGTAAGGTTTATTTTAATCATTCTGGTCACCGGCAACAGCAGGTTATTGAAATTAATGTTGATGACCAGGCTTGTCTGGAATGGTTACCACAAGAAACAATTCTTTATGATGGCGGCAAGGGTTCACTAAAAACAGATATTCGACTGAGCGGCAGTGGGCAGTACATTGGGTGGGATATTGTGTGTCTGGGGCGTCAGGCATCCGGGGAGTCATTTACTCAAGGTCACTTGCTGCAAACGCTGAATATATATCGTGATCAGTGCCCGATATTCTGTGAGCGGCTGGATTTTAGTGCTGATAGCTTACGGCAACACTGCCTGCCGGGCTTATATGGGAAATCAGTCTTCGGAACCCTGCTGGCGACTGTTGAGCATGAGCCACCGATAGAAGAATGGCACCAGCAACTGGCGGCTGGAAAGGAGCTGTCACTGAGCTGGCGTGCCGGGGTATTCATTGTTCGTTATCTGGGCAATTCATCCCGCCGTGCCCGTGCACTGTTTGAGCAGGTCTGGATGTTATGTCGACCACTGGTTAATGGTCGGCAGGCTTGTCGGCCCAGAATCTGGAATACATAACAGTTGGTGTTCTTGCACTATAATTGTGCGCTTCGCAGTAATGCTGTATTGTTGGTGCGCGATTATGGTGCGTATTTTTATGCTGCCGTCATGGCTTGCCTAAGTGACTGTAGTATATGCAGAAATTGGCGTGCTACTTGCTATACCAGAAATTATAAAAACAATATCCAGATATGAGCATTACATGGAACTCACTCCCCGGGAAAAAGACAAACTCCTGCTATATACCGCTGCAATTGTTGCTGAACGACGCCTTGGTCGTGGCGTTAAGCTGAATTATCCGGAAGCTGTCGCTTTAATCTCCATGCATATTATGGAAGGCGCGCGTGATGGCCGAACAGTTGCGCAGCTCATGAATGAAGGGCGTGAAGTGATATCCCGCGATCAGGTGATGGATGGCATCCCTGAAATGGTGCATGAAGTGCAGGTGGAGGCGACTTTCCCCGACGGCACGAAACTCGTCACTGTTCATAATCCCATTGTATAAACCTGCGGCATAATAACAGGGAAGGAATATCATGATTCCCGGCGAACTCATTACGGCTCCTGGCGAGCTCAATATTAACCATGGACGGGAAACCTATACGGTTACCGTCGCCAATACCGGTGACCGGCCCATACAAGTTGGTTCCCACTATCATTTTTATGAGACTAATGCCGCATTATCTTTTAATCGCGAAGATACCCGTGGATTCCGGCTGAATATTCCGGCAGGCACTGCTGTGCGTTTTGAGCCGGGTATGGAACGTCAGGTGGAACTGGTGCGTTATGCCGGTGCGGGCGTGATTTACGGCTTTCGCGGTGAGGTGATGGGAACGCTGACAGCGGAACAAACTGAAACTGAGGAAGCGTAACCATGGCAACAATGGAGCGCAGAACCTACGCAGAAATGTTTGGCCCGACTGTCGGCGATAAAGTTCGGTTGGGTGACACCGATCTGTTTATCAGCCCAGATAAGGATTACACCACTTACGGCGATGAAGTGAAATTCGGTGGTGGCAAAGTTATTCGTGATGGTATGGGGCAGAGCCAACGCGCGGGTAATGAGGTGGCTGATACTGTTATTACCAATGCTCTGATTCTTGACCACTGGGGAGTCGTCAAAGCCGATATCGGACTGAAAAAAGGCCGTATTCAGGCGATAGGTAAAGCCGGTAATCCGGATGTGCAGTCGGGAGTGGATATTGTTATTGGACCGGGAACAGAAATTATTGCCGGGGAAGGGCAGATTGTAACGGCGGGTGGTATTGACGCGCATATTCACTTTATCTGCCCGCAGCAAATAGATGAAGCTCTAATGTCTGGTGTTACAACCATGCTGGGTGGTGGTACCGGCCCGGCGACGGGTACCAATGCGACAACCTGCACGCCGGGGGTCTGGCATTTAGGGACGATGTTGCAGGCGATAGATAGCTTGCCGATGAATATCGGCCTGCTGGGGAAAGGTAATGCCAGCCTACCCGGTGGGTTGGTTGAGCAGGTGGCGGCGGGTGCCATGGGTTTAAAACTGCATGAGGACTGGGGCACCACACCGGCATCTATCGACTGTTGTCTGTCAGTAGCAGAAGATTATGACCTTCAGGTTGCTATTCATACCGATACCCTGAATGAGTCTGGTTTTGTTGAAGATACAATTGCTGCATTCAAAGGGCGGGTTATTCATACCTACCATACCGAAGGTGCTGGTGGAGGTCATGCGCCTGATATTATCAAAGCCTGTGGTCTGGATAATGTACTGCCATCATCAACTAACCCAACCCGTCCCTACACCATAAATACTGTAGACGAACATCTGGATATGTTGATGGTCTGCCATCACCTTGATCCGAATATTCCGGAAGATGTAGCCTTTGCTGACTCGCGTATCCGCCGCGAAACCATTGCCGCTGAAGATATTCTGCACGACCTGGGTGCATTCAGCATGATTGCCTCAGATTCTCAGGCGATGGGGCGTGTGGGTGAGGTAATCTGCCGTACCTGGCAGACGGCACACAAAATGAAAGTGCAGCGGGGCAGCTTACCGGAAGAAAGTGGTGACAATGATAATTTTCGGGCGCGTCGCTATATCGCTAAATACACCATCAATCCGGCACTGACTCACGGCATTGCCCATGAAGTGGGCTCCATTGAAGTGGGCAAACTGGGAGATTTGGTACTGTGGAAACCGGCATTTTTCGGAGCCAAGCCTTCGTTGATTCTGAAAGGGGGGGCGATTGCCGCCGCGCCAATGGGCGACCCGAATGCTTCTATTCCCACCCCCCAGCCAGTCCACTATCGACCAATGTTTGGAGCGATGGGATCAGCTGTTGAGAAAACATCTTTAACCTTCGTTTCTGCATTGTCGCTACAAAATGATATTGGTCGTCGGTTGGGACTGGCAAAGCAATTGTCAGCTGTTTCCGGCTGTCGTACTGTGCGTAAAAAGGACATGCTGTTAAATAACTGGCAGCCACATATGGAAGTCCATCCGGAGACCTACGAAGTGCGGGCTGACGGTGAACTACTGACGTGTGCACCAGCGGAAGTGGTTCCACTGGCACAGCGCTATTTTCTGTTTTAAAGGGGGCTGCATGCTGAAGCTTACAGAACGATTGTCAGTGACTGATCCGGGTGATCATGAAGACCAGCTGGAATTACCCTTTGATGAACGTAAACGGGGGCGGTTAAAGGCGGTTACTGCTGGTGGCCTTGAAGCCGGTATCTTTATTGAACGTGGCGATGCTATGCGTGACGGCACCCGTTTACGAGCGGAAACCGGTGAAATTGTGCTGATAAAGGCAGCTCCGGAACAAGTCTCTACAGCTGTTTGTACTGAAGTGGGTGAGCAGGATGCGCTGACATTTGCCCGTGTTTGCTATCACCTGGGTAACCGGCATGTGCCGCTGCAGATAGGGGATGGCTGGGTACGTTATCATCAGGATCATGTGTTGGATGAAATGGTCGGGTTACTGGGCTGCACTGTCATCCGTGAAGAGGTGCCATTTGAACCTGAAAATGGTGCCTATAGTGGCCATGGTCACAATCATTCTCATAGCCACTCCCACAGTCATAAGGGAGGCCACCACCATGAACACTGAGGCACTTCTGGGGTTGTTGCATATCTCCAGCCCCGCTTTGCCCGTTGGTGCGTTTGCATATTCCCAAGGACTTGAAACAGCCATCGAACAGGGGTGGTGTCATGATGGTGAGACCACTGGCAAGTGGATTGAGATACTGCTCGATCAGGGATTAGGGCATCTGGATGTACCTGTTTTCAAACGTTTATATGATGCTTGGGATCAGGAAGACAGGGAAAGTGTTAATCGCTGGAATGATACCTTGCTGGCATTTAGGGAAACCCGTGAACTGTATAATGAAGACTGCCAGATAGGTAATGCTTTTGCCGTATGGCACCGCTCACTACATAACGATGAACGGGTAAACTGGCTGGAGCAACCGACAGTCGCTGCTATGTATTCGCTTGCTGGCGTATTACAGGGGTTAAATAAGGAAGCTGCTGCGGCCGGCTTTCTCTGGTCTTGGTGTGAAAATCAGGTAGCCTCTGCCGCTAAAGCCGTTCCGCTGGGGCAAACCGATGCCCAGAAAATACTAAAGCGGTTAACGGTTGTTATTGGCCAAACCATTACGGCAGGTTTTGACAGGGGTGATGATGAAATTGGCAACAGTCTTCATCATTACGCGATGGGTAGCGCCTGGCATGAGCAGCAGTATTCCCGAATGTTTCGATCATAAGCGGGTTTCGTTTTATAAAGTCGTAGAAGGATAAAAAATGACTCAACAGACATTGCGTGTAGGGGTAGGTGGTCCCGTCGGGTCAGGCAAAACGGCACTATTAACAGCCTTGTGTCGTGCAATGCGGAATCATTATAATCTGGCGGTGGTAACGAATGATATTTATACCAAAGAAGACGCCAAATTTCTGATGCGCCATGAAGCACTGGAAGAAGACCGGATTATTGGTGTTGAAACCGGTGGTTGTCCGCATACCGCGATACGGGAAGATGCTTCAATGAATCTTGCTGCTGTTGACCAGTTATGCAAGCAGCATCCGGGGCTGGAGCTGGTGCTGGTAGAGTCGGGTGGTGATAACCTGAGCGCAACATTCAGCCCGGAGCTTTCTGACCTTACGCTGTATGTCATTGATGTTTCGGCAGGAGACAAGATTCCCCGTAAAGGTGGGCCGGGTATTACCCGCTCTGACCTGCTGATTATCAATAAAACAGATTTGGCACCTCATGTCGGCGCATCGCTGGATGTCATGGATAGTGATGCCCGCAAAATGCGGGGCGACCGTCCTTTTGTCTTTGCCAATATGAAAACCGGGGAAGGGGTGCAGGACATTCTGCAGTTCATTATTCAGCAGGGGATGCTGGTGGACCGTTTACCTGAAGAAAAACAACAGGGGGTAGCTATATGTGTTTAAAGAGTAAGATGCTGCTGGCAAGCAGTCTGTTGATATCGGGCAGTGCAATGGCTCATTCAGGAGATCATGGCTTTTCCGGGATATTGCACTTTCTTTCAGAGCCGGATCATGTCGCTATTATGCTTGGTTCTGGCATTGCTGCAGGCTGGCTTATCAGTAAATATGTGTTGAATAAAAAGAATTCAGGATAATGTTGAAGTACTGAATTTCCTGCCTCTCTTTTACATCGCAGCCTATTCATTAATAGTACATTTGTTGGATAGGTTGCAAATTTACCTGTACAATAGATGGATCTGGCTATGATGCCTGCCCTGTTTGAGTGCTATCTGTCAGGTTCAAAACAATCAAAAGCCGAACAGCTATCAGCAAGACCACAAAGCATCAGGCATTAAAAGTATTAGTTTGAGTCTACAAGCTTGACGCATAGGAATTTCAAAAATTCATTATTCCAGTCATTCCTGTAACCTTTGGTTTTCCACCCTCTCAGCATCCTATTACCTGACACTGAATGTTGTGCTTATCTGTCTGATACCACCTAAATCCTATTGATTTGCCCGATCTCACCCTGAAATCCTGATTTCAGACGGATTGAGGGCGTGAACTATGTAATCGGTTTCGCAAGCGCAAGCTGTTGATGGTATTTGTACAGCTCGTACTGCGGCTTCCCCCGGGTAATGCCGGTGAAGATCATTTGAGCCTGACAGAGGATGCATTGCAGCGGGTCGAGCCCAAAGGTTTGTTTCAGTAACGCCGGAAAGGTGATTTTCAGGGCGTTTCGTTCGGGCTGATTGAGCAGGTTGTAGACGGTGGGCAGCAATGTAGCCCTTCCCCGGCATGCCAGAAAACCATAATACCGGATCATTCGGAAACCTTTGTCGGGAATATGCTGTGTCAGTCGCTCTATAAATTCTTCCCCTTCACAGGTTTCATGGCGGCGGGTTTTGGTGCGGTGATCCAGATACTCATACACAACGGTATCACCGCCATAGTGTTTCAGGCGCGACATGGCCAGCGGTGGTCGTTTGATATAGCGCCCCAGGTAGCTGATGGTGCGGTGGGGGCTTTTGGTGGCTTTGGCAAAATGGACGATCCAGTCCTTTTGGTATTGCTCATCGAGGAAATCATTGAAGCCGGAAAGGTCATGACAGCTGTCTTTCAGCTCGGAAGGCAGATCCAGCTCGCCACGTTTAAACGCTTCCCTGAGCAGGTTGATCACGCCGTAACGCCACGCGGGCATGATGGCGTTTTTGGTGAAGTAGACTGACTTCCATTGCTAGTTTCCGTCGTATAATCCGCCACGGGTCACAGAGAGGTGAATATGAACATTCCAGTTCAGCTTTCGGCCAAAGGTATGCAGTGCCGTGAAAATGCCAGGTGTCACGCCTTTTTTCCCGGCAAAGGCCTGCAGGCTTTTTGCCGCCAGTGGGCTCAGTTTACCCAGTAAGGTGCGGTTGATTCTGAACAGCTCCCAGAGTGCATCAGGCATCGTAAAGGTGATGTGTTGCCACTCAGTATCCGGCAACAGCGCTTTCTGGTCAGCAATCCACTGATCGGTGAGTTTTTTGCCGCAGGTATTACACAACCGGGCTTTACAGCCAAAGCAGATCTTTTTGGTGTGAGAGCATTCATGGTTGCTGCATACAAAGCTGGCATACCCCATGATCACCCGCCCGCAGGCCAGTACTTTGCTGATCGCATCAACCACAGCAGGGCGTATCGTATCGGCGTTGCGCTGGTAATAACGCCACCATAACTGATCGCGTAGCAGTAATTGTTTTAGTTTGGACGGCGGTCGGCTGGTCATACGGCCTCATCAATACAGTCGCACGGATGATAACGAATGCAGCCGGTGAAGGGGATGGCATCCTGAGGTTGTTTTTCAGTCGTCCTCCTCTGCCAGTCTTTTGCGTTTAGGGTGTTTTCTGAATTTGTGAGTGGCCAGCGCCTTCGCACTGTTGAGGGTCACCGGGGGCTGGCACAGGGTACACTGAAAAGGTTTCTCGCCGGATTCAACCGTTTGAAAAACTGAAGGTGAAGGCGGATCTTGAGGTGATACTGTGAATTCGGTATCCGAACTGTTTGTTTCTTTTTCATCGTCGTCTGGCGGTTCTTGTTTAATGCAAGATGTACATTGTTTTAGCCATTGATCAATTTCAGGCAACACAGGAAAGTCATCAGTCACCTTTACAATTACAACCTCCGAATTGTCATCGAGTCGTATTTTCTTGATTTGTGGTTGGGATGATCCGGGTTCTGAGCTATTGTCTGCTTCATTTTCACCGGCCCCGGATGAAGGAATAAAAGCGCTTGCAAACAAAGCTATCAAGCTTGAAAGGAAGGCACTTTTTATCTTTTTTTTGACCAGTTTCTTTGAATGGAGAAGAAAGTCATATGACGCTGACGGGCTACCTGAGAAAGAGCTTTTATCATAGGTCAGACAATAGGTTTGAGCCTGACGTTTAGTGCAATCAAAAAGTTGCCGCGCAGCGGCCTACGTTCATTCAGGCAGGGTTCTGGTTTCAGGGCAGCAGTTTTTCGATCGCTTCCACCGTATCGGCTTTTGGAAGCTGTTCAAACACTTTCGCCAGATAAGCGTAAGGCTCCAGAGCGCAGGCTTTCGCTGTCTCGATCAGACTGTAAAGATTGGCGCTGGCACGGGCACCTTTCTGGCTTTGGCTGAACAACCACGCCTTGCGTCCGACAACAAACGGTCGGATCGCATTTTCGGCCAGATTGTTATCCATTCGTAGATAGCCTGCCTCGGTGTATCGCACCAGTTTATCCCACTGGTTATGCAGATAGTGCAGCGCCTTACCGCTCAGGCTTTTGGGTGGCACCTGCGCCAGCGATTTATCCAGCCATTGTCGTAATTGCTGCAGGATCGGACAGCTTTCCTGTTGCCGGATCGCTTTGATTTCATCTGGCGGGCGGCCGGCTATACGTTTTTCGATGCGGTACAGTTTCTGGATATAAGACAGTGCCACGTGCGCTTTGCCCGGTTTACTGCCTTTTTTCTGCCCTTTGATCGCTTCATCGAACTTGCGGCGGGCGTGTGCCCAGCAACCCTGGCTGGTCACGCCTTCCTGTCGGCCTACGGCAGCATAACCTTCGTAGCCGTCAGTTTGCAGGTAACCTTTAAAGCCTTCGAGCAGTTTCAGGGGTACCGAACCACTGCGAGTCGGCGCATAATCGAACAACACGACATATTCACCGGGTGTCGGCTCAGAGACCTGAACCCACATATAAGACTGGCTTTGGGGTGTTTTATCCGGTTCTTTGAGGACTTTTACCACGGTTTCATCGCAATGAACGACGGGGGCTGCCACACTGCCCGGAATCGGCTGGGCAGGCATTGCGGCGGTTTTGATCTGACCTTCGCAGGCCCGGCAGGCATATTTGGGGCGCACATGCTGGATGACCTGGATTTTGGCCGGGATGATATCCAACTGCTCGCTGATTTATTCACCCATGCGATGCAGGTCCCGGTTACCGCAGCAGGTACAGATTTTTTCATCTTCAGAGAGATCGTGCTCCTTCCTGACTCGGGGTAAGTCAGCAGGCAGGGGCTTGTGACCGGGTTTCTTGCGCTGATGGGCGGGAACCGCGATTTCGGTCTCGGCTTCGGTGATGGTTTCCTGTTCCGGAGGTTGATCCTGTTCCGCTTCATTGAACAGGCCCATCTGATCCGGTGACGTTTTCTCACTGGCAGCACCGAACCGCTTTTGAATCAGCAGCCGGTTTTTTTCCTGCTCAAGGGCGAGTTCTGCCTGTAGTAATTTGTTACGGGCAAGCAGTGATTCAATCCAGATTTTGAGAACCGGATCATTGGGTAGCGAGGGAATACAGGCATCCATGCCAGATTAAGGTAGCGGGTTGGCTGTTGAATGCCAGTGTATCAGGTCATGGATGTATAATTCAGCGCTGGGAAAGGATGTTGCGGACGAATATCAAAACCATCCAGTAGCTGGTTGAGTGTTTCTCCATCGAGCGTGGGAGCTTGATTTTGTCCCGGCGCCGGTTACAGAAGACGTAAAGTGCCGTATCAAAGGGCGTACGTTCGGTTTGCTCTTCAATCAAGGCTGCCAGACCGTTAATGGATTTGCGCATATCAACCGGCTCGGCATAGAGATAGACCCGGGCGTTCGGCCGAGGCCGCATCACGCTGAAACAACCTTAAGCGCCCGAAGCAGTTCGGGCACCTGATGCAGGGAGGCTTCCAGCCTGGCATTGCCCAGGTGAATGATAATCGGGTGATTCTCCAAAGGTTCGGGAGGCTGGCTGACAACCAGCGGGATCAGTTTATCCTGATCCTTGCGTGGCTGTAATTTTAGCTTCCAGTAGGTCAGCTGATGCGCGTTCAGATTCTGTTGGCGACACCAGTCGACTTGAGATAGCCCGGATTTTCTCCACTGATCAAGGCGCTGTTCCCAGAGGGTTTTGAGCTTGACGCGCTGCTCTGCCTTCATGATCAGACTCCAGTTAAAAGGTGGACATTAACCGGGGTTGTTCAAGGTTTTAATGTGGGGGGAAATTAGCGCTTAGAGTGCCGAGATAAATCGGCAAGATGTTAAGGGTGAAAGTCCCTGTGGGGTAAGACTGGCGGATCGTCCCAGCCCCGAGTCATGCGCCTGTCATCGTAAGGTGGCCGGTGAAGCGTTGACAGGGGTGCCTGTAGGCTGAGTATTGAGCTGCGAAATCGATTCTATCTGAGGTGCTGATGTTGTTAAGCGAAACAGAAAGCAAAATTATAAACCACATTAATCCGCAAGCGGTTTATGAACCTCACGCAGTCGCAGACCTTGTGCATGCAGGTATGCATCTTGTACGGAACTCGGGAGGTCCTGCGTACCTCTCCCTCAATAGCTACGGGAGGTTTCATGGGGAAGGCTAATCACCATAAGCCCATGATGACAGGCAGGAAGTCGGACAAGCCCATAGTACTGAAGAAGCAGCCGAACAAAGCAGGTTCTCCTGTGGCGGAGGCCGTGGAGGAAAGGGGCTTGACCAAGAGGAACATCCAACAGAACGCCTGTGTCCTGACTCAGAGCAGGATAAACACAACGTCACGGCTGTTGGGTGTGCGTCAGGCTGCGGCAAGGGACAGTCGTTTGAAGTTCACCAGCCTGTACCATCATGTTACGCCCAAGCTGTTGAGCGACAGTTTCTATCAATTGAAGCGACACTCAGCGCCTGGTGTAGATGGTATGACGTGGCAAAAATATCAGAAGGGTTTGGAAGACCGCCTGATAGAACTCCACTACAAGCTGCAAAAAGGAAGCTACCGTCCCTGCCCGGCATTAAGGGTGTTCATCCCTAAAGCGGACGGGACGGATCGTCCTTTAAGCATACTTTGCCTGGAAGACAAAATTGTCCAACAAGCTGTAGTGAAGTTGCTGGAAGGAATATATGAAGAAGATTTCCTTGGTTTTTCTTATGGCTTTCGTCCGAAGAGAAGCCAGCATGATGCAATGGATGCGCTCATGACAGGCATCATGCGTAACAAGGTGAACTGGGTGCTGGATCTGGATATTCGAAAATTTTTCGATCAGGTCGATCATGAATGGCTAATCATGTTCATAGAGTACCGGGTGAAAGACCGGCGAGTTATCCGTCTCATAAGACAATGGATAACCATCGGACACTATGACAAGGACGGCACGCGTGTCCGGAGCCGCGAAGGGGTACCACAGGGATCAGTGATTTCACCGCTATTATCCAATATTTACCTGCACTACGTGTATGACCTCTGGGTGCATCAGTGGCGTAGGCGTTATGCACGTGGACTGGTTTCTGTCGTTCGCTATGCGGATGATGGTGTGCTGGGCTTCCAGTCAAAGTCAGATGCAAATCGGTTTCTGTTTGAACTGCAAAAGCGCTTGAGTGACTTCGGGCTGTCTTTGCATGAGGACAAAACACGGTTGATCCGCTTTGGAAGGTTTGCGCAACAGGATGAAAAGAGCAAGAGAGGAAAGCGCCCGGAAACCTTCGAGTTTCTCGGATTCATACACTACTGCTCGAAAATCCGGAATGGTCAGCATTTCAAGGTAGGCCGTGAAACCAGTGCAAAAAGACAGAGGGCAACACTGAAAACCATCAAGGAATATCTGGTGAAAAATCGGCATAACCCAGTGATGGAACAGGCGAAATGGTTAAACCGTGTTCTTCAGGGGCATCTGAACTATTTTGCAGTTCCGGGCAACTGCCGTAAAGTATGTGCCCTGTTAAAAGCTGTCAGGAAAATTTGGTATAAGGCTCTGAAGCGGCGAAGCCAAAGGAATCGCCTGAACTGGAGTAAGTTCGGGCGCTTTCTGGATGCAGTGCTGCCAAAAGTGAAGGTCTTACATCCATGGCCCGAGCGGCGGTTTGACGCCAAATACTCGAGGTAGGAGCCGTATGCATTAGTAGTGCACGTACGGATCTGTGCAGGGGGTGCTGGGTGACCAGCATTCCTACTGCGACCGGATTTAATTACCGGTTCAATAGGCGATTTGACATGCCCTCTATGATCAAGCGATTAGCACAGGCAGCCGTTCACACCGCGCCCATGCCAGAGAGGCTGCTTAAGTTAGCGGATGTTCAGTGGTAATCAGGAAACACTTTGAAAGCAGAGGTTTCGTCTTGGGAAGCGGCACGAAACCAGTGCCAGACAAAAATGGATTGGCGGTTTACCAACAAGGATGCGCGAATAAAGCTGAGAAAGCTTTACCCCTCAATCGTATTGAAATGATGTACTAGTCCGGTATCAATGACTCGGGTTTTCGGGATGATCAAAACGACGATCACGATACCCGGCCGGTGACAACCCGGTCCAGCGCCGAAAGGCACGGGAAAAACTGGCAGCACTGGCAAATCCCAGTTTAAAGCTTATATCACCTACGGGCAGCCGGGATTGATGCAGGTATTGCTTTGCTAGCTGATGACGAAGTTTTTCCAGAATTTCCTGATAGCTGGTATCGCGACCCTGCAGTTTCAGTTGCAGTTTGCGCAGGCTCATATTCAGATGGGCAGCCACTTCTTTGCGGGTAATCGGCCCTTTGGGCAGTAATTCCCTGAGCAGCACTTCAACCCGGCTGACAATATCATCCTGTTGCATGCGTTGCAGATAATTAACGATCATTTTGTCAGCCTGCCGGGCCATTTCGCTGTCCGCCGATGGCAGTGCTTCCAGCATCGGTGTTTTGGGGAATACCATCACAATATCCTCACAGCCAAATTCCACGGGACAGCCAAAGACATTGTGATAAGGCCCAAAATTGTCCGGGGCGGGGCGAATCATTTGAATCTTAAGCGGCTTAAAGCTGGGGTGCTGCAGTTGACGGCAGAAAGTAACACACCCGGCCAACAGAGCATCAGCGGCTTCATGGCTGGCATACAGCTTGCCATTCGGCTGGCGTTCCAGTCGGATAACGATTTTGAAACTGTCAGCGGTTTCTCTTAGTTCTGCCTGTCCGGTGGTGGCGGACATAGGCGCATACAACACCAGCCGTTCGAAGGCTTCTTTCAGAGTGCGACTCATCCACATGGAAACAGTCAGCGCACGAAAGGTAGAGGGAGAAATATGACAACCGGCACGTAATCCGAAGGCCGGGTCACCGGTATATTGGACGGCGGTTTTCCATAGTCGCCTCATGTCCCGTGCCGAAAAACGGGCTTCGGGATCTGCTGCCTGTGACAGATCAATATCACACTCCGTACATAACTGTGCGCCGTCAAAGCCGTAATGATCCAAACATCTGGCGACGAGTGTCGCCCAACTGCCGATCAGGGTATGTTCATGCTGCATATTATGCTGAAGGTTATGACAGCCTCCTTTTTTAGCTGGATCTGTCATCATCGCCACTGCCAAATTAACTCAGGCTAATAGTCGCTTTTGAGTGCGAAAGGGTCAATAGAAATAGAAGAATATTTATTGATCAGAGCATGGTTTCTATAGGTTTATTTTCTACATGTTGAAATCCCGGATTTCCCGTACTTTGTCTTCTTTGAGCATTCCATGGTGGTAATATTAGATGGCTGCCGCTGATATGATGCTCTGAGGTTGTTCGCTGGTGTCCCCGGCTTCTTTTTGAAGGCAAGCCAGCAGTGGGGGGAGATGAAAATGTAAACTCCGACTTGCCTGCAGGCTTCGTTGGAGACATATCAATTATAGTTTCAAGTGGTTCATTGTCGGGAGACCAGCTTGTTTGCGATTTCAGCCTCAGCCTAAGGGGTTTGCCTAATCCGGCACTTTCTGTCAAAGCGTTATCTGACTGTGACTGGCGTTTCGTTAAACTCCACTCTGTCGTCCGGACTTCGTCGGAGTCGCTGGCGCTGCGAGTGTGGCAGTGTCCTTGTGAACCCTCTGATTGTTCAGGAGACGAGTTGCCGGGATCAGAAGACTGGCGTCTGGTAACCAGAGGTGAAGCTTCAATGGTGTAAAGTCTAAATGGCGGGTATTCAGAATGACCTGAGCGTGCCATGCCGCGAGTGGCTGTAGATGGTATCACCTGAAGGGACTGACACCGTGGGCGTTGACCTAATGGTGACGGAGGAGTGGGAAGGTCGTCATCAGGTGCTATAGAATGGTTGGGTAATTCCTGCATTGACAGCCTGTGTTCCAGTGTTCTTTGTTGAGTTTTTTGTTTGGACATTTTCTCAGCCTGTTGTAAAGTCAGTGCGCTTTCACTCAGCAGTTCATCTATTCGTTCTTCCAGCCGCTCATTAAGCCGTTCGTTTTCGAGACCAGATAATTTCTGCCTGACATTTACAAGCATTAAATCCAGAATATTTGTATCGTCAGACGCTGTTTTTTTGAGGCTCTTGGAAACACTGCTCCGCCTGCGCGGCTCGGGTTCCCTATCTGTCGTCCAATAGCAGTCTTCCAGCGAATCCTGCTTTGCTGATTCGGTGTTTGAGTCGCACTGAATACCTTTAAGTGTTGCAGCACTGGCAGGCTGAGGAAAGTCAATAATCACTGACTTCAGTGATGCCTGATCATACAATATCAACAGTGCTTCACCTTCAAATGATGGTGCAGGATAGAGATAAGGTAGTTTCTTTAGATGTGAAGTGTCAGATGGCTGAGGGGTGCCCCACTTACCAGGGGATATCTCAAATCCGGTTTCAACTTGTTGCCATTCATGCTGATCTAATAATATGCAGTTCGGTTTGTTCCGAATTCTATGCGAATCCCTGTTGCGCCCGATCAGGGTATGCTTCCGCAGTTCCAGTGGTGCCTGAAGCTCTATCGAACCCTCAAGGTAAATCTTACACGCACGACCGAATGCCTCTGCTCTGGCAATAGCGGTCATGAGTTGCTGATAATTTCTAGCTTTCAGTTCCCCGGCTTTGGCAGCAGGGGTTGTCATTATTGTCATAATAATGACGATACCGTAATAGATATAATTGGACTTTTTTATCACATTTAATGGTTTTAAAAATACAGATTTCATTAATTATTGTCTGGAAATAAAATCAATATCACTCAGTCTAGTTTAAAAAAACAAACGTATTATATTTCTGTTTATTTTCTGGTTTATTAATTTTGCGACAGATTACATTAACCATTTCAGCTAAAGAAAGATGAGATGTGGAAAAATTATTAATTTCATCGCTAGTCCGGATTGAAATCGGCGCTATAATCTAACGGTGTCTTATAAATACAGCACTTTCCGAATCATTAAAGGCATGTAATGAATCAGAAAATCCCCGTTTTACAATCCGGCTTTTGTTTGTTCATAATGATATTGATTTCCCTGCCCGTTCAGGCAGAAGCGCATGAGTTTACTGTAAGTGATTACAGTGAGTTAATTATGAAGATTGCTTTAGCTGACATGATAGGTGAAGGTTGTAGGATTAAACTCCGGAACTCTGTGGCATTGACAGCTCCGCTGGAGCTCAGGAAGCATAAGCTGGTCGGGGTCAATCGATCCACCGCTATTGCCATGTCTGAAGGTCAGCATTGCTTTGAATTACTGAAGTGCTATGAATGGCGATATGATCAAAACCGTGGTTTCGAATTCGTTCCCCGGAATTGGGAACCACTGACATCCTCTGATATAAGCGTCGTAGAAAAATACCCGAGCCTCTATCCTGCTGAGGCATTTAAGGGTGATGCATTACTTGTTTTGTCCGAGGGAGCATCCGTATCCGGTGTCATTATTGATTTTCCAGGGGATTTTCCCTGCGGAAGTGGCTGCGCGCTGGAGAGTGTCAGGTATTTATTAAGTAATGATGGTGTTCAACCTGATACTGATACGCTGAGTCAATGCTATTGGATTAAACGAAAGGTGAATGGTGAACTTAGTGTAAAACAGCGTATGGACGTGCTGAGGAAACAGATAACGTATATCAATCGTGAAAGGGAGAGCTGTAAAACCTTCACAGGTGACCTGAGAGCTAGCCTTCAAAACATGCGGACAATCTTTGACACGATCCGGTCTTCCAGCCCCTTTGTGACCGATTCTAAAAGCGCAGAGTCGCCATTTGATGCCCATAGCGCACCGGCGGAGGTAAAGCAGGGATATACGGCTGTAGCGGTAGAAGGTAGTGAGTCTTCGGCCCGGCGGAAGATTAATTCGCACAGTAACTTAACCAGACTACTGACTCAGCGTCATAGATTGGAGCGATCGTTGTCAGCTTCAGACTACCACAGGTTTTTGGATCGTCTGGATGGCGTGCATGGTTTATATAAGACAGGAAAACCCTGAAAACATAGCATCTCCGGCTTCCCGGCACTATCGGCGACCGGCTGTTTGACTTTTCTGCTTATGCTTCCGGAGGAATTCTTCTTGATAAAATATGGATGGTCTGTCAAAAGGGTCTTTTTACGGCTGAAAAATTAATCGAAGATGCCAAAAATTAGCCCCTGCAAATCAAACGGAAAATCATCGAGAGCAATGACTAACGCTGTCTAATAGCTTACACGTCATTAAGGTGTTACTGAATGTTTTCATCCATTCCCTTTCTCATATTTTCTCAATAACTTTTCCATATACGGGGAAGTCTGCCTGAAATAATGGAAATTGGCACGTTTAGTTAACGGAAGTGCACGTTTTGGTTAGCGCTGTCACGGAGGATACCTATATAATCGGTGCAGCTTTTTGCGGGCAGGTATTTTTATTCATCGGGGGTGAAAAATACCTGTCTGGAATTTTGGGGGGATCCGACTCCTTTGGGGGGGGGTCGGAGACACTAGCGTTTTAGATAAGTAGAAGTTAAGGAAAATTATTATGTCGCTGACAGCGAGTATTCACCGTGGCCGTCGTATTAACAGTGAAAAGCCAGCGCTGATCTACAAGGAACGTACTACCACTTATGGTGAACTGCACGAAGTCGTTGGCCGTCTTGCTGGTGGTCTGTCCAAGCTGTGGCTGGAGCAGGGTAGCCGTGTGGGCATTCTGGCAGTAAACAGCGATCGCCCGATCATCAGTTTCTACGCATCTGCCTGGGCAGGCCTGGTACCTAACTACCTGAACGTTCGCTGGTCTGCTTACGAACTGTCCCAGTCTATCGACGACTGCACCGCTTCTGTACTGATGGTTGACGACACTTTCCTGGAAATGGGTCAGGAACTGGTTAAGCGTTGTGAATCTGTTAAAGCCCTGATTTACATCGGCGACCGTACTGAAGACCTGCCAGAAGGCGTACTGACTTTTGCTGACATGGCAAAAGAAGATGCGATTGCTGACCGTTCTTCCAAGGGCAGTGATGTTGCCTTCCTGAACTATACTGGCGGTACTACAGGTAAGGGTAAGGGCGTTATCCATACTCACGACGGTCACATTGCCGCAATGAAAGTTGCCCTGACTGAAGACCTGTTCCTGCGTGACACCACTATGCTGGTTGCGCCTCTGTTCCACATCGGTGGTATCACTGTTTCCTGTGCCAACCTGATGGCCGGTAACACCATCGTTATTCCGGTTGTATTTGATCCGGCGCTGGTTCTGAAGATGATCGGTGAATACCAGATCAAGCATATCTTCATGGTACCGACCATGATGCAGATGATGATCGCTCATCCTGAATTCGGTCAGCACGACATCAATGCGCTGGAGCAGATCGCTTACGGTGCGTCTCCAATCGACGAGACTCTGCTGGACCAGCTGCAGGAACTGATGCCGACTGTTAAGTTCATGCAGGTTTACGGTCAGACTGAATGTGTCCCGGCAACCGTACTGCACGCTCAGGATCACTCCATCAAAGGTCGTGAACTGAAGCGCACCCGTTCTGCCGGTATGCCTGCATACGGTGTAGACATTGAAATTCGTTGTCCGCATGCCGGAACTCCGCTGCCTGCTGGTGAAATCGGTGAAATCGCGCTGCGTGCCCCAATGCGGATGGCGGGTTACTGGAACAACCAGGAAAAGACCGACGAAGTATTCGACGGCGACTGGATGCTGACCGGCGACGCGGGTTACCTGGACCAGGACGGTTACATGCACATTGTTGACCGTATCAAGGATATGATCATTTCCGGTGGTGAAAACATTTACTCTTTGGAAGTTGAAAACGTGATCTGCCTGCACGACGCAGTTGCACAAGCCGCTGTTGTTGGCCTGCCACACGAGAAGTGGGGCGAAATGGTTCACGCTGAAGTCGTTCTGAAGCCGGGTGTTACCGTGACTGAAGAAGAACTGACTGCTCACTGCCGTGAATACCTGGCTGGCTACAAGGTTGCGCGCAGCATGACCTACACCGATGCGCTGCCACTGACTGCGGTTGGCAAGATCGACAAGGTTGCGATTCGTAACAAGCGTTCTGCCTGATAACGTAGAGTTGACTTGTTTAAATACTTGATTTAAATCCAATACAAAGGAGCCTTAACAAGGCTCCTTTGCTTATATAACTCGAGTTTAGAGCCAAAGCCTCATATTACAGTGTTGTAAAGCACCGTTTCTAATCACTCGTTTTGATCCCCGACGGCAAATCACGCCGTCTTGGGCATCGACACCTCATGTTCAGGGATATTTTCAATGTCCAGAAACTGGAATATCGCTGACTTGCAGGCACAGCAAGAACGTACGCTAAATTGTAGGATCAGTTCTTTCAGCACTATCCTCACCATGCCTGCCGTGATGACATCTTCTGAGCGCCAGGGTTGGTTCACCAGACCCCGTGCCAGTTTACCTGTCCGGATCGAGAGCAACTGCAATAGGCCGTAGGCCATCAGCCGTATATTCAACCAGCGATAAAGAGTTTGTCTTTTGCGCTGCCTGAGTTGCCGGACACCAAACAGGTTTTTGATTTGGTTGAATCCGGGCTCTATCGGCCACCTCAAAGCGTAATGGCGCAACACCGTTACAGCATCAAGAGTGATATCGGTAGATAATATTAGCCGGGTTTTGCGACGTTTTCCCTTGTGCTCGAACTCTGTCCAGACGGCAATGACTTCCTGACCCTTAAGAATTCTGGCCCGGCACAGTCTGCTTCTGTAATACACGGTGCGTATTCGCCCGTAGAGGTGCATTTTTACCTTGTGTTCCGGGAGTTGTTGAACCCGCGCTTTTGTTAATTTCTCCCCGTAAATTCTTGGCGCTCCCCGCCGCTTAGGTTCCGGCAGCGGAGGCAGGAACAAGGCGAGATTATGACGAACCTGACCGATGGCGTGATAGCCCAGTTTTTGTGTGTGCCGGATGACGTGACCTCTCATAAACCAGGAGTCCAGAAGCACATAAGTGAACCGCTCACCAATGACTGCACGGGTAAATCTTAGCAGCGCCCTGGCCGTAAACAGTTTGCTGGTGTTGCCGGTTTCAGAAGGCATCCGGGCCAACCAGGGGATCGAAGTTGGCACCTCATCCGTGGGGCGTTGCTGAACCATGGTCAAATAAACGAAACACTGTCCGAGTACATAGCGCGCCTGATTTAGTTTGTGGGCATGCTCGAAGACAATGCCGCTGCCAGGCGCTTTCTCACTGAATCGAAGAACAAGAGTGTCATCTATGACCAGAAACAAGGGCTGCGTTTCAGGAAGAGTAAGGCAACATAACTGCATAAAGCGGGCGACGACTTGATAGCTTCGCCAGCGCCCTGTCTCCAACCATTTGTGATAGCTGCCCCAGAAGTTATGAAGTCTTCCCTGGAGCCATGACTGGGTGACAAAGCCCTCGGCGGTGACCATGCTGGCGACCAGCAGTTCACAGAACGTTGGTACTGATCTTGAGGGTAGCGCCACAGCCAGAAAAGAGATGTAATAGCCCAGCTTATCGAGAATGGTTTTCTGTTCTTGAGTGAGCATGGCGGTTCCAGCTTTTGCGGGTTCGGAACCGCCATCTTGTGCCTGTTTCCGGCAATTATTAAAGTCCGCTCACTCTAAACTCAAGTCTATATAAGAAACATCAGTAATTAACTTTTATCGATCCGAATAGCACTGAATATAATCTGGTGGTTGTCGGTATTATTTCTGTTTTTCATGACGATCATTATCTGAGGCGATATTTGTAATGATTGGTCAGTAATTCCCGAGCACTTGATTAAAACCAGTGATACCAAGGGATAGCGGTAGTTCTGATATTCCCTAAATCGCAGACTTTGAGGTACAGTATGCAGACTATACATCTACAGTCGTATTCTCTGTGTCTTCAACAAAAAAACAACAAAAAGCGCTGGCTGAAAAACTAATCAGCGTCGTCTCCAAAGAAGCTGCCAAGGTTCCAGATTTTAGGCCGGTGAACAACCATGACAAGATCGCACTGCATGATGCCATCATGTGTGGCCTGGCGGTCATGCACCTTAAATATCCGTCGTTGCTGAAATTTGATCAGGACTGCGTACAGAATACAGATAAAATTCACAACCTGAAATCACTCTACAATGTCAATAGAGTGCCGAGTGATTCTCGCCTCGCTGAGCTGCTTGACCCGATCGAAACTCGGTATTTGCGGAAATTTTTCACGGCGTTATTCGCCTATGTTCAGCGCTCCGGGCGGCTCAGGCAGTTTGAGTACTTTGAGGAAGGCTATCTTGCGCCTATTGATGGGACGGGGCATTTTTCTTCGGGAAAAATTGATTGTCCAGAGTGCTGTGTGAAAAAGCCAGACAGCAAGAATCCCCAGTATTATCACCAACTATTGGGCTGCTGTCTGGTTAAGCCGGGCAAGAAAGAAGTGCTGCCTTTAATGCCGGAACCCATTATTCAACAAGTCGATGCTTCAAAAAACGACTGTGAAAAAACAGCACTCGAAAGGCTCCTGTCGAATATTGCCAGAGAACACCCACACCTTAAGTTGGTACTGAATTTTGACGACTTGTACTCCGATGGTCCCACGATCAAATTGGTGAAATCCTACGACTACAGCTTCATTATGGTCGCGAAAGACACCAGCCATGTGTCGCTTTATGAGGCCGTCGATGAGATGGACATCGCCGGTAAGGTCACACGTTATGAATTCACCGATGAAGACGGCTACCGGCATTGGTTCCGGTTCATCAATGGCGTTCCCATCAACAAATCCCATCAGGATATTCTGGTCAACTACCTTGAGTACGTGGAAATCAGCCCCAATGACAAGAAGTACACCAATACCTGGGTGACTGATATTGAAATCACCAAAGAAAGCGTGGCAAAAATCATGCGAGGAGGACGCGCTAAGTGGAAAATAGAGAATGAGACGTTTAACACACTGAAAACACAAGGCTACAACCTGGAACACAACTACGGGCACGGTAAAATGCACCTGGCGACTAACTTCGCCAGCCTGACGTTTACCGCCTTCCTTATTGACCAAATCGAGCAGCTTGCCTGCCCTCTTTTTCAAAAAGCGTTATCAGCATCGAAATCAAAGAAAGCGCTTTGGCACGCTATCAGGGGCTTGTTCGACTGGTTCTTCATTGATTCATGGACAGAGTTTCTTACGGCGATCGCAAGGGGAAAAAGTGTCAGCCTCAAAAGCCTGGAGCTTGATACCACATAGAGGCTGAGTAGCCTTGTGTTTCAGTGTTTGATATGTAGAGAAATTGACTGCTCTGCGACGGTGGAGAAGGCTTCTTCGTCTCCAACTAATTCTATTGGCCACTCCGAAGTATAATTAGTTTGTCGTTTAATGTTCGGGAATTGCTGATGATTGGTTATCAATAAATATTTAAATTCATAATTTATACCGATTCATTTTATGCATTCATAAATAATGCTGCTAAGATTTTTTAAAAGATACAAAAATCGATGTATATTAGTTTGACTTAAAATATCTGAGCTTACATGTAAGTAGTTTGTTGGATGAGGTTGGCTCAGTATTTTTGTTTTTCGTGTATGAAAAGATCCCGAACAACAATTAATTCCAAGTGAGTTGGTAATGATAAATCTACCTTGTAAGTACATACCAGTTTATTTTTTGAAACCGTTAAGGCTTCTATTTCTGTTTTTTGTTCTTATGAATTCAACCTTGTCTCTTGCTATTAGTGAGCAGGCTAATAGCATTGCAGTTGAAATCGTGGCGCAGATGGATGGCTCTTCCAGTGAATATGATAGAATAATGACTCGCATCAATAGCGAAGAATACAGTGCGGAGATTGCGGCGGCGGTATTCATTAAGTTAAGACATAAAGCAAACGGATGCCCGGTAAAGCGCGACAGGATTAAAGGTTATTTAATGAGACCGGAAAATAGCAAACTATGGAATAAAATGGTTGAGTTTCTTGAATCAAGTCACTATTCGGGTCATAAATTCGTAATGCCTGTGATTGCTGAGTTTAAGGCATTAACCACCAGAAAGGCAAGCAATGGTTTCAGTTCTGACTCCAGTTCTGACTCCAGTTCGAGTGAGGATGAAATGCCAACCCTCTTGCTCCCTTATTTGACAGACAATCCGCTACAACCACCAAAGCCGCACAATACACAAAAGCTGGCACTGGCAAGCAAAGAATTACTAAGCCGATGTGGCGCGCTTGGCACTACCCTGCAAAATCTTAAACTACAGAAAAAGTATTTGTATGCGCTTGCTACAGTTAATATCGCTTCACTTTTTGATTTGATTCAGGCTTCAACCGCTATATCCCTTAATGATTTGCTTGATGTGCTTGCCGAAGGTAAAGAGGCGAAGAGTCCTTATAAGCGGAATATTTTACAACTGAAGGCGCTTGAGAGTTTGCTTTGCCGTCATTGCTCTAAGTGGCCCGGGCTGGATCAGCAGCAGGGTTTTTTCGTTATTTATCTTATCCAGCAGGATCGCATCCATCATTTTAATAAAACCCGCAATCCGAATCGCAAAGCCGTGCAGAAACTTGCAGGAGAATGGAATAAGGATGAAATGCGGACATGGAAGAATTTATACAGCCTGTGCGATAGTCTTAAAATCCAGCTTGAGATGGAAGACTTCGATCTGGCAGAAGATGTAGCGGAAGCTGCACTAAAAAGAGCTGTAGGTCAATATGGACAAGTCAATCTTGAAAACCCGGACCGCATTGCTGCTGATCTTCGTTCAAGAATAGTAGCGAAGAACCCCGGTACCCATATTGGCGCCGATACTTTGACGGCTGATAGGGGGCGGCTAATGCAGCTGATTCTAAATGTAGAAACGCTGAATATACTCGGCCATCCTCACTTGGAAGTGCTTGAGGTTGTATTTGCACAAAAGCCGGATGATGAGTTTGATGGAACTTTTAACCCTTCAGACATAGCTGAACTGGATAACATTGCACTCACTGTTGCAGAACAGGAAGCAAGAGATGCATTTGAATCAACTGTTTGCACAATGGATCCGACGTCTCAGCAGGAACTGGCAAAGGTTGTTTTGCGTAAATTTGATTTTATCCCCTATTCGCTGATCAATGCGCTGAGATCCGAACTAAGAGCTGAGAAACCGACTGACGGTCATCTTTCGGGTGCAGCAATGAGCGTGTTGTCTGTAGATACGGCTTTAACAGCTAGTGATCAGCCTTTTAAACACAACTCGCCAGTGCCGGGTGCAGTGTCTCAATCCATGGCAACATTGTCGCTCAATACTTCTGCGGCAGCAGAGGAACTCCCTGCCTGGATGAATAATAATTTAATTAGGTCTGAATGTACTACGGTGGCGCTGAATTATATATTTGAGCCAAGCATTTTGGGAGGATGCCTGAATATGAGCCGGGTTCATATTTTTGAGGCTAATAATGAAGCCACCCCCCAGAGTAAGCGACTCGCGCTTATCGATAAGTGGATAAGCTCTAACGGTTCCAGGGCTACGTGGAAAGTTCTGTATAAGGCGTTTCTAGCAACAGGTGATCGGCAGGCCGCTGAAGAAATAAAGAGCGGAGCTTGTTTAAGCGAACAATCTAAAGCAGCATTAACTCCGAAGGTTGAAACAAGAGGGTATGAGGATGTAGTGAACGAAAATGGTTTTATAATGATGCAACAATTCAGAGATGTCTATACGCCATCTCAAAATGGAAAGTTCTCTCCAGAAAGCCAAGTAATGAGGGTATGTGCTGAAACAATGAGATTAGCCATTCAAAATAACTTAATCACTGTTGCAGGTCAGATGTTTTCATGTGATTTGATTAGCTTTGAGGAAAACCAGAGTGCAATGAACGAATACGCAACTCCAGCATTAAGAGCCGCAAAATTGATCTCAGCTCTGGGTGACAAAGTTAATTTGAACTCAGGAGATTTTCTCAAAATTCTGGAGGTTTTTGCAAATGACCCCTTTTTTCATAGCACGCTAAGAACATTGATAAAAGGTTATTTCGATAAAAAATAACGGTGAGTATTACTCTGAACGGCTGAATTGATAAAAGCCTCAGATCCCTTTGGGTTAACTGCCCCGGCAGAGGCGGGGCAGTTAGATTATAGAAACCTGTTGATGATGAGCAATTGATCGTAATTAAGCGTGAATTCAACTCATAAGTGCAACTTTGTAAAATGATTGGAAGGACTGGTCAACTGTCGTGTGTAGTGGTCAAGTAAAAAAGGACACCAAGTTAAGCCGTTTTTTCAATTCCTGTTGCTCGAAATCTACTGGACTCATATAGTCGAGATATGAATGCAACCTGTCGTTGTTGTAGAACAAAATATAAGCAACAACATGCGCTTCAACGTCTGCCCGGGTGTCGTAAATGTAGTGATCTGTCCTCTCCCTCTTCAGGCTGCCAAAGAAACGTTCCATAACCGGGTTATCCTAGCAGTTCCCCTTACGACTCATACTGCAAATCATGCCATATTCCATGAGATGCTCCTGGTAATCCTGAGATGCATATTGACTACCACGATCAGAATGATGCATCACGCCCTTTTCAGGCTTTCTGCCCCAGTAAGCCATTCTCAGGGCTTCTAATGGCAGGTTTGTTGTCATGCGGCTGCTAAGAGACCACCCAACAACTTTCCGGGAGAACAAGTCTACGACGGCAGCCAGATAGATCCAGCCTTCACGGGTCCACAGGTATGTGATATCTGCGACATAAACCCTATCCGGCTTCGGTACCATAAATTCCCGGTTCAGCAGGTTGGGAGCAACAGGTAGCTTGTGCTTGCTGTTAGTCGTCACCTTGAACTTTCGTGATGACCGAACTTTCAGGCCAAACCTTTGCATCAAGCTTCTTGCCTGATAGCGCCCCACACAATAACCTTTTTTTCGCAGCGCTTTTGCCATGCGACGACTTCCATAGGAATCATCTGACTGAGCAAAAATTTCTCTGGCATCAACTTCCATACGGAACGCCTCAGAGTCAATTTGCTTTTTTGTTGCCTGACCTTTATCCCATTCATAGAAGCCGCTGCGGCTGACTTTCAGTGCTTTGCAGAGCGCGGCTACGGGGTAGGCCTTCCTTTCCTGCTGTATAAAGGCAAATCTTACAGCTGGTCTTTTGCAAAGAAGGCCATGGCTTTTTTTAAGATTTCTTGTTCCATCCTGAGCTGCCGGTTTTCAGCTTCAAGTGCTTTGATTTTTTGTTGCTCGGGTGTTAATGCCTGGTTCCCTTTACCGGGAAAGGCCAGCGCTTCCTGCTCCTGATGTTGTCTGACCCAGCGCCGCAGATTTCCTGAGCTGAGTCCTAAACTTCTGGCGACTGCAGCGGGAGACTGACCCTGTTCTACGACCAATCCCACTGCTTTGAGTTTGTACTCCTGAGAATAATTTTTTCGCTTTGCCATTTTTAACCTCGTTACTGATTGCGCTATTGTGCTTAACGAGGTGTCCGGAGTCATTAGACCACTTCATTGTGGAGGGGCTGAATACCAAAATAAAACTCACTACGAGAAAATCATACGGCTTCAGAACCTACAGATGTGCAGAAATCGCTTTATATCATGCTCTTGGGAAGCTACCCGAACCCGAATTGACCCACAGATTTTACTGACGAGGCACAAAAACAGACTTCTGTCAGTTATTTTCGGTAAAGTTACAGAAAAGTAACGAGATCCTTCCAGCTGTTGACCTGCCTCAACTTATATTTTGTCACACTTTTTTACAGTGCTCAGTCGTTATAAACCAATAACTGACTGAGGCCCCATGGATACCACCCAGGTATACCCAGCCGGTCAGGAACAATCCAAATTTATGGATCGCTTCCTGAACGGTATCGAAAAAGCCGGTAACAAACTGCCGGATCCTACACTGCTGTTCTTCTACGCATTGCTGATTGTCTGGGGCCTGTCTGCGGTATTCTCGCAGATGGATCTGGGCATGGTGCATCCGGCGACCGGTGCTGACGTTGCCGTTAATAACCTGTTGACTGGCGCCGCACTGGCGAAGTTTCTGTCCAGTATGGTGAAAACCTTTGCTGGTTTTGCACCCATGGGCATTGTGCTGGTTGCCATGCTGGGTGTCGGTGTTGCCGAGAAATCCGGCTTCATTAACACCGGTCTGAAGAAGATGCTACAGGTGACCCCAGCCAGACTGCTGACCCCGATGCTGATTCTGGTTGCAATTGTCAGCCACACGGCTGCTGACGCTGGTTATGTACTGGTTATTCCACTGGGCGGTATTATTTTCCACGCAGCGGGTCGTCATCCGCTGGCGGGTATTGCAGCGGCATTTGCCGGTGTATCCGGTGGTTTCTCCGCGAACTTTATTCCTTCCGGTATTGACCCGCTGCTGCAGGGCTTCACCCAGTCTGCGGCGCAGATTCTGGATGCCGGTTACCAGATGAACCCGTTGGCGAACATTTTCTTCACCGGTGCTTCCAGTGTGATCGTTATCGCCATTGGCTGGTATGTGACTGATAAAATTATCGAGCCACGCCTGAATGCCACCAAGCAACTGGACGACGATATCGAGCAGGCGGAAGACATGGGTTCTTTCACTGCTAAAGAAAGCAAGGCGTTCTCTGCTGGTGGTTTCGCCATGCTGGCCGGTATTGGTCTGCTGATCGCTGCCGTGTATCCGGAAACCTCTCCGCTGCGTTCTCCGGAAGGTGAGATCACCGCATTCTCCGCGCCGATCATGCAGTCTATCGTACCGTTGATCTTCATCCTGTTTATTATTCCAGGCATTGTTTACGGTAAGGTTTCCGGTACTTTCAAAACCTCCAAAGACATTGTTGTTGCCATGAACGAAACCATGCAGACCATGGGTTCTTACCTGGTAATGTCCTTCTTCTGTGCGCAGTTCCTGTGGGCGTTCGCCCAGTCCAATCTGGGTACTGTACTGGCACTGTCCGGCGCTGAAGTACTGCAGGCACTGAACTTGCCGGGTCAGGTAACTGTCGTTGGTATGATTCTGCTGACTGCTGCCGTCAACCTGGTTGTGGGTTCTGCTTCTGCCAAGTGGGCACTGATTGGTCCGGTTCTGGTACCGATGCTGATGGCTGTAGGCATTTCTCCGGAACTTTCTCAGGCGGCGTACCGTGTGGGTGATTCCGTATCCAACATCATCTCTCCGCTGATGGTTTACTTCCCGCTGGTGGTTGTTTATTCCCAGCGTTACATCAAGAGCACTGGTGTAGGTTCTCTGGCTTCCATGATGATGCCTTACTCTATCTCCATGCTGATTGGCTGGACCATATTCCTGCTGATTTATTGGGCTCTGGGTCTGCCCCTGGGTATTCAGGCGTCTTACATTTACCCGGCGATGTAAGATCGGCTTGTAAAAACTGATTTTATAAAAAGCGCAAAAGAAAAGGCTGGACAGTGTCCGGCCTTTTCTTTTTTTAGTTAATCATCATTCTTTCACCAAACTATAAATACGGTCGGACAGAAATATTCCCGGCATGCCGATCACAATTTGCGTAAATTTCGTCATAGGCCTTTTCTGAGGGGTTCCAGTTCAGGGGGGACATAAGTAAATTGAAAGAAAATACCTGTGCCGCTTGTAGTGATGTCTGGTGCACATAATCAACACCGGGCTAAAGCTCATAACTGTCAGGGGTAATAAAAATGGTTGATACTCAGATATTGTGGTCGCCTGCAGGCGTCAACTTACCTTCGTTAGGCTATCGTTCGTTAACCGATATATCAGATGGCGATACACCGAATATTCGAATGCCCATTCGGATGCTATCTATCGATACACCGGAAGTAACAGCCAACTCAGAAAAGGGGGCGCGTAAAGTTGATTTAAAATTTAAAGTGCTGGCGGAATGGATAAAGAATGGTAAAGCACCTGTAAGTCAGGCATTTGCTGAATATATTTTGCCTAAACTGGAAAGTACTGATGCTGGCACTTTGCAATATTTGCAGGGCAAGGCTGCCAGTACCCACCATAAAAAGCTTGTTGAACAACGATTAACAAAGCCGAATGGTTATAAACGAAAGCTTTTTATTCGGAGCCCTGAGCAGCCGTTTGATAGCTATGGCCGCTTACTGGCTTACGTTGCACCTTCATATAATTATAAAGAACGTGCGTCTATGTCCCGGCGGGAAAGAGCAACCTTCAACCTGAATATGCTGGAAAGTGGTTGGGCTGCTCCCTTTATTCTTTATCCGACTATTCCTGGTGAATCGGATTTACCTTTATTTATTGAAGTATCTGTTGAAGCAATTGATAAAAGGAAGGGACAGTATCAGGATCCTCTGTCGATGCCAGGTTACGAATATCGCATGTGTGAAAAGTTATACAAAGTCACTAAAAAAATTGTGGATGGTGGCTCGGTACGTGATTCGCAGAGAACTGGCTGGCGATCAAGGTACTGTGCGGATATGAGAACCCGGCAATTATTTGGTCCGGAAGAGTACATGTACATCCCCGAACCTTATCGTTTGTGGGTATGGCCGGATGATGTGCAAGATTCTATTGCCAAGCTGAATTTAGTGCCAGTAAACCTGAAATAGCTATTGATACCTGAGTGAAGCCAGTAATGCTAACGTAAAAACGCTGGAAGACCTTTGTACACGTTCTGGCTACACTTGGAGTCTCCCCGTTTGCCTTTGATATGACTGGTCCTGATGCCTGAAAACTTCAAAACTGTTCTGTTTGATATGGACGGGGTTATTATTGACAACAATAACTATCATCGGGAAGCCTGGCAGCTTTTTCTCAAGCGTCACGGCTTTGAACTCAGTGATGATGACTACAACCGTAAAATATCGGCTCTTCAGGGATAACTGTGGGTAAAAGCGAACAAGATTTGAGGATAGAAACACCAGTGCCTGACTTTTGATAGCTTTTTGTTGATGGACAAAAAAACAACAAAAGGCAGCACTGATGCTGATTAAAACTATCCTCAATAAAGTTCATAAACTCAAGTCTTTTGTTTATCAGGATGTAAAACTCGGCTTCTATCAGGGCTCTGAAGTATTCAATGTGACTGTGGCTCCACGGAAGAACAGTCATGCTATCTGCTCAGGATGCAAAAAAGCTGCTCCGGGCTATGACCGCCTTACTGAGCGTCGCTTCGAATTCGTTCCCCTCTGGGGCATCAGGGTTTTTCTGCTCTACAGAATGCGTCGGGTTGAATGCAAGACATGTGGTGTAAAGGTTGAACAGGTTCCATGGGCGGATGGCAAGAAAGAACTTACCAAAGTCTACATGCAGTTTTTGGCAAGCTGGGCCCGAAAGCTCTCGTGGAAAGAGGTTGCCTGCATTTTCAATACCTCATGGGAGAAGGTCTTTCATGCTGTTGAGTATGTGGTTGAATGGGGCAAAGCACATCGCCCTCTCGACAATATCAAGGCCATTGGTGTAGATGAGGTGGCGTATCAAACAGGTCATAAATACCTGACTGTGGTTTACCAGATCGACCGTGATTACACACGGCTGTTGTGGGTTGGACAGGAGCGAACCGAAGCCACCATTCGCCGTTTCTTCTCATTCTTTGGTGCACAGAGAAGCCAGCAGTTGGAATATGTCTGCTCTGACATGTGGCAGCCCTACGTGAAAGCGATTGCGGAGTATGCCAGCCAGGCGCTGCATATTCTGGATCGTTTTCATATTGTTGCCATGTTGAACAAGGCCATTGATGAAGTCAGAGCCTCAGAACACAAACAGCTTCAGGCAGCCGGATATGAACCTGTTCTGAAAAAAACTCGCTGGTGCCTACTCAAGAGAAAAGAGAACCTGACCGAGAAAGAAGAGATCAAGCTAAACACAGTGCTCCGGTACAACCTGAAAAGTGTCAGGGGTTACCTGCTCAGAAAAGAGTTCCAGGTTTTCTGGGACTAGTGTGCCGTAGCACATACAAGGGAAGTAAAAGGATTACTTTCTGAAGATGTGGAAGCTATGGAAGAGATGGCGGTAGACCCGCCGAAATCGGCTGTCGAAAGCAGGTTTCAAACCACCTCAAGCTGCTGTCGTTAAGAGCGGTGGTAGTGAGCGTTGAGGAAAAGGCGAAAGTAAATTCGTCAGGTATGGTACAGAGAGATGAGTAAACCCGAATCTTTGTTGAAGCGTCGTAAGGAACTTTTTCGGCATCAAAACCTGAGGCTTAGTCCTCCTCAGGGATAAGTCTGCAAGTGAATTTCGAATGCTGTGCAGGCGGTGTCCGGCGTTGAGAAGGCATGACTCTGTACTGGGCTCTTTCATGGAACTGCGGGAACCTGTCGTGCAGGTGTTAAGGGAGACTCTCAAGTGGCGACCACCACAAGAGACTGAGTACCGATACTGCGCACAGGGGCGGAGTAGCTCGTAGTAGTGTTGAAGCTCCTGTAATAGGGGGGGAGCGAAGGGGCTGCGTTAGGTGGCTCGTTGTGGAATGCAACTGTCCCAAAGGATCTTGTCTGGATGCCTATAAAGGGACGTAGTCAGCAACCGGAGGGACAGGATGACATTGCTCAACGGGCAGGGCGGTTGTCACATGGAGGCAAATCTGTTTGTCACTGGCTGGAAAAAGTACAGGTCAGAAAATGTCTCAGAATTGTGATAGGCGTTTACCTGATGGGAGCGGTATGAATCGAGAGGTTCACGTACCGTTCTAAGAGGGGCTGGCGGGGAAGTTCCGCCGGTCTACTCACCCATCTCACCACACTGGGCAGGAAAGTATCTGGATCGGTGGTGTACAAGAGTCATGCGATCAAAGATAGAGCCAATGAAGAAAGTGGCTAAAACTGTTCGGCGACATAAGCCGCTTATCCTGAACTGGTTCAGGGCAAAAAAGGCATTTTCCAGCGGAATTGTTGAAGGGCTGAATACCAGGATAAAACTCACTACGAGAAAATCGTATGGATTCAGAACCTATAAATGTGCAGAAATTGCTTTATATCATGCGCTTGGCAAGCTGCCTGAACCAGAAACTACCCATAGATTTTGCTGACGAGGCAAAATATCAGGCCGGGTTAATACTGAACTCATACGGATCTGTGCAGGGGGGCTGGGTGACCAGCATTCCTCTGCGACCGAAAAGAAAATATATCAGGCAAGTTTGAATAGGATATCTCCGGCATCAAGTTGGGTAGCTAAAACTGGCATGGCTGGATTTATAAAGTAGTTAATTGTGAGTACGTGTCATTGAACCATCACAGAGGGATCACGAGACAACTTCCAATAATTGCCTTGTGATCAGATTTTCAGGAATAAATAGCAGTCAAAGACTTTACAGAATTATGCATTTCTTTGAAGGTTCGCGCTGTCGCTGCTTAAAAGCATCAGGAGAAGGCGGCGGTTGCTGATTAGCCGGGTCATCAGGAAGATCGGTGTGGCGTTTATCCTCGAATTGGCAATAGGTGTTATCTTCAAATGTATTGCCACTCATAAAATCTGCTGCTGCAAAGGGGCACTCTTCGGTCGAGAGCAAAGTATAAGACACTTCTTGCATGGTAATTACTCAATAAGTGCTGGATAAGGAACAACTCGGTTCAATCGGCTATCTTCTTATGACTTTTTTTGCTCATGATGAACAGCAACTGGCTCTACCTGAGAAACTACTGGAATGTATCACCCAACAGCAGGAGCAGATTGCCCAGCAGCAGGAACAGATTGTTCAGTTGCAAAGGCAGGTTGAAGTACTTGAGGCTGAAATTCGTCGTTTGAAAAAACTGCCAGCAAAACCGGACATCCAGCCCAACACCGCGCCTTATGATGATGCTGCCGAGAGCTCTGAAGGCAATGAGCAGTCAGCAGTTGAGGACAACGATACGGCTGAACCTGATGCTACGTTAACGCGTCAGGTCAACAAGCCCGATGAGAAAACCCGGAAACAACGCAAACAACCCTCAAAACCGGCACCTGAAAAGTCAGTCACTATTGAAGTCACAGGGGTTCCACCCGGACCCACCTGGAATGGATACACACCCTTTCATGTACAGGAACTGACAATCAATACGTCCAGTATCGAGTATCAGCTGGAACAATGGATAACCCCCGACAGGAAAACCATTACCGCTAAACCGCCAGTCGATCTCCATGGGCATCATTATGGGCCCGTACTGCAAGCTTATGTCCTGTACCAACACCATGGTTGCTCTGTTACCCAACCTGAGTTGCTGGACTGGCTATGGGACATTGGGATTTCTATTTCAGCAGGAGAACTGAGTCTGCTCCTGACCCAGGAGCATAATCAATTCCATGCTGAGAAGGATGAGCTGCTGATTACCGGTATTCGTTGTTCTGGCTATATTCAGACAGACGACACGGGTACAAGGCACAAGGGGCAGAATGGTTATTGCACCATTATCAACAACGAGTCCTTTGCCTGGTTTGCCAGCACAGGCAGTAAAAGCCGGGAAAATTTTGTGAGTTTGCTGCATCGCCCATGGCGAACCTACACATTAACAGAAGAAGCCCTGGATTATCTGGAAGAACATCATTATCCCCAAAAATGGCTTAGGATCCTCAAACCGTACAACGGAGTAACGTTCCTGAACCGTCAAGCCTGGGAAGCCTTCATGAACGACCAGGGTTTAACAGGGAAAAAACGTCGCCAGCAAGCCAGTGAAGCCCTGATTTATGGCAGCCTGATACAGCATGGAGCAGGGCACCTGACCACCTTCAGCGATGGCGCACGACAGTTTGACGTATTCAAACACAGCCAGTGCTGGATTCATGCAGAGCGAGGGCTGGCAAAAGTCCACCCGGTCAACGACCAGCAAGCTATGGCTCAGAAATGGTGCCGGACATGGTTCTGGGCGATTTACGATGACCTGAAAGCCTTCAAGGCTGAGCCCGATGCCGAGAAAGCACTGAAGGTATGGTTGGGCTTTCATATGCTTGTCCAGACCCGAACATGCTGTGAACCACTGCAGGAAGCCCTGTCAGGTCTGGCACTGATCAAAGAAGAGCTGTTGCTTGTACTGAAAGACCCGAACTTGCCATTGCATAACAACCTGAGCGAAAGCCAGATACGGGAATACGCCAAGCGACGAAAAATCAGTGGTGGTACGCGAAGCGATGCAGGGCGGCAATGTCGCGACACCTTTGCCAGCCTGAAGAAAACGTGTCGCCTGTATGGTCTCTCGTTTTGGGATTATCTGACAGACAGATTAACAGGCAGCGGGTTGTTTCCGAGGCTGGCAAGCTTGATTGAAAAAACGGCACGTACTTTGCCTTGCGGGCTTTGCAGCAGTTTTTGAGTAATTACGACGTTTAGTGCAATCAAAAAGTTGCCGCGCAGCGGCCTACGTTCACCCAGTAAGGTGCGGTTGATTCTGAACAGCTCCCAGAGTGCATCAGGCATCGTAAAGGTGATGTGTTGCCACTCAGTATCCGGCAACAGCGCTTTCTGGTCAGCAATCCACTGATCGGTCAGTTTTTTGCCGCAGGTATTACACAACCGGGCTTTACAGCCAAAGCAGATCTTTTTGGTGTGAGAGCATTCATGGTTGCTGCATACAAAGCTGGCATACCCCATGATCACCCGCCCGCAGGCCAGTACTTTGCTGATCGCATCAACCACAGCAGGGCGTATCGTATCGGCGTTGCGCTGGTAATAACGCCACCATAACTGATCGCGTAGCAGTAATTGTTTTAGTTTGGACGGCGGTCGGCTGGTCATACGGCCTCATCAATACAGTCGCACGGATGATAACGAATGCAGCCGGTGAAGGGGATGGCATCCTGAGGTTGTTTTTCAGTCGTCCTCCTCTGCCAGTCTTTTGCGTTTACGGTGTTTTCTGAATTTGTGATCGGCCAGCGCCTTCGCACTGTTGAGGGTCACCGGGGGCTGACACCGGGTACAGGTGCGTTCCCCGCTGTGGTGACTTTGGTTGTGATTGGTCAGCGCCTTCGCACTGTTGAGGGTCACCGGGGGCTGGCACCGGGTACAGGTGCGTTCCCCGCTGTGGTGACTGCGGTTGTGAGAGGCCAGCGCCTGAGCACTGTTGAGGGTCACCGGGGGCTGACACCGGGTACAGGTGCGTTCCCCGCTGTGGTGACTTTGGTTGTGATTGGCCAGCGCCTGAGCACTGTTGAGGGTCACCGGGGGCTGACACTGGGTACAGGTGCGTTCCCCGCTGTGGTGACTTTGGTTGTGAGTGGCCAGCGCCTTCGTACTGTTGAGGGTCACCGGGGGCTGACACCGGGTACAGGTGCGTTCCCCGCTGTGGTGACTGCGGTTGTGATCGGCCAGCGCCTGAGCACTGTTGAGGGTCACCGGGGGCTGACACTGGGTACAGGTGCGTTCCCCGCTGTGGTGACGGCGGTTGTGATTGGCCAGCGCCTTCGCACTGTTGAGGGTCACCGGGGGCTGACACCGGGTACAGGTGCGTTCCCCGCTGTGGTGACTGCGGTTGTGATCGGCCAGCGCCTGAGCACTGTTGAGGGTCACCAGGGGCTGACACCGGGTACAGGTGCGTTCCCCGCTGTGGGAGGCCCTTATATGGCTAGCTAATGATGCAGCTGTTTTGTAATACTTTTGGCACAGGGAACACTGAAAAGGTTTCTCGCCGGATTCAACCGTTTGAAAAACTGAAGGTGAAGGCGGATCTTGAGGTGATACTGTGAATTCGGTATCCGAACTGTTTGTTTCTTTTTCATCGTCGTCTGGCGGTTCTTGTTTAATGCAAGATGTACATTGTTTTAGCCATTGATCAATTTCAGGCAACACAGGAAAGTCATCAGTCACCTTTACAATTACAACCTCCGAATTGTCATCGAGTCGTATTTTCTTGATTTGTGGTTGGGATGATCCGGGTTCTGAGCTATTGTCTGCTTCATTTTCACCGGCCCCGGATGAAGGAATAAAAGCGCTTGCAAACAAAGCTATCAAGCTTGAAAGGAAGGCACTTTTTATCTTTTTTTTGACCAGTTTCTTTGAATGGAGAAGAAAGTCATATGACGCTGACGGGCTACCTGAGAAAGAGCTTTTATCATAGGTCAGACAATAGGTTTGAGCCTGACGTTTAGTGCAATCAAAAAGTTGCCGCGCAGCGGCCTACGTTCGAAGGCAGATCCAGCTCGCCACGTTTAAACGCTTCCCTGAGCAGGTTGATCACGCCGTAACGCCACGCGGGCATGATGGCGTTTTTGGTGAAGTAGACTGACTTCCATTGCTGGTTTCCGTCGTATAATCCGCCACGGGTCACAGAGAGGTGAATATGAACATTCCAGTTTAGCTTTCGGCCAAAGGTATGCAGTGCCGTGAAAATGCCAGGTGTCACGCCTTTTTCCCGGCAAAGGCCTGCAGGCTTTTTGCAGCCAGTGGGCTCAGTTTACCCAGTAAGGTGCGGTTGATTCTGAACAGCTCCCAGAGTGCATCAGGCATCGTAAAGGTGATGTGTTGCCACTCAGTATCCGGCAACAGCGCTTTCTGGTCAGCAATCCACTGATCGGTCAGTTTTTTGCCGCAGGTATTACACAACCGGGCTTTACAGCCAAAGCAGATCTTTTTGGTGTGAGAGCATTCATGGTTGCTGCATACAAAGCTGGCATACCCCATGATCACCCGCCCGCAGGCCAGTACTTTGCTGATCGCATCAACCACAGCAGGGCGTATCGTATCGGCGTTGCGCTGGTAATAACGCCACCATAACTGATCGCGTAGCAGTAATTGTTTTAGTTTGGACGGCGGTCGGCTGGTCATACGGCCTCATCAATACAGTCGCACGGATGATAACGAATGCAGCCGGTGAAGGGGATGGCATCCTGAGGTTGTTTTTCAGTCGTCCTCCTCTGCCAGTCTTTTGCGTTTACGGTGTTTTCTGAATTTGTGAGTGGCCAGCGCCTTCGCACTGTTGAGGGTCACCGGGGGCTGACACTGGGTACAGGTGCGTTCCCCGCTGTGGTGACTGCGGTTGTGAGTGGCCAGCGCCTGAGCACTGTTGAGGGTCACCGGGGGCTGACACCGGGTACAGGTGCGTTCCCCGCTGTGGTGACTGCGGTTGTGATTGGCCAGCGCCTGAGCACTGTTGAGGGTCACCGGGGGCTGACACCGGGTACAGGTGCGTTCCCCGCTGTGGTGACTGCGGTTGTGAGTGGCCAGCGCCTGAGCACTGTTGAGGGTCACCGGGGGCTGACACCGGGTACAGGTGCGTTCCCCGCTGTGGTGACTGTGGTTGTGAGTGGCCAGCGCCTGAGCACTGTTGAGGGTCACCGGGGGCTGACACCGGGTACAGGTGCGTTCCCCGCTGTGGTGACTGTGGTTGTGATTGGCCAGCGCCTTCGCACTGTTGAGGGTCACCGGGGGCTGACACTGGGTACAGGTGCGTTCCCTGCTGTGGTGACTTTTGTTGTGAGTGGCCAGCGCCTGAGCACTGTTGAGGGTCACCGGGGGCTGACACCGGGTACAGGTGCGTTCCCCGCTGTGGTGACTGCGGTTGTGAGTGGCCAGCGCCTGAGCACTGTTGAGGGTCACCGGGGGCTGACACCGGGTACAGGTGCGTTCCCCGCTGTGGTGGCTGCGGTTGTGATTGGCCAGCGCCTTCGCACTTTTGAGGGTCACCGGGGGCTGACACCGGGTACAGGTGCGTTCCCCGCTGTGGTGGCTGCGGTTGTGAGTGGCCAGCGCTTGTTTGTTGGGCAATGTATTGCCACATTCGCGGCAGATTTGGGGGCCGGAGTGGATAAGTGCCATGTGCTGTTGCAGTTGCTGATGGCGATAGTGCTTGCCACACTGAGAGCAAGCCTCCAGTTCTCCGTGCTGATGCTGTTTGAGGTGCGCCTGCAGCTTAGCCGGTATATAAAATTCACGTTGACACTGTCCGCACTGTAACCTGGCACCGAGCCGCCGGAGACGGATTAACGGGTTGCCGGGGGGCGCTGCGGGGGGAGAGCTGACCTCGCCGTTCTCCCCACCCTCGGCATCGTCAATGTCCATAGAGTCCGCCTGCTGGCTGCAGGTGGCCATCAGCGAAAAATCCGAAGCGGCCTGCCACTGTTGTAGGATGCCCAGCACCCGGGCTGTTTCCTGTTCCAGCAGCCGGATCCATTCCGAGACCGGACGGGGCACCCTGTCAAACTGACTATCCACACTGAACAGTTCAGGCAGCCACTGACCGCTCTCACTGACCAGTTGGGTCTCGTCATGGGGTAGCGCCTGCGCCTGCCAATACGGTATGTTTTCCGGCAGTAGTGAACGCAAGCCCCCGGTGGTGTCGTCATCAAGCTGTTCCCGCCGGGTTACCGGGGTTGTCAGGGCGCGTATCCGGTTAATGACCCCGATGCGTTCGCCGGTCACCGGGCCGGGACAGAAGGCACGTTCCAGCAGATCCATAGCGACGGCGGTCCAGACGGGCAACGGCAGATACAGCAAGGCTTGGCCGGATTCCTTTTTTTGCCAGTAAGGGTCGAGGTCGAGCATGACCGGCAGGCGCAGTACCGCACCACCGAGCCCCGAGGCTTCAGGCAGCCGGTTCTCGTTGAAGCCGATATTGCCGCCGTGGCGGTCTCCCAGCAAGATCCCGTGCTGCAGAAACAGCTGATAGATTTCAGCAAACCGCCACACCCAGGTCAGGGCGAAATCCAGCCGTTCGAACAACGTGGCTGAACCCATGGCCTCCAGCTGCCGGTCGGCAATAAAATCCACCGCTGACATCGCCATAACGGGCTTGTCTCCCCAGCGAAAGGCCAGTAGTAACGGACAGGTATGAAAAGCCAGCTGTTTATAACCCGGTTGCTGAATCGCCCGGTACAGGGTCAGCTCCTGTTCAAACCGCGGAATATGTTTTATGGAGCGGGCCAGCTTGAGAATATAATCCGGATCACCGGGAAACCGGATGACCAGGCTGCGGCTGCCGTGAAACAGATATCGCTGTTGCCCGGCGTCAAACTGCTGGCAAAAGGTTTGCAGTTGCCGGTTGTCGCTCAGTGGGTTCTGTTGCTTTTGGGCAAGGGCCCAGAGTTTGTTCATTACCGGGCTGTTATCAATCAGCGCCTGCCGGGAGGCCGGGGTCAGGGGCGGAAATAAGGCAGACAGATCGTCTGGCGGTGCTTCTGTCTGCAACCGTAAGGCCGCCAGACCGGGAGCGGATGCGGTTGCCGTGGGTGCAGACGGTTTCGTCTGCGGGCTGTTGTTCGCCATCCCCCAGGGCAGGGAAGAAAATAACCAGTCTTCTATCGCCGGGGGGATCAGAGTGTCGTTGGATAACGATGCCGGTACGGTCGCATCCATGTCAGCATTTATGGGCAATGGATCTGCATCAACAGTACTGTGATAACCGCTGTCAGCTGAATCATGGCAGGCTTCAGATGTCGTGGGACGGGGTGGCTTGTGTGTGCACCGGGCTAGCTGCTGACGTGCCTGTTTGGCAGATAAGCACTGCTTTTTGGCCGGAGGGCGATGATCAGTTAACGCTTCCACTACGGAGGCGGTAAACAGCCGGGAAGGCCCCGGTTCGCCAACATGACTACAGACATCAGAGGCTGTTATGCCGGGCAAATGGGTCATCAGCGAGGCATTATCAGTCCAGACTGGCGGTCGGCAGGTGCGGCACCTGGCGATATGGTTTTCCAGCTCAGTCGTTGCAATCTGCTCCCCGCAGCCAACCGGACAAGGCCACAGCAGAGTGTTAAGCAGGCGGGCCGTGTTCAGTTTGCGGGAGAACTGAGATCGTCTGGCATGACAGTCGGGACATTTTGTTATGCTAGAGCCCGGCTCTTCGAGGTGGGCATCACACAGGCTATAGCCGCATTCACGGCACCGGGCAACCTGTGTTTCGATTAAACCCTGACACATATAACAGTACAGGTTCCTGCACCTGTCAGGCAGTTCGGTCGTTAACGAGTATGACTGCCCGTCAATAAAGACATCACGGGTTACCTTCAAGACTGCACAGAGGCATGAACCTGACAGCAATAATATTGTAAACGACAAAATACATGTGCAGAGTTTACTCATTTGCAGATTGTTGTTGTATCTGGTGAGGTATCATGGTTGTTTGACAGAAATCTTCAGCGTAGATCAAACGACAGTTTTTAGCCTGACGTTTAGTGCAATCAAAAAGTTGCCGCGCAGCGGCCTACGTTCGGGCTGATTGAGCAGGTTGTAGACGGTGGGCAGCAATGTAGCCCTTCCCCGGCAGGCCAGAAAACCATAATACCGGATCATTCGGAAACCTTTGTCGGGAATATGCTGTGTCAGTCGTTCTATAAATTCTTCCCCTTCACAGGTTTCATGGCGGCGGGTTTTGGTGCGGTGATCCAGATACTCATACACAACGGTATCACCGCCATAGTGTTTCAGGCGCGACATGGCCAGCGGTGGTCGTTTGATATAGCGCCCCAGGTAGCTGATGGTGCGGTGGGGGCTTTTGGTGGCTTTGGCAAAATGGACGATCCAGTCCTTTTGGTATTGCTCATCGAGGAAATCATTGAAGCCGGAAAGGTCATGACAGCTGTCTTTCAGCTCGGAAGGCAGATCCAGCTCGCCACGTTTAAACGCTTCCCTGAGCAGGTTGATCACGCCGTAACGCCACGCGGGCATGATGGCGTTTTTGGTGAAGTAGACTGACTTCCATTGCTGGTTTCCGTCGTATAATCCGCCACGGGTCACAGAGAGGTGAATATGAACATTCCAGTTCAGCTTTCGGCCAAAGGTATGCAGTGCCGTGAAAATGCCAGGTGTCACGCCTTTTTTCCCGGCAAAGGCCTGCAGGCTTTTTGCCGCCAGTGGGCTCAGTTTACCCAGTAAGGTGCGGTTGATTCTGAACAGCTCCCAGAGTGCATCAGGCATCGTAAAGGTGATGTGTTGCCACTCAGTATCCGGCAACAGCGCTTTCTGGTCAGCAATCCACTGATCGGTCAGTTTTTTGCCGCAGGTATTACACAACCGGGCTTTACAGCCAAAGCAGATCTTTTGGGTGTGAGAGCATTCATGGTTGCTGCATACAAAGCTGGCATACCCCATGATCACCCGCCCGCAGGCCAGTACTTTGCTGATCGCATCAACCACAGCAGGGCGTATCGTATCGGCGTTGCGCTGGTAATAACGCCACCATAACTGATCGCGTAGCAGTAATTGTTTTAGTTTGGACGGCGGTCGGCTGGTCATACGGCCTCATCAATACAGTCGCACGGATGATAACGAATGCAGCCGGTGAAGGGGATGGCATCCTGAGGTTGTTTTTCAGTCGTCCTCCTCTGCCAGTCTTTTGCGTTTACGGTGTTTTCTGAATTTGTGATTGGCCAGCGCCTTCGCACTGTTGAGGGTCACCGGGGGCTGGCACAGGGTACACTGAAAAGGTTTCTCGCCGGATTCAACCGTTTGAAAAACTGAAGGTGAAGGCGGATCTTGAGGTGATACTGTGAATTCGGTATCCGAACTGTTTGTTTCTTTTTCATCGTCGTCTGGCGGTTCTTGTTTAATGCAAGATGTACATTGTTTTAGCCATTGATCAATTTCAGGCAACACAGGAAAGTCATCAGTCACCTTTACAATTACAACCTCCGAATTGTCATCGAGTCGTATTTTCTTGATTTGTGGTTGGGATGATCCGGGTTCTGAGCTATTGTCTGCTTCATTTTCACCGGCCCCGGATGAAGGAATAAAAGCGCTTGCAAACAAAGCTATCAAGCTTGAAAGGAAGGCACTTTTTATCTTTTTTTTGACCAGTTTCTTTGAATGCTCGAGTTTAGAGTGAGCAGATTTCAATAACTCACGGATACAGGCGCAAAATGGCGATTCCGAACCCCTACAGCTGGAACCGCCATGCTCACTCAAGAACAAAGATTCATTCTCGGTAAGCTGGGCTATTACATCTCTTTTCTGGCTGTGGCGCTACCCTCAAGATCAGTACCAACGTTCTGTGAACTGCTGGTCGCCAGCATGATCACCGCCGAGGGCTTTGTCACCCAGTCATGGCTCCAGGGCAGGCTCCACAACTTCTGGGGCAGCTATCACAAGTGGCTTGAGACAGGATATTGGCAAACCTATCAAGTGGTTGCTCGCTTCATGCAGTTATGCTGTCTTACGATTCCTGAAACGCAACCTTTGTTTCTGGTCATTGATGACACCTTTGTGCTTCGTTTCAGTGATAAGGCTCCCGGCTGTGGCATTGCCTTCCAACATGCCCACAAGCTAAATCAGGCGCACTACGTGCTCGGGCAATGTTTCGTTTATTTGACCATGGTTCAACGACGACCAACAGATGACGTGCCAACCTCTATACCCTGGCTGGCTCGAATGCCGCCTGAAAGTGGCAATACCAGCAAACTGTTCATTGCCAAGGCATTACTTCGATTTACCCATGCTGTCATTGGTGAACCGTTTACTTACGTGCTTCTGGACTCCTGGTTTATGAGAAGCCATGTTATCCAGAATATACAGAATCTTGGGTATCACGCCATCGGACAGGTTCGTCATGATCTCGCCCTGTTTCTGCTACCTTTGCCCGAGCCAAAGCGTCGTGGCGCACCCAGAGTTTACGGAGACAAACTGACGAAAGAGCGGGCCCGGCAGCTCCCGGAGCACAAGATAAAAATGCATCTCTACGGACGTATGCGCACAGTGTATTACAGAAGCTGCCGGTGCCGGGCCAGAATCCTCAAGAAACAGGACGTTATCGCTGTCTGGACAGAGTTCGAGCACAAGGGAAAACGCCGTAAAACCCGACTGATATTATCCACCGATATCACTCTTGATGCTGTAACGGTGTTGCGCCATTACGCTTTGAGGTGGCCGATAGAGCCCGGATTCAACCAAATCAAAAACCTGTTTGGTGTCCGGCAACTCTGGCAGCGCAAAAGACAAACTCTTTATCGCTGGTTGAATATACGGCTGATGGCCTACGGCCTATTGCAGTTGCTCTCGATCCGGACAGGTAAACTGGCACGGGGTCTGGTGAACCAACCCTGGCGCTCAGAAGATGTCATCACGGCAGGCATGGTGAGGATAGTGCTGAAAGAACTGATCCTACAATTTAGCGTACGTTCTTGCTGTGCCTGCAAGTCAGCGATATTCCAGTTTCTGGACATTGAAAATATCCCTGAACATGAGGTGTCGATGCCCAAGACCGCGTGATTTGCCGTCGGGGATCAAAACGAGTGATTAGAAACGGTGCTTTACAACACTGTAATATGAGGCTTTGGCTCTAAACTCGAGTTTGAATGGAGAAGAAAGTCATATGACGCTGACGGGCTACCTGAGAAAGAGCTTTTATCATAGGTCAGACAATAAGGTTTGAGCCTGACGTTTAGTGCAATCAAAAAGTTGCCGCGCAGCGGCCTACGTTCATATAAGGCACGGGTGTTTTTTGTGACGACCTTGATTCAGACGTATTTGGTATTTTCTGCCTTTCAGTCGTGACATTAAGCTCAGGTTTGTTTTTTTAGGTTTCCAGCGAGTAAATACTCCCCTTTTTTTCTTTTTACTAACTGCTTTGGCTGGTGTTTCTGAGTACTGTCCGTCTGTTGCAAGGCTGTGTTTAGCGTCAGGGAGACGAGATGACAGCATCATTTCAATGCATTTCTGTGAATGAGCATCATTCCAGACTTGATAGCTGCAGGCGACAATCTGGTGGATATACATACCAGTGAAATGTAGATCGTAACCTTGTTGTGATAGTTTGCTTGTCGACTCGTTGTTTTCAAAGCGCTTCAACTGCCAGGGCTGACCAAGAGGCTTCTGAATAGACTGGGACTCATTGGCTTCACAAACGACATAAATATAATAAAGCGCGTATAGGTTATAGGCATCAGTCAATCGATTCTGTTTTAACAGTAGATTTAGTAGCTCCATATACGGCAAAGGATGGCAATAGCCGCTGAGAATGGCTTGTTTTAAATGATATTCCTGCATCCAGATATTGGACTTTTTAGCAATAACCATATGCATCAGGGCAGAATGAATATCAGCAGGCAGGTTATCCCCAAGTAGTAACTGAAGTGTTTTATATGCCTGTGACTGTTCAGCAGTATAACCATCCAGACACGGAGCTGGTTCAAATATCGTATCGCTGGGAAATTGATTTGCCAGTGTTTGAATCAGTACATCGGGTGCGTGTTCCAACCATAACTCTGCGGGCCATATCTGCATCCACTGTTGCATTCTTGTTGTCATCATATCAGGTGATGATGTTCGCCAAACTAAATTACTCCACAGTAAAGGAATTCCAGCAAACTGAAAGGGAATGCTTGCCCCGTGCTTTGGTGGATATACCTCTTGTAAGCGGAACATGGCTTTTTCTAACTGAGTCACTGCATGGTGGAACTGTTTATGTTTTACAAGAACGCAGCAATCTCTGACGACAGGAAAAATAATGTTCTTCATGCAGTCTGAATGGGCTTCCGGGCTGAGGGGGAGATAGGCTGGCATATATACGGCGAAAGACAGCCATTGGTTAAATAATTGTTTTAGTTTTGGTGAGACGGGTGGACGGAATAAGACAATGTTTTTTTTATATTGCGGTTGGTTTGAATATGAGTGCGGTGTTGATTGTGCATCCTGAGGGATTTCGGCGTGAACTAAAGTACTGCTTAAATGCAGCGTAAAACCTAGCACAAAGAAAAATATCGCTTTTTTTCGCATGACTTTATAGCTGCTTGCAACAAACTTGATCATGAGAGGGTAGATGCTGCTATCTGGTTTACCGGTGGCATGTTACCTGCCGAGAGCATAACCGCTACGATAGCTAGCGGCAGGCATTTATTAAGTTAGCGCATTACCCAGTTTGATGCTTTAAGCTTGAACGCAAAAGAACTTTCTGATTGCTCAGCCTTTTGCTGAGAAATCTGTAAATGGGTCACAGTACCCTCATTGGAACCCTCAGAGGAAAACGTATACTGCCAGTCTCTGCCGGTAATATCGCAGTAGATTGTTAAACTGTTTGCTGATTTGGAGGGCTGTACGGCGGCAATAGTGATTTCGGGGGAGAATGAAGTCAAATCACCGCTGAATTGGGGAAAAGATTTTCCACAGACAGCAAGTGTCAATTGCAGTAAAGACAGCATGGCGGGTTCAGACAAAACAGGCAACATCAGGTTAGGGTTTTGAGCCGAAATTCCGGATTCGCCCGGGATAATAGCGCAGGGAGGAAAACTATCTCCATCCTCAGCTATGAGCATCTGAGTCAGATCAACAAATGTGTTTCCCTGATAAAAGATGCTTGGGAATATCGCTTCGACCTTAGCCTCGCCTCCGTCACCATTCATAATGATATTCAGGGATAACATGTCTTTATCACTAAGGTAACCGAGCATCACCTCAAGCATCTCGCGATGGTTTACCTGAGGTGGTGTGTTGAGGACGGGCACAACAACAGGCTGAAATTCTCTGGTTTCAGTTCTTAGTACAACATGACTGCTGGAGGGTTTTGTCGGAGCGGGAAATGTTGTACTGAAATGACTATTTAACTGATCCTGAAGATCCTTTTCGGGTTCAGTCATGCCCTCGACCTGAATGGTGACAGCCTTTTCCTGTGCCTCTCCAGTGGGCTTGCTGATTTTAACGAGTCTTTTTCTGGCAGACACTTTACTTGAGGCAGAATCAACTTCCTCTTCCGGATCTGCAGCTTCTTCCTGCAACTGAACGGTTGCGGATACTTTGGCAAACTGGGTAGTAACAAGGAGGTTGTTACCACCAAAATCGATGATGTTCTCTTCGTCATCCACAGGAAATGCGGGTTGTTGGGTCTTATTTGCTGATTCGCTTGTTTCTTCATCTGCTGTTTTGGAATCTGTAAAATCTTCACCCCTAGATGCAGCTTTCATAATATCAATCCGGACTATTCTCGGATTGGACTTATGATCGGTGGCGGGCAGTTTGATTGTTTTTTCTCTGAAATAGGCGTTGGTACCGTCATAACTGACAGGGTAAGGCGGATTATCCGCGTACAGTAAACCGGGTATAGCAGATAATAAAAAGCAGGAAGACAGAATACGTAAGTATTGTCTCATGACTTATACTCCAGATTCAGGCATTGCCCTTATTAAGAGATTCTTATTATAGAAGACATATGACAAATAAATGTGTCGTTTAATTATCAGGTTTTACTGGTTATACAAAAATAATCTTATTGAGGTTTATTATTGGGGTAGTTTTGAACTACACCAAAAAAATATTATTAATATTTGCTGTTTGTATGATTAATTTTCCTGAAACCCCTTCTATGAAGACTGTAAAAACATTGCTGCTAAGCTCTCTCCTGAGCGCATGCCATTTTATTCCGGATAATTCGACACCATACACTCAGGAGGTTCAGGCCTATGGCGCTTGGTATCTGCTAAATCCGGCAGATGTAAGGCGAAATGTTGTTGCCGGCGGGCTCATTATTTGTGACAAATCTATGGCAAGTCAGCAACCGCGTGCCTGTAAAAAGGATGAATACACACTGGTACTACTGGAGAAAAATAAAGGGTATGGCTGTACTGATTATGTGAGTACCGGTAAATTTAAATGCGAACAGGGGAGTTGCTATGGGCATCTGGTGCATGAAGATGAAATTGATAAACTGAAGATTGTTCAGGATGGAGAGCGACTGGTTGTGATTCCTGACTGGGGCAAAAAGATGATCTTTGAGCGCTCAACACCGGAAGCTATCAATCAGAGAGCGATGGCAGCCTGCAGGAAATCTCGATAATTATAATTCAATACTGTGGACACTTTTTCCCCAGTAATACCAAGGGTTTCAGTGCATAGGGTACTTTTTAGCAGGTCTGAGAAACCCCAAACTTGCAATTAAATCCTAGCCCTTGCGGTGCAAGCCTTGGTGCATCAATGTTGAGTTCTCGAAAAACTGTCCACAGTATTGATAATTAAAACTTTGAATTCGCAGAGCAGGTGCAGATGAATCCCCGTTATTAATTAAAACTGTTTCTGTAAATTCTACAAAAGGTCTGGCGTGGCTACAGTCTGCAGAAATGAACCGGGATTTTGGTCGCTATCTTCGCTATTACCAGACCCAGAGCAGTACAACCAGCTGCGGACTGGCATCGGCGGCCATGGTCTTGAATACACTTGAGATATCAGCCCCTGCTGCAGCAACCTATCATCCGTGCCGGTTATTTACGGAAGACAGTCTCATGAATGAGGCGGCGCTGACCATTGTTTCAGGTAGAGAAATCCAGAAGCAAGGTATGGCATTAGGGCAACTGGCTGAATTACTGAATCATGCCTGGCCAGTAACCGCAACTGCACACTTCAGTAATGAGACTGCAGATGCGGACATGTTACGCCGCAACTATGTGACGGGCTGCGTGATGATGAGTGCCGGATCATTCTTAACTATGAATTGTTTACATTGGGGCTTGATCGCAAAATCGGTCATTTCTCACCCGTAGCAGCTTATGAGGCAAAAGAGGACAAGTTTCTGGTGTTGGATGTCGCCCGGTATGCGATTGATCCGTTCTGGGTGGGTACGGCTTTATTGTTTGCGGCGCTGAGGACAAATGATGATATGACCGATAGCCCCAGAGGTTATCTGAGCATCAGGAAAAAGCATTTTCTTTGATGCAGGCTATATTTTGTTCTGTGCACTTGGGCATACACTGTATGCCAGTTTTGCCATGCTGTGCTGCAGAGATTCCTGACTATGACCTACAAATTAACGGATAAACAGTTCGATAACATCGGCAGGTTATCGGATGATGAGCGGTTTGATTACTTCCTGCGCAAAGTCACTGATTTTGAAGAAATCTGGAGCCTGCACAGTCGAGATGGCTGGGTAGCGTTGTCTTCCAGTGATGACGATGAGTGTCTGCCAATCTGGCCACATCCTGATTTTGCCAAAGCCTGGGCCACCGGCGACTGGGCCGATTGTGAACCTAAAGCCGTCAAGCTTGATTACTGGATTGAACGCTGGATTCCCGGCCTGGAGAGAGATAATTCCGTATTAGCTGTCTTTCCGGTGGGCGAGGAAGAGGGCATTGTGCTGACACCGGCAGAATTACAGGAAGCACTGGTCGGTGCCATGGCTGCCTCCTGATAATGTGTATAAACAGGATAAGTGCAGCGTAATGACTGCACTTAATCCTGTTAAGCTTTGTAGGGGCAGGTATCAAGCGTTATTTAATGCTCACAACCACCTTCACCATGTACATGACCGTGCTCTAGTTCATCAGCGGTTGCTTCTCGCACTTCCATGATTTCGACATCAAAGTTCAGATTTTCACCGGCTAATGGATGATTGGCATCAATCACGACTTCGTCTTCATGAATTGCGGTCACAGTGACAATGCGTGGTCCGATTGCGGTATCGGCATGAAACTGTGAGCCAATTTCAACCGGGTGATCACCAAAGTCAGCGCGGGGTACCGCCTGCACCAGGCTGTCATCAAACTCGCCATAGGCTTCAGCGGGCTCAACGCTAACGCTCAGCTTCTCACCAGCTTGTTTGCCTTCCAGTGCTTTTTCTAACCCTTCAACAATGTTGAACTCACCATGAAGATAGGCCATTGGGTTACCGTCAGAACTATCCAGAACTTCGCCCTGATCGTTTTTTAGGGTGTAATTAAACAGTGCAACGCATTTGTCTGCGATTTTCATTGGGCGTGTTGCCTTGTGAGGGATATCAGGCGGGGTATGGTATACGGCTGTTGAGAGAATTCATAATGATATTTCAAGCTCATAGTAGCTCTATTCGTCAGCTGACAGATGGGGGAATGGTTTATGCAGCAATTGGTCAGCCATGATAAGGAAAACCAAGGGGTGCTGAAAACAGTGAAACCTTCAATAGGTGATTGCCGTAATGTTATTGCAATATATTCTGCTAATCCTTACATGGTCGATAACATTACTGTGAGAGGTTGTAATGAAGTTCAAAGTTCATACCTTGCTGCTTACTATATTTCTATCGTCATATACTTTAGCTGCGCCACTCCCGGGGGCTGCAGCCAAAAATTTTGAAGCGACAGCTGTATTTCATGAAGATGGTAACCCTGAGGGTAAGTTAGTTGAGAACTGGAAGCTTGATGAGTGGCTTGGAGCTTACAATATTATTATCTTTTCTTACCCTGAAAACTGTACTTTTGTCTGTCCCACAGAACTTATTGCGCTCAAAGCTATTGCTCAGGAGCTGGATGAGACATATAACACCAAACTACTTGTGATTTCACCTGATGCTGCATCAATAACAGAGGATCCGGTTCGTTCTCATCAAGGTTGGAGGGCAACGTCAGAAAACCCTGACACTGGAAACCCTGATGATCCCATTGGTATAGGTGAACCTGATCCATTGTATGTAATGGTGTCAGACCCGGATAAAAGTATTCTGACAGAATTGGGGTTGCTGAGTGAAGAGGGAGAGGTTTTGAGAGGAGTGCTATATATTGGTAGAGATCAGAGATATCATGCTGTCGATGTGCAAAGCACTGCAATTGGGCGGGATATCAATGATATACGTTTGAAAGCAGCCAGAGTTGATTATAGCGTAAATAACCCTGATCTGGTTATTCCTGCCATCCCTAAAGTCTATCCGGTTGAGGGGGAAGATAAATTGCAACCAGTACAAGGCATGAAGAAAGATAATAGTGCAGTGCGGAATCACATGAGAACCCTAATGGAAGCTGAAGAGCTTTAAACAGTTCTACTGAAGGGTATTCGACTTGAGTTTGCCTGAATAATGCTGGCTTAAACTTCAGTGCTTCGGATTGAGCTTGAAAATACTGGCAGTTGCTCAGAACTGAGACTGCCAGTTCCCTTAAATGCCGGGCTCAGACGTGCTTGACCACCGGGTTCTATCACTGTTCGAATCATATAGTCATAAAAATAACTCATACCAATATGATGATAGAAGCCTTCCGAATCTACCCGGCTTTCCAGTATTACATCCGGCAACCCCTGACTGCGCGCCAGATCAAACAGGCACGCCATCAGTAATTTCCCACCACCACGTCCCTGACAGGCCTTACGCGTTGCTATGCGATGTACATAAAGCACTGGCATGGCATTAGCCCTTTGAGCGGGTAGCGAGTCAATATCTACCAGGGAACCTTGCCCCGAAGGAACAAAACGCTGCTCGGTATAAATAGCAAAGCCCATCAGGTGACCAGAATGGTCGTCGAAATTCTGTAGTTCCAGGCAGCCGGAAATACCGGCTGGTGGCTGTTTGTTAATCTCCGCAAACTCTTCTTGTAAGTGAGTAAACTCTTCATCGGCGGGTGAGTATCTCAAGTCGAAAGGCTCTTCTATTGCATCAAACCAGGCAGAGTAATATTCACTGCGGAAGAAGGCAGGGCGGGAGATGATCCTGAAACCTTTTTCAAGTGCGCTACGAAATAAAGCTTCCTGAATAAACATTGTTATGCCCTGATATAGTGGACTCTCAAACAGGGGCGCTACTGGTAAAGCGCTCTGGTTCCTTCTACGGTTGAATAATATTCTAACTGGCTTGCACTGAAGCGGGGTGATACTGATAAAGAAATACATATGTTTTGCTTTTGCCTTGCTTGTCCCGCTTTTTGCCTTAGGTAATGATTATTACGTGCAAAAAGTGACAGTGTTTCCTTATTCTGATTTAGGGGGAATGGTATTCAGAGTTCATAAGTCTGGTATGCATGCATATCTCGAGGTTTTTGCACCAAATGAGGCATCTCGAAGTCGCTTGGTTCAGTCACTGGTGAAGACAGTAGTTAATAAAGACTTTTTACTGTATGGCGTTCTGGCACATACAGCGTTAGTGTTTTCTGAATTACATGGACGTAGTAAGTGTCAAAGATCACACGACGAGAGGAGGTATATAAAACGAGCTGTAGCCTTGGGGCTTATGGGGCAAGAAATTCTCAGTGTGTCTGTTGCTGAAATTGAAAGAAGACTTGCTTCATTATCATTATCACTTGAGTCTAGAAAAAGCTCGGTGGATAGCCAGTTAGATCATATGCTGTATATGTCTATAGAGACTAAAGAACAGAATGACTCCGGTATCTATGTTGGCCGACCTTCAGCAATGTTTGAATATTATTTTTTCTGGCGGGTTATTTATCAAAACTGGGATATTGCTTGGTTGGGCGTAGGCAACTATTCATTGAAGGATATGAAAATCAGGCTGCTTTATCGGTTTGAAAAGGATCATGACGACTTAAAGCGATCATGGCGGCACCTTGATTGCTTGATGAAAGACTTAAGATACAAAGTTCCGCCACGAATGACAGACAAAATTGATGCTATGAAAGCCTCTATTTCGGCTTGGTTGAAGAGCGAGTAATGGTTAAGCTGAAGGTGCTTCAGGCAGATTTTGATATTTCATATAAGCTTAAAGATAAGGATGTAAGAAGTAGAAGTACCGCAGGGAACCGCGAAGTATGGGATTTCGGCCGGAAATACATATATCTGCCAGTCAGTTACGCCGTGAGCAGGCTGCCAGTATCGGGCAGTTGATGCGCAAGCAATACCCCGTTTTTGTCCGTAATCTGAAAGGTCGGCCACTTTGCGAGATGCTTTCTGCTGAACATATGGATTTGCTCTGTGTGGCCTGCTTTGACTGTCGGGAAGCACTCAAATTATTGAATGCACCTAAAGACATAAGTATCAGGCGTTTACAGGGTTATGCTCATCATTTCTTTTCTGAGCGAGGTTCATTGTCAGAGCGAGCGTTATACCGGGTGCTGGATCTTGATAACAACTGTTTGTTTTATCTCTTGCCTGCCAGCCTGAAAGAACAGCTTGAAAAACTGCTGGGCTACGATGAGCTAACATCAATTAATAATTATTCGTCAGGCAATGTCCATTATCTGACATTCCCCCCAAAATAACGGAAGCCAGTAATCTGGCTTCCGCATTGGTTATTATTCTTCGACGAGCTGTTCCGCTGTAAAAGTACTCACTTCATTACCCAGCTGGCTGACCAGATAGGGTAGGATGTTTTCCATCTGCTGTTTCAGCTGCCAGGGCGGATTAGCAATAAACAATCCGGTGCCGGTCATACCCAGTTCATTATTATCGGGTTGCAGGCAGAGCTCAATTTTCAGGACATTCTTCATTCCACTGCGTTTGATCTGTTTTTCCATACCTTCGATAAAAGCGCGCTGTACGACAGGGTACCAAACCATATAGGTGCCTGTAGCAAAGCGCTGATAGCCTTGCTGAATGGCATCAATAGCCTGCTTGTAATCAGTTTTTAGCTCATAAGGCGGATCAATCAGTACGAGTCCGCGACGACTGGGTGGGGGTAATAAAGCTTTCAGAGCGTGATAACCATCGGTACGAGCGATGCGTATTTTTTTTTGCCGGGCAAACTTCTGAACCAGCAGTTTGTGATCATTCGGGTGCAGTTCATACAAATAAGCATTATCGCTACGGCGAAGCCATTCAGCAGCAATGCCCGGAGAGCCCGGATAGAGCGTTAGCTTATTGCGTGGATTGAGTGCTTCTATTTGTCGGATATATGGGCGCAGTGCTTCCGGCAGATCATTGCGCTGCCACAGTTTTTCGATGCCTTCTTTATACTCCCCGGTTTTTTGGGCATAGTCATCCTGCAGTTTGTATATCCCGGCGCCGGAGTGGGTATCGATATAGGTGAAGGGCTTATCTTTTCTGGTCATATGCTCTATCACCAGGGATAGGGCAGTATGTTTCAATACATCGGCAAAATTACCGGCGTGAAAGGCGTGGCGGTAGCTGAGCAAGGGAAGGCTCCGGAAGTCATCAAGAAAACGGCGCTATCATAAAGGTTTGCGGAGCAGCAATACAGAAGGGAGATTTTATCAAACAGAAACAACAACTGATCGGGTTGCTGTTTCCGCTTGTAACGATCAGTCAGTCCTGCGGGAAAAACTCTGTCAACCGGGTAGCCAGCATCATATCACCTTCCAGCGATAACTTGCCCTGCATAAACGCTTGCATACCTTCAAGTTGTCCACTAATCAGTTCACCCAACGTATCTGCATCCATATTCAGAGTGACACTGGGATCGTCATGCTTGCCTTCGGCGATATCACACTGACCATCATTGATTGCGACATACCAGAAATCACTGTCAGCAATAGCGAATTGAAAGACATGCTGCTCGCCTGCTGCCTTATCTGCATCGAAGTGGTTTTTCATCTGGGCAAAGATGTCACTAACTGTTGCCATCGTCATTCTCCGGGTCGGGTTTTATTATTATCGTTCACGATCAGGCGGGCGTTATGATTATTGGTGCCCTTATGGTGAGCGATAGCCTATCGCATCTTCTTTACAAAAATCAAACAAATGTTTGAATTGTTTGTTTTAATGCTTGTAGCTAAAGATTATGAGCAGGTGGAGAGCCAGATCTTCAGACTCAACATTTGTTGAGATTATCTTATTGCTATGTATGGCTCTAAGTGTTTTGTTGTTTGCTGCACCGACTGAATTCTAGAGGGTTTTGATGGTGTGTATGGGTCACTACTTGTTTTTATTGTCTGTGGCTTCGGTGTTGGTTTGTTTTACTGTGATGTTTCTGTAGTTGAGTAAGAAGCGTGAATATTGATGCAGGTCAGTTACAGGCTGGTGGAAGACGAGTAAATTTCAACTTAAGTTAAATTTAAGTGTAGCCACCAGTCCTGGTGAAAGGAGAATTACGATGAGCGTTAAAGGTATCCAGATCACATCCGCTGCCAATACAGGACTGGAAAACTCTTTCTGGCTGCTGGACGAAGCAGCACAGCAGGCACGTTGCCTGTGTGTGAAAGATGACCTCTTCAAGGAAGATGAAGTAGTTGGACTGGAGCAGCTTGGTCAGTTTGATTTTCGTGAAGTTGAACTGAAGACGCAGGCTGAACGCGAAGGTGGTCAGCATCTGAACGTTAACGTTATGAGTCGTGATATGCTGGAAGAGGCTGCTGCCAATCCTGAAAAGTACCCGTCTCTGACTATTCGTGTATCAGGTTATGCCGTGCGCTTTAACTCCCTGACTCCTGAGCAGCAGCGTGATGTTATTACCCGAACGTTTACTGAGTGTATGTAAGAAACGTGCTTTGGGTTTTATTCGTTTAAAAGCCAGATGAGTGAAACATGTCATCTGGCTCTTACCTATAATACTAACTTAATCAGAGAGTGGGGATGTTTCAGGCTTTTTCTCATGCTGTGGTTCAGCTGTTGCCTGCTGGTGTTGTTGGCTTTCTTCAAGGTATACCTTTCTTGCCCTTGCGTTCTCCAGACAACAGCTATCATAAACACCGTTTTCTAGGTGCTTGACCACGAGCTTAATAATATCTGGTTCTTCTACATTCTGGATAAATGCTAAGGCTTTGTCAGTGGGTGTATCAAGTTGAATTCTGACTTTTGCCTTCAAGGCCTCTGTTTTGAATTTTTCAGGGTCGGGTCTTGTGGATATAAGTTGGAGTAGTGCTTCTATTGTCTCAAGTTCTTTTTCTTCTCTGATGAATCTTTCAACATTTTTATGCCATTGCGTTTCTTCTTCTTTTCTGGCTTGCTGATGAAGAGCTTTATATGATGAAGGTCTTTTTGCTTTTTCTGTCACTTCCATTTTTACCTCCCATGTAAATGGGGGGGTGATTAAGAGTTGTAATCTTCTTTCCTGTGCGGTATCTATATAATCCTTTGGGTAATGACTCTTTTTAAGAAACTGATACATAGCGTTAACAGTCTCAAACCCTCTCGCGTGCTCAATGAAATAACTCGCTTCATAAAGATTGCCTCCTTCAAGTAAAAGCCTCAGCGTCGAGCACATCGGTGTTTTTTCTGGTGCAATACCTTGGGTATAGGCACTGCTAGTTCTTGTGCCCTCATTCATCAGTTCCAGCGCATCTTTAGTTTCTTCTTCCTGTGCTCGCAGAGTTACTAACTCTTTACGTTTTTTAGCCCTTACGATCTCTCTTTCAGAGGCTTCTATGTTTTGTTCTATCTCACTAATTTTTGATCTAAGTGATTTTATAAATCTGCTTGCTTCGTTTACTGTATTTCGCCTCTGAGCTTGTGATGTATTAGTAAGCTGATCATTTGCACTTCTATTTACTTTTTGCAGCAGTTCAGCCAGCCTTTTTTGATCTTCTGGAGCAACGCTGGCTTCCAGTTTTTCTGTTATTGCTTCAAAATCCAGTATAGGTTCAACGTGTCCAAGTAGGCTTGGGCTTAACTTAAAGCAAGCTGTAGCCTGTAGCGCTTTGTGGTGTGCTAGTCTGCTTTCCTGAATTTCTTTCTGCTTTTTCGGGTTTTCTCTGTGGCGGGCATCTACCTGAAGTTGAGTATTTAGGCGTGCCACAAACGCATCGTCTTCATGACGATTGAACAGTGTTAGAAGATCTTCAAGGATATTTTCATTAGCAGATGCCCGAGCTTCGCACTCATAGACTTCAATAGACAGGGACATTCGCACTGACCTTCTTTGTCTTTGTTTTCGTCTTCTTGGAGAGTTTGGATATTTAACTGCTGCTGGCAGTGGTACTGCGTCGGATGGTGGTGGCGAGCTTTCGAGCTTCTTAAGTTTTGGAGCCCATCTCAGCCCGGTGATATCGGCTTTGATTTCTGGGGTGATCCGGTCTTCCCAGCTTGCGCGTTCAGCAGGGTCTGTCATCTTCATCAGAGATGATATTAGGTCGCAATTAGATGGTTGGGACAGATTCGCTTTAGATATCATCATCAAGAGCTGATGCTGGATTTCAAGTTTTGTCTTTGGGGCGATAGCAGCATCAATAGGGATTGGTTTAGTCTCAGGGAAAAGCACTGTATTTTGAATATCATTATCTATTACCCACTGACATAATTTTTTAAATTCAACCAATGCTACAGCGGGCTTAGGGAAAGCAGCGAAAACATCATCCTGACTGGGCGGCAGTAGTGCAGGGTTTAGCAGCTGTGCAATGTTTTCAGGGTGAAAAACCTCAGGAAATGGATAGTCTGGATCAGGCCTGAATCCGGGCTCCATATTGATCAAGCCCTGACAAGTTCTATCACCCAATATATAAACAGTATGATCATCAACACAAAAACTACGGTTAAGATTAATTAAATCGATATATTTTAATGAACTAAGGAAGTCTTCATGAGCGATTTCAAACTTTTCCGTCGTATCTGTTGGTGTCAGTCTGGCTTTAGGAAGTCGCCAGCAGTGTTGCTGGCAATCGTGAATCATAATAAGTAGGAGTTCTTTTACGCCTACAGGAGATTCGGAATTAATTCTTGTTGTCAGCATAAGCATTGAGACTGTTTTATAACCTCCTGCTGTACTAATAGCAGAAATAAAAAGCAAAAATAACAGTGCGATCCGTTTGAACATATGTAACCTTCAGAAAACTCGATCTTTAAACTTGCTGAAGATGAAGGAATAAAGTTAGCCCGTCATAGTTTTTTGATGTTGAGATGACAGCTACCTAATATAAAATAAACCTGTTTTCTTATTTTGGTAGTCAGTTTATATCTTTTGCGATGTTATTTCTGTCGTTTTATGCTCGTCAGATTTTTATTGTTGAATAAAAATATTGAAATTTTCAATAAAAAGCAGATAAAGATGATTTTTATGAGTAACTCGAGTTTAGAGTGAGCAGATTTCAATAACTCACGGATACAGGCGCAAAATGGCGATTCCGAACCCCTACAGCTGGAACCGCCATGCTCACTCAAGAACAAAGATTCATTCTCGGTAAGCTGGGCTATTACATCTCTTTTCTGGCTGTGGCGCTACCCTCAAGATCAGTACCAACGTTCTGTGAACTGCTGGTCGCCAGCATGATCACCGCCGAGGGCTTTGTCACCCAGTCATGGCTCCAGGGCAGGCTCCACAACTTCTGGGGCAGCTATCACAAGTGGCTTGAGACAGGACATTGGCAAACCTATCAAGTGGTTGCTCGCTTAGTTATGCTGTCTTACGATTCCTGAAACGCAACCTTTGTTTCTGGTCATTGATGACACCTTTGTGCTTCGTTTCAGTGATAAGGCTCCCGGCTGTGGCATTGCCTTCCAACATGCCCACAAGCTAAATCAGGCGCACTACGTGCTCGGGCAATGTTTCGTTTATTTGACCATGGTTCAACGACGACCAACAGATGACGTGCCAACCTCTATACCCTGGCTGGCTCGAATGCCGCCTGAAAGTGGCAATACCAGCAAACTGTTCATTGCCAAGGCATTACTTCGATTTACCCATGCTGTCATTGGTGAACCGTTTACTTACGTGCTTCTGGACTCCTGGTTTATGAGAAGCCATGTTATCCAGCATATACAGAATCTCGGGTATCACGCCATCGGACAGGTTCGTCATGATCTCGCCCTGTTTCTGCTACCTTTGCCCGAGCCAAAGCGTCGTGGCGCACCCAGAGTCTACGGAGACAAACTGACGAAAGAGCGGGCCCGGCAGCTCCCGGAGCACAAGATAAAAATGCATCTCTACGGACGTATGCGCACAGTGTATTACAGAAGCTGCCGGTGCCGGGCCAGAATCCTCAAGAAACAGGACGTTATCGCTGTCTGGACAGAGTTCGAGCACAAGGGAAAACGCCGTAAAACCCGACTGATATTATCCACCGATATCACTCTTGATGCTGTAACGGTGTTGCGCCATTACGCTTTGAGGTGGCCGATAGAGCCCGGATTCAACCAAATCAAAAACCTGTTTGGTGTCCGGCAACTCTGGCAGCGCAAAAGACAAACTCTTTATCGCTGGTTGAATATACGGCTGATGGCCTACGGCCTATTGCAGTTGCTCTCGATCCGGACAGGTAAACTGGCACGGGGTCTGGTGAACCAACCCTGGCGCTCAGGGCAATTGCATCAATTCAGGATAACTGAGCAAAGCAGTTTTTTCAGGTGTTTATGATCCCAGCCTGCTAACTTCCGATGACTTTTGATGCTGCGCCCCCCTTTATTAGCTTTGATGGCGTTCAGTGCAAGACGTCTTAGAATGGAGAAGTTTTCGGCCCCATTTCCTGTGCTTATCTGACAGGCATCTTCTGAAAATGCAACGTCCAGAATCCAATGAAGATTGTTCTCCACCGCCCAGTGATTACGACTGATCTTCAGCATTTCTTCAGCAGTCATAGCTCGACTCATAATATAGCAACGCAGAGCAGTTGTTACTTTGCCATTAATCTGCCGGTCACTTTGTACGACGGCCACCTGTTTTAACCCAGCCCAGTCCGCTGCAACTTCAAGATTAGAAATGTCGTTTATCACCCAGCAACAACGGCTTTCAACTCGACCATGACCTTTCTCACAGATTTCAACATAATCATGCAGTTCAGGCTGATGTTCTGCTTCGGCAAACAAGGTCTCTATGCCTTTATAAAGCTTTTTCTGGTTGCCTTTTACTGCCAGAACATAGTCTGCACCTTGCTCGACACACTGCTTTGCCACTTTTTTCTGACAGCCCATAGCATCCAGTGTGACAAGACAGCCTTTAAGCTCCAGAGCTTTGAGCAGTTTTGGAATAGCAGTCACTTCATTGGACTTTTGGTCAACACGCTCTTGCCCAAGTACCAACCCCAGTTCAACACTCCAGGCACTGACCAGCAGTACCGGTTGCTTCCCCTGGTCTTTGGAGCCCCTCAGAACCTTCCCATCAACAGCAAGGTGATGACTGCCTGAAATTTCAGTCAATGTCTGTCTAATCCAAGCTGTAAAGCAAGCTTCGAACGCCACCGGATCAAGTAAACAGAAGACTCTCCGGAACGTATATTTAGAGGGTATGCCAGCAGGCAGCTCCAAAAAAGTTTTAACGAAAGAAATCTCAGGGGCTTGCCCCCGAGTGACTATCTGAAAATCCCGGTTGGCCGAAGGCCAATCAGATCGGCGTAAAGCTCGGTCGCTTGCGGCCGAGTAGTCGAGCTGAAGGGATTTTCTTTACAACGTGTGACCTTGCCAGTGCAAACTTCTCAATAACAACAGAGCTACGTTATGATAAGAGGAGCGGGGCTGTCAGTAGACTAAGCTACCAAACCCCCAGCCCAATATATTGCTGACGTTTGGCTAGTAGTGTTTCATCATCACGGATCAATCTGAGTAAAATTCTCAAATACCCGGCCGCAGCGTCATAGTCTCTCAGTTGCTCACAAACGTGCAAAAGCCTTTTTAGGAGCAGTGGCTGTTTTGGTCTTTGTATGTTTAATGCCTCCAGTTTCCTCTTGGCACCTTCGAAGTCAGCCATCAGCCCGGAGAGAGAGGCATCCAAAAGCTTCAGTTCATAGCTGGTACCGTCAAGCTTCACTGCTAGCTCAATGAGTTTGCCTGCCCGCTCAGTTATTCGCCTTTTCAGGTAGACCTTAATGGCTAGTAATCTTGCTGATGCAGCGTCTTCTGATTGACTTTCGTTGAAGTGAGCGCCTGATTCGTAGATGTTTAAAAATTCGAATGATTTGTTTTGGCGATAAAGGGCATTTAATTGTTGTAGTAAAGCCGATTCGTTACCACTTTTTTTATATTCAAGTTCAGCCAGTTTTGCTGCCTGCTGATAGTTTTCCTTTTCCAACTGTTCTACAACTCGAGAAGACCAGTCTGTTGAATTTTCAGTTAAGGTATTCGTAATACTGTATTGCTGTGCATTGCTGAGCTGACATTCACTGGCTGCTCTGAACTTGCTTATCAGTTCATTAATTGTGCTGATGCGATTAGCGGGTAGTTTTTCAAGACACTGTAGAATCAGTTGTTCCAGTTGATTACAGATGCTGGAGTTAACCTCTGTGGGTTTGGCAAATGGAGCATGGCTACGTACCTGTGATTGGGTATCATGAGGTAGAGAACCCGTCATCAGCTGATACAGAAGAACACCAAGACTATAAATGTCACCCTTTATAAGTTCATCAAAAGAACCTTTCCGTGATATACAATCGGAAAATTCAGGAGCCGAATAGAGCACTGTCCCGCCATTCTCTCTGGTTCTGACATAAATTTCTTCCGGCAGCGCCGAACTACCAAAATCAGTGAGCTTTACCAGATCATTTTGACCTACAAGAATGTTATGAGGTTTGATATCGCCGTGGGAAACGGGTGTGTCCAAACAGGTCAGGTGCTTTACAGCCTGAAGAACCTGATCATAGATTTTGAACAGCCGTTTGTAGGTGTTACCAAAATTATGCGAACGCTCCTCAAGTTTCTGAGCCAGGCTTTCGCTTGGGAAATATTCCATTTCAATAGCAAACCACTCCTTTTCAGGAGGGACGCGACCCATATCGTATATTTCTATAACGTTAGGGTGGCTGGCAGCGTTAATAAGCTCCCGGCCTTCTGCTAAAGATCGATCATCTTTGGCGATTTGCTTTGGTATTTTTACGGCCACCGTTTTACTATCGGCGAGCCGTTCTGCGCGCCATACCCAACCGTGAGTACCATCTCCCAGGCATTCAAGAAGGAGGTAGTGATCTCCGAGCTTTTTATTAGTGCCAGGCAAAAAATGGGCGGAATTAATAGTCATGCTCCCTCCTGGAAAGTGATGATTTGAAGCTTGAGGTCACCGCTAGGAAAAGTCTCCAGCATAAATCGACAAAACAGGAAGTTTCGCGGGTGAGCACCAGGGATTTTTATACCTTTACGGTTTTTGAATCCTTGCTTAACCAGCTGGATCAAGTCATTGGTATCTGGAGGAGAAACAATATCTTTATTCCAGGCAACAAGAATCATTAATGCAGGGCTCTGTTGCCACCGGTGAGTCGCCTCCATCAAATTGGCGAGTTTATCCTTGAGCTTTTGTTTGCTTCTCAGGCTACCGTCATACCTTTCATATTCAATAAATACAGTCGGCTGCTGACTTTTTTTGTTGAACCATGTGGAGTCAGAGCGAATGTCATCACCCATGCCGAAAGGGGCTGGGCATTCGGCAACCGCCTGATAACCGAGCTCATGCCCGAGAGTATTCCATGCACTGACTCCCAGGCTATGAATTAATACATCTTCATCTTTAACCCCCCATGTACTCAGTGCTGGAACTGCTCTGTGCAGAAAATCAGTATCCTGCAAGGCATCCTTTATTGTCCTGATGCAGTCATTCATTGATCTGTCATTCATCAAAGCTATCCCAAACCTTGAGGACTTCTGGTGATTCACCACCATGTATCAATGTTTTTGTGCCCACTTTGACCAATAGTGGGGCAGGGATAGATCGACCACAAACCAGAGCTTCACCTGTGGAAAGGCTGGGCAGTTCATCCAGGTCAGCCTTGCTCACCATGTCCGAGGCTTTGGCAATAAATCGCTGGTCGTCCGGATTTTTCAAACGCATCGTGATCATGGTGTTGCACTGGGAGGTCACGTCAGCATCAAGTTTGGAAGGGCGCTGGCTAACAATGCCAAATCCGACACCAAACTTACGACCTTCGCCAGCAATCTTTTTAATAATGCGATGACTGACCGCCTTGCCACCAGCGGGTGCAAAGTTATGACCTTCTTCATAAACGAGGAAACAAGGGCGCAGAGGATCTGTTTTGCTTGAAGCGGCCCTCAGAATTTCACTGGAAAGCAGGGCGCAGACCACCTGTTTCGCCGTATCACTCAACCCCTGAAGATCAATCACCACCAGCCGGCCTTTTTTGTTGGCAGGTCTGCCAATCATTGAAATAAATATCGGTAGGATGGGAAAGCGTGGCAGAATAGAAGCTTTGGGCTTCGGTTCAGTACACGACTGAGTTTCATAGACGCGACAGCAGCACTGCGTCCGTTAAGTGCTTTGGCTTCAGCATCGGACAGATCATCCCATTCCCCGGATTTCATCAATACCATCGCCGAGGAAATAGCGCAGACGGTTAATATCTCTGGGTTCTGATTTGTCAGTCTGACGCCAGTAGCGGATAGCGACATCAAGAACCCGTTGTTGAGGCTCTGTCAGCCCCGGTAGAATCTCAGCCACATCGTCCATTTCAAAATGGTCAAACTGCAAGGCAAGAGGTTGGTTTTTGTTGGCATACTTATGCCGGAAAGATTCATGCTGAGGGGAATAAACCTGGATACCCGCACCTGCTTCCTGAAGTTTTTCGATCATGGCTTTGATCTGCGGTAGAGCTTTTTTGTCCCGCTCGTCTTCAATATTCTCAATGCCGTCAGCGAAATGTAATTGGCCTTTAGCCAACGCTTTGCCATATTCGCCATGGGGATCAAAAACGACCACTGAACCGTTATTGAGAGCAACCAGTCGCTCAATAATCCGACCAACAGGTGTAGGATTTTCCTGAGCCGGTCATCGCCAGAATGGCCATATGTTCCGTAACAAGCGTATTCACATCAAGGAACACGGGTACGGTATTTTCACCTCGCTCATAACCAACCAGATTACCCAGGTGAAGACTGGTGTGTTCGTTAAACTCGTAGAAGTCACACAAGAATTGATAATCCACAGTCTCCACTCTAGCCCCAGGATCAAGTGGACGACGAGGGATTTTTATCTGACGGGAAACGGGGTCTCTGTAACCAACCAGTTCAACATTGGCAAACAGGTTTTCACCGGTCACATTGGCTCCGGGCAGCAACTCCAGCTCCGTAACGCTGTCACCAAAGCCTGCATTGAACAGCATATTGGAACGATGGATTTTATTAATGCGACCTAATACCGCCACAACAGGTTCATCCTGTCTGTCCTGATGCATAATGCGGACGAATTCCCCACGACGCACAGAGAATGAGCCTTCCACAACCATGGTTAGCTTTCCTGCATCGCCGGTATTGCCCACCAACTTACCCAATACTTTATGCTTCATTTGTCCAAAATCCTCATCGAGTCCTGATAACCACGTATCTTCAACATCATTCTTTTTCAGGGCTTCACTGATTCCCTGGCGATAATACACAACAAATTTTTCAAGCAGTCTTAACTGCTCCTGACCCAGAAGCTGAGGTAAAGGCAGCGCTTTTCTGCGATTCTGCATATCCAGCACCATCAGTTTCCAGGCCACGCTATCCAGTGTTTTACTATTCCAGTCGGGTTCCTCTCCAGCCAGATGCACCATCTGAATCTGACTGCCTCGTCCTCCTTTGTAATGAAAGCCTGTTACGCCCGGTAAAACAGCTTCTGCTGGTTCCATGCGGGAACGATTTTCTGTCATGCGAAAGGCAATAGTGCGAGTGAAGGCACTGAGGATTCCATTGATAAAACGGGTGTCTCCAACACCCGCCAGTTTGTTATCCAGTTCGGTTAATTGCACAGCTTTTTCTGGAGTAAACCCCATCGGCCAACAGCAGATGTTTGCGCCCGTCCTCTTTGCGTAAATCTTGTTTGGCGATACTGACAATCGCACTGAATCGTTCGGCAACAATGCTGGCGAGGACAGGGCCATTTTGATTCCAGGGGAACAGTTGTTTCCGGTATTTTTCCCAGAAGTTTTTTATAAACTGTCGTGTCTTGTTGTATTCATTAATATGGTTGGTGTTTTGTTTTAGAGGCACCATATCGCGGCTTATGAACAGTGGAGTATCCATCAAAATCAGTTGTGAGGGATTATCCGACTTCAGTTGTTTTTCAGCCAGTTGGTAAGCCAGACGCATTTCGATCAGATCAAGCCGTTTTCGCTGTGCTTCGAAGTCAATATCATCAAGCTCAGAGGCAGAATCACTTCCGCGTGTGCCAACCTGATTGCGCTCAATGGCAATGGTTGTATTCACCGCAGCTGAAGCGAACAAAAAAACCGCCCAGTGCTTTTTTTACCGTGGAGTGTGTAGCAATACCCGAGACGGTTAAATCCATCATGGCAGGCCGCTGCACAGTCTTAACCAGTCCGGCATCTCTGAATAGGGGGGCGATAGATTCTATATCCCGGATCTGTTTCATTAAGCGACCCGCACTGCCGGGCAGACGTATCTGGCTTTCAATCGCCAGAGATTGAGCCAGATTAGTCATTTTCACAGTCGCTATCTCCTTCGCTATCCCTTTTAAGTTGTTCAGCATATCCCCAATAGGGCGAGTCTTTTAGCTTCTCTGTGCCTTGAGGGGATAATGTCAGTGTTGGTTGCTGTTCTGTATCGGGTTTCAGACAGCCCGTTTTGTTGAGCCGATCCAGTGATTCTTCCAGAGCATCAGGCGCAATTGAGAACAAAGGCAACACCCTCTTCACCTGCCATTTTTTTGAAAAGAGCGTCTTTTTTAAAAGGCATGTTCTTGTCAATAGACCGCCAACCATAAATGCAAACCATGGTTGTATAATCAACGGGTTCGAGTGTGATGCTCTTTTCTGCGCGTTCAGCCGAAGCGGAAGCGACACCGGCATGATGATGAAGTGTTGCCAGCCAGAATTGCAATTCTTTCCTTCTTCCCATCAAACTGATGGACCACAAGGGAAGGGTAGTTGCAGCAAACACACCGGTACCTGAGTGGTTTTTCTTATAGCGACAGTTGGGCGAACCATCCCGCCATTGATATTCAGGGGTTTGGTCAAAAGAACCATCATGACCGAGTAATGACAGTGTTACTTCTTCACTTAGAATATTTGCCAGCGTTGAAGAACCTGTAGTTGAGGTGTCAGTATCTGCAGCCTCTGGCGATTCTCTGTAGGTCATAGACCAGTCCAGAGGTGGACTGACAACCCCTTCATTGAAAGGAGGAAGCAGTAGCAGTGTTCGTCCGGGTAACTGGCACCAGGCTTTTAACCGGCTTTGTTCCTGTGCATCGAGAGCTTGAAAGTCTTGCCCAATGGATAAAATTAATCCGGCTTCTGGCAGGTTGTCATCAACGGTTTGGGTATCCAGCAGTTTGCTGAGCAGACGCCCTCTGCGATGTTTGGCCAGTGCAGCTGAAGATAAATCTTATTGTTCATTATCAACCCTCCAAAGGTGACCTGGTATTTGAGAATGCCTTTTTTCACCAGTGCTTCCAGCTCGCCGTCATTGAGTGCAGGTTGTACTCCGGCGGCAAGCTGCTGAGCAATAGTGGCCCATCGTTCCAGAGTAATCGTGGTGCTTTCCAGAAGCTGTTCACCCTGCTGAATTGCAGACTGATGCCGGGTATCAATGGTTACCACGAGATCATGGAGTGACAGTGTTTCGATATCTGCAAACTGTAAGGATTTAATTTCCGGACTATTGCAGGCTCTGAAGAGAGGGTTTAGCGTCTCCAGCCAAAGAAACCATTAGCTTTTGCCAATGCTTTGCTTTGATAGCCCGATACTTGATTTTCCAGCGTTCTCAAGTCGCCACTGATGCGGCCAGCTGGTTTTGCACCGGTTTTATCAAGCGCTCAGGAATGTCCTTGATGGCATTAAACTGCCCCTTGCGGGCCTGTTTTGC
>CBDHDU010000007.1:0-40114 GCA_965261725.1 Endozoicomonadaceae bacterium | reverse complement strand
CCCCACTTTATCTTTGTGTGTTTTCATTCGCACATAAAAAAGACGACTCATGATGTCGTCTTTTTTTATGCCTGTAATATTTGTTATTCCTGTCAGCTCTCTTTTTTTGGTTTCTCTGCCACTCCATCGTTATCTATCAGCAATGGCGGAAAACCATCCTGTTCTCTTAGCAGACCATATCCTTGGCGAAACAGCTTATTGCCGTAGAAGATAATCGTATAATCCTGACGGTTATACTCCCCATCCTTAAATCCTGAACTGGAATACTGCACACCAGTGAAATCACCTTTCACAATACGTTCAGCAGGCTTTCCCAGCTGCTCAATGATGGCTTCTTCTGTATCACCGACAACCGCAAAATCCTGATAGGGAGTCGCACAACCTGCCAAAGCTGTCGCAGCAATGCTCAACACGACAATACGTAAACTTCTCTTGTGTTTTTTCATGATCTCCCTGAACAGCGCTTCACTGCAAAAAACTGAGCTCCACAACATAAACGATGTTATTTGAAACCGCTATTAATATCTCAACAGCCCATAGGGTCTGTTGACGTTTGCTGGTGAGCTCAGCCTCGGCACAAACATCCCGCCAGATTATTTGCCTCGCTGTTTTCAGCTACCGCCACCCAGGTATATATTTCTGAATCCTGATTATCACAGCTATTACAACCGCCGCAGGCAAATATCCGTTTAACGCGACCTTTACGAATCCAGTGATTTAACATGCCCTGCATGGCAGCCGGGGAAACATCAAAATGAAGCGCAAGGTCTCTCACACTAACAGCATCCCGATTGCTCAGGTAGTTTCTGATATCACTCAGCATCAGACACTACTCCTTGCATCAATACTGCTTGCAGTAACATCACTCTCACCAGCAGCACAATCAATAACACGCTTGCGCCCCTGATATCTCAGAGCAGCGATAACCAGTGCAAACAACCCTGCCATAATCATTAACCAGCTGCTGGCAAACAGCGGATGCTCTGTAAAGGTCAGCACCTGATAAAAACTGGTCGATATGGCATAGGCAACAAATGTTGACCAGCCCCCCACAAACAGCATCCAGCGCATACCGGCTTCACGGTGTACAGCTCCCATCGCGGCAACACAGGGAATATATAGCAGCACAAACAATAGATAAGCCGTCGCTGCTGCTGATGAACCAAACCGTTGCTGCATCTGAACCAGCATCCCGTCATTGATATCGAGAGCCGCAGTTGTTTTCGACATATCACCAATGTCTGCAACGCTCATATCGATCGCACCGGTCATCCCCCCTCCAAGCCGCGCTTGCAGGTTTTCCGGAACCGTCCTGACCGCTCCGGCCAGTGTTTCCAGCAAACCCGCTGGCTCATCATCAGCAACGGCTTCATAACCGGCCAGCTGCCCATATAACGAGTTAAGTGTTCCGATAACCGCTTCCTTGGCAAATATTCCGGTAAACAAGCCAACCGCTGCCGGCCAGTTATCTTCTGTTACTCCCATCGGTTTGAATACCGGTGTGATTTGCCGCCCGACTTCACTCAGCACAGAGTCTTCAGCATTACTGTGCTCCATAAACTGACCACTGACATTCATATGTCCTAATACCCCCAGAATCATCACCACCAGCACAATCACTTTACCCGCACCGGTGATAAAGGCATTCAAACGCTCCCAGGTTTGCAGCAACACATTACGCAAGGTCGGTAACTGGTAAACAGGCAATTCCATAACATACGATGCATTCTGCCCTCGCAGTAATGTACACTTCATAATTAACCCGGTAGCTACTGCTACCGCAAAACCTGTCAGATACAAACCAAAAATCAGGTTATGCCCTGATGCAGGAAAGAATGCTGCAGCAAACAATGCATAAACCGGCAGTCTGGCACCACAGGACATAAAGGGGTTCATCATAATAGCCAGCTTCCGGTCACGTTCATGCCCAAGTGTCCGGGTAGCCATAATCGCCGGAACATTGCATCCGAAGCCAATAAGCAGTGGCACAAATGCTTTGCCGGGCAGGCCAATCATGCCCATAAAGCGATCCATCACAAAAGCGGCTCTGGACATATATCCCGAACCCTCAAGCACCGACAGGCACAAATATAAACAGGCAATCACCGGAATAAAGCTGGCAACCGTTTTAATACCTCCGCCCAGTCCGTAAGCCAGCAGAGCAATACTCCAGCCCGGCGCATCAATGTTCTGCAAGAATGCAGCGGTACTATCGACAACCAGTGCACCGACAGTGATCTCAAAGAAATCAATAAATGCACTGCCTATATGGATGGTGATCATAAACATCAGGTACATCACCATAAAGAACAGTGGCACACCCAGCACCCGATTCAACACCACTTTATCAATTTGGTCACTTAATGCCCGACTGGCTTTTTTCTGATGATAAATACACTCCCGACACACTTTATGAATAAAACGGTAACGGCTGTCGGCCAACAATATATCAATGTCTTCACTGGAGCTTTTCTCAAGTTTTTCCCTAAGTCTCGCTGCTATATCCATTAGTTCAGCAGAAACCCCCAACCCCATTGCCGAACCTTCGAGTAACTGCATTGACTGCCATTGTCGTCCAACAGGCGAACTGAGATCTTCTTTCTCAAGCCGCTGCCCAAGTACTTTCAGGGATTCATGAATCGTATTATCAAGAAAAATATCAGGGGTAAGACTTGAAAGCCCGGTTGATTCAGGTTGCTCAAGGTACTCTGTAATAGCGTCCTGCAGGTAGTCGATATCCTTTCGTTTTCTTGCTGATACCGGAATAACCGGACAACCAAGTCTTCTCGACAGCAACTCAATATTGATGCTCATTCCATGTTCGCGTACCCGGTCCATCATATTCAGGATAATCAGGCGGGGCACATTCAGCGCCATCAGCTGGGTTGTAAGATACAGATTACGTTCAAGATTGGCCGCATCAACCACATTAATAACCAGATCAGCATCACCAGACAACAGGTACTGCTGGGCTACCTGTTCGTCGGGTGAAGCACCGGCCCCTTCCAGCGAATAGGTGCCCGGCAAGTCAACCAGCTTCACAACCTGCCCGGCATGCTCATAAGTCCCGGTTTTCTTCTCAACTGTCACACCAGGCCAGTTACCGATCTGCTGCCGGGATCCTGTTAAACCGTTGAATAATGTTGTTTTCCCCGCATTGGGGTTACCCAGCACCGCGACTACATTGCCTTTCATGATGCACACTCAATCAGTACCATCATGGCATCAACCCGTCTCAGGCACAGGCTGGCTCCCCTGACATCAAGCTGTATCGGATCACCCATGGGAGCAACCCGGCGGACAGTAAAGGCCGTTCCCGGCGTAAGCCCCATCGCCAGCAGCTGGTGACGGCAACCGCCCTTTTCACGATACCCCAGCACCCGGGCCGACTGACCAACAGCTAATTGATCCAGACTCACGCTCATTGACTGACTACTCCTGACATCACCCGATCACAAATGATAGTACTAGAATCGCGAATGTATAGGATTATCATTTGCGCTTGCACTTACTTATTAGTCCATCAAAGTAGCAAGAAATTCCTCTCCGGAAACATTCCAATCGGCAGCAGGAATAACAAGCAGCCTCTATACTCTTTAACGGTCGGTTATCACAGCACTGCCCGTGCTTACCGTCAGCCTCGGATTCCGAGGCGCACACAATACCAACCAATGTCCAACCACCGTATTGCCAATACCTGTTATGACTCTTCATGCCTTGGTCTTCAATACTTCACCATGGCGCTGAATTAGCAGGATGAGGCTCTGGAGGATGCTCTCATGCACAAATCACATCGTGTAAAGTCCTTGTTGCCCGGACGCAAGTATGTCCTGATAGGGCTGATGCCACTGATGCTCAGCGGCTGCGCCAGTCAGAGTGGTAATAATTGGTTTGATAACTGGGGCAAGTGTGCCCTTGGGGGCGGTATTGTCGGCGCCGCCGGTGGCGCTACCAGCAGTGGGTCAGCAGCCGCCGTCGGAGGCGGTATCGGCTTACTGCTGGGTGGCACTATCTGTGCTTTGACCAGCGGGCAACCTGAGCCTGAGCCAGAACCTGTTGTCATTGAAGAACATGTTGAGGTTCAGCCCGAACCTGCTCCTGTCGTAGTGGATACCAAGCTGCCACCAGAGCGTCTGGATAACCTCTATTTCATGTTTGATTCAACCAAGGTCGAGCCCGCATCTGAAGAAGTGCTGGAAAATGCAGCTCAAACATTGAGCGAGTTCCCTCATATTAACCTGAAAGTCACCGGATACACTGACTCTACAGGGCCTGCAACCTACAACGACAAGCTTTCAGTCCGCCGGGCAGAATCGGTCAAGAGCTATCTTGTTAAACAAAAAGGCGTCGACATCAACCGGATCAAAACCTCGGGACTCGGTGAACTGAAGGTTAACAATACCACTCGCGAAGGCCGGGCTCATAACCGCCGGGTTGAGCTGGAGCTTTATGCAGCCAGTACTCCGGTAATGAAAACTCCTGCTCCAGCACCGAAACCTATGGAGATGGAAAAACCACATCAGGATGCTATGCCTCCATCCCCTCCACAACCGGGCATGCAGTCTCCTGGACAGTAAATTCGCCCTCTGAAAACCACTTTTCAAAAGAATAAAACATATCAACAAAAGCCCCTAAGTAATTATTTTAAGGGGCTTTTTTATTGCTTTCTTAACAAATACATCATATTCCACTAACCACTGCCATTATCAGCTGCTAGAGTTGAAAGTGAGGTACTGCTGTAAAGATGACAGGAGGTCGCAGTGAGAACCCATTGGAAAGGACTCGTATTACTAACCGGCATCGTTTTACTCTCAGGCTGTTCCAGCCAGCCCAAGAATAACTGGCCTGCTTGCGCTGCAGGCGGCGGTATTACCTGGGCAGCAGGTGGTCCCTGGGCTGCTGTTGGTGGCGCCATTATCGGCGGTACTGCATGCGCATTTGGTGATGGCATGATGGATGACATGCAACGTATCCATTTCGCCTTTGATTCTGACAAGCTGGACAATGAAGCCAAAACCCGCCTGGATAAACTAGCCGCTCACTTAATGAAATACCCTGAAATGCGGGTTATGTTAAGTGGTCACACTGACAGCATTGGTCCTGCCAGTTACAACCAGTATCTGTCCAAGCGTCGTGCTATGTCCGCCTATCTGTACTTACGGGATAAGGGCGTATATGAATCCCAAATGCAAACAGAAGCACTGGGCGAGTCATCCCCCTTGACAGAAAATGATTCTGATGAAGGGCGCGCTATGAACAGAAGAACAGAAGTCATGCCGTTAACAAAATAATCTGCATGCTGCCTGCTTTAAAATGCCGACCCTCTGTTGTCGGCATTTTTTGTTCTTATTATCCTATTAGAAAAGAGAAAAGCTAACCCGATGCGTCTTCAGCTTCACCCGCCTTACCGGAAGGCAGCAAACTTTCCGGCATCCATTTAACAAAAAAATCCGAATGCACCAGACTGATAAACAAATTCAGATCTGTTGCAAAATATCGTTGTCCTCCGGTTAATACCTCCACCTTAATCTGCTTCATCACTTCTCTTAATGGTAATGACGTTTTCAGTGGCGACCTCAGTTTGATTCCCTGAATAGCAGCCATCAACTCCATGCCCAGGATGGTAGAGCAATTATCCGTTAATATTTTCAGACGACGACAAATCATGTCTGAGCAGGGAGAGATATCCTCTACACCGCCGCCCGTGAAGGCCCCATTCATGGTTACTCCGGTTGAGAACGCCCGACTCTGCTCTGCAAGCACCGAAGCAGATGATAGTGCCGTCATAAAGCCTGAATACCCCGTACCCGGCGTACTGAGGTGTTCTGGCAGACCACTGGTAACCGGGTCTAGCAATAACCCTAAACGCTGGCGGGACAACATCCCGATATGACAAAAAACGGAAAACAGCATATCAGCTGCTAGCAACATAGGCTGGGTATGAAAGTTACCGCCTGACAGAATTTGTTCAGTATCATGAAAAATCAGCGGATTATCAGTCACGGCATTAGCTTCATTGACCACCCAACAAGCAACAAAACGCAGCTGCTCAAGGCAGGCACCCAGGACCTGGGGCTGACAGCGCAGCGGATGCGGGTCATGCAGACGACTACAGTTAATATGCGCCGCTTCAATCTGGCTATGCTGCAATAATGCCCGAAAGGCCGCCGCCGTATCATTCTGCCCCTGATGCCGCCGCACCTGATGAACCGCCGCATGAAAAGGCACCCGGCTTGCCATTGTGGCGTCAATATCCATTGCGCCGGTCACCACACTGGCAGCAAACAGATATTCCAGCTCAAACACCCCGGATAAGATACAGGCCGTTGAATACTCAGTACCACACAACAGTGAAAGCATTTCACCTTCCACCAGCTCAAAAGGTGTTATCCCGGCTTTCTGCAGTGCTTCTCTGGCATTCACCTGCTGATTATCGACATAAACAAAACCGGTACCCGTCAAAGCCGCAGCAAGCCCGACCATGGTTGTAGCCGTGTTACCACCCAAAACATTAAGGCAGGGATAGATGCCATGGTTCAGCAGCGCTATCAACCCTTCAATCAGCTCCAACCGAACCCCTGAATATCCCTGCCCCAGCGCATTAATTTTTAACACCATGACCAGCCTGGCATGTGGTGAATTTAAAACAGCACCTGAAGCGCCCTGGCAGGACAGGATCATCTGCTGCTGCCAGTGAGCCTGACTCAGTGGTACATGCCCCCCATGCATATCCAGTCCCAACCCGGCATTCACACCATAAATGATTGCCCCCTGATCAATCTGCTGCTGCAAAACCTGCCTTGACTGTCTGATCTGTTCACAGGCCACGGGAGCAAGTGCGATCTGCCGACCTTCCCGCCATATTTTTTTTAGTTGCTGTAAGCTCAATTCACCGGGAACCAGTGTAAGCGTTGTACGAGACCGTTCGATACTGGGCATAGTGATGACGGGTCATATCCCAAAATAAAATGCAGTGCATAATCTTTAGAACATGATTGCAGTATCAACAAATACTCTATTCCACTATCATCGCTCACTTGCCATCAATCCGCATATTTATGCCGTTTAGCAGCCCGTCAACTGTGACCACTAGCCACTCAACACGATGTGCTACAAAACTCCAAACCTGTTCTGTATTGAACTAACTGTTACTTTAGCCTGAAGACACGATGCCCAAAGCTTACATTTATGCCCTGCTTACCGTTTTAATGTGGTCGACTATTGCGACTGCACTCAAACTGTCACTGGATGCGCTCGACCCTTTCCAGCTGTTGTTTTATGCCAGCCTGACATCACTGATATTTATGCTCAGCGTGCTGGCCCTGCAACAACAATTGCCAGCATTACTGGAAACACTGAAAAAACGCTGGAAGCTCTGGCTGTTACTCGGAATACTGAACCCGTTCCTGTATCACATTTTATTGTTCAGCGCTTACGACAGACTCCCGGCTCAACAAGCATTAGCGCTCAACTACACCTGGCCAATGGCATTAACATTATTGTCTGTACCCATTCTCGGACACCGCATTCGTGGCATTGATATTCTGGCGATTGGGCTCGCCTATCTTGGTGTACTGGTGATCGCCACCCGTGGCAACCTGACTGCATTGCAGTTTGACGATGGCCCCGGTGTTCTTATGGCACTGGGAAGCACCGCATGCTGGGCACTTTACTGGCTGCTGAGCGCCAGACAGAAAGAAAACCCGGTTGTCAGTCTGACGGCAACATTTCTGATCAGCATGCCACTGATTCTGGCAACTGTTTATTTTCAGTCATCCGTTATCCCTGGACAATGGTCAGACTTAAAAGGCGCTATCTACGTTGGACTGGTAGAAATGGGGACCGCTTATATCTGCTGGATGCTGGCACTCAAGCACGCGACGAACACCGCCTCAGTCAGCAACCTGAGCTATCTCAGCCCATTGGTGTCGTTGTTCGTGATCTGGCTGGTGTTGGGAGAACCGATAATCTCCGCAACCTGGATAGGACTTGGGCTTATTCTTGGCGGAATTTTATTGCAGAAAATTATCAAGCCGCGTCCGTGTACACAATAGCCTTAATACCGTAGCTACATTAGACTGCCGCTCTTTAGAAATTTAACGAACGGCGGTTTTATCGTATGGGTCGAAACAGCTATTTTGCTTTCAAACAGTTCAGGGTTGAGCAGGCACTCTGCGGGATGAAAATCACCACCGATGCCTGCCTGTTTGGTGCACTGGCTTATGTAAAAGATGCGACCCGTATTCTCGATATCGGCACCGGTACCGGACTGTTGTCACTGATGGCAGCCCAGCGTACTGACGCCAGGATTGATGCGTTAGATATTGAACCGAACGCCCAGCAGCAGGCTCGTGATAACTTTGCTGCCAGCCCGTGGCAACAACAGCTCACACTGCACCCGTTTGCAGCACAGGACTTTCAGCCGAAGCATAATGAAAAATATGACTGCATTCTGTGCAACCCACCGTTCTTTACTGACGCCACCCGCTGCCCGAATAACAAACGCAGCCTCGCACGTCACGATGACCAGCTACCCTTAACAACACTGTTTCAGGTTCTGAAACAACACCTGCACGACAATGGTTCAAGCTGGATATTATTACCGGCAGAAGCCGATAAAAAAGCCTGTACGGTTGCCAGAGAAACAGGGCTGATTTTGATCAGGCGCATTATCATCGCTTCCAGTAAAGCGCATGCGCCCCATCGCAGTATTCTGGTGTTTGGGCACCCAACAGAAAACGCAGCAGACACGATTGAGGAACGGCTGAATATCTATCAGCAGCACCCTCAATACACCCCGGAGTTTAACGAATTGCTGTCGCCCTATTATCTTTACTTATGAGCCCAGGTTCTGCTTGATACGCCCAAAGCCAATCGGGGTGATACCAAGGTAGGAGGCGATATGGTAATCGGAAAGCCGGGAAATCAGCTCCGGAAATTTCTGTTGTAACTGCTCATAGCGGCAGCGGGGAGAATCCATCAATAGTTGTGCTTCTTTTTCTTCTTTATCTGCCACCATCCGCTCCGCAAGATGACGACCAATCCCCTGCCAGTAGGTTGAATGCTGATAAAGATATTCAACCTCATGGTAGGGAGCTACCAGTAATATCGTATCTTCAATAGCCTGAACGGAAAAACGAGCGGGACGCTTAAAATTAAAGGCACTGTAGCTGGCCAGAAATTCATTTTCCCAGCGGAACTCCTTGTTATATTCACGCCCCCTGTCAGTGGTATAAAACAGCCTTAACAAGCCACTGTAAACAAACACAAAACTGTCGGGGATACTGCCTTCACGAATAAAGACAGCATGTTTCTGCAGACGCTCTTCACGGAACAGACATTCAAACTTATGCCACTCGCTGTCCGGAACCGGGTCCATTTCAGCAAGCGCCCGGCGCAGACCATCCAGCATTAACCCCAGACGGGTTTGACGCAACGAAAGATTCGACACTACACCCCTCTCCTCTGACCTCTTGGCGAAGCGTCCATTCCCCTGTCTGTGGCAGCAACCTTGCCCGCCGGAATCATGGAACCAGTCTTCAGAGATTGTTAACCCTCTCTCAAAGACTGGCACCATAGCGTCTTATTAGACACTCTAAGAATGAGTCACAGATCTGAGTTGCGCAAGTTAAGCACTAAACGAAATATTGAAAATGCACTTATGCTTTCGCCTGATAAACCTTGAAACCATCTCCACTAGCCAGCACATTACAATGACCATAGGTTTCTTCAATGATCGCGGGGTAGCGCAGAAAATTATTCGCTACGATACGAAATTCACCATGGGGTTTCAGAAAACGACGAGAGGCGCGAATAAAGTTCTCAGTGGTATCATAAGCCGTGCTCACTCCTTCGTGAAATGGCGGGTTAGAAATAATCAGATCAAACCGCCCTTTAATATTTGCCAGCCCGTCAGATGTCAGTACTGTACCTTCAACGCCATTAGCCGCCAGCGTCCGGCGTGATGATTCAAGCGCCAGTGTACTGATATCCGCTAGTGTTAAACGGGTATTGGGCCAGCGCTGCCCGATAGCGGTTGCCACCACACCGGCACCACAACCAAAGTCCAGCACCTGCCCTCTGATTTTGGTATCCAGCGTCTGGAATAACAACCGTGTGCCCACATCCAGCCGCCCATGACTGAAAACACCGGGCAATGAATGAATTGTCAGTGGTGGCTGCTGTTCAATAGTGACTGTTTCGAAGAAAGTCTCTGCGGCAAACTCAACTGTATCGGCCGGTTTATCCGCACTAAGCAATACACAATGGCGTGCACTGTCAATCTTATCAACAGTGCTTCCCAGCAGCGTTTTCAGACGCTTCTGCCAGGATTTAATACCGGCTTTATTCTCACCCACCAGCAGCACGCGCCCGGTATCATTCAGTCCCTGTACAGCCTGTTGCAATATCATGTCGGTGCGCGGCTTGCTCTTTTGCAGAAATACCACCGCAACATCATACGCCGGCTTTAAGCCTTCAGCCTGATAACCATAAAACAAAGCCGTATTCTCCTGCTCCTGCCAGCTCTGGAGGTGGTCACTGACCCGGCAATCCGATGTATAAACGGCTACCTGATCTGCTATTTTTCCAACTGCAGCAACAACACCGTCCAGCTCGGGCTCCAACAGTAAAACACGGGTATTCTCGAACAGATCTGCGTTTTTCTGCAGCAATAGCGATGGCGGATTAAGTGAATCAAGCATGAGGGGTGTCATTCCAGTCAATTCATAAAATATGACGAGGCGTTATACTCTTTATTTCAGCAATATCCCAGCCGAAAACACAAAAGCTCCTTAGGTTCTGTTGACAGAAGTTGATCTTCTTCCGTATCCAACCTCTACATTACAGGTATTCCCCATGCCACAAAAAACCATTCTGGTCGGTATTGCCGGCGCATCCGCTTCAGGCAAGAGCTTGCTGGCCCAGACACTGGCAACCGAACTGGCCTCTGATCATCTGTCAGTGATCTCGGAAGATTCCTATTACAAAGATCAGTCACATTTATCCATGGAAGAACGGGTTAAAACCAACTACGACCACCCCGATTCCCTCGATCATGATCTACAGCTTGAGCATATGCTGGCACTGAAAGAAGGCAAATCCATTGATGTGCCGATCTACGATTACACTCAGCATAACCGCCGCAAGGAAACACTGCGCATTAATCCAACCAGAGTCGTTATTTTTGAAGGCATTCTGCTCATGGCGGTTCCAAGAATTCGCGAAGCGTTTGACCTCAAGTTCTACATGGATACCCCGCTGGATATCTGCCTGACTCGCCGCCTGCAACGCGACATTATCAGCCGTGGTCGTGATATGGAATCGGTTATTGATCAGTATCTGGAAACTGTCCGCCCGATGTATCTGCAATTCATCGAACCGTCACGCCAGCATGCCGACCTGATTATTCCCAAAGGTGGCAAGAATATGATTGCGCTGGATTTGATTAAAACCAAGATTCGCAGTTTGCTAAACCAGTGACAATTATACGATCACTGTTGCTTTAAACAGAGCTCTACTCTGCAACATACGTCGTAAACCCCGGACTTAAAACTACATGACGAATACCGGTCTTTTCCCATGTATAGGCAATATGGATATTGCCATCCGAAGTCTGAATAACTGAAGGGTAGGAATACCTTTTAGTTTCTGTTTTGTCATCTTCCAGTGTTATTGACGTGGGCGAATACTTTAAGACAAACGATCAGGTAAATTTTCACCTCTGAAAAGAGGTGTTCATGAGCAAGCTTGACGGTCGTAAAGTCTCCCATCTCCAACGAGAAATAATCCGCATGGAAGCCATCCGACATTGGCAGGACGGAATGTCTGTTCCGGAGCTGGCTAGCAAGTACAGTACCCATAAATCCTGTGTTTACCGATGGGTGGCGAGCTTCAAGGAAGGTGGCGAGGAGGCTTTGAAGACCAGTCAGCGGCGTGGTGGCCGTAAACCGAAGCTCACTACAGAGCAAAAAAATCGTTTGGCGCATATTATCCTCACTCGGAATCCAACCCACTACGGCTTTTACAAAGCTTGCTGGACGAGGGACATCGTTGCTGGAGTGATAAAATCCGAATTCGACATAACCATGGATCCCAGAGCCGTCGGCAAGATGCTCAAGAAAATGGGACTTTCCCCTCAGCGACCCGTAAGAAAAGCCTGGCAACAGAGCGAAAAAAAAGTGGCCCAGTGGCTACAGGAACGCTATCCGGAATTGAGAGCCACGGCGGAAAACCATAACGCTATTATCTATTTCATTGACGAAGCGAGCCTGCGTTCCGATTACCATAGCGGCACAACCGGGGGTCGAAAGGGCTGCACTTCCGTTGTCAGCGCCACCGGTGCACGTTTTGGGATCAACATGAACGCAGCTGTCAGCGGTGAGGGAGATATGCGCTACATGTCGATCACTGGTCGCTTTAATGCGGATGTTTTCATCAAATTTCTCCGGCAGATAGTGAAGTCCCATGACCGTCCTGTTCTCATCGTGACGGATGGACACTCTGCTCACGCAGCCAAAAAGGTTATGAAAGTTGAACCCGGTTGAGCTTGTCTGGGGAAGCCTCAAGTCTGGCCGTGTTGGGCGAATGATCCTGCGGACGAAGGAGGCGTTTCTCAATGCTGTTTCCTCTGGACTGAAATCTATCCAGAGAACGAGAAAAATGATCCTTGGATTTTTCCGGAAAGAACATACTGCTTACGCTTGTCTGGAGAAAATATCCGCATGAGTCGCATGAATATCGCCCATGTCAATATACCATTACTCCAACAACCACATCCGCGCTGAACGGGCAGGAAGATCAAAAGAATGGAATCGGTCTTGCACTCGCTGTACATCGCCGGAAATCAGATCAACATAATTCATATGCCAGTTCAATTCGAACCGGTCGGTATCCACGTTTTGAACTAAATCCATATTACTTTTGTTGATACCGACAATCCCAGTCTTGCCACGCTTAAAAATCAGTAGGCACTGATCAGCCCAGATCAGCTGCATGGACTCACCCTGAGTGGCATTATGAAACCGGATCATGCCGCGCATTTCATGTTTTTTATAAACATCCACCCAGCGCTCGCCATCATCACTTTCATTATGATCAGAATAAACCAGCGGTGTGCCTTCGCCTCGCCCGACCAGATAAGCATAGGCAAGCCACTCATCAGTTTCGTCCATCAATAGTTTACGCAGTGCGCTGTTGCCAGGAATGTCATGGGTAACTGTAAAGGTAACAGCACGTTCATGGTGCAGTGCATGCCCGGTTGAGAGTGGATCAACCAGCCATGAAAGCCAGCCTCCGTATCCAAATGCCTCCAGCAACAAGCTGTGCAAGGGAAAATCATAAGCCCTGTGTTTAGTGTGGTAGAGATAGGGATTCAGGAAGCGAGCCGTTTCCAGTGTGTCAGAACCACCAAAAGTCATGATATCGCCAAACACAAACATGCCGGATATCAGTTCATCGGTAAACACAGCGTTTATGTGTTCAATCCTCATATGTTTGGCAGCATCAACTCTAAACCCTTTAACCCCTAAAACCCTGAGGCATCGCAGATACTCACGTTGTTGCGCCACAACCCACGCATTACCGTTCAGTTTCGGTAAACCAGGGTCATCACTACCTGAACACAACCATTGATGCTGAGTACTCCAGACATCATGAAAGTCACATAAACGACCATAATGCTCAAAGTCCTGAGAGGAAAAAAGATTATCTGCTAGGTTCCCAAACAGCTTTTGCTTTTCAATCTCCGGATTACCTTGATACTGGTGCAAAATGGTACCCCCGGGATAGTCCAGACCGGGGCGTTCAGCCAATTCATTGGCCATATGGTTAAAAATGATATCAACATAAACTCTGAGTCCCCGTTTACTCAGAGCTTCAATCATGGCGACAAAATCAGTTTTGTTCCCCAGTGGATTATCAATAATCCGGTAATCCTGCGGCTGGTATCGCGCCCACCACTTATCTCCAGAACTCTTTAGTGGTGGAGAAATAAGAACTGCTTTGTATCCCAGACTTGAAATCTCTGGGGCTTTTTCTGCAACATCCGAGTATTTCCAGTTAAAGGCGTGCAGAATAACATCCGCTCTGGCAATCGAAATCAGCAATAAGGCGTGCAATAATAATGTGACTAGCGCAGCATTAGTTCTGATTCTTTTCAAGATATCTTCGAGCCTGTCATATTTATTATTCATGGTTCGTTTTGAACCAAAATTTAGTTTTTACACTTTCTTCGCTATGCAAATATTGGTGGCGGTTCAAAGCAGTTGATAATGCTCTCGATATATGAATTCCCCAATGACCTTATCATGAACCTCCTCTGACCGAGAGAAGCAAATGGTTCTACGTGCCAGTCGCTTCAGCCGAGTCCTGAAATTCAGGTTTTGCCGTTCAATCCGCTGGGTCAACAGCTTACTCACAACATGCTTCTTTTTGGGCAAAAACTTTGCATACGATGACCCGTTATCGGTGCAGTAAAAATCAAAGTCATAGGGCTCAAGAAGCTTCAGCAGTTTTTTCAGCGTCGCATCTCTGATTACCACTGAACATCCGCTAACTTAAGCAGCCTCTCTGGCATGGGCGCGGTGTGAACGGCTGCCTGTGCTAATTGCTTGATCATAGAAGGCATGTCAAATCGCTTGTTGAACCGGTAATTAAATTCACCCAGATAACGACCAAGGTGCTTTGGATTCAGCTTATGGTAAGTGCCTGCCAAAGCTGTCTTCATGTTACCCAACACGGTATTGACCCATGTGAACAGCTCATTCTCCATTGATTCATGGCCGCCTCCCGTGACAACGGCAGTATGTCGACACCCGGCATCGGCAACACCACGAAAGCAGGACAGACCATCGCTGACGACCTGAGTACCCAGATTCAAAGCATGCTCCGCCCATTCCTTCATGGTCTTACGACGAAAGTTTTCTACCGCATTGAAGCGCATGTAAACAGGATGAGCTTCGCTGTTTGTTTGAACGGCAGCAACAAAAGGGGCCTTGTTCTCCGAACCTCTTCCGCGTCGCCCACCATGGCGTTCACCTCCCCAGTAGGCATCATCGACTTGAACATGCCCTGTCAGCAGCCACCTGTTATTATACTTTCCATCATTACTTGCATGAGTTTGTGCTTCATGCGCCATGCGGCGTTGTACGATATACCGAGCTGTCGATGAAGGTTCAGTGCTGAGATGCCCGTTTTGCTTTGAGTGATGAGATAGATACCCAGGAACCAGCATGTTAAGGGTAATTTCGTTGATTCAAAAATGGTGTTACTGGTAAGAGAGGTCTGAAGATGGCACTGGTTACACTGGTATTTAGCTTTCTTGTTAAGTTTACAGAAGTGGCCGGAGCCACATTTGGGGCATATGAAGCCGTCAGGCCAGCGCCATGAAAACAGTGCATTCTCACACTGTTCTTCAGTGCCATAATCTGCCAGAAAGGCCATAATGCCAATGCCTTTCTGGAATTGAATGGCATTTTCACACATCAACGTTGTTTCCAAAAAAGGTCAGTAGGCGTTTAATGATAGCTGTTGTCTGATAGCGTAGAGTCGGTGGAAATCAGGAAAGCTTTTATTGGACAGAATACAAAACACAACTACTCCCCATTCCCTGAACCCAACACTGCCCTGCTCCCTTGGCATAATTCCTCAAAGATGCCAATCGCCCAACAACCCGACGAAAACGATTATCCCTGCTCATAGTATTCAACCACTGCCCGGCATCAATACCCAGACGATCCAGAATCGGCGGCATCTCCCCAGGAATATACCCCCGTTTATCTTCCCGAATACTCCGCCCGGTCCAGTCCACCAGCTGCAAATAGTCTCCCAGCGAATAAGGTATTGTCCTATTAGGGTTCTGCCCCTGAGTGCGTAAGGGCTTAAGATACTGAACCTGTTTTTCACCAGACCGACTTTCTACCTGCCTTGCTCGTTTCTGAATCGAAGTATAGTCTGAATCCTCCGGCGTCTTTGCCAATCCAGCACGCACCGGATTCAAATCAACATAAGCCATACAGGTAAGCAACGCCGCCTCATCCAACAATGCCTGACTTTTATACCGCCCTTCCCAGAACCTACCCTTACAGCCATCCTCCTTATTAGCCAGCCGCGCCAGGTATTCATTCAGGCAACGCATAAACCAGCTGATATCCAGTAAACGACATCGATACTCTTCAGCATATTCCTCAACCCTTGTCATTTCTGCCTTATTCATAGCATCACCGGCGAGAAAACGTTGTACCAACAGCGGGCCAGAGAACAGTTGAGTCCAACGCTGCAATACCTCCGTCATACTCCAGCTCTCCCCCAGCTCACGATTGACATGCAGCACCACATGATAGTGGTTAGACATCACTGCATAGGCACACACCTCAAGCGCAAAAACGCCGGATAGCATCTCCAGCCGATCCACCACCCATTGCCGACGATGCTCATAATTCCTGCCTGAAAAATCGTCCTTTCCACAAAGAAATGCTCGCCGGACACAGCGCGCTATGCAGTGATAGTACGGTGTGCTGGATGGATCAATCAGATTGCGGCGGGCTGTGGTCATGAAGGTTCCTGCTCCTGACGAGTGAAGGGACAGGAACAAAAGTAGAAGATATCAAGGTTAAGTCAAATTTATGGGTGTCCTTAAATTTGTTAAATTTGTTCTAAAATTTTCCTGATTACCACTGAAGCTACGCATGTCTACAGGAGTACCTTTGTTAATTACTCTGTCTCGTAGCATATACGGATGTACTATTAACCCCGTGATCAGAACGTTAAAAGCAGCAATATATAGTCTCTCTCTCTAACAAGACGATAGTTCATGAATTTTAAAGGTCATGCACGCCAAGCCTTTAAGCGATAGCCATTCTTCTACATGCTGGCGTACGCTCAGTGGTAATCAGGAAAATTTTTGTAATGGGTGTCCTTAAATTTTTTTGGGTAAACTGGAAGCAAATGAAGACCTGAGCTAAACATCAGGCTGAACAATGTGTAAACGGTTCAGGGTGTTCAAGCTGACCAGAATACGCAACGAATTCAGGAATTGATATTTTTCAACTATATAAAATATACAGAATAAAGAATAGAGCGCCGAGGTAAAAATGAAAAACAACAAATTACACTTATTTATTCTTCTAACATCACTCTTGTCCATTATGATGTCAGAAAAAGTTCTTTGTGTAACACGTTACATGATAAATAGAAACTTTACCTGCATAGGTTTTGTTGAAATAACAAAAGAAAAATTATTAGCACATGGAGTTGACTCTGACTGGGCTCATCAGTTTCACTGGAAGTCAAAGGCAATAAAGCCACGCTCAAAAAATACATCAGTAACAGCGATGGTTACTCAATATAAAACTTTCGATGAATTAATCCAATATTTAAAAGGGCGAAATGTAAAAGATGAAGAGTCCAGAGCACAATTGCTGGAAGCGATAAGATCTTTTCCAAGAGTATTAGTCGACCGCACAGGAAAATTAATAATATACAAAAAAGTATATCGTTATTATTTTAGCCGGACAGTTAGAGAATTTGGTGATTTTTATTCTATGAAGGTTCTTTCAGCCCCGTATGGATGGACTGAATTTACGGTGGAAGCATACTCCGAAGGAAAACATAATTTACCCATCGTCATAAAGGTTTCAAGATGGGCCAATGACGATTTAATGACAGATCCATTGTGCGCTAAAAATCGTGAACATTACTTTGAAACAGCCGGACAAGGCAAATATTTATTATTTGATCCTTTATTGATGATGGGTGAAGATGGATTCTATGAAATAATAAAGGAGAATATACAACATCGACCTGCCAAGTGCATAGGTTTTATACCTGGAAGAATACCTTTAACAGTCGATGCAAGCGGGCAATGGAAGATCGGAGGCGATAAAAACAGACAAAATCAATTACGTATCTGCCACGATGGAGCTGATATATATAAGTGCGAAATTTCAGGCTTTTATAACAAAATTGATACAGAAACAGGTCATTGGCATCAACTAAAAAAACTGTATGTCAACATTTCCGAGTACTCAGCCGCCCCCAAATCACTCGAATATATTCATTGCCCTGAAGACAAGTGGTCGCTTGAAGGGGTGATTACTGAGGTAAAAAGGATCGCCATGAGCGATCAGGCATTTTCCCTTACCAATCAACATAATACCTTAAACCCAGACCAACCCTACCGGGCAACAACCAACATCACAACCCAGAAGCCTCCCCAGCCAACCGAGTCACAGTCGCCCAATCCCCGGCAACCACAGCCTCTTTCGGCAACACCCAGGAACCACCCACACAAGCCACATTCGGCAAGCTCAGATAATCCTGCACATTATGCATCCCAACCCCGCCGGTAGGGCAAAACGTCACCTGCCCAAACGGCTCGGACAGTGCCTTCAACATCGCCGCCCCACCAGACTGCTCCGCCGGGAAAAACTTCTGCATAGTGAAACCACCCGCCAGTGCTTTCATTACATCGCTGGGGTTGGAAACACCCGGAATAAACGGCAGACCGGTGCCTTTTGCTACAGCCAGGAGCTCATCAGTCAAACCGGGAGAAACAACAAAGTCTCCACCCGCTTCAATGACTTGGCGGAACTGTTCTGCATTAATTACTGTGCCCGCACCAACAATACAGTCCGGCATTTCTTTTTTCAGCAGCGCAATCGCTTCCAGCGCACACGCTGTACGCAGGGTAATTTCAAAAACGGTAATACCACCATCACGCAGCGCCTGCGCCATCGGCAGTGCCTGTTCGATGTCGTTGATGACCATCACCGGCAGTACCGGGCGAGCCTGTTGCAGCAGTGTATTCATATCCATCATTGTTATTCCTGTAAGGCTCTTAATGTTGTTGCTCGGAAGGGGTGGTAATTAATGACGCCGTAGCTTCGTGTGGCACAATCGCGCCTTTATGCTGAATTACGGTGGCTGCCATGGCATGGCCGTATAGGCCGGCTTCTCTGGCATCGGCACCACGCAGGCGGGCGGCCAGGTAGGCGCCGTTAAAGGAATCACCGGCAGCCGTGGTATCAATCACATTAGTGACTTTCTGTGATTCAACAAATAGCGTGTTATCGCCGGAGCGAATCAGACCGCCGTCAGCACCGTTTTTAACGACGACTTCATTAATATCCGCTATCCGCTCCAGTGTGCTTTCCGGCGAGGCATCACCGAACAGTGCCTGTTCGTCATCAAAGGTCACCAGTGCCATAGTACAGAATTCCAGCACTTTGTTGACGGTGTCCTGTGCCTGCTGCGGGGATTCCCACAGGCGGGGGCGATAGTTGTTATCGAATACAACGTCAATGCCGTTAGCACGCGCCTGCTTCAGCAGGGAAAACAGCTGTTCACGACTGCTATCGTCCAGAATCGCCAGCGTAATGCCAGACAGGTACAGCATATTAAAATCAGTAACCAGACTGTTTTGCTGCTTGGCACTCAAACCACGGGAAAACATCTGTTTAGCCGCTGCATCACTGCGCCAGTAACAGAAACTACGCTCACCGTCGTCGGTCAGCTGAATGGAATACAGCCCCGGAAATTTGTCGGCAATACGGGCAACATAGTCACATTCGATGCCTTCCTGTTGCCAGCCCTGCACCATCATATCGCTGAGCGGATCTTCGCCCAGAGCGGTGACATAACTCACCCGGTGCGCTGAACCCTGCAAACCACGGCTCAGGTAAACGGCGGTATTCAGGGTATCGCCGGCAAATGCACGACGATAGCGGTTGTCACCGATATCATTCAGCTCCACCATACATTCGCCAATCGCCGCAATGCGTTTCACATCCATGTTATGGCTCATGCTTTCACCAGAGAGGCAACGGCAGCGCGGGCACCCAGTTTGTCCAGTTGTTCTGCAGCCGCAGTCACTTCGCTGACAAAACGTTCATTCTGCGGCAGTTCATCGCCAAAAATCGGGCTGATACTCAGGAAAGCTTTAACACGGCCTGCAATATCATTGGTATAACGGTCGCCGATAGCTTTCAGCTCATCCGCCATAGGGTCACGTACATCAATGGTTTCGCCATTCATATCGACGCCGGTGGCATACTGCATCCACGCGGCAATACCCAGTGCCAGTGGTGCAAAGCTGCCGTCGTGTTCCAGATGGAAACGAATGGTGTTCAGCCAGCGCTGGGGTACTTTCTGGGAACCGTCCATGGCAATCTGCCAGGTACGGTGTGCCAGCCCCGGATTCAGGAAGCGCTGCAGCAGTTCTTCGGCATAAGCTTCAACATCAGTGCTTTTTGGCATATCCAGCGTGGTGGCAGAAACCTCATTCATCAGTTTGCGGGTGGCGGCAAAGTAATGCGGATCGCTGGTCACTTCACTGATAGTCGGGTAATTACCCAGATAACCCAGATAAGCGAGGAAGGAATGGCTGCCGTTCAGCATACGCAGTTTCATTTCTTCATAGGGCTGCACATCTTTAACAAACGTCACGCCCGGAACCTTATCCCAGTCGGGTCGGCCATCAACAAAGTCGTCTTCGATTACCCACTGGAGGAATGCTTCACAGATGATGGCACCTTTATCTTCTGCGCCTAATGCGTCTTTAACCGTTGCCAGATCTTCATCGGTCGCCGCCGGTACAATCCGGTCAACCATCGTGCCGGGGAATTTACATTTGGCAGCAATCCATGCCGCTAACCCACTATCCAGTTTCCCAGCCATTTGCAGCACGGCATTGCGGGTACGCTGCCCATTGTCCGGCATATTGTCGCAGCTGAGAACAGTAAACGGTTTCAATCCCGCCCCACGGCGTGCGGCCAGTGCCGCCACAATCAGACCAATCGCAGAACGCGGATTTTCAGGGTGGGCGAGGTCATGCTCAACCAACGGGTTATCCAATAACAGTTCACCGGTAGCAAGGTTGGTGCAATACCCTTTTTCAGTCACGGTCAGGGACACAATACGAATATTTTCCTGACTCATCATATTGATAAGCGGACGGCGGTCGTCACCGGTAAACACGGTATCAACCAGTGAGCTGATCAGTTTTTGTGTACGACTACCATCAGGGTTGGTTTCAGTCACAGTATAAAGATTGTCCTGCGCCTGCAGGTCTTCGACCAGTTGCACCCCGCTGCGGATATTAGCGGCAATAATTCCCCAGTCCCGCTGCCCCGACACCTGCATGAATTCATCAGTTATCAGTGCCTGATGCCCCCGGTGAAATGCGCCGAGGCCAAGGTGAACGATACCGGCGGTAAGCGCATCACGACGGTCAAGCCGGTGATCGACGTTAAGTGCAGGAGCGGTGTTATTGTTGAGCATACAGGATCAATTCCTTCGGATTCTTGCCGAACGACGGTAGCGCACCTTTCAGATGACCTTTACAAAGCACCGACAAGAAAAATAGAAACACTGTTTCATTTTATCTAAAACCAGATGTTCATCTTTGTTGCAGATCAACACATGAACATACTATAGACGCTTCAATGTTCTGAAATAACCACACTAAACCTGCAACCAACACCTAATCAACAGTAGTCAAATCAACTAAAAATAAGTATCAGTGACAGCATCGAGACTTGAAACTGACACTTTGCAAACACACTACCGACAAATACGAAACATTGTTTCAGTTATTTGATTCCAATCAACAAACATAAACGCTCACAAGCGCACAATAATCACTCGCTAATAAAAGAGTACGCGAGATCCTTATGAAAAAACTTGCTGCCGCCGTCCTGTCCTGCGCAGTGGCTTTTACTTCTGCCGTTTCAGTACCTGCCAACGCTTTCTGGGGTAAAAAAGACGACACCGTCACCTGGAAGCTGGGTCATAACGCCAATACTGACCATATCTGGCACCAGACTGCTGCAAAATTCTCTTCAGTGGTTGAAGAGAAATCCGGCGGCAAGATGAAGGTTAAAGTGTTCCCTAACGGCCAGCTGGGTTCCGAAACCGATATGATCAACTCTGTACGTCTGGGTACTCTGGACGTGGTTCTGTCCGGTGAAACCCTGCAAAACTGGGCACCTAAAGCAGCAATGATGGCGGCTCCTTATGCGTTCCGCGACCTGAAGCACATGAACAAGGTACTGGAAGGCCCGATCGGTGAAGAAATCGCCGGTGATATCCAGTCCAACCTCGGCATGGTGCCACTGTACTACCACGAACGTGCACCTCGTAACCTGACCACCAACAAGGACATCAAGAGCCTGGACGACATTCAGGGTATGGTGCTGCGTGTACCGGACGTACCTCTGTTCGTTAAGACCTGGGAAGTACTGGGCGCCAAGCCAACTCCAATGGCGTTGCAGGAAGTATTCACCTCGCTGCAGCAGAACACCATTCAGGGTCAGGAAAACCCGTATGACCTGATCGACAGCCTGGGCTTCTACGAAGTACAGAAATACGCTTACCAGTCTGAGCACGTAGTACAGTGGATCTACGCCGTAGCCAGCGAAGAAAAACTGAACGATCTGCCTGAAGATCTGCGCGCTGTCGTACTGGAATCTGCCGCTGAAGCGCAGCAGTATGCCAAGTCTGAGTTCAACGGCTTCATCACCCAGGCCAAGCAAAACCTGCTGGACAAGGGTATGGAAATCCGCACCATCGACAAGGCTGCCATGCAGAGCAAGGTCAGCGCATCCATGGGCGATATCCTGACTGACGATCAGTACGACATTTACCAGCGCATCATCGCGACTAAATAAGCGCCAACAAATAACTGATCAGAGATTGACCCGATGAGAGCAGTAAACAAATATATCTCGATGTTTCTGGGAACTGGAGCAGTGATCTGTTTCACTGCTCTCATCTGTGTGGTGCTGTTGCAGGTGTTTGCCCGCTTCCTGCTGCCAACTTCACCGTCCTGGACGGAAGAAGCTTCCCGTTTTCTGTTTATCTACGCCGTCGCCTTTGCTGCACCGGTTGCGCTGCTGCGCCGGGATTATGTCGGCGTTGATATCATTGTTAAAAAACTCTCCGAAACCAAACAGCGTGTGCTGGACAAGGGCATTTACTTCCTGCTGGTGTTTTTCTTCGGTGTGATCGCCTACGAGGGGCTGACTTTTGCCAGACTGGGCACAATTCAAACCTCACCAGCCATGCAGCTGCCGATGGTGATTCCGTACAGCAGTATTTCCTTCTGTACCTTCTTTATTGCCCTGTTTGCTTTAACGACACTGCTCGTTCGCAACAAGAAATAAGCGGTGTCAGCTACCAGCCACTAGCTGCCGGCCACTAGCTGCCGGCCACTGGTAGCTGGCAGCTGATAGCTTCTAGCTCTATTAATCTGGATTATTAATATGACAGCTGTCCTCTTTGCTGTTTTCTTCACTCTGCTGTTTCTGGGTGTGCCGGTGGCATTTTCCCTTGGCGGCGCTTCCCTGATTTATATGCTGATGTCTGATATTCCTCTGGTGGTGATTCCCCAGAAGATGTATGCGGGCATTGACTCCTTTACCCTGCTCTGTATTCCCGGCTTTGTACTGGCCGGTAACCTGATGAACGGTGGTGGTATTACTCACCGGATTATCAAGTTCTGTAATTCTCTGGTGGGTCGAATCCGCGGTGGTCTGGGTCTGGCCAACATTGGTTCTTCTATGGTGTTTGCGGGTATTTCCGGTACTGCACTGGCGGACACAGCCAGCATCGGCGGCATTATGATTCCGGCGATGAAGAAAGACGGTTACGATGCGCCGTATGCTTCTGCCGTAACTGCCGCCTCTTCCACCATTGGCCCGATTATTCCACCCAGCCTGCCGATGATTATTGTCGGTACCCTGACCGGTATTTCCGTCAGCCGTATGTTCCTGGCCGGTGCGATTCCGGGGCTGCTGCTGGGTCTCGGCATGGGAATTGTGTCGTACTTTATTTCCAAGAAGAACAACCACCCTAAAGGTGAAGCCACAACACTGGGTGAAAAGTTCGCCGCCTTCCGCGAAGCCTTCTGGGCGATTATGCTGACCGTGATTATCCTGTTCGGTATTCTCGGCGGTATCTTCACGCCGACTGAAGCATCTATTATCGCGGTGCTGTATGCCATTTCCGTCGGTATGTTTATCTACCGGGAACTGAAGCCCCGTCACCTGCCTGCGATTCTGCTGGATTCCATTGTTGCCACCTCCGCCATTATGCTGCTGGTTGGTTTCGCTAATGTGTTTGCCTGGATTCTGACCAGCCAGCAGGTACCGCAGATGATTGCCGATGCGCTGCTGTCCATCTCTACCAACAAGCTGATTATTCTGCTGCTGATTAATATCCTGCTGCTGTTTGTCGGTTCCTTTATGGAAACTATCGCCGCGCTGGTCATTCTGTTCCCGGTACTGCTGAAGGTCGTGATTCCGCTGGGTATCGATCCGGTTCACTTCGGCATCATTATGGTACTGAACCTGATTATTGGTCTGACGACACCACCCGTAGGTGTATGTCTGTTTGTCGCATCCAGTATCGGTAAGGTGCCGATGGCAGACGTGATTCGCGCCAGTGTACCGTTCCTGCTGGTCAGCCTGTTTGTACTGATGCTGGTGACTTATATTCCGGCAATCAGCCTGTATCTGCCCAACCTGTTACTCGGTTAATTTTTTTAGCTGCCAGCGATCGGCTTCTGACTACTAGCCACTGGAAGCTGATCGCTGGCAGCCGGAAGCTGAAAAGAGATGGAAAACGCAATGAAAGCCCTGCAAGTCGTTGAACCCGGTGTTCTGAAAGTCGCTGAAAAAGAACAGCCTGTTGTTCAGAACGCTGACGATGTACTGGTAAAAATTAAAGCCGCCGGTATCTGTGGTTCCGACGTGCATATCTACCACGGTACCTCCCCGGTGGCGACTTACCCGCGCGTAGTCGGTCATGAAATGGTTGGTGAAGTCATCAGCATTGGCGAAGCAGTTACCAGTCTTAAGCCCGGCGACAAAGTGGTTATCGAACCGATGATTGGCTGTGGCGAATGCTACGGCTGCAAGAACGGTCGCCCGAATGCCTGCGCCAGCCTGAAAGTGCGCGGCTGCCATGTGGACGGTGGTTTCCAGGAATACTTCGTCGCACCGGAAAAAGCGGTTTACCGTTTTAACGATGACCTCGATTACAACACCGCTGCCATGATCGAGCCTTACACCATCGCCGCCCAGATCACCTGGCGTGCCGATATCCGCGAAGGTGACTGGGTATTCATTATGGGTGCCGGTCCGATTGGTCTGTGTGTGCTGGAAATGGCCAAACTGAAAGGCGGCAAGTGCATTGTTTCCGACTACAACACCGCCCGCCTGAAAATTGCTGAAGAACTGGGTGCCGATCACCTGCTGAATCCGGGCGAATGTGATGTGCTGGAAGCGGTACGCGACATCACCGGCGGCATGGGTTCCAACGTTACTATCGATGCCGTCTGCATTCCGAAGACCTTTGAACAGGCAGTTGAAATCACCTCCGTTGCCGGTCGTGTAATGTGCCTGGGCTTCACCAAGGAAATCTCCGAAATCGCCCAGCTGGGTATTACCCTGAAGGAACTGGATATTCGTGGTTCACGTCACCAAACGTTCAAATTCAAAGAAGTAGTGGAACTGTTCAACCAGCGTGCCCTGCACCCGGAAAAGCTGATTTCCCACACCATGCCCTACACTGAAGCCCAGCAGGCGTTTGACCTGATTGATAATGATCCGCAGCAAGTCTGCAAGATTGTACTGCAGTTCTGATAAGCCTCCAGCGACTGGCTGCCAGCTACCGGCAGCTAGCCGCTGAAAGAAGATTTTAAATTAGGGAAAAGACCCTCCATGAAAATGACATTCCGCTGGTACGGTACCGGCAACGACAGCGTTTCTCTGGACGACATGCGCCAGATTCCCGGCCTTGAAGGTGCCGTCTGGGCTCTGCACGATATGCCTGCCGGTGATGTGTGGCCGCTGGATCGCATTATGGCGGTCAAGGAAGAAGTAGAAGCCAAGGGCATGAATATTGACGTAGTTGAAAGCGTCAATGTTCACGAAGATATCAAGCTGGGTCTGCCGACCCGCGATCAGTATATCGCTAACTACAAAGAAACCATTGCCAATCTGGCGAAAGCGGGTGTAAAGGTTATTTGCTACAACTTTATGCCGGTATTCGACTGGACCCGCACCGACCTGTTCAAGGCACTGCCGGACGGCTCCACTGCCCTGTTCTATGAGAAAAGCAAGATTGTCGATGTTGATCCGAAAGAACTGATCAGCAAAGTTTCCGAAGGCACCGGCAGCTACACCATGCCGGGCTGGGAGCCTGAACGTCTGGCGCATATCGAAGAACTGTTCGAAGCGTATAAGGATGTATCTGAAGAAGACCTGTGGAGCAACCTAAAGTACTTCCTCGACGAAATCGTACCGTTCGCCCAGCAGCACGATATCAAGATGGCGATTCACCCGGATGATCCACCCTGGTCTATCTTCGGCCTGCCACGCATCATGACCTGCAAGGAAAACCTGCAGCGTCTGCTGGATATGGTGGATAACCCAAGTAACTGCCTGACCCTGTGCACCGGTTCTCTGGGTTCCAACCCGGATAACAATATGCCGGATATCGTTCGCAGCTTCGCCGATCGTATTGCCTTTATGCATATCCGTAACGTGAAGATTTTTGATAACGGTGACTTTATCGAAACCTCTCACCGCACCTGCGATGGCAACATCGATATTTACGACGTGGTTAAAGGACTGTACGAAAACGGTTTTACCGGTTATGCCCGTCCTGACCATGGTCGTCATATCTGGAACGAAGAGTGTCGTCCGGGCTATGGCCTGTATGACCGCGCGCTGGGTATTATGTATATTTGGGGTATTTGGGACTCTTTACAGCGCCAAAAATAATTAGCTATTGCTGCTAGCTACCGGCTGCTAGCTGCCAGTTGTTCTGAACAGCTGGCAGCCGGTAGCCAGAAGCCGGCAGCAAAAAAAAAGAAAGATATGAGTAATCTAACTGCCGAATCCGATTCAAAGACCATTGCCGCCATCTCCCGCGCCTTTGCGTTGCTTGATTTACTGGGGAAAAATCAAAGCTGTGGCGTCACCGAACTGGCGATGATGACCGGCATGAACAAAACCATGGTCTTCCGCCAGCTGCACACCCTGCAGGAACTGGGGCTGGTACAGCAACAGGCGGATGAACGCTATAAGCTGACCATGAAACTGTTTGAAATGGGTGCGCGGGCGCTGGGTTCACTGGATATTGTCAGTATTGCCGGTGAACATATGAAGCAACTGGCGGAACTGACCGGCGAAACGGTTCACCTTGCCATGATGGACGACGCGTCCATTGTATATCTGCACAAGATTCCGGCACGCCACGGTTTGCAACTGGTTTCCCGTATCGGTTTACGAGTACCCGTACACTGCACCGCCATCGGCAAAATCATTGCCGCCCACCTGCCCGGTAACGATGGTATGAACCTGCCCGGCGCAGAACCTTTCCAGCGGTTTACCGACAATACCATCTGCACCCACCAGCACTGGCAGGAAGAACTGGTGCATGTGCGCAAGCAGGGCTATGCGGTGGATAATGAAGAACATGAACTCGGGGTTCGCTGTTTTGCGGCGCCGGTGTTTAATCATCTGAAGCAGCCGGTAGCGGGCGTGAGTGTTTCGTTTCCGATTATTCGGATTGATGAGGGTAAGCTGCCTGTGGTGTTGGATAAGCTTCAGAGTGTTGCGGCTGGGGTTTCTGCTGAGTTGGGGTTTTGTGCCACCTGAAAAGCAGCATCGCCAGATTAATCATGCCTTGATAACAGGTTATTTCTTTGGCGAAACCTTGCCTGCTTATTATTTGAAGTTTTCTATGATTTTCGGATTCAGGCAATTTCTCAGGAATTTATTCATAGGAGCCATATCGCCGGAGCTGTAAAACTCCAGCATCAGTTGATTAAATTCCTTCTGCCTCTTGGCTGGCACATTTATGATGGGATAACCTGCTGCTAACAGAATGCCATTCATCATAAACCGGCCCATCCGCTTATTCACATCCCAGAACAGCTGTGCTCTCGCCATTCGAAGGAATGCTGTAATTGCCTGATCATAGATATCGTTACAGGCACCCACTTCCACTTCAATATCTGACCACACCTTATCAAGTTCTTTGGGTGATGGTGGCTCATATTCAGAACCGCTGATCGTCACGTTACCCGAGCGAAAAGCCCCCCATTCAAGGGCTTCTTCTTTCCCGGCAATTTTGTGTATCGCCAAAGCCACATCTTTTGTGAAGGCAAAATCATCATCCGAGACTAGTGAAAACAGGTACTTCCAGGCATCAGCCTGATTAAGCGCCATATTCTGATCACTGATTTTGTGACCACCCACTGTAATCCCGTCAAGCAGCGTCTGAACCTCAGGCAGGGTCATCGCAACCCCTTCAAGGTTGACGGCATTATAAACAAGGGATGGTACATCGCGAACGGCAAGCTGCTTGGCCATTGCAGGATTAGGGTTCATTCCCCAAACAGTGTCTTTTGCCGTTGTCATCAGGGTTCTCAGGGTTGTATGAAGGTTCTATACATTATATCTGGCTGGGTTTTTCTCGTCATGTTGTAGCCAGCCACGTAAAAAATTGCCTAACGCCATTGGTCATAGATTTAAAAAGTTGATAGCTGGAAGTGCCGGACGAATCAATCAACATACGAATGAACTATGTCAGTATCAGGTTTCGTAACCAATACTGGCACCACCAGTTTAAAAATCAGTCTTCAGCCAATGGACTTGCGTTCAAAATCCCCCAAACAAAATCAACCCGCGCCGCATTAAGCGATGTGCTGCCGGGCTTATAAAACACATTCCGATCCGGCGCACCATGGGTGACTTTAGGTATACCATCCAACGACAGTCTCAAAGTACCACCCACCGGCCCACTGGCGGCAGAGCCGGTATTATCAACCGATGCCTGCACATGGCAGCTCATGCAGGAGGCGGTATTCACAAACCCGCCTTCGGTAACAGAGGCACCCAGCAATACCGGTGTACCATCGTTGTGATAATAGTTAACCTGCGTTCCTTTCAGGCGGTAGCTTTGCCACGCAGCATTGTCTGTGGCTGGCATGGGATTGGTTTTACTTGAAACGCTGTATGCGCCCTGTCCTACCGACATTCCTTTAAACAGATCAGCAAGCGGTGAATTCATCTCAGCCGAAGCATATTTCTCGTTACGTACAAACAGGGTGTCGCCCAGTTCGGTGGTTGTCTGGTGTGGGGGGATATAATGGCTGCGCAGCCTGTTTTTGGTGCCATCGGGCATATTGATATCAACTTCACGACTGAAACCATAACTGTCGTTACAGCCAATATAGTCACAACGACCAATGTTATTAACATGCTCAAAGGCGTACCAGTGCCAGTTGGGTAACGCTTTTGATGCGCCCGTTACAGCTACCAGATAATGCCGCCGGTTCTTTTTAGTATCCGGGTCTTCAATTTGCATGGTGATGTATGGGTGTTTGGCATTGTTCGGTGGTGTCGCCGGGTTACTATCATGATCAGAGATATAACCCAGCTCCAGCATCACGGACTCCGCCAGAAAGTCCACCTTGAACATCACTGCTTCTTCCGGATAGCTGACACCCTGCCCCTGTGGCCGGTAAGGTGCCTGATTTTCTGCTTCAAACTGCTGCTTTTTAAAGATTTCTGCCAAACCATTGGTGTGGTAAAGGTTATTGGCTACCGAGAAGTTAAAGAACGGTTTATTGTGGTAGACAATCTCGGCCTCGGTATCGCGCGCAATTCGCGAGGTATCATCATCCAGCCGCTGTGCCTGTCGTACCAGATGTGGCGACAGTTCATGCTTGTCTGCAAACTGGGTCAGCGTCATACCACCGATGACCGCCGGGTACAGCGGACAATGGGCATCACCGAGTTTAGACGAACCAATATAGGTAACATTGCCGTCGCTCTTATCCAGTCTGCAACAATCGGTTGATTGCTTGCTACTGCAAAGTGCCTTTGGTTTGGCAACCCAGATTTGCTGATCGGTTGACCAGTTACGCCAGAACTCCCCGCTGACCGCTTCCATAAACTGTTTCCAGGCATACGCGTCCGGACAGGTCAGTGCCGGATTGGAGACGCCGGTGAAAGCGATCTTCCCGTCTTTGGCCTGCATCGCACCCTGACAGTGACTGGCATCGGTCACATGACTTTTAAAGTACATGGCCTGATCGATTGCGGTGGGTGAGCTGTCTGCTATAGCAGAAGAACTGATCACGAAGAGTATCGTGAATAAAAACGACTTAAACATCCTGTTTCTCATCTTTTTTTATTATTGGAGTCTGATTGTGTTATTTGTTTGGAGTGGCTGTCAAACAGACTACAGAAAAGTTAAACCTGCTATCTATACTTTGCCCAGTTCAAAGTACATATTCTGAAATGCAAGCTATAAGAAATGCAAAGCCATTACCGTTGCACTGGTCGCGGCTTATATCTCGCAGGTATGGTTGAACAACCTGCTGCTGCCACATATTAATCTGGACTATGTCCGGCATGTCATGTCAATGGACAGTTTGCCAGAGCATGGTCGTCAGTCATGGCAGGCAATCACTTCCCCGACAGTACATTATGTCAGTTTTATCCTGCTTGTTTTCCTGGAAGCGGTTGCCGCAATTTTGTGCTGGCATGGCAGCTGGAAGATGTTTCAAAACAGACAGTATCAGCAGGGCGTCAGTATTGCCACCAGCGGTCTGACACTGGCGTTAGTTATCTGGTTCGAGATATTTTTCATTATTGGCGGGGAATGGTTTCTGGCCTGGCAGGGTCCATGGGGAGCGCTGCCGAGTGCAATCAGAGTTGTCACGATAGTAGGGGGCTGAGTTCCCTGAAGTAGTTGAATGAACTACACTTCCCATGCCTTCTACCTTTTAGGGGTTCTTTATGCAATCAGAACTCTTTCGGGACTTTATTAATTCCATACCGTCATTAAGCGATGAGCAGTGGAAAATTCTTGACAGGACACTGCTCAATGCCCGAATACCGGATGAGGATATAGTAGAAAAACCTGAATCTGATGTTATAGAAAGAGAATCATCTGTAAATAATCCACCTGCCACACCTGATCTTGAAGCAAGCATATTATCTCGCTTTGCTGAACATCCGGAATGTCCCGTGTGTAAAGACCATAATATTCATCGCTGGGGCTTTCAAAGCGGGCGGCAGCGCTACCGCTGCAAGTCATGCAAAGTGACTTTCAATGCATTCAGCAAGACCCCTTTGGCAAGGCTTAGATATCCGGAAAAATGGAATAACTACCTCACGGGTATGACTTACTCCATGACACTGCGCTCGGCAGCCAGTGAGTATGATATTAACCTGAAAACGGCCTTCCGATGGCGCCACTGCTTTCTTGAGGTCATAAATAATGATCAGGCAGAAGAGCTTTGTGGCATCACAGAGCTTGATGAAACTTTTTTTCGTGAATCATTTAAAGGGCAGAGGAAAGACCTGCCAAGGCCTTCTCGAAAACGCGGAGATGATCCGAACAAAGCTCGGAAAGTCCCGGTAATGGTAGCCAGAGACCGTGAACGGCACACTGTTGATGGTATTTTGGAAAACGAAAGTGCTAATGAGTTGTGCCGCCATTTAAACGGTCGTATATCGATTGAAGCAACGGTCTGTGCGGATGCACACCTTGCACATGAAAAGCTTGCAGAGAAGCTTGGATTTGAGTTTAAGGAACTGGTTACCTCGGCAGGCCAGCATGTTCTGGAAGGTGTCTATCATATTCAACACGTTAATGCTTACCATAGCCATTTAAAGCGCTGGATTGGTGGTGTGTTTCGGGGAGTGGCTACCCGCTATCTCCCGCATTACCTGGCTTGGAAGCGAGATCTGTCAGAAGCCGTTCAGCTAAGCACTGACCGATTCGTCAGAAAAATCATGGAACATTGGTGCTTTCAACTATCTCCGGGAACTTAGCCATAGTAGGGGTTGTATTGTTGTTTATTAACCTGCCGGATGTTAAAGATACTTGAATCCTGCTTAGCACTGCGGGTATTCACAGTTATATTTTTAGGCTCTTAATGGATTCCGGGGTGTTGAGGTAACTGCGGTTGAAACTAACGTCCACATTCGTGTAAAACAGCGGTATGATGAAGTTTTATGATCTCCTCGATAACGCCAAATGTTACGAACAAGTCAGGCAAATGCGCTGGCCGGATGGTGTCGTTTGTCCTCGCTGTCAAAGCCCTGATATTACCCGACAAGGTAAAGATGACACTCAGCCGGAGCGACAGCGTTACTGGTGCAAGTGTTGTCGGCGTCGCTTTGATGATCTGACTTTATCGGTGTTTTCAGGGCATCACCAGCCTTTAAAAATCTGGATACACTGCTTGTACCTGATGTCACTCAATCAGTCGAACAGACAGATTGCACTTGAACTTGACCTGAACAAAAGCGATGTGCAAAAGATGACACAGCAACTCAGGACAAGTGTCTGCAACAAACGCCCGGTCACCGTTCTGGACGGCAAGGTTGAATGTGACGAGGTTTACGTTGTATCGGGGCATAAAGGCCAGCCTGAAGCGGTGAAAAAAAAGGCTCTTCAGGCATATCTGTGGGTAAACAGAAACGAATTTTGAGGGTAGAAGCACCAGCGGCTGACTTCTGGTAATTTTTTTGTTTGCAGACAAAAAAGAACAAGAAGCGCGCTGATGCTGATAAAAACTATCCTCAATAAAGTTCATAAACTCAAGTCTTTTGTTTATCAGGATGTAAAACTCGGCTTCTACCAGGGCTCTGAAGTATTCAATGTGACTGTGGCTCCACGGAAGAACAGTCATGCTATCTGCTCAGGATGCAAAAAAGCTGCTCCGGGCTATGACCGCCTTGCTGAGCGTCGCTTCGAATTCGTTCCCCTCTGGGGCATCAGGGTTTTTCTGCTCTACAGAATGCGTCGGGTTGAATGCAAGACATGTGGCGTAAAGGTTGAACAGGTTCCATGGGCGGATGGCAAGAAAGAACTTACCAAAGTCTACATGCAGTTTTTGGCAAACTGGGCCCGAAAGCTCTCGTGGAAAGAGGTGGCCTGCATTTTCAATACCTCATGGGAGAAGGTCTTTCATGCTGTTGAGTATGTGGTTGAATGGGGCAAAGCACATCGCCCTCTCGACAATATCAAGGCCATTGGTGTGGATGAGGTGGCGTATCAAACAGGCCATAAATACCTGACTGTGGTTTACCAGATCGACCGTGACAACACACGACTGTTGTGGGTTGGACAGGAGCGAACCGAAGCCACCATTCGCAGTTTCTTCTCATTCTTTGGTGCACAGAGAAGCCAGCAGTTGAAGTATGTCTGCTCTGACATGTGGCAGCCCTACGTGAAAGCGATTGCGGAGTATGCCAGCCAGGCGCTGCATATTCTGGATCGTTTCCATATTGTTGCCATGCTGAACAAGGCCATTGATGAAGTCAGAGCCTCAGAGCACAAACAGCTTCAGGCAGCCGGATATGAACCTGTTCTGAAAAAAACTCGCTGGTGCCTACTCAAGAGAAAAGAGAACCTGACCGAGAAAGAAGAGATCAAGCTAAACACAGTGCTCCAGTACAACCTGAAAAGTGTCAGGGGTTACCTGCTCAGAGAAGAGTTCCAGGTTTTCTGGGACTACATTTCACCACACTGGGCAGGAAAGTATCTGGATCGGTGGTGCACAAGAGTCATGCGATCAAAGATAGAGCCAATGAAGAAAGTGGCTAAAACTGTTCGGCGACATAAGCCGCTTATCCTGAACTGGTTCAGGGCAAAAAAGGCATTTTCCAGCGGAATTGTTGAGGGGCTGAATACCAAGATAAAACTCACTACGAGAAAATCGTATGGATTCAGAACCTATAAATGTGCAGAAATTGCTTTATATCATGCGCTTGGCAAGCTGCCTGAACCAGAAACTACCCACAGATTTTGCTGACGAGGCAAAAAAAAGGGCGGACAGCCCGCCGTAACCGTTTGAGAGGTGCTCGTGGTCGCGGTACTCTGGAGAAAGAAAAGCCTCCGATCTTTGGCATGATCCAGCGGGGTGGGCAGGTTGTGATCCGTATGCTGCCTAATGTCAAGCAGGTAACAATCAAGCCCCTGATTACAGAATTCATAGCGCCGGGAACGCTGATTTATACTGATGAATACAGCATTTACGACAGGCTTGAGCAATGGGGTTATGATCGTAAATCTGTCTGTCATGGCGCTGGGGAGTATGCCCGGGATGAAGATGGTGATGGTTTTCACGAGGTGCATGTGAATACGATGGAGGGCTTCTGGTCGTTGCTGCGATCCTGGTTGCGCCCTCACCGTGGAATTTCACAGGATAAGCTGCCACTATACTTGGGATTTTTTGAATGCATCCATAACATCAAACGTAGGGGAAAAGCAGCTATTTCAGGGTTGCTTGGCTTGCTGCTGGGGTAACCCCCCGGAATCCATTAAGAGCCTATTTTTATTAAAAATAAATCACTCCGGGATCTTGGCTTTGGCTATCCTAATACAATAAAACGTATTATTGATATCCGGCTATGATGATGCCACGTATTTTATTTTTTGCGGTCTTTTATTGTTTTTGTATCTCTTTTTTATCGGCAGCCCCCAAAGAGACCACCTGCATAAAGCAGCCATTATCATCTGCTGGCATAGTTCCTGTAGACTGTAAGTATGTTGTGTCTGCCACCCTACCCAAAAAGCATACAAAACAACATCATTCGAGAACAGTAAGACTCTGCAAAAAGATAAAACGTGTATCTCAGGCTGCTACCGGAGCCATAAAAAGTTGTTGCTGTTGCTGCTTCTCGACTTTGCCGGATAAAACTAATAAAGAACTGCCCCAAGAGCTTAAGGCATTACCTCCGACGCTTAAAATGACTGTGGAGGAGCCACCACCTTATAGTTCTCACTCAAGTTATACTCTACCTTATTTAGACTTTTATCAGACAAACCTCGACAGTCTGATCAAAGAAGCCCGCTGGAAGGAGGCGGCCGAATTCGCTAACAGTATTGTTTACAAACTTCTGAACGACGTTTCAACACCTTCCGGATACCAACAACTGCAAGCTTTTGTGCAGCACTTTAAATCTGCGTTCAGAAAGTATCAGTTATGTATACATGATAATGAGAGTTTGAATAAAACGCTTTGCCAGCAGCTGCATGATCTCAGGTTGAGTTTCCATGATATGGCCTGCAATAAAGGCATGCCATCGCTGGCAGCCGATAAGCTGGTCAGAGACCTATCTCCTCTACTGCCTGCAATAAACAGCTCCCACCCCAATTTATTTTCACAAACTGCCTGTTTACTGGAAGTCTGGTCCAGCCAGGTTGAAAAATTTGATCCAAGCTGCCAACCACTCAGGCATTTCAGGTGCTGGCTTTATTACCTGCCACCTGACCAGTGGATTGATTATGAACCCACAATATTTTTAAAGGTAATGAGTCGTTTTGACCAATTGGCTGAGAATCTCACCTCTTGTCTTCCCTGCCCGGAAAATAGCAGTGCCCCGCCCGCTTATAGTGATTCTGGCTTCTTGATGAGAAAATTCCTGCAGTGCTCTCTCGGAGAATCGCAGGGGCAGGTATTTTTGCACCTGATAAAAGCCGAGGCAGCAACAACCCTTGAAACTAAAACACAGTATTGTGCGGAAGCCCACAGGCTGGAAATCCACCATCCATTCCCCTATCTCTACTACCTGAGGCTACTGGCGAAGGGCAGTGATTACACAACCGCCGCTGATGTATACCCGCACTATCTTGCCTGTAAAGAGCGACTGCACAAACAGCAACAAACACAACGGATAAAACTGTATACAGCACTGGAAAAACAAAAACATTATCAATCAGCGTTGCAGCAAATTAAGCAATATTGCTCTTTGTCGTCGTATCCGCCCTCATGTCCAACTCCCAGTGAACCGGTGATCAGGGAATCTGCACAGGGGCGTAGCAGTTCCGTAGTAACCATTCCGGCAACATCAATACAGCCAACTCACACTATTGAGAGCAGTAAAGCACCGAAAATATCCAGAGCCGAGCCCGGTAACTCAGCTAGCGAGATACCAGCACACAGCGAAGTTACCTTTGAGCAGCTGGGTATAGAAATTCAGCTCAGTATGCGTGATAAGACTTTCACTCATTCTGACGGGTTGAAATCACTAAAAGCCCAACTAAAGCGGTGGGAAAAACAACATACAGATACTTGCCAGCTCCAGCCAGATAAAGCCGCAGCACTCAATCATGAAGCGCAGATAATCATCAACAACTGGGTGCGGTTATATCCGGCAACCCAGTGGCTGGAAATCATGCCTTGCCAGCTGGTTTCTGTACTCGCTTGCGCCAGCACTGCTGTTGAGCACCCCGAAACTTCAGAAGGTCAGGAGACACTACGCTGGCTGGATACCGTTCTTCAGGCAATAGCAAACCCTGCAACCCGTATCGCTTTCCGGGAGTTGATATTGGCAAAAGCCTGTACTGATACTCAGAAACAACAGCTTCATTTAGCTCAGGCCGTGGTGGCGGGAGCTTCTCATCCATTGCCCTACATACAGCAAATGAATTTTTATGTCCGGCGTAATCTGCTGGATACCGCCCAGACACTGTACAACATCTACCGTCTGGCCATCTGTTATCAGGCTGAGCTACAACCCTGTACAGATAAAACGCCCTCGCAGATACGCCGACAGATTGAAGCGCCTTATGCATATATGTTCAAAAAGCTGCTAAGGCATGCCAATTCACAAGACGCATTTTACAAACCTGCCGTCAGAGCAACCAACCCTGATTACAAGATGCTTGGCTCTGAACTGCGAGAGTCTATAGAGAACTGGCCTGTTGAAGCGACCCGCCCGGCACTGCTCACCATGCTGTTTCAAAAAACATTCACCATGCTGCCAGCACTGGATGATTGTCTTTATGGTTACGGCTTTAGCCTGATCTGCCAATATGGACAGTTTCAACATGATACCTGCGTAAAAACCTTCCAGCAGGATCACCAGCTGATTCCCGGTACATGGGTGGATATGATGCTCGCTTTCAACAAGAGGCGGAATACTGCAGTGCTACCAGACTTGCATTGTGATCTGGTATCCATGTTATTCCGGGCAGGCTGTATCAACGAAGGGCTTACTTTGCTCCGGCAACTGCAGTCAGCATGTGATGATACCTATCATACTGAAGATGCCAACTTCCCGGTAACCCTGCTCTTCAGTTGTGTTGATCTGGCACAGCGTGGTTTCCAGCTAAAGATACCAACCTGGCAGGAAATGACCCGACTAACAGCTGTGCTACAGCTAAACAGTTCCGGGCATTTGTATCACTCAAATGCGTTGGATGACTTCCGCTCAGATATAGCAAGCATGGAACAAAGCCTGCGATTAGCAGCAGGTGAGCAGGAATGCCATAACCCGGCAAGAGCCGTCTTCAGTCAAACTATCCATTTTGGTCATACACTTTATCAATCACTAATCACCAGCCTGAAGCAGACAGCAAAGGATGGATTATATCTCGGCGCGCTACCGGATGATAAAACATTCCGCCAACTGAGCACGACCATTGCCAATACTAACGATACCATGCTGACAGAGCTGCGATCTGCCCTTTCTCGAAAGGATCATCTGCTTGCAACCGGTATTTACATGTCGATGACAGAGAGCATGGCTGAAGAAGAAACCGGACTCTCTAGAGACTGCATAGCATTACAGCTGCTGGCTTACTCAAACTGGATTGCTTCCGGAAAGACAGGTTTCAAAAGGCTAGGGGACATTTCTGAGGCAAGGACAATGGCAGATAAAGCACTGCGTATCGAACAGGCTGCCGATGATGATGACTCTGACGCTGTTGATGACGCTATCGACTTCTGGAATCACATTAGCGAAATCGCCATTTTGAAATGTATTAGTGCTCAATACACCACCGAAGCTGTAACCCGATTTACTGCAGCCCAGAAAATTGCTGATAAATACAGTGACTCTGGCAGGACGCAACTAAAAACTCATTCCCGAACGCCTGATCAGTAAAGAATCTACACCAGCATTAATCTGACAACTGGAAATCAGTCACCAATCGGAGAAAAGTCCCAGACCCGACCAGGACGGCTCATAAAAAGCAGGCAATCCGTCAAACCTTCTACCTTCTTTCTGAACTTAAAAGCTGTTGTAGTCGGTTCGAGACGCAGTTCAAAAACCAAACGGGGCGTTTCCTGTGCATCTGCAGAGTAAAGTTTCTTCAGGCAAGCTTCACAGTCACGTGTTGTATAATCTTCACGACAACTCCTGAACAGTCGACGACAGCTTTGATCAGTGTCTGATATAAAATAAAGTGTAGAAGTTCAGACCTGATCTGACAATTTCCCCTTAAAAAAAGGAAAGGGTTACCGATTTAGATAGAGGTGAAGACTCTTAAATCTAAATCACAAAAAAGGTAACCCTCATGATTCATACTAATCAAAAAATCATCAAGCACAAGGTTGGCTTACTGAATCTGGCTGACGAGCTGGGCAATATTTCGAAAGCCTGTAAAACCATGGGCGTTTCCAGAGATACCTTTTATCGCTACCGGGATGCAGTCGATGACGGCGGCGTTAAAGCCTTGCTGGATCAGAGCCGCAGAGCACCCAATGTAAAAAACCGCGTTGATCCGGTGGTCGAACAAGCCGTTCTTGATTATGCCATTGAAGACCCGGCCCATGGACAAGCCCGAGTCTCCAATGAGTTACGCAAGAAGGGGATCTTTGTTTCACCCAGTGGCGTTCGCAGTGTTTGGCTGAGGCATGACCTGGCCAACTTCAAGCAACGCCTGAAAGCACTGGAGGAGAAGGTTGCCAAAGAGGGCATCATTCTGACTGAATCCCAGGTTCAAGCGCTGGAGCGAAAGAAGCTGGACGATGAAGCTTGTGGTGAAATCGATACAGCCCATCCCGGCTATCTCGGGTCACAGGACACCTTTTATGTCGGGACGTTCAAAGGGGTTGGCCGAGTGTATCAACAGACCTACGTGGATACCTATTCCAAGGTGGCACAGTGCAAGCTTTATACAACCAAAACCCCGATAACGGCTGCCGACCTGTTAAATGACCGGGTTTTACCCTTTCACGAAGCGCAGGAGCTTCCAGTGCTGCGCATTCTAACTGACCGTGGTACTGAATACTGCGGCAGAGCAGACCAGCATGACTACCAGCTTTACATGGCGGTGAATGATATCGAGCACACCAAGACAAGGGTCAGGCACCCCCAAACCAACGGGATTTGCGAGCGCTTCCATAAAACGATCCTTCAGGAGTTTTATCAGCCCGCGTTGAGGAGGAAGTTGTATACGACGATTGATGAACTTCAGGCTGATCTGGACGAATGGCTGATTCACTACAATACTGAACGCACCCATCAAGGCAAACAGTGTTGCGGAAGGACGCCAATGGAAACATTGCTCGATGGGAAAAGAATCTGGAAGGAAAAATTTGTAGCTTGAATTTGACCTGACAGACACCTTCTTGAAAATCGGTAACTGTCAGATCAGATCGGAACTTCTACAAATAAAGATTCAGCAGCATGTTCTCTGGCGGAGGTTGTTGCAGAGCAACCCCCATTTGTACATTGCCACTTTGATCAGAAGAAGTGGTATACCAGAGATGCCCGGAAACATTGATGGCGCTTGCATCCTCCTCTCTATAGCAAAGTTTAAAATTTTCAGATCTGACTTTCCCGTCAATACTGACACGTTGGTCATTTAACATATTTGCCGCGATAGTCCAGCGTACTAACGCTTTGTTTTTGTTTGGATTATCAATACTTCTTTCAACAGGTAGCACGTCCAGATAAAGCCGACAAAAGCCCTGAGACTGGTAGTTACTGGTTATTCCCTCCGGTATCTTCTGATTCAACCAGTACACTTTATCTACTTTTGGTTTAAAGGGTCTGAAGTTTTCTTTCATTATAAAACTGACGGAGTTCTCATTTTTTGCCTCGTCAGCAAAATCTATGGGTAGTTTCTGGTTCAGGCAGCTTGCCAAGCGCATGATATAAAGCAATTTCTGCACATTTATAGGTTCTGAATCCATACGATTTTCTCGTAGTGAGTTTTATCCTGGTATTCAGCCCTTCAACAATTCCGCTGGAAAATGCCTTTTTTGCCCTGAACCAGTTCAGGATAAGCGGCTTATGTCGCCGAACAGTTTTAGCCACTTTCTTCATTGGCTCTATCTTTGATCGCATGA
>CBDHDU010000006.1:0-23729 GCA_965261725.1 Endozoicomonadaceae bacterium | reverse complement strand
ATCAATCCAAGTACTTTCATCATATACTCTTCACTCCAACCACAAGTCTTTCTTTTGTTTTTGATGCCTGCTTTTACAGACGTATCCAGCTTTAGAAGGTTCAGCGTTACCTGCCTGGCAACCGCAAGATTTTCCGCCGAGAAGCCCTGCCTTGCACGGCACCGGTCTTCATCGAAGGCAACATCGAGAACCCAGTGCAGCTGATTCTCGACTAACCAATGCTTTCGCGTAGCCTGTAACAGGTCACTGGCAGTCAATTCCCTACTTGAAATGAAATACCTGATCAGCGTCTTACCTTTTCCCTGCCTGGAACTGTTAAGTTGCACGGCAGCAATCGTTTTAGCCCCCCCAAGCATGAGCACAGGAGGCTTCCGTTGGGCTCAGTACCCAACAGCGCCGATGTTCTTTCCGGCCATGATCCTTGCCTTCTTGTTCTGCAAAGTGCTGCCCTGGAGCATCTTCCGGGTTCGCTTGCCAGTATTGATCAAAGGTTCGCGCCAGTTCACCGTACAGCTTTTTCTGATTACCTTTGACAGCCAGCAGATAGTCCGCATCTTTTTTGAGAATGGCCGAAGCTATCTTTTTTTGACAACCCATGGCATCAATAGTGACTAGCACATCACTCCAAATTGATTGTCGGGTAAAGCTTTGCCAGTTTTACCCGAGCGTCTTCAGTCGTAAATCTCCACTCCATTTTGCAATCTGCACTGTTACGGCGTGACTCCCAGGCTAAAACCTCTGATTTCAGTATGTCCTGGCCACAGTTAAAACAGCAGGATAATGTTCGCCCTAACTCTGTCAGCAGATCAAAACTGTTACTTTTTTTACAGGGGCTCAATTCTATGACACCCCTCCCTTTCGGTATGGGGGCAGGTGTTTGGAAGACCTCAGGGCAAACCTGTAGCCCTTCCCATATCCGAAGGGCATTTTTATCTGCCTGTACACTTCCGGTATAAAACAAAAACAAGTAAACAATCAACCACCAATAATGTTTAGATAAAAACATGTAATAATCTTTAGCAACACATAAAACGAGTTAACGGAAAGATAGTTGCTTTCATTCTTAAATGCCTGTGATAGCGCCGTGACACACTCTGTGCAACCAAGCTCTTCCCTCCTATTGCCACAGACCACAACAAAACGATACAAATAAGTCAGCATGACCGGGCTGTGTCTTTCACGCGCTCATCATGACTACACAAACTCTGCTGAACCTCCCCGGCGCCCCCACCGGCCAACAGGGGTTTTCCCCGACTATCAATTCCCGCCTCCCAAACCACACCGGTTCGCCGGTGTGCCTTCCCTGCATTTTTTTGCAAGGTAATGGCAGAGGGTTTTGACGGCAAGATTAAGAAGGCGTAGCGAGGGCGCGCCCGAATTTTAGCGAAACATCTATATCCAGGAGAAATCAACTCGGAAGCAGAGCTCGCCTTCACCAAGGTCGCTACCAAGACAACAAGAGATCTATAAAAAACAAAATCCGGACTAAGCCGTAAAGCTTCCACCTTATTGTCACCCACAGAGACCGGGGCAGATATTCACTCTTCATCTTCATCTGCGCCTGCCCCGGTCTCTGTTGGCGTGACTCCTGAAAATACTGGCAAGGCGGTCACGTAAGTCAGAGATGAAGCTGCCTACGATATCAGGCAGCGAACAGATCATTATTTGCTCGAAACCGGAGATTGAAAAAAATTTTGGCAAGTACCCAGAGCCTATTCCCGTACATTTTGATCCGCTATCCATATGTCCCGGATAAAAAGCAATAACGGAGAAATTTCAAATGTCTCATTCATCAGCACTCACCGAGAAATTCAAGGCACTGAAACAAAGCGACAGCAAGCTGGTCATTACAACAGCGTACGATTACTGGAGTGCCAGAATTCTCTCCACTACTGATATTGATGCCATATTGGTCGGCGACTGTTCAACGATGGTTATGCACGGGCATGAAAATACTCTTTGCGCCACTGTAGAGAGTATTGCCAGCCATACGACAGCGGTACGAAAAGGAGCGCCGGAGAAGTTTATTATTTCAGCCTTTCCTTTTCTATCAACCCGTCAGGGCATTAAAACAGCGACAATCAAAGCAGATATGCTGATGAAGTCTGGCGCTCAGGCAATCAAGATCGAAGGCGCTTTCAATAATGAACCCGTTATCAGTCACCTGATCAAATCCGGTATTCCTGTCGTTGGTCATGTCGGGTTACAGCCTTCTCACCATCACATGGTAGGTGGATTCAAGGTTCAGGGTAAAACCGAAGAAGATGCATCCATGATCCTTAATGAGGCCAGACTGATGCAACAACTGGGTTGTTTCGCCGTAGTTCTTGAGGCTGTACCACCGCATGTAGGCAAAATGGTATCGGAGGCACTTAAAATTCCAGTCATTGGTGTCGGAGCCGGCATTGATGTCGACGGACAGGCTCTGGTACTGCAAGACATGCTGGGACTCACTGTTGATTTTAAACCCCGGTTTGTCAGGAAATATCTTAATGGTGCTCAGTTATTTACGGATGCCATCAATCAGTTTGTAACAGATGTTCAGGCAGAGAAATTTCCCGCTCAATCTGAATGCTATGCCCCCCAAAAAAACATCGGTGAGCGCTGAAAAAGCCTCGCCAAAACTATAAAAGCTCCCGCTCAAATACTCAGGATACAAATCATGGCAGAGTCATTGGAACAAACCCTAATCCGCCACGAAGGGCTGCGGCTGCTGCCGTATACCGACAGTGTCGGCAAACTGACCATCGGCGTCGGCCGGAACCTGACGGATAACGGCATTTCTGAACCTGAAGCCATGCTACTGCTTGCTAATGATATTGCGATGGCGCGCGAAGAACTGGAACGTACCTTTCCGTTTGTACGCAGTCTCAATCCGGTACGGCGCAATGTACTCGTGAATATGGTGTTTAATATGGGGTTACCGACATTCTCCGGTTTCCGGAAAATGCTGCGGGCCGTAGAGCAACAACAGTTTACCAGAGCAGCCCGGGAGATGTTGAATTCCCGCTGGGCATCCCAGGTCAATGGCCGGGCACTGGAGTTAGCACAGTTAATGGAGCATGGACAGCTATGAAGCCGTTCCTCCTTGACTTGCCTTGCCTTACCCCAAAGCTAGCTCTTTATCACATCAACCCCAAGCGACGACAGGTAAATATCAATTAAAAACAATACCGTTAAGCTCGACACCTGACATACAACAAGAAAGATTTATCAGCTCCTATGAGTAACAGTGCTCCGTTAGAGGCGGACACCCAAAGGAGGTTATTTCTAACCTTCCCCTACAGCATCGATAACAAAGCCGCCATATGCCTGTAAACGACGTTAACAACGGTTAACGTTTAAAAGTCGTTTCCTCCTGAACAAATCGCCGCTTGAATAAACTTATCACCGAAACAAATCCAAGGGGATCAACATGGAACTGGCCGTATTTATTCAGAAACAATCCGACAGTGTTGTTGCCGATATGCTGGACGTACCCGAACGTACCGTTGCCTCCTGGAGGCGACTGGAAAGGGCACCGCGCCCCCGGCAGGCAATGGATATTGTCAGCAAAACTGACGGCGAAGTGAGCTGGCAAGGTATTTACCAGCCTTACGCCCGCTACCAGTCCAGACTGGCTGCCCGACAACAGGCTTATGAGCAGCAGATACCCCGTAATCTGGCAACACAAACGAGAGGCATAAGCCATGCACCCGGCACATTATCTGCAGCGGCTAAACCTTAAAAGCCCTTCCTGGCAGCGCAGTGGCGCTGCTTTTCAGGCACTCGGCTGGGAAGACATTGCCGGTGCCCTGAGCATGGGAAAACTGTCCCCGATTGCAACGACACTGGCTCGTGCCAAATTCTGTGATGATCATCAGCAGCGCAAGCTATTGCTGGTATTAATAACAGAACAAGTGCTGGAACTGGCAACCAAAGAGCAATGGCAATGTCGTCAGGCGATGCTAGTCAAAATTGCGCGGCTGGCGTGTCATGAATTATTCAGCGCCCATCACTGCAAAACCTGCTCAGGCCGTGGCATTAACCTACACGGCCTGAGTTGTCGCTATTGTCATGGTCTCGGACGTTTACCAATGACAGCCGCCGGGCGCTACCGGTTTGCTTCAATTGATAAACGCAACTGGGAACGGCGCTGGCAGTCGCGCTATGAACGCATTTACCGTCAATTGTGTGAGGAGGAAAACCAGTTACTCAGTCACCTGTCCCGACAACTGCACTCATTAAAGGAATGACGACACAGAAAAGAATATTTCAGGAAACCCACATGGAAACGCTCAAACAGTCAAAGCCACCGAAATCTTCAAACACCTCTGATACAGAGACGACTGTCCCCCTAACCCTTACCGCAAACAAGGACGATGCAATGGATACAGAGAACACGCAGTGGAAAGACCTGGTCAGCAGTGTCGCCCCGACCCTTGCCGGTATGCTGGGCGGGCCGCTGGCAGGCGTAGCGGTGAGCCTGTTGGCAGAAGCCCTGCTTGATGACCCCCAGGCCACTGAAGACGATATTGCCACGACACTTGCCGCTGCCCGTGTTGAAGACCTGAATAAGCTGAAAACACTGGAAAAAGATGTCCGTATTCAAATGGGAGAGCTGGGCATTCGCGAACAGCAGTTAGTTTACGAAGATAAAGCGAATGCGAGAAACCGTCAGAACCAACTTCGTGATCAAATGCCCGGGGTGCTGTCAATTCTGCTGACACTGGGCTTTTTTTTGATATTAACGGCGATGATTCTGGGGCATGCCGACCCAAAGAATGAAGCTGTACTACAGGTGATGCTGGGTGCTTTATCGACCGCATGGATTGGTTCTATGCAGTTCTTTTTTGGCTCCACCCAGTCCAGTCGTGACAAGAATCATTTGATTCGTCGCTGACATAATGATGGTCTCTCACCATGGCAAACTCACCTCCGGAGCCATACACAGGTAAATCTTCACTGGTTTTACCACCGAATCTGCCTTTGTCTGACTTTTCACTGCTTGGGAAATTACCCCTGCAGCCAGCAAAACCTTTTCTTCCTGTGCCGATGCTGACAGCTGAAAAATATATCACCGGGTGCTCCCATATTGGTAACCAGGCATTAAAGGATGGTCACTGGGCTCTGGCCCGTGACTCCTTTCTCAGTTGCCTGCACCATTATCAGGAACGTGCCGCTTATCGTTATAATCTGGGGTTGTGCGAGCTGGCAACCGGTCGCTACAAAATGGCTTTTGTCCATTTAAGCACAGCCTTACGTCTGGCACCGGGACACACGGAAATCAAACAGTGCCTGAAACGACTTTCCGTTCTTGAGCGACAGCTACGAGCGGTAAACTGGTATTCACCGGTTGCAACGGCTAACCACACTTTGATGCTGAAACCTTTTCAACCCCATTATCTCCCGGTAATTAACGGACTATTACAAAACCCGGCGACGGCAGATCAAGTGAATGTCTCCCGGCTCAAGGGCAATGCCCGTGAGCAAGCCTGGTGGCAACAGCGGTTAGAAAACGAGCAGCACCGAACTCTGATATCAATGCATCGTGATCTTGGGCTTACCGGGATCTGTGATGTACGCCTGCAGGGTGAGGATGGCTGGTGCTGGTTCTGGCACGGCTACCATAGCGTTACACCTGAACTGGGCTACGACACGATACAGCTGCTCTGCAGAATGTTGCAGACCGAGGGAGTCAGGCGTTTATATACCGCCATCAACAAAAAAAACACGTCGACTCAGCGCAACCTTGAGCTTGGCGGATTCAGTCACATACCCGTTGTTACGGATGAGCATGAATCTGACATCTGCTTTTATGGCCACGGGTTAGATGATAACAAGCACTTTACTGACCAAAAGTCTCTGATTGAAAATCTTTTCAGGCTGCTTGAATCCGATAGTTTTATTTAAAAAGAAACGACACAGGGAGGTAACTGCTCAAAATTCGTAGGCGAGTCAACACGCTGACATCAAAACTTTGTCCTTCGGAATCGGGCATAATCAAGTCTATGAACTCGCCTACAATTTCAGACCTTGAAACAGAAGTCAGCGAACTCAAGGCTCTTGTCAGCACGCTACTCGACAAAATCAATAAGCTGACAGCCGAAAATACCGCCCTGCGCGAGGAAATCCGGCACCTTAAAAAACTCAAGGGGCAACCAAAAATTCGCCCGAACAAAAAAACGTCGGAAGACGTTGAAAATAAGGACAGTCAGTCAACGTCGCCAGCTAAAACGCCACCCAGGAGCAAACGTTCCCGATCACCGGAACCGGGTCGCACAGCCAAGCCTTCTCCTTCTTCTGTTCGTGAGGAAATTTGCCCGGCAGCGGGTGTACAGGATAACTGGAAGCGCAAAGGCTATCAGGATTTTACCCATGTTGATGTGAATCTGGAGTTCACGACAACACGCTACCGTCGCGAAGTATGGCTTACCCCTGAAGGTCAGACTGTCATTGCACCGTTGCCTATCCATATAAAAGGTCGCTTCGGTGATAACCTCAGATCCATGGTGCTGGATCTTTATCATTCCTGTAGTGTTACCCAACCGTTGTTGCTTGACTGGTTGCACAGCCATGGCTGCCCAATCTCTGAGGGCAAACTCAATGCCTTACTGACGCAGGGGCATGAGCTGTTTCATCAGGAGCGGGAAGATATTCTCGAAACAGGTATTGCCTGTTCCCGTATGCTGCTTGTAGACGACACAGGTGCTCGACATGATGGAAAAAACGGCTATTGCACGGTAATCGGTAACGACACTTTTACCGTATTTTCTTCAACCGACAGCAAAAGCCGCATTAATTTCCTGACCCTGCTTCAGGGAAAGCGTCGCTCTCATATCCTGAACCCGGCTGCACTCAGTTATATGAAGCAGGTAGAAATGGCTGACAGGTGGATTGATACCTTGTCTGCTTATGGGGAAATCCACTTTCTGAACGAAGCTGCCTGGAAAGCCTTTCTGGATGACCATAAACTCTTTGCCAAAGAGCAGCGTCGTAAAGCGACAGAGGCTGTTCTCAAGGCAGGCCTGTTAAACAACGGCTGCCCTGAAGCCATGGTCATCCACAGTGACGGTGCCCGGCAGTTTGACACGGCGTTTGAACATTCCCTGTGCTGGTTCCATGCCAGCCGCCCACTGGCAAAGCTGATCCCTGCCAATAAGCAGGAACGGGCTGCCCGTGACTGGATGGAAAAGCAGTTCTGGCATATATACGACGATATTGAGACCTATTGCCAAGCGCCGACAGCCATACGGAAGGCGCAGATTGAACAGGATTTTAATCACTGGGTGGCGACACAGTCTGACTATCCTGACCTTCGTGCTGTCCTGGGTAAGCTTCACCGGGCACGGGAGGAGTTATTGCTGATACTAAAGTATCCATGGCTGCCACTTCATAATAACCTGAGTGAGCGGCAAATCAGGGAGTACGTGAAACGACGAAAGATCAGTGGTGGCACTCGAAGTCATCTCGGTCAGCGTTGCCGGGATACATTTGCAAGCCTGAAAAAAACATGCAGGCTGCACGGCATATCCTTCTCCAACTATCTTAAAGATAGAATCTGCGGAACCCAGATGATTCCCAGACTGTCAGACGTGGTGCGGGATAAATCTGCCCGGCTCATGGGTGATGCCGCCTACGGATTTTGAGCAGTTACACAGGGAGCGTATTTATTGACGTGGGCGAATACTTTAAGACAAACGATCAGGTAAATTTTCACCTCTGAAAAGAGGTGTTCATGAGCAAGCTTGACGGTCGTAAAGTCTCCCATCTCCAACGGGAAATAATCCGCATGGAAGCCATCCGACATTGGCAGGACGGAATGTCTGTTCCGGAGCTGGCTAGCAAGTACAGTACCCATAAATCTAGTGTTTACCGGTGGGTGGCGGGCTTCAAGGAAGGTGGCGAGGAGGCTTTGAAGACCAGTCAGCGGCGGGGTGGCCGTAAACCGAAGCTCACTACAGAGCAAAAAGATCGTTTGGCGCATATATCCTCACTCGGAATCCAACCCACTACGGCTTTTACAAAGCTTGCTGGACGAGGGACATCGTTGCTGGAGTGATAAAATCCGAATTCGACATAACCATGGATCCCAGTGCCGTCGGCAAGATGCTCAAGAAAATGGAACTTTCCCCTCAGCGACCCGTAAGAAAAGCCTGGCAACAGAGCGAAAAAAAAGTGGCCCAGTGGCTACAGGAACGCTATCCGGAATTGAGAGCCACGGCGGAAAACCATAACGCTATTATCTATTTCATTGACGAAGCGAGCCTGCGTTCCGATTACCATAGCGGCACAACCGGGGGTCGAAAGGGCTGCACTCCCGTTGTCAGCGCCACCGGTGCACGTTTTGGGATCAACATGATCGCAGCTGTCAGCGGTGAGGGAGGTATGCGCTACATGTCGATCACTGGTCGCTTTAATGCGGATGTTTTCATCAAATTTCTCCGGCAGATAGTGAAGTCCCATGACCGCCCTGTTCTCATCGTGACGGATGGACACTCTGTTCACACAGCCAAAAAGGTTATGAAATATCTTAAGCGCGAGCCACGTTTACTGGATATCCAGCTACTACCGCCGTACTCTCCTGAGTTGAACCCGGTTGAGCTTGTCTGGGGAGCCTCAAGTCTGGTCGTGTTGGGCGAATGATCCTGCGGACGAAGGAGGCGTTTCTCAATGCTGTTTCCTCTGGACTGAAATCTATCCAGAGAACGAGAAAAATGATCCTTGGATTTTTCCGGAAAGAACATACTGCTTACGCTTGTCTGGAGAAAATATCCGCATGAGTCGCATGAATATCGCCCATGTCAATATATTAAATTGGCGACTCAGTTTGCTATAACCTGATACATTGATGAAGAAATCAAAAGGATTTGGTTTTGAACCATTACTCATTCACTCGGTGCACCATACTCACCGCTTTACTTTCACTACCTACGACCGCCATGGCAGACAACAAAGCCTATATCTTTGGCTACGGCAGCCTGATGCTAACCGTTTCCCGTACGGCAACAGCGCCCGATCCAGAAGGACTGCAATTCATCCCCACCAAATTACATGGTTATCACCGTACCTGGAACCTGTGGAGCAAAACCAGCAAAATGCGCGTACTGGTGGCAGAAGAACAAGCGGGAGGCAGCCTTAACGGAGTGATCTATGCTGTGAATGAAAGCGATTTGCCCAAGTTTGACCAACGAGAAAATCCTGAAGCCTATCAACGCCAGGGCGAAAGTACGGGGTGTACTTTAGTGCAAATAAATGTGAACTGACGGATAATAGCTCCACAATTTATTGTATTTTTATCGCTATATCTGCATTACGATAGTCGCAATTATGACTTTGTGTTCTAAAAACCGGTTAGTGTGGAACTATGGTCAGCGCGGTGCTTTCGCCCTGCTATCAACGCACCCTTATCTCTCCGGAAAACTTCACGTTTTATACTGAAGCTGGCAAACAACGGAGCAAGGCTCTGTCTACGGATGCAAAAATTTATATTTATACCGCTGTCAAAAACGCCGCTCCCGTTGGTTACTACCTTGACCCGAAAGATAACCATAGTGAAAAAGCCATTGCCCGCTCGTATCAGCAAGTTGTTATGGCAGGCTGTGTAGAAATCGATACAACTCACGGACTGAATGGTTTATTTATTAACGACTGTCAGGACACCATGGGACTGGAGCCCTATAAAATTGTCGAAGATCTGGAAAGTCCGAAATACCGTCGTCACCCGGTAGTACTTCAGGAAGAGGCAAGAAAAAAAGCCGATATGCTTGATACCTTCTTTCGCACGGATTGGCCTTCATACCTGAAGCTGCTGGAGACACAAGCAAATCACTGACTCAGATTCAGGCTAAAGAATAAAGCATATCGGCTTGCTACATAAATGCAGCGACACATGAGAAATAGCTACACTACGCCGATCTGATAATTGCTTACATAGCACGCTGAAAATTTTTATATCGTCAAATGCCCTGCCTGCATATAAACCTGTCAGGGCAAGTCAGTGGCAAAATTCTGAATATAAAAAACCAATTAGCCGTGCGGCTTCCTCACTCACTAGCGAATAATAAATCGTCTGCGACTCCCGTCGGGTACTGACCAGCTCATCCCGCCGTAGTACCGCAAGATGCTGCGACAGTGCCGACTGGCTCAGATCAATCCGCTCATTCAGTTCAGTAACCGACATTTCTCCCTGTCCCAGATGACAGAGAATCATCAGCCGGTTTTCATTGCTGATGCTTTTCAGCAGTGAAACCGCATGGCGGGCACGTTGCCGCATATGTTTGATATCCACGCCGGGAGTTTCGGTAGTGGCCCGCTCAGTCATCAATACAACCCCTGAATTTTACGCGGCTTATTAGGCAGCGCCGGTTAGTCAGTGTCAATATGCATCCAAACTATATTAGCAAGTTGTTATTTAGGTATTACTAATATAACATATCAAACATTAGATGTTGCTAATTTAAAAGCAGAGCCATGATTAAAAACCTGACAACCCGGATTGCACTGGAATGGCCCAAAACGGTTTATGCCGTAATATTGCTGCTGGTGTTTATGTGTGTCGGCATGATACCGATGCTGACCATTGATACTGATCCGGAAAACATGCTTGCAGAGGGCGACCCGGCGCGGATTTTCCATAATCAGGTCAAACATGACTTTGCCATGCGCGACATGATTGTCGTAGGCGCAGTCAATACCAGCGAAAGCGGCATTTATAACCCGCAGTCCCTGCAGGCTCTGCACCACTTATCACAGGCTATTTTGCAAATTGAAGGTGTAGTAGCACCGGATCAGCTGTCGCTGGATACCGTCGACAATATCACCCAGGCTGGTGAAGGCACCTTACGCTTTGAATGGCTGATGCGGGACGCACCACAAACACAACAGCAGTCTCTTGCAATTCAGCAGGCCGTTAATCGTCTGCCACTACTGACTGACACGCTGGTTGCCGTTGATGGTAAGGCAGCCGCCGTTTATGTCGCCGTCACCTCAAAAGACCAGAGCTATCGCATTGCTGAAGAAATACGCACACTGATAAACAGTCTGGATTCAACAGATGATTATTACATAACCGGCCTGCCGGTTGCGGAAGATCAGTTCGGCGTGGAAATGTTTATCCAGATGGGCATTGCCGCCCCAATGGCAGGACTGGCGATTTTTGTATTGATGTGGCTTTTTTTCCGTAGTGTGGCGCTGGTTACCGGCCCAATGATTGCGGCCATGGCAACTGTGTTGATCACCATGGGGTTGCTGATCGGTATGGGTTATACCGTGCATATTATGTCGTCAATGATAGCTATCTTTCTGATGCCAATCGCTGTCGTCGATTCCACTCATATCCTGTCTGAATTTGCTGACCGGTTGCGACCCGGAGAAGACCCGAAAGCAGTTATTACCGAGGTTATCAGCAACCTGTTCAGTCCAATGCTTTATACCTCTCTGACCTCTGCCGTAGGTTTTTTGTCGCTGATGCTGACACCGATTCCACCCGTCAGAGTTTTCGGTGCCTTTGTTGCCTTCGGTATTGTGCTGGCATTTGCACTGACGATTTTCTTTATTCCAGCCTATATCTCCCGCATGCGTCCGGCTTCGCTGGCAGCTATGCAAAAGGCTGTACACAATTCCAGTGACGGTGGCTGGTTGGGTCGCTGGCTACCAAAATTCGGAGCGCTGGCAACGTCGAGACCACGCCGGATACTGATGGGCTTTGGTGCACTGTTTGTCATCAGTCTTGCCGGTATCAGTCAGATTCAGATTAACGATAACCCGGTTAACTGGTTCAAGGCTGACCATGAAATTCGTATTGCTGACAAAATACTGAACCAGCATTTTGCCGGGACCTACGATGCCTGGCTGGTACTGCAATCACCGGATAACAGTGAAGCAAGCGCATCATATAAACAACAGCTACAGCGCCTTATCGACAAGGCCGCAGCTGGAGGTGTGGACTTAAGCGACATAGATACAAATACAGCACCAGCAGAGCTGACAACGACACTGGATGACCGTTTGTTTATCGCCAGCGATGAAGCTGCCGTCTGGTTGGAAGCATTGCTGGGGCTGACAGAAGTTGCACAGGAAGAAAGCCGTATATTCCAGAGCCCTGAAATGCTCGAATGGATGGCCGGCCTGCAACAGCATCTACTGGAAAGTACACTCGTTGGTAAGGTTAATGCTCTGCCGGATATTGTCAAAACCGTTAACCGGGAACTGCACAACGGCAACGCCGAGGATTTCCGGATTCCGGCAACACCAGCCGGTGTCGCTCAGGCACTGTTGCAGTATCAGTCATCACATCGCCCACAGGACCTCTGGCACTTTGTCACCCCGGACTACCGCAACAGTTTAATGTGGCTGCAGCTGACCAGTGGTGATAATCAGCATATGACCCGCGTCGTTGAGCAGGTAGAAACGTATATTCAGGATAACCCACCACCATTCAATCTGCAGGCCGAGTGGGCTGGCAAGGCTTACCTGAATGTAGTCTGGCAAGATGCCATGGTCAGAGGCATGCTGGACAGTCTGCTGTCGTCTTTTGCCGTGGTATTCCTGATGATGGTATTGCTGTTCCGTTCACTGCGATTCGGCATATTGGCGATGCTGCCGCTGACGTTCACCATTACCATGATTTATGGACTGATCGGCTGGTTCGGCAAGGATTACGATATGCCGATTGCAGTACTGTCGGCGCTGACTCTGGGACTTTCCATCGACTTTGCTATTCACTTCCTGAAACGCTTCCGAGAGATCCGAGCGACACTGGGTTCCGAACAAGCGGCACTGAAAGAGATGTTTGATGAGCCGGGGCGCGCCATTGCCCGTAATGCCATTGTGATTGCAATTGGCTTCACCCCACTATTGTTTGCACCATTGGTACCATATATTACCGTGGGTTTTTTCCTTGCCAGCATTATGGCGCTCTCAGCGCTGGTCACCCTGGTACTGCTGCCGGTGCTGCTGCATGAACGGGTGCAGGCTTTTAAAAAGACACCCGTAAACCATAAATAAAACGACAGGGAGCAGGATATGTTCGCATTCAGATTTTTTGCCCTGTTTGCAGGGCTGCTCGTAGGTAGTCAGGCTCTGGCAGCAACTGCAACAGTATTGACCGCTGAAGAGATTGTCAGGCAGGCCAACCTTGCCGCTTATTATACAGGCAATGACGGACGTGCTGAAGCCCGTATGAAGATCACTGATAAACAGGGGCGTACCCAGTACCGCCAGTTCACCATCCTGCGCCGCAACCAGACACCAGGTGGCGATCAGGATGTGTTGGTGTTTTTCAGCCGCCCCAGCGATGTACGCAATACTGTATTCCGGGTAATCCGGCATCCCGGCAGCAATGATGACCGCTGGCTCTATCTGCCGGGGCTGGATCTGGAAAAACGGATTTCCGCCGGTGATCAGCGGACTTCATTTGTGGGATCTGACTTCTTTTATGAAGATGTGTCCGGCCGCGACCCGGCTGCAGACAAACACCGGCTACTAGAAACGACGGCTACATCCTATCTTATCGAAAGCACCCCGGTTACACCCAAACAGGTGGAATTTTCCCGTTATCAAAGCTGGATTGATAAAACCACCCTGCTGCCTATGAAGGTGGAATACACCGATAGCCGTGGCAAGATTTATCGCCGTATGGAAACACTGGCCGTGGACGTGATACAGGGGCGTCCCACGCCTGTCCACGGTCGTATCTCTGATCTGGAACGCGGCAGTACCACTGAAATCCAGATGCGTGGCATTCAGTATGATCTGGGGCTACCAGAAAATATTTTCAGCGCCCGCAGTATGCGCAACCCGCCCAAGCAATGGCTGAAAGGAAAATAGCCATGAAATACCAGGCAATAGGGATACTGATGCTCAGCCTGACAAGCCTTCAGCTTCAGGCTGAAGACGGCACTGAGTGGGATGACTGGGGTGACAGCAGCTGGGAAAAGGAAGAAACCACCTCCTTCCATTTCAGCGGCTTTGTTGAAGGCGCATTTGGCGGGCGACTACAAAACGATTCCGCCCGCGAACATAAAACCACACTGTCAGAAATGCGGAGTCGTATTGCGATTGATTATGAAACTGATGATTGGCGCCTGAATGTTAAAGGTGATGCCCTGTACGATGATGTACTCAATAAAGGTCAATGGGATACTCGGGAGTTGGCATTATCCTTCAGCCCGACTGATCGTCTGGATCTTAAAGCGGGTCGGCAGGTGATGACCTGGGGCACCGGTGATTATATTTTTCTGAATGACCTGTTCCCTAAAGACTGGCAATCCTTCTTTGCCGGGCGGGATGATTACTACCTGAAAGCGCCCTCCGACAGTATCAGAGCCAGCTGGTTTGCCGACACTTTCAGTCTGGATCTGATTTGGACACCGGAGTTCACACCGGACAAATTCATTAACGGTGAGCGGTTTTCATTCTTTTCACCAGTTGCCGGGAAAAATATTGCACCACATTCGGGTATTAATCCAAAAGAGCCTTCCGGTGATAGCTGGTCAGCGCGACTGGCCACCAGCCATCAGGGTATTGAATATGCCCTCTATGGTTATACCGGTTACTGGACGACACCCACCGGAACAGATCACAGCGGTCGGATGATTTATCCAAAGCTGAGTAGCTGGGGAGCCAGCCTGCGCTCTCCGCTCGGTAAAGGCCTGATAAACAGTGAAGTAGCCTGGTATGACAGCCGGGATGATCGTTCTGGCCAGAACCCCAATATTGCTAACTCTCAATTGCGCTGGCTACTGGGTTATGAACAGGAAATGGCGACAAATCTGACAGCTGCATTCCAGTATTATCTGGAGTGGACGCAGAATTATGATGCCCTGAAAAAGCATTCAGCCTACCCACAATATGAACCGGATGAATTCCGACATCTGCTGACTGCACGGCTCACCTGGCTCTCCATGCAGCAAAAACTAATCTGGTCGCTGTTTACCTTCTGGTCACCCAGTGACAGAGATGCTTATTTAAAACCTTCGGTGACCTGGCGAGTAAACGACAGCTGGTCGGTCGCTACCGGCGCCAATCTGTTTTATGGCAAACAACTCCATACCTTTTTCGGACAGCACGAAGATAACAGCAATATCTGGTTACGTGTGCGTTTGAATTACTGAGCACCAATCTGAAGTTGTAACAAAAGCAGGAATATCATGATGACAGTTGAAAAAGCCGTATTTTCATTTGCGGGCTTTATGGTTTTGCTTTCCCTGATGTTGACTCACCTTGTACATCCGGGGTTTGTATGGTTCACGGTGTTTATCGGTGCTAATTTGCTGCAGTTCGGTTTCAGTGGTTTCTGCCCGGCAACAATTCTGTTCAAAAAGCTGGGCATGAAAGCCGAACGGGAATACTGCCCGAGCGCTACCTGAACACATCAAATCATATAATCAGAACCACCTGCAAAGCAGGTGGTTTAATGAAAGCCCCCAGAGGGAGCTATAACTCGATTCTGCAGTTTTTCATGCTTGACAATCAGACTGCATCCAGAAGCTCAAACTTTCTGGCATGAGTCTTGAGTGATTCCGTAGGCTCCTGTTTACCAAGATCCCGCCCAGCCATATGCCTACTGGACTCTCGTACGGGAAGTACATTTTTCAAGGCTTGGGTCAGAGATTCCAAGCTGCTTTCCGGGTCACCTGAGGTCACCACTTCCTTGACGGTATCTACCAGTGCTTCAGCTTTGAGATGCTCGATCAGGCAGCCTACAGGCATCCCGGGCTGGTTGTTTTTAAGCCGGACAGATTGCTCAGGATGCAGCAACAGTAAATGCTCGCACAGAAGGCTCAGGATCAAGCCACGCTTCGATCCCTTCTCACCTCTCTGTTTGCTCAGTCTGTTCCAGCCTCCATGAGCTTTCCAATCCTGAATAAAAACCTCGACCAACCATCTCAACGAATACAGTCTGGCTATATCGACGTGGTGCCATGACATATCAGAGGCAACAAGATATCGATACTCTTCTTCATCTTCATATTTGAGAGCAATCACAAAACGACGCTTGTTGTGCGCTTTAACATATAGACGAGCAGACAGCATCGTTACTTTTCTGGACTTATCACCTCGGATTATCAACTGGGTTTCTACGCCTTCCTGACGGGCAAAATACTCTTTTACTGTCGCTTCAGAATTCCTGCTGGCTACTTTCTGATTAGAGCGCAACTGGCTGACTACCTGTGCCTTGCCTGTTATAGCAGAGGCTTTATCCATAAATTCTCCCGTACCATAGAGCGCATCAGCCAGAACCCCTTTAATCCTGACTTCAGGAAAGGCGTCAACAAACTCCTGTGTCATCTCTAACGCCAGTACCTGCATGGTTGGGTAACACTGGTGATCTGGTTTCGGGCTCTTGGGGCGTTGTTTTTTGGTAACACCCTGTTGCTTAAGTTGCTTGTCCTTCTTTCTCCATGCAGACAGCTCTGGGTCTGGCACGAAAAAACGGAACCCTACTGGAAACGTGACGGTATCGGTAACCAGCACCATAAAGACCAGTTCCTGACCATTAAAATAGCCACCGGTCGCTTTATCTTTGACCTTGTGAGCACCTGTGATCCGAGTCGTTCTTTTTGATCTTTTCTTACCCGTATCGTCAAAAACAAGACTGCCACTGTCGATGCCATAGTGGGTCAGAATGTTACGAATACTGGCCTGTAGTAAGGAATGCCATGCAACTTTTGCGGAGTAAAATATCCAGCACAGACGGGTAGACTTGAATTTCCCGAGACTTCTACGCTCAAAGGCAGCCCAGTTGATGGTTTCTGTAATGATGATACCCACGATCATCATTCCTATCATTGTCTTCTGTGTCGCTGTGAGACGGGCAGAAGGCTTGATGGTTGCTAATGAGTTGCTCAAGGCATCGAGAAATGAAGTGACAACAGGGAGTGAACGGATCAACACAGACAGTACTTGACGATAGTGTATTCCTATCCCATGTTACATTGCCAGCCTGCTGCTGTGATGTTGATTATGCCTCGCTAGGCTTGGTACAGGAGTTGCAGTAGTAGACTGGTTCAGTCGCTCACAAGAAATCCCCTTCGTCAAATTCTAAAAACTGCAGAATCGAGTATAAGTTAAACGTACAACAGCTTAATCTGCTCTTGACGTTTCTCTTCCAATTCCTGGTTACGTATATAATCCCGAATCCCTAATTCATCCGGGTCAACTGCCCACACAATATCCTCTGGTCCAGAAATGTCTGCCTGTAAAATTCCTTTTAACTTGCAGGTAATCTCGAAAGGCTCTTAATGGATTCCGGGGGGTTACCCCAGCAGCAAGCCAAGCAACCCTGAAATAGCTGCTTTTCCCCTACGTTTGATGTTATGGATGCATTCAAAAAATCCCAAGTATAGTGGCAGCTTATCCTGTGAAATTCCACGGTGAGGGCGCAACCAGGATCGCAGCAACGACCAGAAGCCCTCCATCGTATTCACATGCACCTCGTGAAAACCATCACCATCTTCATCCCGGGCATACTCCCCAGCGCCATGACAGACAGATTTACGATCATAACCCCATTGCTCAAGCCTGTCGTAAATGCTGTATTCATCAGTATAAATCAGCGTTCCCGGCGCTATGAATTCTGTAATCAGGGGCTTGATTGTTACCTGCTTGACATTAGGCAGCATACGGATCACAACCTGCCCACCCCGCTGGATCATGCCAAAGATCGGAGGCTTTTCTTTCTCCAGAGTACCGCGACCACGAGCACCTCTCAAACGGTTACGGCGGGCTGTCCGCCCTTTTTTTTCACCGCTTCAGGCTGGCCTTTATGCCCCGATACAACGTAAACCTCGTCACATTCAACCTTGCCGTCCAGAACGGTGACCGGGCGTTTGTTGCAGACACTTGTCCTGAGTTGCTGTGTCATCTTTTGCACATCGCTTTTGTTCAGGTCAAGTTCAAGTGCAATCTGTCTGTTCGACTGATTGAGTGACGTCAGGTACAAGCAGTGTATCCAGATTTTTAAAGGCTGGTGATGCCCTGAAAACACCGATAAAGTCAGATCATCAAAGCGACGCCGACAACACTTGCACCAGTAACGCTGTCGCTCCGGCTGAGTGTCATCTTTACCTTGTCGGGTAATATCAGGGCTTTGACAGCGAGGACAAACGACACCATCCGGCCAGCGCATTTGCCTGACTTGTTCGTAACATTTGGCGTTATCGAGGAGATCATGAAACTTCATCATACCGCTGTTTTACACGAATGTGGACGTTAGTTTCAACCGCAGTTACCTCAACACCCCAGAATCCATTAAGAGCCTCTCGAAATATTCTTATCGCTGACTTTCCTTTCAGAAAGCCAACTGTATTTGCAACACCATATTTACCTGACTCTCTCTTGGAGCCCCTAACCTACCCGGCTTATGTGCCCGTAGCAATATCTACTGCTTACCACATCATTTTACGACTGCCTGCAGTGACCTGCCGCTGTACGCTATTGCCTGTCGGCAATAGCTTTTCATTACACAACTGCTGGAACAACCTTTCCAGCATCCGGTTAATACCCGACTTTCTGTCTTCAAGCTGATCGCTGAACAATGAGACTGAACTGTCGACAGTTTCTTCCAGCTCAATCGTTTTATTTACCGCATCCCCCTGCAACAATACTGTGGACAGTTTTTCGAGAACTCAACATTGATGCACCAAGGCTTGCACCGCAAGGGCTAGGATTTAATTGCAAGTTTGGGGTTTCTCAGACCTGCTAAAAAGTACCCTATGCACTGAAACCCTTGGTATTACCGGGGAAAAAGTGTCCACAGTATTGCTGCAAAATATCAACTTTTAATCGATGCGTTTCATTCACAGCGGCAGGCACCATGGTCAGCATATACTGGGAGAATGCAGTGGAAGCGAGATCCTTAGCATCAGTGCGTTGCTTCCAAGTATATTTAATTCGAATCGTAAGCGGAAATCGCATATAGCTGGTTTCAACTGCCTGAAATAATCCGCACTCTTCAAAATTAACATAGATATGCTCTACCGCCTGAGCTTCCAGTTTATTGATATTGACATGGGCGATATTCATGCGACTCATGCGGATATTTTCTCCAGACAAGCGTAAGCAGTATGTTCTTTCCGGAAAAATCCAAGGATCATTTTTCTCGTTCTCTGGATAGATTTCAGTCCAGAGGAAACAGCATTGAGAAACGCCTCCTTCGTCCGCAGGATCATTCGCCCAACACGACCAGACTTGAGGCTTCCCCAGACAAGCTCAACCGGGTTCAACTCAGGAGAGTACGGCGGTAGTAGCTGGATATCCAGTAAACGTGGCTCGCGCTTAAGATATTTCATAACCTTTTTGGCTGCGTGAGCAGAGTGTCCATCCGTCACGATGAGAACAGGGCGGTCATGGGACTTCACTATCTGCCGGAGAAATTTGATGAAAACATCCGCATTAAAGCGACCAGTGATCGACATGTAGCGCATATCTCCCTCACCGCTGACAGCTGCGATTGATATGGCAAGAGTTTTCCGGACACTTTTTTACGCTGCCTCGGCAAGCTGTTGTTCATACTTGAACGGTGCAAGGTAGCCGTTAGTTGAGTGCTTTCTCTGGCGGTTGTAATACACTTCAATGTACTCAAATATGGCCTGCTGAGCCTCTTCTCTAGTCTGGAAGTCTTCATGATGAATCAGCTCAGTTTTCAGTGTGTGGAAGAAGCTTTCAGCCACCGCATTATCCCAGCAATTACCTTTGCGGCTCATGCTACAGACAAACTCATTTTCGCCCAACAACTTCTGGTAGCACTCTGAGACATACTGGCTGCCCCGATCGCTATGCACCAGCAAGCCAGCTTTTGGTCTGCGCTTCCACATAGCCATCTGCAGAGAATCTGTCACCAGCGTCGCTGTCATCCTGCTACTCATGGACCAGCCCACAACAGCCCGTGAGCACAGGTCAATGAAGACGGAGAGGTAGAGCCAACCTTCCCGGGTTGGGATATACGTAATATCGCCGGTGTAGGCCTGGTCAGGCTGCTCCCGGTGGAAGTCACGCTTCAGTATGTTGTCAGCCACCGGCTTGTTGTGGCTTGAGTTAGTTGTCGCCTTGAATTTACGTTTGGTCTTACAAACCAGGTCTTCCTCTCTCATCAGACGAGCCACGCGCTTACGGCTGACGGTTTTACCCAGATCAGCAAGGTCATTTTTAATACGGCGTGCCCCATAGCGCTGACGGTGTTTTTCGTGAATCTCCCGAATGTCTGCCTTCAATGCCTGATCCTCCTGAGAACGCTTGGATACCGGGCGAGAGAGCCACTCATAGTAGCCACTACGGGATACCGACATGACCCGGCACATCGCTGAGAGGCTGAATTGCTCCCGGTTATCACTGATGAACTGAAACTTCAGTGACACTCTTTGGCAAAGAAGGCGGCCGCCTTTTTTAATATGGCTCGCTCTTCTTTCAGTCTGGCGTTCTCTTTGCGCAAACGCTTGAGTTCGTCGTATATATGCTCATCGTTCTTCTGAGGCTTACTGGTAGCCTTAGGACGGTGATACTTAGCAATCCAGGTGTGCAGGGTGTTAGCGTTCACCTCAAGCTCTCTGGCTGTTTCTGTCACCGGTTTATCAGACTCTACAGCCAGTTTTACTGCAGATTCCTTGAACTCAGCTGTATATGTTTTCGTTTTCTTTTCTGACATTTGGACACACCTTAATGGGCTGCAATATTACCCGTGTTTGTGTGTCCGGAGAACTATAACCACTTCATAAAATCAAGTATAGCTTTGAAAGTGCAGCCGTTTTTGTTGTGGCTGACAGCATAGAAATAACCACTACTCTTAAAGGGGGATATGAAATACCAGTGCTTTCCTATTACCTGCTCCGTCATCTTCAACTCTCACACCTCACTGGTCGGCAATATAGACCCCATCCTGAGGGAAACGTTGTTGTAGCTGACGCAGGGTTTCTTTGAATTCACCTGACTCCAGTTCAGCACTCATTCTAAACCAGTCATTCCAAGCATTCTTATTCGTTCGTTGTTGCAATCGGTAAAATTGATAAGCAGCGAGTGCATCAGTATCACAGCCGTGCTGGAGGAGAGTTGACATCTGCAAAAGATATGGCAACGGGTGAGCACAAGCATAAGAAGCTGCGGTCGTCAGATAGGCCTCCTGAGCGCTTTCTTCATTACTGGCGACCATATTCACCACACACTGAAGAGAGGCTCGCAGCCCCACATCCGTCACTGAACAGAAAACCGCATCCAGCCAAGTGTAATCTGGCTGATAATAATCGGGTGGGGGTTCCACGGAAGGTCCATAGGTATCAGTTTCACTATAAGTAGGAAGCGAGCATTCATTTTCAGGCCGTGTATTATCATTCGCTTGTTTATTACCAGCACCCAATATCTTCACCAGCTCATAAGGTGCCTGCTCAATCCATTCATTCACTGGCCAGAAATAGAAAATGCATTGCAAACTAGCACGTGCTCCAGTGATTGGTGCAATATTTCGATGATGGTTTGCCCATGACATAAGCAACTGGCAGGTAGTATCGAAAATAGCAGGGGATTTCATATCCAGCTTAGGCATAACCGCAACCAGATCCAACAAAAAACCATTCGCAGCCAATGAGTTACCACAACCAGATGCAACCCTGTCTTCCTGAATCCCCTTGATGCGCTCCAGATGCTGCAACATATTGAATTCATTAAAAAAAGGTTCTGAAATATTTAAAAAAGCATCTCTATAAATGTCAGAATATCTTTTAACCGTGGCTGCCAGCAAAACAACATCTTCAATCCTGCCCGCAATTTTCTGCAATTCAAGCACATGACTAAATAACGCTTCTATCGCACTGTAATTGTTTTCTCGCAATAATATGTCAAATTGAGTATTGAAAGACTTGATCTGATCCTGAAAATCAGTCGGCTGGCCATAAAAAGTAGTCATCGGTATATAGGGTGGTGGCGAGTCACTGCGACAGCTGGCTCTGCAAAAACAAGAATAACGCAGCGTTTTGGCAATACCTCGTTTAATTTTTATAAGTATTGCCGGTGCAATAAAAACATGCCTGTTCTGCCCTAAATCCAGCAAAGGAACATCATCATCGTCAACATCTGCACTAGCAGATATAATTGCAAGCGAAACACAAACAACACAGCAATAAAGTATTTTTTTCATTTTTTCTCAGAATTAAACATCAAAACTTTAAAAAGAATAGATAGAAATACAAGAATAGAAAGGCAAAGACTTATCATCAGGAAAAATCAAATTAGCACCTACTCAGTAATAACCACTTTATATTATTGGCTCTTCAGGGATAACTGTGGGTAAAAGCGAACAAGATTTGAGGATAGAAACACCAGTGCCTGACTTTTGATAGCTTTTTGTTGATGGACAAAAAAACAACAAAAGGCAGCACTGATGCTGATTAAAACTATCCTCAATAAAGTTCATAAACTCAAGTCTTTTGTTTATCAGGATGTAAAACTCGGCTTCTATCAGGGCTCTGAAGTATTCAATGTGACTGTGGCTCCACGGAAGAACAGTCATGCTATCTGCTCAGGATGCAAAAAAGCTGCTCCGGGCTATGACCGCCTTACTGAGCGTCGCTTCGAATTCGTTCCCCTCTGGGGCATCAGGGTTTTTCTGCTCTACAGAATGCGTCGGGTTGAATGCAAGACATGTGGTGTAAAGGTTGAACAGGTTCCATGGGCGGATGGCAAGAAAGAACTTACCAAAGTCTACATGCAGTTTTTGGCAAGCTGGGCCCGAAAGCTCTCGTGGAAAGAGGTTGCCTGCATTTTCAATACCTCATGGGAGAAGGTCTTTCATGCTGTTGAGTATGTGGTTGAATGGGGCAAAGCACATCGCCCTCTCGACAATATCAAGGCCATTGGTGTAGATGAGGTGGCGTATCAAACAGGTCATAAATACCTGACTGTGGTTTACCAGATCGACCGTGATTACACACGGCTGTTGTGGGTTGGACAGGAGCGAACCGAAGCCACCATTCGCCGTTTCTTCTCATTCTTTGGTGCACAGAGAAGCCAGCAGTTGGAATATGTCTGCTCTGACATGTGGCAGCCCTACGTGAAAGCGATTGCGGAGTATGCCAGCCAGGCGCTGCATATTCTGGATCGTTTTCATATTGTTGCCATGTTGAACAAGGCCATTGATGAAGTCAGAGCCTCAGAACACAAACAGCTTCAGGCAGCCGGATATGAACCTGTTCTGAAAAAAACTCGCTGGTGCCTACTCAAGAGAAAAGAGAACCTGACCGAGAAAGAAGAGATCAAGCTAAACACAGTGCTCCGGTACAACCTGAAAAGTGTCAGGGGTTACCTGCTCAGAAAAGAGTTCCAGGTTTTCTGGGACTACATCTCACCACACTGGGCAGGAAAGTATCTGGATCGGTGGTGTACAAGAGTCATGCGATCAAAGATAGAGCCAATGAAGAAAGTGGCTAAAACTGTTCGGCGACATAAGCCGCTTATCCTGAACTGGTTCAGGGCAAAAAAGGCATTTTCCAGCGGAATTGTTGAAGGGCTGAATACCAGGATAAAACTCACTACGAGAAAATCGTATGGATTCAGAACCTATAAATGTGCAGAAATTGCTTTATATCATGCGCTTGGCAAGCTGCCTGAACCAGAAACTACCCATAGATTTTGCTGACGAGGCATATTATTATTTACAGTCCATTTATCTATCGATGAGTGGGTATTTTTTTCAGAAACAGAGCTCTATACTCAAACTACTGCTCCCAAAGTGCGCAATCCCCATGACTCTGGGAGATTCT
>CBDHDU010000005.1:0-42595 GCA_965261725.1 Endozoicomonadaceae bacterium | reverse complement strand
AAGCTGTTGGTAAATCCAGAGGCGGCTTGACCACGAAAATCCATGCGGCTGTCGACGCTTTGGGTAATCCTGTTCGTTTCATCCTGACGGCTGGGCAAGCTTCTGAGTTCGGGCAGGCTCTTGCATTGATAGAAGGCTTTACTGCAGATTACGTTCTTGCAGACAAGGGGTATGATTCCAATGTTTTCATCGAAGAAATTGAAAGCATGGGGACAAGGCCGGTTATTCCGCCACGCCGAAGCAGGCTTGTTCAACGAGAGTATGATAAAGAGCTTTACAAAGAACGGAATCGGGTAGAACGCAGGCCGCTGCGCGGCAACTTTTTGATTGCACTAAACGTCAGGCTCAAACCTATTGTCTGACCTATGATAAAAGCTCTTTCTCAGGTAGCCCGTCAGCGTCATATGACTTTCTTCTCCATTCAAAGAAACTGGTCAAAAAAAAGATAAAAAGTGCCTTCCTTTCAAGCTTGATAGCTTTGTTTGCAAGCGCTTTTATTCCTTCATCCGGGGCCGGTGAAAATGAAGCAGACAATAGCTCAGAACCCGGATCATCCCAACCACAAATCAAGAAAATACGACTCGATGACAATTCGGAGGTTGTAATTGTAAAGGTGACTGATGACTTTCCTGTGTTGCCTGAAATTGATCAATGGCTAAAACAATGTACATCTTGCATTAAACAAGAACCGCCAGACGACGATGAAAAAGAAACAAACAGTTCGGATACCGAATTCACAGTATCACCTCAAGATCCGCCTTCACCTTCAGTTTTTCAAACGGTTGAATCCGGCGAAAAACCTTTTCAGTGTTCCCTGTGCCAAAAGTATTACAAAACAGCTGCATCATTAGCTAGCCATATAAGCGCCTCCCACAGCGGGGAACGCACCTGTACCCTGTGCCAGCCCCCGGTGACCCTCAACAGTGCTCAGGCGCTGGCCAATCACAACCGCAGTCACCACAGCGGGGAACGCACCTGTACCCGGTGTCAGCCCCCGGTGACCCTCAACAGTGCTCGGGCGCTGGCCAATCACAACCGCAGTCACCACAGCGGGGAACGCACCTGTACCCGGTGTCAGCCCCCGGTGACCCTCAACAGTGCTCAGGCGCTGGCCAATCACAACCGCAGTCACCACAGCGGGGAACGCACCTGTACCCGGTGTCAGCCCCCGGTGACCCTCAACAGTGCGAAGGCGCTGGCCACTCACAACCACAGTCACCACAGCGGGGAACGCACCTGTACCCGGTGTCAGCCCCCGGTGACCCTCAACAGTGCGAAGGCGCTGGCCAATCACAACCAAAGTCACCACAGCGGGGAACGCACCTGTACCCGGTGTCAGCCCCCGGTGACCCTCAACAGTGCGAAGGCGCTGGCCACTCACAACAAAAGTCACCACAGCGGGGAACGCACCTGTACCCGGTGTCAGCCCCCGGTGACCCTCAACAGTGCTCAGGCGCTGGCCTCTCACAACAAAAGTCACCACAGCGGCGAACGCACCTGTACCCAGTGTCAGCCCCCGGTGACCCTCAACAGTGCTCAGGCGCTGGCCGATCACAACCGCAGTCACCACAGCGGGGAACGCACCTGTACCCTGTGTCAGCCCCCGGTGACCCTCAACAGTGCGAAGGCGCTGGCCAATCACAAATTCAGAAAACACCGTAAACGCAAAAGACTGGCAGAGGAGGACGACTGAAAAACAACCTCAGGATGCCATCCCCTTCACCGGCTGCATTCGTTATCATCCGTGCGACTGTATTGATGAGGCCGTATGACCAGCCGACCGCCGTCCAAACTAAAACAATTACTGCTACGCGATCAGTTATGGTGGCGTTATTACCAGCGCAACGCCGATACGATACGCCCTGCTGTGGTTGATGCGATCAGCAAAGTACTGGCCTGCGGGCGGGTGATCATGGGGTATGCCAGCCTTGTATGCAGCAACCATGAATGCTCTCACACCAAAAAGATCTGCTTTGGCTGTAAAGCCCGGTTGTGTAATACCTGCGGCAAAAAACTGACCGATCAGTGGATTGCTGACCAGAAAGCGCTGTTGCCGGATACTGAGTGGCAACACATCACCTTTACGATGCCTGATGCACTCTGGGAGCTGTTCAGAATCAACCGCACCTTACTGGGTGAACTGGAATGTTCATATTCACCTCTCTGTGACCCGTGGCGGATTATACGACGGAAACCAGCAATGGAAGTCAGTCTACTTCACCAAAAACGCCATCATGCCCGCGTGGCGTTACGGCGTGATCAACCTGCTCAGGGAAGCGTTTAAAACGTGGCGAGCTGGATCTGCCTTCCGAGCTGAAAGACAGCTGTCATGACCTTTCCGGCTTCAATGATTTCCTCGATGAGCAATACCAAAAGGACTGGATCGTCCATTTTGCCAAAGCCACCAAAAGCCCCCACCGCACCATCAGCTACCTGGGGCGCTATATCAAACGACCACCGCTGGCCATGTCGCGCCTGAAACACTATGGCGGTGATACCGTTGTGTATGAGTATCTGGATCACCGCACCAAAACCCGCCGCCATGAAACCTGTGAAGGGGAAGAATTTATAGAACGACTGACACAGCATATTCCCGACAAAGGTTTCCGAATGATCCGGTATTATGGTTTTCTGGCCTGCCGGGGAAGGGCTACATTGCTGCCCACCGTCTACAACCTGCTCAATCAGCCCGAACGAAACGCCCTGAAAATCACCTTTCCGGCGTTACTGAAACAAACCTTTGGGCTCGACCCGCTGCAATGCATCCTCTGTCAGGCTCAAATGATCTTCACCGGCATTACCCGGGGGGAGCCGCAGTACGAGCTGTACAAATACCATCAACAGCTTGCGCTTGCGAAACCGATTACATAGTTCACGCCCTCAATCCGTCTGAAATCAGGATTTCAGGGTGAGATCGGGCAAATCAATAGGATTTAGATGGTATCAGACAGATAAGCACAACATTCAGTGTCAGGTAATAGGATGCTGAGAGGGTGGAAAACCAAAGGTTACAGGAATGACTAGAATAATGATTTTTTGAAATTCCTATGCGTAAATTCCTATGCGTAAATTCCTATGCGTAAATTCCTATGCGTAAATTCCTATGCGTAAATTCCTATGCGTTAAAAAGACAAACATAAATCAAAAAAAACAATCAATAATCACTACTTGATACCTCCGGGTAAATGGTAGCTAATACCTGACAGAAGGTTCTGCTATCCGCTACTTGAGCACCTCCACCCACTATTCTTCTTTTTAAGGTATTCATCTGATTACATATTAAAAAATACTAAATCTTGCAAGACGTAAACGATGCAAACAAAACATCATAAAATATGGCTTTATTGCTTTTTCTTATGCTTTATTGCCATTAAGGCTGTAGCCGGTGGTGGCTGCTGTACTATTACGCTTGCAGATATCGAATACTCTGCCACATACAAAGATGAAACCCAGTGCGATATCTTTAATGCGATACAGAGACTGGAAACTTGCCCTGTCTGTTTAGAAAAATACTCAGATATACTCGCTACCCCTTTAACAGAAATCATTCTTACCTGCAATGGACATCACGCGATCTGTTCTCGTTGCGCTAATTCAATACAGTCGCAACATAATAAATATGAGTGCCCTCAATGCAGAACAATATTTAATGACGTGCTAAAAGCATCTGACACAGATATAAAGTATATACCGTCCGTAGACCCCCTGCTGAATGTGGTTTTTCTACTTGCAATGCACTGTAGTCAATTAGAGTGCTGCACCTGTCATCAAACAGTGAGTGTAGTAGACGCATTTGATGGCAAACACCAATGTCTTAAACAAGATCCGCCTTCACCTTCAGTTTTTCAAACGGTTGAATCCGGCGAGAAACCTTTGCAGTGTTCCCTGTGCCAAAAGTATTACAAAACAGCTACATCATTAGCTAGCCATATAAGCGCCTCCCACAGCGGGGAACACACCTGTACCCGGTGTCAGCCCCCGGTGACCCTCAAAAATGCTATGGCGCTGGCCAATCACAACCGCAGTCACCACAGGCGGGGAACGCACCTGTACCCGGTGTCAGCCCCCGGTGATCCTCAAAAGTGCTCATGCGCTGGCCAATCACAACCAAATTCACCACAGCGGGGGAACGCACCTGTACCCGGTGTCAGCCCCCGGTGACCCTCAACAGTGCTCAGGCGCTGGTCTGTCACAAATTCAGAAAACACCGTAAACGCAAAAGACTGGCAGAGGAGGACGACTGAAAAACAACCTCAGGATGCCATCCCCTTCACCGGCTGCATTCGTTATCATCCGTGCGACTGTATTGATGAGGCCGTATGACCAGCCGACCGCCGTCCAAACTAAAACAATTACTGCTACGCGATCAGTTATGGTGGTGTTATTACCAGCGCAACGCCGATACGATACGCCCTGCTGTGGTTGATGCGATCAGCAAAGTACTGGCCTGCGGGCGGGTGATCATGGGGTATGCCAGCTTTGTATGCAGCAACCATGAATGCTCTCACACCAAAAAGATCTGCTTTGGCTGTAAAGCCCGGTTGTGTAATACCTGCGGCAAAAAACTGACCGATCAGTGGATTGCTGACCAGAAAGCGCTGTTGCCGGATACTGAGTGGCAACACATCACCTTTACGATGCCTGATGCACTCTGGGAGCTGTTCAGAATCAACCGCACCTTACTGGGTAAACTGAGCCCACTGGCGGCAAAAAGCCTGCAGGCCTTTGCCGGGAAAAAAGGCGTGACACCTAGCATTTTCACGGCACTGCATACCTTTGGCCGAAAGCTGAACTGGAATGTTCATATTCACCTCTCTGTGACCCGTGGCGGATTATACGACGGAAACCATCAATGGAAGTCAGTCTACTTCACCAAAAACGCCATCATGCCCGCGTGGCGTTACGGCGTGATCAACCTGCTCAGGGAAGCGTTGAACGTAGGCCGCTGCGCGGCAACTTTTTGATTGCACTAAACGTCAGGCTCAAACCTATTGTCTGACCTATGATAAAAGCTCTTTCTCAGGTAGCCCGTCAGCGTCATATGACTTTCTTCTCCATTCAAAGAAACTGGTCAAAAAAAAGATAAAAAGTGCCTTCCTTTCAAGCTTGATAGCTTTGTTTGCAAGCGCTTTTATTCCTTCATCCGGGGCCGGTGAAAATGAAGCAGACAATAGCTCAGAACCCGGATCATCCCAACCACAAATCAAGAAAATACGACTCGATGACAATTCGGAGGTTGTAATTGTAAAGGTGACTGATGACTTTCCTGTGTTGCCTGAAATTGATCAATGGCTAAAACAATGTGCATCTTGCATTAAACAAGAACCGCCAGACGACGATGAAAAAGAAACAAACAGTTCGGATACCGAATTCACAGTATCACCTCAAGATCCGCCTTCACCTTCAGTTTTTCAAACGGTTGAATCCGGCGAGAAACCTTTTCAGTGTTCCCTGTGCCAAAAGTATTACAAAACAGCTGCATCATTAGCTAGCCATATAAGCTCCTCCCACAGCGGGGAACGCACCTGTACCCAGTGTCAGCCCCCGGTGACCCTCAACAGTGCTCAGGCGCTGGCCAATCACAACCAAAGTCACCACAGCGGGGAACGCACCTGTACCCAGTGTCAGCCCCCGGTGACCCTCAACAGTGCGAAGGCGCTGGCCAATCACAACCGCAGTCACCACAGCGGGGAGCGCACCTGTACCCGGTGTCAGCCCCCGGTGACCCTCAACAGTGCTCGGGCGCTGGCCAATCACAACCGCAGTCACCACAGCGGGGAACGCACCTGTACCCAGCGTCAGCCCCCGGTGACCCTCAACAGTGCTCAGGCGCTGGCCGATCACAACCGCAGTCACCACAGCGGGGAACGCACCTGTACCCGGTGTCAGCCCCCGGTGACCCTCAACAGTGCTCAGGCGCTGGCCACTCACAACCAAAGTCACCACAGCGGGGAACGCACCTGTACCCGGTGTCAGCCCCCGGTGACCCTCAACAGTGCTCAGGCACTGGCCGATCACAACCGCAGTCACCACAGCGGGGAACGCACCTGTACCCGGTGTCAGCCCCCGGTGACCCTCAACAGTGCGAAGGCGCTGGCCAATCACAACCGCAGTCACCACAGCGGGGAACGCACCTGTACCCGGTGTCAGCCCCCGGTGACCCTCAAAAGTGCTCAGGCGCTGGCCACTCACAACAAAAGTCACCACAGCGGGGAACGCACCTGTACCCGGTGCCAGCCCCCGGTGACCCTCAACAGTGCTCAGGCGCTGGCCTCTCACAACCGCAGTCACCACAGCGGGGAACGCACCTGTACCCAGTGTCAGCCCCCGGTGACCCTCAACAGTGCTCAGGCGCTGGCCACTCACAAATTCAGAAAACACCGTAAACGCAAAAGACTGGCAGAGGAGGACGACTGAAAAACAACCTCAGGATGCCATCCCCTTCACCGGCTGCATTCGTTATCATCCGTGCGACTGTATTGAGGAGGCCGTATGACCAGCCGACCGCCGTCCAAACTAAAACAATTACTGCTACGCGATCAGTTATGGTGGCGTTATTACCAGCGCAACGCCGATACGATACGCCCTGCTGTGGTTGATGCGATCAGCAAAGTACTGGCCTGCGGGCGGGTGATCATGGGGTATGCCGGGTGTGAGCGGGAATTGATGTAGGAAAAACGACTACCGTGAGCTACTTTCATCAAATCATAATAGACGTAAGCACGGCCTTTGCCCCGTATGACTGCTCAAATTCTATCATCTGAAAATCAAGAAACGCAGATACTCATCACTATTCAGCACGGCAACTCAATGCTCGATTTCGAGACCAGCCTTCAGGGTAGCCTCAATCAAGCTGGAACGCTTGGAGTAGAAAAACAACTGGAACACATGGACACCGACGGTTCGCCCATAAAGGTAGGTGGTATTCATATGACCAGCAAGAATAAAAAAGAACCCAAGGTCTACGAAACGTCATGGGGAGCCGTCAAAGTTCCGCGTTACATTTACCAGAGCAGTCAGGGGGGAGAAACCTTTTGCCCTCTGGATCAGAATGCCCGGATTATTGTCAATTCGACTCCGGCTTTTGCTCGCATGGTGAGCTGGAAGTATGCCCAGATGGCAGCCCCTCAGGTAGAAGACGATCTGCGACAAAATCATGGTCGTAATAGCAGTCGTTCAACACTTCGTGATTTAGCCGATGTGGTGGCAAGTATTGCACAGGCCAAAGAAGAAAGGTGGGTATACGATATTCCAGAGTTACCAAAGCCCGTGACAACAGTAGCCATAGGGCTTGATGGAGCAAATCTGTTGTACTACGAAGGCTATCGGATCGCTATGTGCGGCACTATCAGCCTCTATGATGATGAAGGCGAGCGTCTTCATACAATCTACTGTGCAGAGGCACCGGAATACGGCAAGCAAACCTTCATTAACCGTTTTACTGGAGAAATCCAGAAGGTTAAGGATAGATTCCCTGAGGCGGTTTATGTGGGGGTTGCTGACGGAGCGGCGGATAACTGGACATTTTTAGAATCCTTTACATCTATCCACGTGCTGGACTTTTATCACGTGTCTGAATATGTTGCTGACGCTGCTGAGGCACTTTATCCGGGAAAGAAAGCCACACAGGAAAGGCATGCATGGTTCAAGCAGAAGCTACACGACCTGAAACACGATGAAGGCGCAGCACAAAGCCTGCGGCGAGAGCTTGAACGGGCAACACCGGGCAACAACCGTACCGCCTCTATGGAAAAGTTGATGAAAGCGAGAACCTACTTTAAAAATCACTGGCACCAAATGATTTATCCTGAAGCCAGAAAGAGGAACTTACCCATTGGTTCAGGTGTTACGGAAGCGGCTTGCAAGAGTTTGGTAAAGCAACGTATGTGCCGCTCTGGCATGCGCTGGAAAGAGCAAGGTGCATCAATGTTGTTGACGTTGAGAGCATTAGTTTGTTCGTCCGGGCAATGGGATGCATTCTGGTCAAAAATGAATCGCTATGGTTTTCCCGTCGCACACAACCTCTTCCCGGTACATTGATCAGGCAGCACACCCGGTATGCCAGCCTTGTATGCAGCAACCATGAATGCTCTCACACCAAAAAGATCTGCTTTGGCTGTAAAGCCCGGTTGTGTAATACCTGCGGCAAAAAACTGACCGATCAGTGGATTGCTGACCAGAAAGCGCTGTTGCCGGATACTGAGTGGCAACACATCACCTTTACGATGCCTGATGCACTCTGGGAGCTGTTCAGAATCAACCGCACCTTACTGGGTGAACTGGAATGTTCATATTCACCTCTCTGTGACCCGTGGCGGATTATACGACGGAAACCAGCAATGGAAGTCAGTCTACTTCACCAAAAACGCCATCATGCCCGCGTGGCGTTACGGCGTGATCAACCTGCTCAGGGAAGCGTTTAAACGTGGCGAGCTGGATCTGCCTTCCGAGCTGAAAGACAGCTGTCATGACCTTTCCGGCTTCAATGATTTTCTCGATGAGCAATACCAAAAGGACTGGATCGTCCATTTTGCCAAAGCCACCAAAAGCCCCCACCGCACCATCAGCTACCTGGGGCGCTATATCAAACGACCACCGCTGGCCATGTCGCGCCTGAAACACTATGGCGGTGATACCGTTGTGTATGAGTATCTGGATCACCGCACCAAAACCCGCCGCCATGAAACCTGTGAAGGGGAAGAATTTATAGAACGACTGACACAGCATATTCCCGACAAAGGTTTCCGAATGATCCGGTATTATGGTTTTCTGGCCTGTCGGGTAAGGGCTACATTGCTGCCCACCGTCTACAACCTGCTCAATCAGCCCGAACGAAACGCCCTGAAAATCACCTTTCCGGCGTTACTGAAACAGACCTTTGGGCTCGATCCGCTGCAGTGCATCCTCTGCCAGGCTCAGATGATCTTTACCGGCATTACCCGCGGCAAGCCGCAGCGCGAGCTGTACAAATACCATCAACAGCTTGCGCTTGCGCTTGCGAAACCGATTACATAGTTCACGCCCTCAATCCGTCTGAAATCAGGATTTCAGGGTGAGATCGGGCAAATCAATAGGATTTAGATGGTATCAGACAGATAAGCACAACATTCAGTGTCAGGTAATAGGATGCTGAGAGGGTGGAAAACCAAAGGTTACAGGAATGACTGGAATAATGATTTTTTGAAATTCCTATGCGTGGACGAAACTACTTTGGCATGCTTCATTTGGGAGCCTGTATGATATGGCTGGCTTAATTGTGAACAGCCCCTAGATAACTAGTATAAATTATCTCTAACTATCTGTTTTAAAATACGAAGTTGATCTCTGGGGTTGGAGTGGTTAAACCGCCACTCACACTCTTTAAGAAAAAGGTGGAAGTGCTCCTTGGGTATCCCATTGAACTTCCTCATATGACGCTTAGCCTGGTTCCAGAAGTTCTCTATACCATTGATATGATTCTTCTCTTCGGCAAAGCGTGTGCTGTGGTTAATCCGGTAGTGCTTGAACTCAGACACATCCAGCACATCGTAACTGAGGAAGTTATCGGTATAAGCAATACTGTCGGGCTTTATCTTGTTTCTTATGATGGGCAGCAAGGTCGATGACTTTGCGTTTGGGATTACGCAGGTATAAACACGGTCATACCGTTTGAGAATACCAAATACAGGTATTTTACCAGCAGCACCTCGACCACGCCGACCTTTGCGTTTACCACCAAAGTAGCTTTCGTCGAGTTCAATTTCGCCGCTAAAGATTGTCTGCTCTTCGACGTAATCGTAGATAAGCTCTCGTAGACGGTGAAAATAGAAAGCGGCAGTTGTTTTGTTAACGTTGACCAGAACAGCAGCTGTTCTGGCTGTGGTACCTGCAATGAAGTGCTCAATAAGGCGCTCTTGCTTGTACTTACTTAAACGACTCTTTCTCATGCGGGCAGCCTAGACAAGATAAGTTATCTAGGACAGCCCCAACTTTTTTGTGTTAATACGCTTATCTTCTGTACACCATAATGGTGACAGGAGATAAGCGCAATCATGGCAAGTTAATGAAATCATCTGAGCTGGGTAAAGGTGATATTCTGTGCTTTACAGGTTTTACCGGATTATCACTCGGACAAGGGATTTTAAAGCTCTTTTCCCGCCAGCAAGGCTCTGCCAATTGCATGCATTGCGCAATGGTAACCAGCCCCATCGAGGGAAGCCGGTTTTCTTTTATTCATGCTACCAGTCAGGGCTTGTCACTGGATGTGATCCAGCATAACGCTATCACTGCTTTCTTTGGCAATAACACGGTATATTGCTACCGCTATAAGGGTGGCAGCTTTCCTAAATGGCAATGCGGCCAGGCGGCAGCCATTGCCAACCGCTGGCTGGGATCATTACCTGAAAGCTCTGACACAGTCACCACAAACAACATTATTATTGGTCGGACAGATTCAAACCCTGCAATCACCTATAGCAGCATGAAGGCGAGCAAATGCGCTTTTCATTCGGCTTCTTATGGACAAGGGGCACGCCAGCGAGCGGAGCGTTATCAGGAAGCAATGTTTAATGAGTCTCTACCGATATCGGTCAACGATCCCAGCCGCCCGGAACGAGTTTTCTACTCAATGCTGGTTGTGGCAATCTGGCAGGCAGCACTGGGACCAGAACGTTCTGCCAGTGATATGGCACTGGATGCTATCTATACCAGCCCGATGAAGCTACATGGTTTTCTTGAAAACAGCGATGTCTGGAACAAGCTGGGCACACTTGAATGAAACTTCCGATACTTCTCTGATGGCAGCTTACCCTACAGAAGCCTGTGAGTTTTTGCTCCCTAAAAGATTTGAAAAAGCCGTCATACGTATACAGCAGAGAGTTGAAACCCTTATCGGGCAATTGACAGAGGATTTTGGTAGGAGTTTACCTGAATATTCAGGCTGAGAAAGAACCTGTGCAGTTCTAAGAAGCCGTCTGAAAAGTCCTCCTTCAAGCCAAACGCCGCAGCATCAGGTGAATCATGGACAGTTGAATCATAGCCTCAGCGGTTTCAGGCAACACCTCGTAATCTTTGCTGAGTCTTCGGTTATGATTTAGCCAGGAAAATGTCCGTTCGACTACCCAGCGTCGTGGTAACAGCTGGAAGCCTTTTTGTTTATCACTGCGTAGAACAACTTGCAATATGAATTGGAATTTCGAACTGACCCAGTCCACTAACTTGCCCCGATAGCCGCCATCAACCCAGATCAGGCGTAACTTTTTACAACGACCATTCAAGCGTGTTAATAGCAGTTTGGCTCCATCCCGATCCTGAATCTCAGCGGAAGTGACAACGATTGCTAGCAGTAACCCCATGGTGTCAACGAGGATATGACGCTTGCGCCCCTTGATCTTTTTGCCTGCATCGTAGCCGCGATCAGACCCACCGATCGCCGTGGTTTTAACGCTCTGGCTATCGAGACTAGCTGCCGTTGCATGCTTATGACGCCCTGCTTTCTGACGCACTTTGGCATGAAGCGTGTCATGAATCCTTTGCCAAGTTTGGTCTCGTCGCCAAACCCTGAAGTAGTGATACACTGTTTTATAGTTCGGAAAATCAGTAGGAAGGGCAGCCCATTGACAGCCTGTTTTCAAAACATAAAAAATGCCATTGATAAGCTGCCGACGGCTGATTGTTACAGGTCGTCCTCCGGGTTTGGCAGGTGGGAGCAGAGGTTTTAACTTTTTCCACGCTCCCTGACTCAAATCTGAGGGATACCTTTTCTTCTTTTTTTGGCGACGCTTACCCATTACACCCCTGAAAAATGCCTGTTTTTTCAGTATATATGGGCGGCTATGCTACTTTTCAGACGGCTTCTAAGGTTTTCTCTCAGCCTGAAATTTCACACTTATGGGTTGAATTCACGAGGTATTTAAAATAAATATTTCATTTTCATATAGACACTATCAGTATGGGCACTGGAAGACTGCTGTCGCTGATAGCCCACCATAAGATCCAAGTGCTCCAGCCGATCGTGCTGGTAACTGAGGTCGAGCGCAAACTGCGCATATTTACGTTCCGGGTCAGCCCCTTCCGTTGTAAAGAAGCGTGTCCCGAATAAAAACCGCGATTCTGTTTTTGCCTGCTGTCCTTTTGCGTCATACCAACCGGATAAACTGACCGCTGGCTCAACACGCCCATTTCCAACTTTGACCGTATGACTTATCGTGGCACCGCCTCCGAACTCAACCCTTTCATACGTACTTTTTTTCACCTCCATAGCAACCCCCGTCGCACCGGGGTCTTTTTCTGTATAACTCGGGGTGTCAAACCTTGCGTAGTTAAATCCCAACATGGGGGATATCTTGTAGCCCCTGAAATCAATATGCTTACCCGCACTTATATTCAAACCATAAAAGTGTGACGTAAATTCAGAGCGAATTGGGGCGGCAGAAAAGCCGTCAATATAACGATTAACTTTATTTTTACTCCGCCCGGCATTCAGAATTGAATCTACAAACCAGTCATTACGCTCCCACAGCGCATAAAAGCCCAGCTGATGCGTAGTGATATCGATTTTATCGCTTGAATTATGCTTATCAGCTCTTGTATCCGCGTATGATGCCGCAAATCCGAGAGTGAGGTTGTCACCAAGCTGACGATCAAGCCCACCAGATATACCTTTAACATAAGCTTTGTAACCTTTCAGTTTATCTCCGGCACTGTTACGTGTTGTGTCCTGAGAACTCCGGCTGTAAAAAGGCTTTAACCAAAAACTGGAATCACGACGACTGTCAACCAGATTCCCGGAAGAGGTGAAAGCACTTATCCCCTGCCAGCCTGTCTGTGAAGTTTGCGGATACTGAGAAACTTTCACCAGTGACCAGTCATTCCGGGGAGCATAGCCATAACTGAATGCTGTATATGCAGCTGTATTATGTGAAATTGCTGTCAACCGCCCCGATATCTGATCAACAAATGTATTCTGGACATTCCTGGCAACCTGTTGGGATTGACTATCAGGCGTTAATTCAGCCGCAAGTGCTGCCAAGTCAGATGCACCACTTATCTCATTTGCTGTAGCCAGTGCAGATGATGCTCCGACCGGGTTAGCGATAGCATCAGCAAAGAATGCTGAAACCAGCTTTTGCTGACTTTCACCTGCACCTGCGGTTCTGACCATTGTTGTCAGCTCAGTAGGTGACTGGGGATGAATATCCACAACCAGCATGTCGCCATCCTGACGAGGTGCACCCAATGTATAAAGACCACTAATATTCACGTTTGCATTAGTCAGATCCCAACCACCGCCATCAACTTCTATCAGGTTTGCGGTTACATCCGCCTGAGAAGTAAACAGTTGGCTATTCTCCGAGGCAAGCGTGATGTTATATTTGTAGTTTGCTTCATTGGGGTCATCAGCATCTGCATAATCTACGTTCTGGGAGGCCAGATCAGCCCACAGATCAGATGTAGTGCCGTATCGCAACTGGATATCACCGTCATGGCTGATTGACGGGGTCTGCGCACCTGTTCTTATATTTTTAATTGTAATAACACTGTCAGGACTCAAGACAAGCGTACCCCATGTAGCCACCTGATCAGCCGCTTCAATAATCAGGTCCCCCTCGACAACAATGGCTCCGGGGTTATTGACTGGCCCAATGGTGTCATAAATGTGAGCCGTCGCATTTTTTTCTACATGGAAATATTCGGTTTCAACGGTTCCCCTGAAATGGTTATTACTGCCTGTGACTGTGACCAGGCCATAATCAACCTGGTTGCCTTCTGTTATAGCACCATCAATATTACCCCCGCTGACAGTCACCCGCAGGTTGCCGACAGCATTTTCCCAGTCAATTGCTTGCTGGCCCTGGAGCCGACCTTTAACAATCAGCTCCAGATCAGAGGCATCACCATTAATGAAAATAGCCTTACCACCACTAACAGAAGCCGTCTCTGAGATTGTCAGCGTACCTTCAATATTTCCCGATAAATAAATCCCGGAGGCCTGTGGGGTGTTGATTTCTCCCTTGATAACACTGTTGCCAATATTCACAGCACTGACGTTAGCGTCCGAATCCGAGCCCAGTAACAGGCCGTGCATATTGAGACCACTGGACCTTATCACTGTCCCGCGACCGATGTTCAGCACAAAAGGCCGTGCTGCAACAGGAACAACAACCACGGCACCATGAATAACGGGGTCAAGATTATTATTGGTATTCTCGATAACCAGACTATTCCCTGTGCCAATCTGCACACTACCGCTGTCAGCTCCTGCTGCTGCAAAGTCAGGTCTTAGCTGAAAAGTAATGGCTTCATCCGAAGTGACTGATTCAGAAATAACCTCATTGACGCCGGTTCTGACTTCATTACCTGCGCCGGGGGCGATAGGCGCTGCACAGGCAAGGTTATAACTGTTCATTGATACTAATAAAGCAAGCAGAGTCTTTTGTGTCCGATAATTTTTCATGAGCTTCCTGCCACCGATAATTATTTTTGTTACGTTAATACGGTTGGTATTTTACCCACGCTCATACGTCAACTTAAAATTATTGAATGTTGTGAAGTGCTCTTTTTTCCCTGGCAACGTCCGGTTTTCCGCCTCAATCATACCGTCATCAAGAACAGTCAGGGTAAATTGTTTTCCGCCACCCATATCTACATTAAAAACATCCTCTCCTGTTCCAGGAACAGGCACCACGGTTAAACCCGGTGATGACTTTGTTATTTCATCCTTTAAACTGACCGAACTTCGAGCTTTCAACGGTAACCTTGTAAGCTCAGGCGACCGACGCTTAAACGCGGCGAGTGATTCAGGCGTGATATCATCAGGAAATGCGCTGGATTTCCCCAAGCCCCGCTCAATTACGAAGTCACTGGTAGCTTTCATTTTCCCTCTTACAGACTCAATCAGAGGCTCTACTGCAGCCTGATCAAGAGGGTCTTCAAGCATACATAGCTTGCGGGTAAATTCAGCCTGATTACCCGTATCTTCTCTCCCCCCAGTCAAACCTGTTGCTGTCATAAAGTGCGGCCCTGTTGCAGAGTCTCCTGCAGGGAAAACAAGCAGCTTGCGCTTATCGTCAGGAGCCCCTATCACAGCAACAGTTTCAGTATTCTGATCCAGTGCAGCACTAAAAACAGAGGTAAACTTAGGATCCATCATGCTCATGTCGAGCTTGTATCGATCACTCATATTAGGCTGATCTTCCTGACCTACATCAGCAACACTCTGAAACCATACCTGACGGGCAACGCCTTTAACTCTGGCTAACTGTTTAGCATCTAATTCCCCGCCTAAAGCAGTATCTATTCCTCTATCGTGGAAATTGAGAAAACGATAAAAAGACTGCGGAACTTCCATGCCAATGTATGCTTTTTGGTAATTTTCGAAATGTCTGGTAGCTAAATCTCCCCCCATGCCTTGCAGCTGTGCTTTAAAGTCAGCAGCCATATGCCGATAAAAATCCGGAGTAACTTTTGGACGACCGAATTCAGCCTCAAGAGCCATCAGTTCTTTTTCTGCAGATGCTACACATTTCTGTTTGAATTCAGGTGTTATAGTAAAAACGCCCGGTACTTTTTTAAAAGTATCCTGTTTAGCATTTTCTATCGAGGAACCACTCCAGGACGCCACACCAAATGTTTTTCCTTCTGTCACTGGTGCATAATTGAAAAACTGCTCACGAGTCGAACTGTTCTTTCCTCCGGCACAGATCAAAATATCAGCTTCAATCTGGTCTAAACCTTTGGCTGGTGTGGTGGGTGTTCCGTCCTTCCGCTGCCCCTTAAACTGCGAATCATACGATTGATCATAACGCGCATTTACAACAAATCGCTTACCCGGCTCCGCAGGTCGACTGACATCGACAATACTATGAGCTGCCAGGCGTTTAATATCAGGTGGTGCTGTACCATTATCAACAAAAGATATTAATTCGGATAACCGGTCATGAAGCGCATTTTCTAACTCAGCAGTCCTGATATGAATTGAGCCATCACTCTTTATCGCCCCTTGCCTGCCTGATAAAAACGCACGATCAAACTGACTGCCCAGATAATAACGAAGTTCTTTAACCCATTGATTGTCCAGCCTCAGAATTTGTGAGCGCTCATAATCCATTGACCTTTTTTCTAAAACAGTAACATCTGCGCCTGCTTCATATTGCTTCATAGCAGTTAAAAGACCTACCGGACCAGCACCCTCAATCACTACTTTTGGGTGATGCAAGGCAGCATCATGATCTTTTTTAATCTGTCCCAACTGAGCCAGGTTAACCGTTTCACTACGGTGCTGCTCACAACGTTTTCCCGCTTGATATACTGCCTTCAAATCCACAGGCAAATCATGATGGGTAACAAATATCTCAGCACTCCAGCGCCGACCCAGCGTTGATTCTAACTGAACATAGGCTCTTCTTAATTGAGCAATTGCTTCCAGTGACGCTTCCAATTTATTTTGAGCAACTTCCAGTTGTTTTTGATATAAAGCTTTTTGATCTGCATCCGTTTCCTTTTCTACTTTTGCTTCTAATTCAGAAACAGCTTCAAGGGATTCAAAATCAATATTTGATGGCTCTTAATGGATTCCGGGGTGTTGAGGTAACTGCGGTTGAAACTAACGTCCACATTCGTGTAAAACAGCGGTATGATGAAGTTTCATGATCTCCTCGATAACGCCAAATGTTACGAACAAGTCAGGCAAATGCGCTGGCCGGATGGTGTCGTTTGTCCTCGCTGTCAAAGCCCTGATATTACCCGACAAGGTAAAGATGACACTCAGCCGGAGCGACAGCGTTACTGGTGCAAGTGTTGTCGGCGTCGCTTTGATGATCTGACTTTATCGGTGTTTTCAGGGCATCACCAGCCTTTAAAAATCTGGATACACTGCTTGTACCTGATGTCACTCAATCAGTCGAACAGACAGATTGCACTTGAACTTGACCTGAACAAAAGCGATGTGCAAAAGATGACACAGCAACTCAGGACAAGTGTCTGCAACAAACGCCCGGTCACCGTTCTGGACGGCAAGGTTGAATGTGACGAGGTTTACGTTGTATCGGGGCATAAAGGCCAGCCTGAAGCGGTGAAAAAAAAGGGCGGACAGCCCGCCGTAACCGTTTGAGAGGTGCTCGTGGTCGCGGTACTCTGGAGAAAGAAAAGCCTCCGATCTTTGGCATGATCCAGCGGGGTGGGCAGGTTGTGATCCGTATGCTGCCTAATGTCAAGCAGGTAACAATCAAGCCCCTGATTACAGAATTCATAGCGCCGGGAACGCTGATTTATACTGATGAATACAGCATTTACGACAGGCTTGAGCAATGGGGTTATGATCGTAAATCTGTCTGTCATGGCGCTGGGGAGTATGCCCGGGATGAAGATGGTGATGGTTTTCACGAGGTGCATGTGAATACGATGGAGGGCTTCTGGTCGTTGCTGCGATCCTGGTTGCGCCCTCACCGTGGAATTTCACAGGATAAGCTGCCACTATACTTGGGATTTTTTGAATGCATCCATAACATCAAACGTAGGGGAAAAGCAGCTATTTCAGGGTTGCTTGGCTTGCTGCTGGGGTAACCCCCCGGAATCCATTAAGAGCCTATTTGATAACAATTTTTTTGCCTGAATAAATTCATCAGACTGCATTATCTGTTGGCATTCAGCCTGAAATTCGGCAAAAACCCTCCGATGCTCATCTGATTTTCCCGCAGCAAGAGCAGAAAATTCAGTACCACTGACCTGCTCCTGTTTATCCCCCGTTTCGTGTAATTCCTGATCTACTTTTCCGGCAACCACAGTAACATCAACTGGCATAGGCCTATCGTGCTCTTCTGGTGCAACTCCGGGATTGCCGATTTTCTGAGAAATGGCATCAATTATTTGCCCGGTGTCACTAAGGGGATGGTCCTGCAATATCCGCTCTACTGTTGTTGTGACATCAGCTGCTGATACATTGGGATATTGCTGGTTAAAGTACGTTACAACTTCATGCAGCAGCGCCGCCCTTGCCGCTCTTAGTGTAAGACCTGTAGAAGGCACCGGCGTTGAAACTTCTCTTTTCAGCAGCTGATTAAACTTCTTAATGGCACGATCCTTAGGGTCTGTCGTCGTGGCAACGCTGCTCAACGTTCTACCGCTATATGTTGCAACAACCAGATTTTTTTCTTCATCTTGGTGGGATCGTTCATAGCTGTTTAATTTCTGCAATAAAGAAACTGCTCCATCTATCCCTGGCATGCCATATTTCCCTATGTTCTATTTAATGAATTAACGTATCGTTATAATTCAGTAATGCCAATATTATTCAAAAAAATTACGGGACATTTTTAAAACATTTTTTCCTTGTTCTGAATGGTAACTGACTTTATCCATCATTCGGCTGACAATACTGACTCCCTGTCCACTACTGAGCCAGGTTGAAGGATCATCAGGATCAGGTTCTGGCGGTGGTTCGTTCAGTTTTTCTTCAGCATTCACAAAAGGCTTGCCCTGATCCTGCACTTCCAGTGTCAGTTGCTGGCCACTCAGCAACAGGCTGACCCGCACCGGATGCCCCTTTTCATTGCCATACGCATGCTCAATTGCGTTATTTACAATTTCAACCAGACACAGCTCAATACGATTGATTTCACCGGCATCGATTGACATCAATGCACAGGCACCCCTGACAGCCATTGCGACAACCGCTGTCTGGGAAAGATCGCTATCGATTTCCAGACCAAGCCTGTAATCCGTGCTCATGCTCAGTCTCCGGATGCTGCCGCGTCAACACTGTCAAACTGTTTGAAAAGCTTGTCCATGGATGTCAGCTCAAACAAATCCTTTACGGCACCGCCAGCACCTGCCAGACGAATATCACCACCCTCGCCTTTTAATTGTTTGAAACAGGCAACCAACGCGCCCAGACCGCTACTATCCATAAAAGTGACTTCGGCGAGATCAATAATGATCTGTTTATTCCCAGCCTCAATTTCCGCTACAACATGTTTGCGAAAGGGTTCAGCCTGTGCCGCATCCATCCGGATATCGTTTACTTTAACGACCGTCCAGTCACCTGAACTACTGGTTTCAAATGGCATTGTTATTTCCTCCCTGATTCATTGTATTAATCGATTATTTTTCCGGATTCCATTCCAGCATCAGAAACGTCATATCATCATCAAAACGGTCATCGTCACACCAGTCGTGCAATGCCTGTTCGGTAATATCCCTTGCTTCTTTTAGTTCTTTAGCTGCAACACTTTTCTGTAATGCTTCCAGTGATTCCACATCATACTGCTCACCGGCGGGATTAGTGGACTCTATCAAACCATCGGAATACAACAGCAGTCGGTCACCGGGCTGCATCTGGATGCAGTCGGCTTCATAAGTAATATCATCAATCATGCCTACAGGCACACCGCCTTTCCCCGTACGCAAAACATCACCTGTCGCTTTGCGAATCAACAGTGGATGAGGGTGTCCCGCCTGCACCAGCTCAACAATACCCGTCCGGGTATTCATAACCCCATAGGCGATGGTGAAATAAATCATATGATCCGGACTGGCCTGAAAGCGGTTATTCAGTGCTGCAACCAACTCCGGAGCCGGCATAATGCGGTAGTAAGGTGGATGACTGATCGTTTCTTTGATTAACGCGTTGCTGCCACCGGTATCGGACAGCATATGGTGTAGCAGAAAAGAGAATAACGCGGATGGAATACCATGTCCGGAAACATCCAGCTGATAAAAACAGATATGCTGCTCATCCAGCTCCTGATAACCAAACATATCACCGCCGAGAATCCGGCTGGGCTGGAAGAACCATTCCATGCTGACACCCTGCATCACCCCGGCTTCTGGCAGCAGTGACATTTGGGTCTGTCCAGCCAGCCTCAGATCAGCTTCCAGCTGTTCGAGGTTTTCCCCGAGCTGACGGTTACGCTCATCCAGCCGCTGCTCCAGCTCAACTACCCGGGCTCCGGCTTTCAAGCGAACTCTCAGAACTTCAGGATTCAGCGGTTTATTAACAAAATCATCCGCACCGGCTTCCAGCCCCTGAATCAACGCATCCTTGTCTTCATGTCCGGTTAGCAGAATCACATAAACATAGCGATCAAAAGCGTCGGACCGTACCTGACGACAAAGCTCCGGGCCATCCATTTCCGGCATAATCCAATCACTGACCACTAGCCGGATATCCGGATTATCCTTCAGCACCTGCAGCGCTTCGGCACCGTTTTCAGTATCAATCACCTCATAGCCCTGCTTTTTCAGCAGTGCTTTGAGCAGCATTCGCTGGTCTTTAGCATCCTCTGCTACGAGTACACGCATCTACCCTTCCCTGGTGATGTATTAACTAAAACTGATAAAACAGTTTATCGGCCGCTTTCAGGCATCCTTGCCTGCTATCATCCCGGCTGCTTCTGCGGGAATATCCAGCGTTGTGGTTGGAAACGCCACATCAGCCCCGTGACGGTGAATGATTGCCAGAATCTCCAGCAACACCGCTTCCTTTTGCAGGTGATAGGTTTTCCAGTCCGTTGTTTTGGTAAAACAGTAAATAAAGAAATCCAGCGATGAAGGACCGAAGGTGGTGAAATTCACCATCACTATTTTACCTTTATCGATGGCATCATTTTCCTGCAGGTAAGCACGCACTTCTTCCAATATGGATGACACAGCTGCTGCATCCTGATAACGCAGCCCGATAGTTTCCTTGATGCGGCGATTTTCCATCCGCGACGGGTTTTCAACCGAAATACTTGAGAAGGTGGCATTGGGAACGTATAAGGGACGCTTTTCAAAAGTCAGAATCTTGGTCTGGCGCCAGCCAATATACTGAACATAGCCTTCTATCTGCTTGTCCGGTGATTTGATCCAGTCGCCGACTTTAAAGGGTCGGTCCAGATAAATAACGAGACCACCAAATAAATTAGCCAGCATATCCTTGGCCGCAAAACCGATGGCGATGCCACCAATACCACCAAACGCCAATACGCCGGAAATGCTGTAACCCAGTGTCTGCATCACCACCAGCACGGCAACAATCATTACCGAAATACGCAGCAGACGCGCAATCGCCGTAACCGTAGTGGCATCAGCCTTCTTGCCCGCAAGACCGTTTTTTAAAAGATTCTTCTCAATCTGGCTGACAAACCGCACCAGTGCCCATGCCCACAACCCGACAATAACCACATCCCGGACTGAGCCCACAACCTGAAAAATCGGTGCCGCCGAAACATCCCGGATAACCCCAATCGCCCAGGTCAGCCCGACAACCCAGATAAACGCGCCCAGCGGCTTCCCCGCCGCCTTAAGCAAAGCATCATCCCAAGGGGTTTTGGTTCGCTCCAGTCGCCGGGCAATATTGGCCATTAAACGCCGCGCCAGCATATTCGCGATCAGCGTCATCACAATGATAATAACAACCTGATAAATCCAGCTGCTGCCTGCCAGTCCATCAGCCAATGAGTGAATCAGCTCCATTTATTTTTTGCTCCAGTTCATTACGACAAGCTATCCAGCGGGCATCAGCCTGCAGTTCACCGAAAGAAACCCGGTCACTGTGATGATGGCGATGCCGTAATCTTTCCAGTGCCTGATTCTCAGCAACCGGCAACTGCTCCACCCAGTTGAGAATCTCCAGCCAGCCAGTACGGTTATTGCAGGCAAATAACAACTCACAGCCAGCCATCAATGCTGCCCGCGCCCGGCCAGCATAATCGCCAGCTACACCAGCCGCGGCCATGCTCAGATCATCACTGCAGATAACACCCTGAAAGGCAATCTGCCCACGCAGCACATGTTGTAGCCAGAAGCGGGAAAAACCAGCGGGATCGGGGTCACAGGCGGGATAGGACACATGCGCCGGCATAACGGCTTCCACACCAAGCGCAATCATTTCTCTGAAGGGTCGCAGGTCTTCAGCAACAATGGTTTCAAAGGCACGAGGATCAGCAGGAATTTCAACGTGAGAATCAGCATCCACGCCACCATGACCGGGGAAATGTTTAATACACGACGCCATTCCAGCATCACGCATACCACTGATAAAAGCGCCTGCCAGCACACTCACAATGTCAGGCTCTGCAGCAAAACCACGGTCACCAATCACCCGGCTGTTGCCGCGATCAAGATCAACAACCGGCCCCAGACTGAGATCAATATCACAACCGATCAGCTCAGAAGCCATTAACCAACCAGCTTCACTGCACAAGGTGATGGCTTCTTCATGAGACTGCTGATAGAGCTCTCCAAAGCGCCCCATCGCCGGAATCAGGGTGAAACCTTCCCTGAAACGCTGAACCCGACCACCTTCCTGATCAACCACAACCAGCGCATCAGGCATACAGGAACGTATATCCTGCACCAGATCGATCAGTTGCTCCGGGTGACTATAGTTGCGGGTAAACAAGATCACCCCCGCGACGCAGGGGTGAGCCAACAAATCTCGCTCGTCAGCTGTCAGGCGTTCGCCTTCCAAGTCGAGCATCAGGTTTCCTTGGGGCATAGTCAAATCAGTCCCGCAGTTGCAAAAAAAAGACCATACTTAACTATGCTATATCACGCATAGGCTATCAAAATAAATCTTATTGTAAATTTTCTACGGACAACTTTCCGAACAAAACGAAACGCTACATAACATTCAACGTTAATCACAATTTTTTGAATAACAAAACACCAAATATGTATTTTTTAATAATATTTCTGTCTATTTTTTTATCGAACCTTACACTGGCAAACCCTCAATATTCCGCAAATCTTTTTAAAGAATTTTCTTATTCAGCACAAATGGAACATATTCCCACCAACAGGACAATAAATATCCCTGTAAAATTAATACAAAAATGGGCCAAAAAAACTCATAAAAAATTCAATTTGAGTTCATCAAAAGATACCTTTTGCCATCACAATATTGCCCACAGAATGGCAAAAGGAGGAACCATAGAATTAGCAGATGTCCTATCTGACATTCCAGCAAAGCTCAAGAGTTTTTATCTGGTCTTCGCCATGCTATATAGTCGAGGTAATCAGATCCTCTTTGAAAAGCTTGCCCCCAAGGGGAAAACCGCCAACGAGTTAATAATACATTTTGCCAGTTATAAAGCTTTGGCCAGCAAAACGTCGATTCTAAGTGCCTGCATAAGTGAATTCGAAAGAAGCATCAGACTATCTCCCAAGTGCTACCACCCAGACTCAAGAGATAAAATTGTATCCTATGATAGGGTATGCAACTGCTATCACCCCTCGTGCTTTCATGACCTTAACAGCTACTTACCTTTGGAGCCTGACACTTTATATTTCTTTGATGTCAGTCCGTTTTGCTGCTTTTGCATCATAACAAATAAGCAACATACGTATCTTTTTGACCCGACAGGAGGTTTAGTACGCTGCCACCTACAGAATGAACAGCATAAAGCCTTTAGAATGATCGCTTGGCATTTATCGGAATTTTACCGCACTGAAGCTGTAACCATATCTACGATGAGGTTTACAGGCTTTGAATATGAGCAAGTTCTATTCTAATAATGATTTTTTAGTACAAGTCCAGCCTGATAATTACTATTTGGGCACTTGCGCCTCAGCCCGCATACCGGCAGCCATAAACGGAACCATACGCCGCATGACGTTTTCCAGCGGTTCCTGAATCCCGTAATCTCTTGCGGCCATCGCCTGTAATGTCTGGGCTCCTGACATGGTAAACACCGCCGAGCCAAGAATAAAGTTAATCCGCCAGTAAACTTCAACCGGTGGCATCATTGGCGCAGCTTTGATTAACAGGCGCATATAGCGCTCGAAAACCGCTCCATAGGTTGTTTCCAGATACTTCTTAAGATGCCCCTGCGACTGGTTATAGGCAAGTGCCAGCAGGCGCATAAAGGTTTCCAGGTCTTCTGAACTGCGGGGGGATGTGGTCATTTCATCCACCAGCAGATGCATCAGGTCTTCAAGGGAAGTTTCTGTATCGTTATCAATGGCATCCAGCCGTTCAGCCAGACGCTCACTGAAGGGATCAAGGAACCGGGTAAATACCGCCTGAATCAGCGCTTTTTTGGAGCCAAAATGATAATTAACAGCCGCCAGATTAACATCGGCTTTACTGGTGATACTGCGCAGGGAAGTTTCTGCAAAACCGTGTTCAGCAAATAAACTTTCTGCCGCATCAAGAATGCGATCTATGGTACTTAAACGAGACATGATAGTGACTGGTAAAACGTTTGTTTGAAACAGTCGTTCATTTATTGCTGTATGTCAAGTTTATACCGTTACCTCTCACCCCTGATATAATTCTGTCTGCTCATATTCCGACAGCTGATTACTCTGTTTCTGTCGGCTATAGTAAAGCGCAGAACCACCGACAATACTCAAGGTGATAATACAGATCGGACCACCCTGCCAGGCAAAGAACTGCCCCAGCCACTCAGCAAGAGCCAGTGCCGGTGCAGAAATCAGGCACTGAGAAAGCCCCCAGGTAAATGCAACTGCAGTGCAGCGAAATTCTACAGGGAACAAATCAAACACTGTTTTGAAAATCGGCGCTTCAAAGGCACAGATACCCAGCGCCATTACCAGCATACCCGCAACACTGACCCACACGTTACCAAGTTCAGCGAAAGAGAAGTTAGCTGTCGAAGCAATCATCTGCACCAGCAAACCACAGAACATCACCTTACGGGCATTGGTTTTATAAGCCAGCATCGCCATGAGTGGCAGAAACAGAAACTCAATGCCTGCATCAATGCCCACAATGCTGCTGGCCGTACTGGCTGAAAAATAGCCGCGGGTGACGACAAAGGTATTCCAGTACATATTGGCTACATAGGTTGTAACGCCCATCAGGGATGCAAGGCAGATCAGCTTCAGGCAGGGTATCTTATGATATCTGGCAAGGGTTTTCAGTACCGGGAACATGGCCAGCTTTTTTGCTTTGGCTTCATCATAAACAGGTGACTCCTGCAAATGACTGCGCATAATAATCACCAGAATGGCTGAAGCACAACAGACCAGAAACGGAATCCGCCACCCCCATTCAGGCATACCCGGCAGGGTGACAACCGCTGTCAGCAGTGCACCACCCGCAATACCCAGATTTCCGCCCCAGTTGGCCCAGGAACCTGCCAGATAAGGATTATCAGGCCGGTGCTCAATCATAAACATGGCCGCATTAGTAAACTCTCCGGCCATTGCCAGTCCCTGCATAAACCGGAACAGCATTAATAACAACGGCGCTGCGATCCCGATATCCGCATAAGTTGGCAGTAAACCAATACCGGTTGTAGAACAAGTCATTAGTGCAATGGACATCATCAGGCCGAGCTTGCGGCCATAACGGTCACAGACAAAACCGAAAACAAACCCGCCCAGCGGCCGGGCAAGGTTAGTGGCAAATACCAGCCAGAACATAAACATGGTGCCGGTTACGGCATCAGCGTCCGGCAAAAATAACTGTCTGAGGGTTGGTACCAGATACAGGTAGGCGGAGTACTCCATCCATTCGATGGTTGCGCCCACACTGGTAACAATAACGGGATTTCTGACAGAAAGGTGCTTCAACATATTCCCGTCACCTTCTGCTGTGAGCAATCAGCGGTGTCCCTGCAGCTTTCAGCAGTGCTGCAACCTGTTCAGTACTCCAGCCACGTATAGGATTCACTGACTGTAATCCCGCATGAATGGTTTTCACCATATAGTCCGGAGTTTGCAACCGTTTTCTGAACAGGGGTTCATCCGCAGAATCAGCCGGGTCGGCCAGTAAAAATTGCCCGCCCATATCAATAAAGCCGATCAGTTCCGGTTTTATTTCCGTAAACTCAATGGGTGCAATCAGACTGACATCTCGGGGAAACAGCCACATATGATATTTGCCGTCATGCTTTCGCAGAATGTAGTTGACGGTATTTTTCGGGCTGCGCTGTTTCCATTCCCGAATCAGACTGTCTGCTGATACAGCTAATATACTGCTTTCGATTGCAGTCAGGTGAAAGACTATTGACGGGTAATTCAGAATATCAACACGCACTCCACCCACATCACTTGTTAATTCAGAAACGGGCTGCGCTTCGGCAACCGGGGGCACAAACTGGTGATACACCTGAAAGTGATGATGACCGATCACTGTAGCGCCGGCATTTTCAATATCGGAGTTAGAGCAAACAGTATATTCCGGCAACAAATCCAGAAATGCCATGCCCTTTTGCAGCACTGCAGTACTGACTGACATGGGTGTGTGTGCCTTCTGTATCAGCACGAAATGCAATGGCATATAAGGTGATAACGGAGGCTGCAGAAAATAGTCAGTACCATTCAGGCTCAGCTCAAATACCCGAAGATGTTGATGTTTAGGGTGATCAGGATTACCCGCATTCTGCATACAGAGAATACACCGGGCACCCTCAGGCAATGGTACTTTTTTCTTATAGCTGCGAGAATATTCACTGCGGGGATGATTCAGATCAGCACGCCAGGTAACACCGGTGTTTTTATCCGGCCAGGCAAAATGCTCGATTTTTTCAGGCCAGTCATCACTCAGATAACCCTGCTGGGTGTCATACTGATATAACAGCTCCAGCGTTGCGGGTAAGCCTTCCTTCTGACTGAAATCAGCCAGAATAGACTGAACCTGAGGCTGCTGTAATGGCTTGTCCAAACCCAGTGCTTTCAGATCATACTGCTGAGCCGATACCGATAAGCTCAGCATGGTCATTATCAGCACTACAAGCATTCTGAACTTCAGCACAATATTGGCCATCAGTCCGCCCCTGATTGTGATTTTGCAAATCAGAATAGCCTGTCCCGCCGCAATCACCAGAACACTTCACAGTCAACTGAGTTCAGGCCACTATAAACTTGATAGACAAATTAAAACCTTATACAGGGTTGCAGACAGCCAATACCTGTATATAATCACAGTAACTGTATAAAAACACAGGTCTGTTATGAAAAACCGACTGACACCCCGCCAGGCTGAAATACTGGCTCTGATTCAGCAACACATCGAAGAAACCGGCTTCCCGCCTACCCGCGCGGAAATCGCCCGTACCTTTGGTTTTCGTTCCCCCAATGCAGCCGAAGAACATCTGCGGGCACTGGAACGTAAAGGTGCTATTGAAATTACTCCCGGCACTTCCCGTGGTATCCGCATTCCTGAGCCGCAGCAACAGGGGTTGCCGATTGTCGGGCAGGTTGCCGCCGGTCATCCAATTCTCGCCCAGGAACATATCGAAGATTACTGCCAGCTGAATCCGGAATTCTTCAATCCAAAAGCAGATTACTTTCTGCGGGTAAAAGGCATGAGCATGAAAGATGTCGGTATTCTCGATGGTGATCTGCTTGCTGTTCACCGCACCAAAGAAGCACGCAATGGCCAAATCGTTGTTGCCCGACTTGAAGATGAAGTCACCGTTAAACGCTTTGAGAAGAAGGGACGCACTGTACTACTGCACCCGGAAAATGAAGCGTTTGAAACCATCGTTGTGGAAGGGGGAGAGTTCACAATCGAAGGTTTAAGTGTTGGTGTTATTCGCCACTGAGTTTCACTGGACACCACTGAGTACAGGTTGCAATCAACGGACATACCGGAGAATAAAAGTCATGCAGTTTAAAGGCATACGCAACAACAGACCGCAGCCGATGACATCTGGTCAGCATTACCCGTTATTTCACAGCCGCCTATCACAGCAGCGTTCGGAAAAAACACCTGCCTCATCAAGGAGAGTCAAAACAACCAGGCGTGATACCAAGACCACAACAACTAAGAAGGCGCTTTACAATGCCGGCAAGGTCAGTGAAATCGTATTACCCATTGACCTTGCCCAACCTGCCGGCTTACTCGAACCACTACTAAGCCAACTGGCAGGCAACCATGACAGCCGCTGGCTGACGGTTATCAGCTCACGGGAAGAAGCCACACGCATGACACGCTGGATGCGTGAAAGCTCTATCAATCCGGACCGGGTGATCTGCCTGTCGGCTGACAATGAGCAAGATGCGCTGGATTTAAGCTCCCGGGCACTGGCATCCGGCACCAGCCATACAGTTGTCAGCTGGTTTCTGCCGCTTAAGGATAACGGGGTATCAATTCTGGAGGAAGCCGCACGCGAAGGCGATAGTCAGGGACTTGCTATTCGTAACCGCTGACCAGCACATGAATGATTTATTGCTTATTTCCTGACGTATATCCTGCTGGAGACGTTATTTCTTCTACAGGGCGAAAGCACCCCGCTGACCATAGTTCCACACTAACCGGTTTTTAGAACACAAAGTCATAATTGCGACTATCGTAATGCAGATATAGCGATAAAAATACAATAAATTGTGGAGCTATTATCCGTCAGTTCACATTTATTTGCACTAAAGTACACCCCGTACTTTCGCCCTGATTTCTTCTACCAGCACTTCACATGTTAACGAATTATTTCTGCATCTACACCAATAATATTAATATCAATACTGTGGACAGTTTTTCGAGAACTCAACATTGATGCACCAAGGCTTGCACCGCAAGGGCTAGGATTTAATTGCAAGTTTGGGGTTTCTCAGACCTGCTAAAAAGTACCCTATGCACTGAAACCCTTGGTATTACCGGGGAAAAAGTGTCCACAGTATTGAATATAATAACCCTTTTTTGCTCATTTACTAAAAAGTGGCTCCCAAAACAGGGCTTGTTTTATATTCAAACGGCCCTCTGTTACATCACGAAATATCCGAACTAGCCAGGCTAGTTTAATCACCGTTTCTTCAATTTTCCTGCAGCCAATTAAGTGCTAACTATAATTATTGACCATCAATTCCACGACACTAAACGACAATGGCAACAATATATGTTTTATTAAAAGACAAAAGCAAGATACATTTTTATATTGTAATTACATTATGGCTTGCTATTTCTTTACCTTCAGCTTCCCAGAGCAAAGGTTTGGACAGCATAGAAGAATTTCTGAATGAAAGCGGGATATCTAGACAGGCTAGTGCTATTAAGCAGCTGAGAAAGAAATATAGGAAACTATTCCAGCTTCTCCATATCTCACTGTCGTTGTCAATCCCCTACAAAGTACCATCTGAGCACCAACCTCTTGCTCGTATGGTGGGAGAACTTGCTCTATTTGAGCTTGAAAACGAGGAAGAAAGGAGTGAAGTGCTTGCCGATCTTCTGGGCAGTCAGTTAAACGATATTTTAAAAGGAAGCTGGCCATACGATATTTTGACTGAACAAGAGAAAGTGCTGCAAATATTTTTGGCGATCTGGTGCATCAATGATGTCGTAGTAAGTGAAATCATCGCAAATGATTCCCAGGAGGTTGCGGAGGTGAGCTTGAAAAGAAAAGCTCTTTTAAGTAAGGCATCAATTTTTGAGCGATGCCATAAAATTCAACCAGACTTAATGCCAGAGTTGTTAGTAGCGCAGTTCGGGGCTTCTGCATCTTTGATTATGTTGCGTGATTACTTCCAGATGGATCACATTTATAGCGCTGTTAATGCGCAGTGCATCAGCTGCCAAGAAAAATTGAAATCATATATTTCAGATTTACTCGTTAAAACTTATAGAGAAGATCATACCTCCAGAAACAACAAACTTGAAGTCATGACAGAAAGATTGAGAGTTATCATTCAGGGTTATCAACAAAAATATGGTTCTGCATCTGTCGCTATAGATCAAAAACAACTACATCGTCGCCTTTTCAACAAATATAAGCCACTAGTGGATATTGCAAGTGGCAATGAAGGTACTAGCCAACTAACCCTGACCTTACTGGTTTATCTAGGCTATTTAGTCAGTACCGAAGAACTGTCTGAGCTTATCAAGTATTCATCAGAACATAGCTTTCACGAGTTATTTTACTATGTTAATACCTTACCTGCGCTTTCCTGTATTCAACTTGACATTGATTATGAGGAAGAGGATAAACCGGAACGAGCAAGCGCAGGAGGGGAATTAGGAATGGGTACTGCATTGGAGGATGCTGAAAGGGAGGTAATGACAAGAACAGCAAGAAAAAGCAGCAATTTACAATACCAGTGGCTGCATAGTTGCAAACAATTGAGTCAGCGCCTTCAACAGATGGCAAGAGCAGCTGACGATCAAGACCCATTTCCCGATCCGCCTGCTTTCCCAAAACTGAAGGCTCCCCCAGCTTTTAAAGAACATAGAACAGCGCCGATGGTGGAAGAAACGTTTGATAACGATAAAGAAAGAATGGGTTATCTGCTAAAGCTGTTAGCACATCTTGAAACCCCTGAATGGAATGATGACTACGAATGGCTTGCAGCTCAGTTTCAGAGCACTTCTGATAAAATAAATCAAAGCAAAAAAGGTTTTAAATCAAAGGTAACAAGGTTTAATAATGTGACGTCAGATATATTTGAAAAACGAAAACAAGCAGCAGTCGCAAAAAAAGAACAGGAGCTACAGGCGAAGAGGAAAGAATACGAAAAACAAAAAACTGCCATGAGGAAGGAATATGGATCCGAGATAACAAAATATAAAACAGATTACCTTAGGTGGCAGGAAAGAGCATTAGAATATCAGACGGGAATAGATAGGAAGTATAATGAGTATATTCGTGAATGGATCAAAATGGCATTTTTTGAAGTATTGAGATCTCCATATTACTCATTGCCAGCCCTTCCTCATGCTTTAGGTTTATTAAACTTGTACAGTTGGCCAAATCCAGATTATTCCCAAGCAAGTCAATTTGCAGGGCTCTCTAACATAAGGAGAGACCTATTAAATTCATTAAGACTAGAGTCTACCAAGGTTGATTCACGCTTGGAACACTGGGGCTTTCTACCTGAAGAAGTCCATGAGTTTGCCAAGCAAATGATGACGCAGTTTGCTTATGATTTGCAGTTAATAGATGCAGGAAAAAATCTTATCGCCCCCCAAGAGCCAGAGATCGACCAATTTCCCTTTTACAATCAGTTGTTTTTTTCAACAGATGCATTACAGTCAACTCCAGAGCCATTTAATAAAGTAATTTCTTCGAGTTGTTTTACCAGTGTACCGAGATTCTGTCCTCCAGGCTTTGTTTGCAAAAAGATGCCGGCAGATAATTATTGTTTTTATCATGCTATAGGATCAGCTTTATCCAAGGATGGACCCTCGATCTTTAAAGATCTGATTACTTTGTCACAATCAGTGCTGGATTTCTATCCGGAAGTGGCGCTGATACTGAATAGTGTCATGGCAACTGCTGGTGGCTCCCCTGAGGAAATGGCTGCAATGGCTTATGTCGAATATGGAGACCGCCAGATGTGGGGTCACACGGGATTACTGCCCTTGATATGCTGGTGGTACAACCTCACAGTAGTGTTAGTTACGCCGGAGTCTTGGGAAGGGCACGGTGCTTTATTGTTTAACCCTGATGGCACATGGAAACTGATTAATCCCGAAAGTAGTCAAGAAAGCCTTATTGAAGCTACAAAAAACTTATTACAACCTTCACCTCTTCAGCATTCAAGAGTACTGATTATTGAAAATCATATAAACCACTGGGATGTTTTAACTGTGGAGGGCTGAGATCCTGCGAGAGAAGATGTCCGCTTAAAATGTTGTGTCAGCCGAGGTCAAGCCCCTCACACTATGGTACCTGCAATAAAGCGCTCAGTAAGACCTCTTGCCTGCACTTACTTAAACGACTTTCTCGCTCAGGCTTAACCCATATACTTAGGGTAGACATTAAGCCCCAAACCTCCACAGCATCACAGATGCAGAGTTCATCTTGAACAGCCAAACTACAGTTTGAGCAATAACATTCATCAGGCTGAACAAGATGAACTCTTCTGAGATTAGAGCAATTGAAAAAAACTGCTGACCTGTTTCTCTCAATCTGACCTAACCCAAATGGCTGAGCAGGTCCGCTTCACGATCCGGCAGCGGGATATCATGCCTCTCGACTTTATCCTTTCTTTGATTGCGGCTTTAGGCGGTGATGGTAATGCCACAACTCTGGCTGACCTGCACCGAAAGTTTAACGAGCTGACGGGCTGCAACATCACCTATCACTCATGGGTGAACCAGGCCAAGAAAGAGGCATTTCCCAAGCTGATACTCTGGCTCTGGTTTCGTTGCCTAGAGATGTTTTCTCGTAAAGTGCTGGCTTTTGATGAAAGCAGTCCCTTTGCCGATTTTAAGCATATATTTATCCATGACGGTTCATCTCAGGCGGTATATACCCATGATCATTGAAGTTGCTTGATTTTCCAGCCGATTTTCAACATTGTACGAACATGCCGAAAATCACCCTGACAGCCCAACAAAAAGTAGCCTTGGAATCTCGCCACAAAACATCGCGAGATGCACGGGAGTGTGATCGTATCAAGGCTGTTTTGCTCAGGTCTGAAGGGTGGTCACCGTCTGCTATCGCTCAGGCATTGAGAAAAAGTGAATACACTATTTGTCGCCATCTGGACGCCTATCTGGAAAAGGAAAAGCTCAGGCCGGAGAACGGGGGGAGTGAAAGCCGCCTGAGTGATGAGCAAACTCGGCAACTGGTCGAACACCTTTCTGAATATACTTACGCACACGTCCATCAGATCGTCGCCTATATTACCGATCGCTGGGGTATCAAATATACCGTATCAGGCCTGAACAAGTGGCTGCACCCAAAAGGCTTTACCTACAAAAAGCCAAAGGGCGTACCGCACAAGGCTGATGTTGATAAGCAGGCTGGTTTTGTGGAGCACTATGAAGCCTTGAAAGCCACGCTACCAGAGGACGAGGTGATACTATTCATGGATGCGGTACACCCGACACAAGCGACCAAAATCACTTCCGGGTGGATTCGAAAAGGGATTGATAAAATCATTAATACGACAGGTAGCCGTACTCGGCTGAACATTATCGGTGCGATTGATCTGGACAATATTGAAGCTGCTGTTTTCGGTCAATTTGATACGGTTAACAGTGAAGCGGTTACCGAGTTTTTCAAGAAAGTTCGGGATAACTATTCATCCATGAACGTTATTCACATGGTGCTTGATGGTGCCGGTTACCATCGTTCACAGGAGGTAGTGAAAGAGGCGGAAGAGCTGGGAATAAAGCTTCATTACCTCCCCCCTTACAGTCCAAACCTGAACCCCATTGAGCGATTATGGAAGGTGATGAATGAGTATGCCCGGAATAATGAATACTTCGCTCAGGCAAAAGAATTCCGGGAAAAGATTAATCATTTTCTGGACGTGACATTGCCCGAAATCGGTTCTTCCTTGGGCAGCAGGATTAACGATAATTTCCAGCGGTTAAATCCGGCATCTTGAATTCACTCAGGTATACAAGGCTCTGGAGAATACCTTTCCCGGTCGTTTTTCCAGAATAAGCCCTGCTGCCGTAGAGCTTCACACGACGATGGATTTACTCAATGACAATCTGGTCCGGGTTCAGCTGACAGAAGATACCCGTTCAGAAAGAGCCTGCCTGCCTCCTTTGCCATCATCACTGGCTTTGACGCTGGGATTATACGACGCAGGTTATTTTGATTTGGAGCATTTTGCCGCCGTTACTGACCGGGAAGGAAACTTTTTGTGCAAAGCACCACAGAGCGTTAACCCGTTTATTCTCAGTGCAGCCAGAGAGGATGGAAAAAACCTCAACCGCTACAAAAGCAAAAAGCTGAAGGATGTCCTGTCCGGCTTTCCCAAAGATCAATGCATGGATCTTGAGGTAGAGTGGCCAGTCTACAAAGGTTGGGCTTTCCGGCTGGTTGTGCGCTGGAATGGGGCACAGCAAAAATGGGTTTTCATTGTCACCAATCTTGATCGAGCCCGTTTCTCTTTATGTGATGTGCTTCAGGCCTACCGGCTTCGGTGGCAAATCGAGCTGTTGTTCAAGGAAGTGAAATCCTACTCAGGCTGGCATCGCTCTAACACCAAGTCAGGCACATTGGTAATGAGCTTGATTATACTGTCGTTTTTAGTGGTCTCGGTGAAACGCTATCTTGCCTATGCCGCACAGGCTGGTTTGACTGCAGCCAGTGTGGGTGAAGATATCTCGACACATAAGGTGATGAAGAGCAGCACGCACCTGTTCGGTAATGTGATAGCAGCCATCATGTGTTCCGGGAAATCGTTGAGGTCTGACCTCAAGATATTGCTTGAATTCTGGGCGCATAATGCAAGACGGGAACACCCTGCAAGGGATGGGTGTTCCGGGCGCACGAGACTGGGATTATGCTCTTTGGGTAGGGCTTAATGTCTACCCTAAGAACCCATATACACACTGAACTATGTATCTGGATAATCCCAACATCAATGTAAAACCCGTTCTTCGGGGATTACAATTTCTTCCACTTCAGTTTCAACAACTTCATGTACCCGGCCGGCTTCATTCAGTGCCGCGCTCATCATCGCCTTGGCAACTTCGATGTAGTTATCTTCAAGAAACTCACGTGCTTCATCTGAAAAATTGATGGTAACCAATGGGTTATCTGCTTCGTCAGACCGGCGCAGCGCGATCTCACCACTGGGCAGTTCAACTATTTCCAGATAAGATCCCGCCATAGGAAAGCTCTCCTGTTAACCTGTCTTCGATTGTAACGAGTATTCGGGTCAGGAACCACCTGCCGGTTTTTCTCATCATACCGGTTCAAGCTTAACACTATTCATGCTCAACAACTTACCATTCAACCAGTCTTTCCCGCAGCACCGCCTTATAGTCTCGCAACCACTGTAGCAGTTGTCCCAATTCATCACCCTCACCCGCTGCGACCGCAGACGAGACAATTACGGATGCATCAACCGCCTGACGTGCGTTAGTCGTCAGTGTTGCCGGGGCCCTGAGCAGGCGGGCCGGTACAGAGCCAGATATTTTTTCCTGCTCTGCCAGTTCGTTAATCTCCGGCGAATGCAGCTCTCGCATCTGCTGTTGTGCCGACAATGCGGACTCTGGCAGTCCGCCCGCAGAAACCTGATAGCTTTCCATCACTTCTGCCAGTAACGAACAGTATGCCTGCCCCAACAGTTGCAGGGCACCGTCCCGAATCGCTGCTTTCTCAGGAGCATCGAGAGCAGAGAGCTCTAATAAGTTCAGCAGTCGCCCGGCATTCAGCAGGCGGCTATCGGTAATTTTCTTATAATTGTTATCCAAACCCTGCATACACAACATCCTGACTATCGGGTATCAATACTTTCCTTTTACCCTACTTTCCGAATTTTTCATACTTTCAAATAAGCAAAAAGAACAACGCCAGCTTTGTTGCTGGCGTTGTTCTTTTTGCTGTTACTTCAAAAGAAAAGGAATTGTCGTTACTTACCCTTCTTTTTCTCTTCCCATTTACCATCGGCAAACCATGCCTGCCAACCGGTTGCCTTACCCTTGTCATTTTCAGACATAACGTACTGCTGCTTGGTCTTGCGACTATAACGGATGATCGCCGGATTTCCATCAGGGTCCTGACGAGGTGCATCTATCAGGAAATGATACTTCGGATCAATTTCTGCCTGATGGGGAATCAGCTCACCCACCTGCGGCGCCCGTGTTTCTCGGTTACGGGGAAACTGACTGGCAGCCAGGAACAGACCGGAAGCGCCATCCCGCAGAATATAGTGATCATCTACTTTCTGACAGGCCAGTTCGGGCATCGGTACCGGATCCATCTTCGGCGGCGCCGCTTCACCACTTTTCAACAACTTACGGGTGTTTTTGCAGGTTTCACTTGTACAGCCAAAATACTTGCCGAAACGACCCGTCTTGAGCTGCATTTCTGAACCGCACTTATCACACTCAATCGTCGGACCATCATAGCCCTTAATGCGGAACTCACCTTTTTCAATCTCATAGCCGCCGCAGTCGGGATTGTTACCGCAGATATGCAGCTTGCGCTGCTCATCAATCAGATAACTTTCCATCGCCGTGCCACAGGCACCGCACCGGTGCATCGCACGCAGCGCATCCACTTCTGCATTTTCATCATCAGCCCGGAGCACTTCCTCTCCCGGCACCAGATTGATAGTGGTCTTGCAGCGCTCTTTCGGTGGCAGGGCATAACCTGAGCATCCGAGAAATACACCGGTACTGGCGGTACGAATCTGCATTTTGCGACTACAGCTCGGACAGTCAATATCGGTCATGACCGGCTCATTCGCCCGCATGCCGTTTTCTTTATCCTGCGCGGTACTTAGTTGCTCTGTGAACTCTTTGTAAAACTGATCCAGCAGTTCAATCCAGTGCCCTTTGCCTTCAGCTACGCCATCCAGTGATTCTTCCATCCGGGCAGTAAAGCTGTAGTCCATAAGGTCATGGAAGCTTTCTGTCAGCCGGTCGGTAACAATATCGCCCATTTTTTCAGCATAAAAACGGCGGTTCTTAACCGTCACATAACCGCGATCCTGAATAGTGGAAATAATCGATGCATAAGTGGAAGGTCGGCCAATTCCCTGCTTTTCCAACTCTTTAACCAGTGCTGCTTCAGAGAAGCGAGCCGGTGGTTTGGTGTAAAGCTGACGGGGATCCAGTTGCTCCAGTGATAATGCCTGTCCCGGCTGCAGATCAGGCAGAATGTTATCCTCACCTTTTTTAGCAACCGATGGCTGCACCTTGGTGTAACCATCAAACTTCAGCGTACGCCCCTTAACCTTCAGCTCATAATCACCGGCTTTAGCGGTAATTGAAGTACTGAGATATTTCGCTGGCACCATCTGACAGGCAACAAACTGACGCCAGATTAATTCATACAGACGTTCAGCATCACGATCCTGCCCTTTCAGGCTGGTTGATGATACTTTGACATCAGACGGGCGAATCGCTTCGTGCGCCTCCTGAGCGCCATCTTTGCTGCTGTACACATTTGGGTTTTCCGGCAGGTACTTATCCCCGTATTCTCCGGCAATAAAGTCCCTTGCAGCAGCGACAGCTTCAGAACTCAGATTGGTTGAGTCCGTACGCATATAAGTGATGTAGCCTGCCTCATAAAGGCGCTGCGCCAGTGTCATGGTTTTCTTTACACTGAAGCCCATACGGGTGCTGGCAGCCTGCTGTAACGTCGAGGTGATGTACGGGGCAGACGGTTTAGAACTGGTCGGCTTATCTTCCCTGTCTGCAATCTGATACGTTGCTGACTGCAGGAAATTCGTCGCAACGTCTGCCTCAGTCTGACTCCGTGGGCGGAAAGCCTTGCCTGCAGCTTTGGCGACCTGAAAGCGAACCGCATCGGCTTTATCGCCTTTCAGGTCCGCATAAATGTCCCAGTATTCTTCCGGAACAAATTTCCGGATTTCCCGTTCACGCTCAACAATCAGCCGAACAGCTACAGACTGCACACGCCCGGCGGACAAACCCCGGGCAATCTTTTCCCACAGCAGCGGCGACACCATGTAACCCACCACACGGTCGAGATAACGACGCGCCTGCTGGGCATGTACCCGATCCATGTTCAGTTCACCGGGCTGTTTGAAAGCCTCAGTGATAGCATTTTTGGTGATTTCATTGAAAGTCACCCGCTTGTAAGCGGCGACATCTTCACCAATCGCTTCCTGCAGGTGCCAGGCAATCGCTTCTCCCTCACGGTCCAAATCGGTTGCGAGATAGACAGTGTCAGCATTCTGGGCGAGGCGGATCAGCTCATCAACAACCTTTTCCTTACCCGGCAAGACTTCATAGTTGGCTTCCCAGTTATTTTCCGGGTCAACTCCCATGCGGGCAATCAGCTGCTCTTTGGCTTTGCGCTTTTTATGCAGCTCCCGCTGTTCGGGCGACAGTTTCCGGGTTTCGGCCGCCGCTCTGCCTCTGGCCTTGGCATCCACCGGTTTTCGGGTGCCAGACCCGCTGACCGGAAGGTCACGAATATGCCCGACGCTGGATTTCACCGTGAAATCCTTGCCGAGGTACTTATTGATCGTCTTCGCCTTGGCAGGCGACTCTACGATAACCAGTGATTTACCCATCTCTGCGATTCACGTCCTGTAGCGGTCTTCCGGTCAGTACCGACATTATTCAGTAGAGCACATAAAAAATATTTATCTACAGCTGTCGGTCGTTCCCGGGTATGGGTGAGCCAATAATTTACAATGAAAATGCCTCCGCTTCGGGATTGATCGCATTTTCACCGTTTCGGGTGAGCGTTATTTTCCGCTCATGGCTATTTGCCGACAATATATAAGGTTTAACATGAAAGTGGTCAAGGTAAGCAAGCATTTGTCAGCAGATAGAGGCAAAAAAAACAGTAGATGACCATTTTTGTTACATACAGACACAGAGAGTAGCGGGTTAATTGCATGAATGTGGAAATCCCGCCTAAGACAATCTCAATATCCGCCATACTTCATGCTAGCAGCATTCCGTCTCAGTAAACCAGTCCCAGACTCCGACCATGAGCATACGGCTATTACAACCCGGCGATATCATTTCGTTTCACAATGGCGATAATTTCATCATCTTTTTCCAGACACTAATGAAATATGCCCGATTTCAGGGCTCCGGGTTTCAGGCACGTACTACACACTCAGCTATCATTCTGCAGGCTGAAACGGACAAGAATGCGCTGGTTATCGCCGAAGGCTATCCCGGCGGATTACGTCAGGTTGTCAATTTCGGCGACTATGCACAGAGACGTTTCACACAGTACAGTTGTAACTGTTACCGCCTTAAAGGAGATGGTTATACATACAGCCAACGGGCTGCACTTGTTGCCCAGCGCTGGATCAGCGCCCGTTTTAATGACCCCGACAAGCTGCAAGTAACCGATAAGGATCAGGAACATGGGGGTGAAGATTTGCGCATTATCATCAGCTTTGATGATTCATATAGCATGAACAAATCACTCAAATGCGCCATTACATCCAGTGGCTTTGGTTCGGCGGTGGCAAATCGGGCAGCAATGTACCGCGAACATTCGCATTCAGCCCCGCCGTTATCAATATCTGATCCGAAGCGTTTTAGCCGGATGTTCTGTTCTGAGTTTGTTGTTGCAGCATGGCAGACAGCCTTAACCGAATCACAAACTCAACAATATATGGCAAAGGATGCCTTGCACACATCACCAAGGGCACTGGAAGATTATCTGGAAAGCAATCCTCACTGGTTTAAATACCACACTTTCTGAGCCCGAACAGCCGAACGCTACCGATCCGACATCAAAAAACAGAGTGTCCGGTTTGATGAACAAAGTGCTCCAGCGCCTGCATACCCACCAGCGAATTCCCCTTGGGTCCCAGCTCAGGACTCCAGACACACATGGCCATTTCTCCGGGAATGATCGCGACAATGCCACCGCCAACACCACTCTTACAGGGAAGGCCGACATGAAAAGCAAACTCACCTGCCTCATCATAAGTGCCACAGGTCATCATCAGCGAGTTTATCCGTCGTGCCTGCAGTTTTGATACAACAAGCTGCTGACGTGAAGGATGCCTGCCATCCTGAGCAAGAAAACGAAATGCCCGCGACAAATCAAGACAGCTCATGGAAAGTGCGCACTGGTAATAGTAAAAGTCCAACACCCGTGAAATATCATGTTTTATATTGCCAAAGCTTTTCAGGTAGTGGCAAAGAGCGGCATTTCTGTGCCCGTTATCATATTCAGAGCGATAGACCTGCTCATCGTAATGCACATCAATATTGCCTGAAAGGTCTCTCACCAGATCAAGAAAATCCCTTTTAGGTGAATCCAGATAACCCAACAGAATATCACTGACAACCAGCGCGCCTGCATTGATAAAAGGGTTCCGCGGAATACCGTTTTCATAATCCAGCTGCGACAACGAGTTAAATGCCGTACCGGAAGGCTCTACGCCTACGCGCTTGAAGACAGACTCGCCCGCGTAATGCATAGCAAGACTTAAACTGAATACTTTCGAGATACTTTGAATAGAAAAACCTTCATCAGTATCACCTACGACAAAATCACGACCATTGGTGCAACTGATCGCCATGCCGAACTTATTGGAATCTACTTCAACCAGTGCGGGGATATAGTCTGCAGGCTTCCCTTTACCAAAACTGTGGGTGACAGCTTCGGGTACAGATGCCAGAAATTTCTCAATTCTATCCATTGAGTACCACCAGAATAACGGAGGCAAACATTACGCTGAGGATGATTGATTGTTCAATGTGGTTAATGCTTAGGTTCTTTTAAAGCAAGACAAGTTAACCCAATACATACACTTAAGAAGTCACAATTATTTATCATTTTTGGGTGAAGCAACGGAGGGATCAGAAGTACGGCTATGAACAAGCCGCACTTCATTGACAACAAAGAGTTACCTGATTACCACTGAGCGTACGCCAGCATGTAGAAGAATGGCTATCGCTTAAAGGCTTGGCGTGCATGACCTTTAAAATTCATGAACTATCGTCTTGTTAGCGAGAGACTATATATTGCTGCTTTTAACGTTCTGATCACGGGGTTAATAGTACATCCGTATATGCTACGAGACAGAGTAATTAACAAAGGTACTCCTGTAGACATGCGTAGCTTCAGTGGTAATCAGGAAGAGTTATGGACGAACAGCTTCAGGAATAACACCAGACAGCTGTTTTATCTTTTCATCCCGCTCAGCAACACTGTCCGCAACCACCGTAATATGGCCCAGTTTACGGTTCGGTCTTGCTTCTTTATTATAAGAATGACGGTAAACATTATCTTCGCCATCTGCCACCTGCGATGGTTGCTCATCACTGATCACATTCAGCATCGCGACCGCAGGGTAAAGTGCTTTTGCAGGCTCCAGCGCCTTGCCTGCCAGTGCCAGCATATGATTGCGGAACTGACTTGCCTGCGCCCCTTCAATCGACCAGTGCCCGGAGTTATGAACCCGTGGCGCCACTTCATTAGTCACCAGTCCGTCTTCAGTTTCAAACAGCTCAAGGGTAATGGTGCCGACATAATCGAAGCTTTCTGTCAGCTGACGAATGTAATTCTCTGCCAGTGTTTTCTTGGTATCCGATAATCCCTCAATCGGATAAATGGAATAACGTAGCATGCCCTCATGATGGACATTCTCCGTCATCGGCCAGATCGTCAGCGAACCATCCCGTCCACGGGAGGCAATCACAGAGGTTTCCCTGATAAAGGGTACAAAGGCTTCTGCAATCAACTCATGGTCGCCCAGTGTTTCCCATGCTGTAGTAACGTCTTCAGGACGCTTCAGCATAAACTGGCCTTTGCCATCGTAGCCTTCGGTGGTAGTTTTCAGGATAATCGGTAAACCCAACTCAGCAACCGCCTGCTGCAGGTCTTCCAGAGAATTCACCGCACAGAAATCTGCCGTAGCAATCCCCGCCGCGCGTAATGCCTTTTTCTCCTGCAGTCGGTGCTGGAAAGTTTTCAGGGCATCAATGCTCGGGAAAGTTTTCTCTTTTACGTTTTCCAGGAAGGAAACCAGCGCGGCAGGAATATTCTCGGTTTCAAAAGTGACAACATCAGCTGCTTCAAGAAACTTTACCAGCTTGTCATCTTCATGCGCCCGCAGGTCGTACAGCGCCACATCAATATCAGCAAGACCAATAACACTCTGCTGCAGCATTTGCCCCAGCTGACCATTACCCAGCACACCAATTTTCATACAATTGCAGCCCTATTCCAGTTGGGTGTTTATACCAGTCGCGGTTATCAGCAAGTTGCCGGACTTAAGACTGCCCTGTCAGAACGGAATAAACCCGGCAGATTACTGATTATTCTTGAACCCGGGGGTCAGAATGCGCCAGAACAGTATCAGACTGGGTTTGTCTGAACTGGTCAATGCGGCTCATCAGCTCGCTGTCAGATGTAGCAAGAATCTGCGCGGCCAGCAGCCCGGCATTCTTCGCACCGGCCTCACCAATCGCCAGTGTGCCTACCGCAACACCACCCGGCATCTGGGCAATAGACAATAAGGAATCGAGACCGTTCAACGCACGGGATTTAACGGGAACACCCAATACCGGCAGAGAAGTCTGGGAAGCGACCATTCCAGGCAAGTGGGCTGCACCACCTGCACCAGCAATAATAACCTTCAACCCCCTTTCGCAGGCGGTTTTAGCATATTCAAAGAGACGATCCGGTGTCCGGTGGGCAGACACCACCTGCACTTCGTAATCAACACCCAGCTGGTCAAGCATGTTGGCAGCCGCTTCCATGGTGGGCCAGTCACTTTTTGACCCCATGATTATTCCGACCTGTACAGTCATTGTTCGCCTTGTTCGCTCTGAGGGATTATGAAAAATTCAGGCATGCAATATAGCATATGAATAAGCAGCTATATTTTACATAAAAAATAGTTATATGCATCAGAACAGACAATAGAGAACAACGCGATATTTTTGCCAGATTCAAACCTTCACCAATGACAGATACCGCGAAATTTCGCCCAGTTAAACTGGCTTAATCTCTGACAGTATGCAAAAAGTGCATATGCTTTTCATACTGGTCGATAATATCGCCGATCACCTGCTCACGGGTCCAGCCCATAATATCGTAATCCTGCCCGCCTTCCCGCAGGAAGACTTCGGCGCGGTAGTATTTGGTTTCATCTTCGTCTTCAGCATCAATAACAAAGCTGGGCTGCATAAACGCCCGGAGTTTTACCCGGTAGATGAAGTCCTGCTCATCGCCGTGCTGAACAACCAGCGCCGGGCGCTCTTTGGTTTCCCGAAACTCAATGGCAGCCTCACTGCCCTGTTTATTTAATTCATCCGCAACGGATTGCATGGCCGGTATAACGGTATTGCGCATAAACCGGC
>CBDHDU010000004.1:0-40976 GCA_965261725.1 Endozoicomonadaceae bacterium | reverse complement strand
AAAAGCAATTGCCAGCGCACCGGCTGAATCACCCGCATCAAAACCAACACTGCGAATGATAAAACCCTGCATATACTGACCATACAAAATAACAGTCGCCCCACAAAAGGCAATGATGATAATGCCTGCAATCAGCTCACGTGGATACTGCAGGAGCACTGTTTTAGCTGGCATTGTTTCTTTTTCGCTATTCTGCTCCATCAGCATAAACAGCCCGCTTTCGCGACAATGACGCCTTATCTGGTAGCTTATGAACCCCAGACAGCCACCAAACAAAACGGAATTCGCCAGCCCCACTCACTCATTACCTGATTACCCAGAACATTGGACAACAGCCACTGCAGTACTGAACAAAGCGCCAGAGCATAAAGCAGTGCCATATACAGAACACCACAATAAAAACCGCGCTTTTCAGGGAACAGCTTCCGATATGTAGGTAATCGCTCCCGGCAACTCTCCACCCAAAGAGAAACCCTGCAGCACGCGTAGCATCACCAGTAAAACCGGTGCCAGAATACCAATCTGGCTGTAATCAGGCAGCACCCCGATCAATGCCGTTGAAATCGCCATCAATAACACAGTTGTGGCAAAGGTTTTTCTGCGTCCGTGACGATCACCAAAATGACCAAAGACGATACCGCCTAATGGGCGACCAAAGTAGCCTACAGTGAAAGTTGCAAATGTCAGAAGAAGAGAAATGGAAGGGTCATCAGCAGGAAAAAAGTGATCAGCTATATGGTTCGCCATGATGGCGTAAATACTGAAATCATATAGTTCAAGAAAACCACCAACAGAGGTGACAGCTACCAGTTTGCGAACCGAGGTCGATTGATCTTCCGCCATGTATATTCACCTGACTTATGCCAATAAAACATAAATGCCAAACGGCAAATGCAGTACAGTCGCGAGAAACAATCTAGACAGGATAGAAGAGAAACGGGAACTGGAAGGAAAAGAAGTGATATTGTGATCAGCAGCAGGACACTGCCGATCACAAATGCATCAGTGATTAACGGAACATCGCACTGATGGATTCTGCATTACTGATCCGACGTACAGATTCAGCAATCAGCGGAGACATATCCAGCTGACGGATACGGTCAATTGCCTGCGCTTCCGGAGTCAGCGGAATGGTGTTGGTCACCACCAGCTCATCTAGCACAGAGTTGGCAACATTTTCCAGCGCACGGCCGGAAAGTACCGGGTGAGTACAGTAAGCGTAAACCTTCTCAGCACCCTGCTCTTTCAGAGCATAAGCGGCTTGACAAAGCGTACCGGCAGTATCAACCATATCATCAACCAGAATACAGGTACGGCCAGTAACATCACCAATGATGTTCATGACTTCTGCACGGTTGGCTTCCGGACGACGCTTGTCGATAATTGCCAGCTCAGCATTTAGCTGTTTAGCAACTGCACGCGCACGTACTACACCACCATGGTCAGGTGATACCACCATGATATTGTCGTAGTTACAGCGTTCGATATCATCCAGCAGCACCGGTGTGCCGTAGATGTTATCAACAGGAATATCAAAGAAGCCCTGAATCTGGTCAGCATGCAGGTCAACAGTCAGCACCCGGTCAACACCGACACTGGCGATCATATCTGCAACGACTTTGGCACTGATTGCTACACGGGTAGAGCGGGGACGGCGATCCTGACGGGCATAGCCGAAATACGGAAGGACAGCTGTTACACGAACAGCAGAGGAACGGCGCATGGCATCGGCCATTACGATCAGTTCCATCAGGTTATCATTGGTCGGAGCGCAGGTGGACTGGATGATAAACACATCCTTACCCCGTACGTTTTCCTGAATTTCTACGGCAACCTCGCCATCGCTAAAGCGACTGACTAACGCCTTGCCCTGGGGGATATGTAAGTGATCCACAACCTTCTGGACAAGATCCGGATTGGAGTTGCCAGAAAAACACCATCATCTTCGACACGGTAGTGACCCTGTGCTTTATCAGCTGGTTTAAGGTGAGAGTCAGAACCTGAGGGGTTCAGGTTAGTTTATGGCTGGGGTGGCAGGACTCGAACCTGCGCATGACGGGATCAAAACCCGTTGCCTTACCACTTGGCGACACCCCAGTAATTTTCCTGAAGCCGGATTAAGAACAGTGTTTATCAGCCCCGATAAACTTATTCCTGCACACTACCCTCACTCGACTGGCTCAATGCCTGATGCAATGGCGATTCATTACATCCCCGGGCGATAAAATAGCGCACATTTCCGGATATGTTGTCAGCAGCAGTCTGAGCATCCGCTTCACTGCCAAAGGCTCTGAAAACACAGGCTCCTGATCCTGATAAACAGGCGGGGCCACATCCAGTAAAAGACGAATTATCCAGAAAGCTTAAACACTTATCAACCTCTGGATAGAGATTGCATACCAGTGTTTGAAAATCGTTCTGGAAGCCTTGCTGCAACACATCATCAAATTCTATCGAATCCGTATCACGGGGCAAATCAGGATGTGCATACATCAAAGCCGTATTTACCCCGACATCAGGGACTAAAACCAGATACCAGTACTCAGGTGGCTTAACCGGTGTCAGTCTCTCACCAACCCCTTCCGCAAACGCTGCATGACCACGAACAAAAACCGGGACATCAGCTCCCAGCTCCAGTCCCATATCGGCCAGCTCATCAAAGGTCAGACCCGTTTTCCAGAGACGGTTCAGTGCCAGCAGTGTTGTGGCTGCATTGGAACTGCCGCCACCAATACCACCGCCCATAGGCAGGCGTTTATGCAGCTGAATTCTGACCCCCAGTGTAACAGCCTTGCGTTGCTGCAACATTCTGGCGGCTTTCACTACCAGATTATCTTCCGGGTCAACGCCCTGAATATCTGACACCAGCAGAATATCTGCACAATCGTCCAGACACTCAAATGTCAGCGAGTCACTGACATCCAGAAACTGAAACAGGGTTTGCAGGTTATGGTAACCATCTTCACGCCTGCCGGTAATATGCAGAAAAAGATTTAACTTGGCAGGAGCGGGTAAAGTGAGTGTCGCCGTCATATATCGCAGCACATCTTGTTCAGGTTGCTTCAGGTAGAGGCGCAGTATAGAGGCAATCAGGACAACTGCCCATATTACTCTTGAATCACTTCAGAGGAGACTGGATCAACTACCAGCCACTGCTTGATCACCAGGGTTAATTTCAGGTCGGTGTAAGTCGCCTTAATTCTGGCCGGTCGCAGCAAACCACCATGGTTTTCAAAACGATCATAACTGATGACCCAGCCGCCCTGTTCTATTTCTGTAATACGGTTATCTTCTTTCTCTAACCGCACCAGAGGCAAGTCAGGTGCCGGAACACCCTGAACCCAATAGAACAGCTGGCTGACAGGAATACGCCACCCCAGCTGATACCAAAGCAATAATTCAGCTGAATCTGCCATGCGCTCAGGCTGTCCCGGAACCAGTAGTTTCACTTTGTCCGGCTCACCTTCGACTCTGGCAAGCGTGCGTCCGAAAGGTAACGTCAGGGTAATATCATATGTATCACCCAGCTGATTCCAGTAGATAACGGTTGAGCCTGACTCTTCCGGAGTACGAATTCCCAGTTTGCCTTCCATCTCCCAGTGCGTCAGCACCGGGGCCGTTTTTTCTTCAGGAGGCGGTGATTTCTGCCAGCCAGCACAGCCTGCCAGCAGTAATACCAGAGAAAGAACAGTAAACCGGGTAGAGATAACAAACCGCTTCATTCCGGGATGACCTGATTATTCCTTTGTGAGCGTGTGCTTAGTGAGCACGTTTGTCATGGGCATGCTGATTACCGCCTTTCAGCGCGTGCTGCAGTAATGCACCTGCCTGCAGACGTTCAGCCGTATTCAGCACAATCGGACTGTTCGGCACATCTTCCAGCGCCTTACGCCAGATAGCTATCGCTTCATCCTTTTGTTTCATCACCCACAACACTTCGCCCAGATGTGCAGCGATTTCAGGGTCAGGGTATTTTTCATAAGCCATTTTCAGATACTTGATGGCTTCCTGCAGATTGCCCAGCCGGTACTCAATCCAGCCCAGACTATCAATGATCGCAGGGTCTTCACTGTTGAGTTCATAAGCGCGGCGAACCAGTTTTACTGCTTCATCATAACGCTCAGTGCGATCAGCCAGGGTGTAACCCAGCGCATTCAGTGCGGCTACATTATTTTCATCCATTGCCAGAATGGCACGTAAATCTTTTTCCAGGCGCGGGATATCATCCAGTTTCTCGGCCAGCATTGCACGACCGTATAACAGATTGATATTGTCCGGGAACCGTTCCAGTGCTTCGTTAAATTTCCCCATCGCTTCCGGCAGCTGTTTGCGGGAAACCAGCACCTCCGATTCCATCATATAGAACTGGGCACCAAACGCCGGGTAACGAAGCCGCGCCTGCTCAATGTATTTTAAGGCTTCCCTGAACTCGCCTTTATTGACCAGCATTTCAGCCATAGCACCGTAGGCAGGCAGCAATTCTTTGCCGGGACCAACTTTCAGGTAATGACTCAACGCTTCAGCCTGTTCGCCCCGGGCTTCGGCGATTCTTCCCAGATAGTAATGCGCTGCACTCATGCGGTGACGCAATACCAGCAAACGTTCAAAATAACGCTTGGCATCATCCTGCAGATTATTTTCCAGCGTGATCAGTGCCAGCGACATCAGCATATCGCCGTCATAGGGCGACAGTTCGACCAGTTCTTCAAACTGTTTCTGTGCCGCAGGTAATTGTTCCTGACTGATCAGGATGCGGGCATAAAGCAGGCGCATCCGGGTGTTTTCGAGATTTTTGTCGAGGCTTTTTGATAGCAGAGACAGCGCTTCACCCGCTTTATCCATTCGCGCCAGCAAGCGAGCTTTCAATACAATCGCTTTTGCCAGTTCCGGATTTTTGCGTAATAGCTGATTACACAGCCTTAAAGCCGCATCCGTTTCGCCCTGCTGTTGCAACAAAATTGCTTTACCCAACAACAGCGAACTGTCTCCGGGATACTTTTTCAGTGCCTCATCAAAAGTATCCAGCAGCCCCTGCCGTTCATCATTTGTCAGCTCGGCAGCATTAACCGCCAGAAAATCAAAACTGGTTCGCCCCTTCAATTCCAGTACACGATTCATACGGGCAGCCGCTTCCTGCAAACGTCCGGCCCGAGCCAGCTCAACCGCGCTGGCCTGCAATGCCATCCGGTTTTCAGAATCAACATCCGCCCACAAAACCGCGGCATCCAGCGCTGCCTGACGTGCCCCCACATAAACTGCTATTTGATAGGCTCGTTGGGCAACACCGGGATCACGGGTTTTATGTGCCTGCTGCAGATAGTTACCAAGCGCCATATCAAAACGCTGACGATGCCCTGCCATTTCAGCGACCAGCAAGTCATACAACGTATCAGGATCGAAAGATGAATATTCCAGTGGCTTTTTCTTTGATGATACAGGCTCTGCGGCCTGTCCTGATGACGCACTATCTGACGGTTTAAGTCCTGTCATGCTGCACGCGGTAAGCGTCAGTAATAGGAAAAGAAAACTTATTCTGGTGCCCATCATGGAATAGCGCATCCTGAAAGTATCATTACAAATAGTTTAGGGCGACCCTGAGTGCTGTTTTTATCTGGCAAAACAGGATGATCAAGGGTAAATCATGACACAAGGCCACAGATAAACCTATCGGCGCATCACTTTTATTGTGCAGTGCTGCTTGCCTGAAAACACTCTATCCGAATCCTTTTGTTCCTCTAACATATCTCGTTATTACCATTTCTGCCTGAATCTTTGACCAAAACAGACACAACCGGTTGCGATATGCCAACTTACATAGGAGAATTCTGCTTTCCGGATGTTATCTGATGAACTATTGATTCATTTAACGCTAAAACAGTTAACGATAAATAGTGCGAACAACGATAAAGTGCACGGACAGCAAGCCCTCACTCAATCGGATATCAGTAACTGCATGAAACACAGTATGACACGCAGGGTAATATGGGGTTTCTGGCTCTAGGCATTAACCATAAAACAGCACCGGTTGAATTACGGGAACAGGTTTCCTTCTCTCCGGATCAAACACCTGATGCGCTTGGTAGTCTGTTACAGCTGCAGGAAGTCTCTGAAGCTGCCATTCTATCAACCTGTAATCGGACAGAAATCTACTGTGCCGGTGATCAGTTGCAGCATCCGGCGCTGTTTCAATGGCTGGCAGAATGGCATGACATTTCGGTACAGGAAGTCAGCCTGCACGGCTATGTTCATGATCACGAAGCCACTATTACTCATATGATGCGGGTTGCCTGCGGGCTGGACTCAATGATTCTCGGTGAACCCCAAATTCTCGGGCAGTTAAAATCAGCCTATGCTGTCGCCGTAGATGCCGGCACCACCCGCACCCAGCTGGGTCGTTTATTTCAGGCATGTTTCTCAGCCGCCAAACGAGTTCGCAGTGAAACCGCTATTGGCGAAAACCCGGTTTCAGTTGCTTTTGCCGCCGTCAGTCTGGCTAAGCAAATATTCTCTGACCTGTGCCAGAACTGCGCATTGCTAATCGGTGCCGGAGAAACCATTGAACTGGTTGCCCGCCACCTGCATGAGCAGGGCGTCAAAGAAATCATGGTTGCCAACCGGACACTGGATCGCGCCCGGCGCCTTGCTGAACAGTTTGATGCTACGCCAATGATGCTGGGAGATATTCCGGATCATCTGGAAAAAGCAGACATTATTATTTCTTCCACTGCCAGTCAGCTCCCCATTCTTGGTAAAGGGGCGGTTGAGCGTGCGATGAAGAAAAGAAAACACAAACCGGTCTTTATGGTTGATATTGCGGTTCCCAGAGATATCGAACCAGAAGTTGCCAAACTGCCGGATGTCTATCTCTATTCTGTCGATGATTTACGTGAAGTTATCGAAGACAATATGAAGAGTCGCCAGCAGGCAGCCGAGAAAGCAGAAGTCCTGATTGGCGAGCACACAGAACAGTTGCTCCGCCAGCTGCGCTCTCTTGCCGCCGTTGATGTATTGAAAGCCCTGCGCGAACATGCCGAGCAGCTGCGTGACCGTGAGCTTGAGCGCGTCACCCGGCAATTACATGCAGGCATGGCACCGGAAGAAGCGCTTCGCATGCTGGCACGCGGGTTAACCAATAAACTGATACATACCCCTTCTGTTCAGCTCCGCCATGCGGGCGCTGACGGACGCACCGAGCTGATTACCGGCGCTAGAGAGCTATACGCTCTGGAAAAAACGCCAGCACCAACATCTGATGACTCAGCCGAGCGGATACAAAAGGCTTCAATGACTTTTGAAAAGACCTTATAGCAGTATGCTGCTTTAATTAGTAAGCGCAAAATACTGTTCCGGTAGCTGACTGCTGACGACCTGAACGCATTACCCTTGGATCCAATTTATTCATGAAAGACTCCCTGCTAGCCAAACTGGACAGCCTTGACGCCCGCTATGAAGAAGTCGGCACCCTGATGTCTGATCCGGAAGTGATTACCGACCAGAACCGTTTCCGGAACCTGTCACGGGAATATGCGGAACTTGAGCCGGTTATAAAGGCATTTCAGGAATACCGTCAGGTTGTCAGTGACCGAGAAGAAGCCGAGGCCATGCTCAAAGACAGCGATCCCGACCTGCGCGAGATGGCTGAAGAAGAACTGGCAGCAAGCACTGAACGGTTGGAAACACTGTCTCATGACTTGCAGTTGTTGCTGCTGCCAAAAGACCCGGACGACAGCCATAACACCTTTCTGGAAATCCGCGCCGGTACCGGTGGTGATGAAGCGGCAATTTTTGCCGGTGACCTGTTCCGCATGTACTCCCGCTATGCCGAAAAGCAGGGCTGGAAGATTGAAGTCATCAGCGCTAATCAGGGCGAACACGGCGGCTATAAAGAAGTTATCAGCCGGGTTGTCGGTGCTGATGCCTATGGTCGCCTGAAGTTTGAATCCGGTGCTCACCGGGTACAGCGGGTACCGGAAACAGAGTCTCAGGGACGCATTCACACCTCTGCCTGTACCGTAGCCGTGATGCCTGAGCCGGATGAGCAGGAAGAGATTGATATCAACAAGAACGACCTGCGGATTGATACTTTCAGATCCTCCGGTGCCGGTGGTCAGCACGTTAACACCACCGACTCCGCGATCCGGATTACCCACTTACCTTCCGGTATCGTTGTTGAATGTCAGGACGAGCGCTCTCAACATAAGAACAAAGCCAAAGCAATGGCATGGCTCGCCGCCAAACTCAAAACGGCTGCCACTGACAGTGCGGCTAAAGAACTGGCAGATCAGCGTAAGAGTCTTGTCGGCAGCGGCGACCGCTCTGAACGTATCCGTACCTATAACTACCCACAGGGTCGGGTAACCGATCACCGTATCAATCTGACTTTATACAAGCTGCCGGAAATTGTGGTCGGCGACCTTGATCCGGTCATTGAGCCCCTGCTGCAGGAACATCAGGCTGAACTGCTGGCTGCACTGGCGGAAGATCAGGCATGACCCGCACCGTTGCAGAATTATTAAGCGATGCCCGGCAACAACTACAGCACTCGCCGACACCAGAGCTGGATGCCGAGCTGCTGCTGTGCCATATACTGGATAAAACCAGAACCTGGCTAATGGCATGGAATGATCAGCCGGTTTCACTACCTGATGAAACAGCATTCACGACATTGCTAAACCGGCGCACCCACGGTGAGCCCATCGCTCACCTGACCGGACAGCGGGATTTCTGGACACTGGAACTGGAAGTCACAGCCGATACCCTGATTCCCCGCCCGGATACCGAGCTGCTGGTTGAGCTGGCACTGGAACACGGCCAGCGTGGTTTGAACACTGTTGCCGACCTTGGCACCGGCACCGGCGCTATTGCACTGGCATTAGCGGCAGAACGTCCGGAATGGGAAGTCATTGCCGTAGAGCGTAACCCGGCAACACTGGCTGTCGCCCAGCGTAATGCCAAACGTAATAAGCTAAACAAAGTGAAATTCTTTGAAGGCAGCTGGTTCGATGCGCTGCCTGCAGATACCCGCTGCCATATTATCGTCAGCAACCCTCCTTATATACGGGATACGGATCCACACCTTAAAGAAGGTGATGTGCGCTTTGAACCGCAGCAGGCTTTGGCTTCCGGCAAGGATGGTCTGGATGATATCCGGCATATTATTGACGGTGCTCCGGGATATCTGGAAAACAATGGCTGGCTGCTGCTTGAACATGGTTATGATCAGGGCGATGCGGTCAAAGCATTGATGGACGCTCGCGGCTTCAGTCATACATCAACAAAACAGGATTTATCCGGACATGACCGTGTCACCCTCGGTCAATGGCTCAATATCGAGAAGGAAGCAGCCACTAATGAATGATGATCAACTGCTTCGCTACAGCCGCCACCTGCTGCTACCGGAAGTCGATGTCGAAGGTCAGGAAAAATTACTCAATGCCCGGGTTCTGTTGATTGGCCTGGGCGGACTTGGCTCCCCGATTGCCATGTACCTTACTGCTGCAGGTGTGGGTGAACTGGTTATTGTGGACCACGACCATGTTGAACTCAGTAACCTGCAGCGGCAGATCATCCACCGCACCCGGGCTCTCGGTCAGCCCAAAGCGGAATCAGCAGCTGAAATGCTCTGGGCAATGAATCCGGATACGCGGATTACGGCTATTAATCACAAGTTGGATGAAGAACAGTTGCTGGAGCAGGCACGGCAGGCCGACCTGATTATTGATGCCACTGATAATTTCACTACCCGCCATGCGATTAACCGGGTATCGGTAGCAACCTCCACACCACTGGTCAGCGGTGCCGCTATCCGCTTTGAAGGTCAGATTACCGTCTTTGACCGACGCCAGGTTGACAGCCCCTGCTATCACTGCCTCTATCCAGATAATGGCAATGAAAACCTGAGCTGTTCAGAGTCCGGGGTTATTTCACCCCTTGTCGGCATTATCGGTTCTATGCAGGCGCTTGAAGCCGTTAAATTAATCATGGAACAGCCCACGCTGCATGGTCGCCTGATGGTATTTGATGGGCTCTATACTCAATGGCAAACCCTCAATTTACAGCGCGATACTGCCTGCCCGGTCTGTTCCGATCAGGCCGAATGAAGTACTGGAAATAACGGCCGATAACTTTCTCAGATGCGCCAAGTGGAAAAGGTCTGATTTCGCCCAAGTCTTACGACATGAGAGTTACAGGGCTTTTCTCCGGCACTGAAGATAGGCTCATTGAAGGAACAGATAATGAGCCATCAACACAGGTCAGCATGAACAGGATGTTCAATGTCGTTTCCTGCAGCCCTACAAGGGTCAACCAAGTGTGACGGGGATATTTACCGTACACAATCCGCAGAGAGGTCAGCCCGATGACGGACTGGTCGCTCCGGATATTGTCCGGCTCCCACGAAGGTGCTGAGCTGGCACTCGACCCCGGCAGTTATTCTCTCGGTCAGAATGATGACTGTGATCTTGCGTTAATGGATGACGGGCTGGCCGATGAGCAGCTGATCATCGAAATTACCGACGCTGGCATCACCCTCCAGAATAAAACCCCTGAAAATCCACTTTTTGTCGGTGGCAAGCAGGTTGCTGATAATGATGTTGCTGTCAGTGCTTTCAATGTTATTACTATTGCAGGCTTACATTTCGCCTTCGGCCCTGCTGAGGACGAATGGCCTGAGCTGCAGCTTTCCAACATCAACGAAGCAAGTGATTCAGATGATGCTGGTGAAGACCTTCCGGTACTTGAGGAAGAAGCTGAAGTCACAGCCACTCCCTCGGACGAGAGCACATCAGAAGAAATCACTGCAGATACTGAAGACAGCAAGCCGGAAAGCAAAGCTGCCAGCGTACCCAGCTTTTCATATAAAGGCCTGCCTGATTTCGGCGCGCTGCTGCAGAAACTCAGGCAACTGTCACCTGTTGAAATCAAAAACCATATCAAATCCAACCCCATGCTCTGGGGCTTTGGCACCGGAATTTCACTGCTGCTGATTGGCACGCTGAGTCTGTTTATTGCTGCCTTCTCCGGGCCAGAGATTGCACCCAAACCACCCGTTGATTACCCGATGCTGGCAAGGGAGATCAAGCATCAGTACTCAATGAATGACGTTAAAATTGAGTCAGTACCTGATTCAGCCTGGATAACCGTCAGTGGCTATGTCAGCACCAGCGAGCAGAAAGAGCTGCTGGAAAGTGAGCTGAAAGCGAATGAAGTGCCTTTCAACAGCGATATCGTCGTCATCGCCGAGATGATGAACAATGCCAGTGCAGCATTAGACCTGTATGGATACAAAGGACTGGAGCTTGCTCCGGGGCCACAGGCCGGAGTGCTGCTAATGAAGGGCTATATGGAAAAAGCCGGGGATATCGATGCCGTCAAAATGCTTCTGAAGCAGGAAGTTCATGGCCTGCTATCCATTATCAATAAAGTGGAACATCAGACTCTGCGCATGCACACCCTGAAAGGGCTTTTAAAAGGTGCCGGGCTGGCACGTTTGGTAAGAGTATCAGCCAAGTCTGGAACCCTAAAACTGCAGGGCACGCTTCAGCAACCACCACAATATGCGCGCTTGAAAGATGTTGTGACAAATTTCCGCTCTCAATATGGCGAGCAGCCCAAGCTGAAAATTACCGTTAAAATGCGTCGACATGCCCCCCACAGACGACCAGCCAGACACACCGCCGGAGCCAGAACAAACCAAAATCCGGCATTATCAACCAACAGCACAGTCATGGCACATGCGCCAGCTTTAGGTACTGGTACAGGTGCAGGCACATCAATGCCACACAACATGGCTCCACAGGCGCCTGAGCTTCCTGTGCTGAATATCCGGGGTGTCAATATGGGCGCTATCCCTTATGTAATCATGGGTAATGGCGGCAAGTATCTCCCCGGCGCACAGCTGGAAAATGGGTATATACTAGAAGAGATTAACATTGATTATTTGATATTAAATAACGGAATAAACCAGATCAAATACCCTCTCGGAGGCTATTACGGACATGGACGCTAAGAATCAGCCCCAGGCAGTCAGCTTTTCCCAGATTGAAGACACCTTGATGGGCGATGCTTCCGGCACCAAGAAAAAAGCGGTGCTGGAATCACTGACCACTGAAGCCTCAAAACTAAAAGTTAAGCTAAATCAAGGCGTTAACCCTGAAGAGCATACAAAAATAGAATCTGCTCTCAAAGCGATTAAAGAAGCTCAGAATGTTGTTGAAACAGCATGGGACTATTTCCATAAGGCCAAGTAATGACTGGCTAAATGAGTGAGCCAGCCCTGATAAGCTACAATTAAGTTATTGACTAAGGGATTAGTAAAATGGCTACGCAAGTACAAAATGCTGGCGGAAACATTAACCACGGTGACAGTTTCGATATTGATGACTCCAGCAAAATCTCTCAGGTTGTTGAAGAACTTGAGAATGACATGCTGGACTACATGCAAAATGGTGATTTCGATAGCGCCAAGGGTGTTTTCCACTTCCAGCAGCTGTTATCTAAATATCAGGCAGCCTACAACATGAATTCCAACATGGTTAAAGCTGTAAAAGATATGCTGATGCAGTCTCTGCAGAACTTTAAATAACCGGGTAACTATCAGGCAGCTATTTAGTCGCTATACGCTGCCCGACTGGATACTTTAGATCAACCAGAAACAGATGCTCAATCAGGGAACTGACCGGAAATGAACAAGGAAACCGCCAAAACGCTCGCCGACATTGGTTTCATGGCATCTGCATATCAACAGCGTGAAGCAACCGAAGCAATATTTTCTTCACTGATTCTGAACCACCCTGAAAATACAGTGCCTTTTGCCGGTATGGCACATATGCATATCATGGCGGGCAAGTTTCAGGATGCTATTGATATTCTGGAAAACAAGGCACTGAAAGTTGACGCCGCCGATCCCATGTCACAAGCGTTACTCTGCACTGCTTATAAAATGGCGGGCAAGAAAAAAGAAAGTGATGCCATTCTGAATAAACTTAAAGAAGATCACCCCGACTCAGCGCTTCATGATACCGCTCAGGGTCTGATTAAGATATTTGAAGATATTAAGGAACTGAACGCGGTTTTCTCCAAGCACATCTAATAAAACAAGGCATATTGGACACTATCTCAATATGCCTTTTCTTTACCTTTCCCCCAGATACTCACCATAAACTGTCGCAAGGCTGGTAATGTACTGCGCGCCTTTCTTGTTACCCAATAGTTTCATAACATCTTTCCAGAGCAGCAGCGGACTCACTTCTGAACCGTCATAACCAAACTTACAGTTATCCTCCGGATTTCCGGCAATAGTTAAAGTCCGCCCACGACACCAGCTATCGATATGGCATTCAACTACGCAGCTGTCCGGGTGAAAGCCTGCTAACGGGTCACCTTTCTCCAGATATTGCTCCCTTAGCAGACTCACAGCCTGCCAGCGGCAAAACGCTCTGGTTTGCTTTAACGTCATCCCCAAACGGCTTGTCTGTTCAACTTTCAGCACGTTAGCAGACTGGTGAATTCTTGGTATCTGGCAAAACCTGACAGGCACATTACTCAGCGAATTAACCCATGACACGATATCAACCTTGCGCTCAACAAACAGTTTATTCGCCATCAGGAAGCCTTCTTCGAAAGCCCGGCTTTCACTTTCTGTCAGCGCCAAGGCATCAGCATGATGAAAATCGAAAATATTAGTACAGGCTAATGCCGAGCTATCGAGCTCATCTGAAACAGGCAAGCAACCATTTATCAGTTCCTTATTAAGCCGATAGAGGACATCAGCCGATAACATTAACTCGGCATCAACCAGACAGGGCAGCCCACCGGCACGAAGAATATTGCCTTCATGCAAATCCTTGATACCAAGCAGTAAAGCGACAGCCGACAATGCTCCCAGTGATTTAAAGCCTTGCCCGGAATACCGGGTCTTTTCATCATCTGCCTCGATATAATCCATATAGCCATAATGGATTCCATCAGCATCAGTACAACAAACGTATTCAACTGGCTGGAACAGTTCTTCAGAACTCCATTGATTCAATTTTGAAAACAACCCGCCCTCAACACCAAGCAGGGCAGCTTCTGCTCTCATATCACGATTTTTATACACAACAGAGTGCTCTTGATTAAGAGTCACCTGAATAACATCCAGGAACTCCGCATCTGGAAGAATGTGCAAACTGAGACTCTCTAGTTGCACACCATCTCCCACCGCACCTTGCAATAATTCCGGTAAATCCTTCAGTAATCTTGCAAATAATATTTCTGAATCATTGCGCCACTGACGTGAGATTCTGAACAGATACAGTAGATAGGTCGGCTGCTTGATCCAGTCTTCTTTAGCCCTGCTCTCCAGCCAACCAGCAAAAGGAGTAAATAAAGCTAGCGACAAAGAAGCTGTATCAAGTGCGGGAAGCTGTTTTCTATATCGTTTAAATAACGGAGCACACAACCAGAACAAGGCTTTCTGCGATATCTCTGAAACAGATTGATCCTGAAAACGAACCTGCTTAATCTGACTTACCAGAGCAGCATATTCAGCCAGCTGCCTCTCAGCTTCAACCTGATCACTCCATAAAGCATATAATCTTTTGACATGCCGACTACCATGCACCCAACACGTTGTAGTGCTATCAGCGTACTGCAGCAAATGATATTTCAACATCCAGGCGGTGGTCGGATGTATCACCTCAGCGGACATATTGGTCTTTGATTTCAGACCTCCCACAGAGTTTGGCTTTTGAAAATGGCTTAGCAAAGAAAGAACATTATCCCTACTCAGAAACGGACGAAAGGCTTCTGATAACAACATATCTTCAACCTCAAGCAAGACTCGCCAGCCTCTGTCGGTCAGAGTGAGCTGTGCATCTTCAGTCAGCGCTGATGTCGAGTAATGCTGAAAGAATACGGGCATGTCATAACATTGATTAACAGCAGGCTGCCAATCAGCCGACTCTGATATTTTGCGGTTAAGCTCTGTGATTAAATTCTGATACTGAGCCACCAGCACCGGCCAGCTATAAATTGCTTTGGCTCTTTTTCTTCCTGCCAGCCCCTGCTTTCGGCACATTTCCCTGTCACCAGCCATGCGACTCAGGACTTTTATCAGATGATTAACATCAATAGCTGTAGTTCCCGCCTGAATTGTTGCAGCCGGTCTTGAATCATAAGGAGAAGAAATATGCTGATTACAAACTCCACCGGAAACCGTGGGTATTTTGAAGCCTTCCACGCCATCTGAAATCAGTTCCTGATAACCATTCCAATCCGATAAAACAACAGGCAACTCAGCCATCATTGCTTCTACAGGCGTAATCCCAAAACTTTCCTGATAACTATCAGCAACAGAGATAAACACATCCGCAGCAGCTAGCAGTAGCTGTTTTTTCTGCTCATCAACTTCCAGATCAAACCGAACGGAATCATCAATCAACAGCTCACAGGAGGTACTTAACAGGGACTGAACATAAGGATCTAAAGGCTCACCATCACCAGCCAGATACAGACAGAGCGGTACATCTGCAGCAAAAACCATCTCCCGCAGCGCCAGCAGTAAAGGATGCAAATCCATTTTATCGGAAGCTGAAAAACGCCCCAGACTCAACATTAGAAAGCAGTCAGGTGAGATACCCAGCCGTTCCCTTGCAGTTGTTTTATCCGGCAACGACAAAGATTCAACCCCCAAAGGCAAAATATCCAGCCGCCCCTGCCACTGAAGCTTATTCTGATGCTGCAGCTCCACAGCCTGAAACATTTTCTCGAATACAGTTCGACTAGCCTGCGAGCTGCACAAAATGCTATCCCACGGATAATGATCGGCGAGCACCACATTCTGCAACTGCTTCAGGCCGATATCCTGATTCAGACTATGAGCACGCCCGGTAATGGGAAAAGGAGCAATAGCATACATCTGCCGCATATCAGCCAGCCGGTCAATCCAGGGCTCGCCGGTATGAAAAACTGCATATTCAGTTTGCTGAAGGCAGTACGCCAAATCATGTACGGGAAAAAACTGAACCCGCTTACTTTCATAAGCTGATCGCCAGTAATTCTTTAAATAATCAATCGCGCCGGAAGGAGAGAAAATATGAATGGCATCGAAATCTGAATACCGGATCAGCGCATCCAGAAAAGCAGCATTGGCAACTCGCAGGCCGTTATAGCCAGCCTGTTCAAGATCACGGGGAGCATAAAGGCAGCCGAGAATCTTCACGGCATAATCATCGGGGCCGATACACCTCCACCTTTGGCAGTGCCCGGCCCGGTAAATTTCTGTGCCTGATTGTAATAAAACTCGAAATTGGTGGCGAACTCGGCCAGTGCATCTTCAAACTTATCCACATCCAGATGCTGCTCCGGCATCCGGATGCACAGTGCCAGCTTGCCTGTTTCGGAATCAATACTCAGCCCCGGTCGCTGACTCATCAGCGTTGCCAGCGCACGCTTTAGCAAGTCATCTAACAGTTCATGCAAGTCCTGATCTTTTTCAGGCAACACTTCCAGCTCTGCATAAAGGTATACCGCCCGCCCGGCAGCAAAACAGCTGACAATCAGCCCGCCATCAACAACAAGCCGGTACTTGCCATCGGTCTGGTTCAGATTACGGATATTATTGCGTTTGCCGAATTGTTCGATCACTATCTGAAAAGACATGGCGTCCCTGCCCTGCACAGAATGAATAAAGCCTGCATTCAGCAGGCTATTTATAATAGAGATATAGTAGCTATATAGTACAGTTTAGGCTGGAAGCTGTCCCTTCTGCCAGTCATACCGGCCGGGGCGTAAAGATAAGATCAGGAGTTGGCAACTGATGCCAGCTTGGCTTCAGAACTGTCAGATAGACGTTTCAGCAGGACAACCACAACCACAAACAGCCCCACAGCCACACCAACACCCGTCCATGCAGAGTTGGTCATCCCCATTACCAGATAGCCCGCAAATGCAACACCCGCAGCAGACAGGCAATAAGGCAACTGAGTGACAACGTGATCAATGTGATGACAGGCGGCACCGGTAGAAGACAGGATAGTGGTGTCAGAAATCGGAGAACAATGATCACCAAACACCGCCCCCGCCAGCACCGCAGCCAGCATGGGCAACATCAGAGCGATTTCAGTGCCTGCAGCCATATCACCGGCAATCGGCAGCATAATGCCGAAGGTGCCCCAGCTGGTGCCGGTGGCAAAAGCCATAATGCCGGCAACCAGAAACAGAATGGCTGGCAGCCAGCGAGGCTCAATAGAATCACTGACCAGACTTGCCAGATACTTTCCGGTTTCCAGACCACTGATCACATCAACCAGAATCCAGGCCAGAATCAGGATATAGATAGCAGGCATCATAGAACGGAAGCCGCTCATTAAAGCACCCGCCGCACGGTCAATACCCGGACGCTGCCTCATCAGCATCAGAACACCCACAACCAGACCAATCAGACCACCAGTCACCAGTGACGTATTAACATCCGTATTCTCAAACGCTCCCAACAGGGTGACCTCTAGTTCATTAGCAAGCAGCACCTGACCACCGGTCCACAACATAGAACCTACTGTTGCAGCCACCAGCACCACAACAGGCACAATCAGATCACTGACATGACCACCGGGCAGTGCTTCCAGCTCAGTACTGCCCATCGGACGGCCTTTGTTAGCGTCAAATAGCTCACCCTCACGTGCTCGCAGATCATGGGCTTTCATCGCACCGACATTAATATCCATCGTGGCAGAAAAAATAACCAGCGCCAGCGCCAGACAGGCATACAAATTCAGCGGAATCATGGTGACAAATGCACTCAGCGCACTGTAGCCGGGCACATCATGAGCAATAAGAATGGAACCAATCAGGGCGATAATATATGCGCCCCAGCTGGAAATCGGCGTTAGCACACAAACCGGCGCCGCGGTAGAATCAATCAGATAAGCCAGCTTGGAACGGGAAATCTTCTGGCTATCGGTAATCGGACGGCTTATTTGGCCAACCGCAAGGCTATTGAAATAATCATCAATAAAGATAATCAAACCAAGCGCAACGGTCAGCACCTGTGAACCCTGACGGGTTTTGATACGGCTCCGGGCCCATTCAGCAAAAGCAGCGGTACCACCTGCCAGAGTAATCAAACTGGTCATGCCACCCAGCAGCAGCAGAAAAGACAACAGAAAAATACTGCCGGTGTCCAGCCCATCACTCCAGAAAATACTGATAAAGGAATCAGCAATATACTGCAGCGTTCCGGCAACACTGAATTCATTCAGCAACATGGCACCTGTCAAAATGCCGGCGCCCAGAGAAATAACAACTTTGCGGGTAATTACCGCCAAACCGATAGCAACAATCGGTGCGAGCAACGAAAGAAAGGAATTACTGTAACTTGCGAGTTCCATACTGTGCTTTCTCAGCGACGGGCGGTCATGTCAGATATCCGTATTTCCGCATCGCTGTCGTAAGACAACAGCATCTCGCACCGGGAAGCATTGTCACTTAATAAGGAGGGAAAACATGATCCGGTGAAATCATTTTCAGCCAGACGACACTTCCTGACAACAATACTTCCTAACCACAATGCTACGAGAGCAGAAACACAGCTGATCCAACGACCAACCTGTTTCATTTTAGTGTATGGGAGCCCTACTTGCGTCTGGAAATGGCTCTGGCTTTCCTCTGTATGCGCAGGCATACCGAATTCACCAAACCTGTTCCGGATAGCACTCCACAGTTAATGCCTGCAAAAAGGCATACTCTGTGACAGTTCAACAGTTATTCACTGTTGCCCCAATATCCGAAGATGGCTCATTCGAATACTTCGGCACCATTCCCTTTCCATACCCGTCTCAGGCTGCCAGCCTCGAAGCATGTACTTTTGAACGGTGCGGCCTCTACCACAAAAAGTAGAACGATTATGCACAGACCTGTCAGGTGGCGCAATTGATCGCTCAGAACTAATTGGAATAATATTTTTCACAGTAAGGGCTTTTATCACTCGCACCAGAATTAAAATCATTCCAAAATAATGAGGTAAAAAATCATAAAAAACTCTTGTAAAACAATTTAATAAAAGTCATCACAAAACTGTCTGAGAAATACTTGTGGTGAAGGTTTAAAGTGATAAAAAACCGTGCTGCTAATACCCAAGCAAGGCTGTGTTGCCGGCAATAGTTGGCGTACTAACGCACCAATCACAGGTTGTCCGATGGGACTTATGATTAGCAAAAGTTACAAAAATTATGTAATGCCCACGAGTCATAGGCTTATCCAGAAATGCAGGAAATATAGGGGTTGTAGCCCTTCAACTATCGCCGACAACACAGCCCCCAAGCAAGGTATCAGCATAATTGATCATGAAATTGCAGTTTTAGGACTAGGTTCTGATGACGTAAGTTTATAACTCTCAATAGCTGGTAAAGCAGCCATACGCAAGGCGGGCTTGTGTAGGCATGGTTCTGCCCAGCGCAGTCGGATGCTTGCTTTACGAGCCACCCGCAGGGCTAAAAAGCGAGAACTTCCGTCAACAGAGCCTAGCATTTGATTAACACTACAGGCAATTTCATATTGCCCATTCCAACTCTCTGCATGATTGAGACCCTGCAAGCAAATTTAGAGGGAAACAAGAAAGCAATGTTAGCCTGAGCCCTATATAACTATGACAGTAGAGAAGCTCATCAAGCACACAAAAGCTCCATCTTCTGATTTTATGCTCTGCTTATTTATCGATCTGCTCCCAGCTAGTTGCTGTGCCACGAGAAATATTCTGATTTACCGTTTTCCCTATAAGTTCATCAAAATATTTTGGTGCTAAACCATAACCGGGGCGAATTCTACGAATATGTTCTTCCGTAATAGTTTCACCAGCCTGAATACCTTTAACAAAATATATTGAACGACGGAATTTCATACTAGACATTTCAACAGGCTTGCGTTCATATCCAGCACAACCAATTGCCTGCCATGCTGTTTTGGTATCACGGCAAAGTTTTTCTAGCTCATGCGGTTCCAAAGAAAATTCAGAGTCAGGACCTTTATCCTCACGACTTAAAGTGACATGCTTCTCGATAACGCGAGCACCCAATGCAACAGAAGCAACTGAAACCGTCGTCCCTAATGTATGATCAGAAAGCCCCCCAACGCAGTTAAATTTTTCTACAATATCTTCAATAGTAGCAAGGTTTGCTTGCTCTGCTGGTGCAGGATATGCGCTGATACAGTGTAGAACAACAATATCTTCACAACCGTTTTCCCTGGCAGTTGTAACAGCGTCTTCTATCTCCTGCAGATTAGCCATCCCAGTTGACATAATCATAGGTTTTCCTGTTTGAGCAACACGCTTGACTAACGGTAAATCGGTCAGTTCAAAAGACGCAATCTTGTATGCAGGTGCATTCAATGACTCCAGCAAATCCACAGCGGATTCATCAAATGGAGTAGAAAATACAGTAATACCAATTTCCCGTGCTTTGTCGAACATTGCTTTATGCCACTCAAAAGGCGTGTGAGCCGATTCGTAGAGGTCATAAAGCTTGTACCCATCCCATAAACCACCAGAGATCTGAAAGTCAGGCTTATCACAATCAATAGTCATTGTATCTGCAGTGTAAGTCTGAAGCTTAATCGCATCAGCTCCGGCAGCTTTGGCCATTTCTATTGTTTCCAGTGCTCGATCAATAGATCCATTATGATTGGCAGACAACTCTGCAATTATATATGGCTTATGTTCGTGACCGATTTTCTGACCGTTTATTTCAATAGTTTTCATTTCTGTTTTCAATGGCTCACAATTGGTTGGTAATTTTAACTCTGGCTATTAATTCACCGGATTCATCAAGGTCAGCCTGGGTAAACTCTATTTTTAAATCACCATGCCGAATAAATGCTTTTGGGTAGGTATCTGCATCAAGCATTCGTACATGGTCATACAACTGTTTCAGCGTACCGTTTTCAGGCAACAGGCTCTGCTCCGGTTTTCTTCGCTTAAATGTCGTAACTGCCCCAGATTGCGGCTCTGGATCAGGCTCATTTTCAGCAATAAATCTTATCAATTTGAAAATCTTAGGAGCCATTCGTTCAAAAATCTGCTGAGCAGTCCCGGATAAATCTAAAGGCTCTTTTTTATAAACCGGCCCAGCATCCAGCTCCTTTATCATTTTTAGAGCACTGAGCATAGTCCGATCATGGCCTCTGACTATCAGGTTTTGCAACGGGCTACCCCCTCGCCCATAAGGAACATCGGCCATATGAAAACAGACACATTCCCAATTATTTAATATTTCATCAGGAATAATCCAACTCCAATGAGGGAAGAAAATGTATCTGGGATTAATAGCTTTAATTTTATCCAGTGTGAGATCATTTGGTGTAGTCACCAAGTGCCATTCACCTGAAAGCGTGCCTTTCTCCAAGTGAAATTGCTGAATATTCCATGACTTGACAGTTGCAACTATATAATTATTCATAGCATTCAGACATTTCAATCAGATATTTTCCCTGCAGGATTTCTCCTACCCATTACTGCCAATAGATCAGCCTTAATCTCTCTGGATAATCTTATGTGATATTTGCAGTGGTTCTCCCCCAAACATTTCTAATATATTTATCATACGCACATTGCTAATGGCAGTATTAAAATAAAAATAATCAGGGATTTTAGATGGGATAGCTTTACTCGGTGAAAAATTATTTATGATAAATTGAATAATTTGTGACACCCACTCCTCACGCAGAGACGCAAGATTCAAACCAATAGAGTTATCTTCTTGAATATAAAAAGTACCTACAGGCTCTTCTGCACAGATCAAATACCAATGAAGGTATGGTTTACTCACAACAAATTCTTTATGTTCAGAATATGCTGGCATTTGCTGATGGCTAATCCCATGATTACGCTTTGCTAATAATTCGTACAAAATCTTAGAATGCATAGCAGTGACCGGTTTGAATACTAGTTTATTTCTCGGCAAGATAAAAGTCACTTCATTAGCAGAAACATTTTTCTTATAAAAACCTACACGACTAAAAATCTTACGGCTAGCAGTGTTATTATTTTTCACTCTAGCTATTAAATCAACATCATGACTTCCAATATAATTCTCTATAGCTTTTCCAAGCAAATTTGCCGATAGCCCTTTTCCTCTGAACGAAGGATTCAAATTGATCGAAACTTCAGCACTCCCCGTTTCATTGTCAAAATCAAATCTGCATACACCTACCTTTCCTTCAGCCTGCTCACCGATTACTATTGAACTATTCTCCGATGCCAATAATTTCTCGAACCACTTCTCATGATCTTTATCACTTATTTTATTGCTGTCAAAAAACATACTACGGCTGAATTCATCATTCCTCCAAGCCAAAACATCTTGAGAGTCAGCTATACTTGCGCTACGAATCAACATTTTCAATCACATAAGTTACTTGAATAATAATCCAAACCAATTCCTAATCAAAAACTGGCATACCAAACACATTAACTCGATGATAAAAACCTATAATTCCCACACTATTAAAATTCCACAATTCACCGCTTATACAGCGCCAGCTTTTAAAGTTAGCGATAATAATACCCATTTCAACGCTCAATTTTTCTTATTACTTGAAAAGCTTCTGCCATATGTAGCCCTATTTGATTACCTCTTGTCCGTGCCAGATTTTCAACCCCCTCAATCGAGCGACAATGAGGATAGTCGCGCATCTCTACATCATAAGCATTTAAAGCCAGCCTTTTAGCTTCCCAAGTTTCTTTAATATCTACAAAAAGATTAGGAGTAAACCTGCCAGTTATACTTTCATGCCCATAGTCAGTGGCAGAAAGTACTTCAAAAAGCCTAATCTCACAGCATGTTTCACCAGGCTGAGGGCGGAATGCTGTAAGAACAGCATTTGCTACAACTCTGTGATCGACGTTTAAGTCCGCCCCACTATGCGTGTAAACAATATCAGGACGCACCTTTCTCTTTGACATCTCCACACACTCAACGACCTCGAGTAGGGGATAACGATCCATTGCGTTATCGTCAAAGCTAAAGTTATTTTCCCATATGAAGCCTAAATGCTGGCTGGCCTGTCTGGCTGCTGTTTCGCGATTATATACAGCCTCCGAATCACTCCCCTCTCTCGCTCCGACACCATCAGTCATAGACACAACATGTACAGAATCCCCGTTCAGCACGTGCTTTCTTAAAGCTCCACCCATGCCTAGCGTTTCATCATCAGAGTGAGCAACAATCACCAGAATTTTCTTTTGACCAGCCATTACTTTTTATTTCCGTAGTAAGCCAATGTCACTTTAAAGAATGTTTTAACTTTGAAGGCAGAGTTTTTCTACAAAATTTCACTTTTAAAGTGTTAGTCATGCCTGCTAAGCGCTTCTATTTATTCTTGGATTGCTCTTATCCAGCTAAGACACCCATTTCACACCCTCACTGGTTAGGTGTCAACTTTACTCTTAATAATGCTATTTCCTATAGGAAATAGCATCTTTCTTCAGTATCAAGTTTTCATCTACTGATTACAACAATTTTAAATTGCACGCTTATATATCATTCACGCATACGCAGAAGAAAACATACACTAAGTCAATAGACTACTATTCATAGAGAAAGTTTGCGCAAGCTACTAATCAAATTAAATCAACAACTTACGCAATAAAGATTATTCCCACTCAATCGTCGCAGGCGGCTTACTGGAAACGTCATATGTTACGCGGGAAATACCGGAAATCTCATTAATGATCCGGCCGGAAACCCGTTCCAGGAAGTCATAAGGCAGGTGCGCCCAGCGTGCAGTCATAAAGTCGATGGTTTCTACTGCGCGCAGGGAAACCACATACTCATAACGACGACCGTCGCCTACAACACCCACTGACTTAACCGGCAGAAATACGACAAATGCCTGACTGGTCTTGTGGTACAGATCAGCTTTATGCAGCTCTTCAATAAAGATCGCATCCGCCAGACGCAGAGTATCAGCGTATTCCTTTTTAACTTCACCCAGAATACGCACGCCCAGACCCGGCCCCGGGAACGGATGGCGGTATACCATATCGTAAGGCAGACCCAGTTCCAGACCGATCTTGCGCACTTCATCTTTGAACAGTTCGCGCAGTGGCTCAACCAGATCCATCTTCATATCATCCGGCAGACCACCCACATTGTGGTGAGACTTGATGACATGCGCTTTACCGGTTTTGCTGGCGGCAGACTCAATAACATCCGGGTAGATCGTACCCTGAGCCAGGAACTTGACTTCAGAAAGACGGGTTGATTCTTCATCAAAAATTTCGATGAAGGTATTACCAATAATCTTCCGCTTCTGTTCAGGGTCGGCTTCGCCTTTCAGCTTGGAAAGGAAACGTTCCTCGGCATCAACACGAACAACCTTTACGCCCATGTTTTCTGCAAACATGGCCATCACCTGATCACCTTCGTGCAGACGCAGCAGGCCGTTATCCACAAACACACACGTCAGCTGATCGCCAATTGCCTTGTGCAGCAGCGCTGCCACAACACTGGAATCAACACCGCCGGACAAGCCCAGTAATATCTGTTGATCACCCACTTGTTCACGCACACGGGCAACCGCGTCATCGATAATGCCTGCTGCGGTCCACAGCTTTTCACAACCGGCAATTTCAACCAGGAAGCGTTCCAGCATCCGGCCACCCTGTTTGGTATGGGTTACTTCCGGGTGGAACTGTACGCCGTAAAAATGACGGGATTCATCCGCCATACCGGCAATCGGGCAGGAATCGGTAGACGCCATCAGGCTGAAACCTTCCGGCAGCTGAGAAACCTTGTCACCGTGGCTCATCCAGACATCCAGACTCATCTGGCCGTCATCAGCCATATGGTCTTCAATACCTTTCAGGAACGAGCTGGCTTCTTCGATATTAACCTGGGCATAACCGAATTCACGCAGGTCAGAAGTAGACACTCCACCGCCCAGCTGTGCCGCCATGGTCTGCATGCCGTAGCAGATACCCAGTACCGGCACGCCCAGATTAAAGACAATTTCCGGCGCACGGGGGGTGTCACCTTCCGTAACGGACTCCGGACCGCCAGACAGAATAATCGCCTTGGGGTAAAATGCCCTGATATCCTCTTCCGGCATATCAAAAGCATGCAGCTCACAATAAACCCCGATTTCCCGTACCCGGCGCGCAATCAGCTGGGTGTACTGGGAACCGAAATCGAGGATAAGAATACGCTGTGAATGAATATCCTGGGACATGAATCCGCCCGAATTAAGCTAGGGGGCAGCCAGTCAATCAAACTGACCTGCCAGTCACTGTTTACCGTATAAATCTATCGACCGTGGTTCTGCAGCGCAGTTCACGGGATGCATTATCATTACGGTACTTGAAGGGGGCTGCTTCCGGCCTGAATCAAAGCCGGAAGCATAAGTCATACAGAAGCGGTAATAACTAACCGGTGCTTAACGCACACGATAGTTCGGTGCTTCCTTGGTGATGGTCACATCATGTACATGAGATTCCATCATGCCGGCATTGGTCACCCGCACAAACTGCGGCTGGGTACGCATGGTTTCAATATCCGCCGAACCGGTGTAACCCATGGATGCACGCAGACCGCCCATCATCTGATGCACAATCGCACTGATTGGCCCCTTGTAAGGAACCCGGCCTTCAATACCTTCCGGCACCAGCTTTTCAGCACCGGCATTGGCATCCTGGAAGTAACGGTCGCTGGAACCGGTTGCCTGAGACATCGCACCCATAGAACCCATACCACGGTAAGACTTATAGCTGCGACCCTGATACAGAATGATTTCGCCCGGTGCTTCGTCAGTACCCGCCAGCATACTGCCAATCATTACTACGCTGGCACCCGCCACAACAGCTTTAGCCAGATCGCCGGAATAACGGATACCACCGTCAGCCACCACCGGAATACCGGTGCCTTCCAGCGCCTTAACAACGTTACCGACGGCAGAAATCTGTGGTACACCAATACCGGTTACGATACGGGTAGTACAAATGGAACCCGGTCCGATGCCGACTTTCACACCGTCAGCACCCGCCTCTGCCAGCGCTTTGGCGGCTTCAGCGGTAGCGATATTACCGCCGATGACCTGCACATCCGGGTAATTCTTCTTAACCCATGCCACGCGATCAATAACACCGCGGGAATGACCGTGGGCGGTATCAACAACAATCACGTCAACGCCCGCTTCAATCAGCGCAGCAACACGATCCGGGGTTTCGGCACCGGTTCCGACAGCCGCACCAACACGCAGCTGACCATGCTCATCCTTACACGCATTCGGGTAATCTTTGGCTTTCTGGATATCCTTAACGGTCATCATGCCGCACAGGTCGCCCTGATCATTAACAACCAGCACCTTTTCAATACGGTGCTGCTGCAGCAGTTTCTGGACTTCATCCTGTGAAGTGCCTTCAGATACAGTCACCAGCTTGTCACGGGTGGTCATTACATCGGCAATTTTCTTATTAATATCCGCTACAAAGCGCACATCGCGACTGGTAACGATACCGACCAGATCGCCGCCCTGCAGTACCGGTACACCGGAGATGCTGTGCTGATGACGCAGTTCCATCAGTTCACGCACAGTGGCATCAGCCTGAATAGTGATCGGGTCTTTAACCACGCCACTTTCGTGCTTTTTTACCTTGCGAACTTCATTTGCCTGTTGATCTATAGCCATATTTTTGTGGATAATACCCAGTCCGCCTTCCTGCGCCATGGCGATGGCCAGGCGGGATTCGGTGACTGTATCCATCGCTGATGACAGCAGCGGGATGTTCAGCTCAATATTCCGGGTTACTCGGGATTTGAGGGACACATCCTTGGGCAGGACTTCGGAATACCCCGGAACCAGCAATACATCATCGAAGGTCAGTGCTTCTTCCGCTATACGCAACATATTCGTTCGCCTACCGATTCAAGTGAATAGTATAAGGATAAACCTCCGCCACAACGATCTGGGTTCCGCTGAGTGAAGGAAACGCGAGTAAATTCCGTCAATTATATCTGTGACTTACCCACCCAACAATTCTTACATTTTCATTTTTTTTCAGGGATAATTACTTGGTTTGCCCGCCTATAGCGGTTCAGGCAATAGTTATGCCTGCTAAATACGATAAGTGCCCGAGCAGCTGCTTTCATATATTCTGGCGAGTGGATTTTTTCAGCCTTCGAGGCGCAGCGTCGGGAGCGTAGCCGTCGCTACGTGACCAGAGCTGCAACGATGTAAGGATGGAAAAAGGCACCGTCATAATATATGAAAGTAGCTGTTCGGGCGCTTTGGCACCTGAATTAAAGAAAAGCCATGCTTAAAGTAAAGCCAGAACTCACCGGTAACCAACGCAACATACTGAGTGTGTCTGAGCTGAACAGCCAGGCGCGTCGACTCCTTGAAGTCACTTTCTCCTCGATCTGGGTAGAGGGGGAAATATCCAATTTAGCGCGCCCGGCCTCCGGGCACTGGTACTTTACGCTGAAAGATTCAGGTGCTCAGGTACGGGCCGCCATGTTCCGCAACCGGAACCAGATGCAGCGCTTTGCGCCCAAGGAAGGCATGCTGGTACGGGTGCGTGGTCGCGTCAGCCTGTATGAAGGCCGTGGCGACTACCAGCTGATTGTGGACAATATGGAACCGGCCGGTGCCGGTGCGCTGCAGCAAGCCTTTGAACAGCTCAAAGCCAAACTGGCTGCCGAAGGCCTGTTCTCCCCCGAGCGCAAACAGCCGCTCCCCTCCATGCCAAAACATATTGGCATTATCACCTCCCCCACCGGCGCCGCGATCCGGGATTTTCTGACCGTGATGGAAAGGCGTTTTCCTGCCACCAAAGTGACGGTTATTCCTTCTCAGGTTCAGGGTAATGAAGCCGCACCGCAGATTGTGCGCGCCATTCAACTGGCACAACAGCTGCCGGATATTGATGTACTGGTTGTCAGCCGTGGCGGCGGTTCACTGGAAGACCTGTGGCCGTTTAATGAAGAACAGGTTGCCCGCGCGCTTGCTGCCTGCCCGATACCCACCGTCAGCGCCGTCGGCCACGAAGTGGATTTCAGTATCAGCGACTTTGTTGCCGATTATCGCGCCCCGACACCCTCAGCTGCCGCCGAAGTACTCAGTCACGATCAGGCAGACTGGTACAACACACTGGACGCATGGCGACAGCAACTGGCAGCCACCATGCAGCGGATTATTTCCGTCCAGCAACAAACCCTGCAACATCTGCATAAACGCCTGCGCCATCCCGGACATAAACTACAGGAACATAGCCAGCGACTGGATGATCTGGAAGTCAGACTGCAACAGGCGATGAAGCATCAAATGCTGACCCGCCATCATCAGCTAAATAATGTCCAGAGTCGTCTGCATCAACACTCGCCACTCAACCTGCTGAAAGCACGCCGTGCGCCGCTGGCGAATCTTTCCGCCAGATTAAGCGCTGCCATCAAACAGCAGAACGAACGCCGTCGTCACCAGCTGGCGGAACAGGCTGCGCGGATGCATGCGTTCAGTCCGCTGGCGACGTTGGGGCGTGGTTATGCAATATTGCAGAAAGAGGATGGGCAGGTTGTGCGACGGAGTTCTGATGTTAGTGAGAATGAGAGAATTAAGGCGCGGCTTGGGGAGGGTGAGTTGAGTTGTCGTGTTGAAGCGATTACGCCTGAAAGATAAAAAGCAATCTTGAACCAGTAACCATTATCGCTTTCGATGTGTATTGATTTAGGATTAAGCCATCAGACTACACTGTCTGAGCTACCAATGCCCTGAGATATCTCTCCTACATGTGTGCTATAGACAAAGAGAGGATTCGCTTATATCGGCTGTTCCAACCCCAAACAAAGAAGCACAAACATATAGCTAGGTCAGCACGAATGATTATGCCAGATACAAAAGTGATAGAGCTAGCAGGTAAGTACGAATCCGCCCTAAAAAAAGAGCTGCATACTTGCATTGCACTGTTATTACTAACTTTGAGTATATTCGGCTGTTTAAATTTTGTACCATTCATGAGGCCTAGCTTTGAAACCGCTGGCTCATGGTTTGAAAGGTCGGGGGCATTAGTTGGCGTAATGGCAATGTTTATTGAATTTCGCTCAAGACGTATCAGCAACCTCTTGAGTAATGCGATGCTTCAACTACCACCTTCCTTATTCCAGAAAATAAACCAGTATGCCAGCCACGAGTCCATCATACATAAAGTGGTGCTTGTGTTAGGCATATTAGGTGCGGTTATCTGGAGCTATGGTTCACCAATACTTATAGGTTTACAGGGTTAAGTGTATACATGGAGTTGGAATTTATTATAAAAGTAATCTCAACGGTTGTGATTGCAGCAATGGGCTGGATCATTGTCCACTATTTCACATCGCGAAGAGATATGGCAAATAAAAGGCGAGAGATTAAAACCCAATACCTTATCGAAGCCTATCAAAAAATGCCTCGTCAGCAAAATCTGTGGGTAGTTTCTGGTTCAGGCAGCTTGCCAAGCGCATGATATAAAGCAATTTCTGCACATTTATAGGTTCTGAATCCATACGATTTTCTCGTAGTGAGTTTTATCTTGGTATTCAGCCCCTCAACAATTCCGCTGGAAAATGCCTTTTTTGCCCTGAACCAGTTCAGGATAAGCGGCTTATGTCGCCGAACAGTTTTAGCCACTTTCTTCATTGGCTCTATCTTTGATCGCATGACTCTTGTGCACCACCGATCCAGATACTTTCCTGCCCAGTGTGGTGAAATGGGTGAGTAGACCGGCGGAACTTCCCCGCCAGCCCCTCTTAGAACGGTACGTGAACCTCTCGATTCATACCGCTCCCATCAGGTAAACGCCTATCACAATTCTGAGACATTTTCTGACCTGTACTTTTTCCAGCCAGTGACAAACAGATACCTGATTACCACTGAGCGTACGCCAGCATGTAGAAGAATGGCTATCGCTTAAAGGCTTGGCGTGCATGACCTTTAAAATTCATGAACTATCGTCTTGTTAGCGAGAGACTATATATTGCTGCTTTTAACGTTCTGATCACGGGGTTAATAGTACATCCGTATATGCTACGAGACAGAGTAATTAACAAAGGTACTCCTGTAGACATGCGTAGCTTCAGTGGTAATCAGGAACAGATTTGCCTCCATGTGACAACCGCCCTGCCCGTTGAGCAATGTCATCCTGTCCCTCCGGTTGCTGACTACGTCCCTTTATAGGCATCCAGACAAGATCCTTTGGGACAGTTGCATTCCACAACGAGCCACCTAACGCAGCCCCTTCGCTCCCCCCCTATTACAGGAGCTTCAACACTACTACGAGCTACTCCGCCCCTGTGCGCAGTATCGGTACTCAGTCTCTTGTGGTGGTCGCCACTTGAGAGTCTCCCTTAACACCTGCACGACAGGTTCCCGCAGTTCCATGAAAGAGCCCAGTACAGAGTCATGCCTTCTCAACGCCGGACACCGCCTGCACAGCATTCGAAATTCACTTGCAGACTTATCCCTGAGGAGGACTAAGCCTCAGGTTTTGATGCCGAAAAAGTTCCTTACGACGCTTCAACAAAGATTCGGGTTTACTCATCTCTCTGTACCATACCTGACGAATTTACTTTCGCCTTTTCCTCAACGCTCACTACCACCGCTCTTAACGACAGCAGCTTGAGGTGGTTTGAAACCTGCTTTCGACAGCCGATTTCGGCGGGTCTACCGCCATCTCTTCCATAGCTTCCACATCTTCAGAAAGTAATCCTTTTACTTCCCTTGTATGTGCTACGGCACACTAGTCCCAGAAAACCTGGAACTCTTCTCTGAGCAGGTAACCCCTGACACTTTTCAGGTTGTACTGGAGCACTGTGTTTAGCTTGATCTCTTCTTTCTCGGTCAGGTTCTCTTTTCTCTTGAGTAGGCACCAGCGAGTTTTTTTCAGAACAGGTTCATATCCGGCTGCCTGAAGCTGTTTGTGCTCTGAGGCTCTGACTTCATCAATGGCCTTGTTCAGCATGGCAACAATATGGAAACGATCCAGAATATGCAGCGCCTGGCTGGCATACTCCGCAATCGCTTTCACGTAGGGCTGCCACATGTCAGAGCAGACATATTCCAACTGCTGGCTTCTCTGTGCACCAAAGAATGAGAAGAAACGGCGAATGGTGGCTTCGGTTCGCTCCTGTCCAACCCACAACAGCCGTGTGTAATCACGGTCGATCTGGTAAACCACAGTCAGGTATTTATGACCTGTTTGATACGCCACCTCATCTACACCAATGGCCTTGATATTGTCGAGAGGGCGATGTGCTTTGCCCCATTCAACCACATACTCAACAGCATGAAAGACCTTCTCCCATGAGGTATTGAAAATGCAGGCAACCTCTTTCCACGAGAGCTTTCGGGCCCAGCTTGCCAAAAACTGCATGTAGACTTTGGTAAGTTCTTTCTTGCCATCCGCCCATGGAACCTGTTCAACCTTTACACCACATGTCTTGCATTCAACCCGACGCATTCTGTAGAGCAGAAAAACCCTGATGCCCCAGAGGGGAACGAATTCGAAGCGACGCTCAGTAAGGCGGTCATAGCCCGGAGCAGCTTTTTTGCATCCTGAGCAGATAGCATGACTGTTCTTCCGTGGAGCCACAGTCACATTGAATACTTCAGAGCCCTGGTAGAAGCCGAGTTTTACATCCTGATAAACAAAAGACTTGAGTTTATGAACTTTATTGAGGATAGTTTTTATCACTCGATTCTGCAGTTTTTCATGCTTGACAATCAGACTGCATCCAGAAGCTCAAACTTTCTGGCATGAGTCTTGAGTGATTCCGTAGGCTCCTGTTTACCAAGATCCCGCCCAGCCATATGCCTACTGGACTCTCGTACGGGAAGTACATTTTTCAAGGCTTGGGTCAGAGATTCCAAGCTGCTTTCCGGGTCACCTGAGGTCACCACTTCCTTGACGGTATCTACCAGTGCTTCAGCTTTGAGATGCTCGATCAGGCAGCCTACAGGCATCCCGGGCTGGTTGTTTTTAAGCCGGACAGATTGCTCAGGATGCAGCAACAGTAAATGCTCGCACAGAAGGCTCAGGATCAAGCCACGCTTCGATCCCTTCTCACCTCTCTGTTTGCTCAGTCTGTTCCAGCCTCCATGAGCTTTCCAATCCTGAATAAAAACCTCGACCAACCATCTCAACGAATACAGTCTGGCTATATCGACGTGGTGCCATGACATATCAGAGGCAACAAGATATCGATACTCTTCTTCATCTTCATATTTGAGAGCAATCACAAAACGACGCTTGTTGTGCGCTTTAACATATAGACGAGCAGACAGCATCGTTACTTTTCTGGACTTATCACCTCGGATTATCAACTGGGTTTCTACGCCTTCCTGACGGGCAAAATACTCTTTTACTGTCGCTTCAGAATTCCTGCTGGCTACTTTCTGATTAGAGCGCAACTGGCTGACTACCTGTGCCTTGCCTGTTATAGCAGAGGCTTTATCCATAAATTCTCCCGTACCATAGAGCGCATCAGCCAGAACCCCTTTAATCCTGACTTCAGGAAAGGCGTCAACAAACTCCTGTGTCATCTCTAACGCCAGTACCTGCATGGTTGGGTAACACTGGTGATCTGGTTTCGGGCTCTTGGGGCGTTGTTTTTTGGTAACACCCTGTTGCTTAAGTTGCTTGTCCTTCTTTCTCCATGCAGACAGCTCTGGGTCTGGCACGAAAAAACGGAACCCTACTGGAAACGTGACGGTATCGGTAACCAGCACCATAAAGACCAGTTCCTGACCATTAAAATAGCCACCGGTCGCTTTATCTTTGACCTTGTGAGCACCTGTGATCCGAGTCGTTCTTTTTGATCTTTTCTTACCCGTATCGTCAAAAACAAGACTGCCACTGTCGATGCCATAGTGGGTCAGAATGTTACGAATACTGGCCTGTAGTAAGGAATGCCATGCAACTTTTGCGGAGTAAAATATCCAGCACAGACGGGTAGACTTGAATTTCCCGAGACTTCTACGCTCAAAGGCAGCCCAGTTGATGGTTTCTGTAATGATGATACCCACGATCATCATTCCTATCATTGTCTTCTGTGTCGCTGTGAGACGGGCAGAAGGCTTGATGGTTGCTAATGAGTTGCTCAAGGCATCGAGAAATGAAGTGACAACAGGGAGTGAACGGATCAACACAGACAGTACTTGACGATAGTGTATTCCTATCCCATGTTACATTGCCAGCCTGCTGCTGTGATGTTGATTATGCCTCGCTAGGCTTGGTACAGGAGTTGCAGTAGTAGACTGGTTCAGTCGCTCACAAGAAATCCCCTTCGTCAAATTCTAAAAACTGCAGAATCGAGTATCAGCATCAGCGCGCTTCTTGTTCTTTTTTGTCTGCAAACAAAAAAATTACCAGAAGTCAGCCGCTGGTGCTTCTACCCTCAAAATTCGTTTCTGTTTACCCACAGATATGCCTGAAGAGCCCAAAAAATAGACAATGCCATCGAACCACCTCGATACACCAAGGAGTGGTGTGAGTTACTGCAAAGCGCTTTTGCAGAAATCCAACTTTTTGGCACAAAAAAACAAATTGAACTAGCACATAAATTCGCTGAAACTTTACAAACAGAGGAGAAGATTAATCAAAAAATTCTAAAAGAGTTACTACAACACTTACGCACCAGCTTGAGGCATGAGCTTGGCCTAGAAAGAACTGATTCAAACATTGGACATATTCGCATTCATGAAACAAACACATAACTATTTAAAATAGAAACATCACTATATTTATAAGCACGCCATTACTCATCCCCAACAGAAACAACTATATATCAATCTAAACTAGAATAATTTTCAAAAAAAGGAGTTAGAGTTGATAATCAAAAAAACATCAAAAACAAAAGGTTATTTCACAATTATAGCCATTCTATTTTCCGGAATTATGCTGAACTTTAATGCTAACGCATCAGGAAAAAACAATTTCAATGGTTCATATACCATTGACTATGGTGAATCAAGGTGTGGAAACCTAGGCTATGCATTCAAACTAGTTCACCAAAGAGATGGTTACAGCTCAACATCAGCAATGAGAAAAAGTAACTGTAAACTCAATGCTAACGGAAATTATGAAGGCTACATCTACCCAAAGAAAAGACCTAACATGCGAATTTTTTGGATTCAGACTGCACAAGGCGTAACCTATAAAGATTGAACGCCAAGACTCGTGAGGCAAGATACGCCACTGTCTCCAGCATTAGCTGATAGTGGCATTACAACTCAAAACAGATGCTTAGCATCTCGATAAAAATTCTCATGGGAACCAAAAGTGAGAAGCTCAAGCACAATTGTACCTTCTTCGTAGCTATACCCCAATAAGGTAAGCTGTCTGACCATCTTGAACTTGTAAACACGCATAAAAGAAAGGTCTCCTTTCTTTTGCTCTCCCAGCAATGGGTTTTCCATCAACGTCCGGACAGCACCATCAAGGTCAGCCTTTTGATTTTTATGGAGTTTTTTAGCTGCTTTTTTGAAGCTGGCAGTTTGTACGACTCGGGTGATCTTAGCCAAAGTCGTAACTCTCTACTTTCCCAGCTTCCTTTTCCGCTTTTGCGATAATCGCTTGTTTCACAAATTCATAGGGCAAATCCGGGTTATCCTCCATCATTTCCCCAATCTTTGCCCAATGTTCAATTTGCTTTGGGGTCGTGCGATTCAGGGCTTTCGCCATGATAGTGGCCTTCTCAACCAAGTCCTGATCCAGCCTGATACTTGCAGTTGCCATAACAATTCTCCCTATGCTTAACATTCAGTGTAGCAAATTACCACAATTGTAGCAAAACCCACAGGCTGTATAGGAATGGGCAAGGCGCTAAAGCAGCGCCTGAAACCCTGAAGAACAACTCGACGCTTGTTTTTCTGCTTTTTCTCCTGCTTCCTGGCGTTCGTCATCAAGTGCTTTTTCTTGTTAACCTGACGATCAGTCAGCTTGTTCTTTTTGTCAGCATATGGGTTTTCGCTGGATTTGAACTCAAACCGGATCGGTGTAGCCAGTACCGTTACTGTTTTCTCTGCAGGCGCCCTCGTCCCATTTGTTGCTATGCTCTACAACAGCAACCATTTTACCGGATAAGTAGAGTATGAGCCTGAAAGTTAAACAGGCAGACTCGGAAATCGATCATATCAGAGACACGTTAGCCGATGTACTTGGTGCTGTCAGGGAAAAACCCGGCAGGATGTAAAGGCAGTCAAGCAACACCTGTCGGAGCATGATAAGTACTTCGATAGGATAGGAAAGGCGTTGTCTGAGCATGACAAGCGTTTCGACAGGATAGAGAACTCTCTCGGACTTTTATACTTTCCCGGCTGCAATAAATTCATGCCGCCATCTCTTTGGGCATCGACTGATGATGGCGTACAAGTCAAACAGATATGAGCGGAAAATGCCGCTCAATTGACACTACCTGTTACTCTTGCTGCCACTCTTGCCTCTCTCATTCTTTTTCGTATTGCGCGAATATCCTTAACCGGCAATCGTCGAGGGTTATCTCGACAAGAAAGCTGATGTTGCCGCATTTGATGTATATCATTATGTATCTTTTTACAAAATTTGCAATTAAAGCGCTTCCCTCCCGGGTGAGAATTGGCATGCCGCTTTAGCCTTTTGGCATTAACATATCCCTTAGAGCATCCAGGATAGTCGCAAATAAAGGGCTTTTCACCCTTGTGAAGACTAAGGTGACCACTTAAAGCTCCTTGGGTTGTAAAAGTGCCATTACAATTATCATGGCTACAACGAAATTGTTTTTTACCTTGATGCTTCAGTATGTGAGTTTTTAAATTTTGACTAGACGTAAAAGATTTTCCGCAACCTGCTATCGAACAAGAATACTCTCGTATACCAAAATGAGTTTTATAATGGAGCTTTATACCACTTAAACCTTTATATCGTAATTTCTTACAATCAAGTTTTTCTTTTTCAGGATTACATAAAAGACATCGGGAATAAGTTTTTCCTTCATAAACAACCAACTTATAATGTTCATTTTTAACCGGGCGTAATACATCTTTTTTACACATGACTTCTCCAGTACCAGAAACATCACAGCTCCAGTATTGAGAACCGGCTGACGGGCCGGATGGCCTATTCAATTCTATCTCGAAGCTTTGTACACCAGGCGCTACAACATTAAGAGCACTATATGCCGGAGGAAAAGCATCTGGAAAACTTGGCACCCGTGTCTCAATCCTTACCCTTGCACTTGCAGTATGGTTGTTTTCATAGGGGCAATTTTCAGTGAGTACTTTGGCAGTACTATTCGTATAGTGCACATTCCACGCGCGCCCCTCCGGTTGTATCCCGTTAGGCTGGGGATAGTACGGATTATTCATCAGGCAGTAATCATGAGAACAACCACTCGGGCAGGAATAAAAAGGTGGGAACCGATGAGTACCATAACCCCCCCTAGTAAAATCATGATAGCCCGCCGATACAGAAACCGAAAACAACAAGCCACTGAAAACTTCAAAGAACTTGAAACATTGTCGCAACAAAGAAGACATTTCCATGGGAGGAACCATCTGAACCTTGAACCTTGAACCTTCAATAGAAAATTTTTACAGGTAGTCCAGCAAAATTGGTCTACCTGTAAAATTCAAACTCAACGCTTATTTTTCTTCTTTTTCTCCTGCTTTTTGTGGTTCGCCATCAAGCGCTTTTTCGTGTTGACCTGACGATCAGTCAGTTTTTTCTTTTTGTCCGCATACGGGTTTTCGCTGGACTTGAACTCAAACCGGATCGGTGTGCCGACAATCTTCAGTACACGACGGAAAGTGTTTTCCAGGTAACGGCGGTAAGATGCCGGAACCGAGTCGGTCTGGTTACCATGAATAACCAGCAGCGGCGGGTTCATGCCACCCATATGACAAAAACGCAGTTTGATCCGGTGACCATGTACCATTGGTGGCTGGTGATCGGTGACTGCATCCTGCAGTACGCGGGTCAGGTAGTTGGTTGACCAGCGTCCGGTCGCCGCTTCATAAGCTTCTTCAATTGCGTCGTACAGGTTACCGACACCGGTACCGTGCATGGCGGAAATGAAGTGAATGCGCACGTAGTCGATAAAGTGCAGTTTACGTTCCAGCTGCTCTTTGACCTGTTCTTTGGCTTCGGCGGTCATGCCATCCCATTTGTTGACGGCCAGTACCACACCGCGCCCGGCTTCGAGCACAAAGCCCAGCATATGCAAGTCCTGATCGACCAGACCTTCACGGGCATCAATGACTACAACTGCAACGTGCGCGTCTTCAATGGCTTTCAGGGTTTTGACAACCGAGAACTTTTCAACGGTTTCCTTCACCTTGCCGCGACGACGTACACCCGCCGTATCAATCAGGGTGTAATGGCTGCCGTGACGCTCGTAAGGAATATAAACACTGTCGCGTGTGGTGCCGGCCTTGTCGTAAACAATAACCCGCTCTTCACCCAGCATCCGGTTAACCAGTGTTGATTTACCAACGTTTGGACGACCAAATACGCCAATACGGATGCTTTTTTCTTCAGGTGCGTCCGGGTCTTCTTCCCCTTCTTCTACCTCATCCAGCTCCGGCTCGAGCGGCAGGGTTGCTTCATGGGCATCCAGCACTTTATCAAGCAGGTTACGCACACCCTTGCCGTGGGCTGCGGCAATACCTGTCGGCTCACCAATACCCATGCTGTAGAATTCATTGAAAGCGACATCCGGATTGATGGTATCCATTTTGTTGGCTACCAGCCATGTCAGTTTGTTACGACGACGCAGATGATTGGCAATCATTTCATCAGCTGCCGTCAGACCGGCACGGGCATCCACCAGAAACAGTACAATGTCTGCTTCTTCAATAGCCGCCAGCGACTGGGATGCCATTTCCGCATCAATACCGGCCTCATCGCCGCTGATACCACCGGTATCAACCACAATAAATTCACGTTCACCCATTCTGCCTTCGCCGTATTTACGGTCACGGGTCAGGCCTGCGAAGTCAGCAACCAACGCATCACGGGAACGGGTTAATCGGTTAAAGAGGGTAGATTTGCCAACATTTGGACGCCCTACCAGAGCGATCACCGGTACCATGGAATCGTTACCTTGAACAACAGATACCCACTGTTATAGAGGGTTTTCACACGCAAGCACAACAAATGTCGGGTTTACGTGGAATACAGCAGGTATCCAGAAAAAACAAAACGCTGGATCAGGATAAAACTGATCCAGCGTACAACTTTATTTAGCTTTTATAGCGCTGATAATTCGCCTGAAATATCAGCGAATTTTTAACGCAACCAGATCGCCGCTGTTGCCATAAACATACAGCAGTTCACCATCACTCAGCAGCTGGGCACGGACACCGTCGGAATCTGTCTGAATCCGACCGGCAAACTGCCCGTCTACCTGAGAGACAAAGTGCACATAACCTTCATAGTCACCGACAACAACATAGCTGCTGTGGGTAGACGGCGCACTCAGATGACGACCTTCCAGCTTTTCCTGACGCCAGTTAGTGGCACCGGTACGCTGATCAACAGCAGAAATCCAGTCATTCGCCATGGATACATACAAGCTACCAAAGCCTGCGGCCATTGCCTGATAACTGGAAGATTCACGCGCCCAGCGCACACGGCCGGTTGTCGGATCCAGTGCAACAATATTGCCCTGATAACCGACAACATACAGCGCATCACCAACCAGCAGCGGCTTGCCTTCAATATCAACCAGACGCTCAAGCTCGGAGTTACCTTTCGGTACCGCAATGCGGGTATCCCAGACCTGTGAGCCTTTATTGGCTTCATAAGCCCGGACTTCACCGTTGGCAAAACCGTCAATGACCAGACCATTGGTCATCAGCGGTGTGCTGGAACCACGCAGACGCAGCAGTGGCTGGCTGACGCTCTGCTCCCATTGCTTCTCACCGGTTTCAGCACTCAGGCCGGTGAGTTTTTCATCAATGGAATGCACGACAACAACCTGACCATTGGTAACCGGAGCAGAAAGTACCTCACTGGATACTTTGCTGCGCCACAGTTCTTTACCGGTATCAAGCGACAGTGCAACAACATCACCGTTCAGGGTGCCTACCAGCGCCAACCCATGATTGGCGGTTACGGTGCCGGAAGTCGGCATATCCAGTTCAGTCGTCCACTGCACTTTACCGGTGTCACGGTTCAGTGCCTGCACCAGACCACGAGCATCGGCAACAATCAGATTACTGCCACTCATTGCCGGACGCAGAGTCAGGTATTTGCCATCGGCACCTTTACCGACACTGCGGCTCCAGGCTTTTTCCAGCTTCAGTGTGCTGGTGATTTCCGGTAAAGCATTCGGCTCACGCGTTTCGCTATCACTACCGGAAAACAGACTACATCCCCCAAGCATTACCACAGTGGCCAGCAAGGCGACTCTCATCTGCCGAAAACGGTTAATCCTGTTTTGCTTCTGCAGATTCGTCATTAATATTCTCTCCGCCTGAGCGCTCTTCTTTCTGAGCCGTTTTTTTAACTGTTAGCCGGGCTTTCTGCCGCAGGTTCGGAACTGTCCTGCGCTGCCTCAGCTGGCGCCGCCAGGTTATCCAGTTTCATTTGTACCACCGGACGCTGTTCACCGTTTACACGGGCTTCATCCAGTGCTGCCTGATAAGCAGTTCTGGCTTCGTCATTACGACCCAGTGCCAGCAGTACATCCCCCCGGGCTGCTTCTACAGAAGCCTTGTAACCACCGGGCTTTTTAATTCCTTCGAGTACTTTCAGTGCGGCAGCGGCATTATCACCTTCGCTGGCCAGCAGTACCCGTGCCAGACGAATGCGCGCAACAACATCAATATCACGGCTTTCTTTCTGATCAACGACCCACTGCAGCATATCTTTTGCAGCTGCGAGGTCACCTGCTTCTACAGACTGGCGAGCACTGAACAGCGCTGCATACCCGGCATAAGGAGTATCATCATACTCTTGCTTCAGGGTTGAAACCACATGATCAAGCGTTGCCAGCTGTTCTTCGGTCAGCGCTTCTTCACTGTCGTATACCATAATGTCCAGCACTTGCTGGTACAGGGCAGCGCCCTGCTGGGCAGTTTCAACCTGACTCTTCTGCCAGGCTTTGTATCCAAATACGGATACCATCGCAATCACGACACCGGCTACCAGTGACTTGCCGTATTCATCCCAAAAGCGTTTCAGTGTCGCCAGTTGTTCTTCATCACTGTAATGTTCGCTCACCCTGCTCTCCTCAGACCAGAATTTCTGGTTCCAGCTTCCTCGCCAGACCACCATCGTTGTTGAATCAACATCCCTGCCGGAATTTATCAGCCCGTCAGGATAATTAGTTTTTGTTAGCTGCCAGCTGCCTGCCGCCAGCTATCAGCTATCAGCTATCAGCTATTTAAAAGGCTAACCAGCCCTTCAATATCTACGCGCTGCTGTTCAGCTTCTTCGCGCAGATTTTTTACAGTGACTTCACCGGCCTGCATTTCATCTTCACCGATGATCAGTGCATAGCCAGCGCCACTGCGATCTGCTTTTTTCATCTGACTCTTGAAGCTGCCACCGCCACAGTTCAGCTGAACCCGCAGCCCCGGTATCCGGGTACGCAGCTGTTCCGCAAAACTCAGGGCAAAACCGGCAACATCACCGACCGCGACGACCGATACATCCGTATGCTGAGTCACCGCTTCCGGTACCAGATTCAGGGTTTCCAGCATCAGTACCAGACGTTCCAGCCCCATCGCGAAACCAATCGCTGTGGTCGGGCGGCCACCCAGCAGTTCCGGCAGCGCATCATAACGACCACCACCGCAGACAGTGCCCTGAGAACCCAGTTCAGTGGTAATCCACTCAAACACGGTGCGGCCATAGTAATCCAGTCCGCGTACCAGACGTGGATTCAGGGTGTACTGTACGCCAGCCTGATCCAGCATAGCCTGCAGCTTTTCGAAATGCTCACAGGATTCATCATCGAGATAATCCATCAGGGACGGCGCATTCGCGACGATTT
>CBDHDU010000003.1:0-44745 GCA_965261725.1 Endozoicomonadaceae bacterium | reverse complement strand
GAAGACGGGTCATGGTTTGATTAATCATGCTCTTGCCCCTCAGTGAAAGAAGTCAGCGCCACGGATATTTTCATGGCGGATGGTGATGCGTTGTTCTGGCTCCTGCTGTTGTTCCAGCGGGATTTTGTCCAGACCCGATTGCAGAATGGAGCGAACGTTAGCGACTCTTCGACCACCGCTATTCATGGCCCGGTGGCAGGCTGCATTCAGCCGCTGCGCACCGTATTCCCGCTCAAGATTGAGGAGCCCAAGGCAAGCCCGGTAAGCCTGTTCCGGATGTTGCTTGCTGTTTAGCAGTTGCCGGGTAAATTCAAGTACATCGATCCCGAGTTTCTGCGCCCAGTCTGTTAGCCGACCGGGTGTCCACTGTTGTTGCTTCTGATGCCGGGTTGGCATGTGCTCTGTCCGGGTGGTGAACGCACCGGCGGCATACTGTCTGACATGGCTGGTGACAGGTTTGCCCTTGTAAAGCACCTGCACCGTATGATGGCTGGCCCGGATTTCCACTTCCTCCTTCACCAGCGGGTGCGGGACAGAGTAAAAGTGTCCGCTGAACTGGACATGGTAATCAATATTCACCCTGGCAACCTTGAATTCCTGGTGCTCAAAGGGGTGTCGGGGTAGAGGCATCAGTGCGGGCTTGTCCAGCTCGTCGAACAGGCGGCGCCGGCATCCTGTCTGTTGCCTGAATGGCCGGTTGTTAAGATCCTCCAACAGGCGTCGTATTTCCCAGTTCAGCTCGGACAGGGAGAAGAAGGTGTGATGGCGCAGGCGCATCAGGATCCAGCGCTCCACCAGTTGAACGCCAACTTCTGCCTTGGCCTTGTCTTTCGGTTTGTAAGGCCTTGCAGGCATGATTGAACAACCAAAGTGTTCGGCCATGTGCAGGTAGCTGCGGTTGATATCCGGATCGTACCGGCAAGCTTTGGTCACTGCACTGCGCAGGTTGTCCGGCACCAGCAGCTGGGGCACACCGCCAAAGAACTGGAAGGCACGCACCTGAGAGCCAATAAAGTCCACCGAGCCCTGAGTGCGGGTGGCCTCAGCAAAGGGTAATTGGAAGCGCCGAGCACAGCCACAAAAATCTGCGCCGGAGCCGTTTCGCCGGTCGCTTTGTTGACAATAGGCACTGTCAGGCCCGCGTAATCCACAAAGAGCTTCTCACCGGCCCGGTGGTATTGGCGCATTGAGCGCTTTTGTTTCCCGCACCATTGCCTGTAGCGGTGGCAGAACTGGGAGTCGCTGTAGGCATTGTGGGGATAAACGTCACAATACTCTTCCCACACCAGCTGCTTGGTCATGCCCTTGCGCTTGAGGGTTTGGTGAACCTCCTGCCAGTCAGGGTCTACCATTTTTGACTCAGTGCAGGTTACCGGAGCCGGTGCCAACCGGTTGACGAGAGCCTTGTCGTCCATGTCATCAGGCAGTGGCCAGGACAAGCCCGATGCCTCAAACCGGCTGAGGTAGTTGTTGACCGCTCCCACGCTGGCTCGGCTGCTTCTGGAAATTTGCCGAATGCTGAGCTGACACTCGAAGCGAAGTCGGAGAATCTCACGTATTTTGCGCATTGATAGCCTCTTTTTCCTTTTCATGCCGCCCAATCCTTTTCCTGTGGATGAGTGCAAGCGGCAGAAGGTGAATGAAATCAATGCTTAAGGGAGATTTTTCGGAGTAATCCGGAATGAATTCCGGGGGCATGAACACCGATTCTGGAGGTGTGAACGGTGATTCTGGAAAATTCCAAAAAGTGTTCACGGTAAAACCAGAATAGGTGTTCACGCTTCGCCAGAATGGGTGTTCACGGTTGACCAGAATAGGTGTTCACGATGAGCCAGAATATGCAGCGCGTCAATTGAAACAGGAGGAAGCTGCTCAGATTATGGGGGTAAACCGCCCGCGTGTATCTGATGTGATGACTGGGAAAGCCAGCAAGTTCACCCTCGATGCACTATTGACATCCTCCCCCAGCTAGATCGCTGGGGGAGGATGTCAACGCTGACCTCGCTTCAACTCTTGCCTTCTTAATGCATTCTGGATCAGGCTGGGAAGTTTTTCTTTTTCTCGATGGATGAGCTTTACTGGTCGACTTATTGCAGCGGTGCCGAGCCAGCCTGCCTTGGCTTCGAAAGATTTTACCGCAACCTTTAGGGCATGGCTTGGGCTCGCAGAAATGATTATCCCGCCCTTGCCGGCTTTGAAAGGTTTTGCCGCAGCCTTCGGGGCAGGACAGCGACTCGTCTACCTCGGAGCGTTTAACTGAAACGATGTTTGACTGAGTTTCAACGACCACTCTTTGTCTTTGACTTGGTGCCGTATTTGGCCAGATATCGACAACAAGTCTTTCCTGACTTTCTTCATAGACACTAAAGTACACACCGATGTCTTGATTTTCTTTTTCCTTGAGATATCTGGGTGGTTGATGGCATAGGATCCCCCATGATATGAAGCCAGCCTTGACAGGAACGAGCTGGCTAGCACGAAGTGTGAAAGATTTTTTTTTAAAAAAGAACAGTACCGCTGCCGCCATTTTTCTGTCCCATTGTTCGGGAAAGCGAAGCTCAATCAACTCGCAGTGTTGAGGTTCTTTTTCTTTCAGGCATCGAAAGGTCGTAGGGGTAAGCGCATGATATTCCAGTGCTCTGCCATCCATTTCAATGATGTATCTTGCGGCGTGTAAACCATCGCAGAACACCAAAAAAAACAGCAAATATGCGGATTTTACTTTCAACTTCTGTACCCAGGGTTTTAGCTGTGTCTTACGAAAAATAGCTGACCTGGTATGCACCGTCCTGAATCAAAGGCCATTCCCCCGTGACACCGCAGCAGTCGCCCTCGCTTCGCCACCATTTCCCCGGGTACCGGTAACTGTAATATAGTGTAATGTAAACCATTACAGTACAGAACACTTAATTACGCTTACCGGCAGGCACATTATGACCGCACCCCGCGTCACCTATGACGATATCACCCGCACCGCCAGCGAACTCACCGCACAGGGGCAACACCCCAGCGCCGCCACCGTCCGCGAAGCCCTCGGAAGGGGGTCTTACAGTACGATCAACGCCCACCTGAAGGCCTGGCGGGAGCAGCAGGAGGCCGACGCCCTCAATGCCGCCCTTCCGGAGGCCATCGAGGCACGCTACCGCAAAGCCGCCATCCAGACCTGGGTCGATGCCAAACGGCTGGCCAGCGAAGAGTTTGAGCCAGTACAGGCGAAACTGACCGAAGAACGCGCCCAGGCCATTAATGACAGGAATACCGCTGAAGCCGAGGTGGTCCGGCTGGAGCAACAGCTGGAGACCCTGACCGGCGAACTGGACGCCAGCCAGACACGCGAAGCCGAACTGCGGGAAACCCAGGCTGGCACCACTGCCCGCCTGACAGCCAGCGAAACGCGGGTCACGGAACTGCAAAAAGAAGTGGACGCCCTGCGGCTGGAGAACAAACAGTTGTTGATCAAGATCGGCGAGGCCAAAAGCGCCCCCCGCAAGCCGGATGACCAACCGGATCTGCCGCTGACGTGAAATTTATGGCGGTTAGCGGGGATCACTGCGCCAGATTTCAAAATCTGGGGTAGGGGGACGGGTTCAGTGGAAGAACCCTCGAAAATGACGATTCCGCTAAAAGCACATCGAGGTTTTTTCTGATTTTATTACCCCGAGGTTGTCTTCGATATAATTGAGCAGTTCTTCACCTTCCGACTCAGTAATTAATTCAAGACCGTAATGGCTAAGGATGTAGCAAAGTAAGCGCATGCCAAACAGCATCTACAAAACATAATTTCAACGCCTGATACTGAAGCCTCCACTATTCCAGGAGGCAACATGTCAACTAAACGTCAGTTCTGGTTCCAGCATATTGAGGCCTGGCAACAAAGCCAGCTTTCTCAATCCGAATATGCCCGCCAGCACGGGTTGTCTATCAAATCCTTCAGTTATTATCGCCGTCGTTTCGTTCAGGAACATCAGCAGAGTCAGCAGGAACCCTCTGTTCCTTTACTGCCTGTGAGTGTGGTTCCTGAAGAGCCGGTCGGATCTCCGGCTCAAACGGTGCCAGGCATTACCCTGACCAGTCCGGGCGGGTTTCGTATTGAACTGGCTCCGGGGTTTGATTCGCAGGCTTTGCAGGCAGTTTTGCAACTACTGGAGGCTGCATGATCGGTGATACGGCGTCTCTCAAGGTTTATCTGGCACCGGGTATAACCGATATGCGTAAGTCCATTAATGGTCTTGCCCTGATCGTTAATGAAGTGCTGGCACTTGATCCGTTTTCAGAAAGCCTGTTTGTGTTCTGCAACCGGGGGCGTAACAAACTGAAAATCCTGCACTGGCAAACCAATGGCTTTTGGTTGTACTACCGGCGTCTTGAGAAGGGGCGCTTTAAATGGCCGACAACAGACTCACCGGAGCAAGCCGTCAATATCACCCGAAGGCAGCTGAACTGGCTGCTTGATGGTTTACCGGTCAACCCGAAAGGTGCACACCGGCCTATGCATCATCAGTCCGTGGTTTGATACGCATTGCAATAACCTGACGCAATGAAAAGACGACAGGTATTGTCGGATAATCACCACCATGAAGACTATCACCGTACCCGCCCAAACCTTCGAAGGCCTTCAGCTGAAAGTGACTCAGCTTGAAGCAAAACTGGCGTGGTACGAAGAACAGTTCCGCCTTCAAAAGCATCAGCAATTCGGGGCTTCCAGCGAACGCTTTGAGGGGCAGGGTCAGCTGTTCAATGAAACCGAGGTGCTGGCTGATGAGGAACCCAACGAACCTGACGTTGAACAGGTGCCCGCCCATGAACGCAGGAAACCGGTCAGAAAACCACTGTCGGAAGACCTGCCCCGTGAAATCATAGAAATCGACATTACTGACGAAGAAAAGCAGTGCGATGGCTGCGGTGGTGAACTCAGGGCGTTTGGTCATGAGACCAGCACCAAACTGGATATCGTGCCCGCACAGGTGAAGGTACTGGAGTTTCGTCGCCTGAAATACGCCTGTGCCTGTGAGTCCGGCGTGAAGACCGCCCCGGCACCCAAAATGCCGATTCCCAAAAGCATTTCAACACCCGGACTGCTGGCCTGGATCATTACTAGCAAATACGGCGATGCACTACCACTGTACCGTCAGGAGTTCATTCTCAAGCGCATGGGTGCCGAAATCACCCGTGCGACACTGGCTCAATGGATGATCCGGGTAGCGGATGTGCTGATGCCGCTTTATGAAGCCCTGTGCCAACACCTGGTCAGGCAGCCTTATGTGCAGGCAGACGAAACAACTTTGCAGGTGCTCAAAGAGCAAGACCGGCGCCCGCAGAGCAAGTCTTACATGTGGCTGTACCGAACCGGTGAGCAGCTCGGCTCTCCCGTTGTGCTGTACGATTACCAGACGGGGCGCGACCATGCATGCCCGTTGGCATTTCTGGAAGGGTTCAAAGGCTTCTTGCAGTGTGACGGGCATTCGGCCTATAAAACCCTGAGCAGCAAGCGACCGGAAATAGAGTTGATAGGTTGTATGGCGCATGCCCGCCGAAAATTCAAAGAAGCTCTGGACGTCATTCCGAAAAAGAAAGGTGACAACAGCCAAAAAATCAGCCGCCCGGCTCAGGCGTTGAACATGATCCGGCAACTCTACGCCATCGAGCGCCGGATAAAGGATAAAACGACAGAAGAGCGATACCGGGTGCGCCAGTGTGAAAGCCGCCCCATCATGGACAAATTCCGACAATGGTTGGAAAAACAGAAACCACGCATCCTGCCCGAAAGTAAACTGGGCAAAGCCATCACCTATGCCCTGAACCAGTGGCCGTACCTGTCGCGCTACCTCGATAGCGGTTTGGTAGAGATTGATAACAATGCGGCAGAGCGTTCAATCAAACCCTTTGTCATAGGGCGAAAGAACTGGACATTTGCTGACTCAGTGAAAGGCGCCAACGCGAGTGCGGTGCTGTACAGTCTGGTTGAAACGGCAAAAGCCAACGGGCTTGAACCCTATGCCTGGTTCCGCTACGTGCTGACTCAGCTCCCCCAGCTCGAAAAGGGAGCCAGGGTAGAGCATCTGCTGCCCATAAACCTCACCCCGGATGACTTGAAAGCGGTGGTGAACACCGGATATTGAAGAAGATAGTGAAAAAGCAACATCGGCCTGCCCGTGCTCATTGTGACCATATCTTGCCCGGCACAAACGGCGGAGCCTGCGGATTCAAACCGGGACGGACTGGATGCTGAGGGCATGGTGGTTGTGAGAGTGGCTGCCCGGTATCCTTCGACTGAATATCAAGGTGCTGTAGCCTATCCAGTGCCTTGTGTTCGAGTTCACGCCATGCTTCCTGTTTTCGTGCCTGCTGCCGTGAAGTCTGAAGTATATTGGCACGCGCCCAGAATATTGTAGCTTGCTGCCCATCACCCATCACCCATCACCCATCACCCATCACCCATCACCCATCACCCATCACCCATCACCCATCATACGCAGAATATGTCCCTGCAAGCTCAGTGATTGCGGGGTTTCTTTTTCCTGGCGTGAACGTTTTACCAGCGCCATTGCTGCCTGTAAATTCTTATTCGTATCCGGTACCGACCCTGTAATGATTTCCCTGCATGCCAGGGTAAACCGGGTTACTGCGATCACATGGAATAGCTGCCAGTTGTGACTTGTGGCAAAAGCCTCCAACAGGATTGTGGCGAGTTGATCCGCTTTCGAGACGTTATCTGTTTGGTGGTCCAGACACGCCAGCAACCCCAGCTCAATCTGGAGATGGCCGCAAAAGTCAGTCGGCGGCTGGTGCTTGCGTTGGTTCTCCTGTTGGCGCAGCTGCCGGAACAGCCCCTCGGCTTCGGTTAGCTTACCCATTCCCTGTTTAGTTCTGGCGATTCCTATTTTTAAATAAATGTTCTCAGGAGCTTGTCGGGATAAACTGGAAAATAAACTCAATGCTTGGGGATAGTTTTTCTTTTTTAAGAAATCCCAGGCTGCCTCTTCTCTTTCTCCTGCTGAAATACAAAAAGTAATCAAAAAGGCAATGACAGCTTTTATTAATCTGTTCATCAGCTATATGAGATAACAATGAATAATTTGTCTGTATGAAGAGTGGTGTAGTGTTTGAAATTATAGATGTGGTATCAGTGTCGTTTGAGGCATGTTGCAAACAATAATCAGAGTTGTGCTGTTATTGGTAGATGGCTTTCGTCGTGCGCTCACATTTCAGTGTCGTATTCTCCTTCAGCCATTTATACAGGCTTTCCGGATCTGTGTTGCCAGCAGCCACCTCAACAACCATATCTTCAAGCTCATCTGCTTTTTCAGGCAGCACAGCATATCCGCATTTCTCAATGACGGTCAGCATAACGACAAATGCTGTTCTTTTGTTTGCATCGGGAAAGCAATGCCCCTTTGATATGGCGGCGGCATACCAGGCCGCTGCTTCAAGCGGGTGATCTATCAGGCCGTAGGTAATTCTGTTTTCAACTCTTCCGAGTACTGATTCCAGCCGTCCGGCATCCGGTATTTTCGCAGCCAGCCCCTGTTCCCTGACAAGCATTTCCTGAATAGCGATGACAAACTCGACATCAACCATCAGCGGTCTCCAAGGCTTTCGATCTGCTTGCTGTACTTTGCCATAAGGTCTTTTGCCAGCTCGATATCTGACTTTGTTACTTTCTGCGGCATCTCGCTGTCTTCTTCCAGACATTCAGCAGGTACGAAATAACCGGACAGTTTGCTGTGATTCAGGATCGCTACTGGCTTCTTTTCCTGTTTTGATATCCTGATGGTTTTGGAGGGTTCGCGCCTGAACTCGCCGGCTGTGGTGATCAAGTCAGTTTTTAAATGCTCTACACTCATATTTACCTCTAAGTTTATGCTCTGTAGGACACAAATTTAGAGTAGAGTAATTCTAGCAAGCCGTCAAAATAGCGAAGGTTTGTTGCAGTGGCAAAGCCGGTGCGGGATCAGTAAGCTACCGGTACTTTGGCGCTGAGTTTCAGATTGGCTGCAACATTCGACTAAAAGTACGGGGTTTTTCACTCATTCGATAACATTGAGGGTTCACTCTTATATGTTTTTGTGATTACATAAAATCATGAAAAGATGAGATCATGAAATGATAATAGTATGCTCGAACATCAAGGGAGGTCCGGGGAAAAGCTGTATTGCCCAGAATCTGGCGGTTTACCTGCAAACTGAGAAAAGCCTGAAAGTGCTGCTGGTCGATGGCGACCCGCAGGAAACAACGGCTGACTGGGTTGCAGAGCGGAGGAAAGCTGCCCTCTTCCCTGATATTCGATTCTCGAAAATGACGGGGGATATCCGGGGAGATCTGCTGGATCAGGAGGATCACTATGGCGCTGTGGTGGTCGATTGTGGCGGTCATGATTCCCAGACCATGAGATCCGCCATGACGGCGGCAACTCATTGTTTGATTCCATTTCGTCCGAAAAGGCGGGATTTGAAGCTGCTTCCCCAGATGAATGATTTGGTAAAACTTATTCGAACGGTTAATCCTGATTGTTCTTTCCGGGCTGTCATTAACCAAGCGAGATCTCTACCTTCTCAAGTCACCCGAGCGACGGATGCAAAAGAGTTGTGTGGTGACTTTGATATAGAACCCGTCTCGACAATCTTGTATGACCGCAATATCTACGATGATGCGGATGAATGCGGAGGCAGCATCTTTGAAGTTGGCAAGGATCAGAAGGCTCGGTTCGAGTTTGCTGCTCTTGTAAATGAGTTACTGGATAATAACTCCAGGCAGGAGGTTAAGGGTCATGACTAAAAAGTTCGGAGATATAAGCAGCCGCCGGAAGCCTACGGATGACAAGGCTCTTCAAGAAGTTGTTAACGGTGGCCAAGTTACAATCAAAGATAAAAAGTTATCTGATAACAAAGTACCTTTTCAGGTCATGATTGATGCGAAGATGAAAAATGATATCAAGGTAAAAGCGGCTATCAGAGGTATCAAAATGAACGAGCTTTTTATGGAAATGTACCTGTTTTATGAAAAGCATCATAAGCCATAAAAATATGATTTCATGATAATTTTTTATCTTACTATCATGAAATAATGAATTTTATTCTGAAACTAACCTCAGGCTATTGCTTATCTGGAAACTGTTGTTGTACTTGATGGATCAAACAGGGAAGGAAATGATAGTCTGAAGAAACAGCAGACTACAGGAAAAGCAAAGCCCCGAATAAGTCCTTCTTTTGGCGGAGACTGACTTAGACGAGGCTTCACAACATTCAATATGAATTATACCAATGCTATCCGGGATGACAAAAGAAATTGCATCCTCGGTACCCCTGATGATCACCTGAAACTGATGACTCAGGGGATAACCCGTAATCCACACGGAACAGTTCTGGTTGGCTGGAAGCCACTCAAGACCCCAAAGTGGTTCAAGGCTGGACTGGAAGAAGGGCAGGATCAGCTTTCCCGGTTTACCAACGAACCCGATATCTACCTGACCCCGAATTATTTTCATAACTGGCGCCTGATTCGCTTACTGAAAGGGCTGAACGCTTTTTTTATTGATCTTGATGATCATGAAAACGAAAAGCCTGACTTGGTTTGGATGTTCTCACGAGCACAGATCATCCTTCATGAGCGAGGATGGCCACCCCCTAATGCGGTGATCTATTCCGGACGTGGCATTCATTTGTACTGGCTGCTGGAAAACACCCCTCCTCAGGCGTTGCCACGCTGGAAGGCTGTACAAAAAACGCTGTGTGCTGCACTTGGTGGTGACATCCATGCGGTTGACCCTACCCGGTTGCTACGGGTAATCGGAACACTCAACAGCAAAACCGGTTATAAAGTCACAGGTGAGCAGTTTTTTGATACCCGCTATGACTTCAATGAATTTTGCGACACGGTGCTTCCTTATAAACAAGCCGAAGTAAGGGATTTTAAGGCTGCTCAGGCCCGATTAAATCAAAACAAAGGCAAATCTAAAAAGGCCGTTAAAAAAAGCCCTCAGGGCCGGTCAGGTTCAATCTATGACAGGTGGTATCTGGTCTATCAGGATTTGCTGAAAATCCAGAATCACTTCTGGTTTGGTGGTATGCAGGATGCGGGTCATCGGGATCTGATGTTGTTTCATACCGCAAATGCTCTGTCCTGGTTTACCCGTAGCGATGCCCTGATCAATGAAATCAAAGCTACAGCAAAGATTATGACGCCCAGCTTGTCGCTGAGTGACGCAATGAGTTATTGCTCCAGTGTGGTTCGCCGGGCTAAACAGAGTGCTTCAGATTCTGAGGAACGTCGTTACAGATATCGCCGGGAAACACTATGGCGGGCATTTGAGCCGGTTATTGGTCATGAGCCGGAGCTTGTTCAACAGCTTCGAGCAATCATTCCTGATGAGCTAGCAAAAGAGCGTGAGGCTGAGCGTCAGAGTAATCGGGATCGAGTAGCAGAGGGGCGATGGGCAAAGCACAGAACGAAATCTGATGAGATCGCCAAACTTAAACGCCGAGTGCGGCGAATGGTGTCTCAGGGGCACCCCACATCCTATATTGCGGAAAGACTCGACTTAACACCCCGCAGGGTGAATCAAATAAAGAAAAGTTTGAACCAAAAAAACAAGTATGAAGTCAGTAATGACGGGGGTTGCAGCGCAAAAAAAAGGAAATAACGCCCCTCTTGTATAGTGTGTGATTTCACCCTACCCGAAGGGTGAGCGCGAAGCGCTTTTCTTTTAGTGGTATGTTATGGGGATGAGCGTGCTCTTTGGTTGCTTTTTGTTCCTGTCGATTTGCGGTCGGCGATCAGGTTCCGAGCTTGCTCGGGTTCTGTGAGCGACCCACCGCCGGTAGGCGATCTTGCTTCCTGCTGGGTCTCTCATTTGTGTTAGTTCTCCGTACTCTCGGTTTGATCTTTCTTCTTCTCTGTTTCTTGGTGGCTGTTTTGGTCTTTTCCGTAGATCCCCCCATAATATAATAAGTTAATTAGCCTATTACATCGCCAATTAGGTACGCGGCACGGAATCGATACAAATCATCAAAAAACTCTTGGGGATCACTCAATAACGGTGGTTTCCGAGAAGATTTTTTACATCACTGAAGTCTTTGAAAAATAAGGCTTCCAGCTTCTCAAAATCAATTCTCAGAACTAGATTCTCAATATGTCGTATCGACATGTATTTTGAGAGATTTGACTGAATTGTTCTTGCAGGTTGAATCTCGGATTAATCTTTTACAGTCAAATAGTTAATCTGCATTTTTGATGATTTGTATCGATTCCGTGCCACGTACCCATTCAGACCGGCTTTGCCCATATCACGGCTGCGAAGACCAAAATTCTGACTGTCGGGATTTGCCCTGCTATAACGAGCCATAAATAATTTGCATCTCTTGTTTGTTCTGTTGTGACTCATACCTGGTAAAACTGTTAAGAGTGAACGCCTATTTTTCTGACAGGTCGGCATCCTGTTGAGTCATCAGGTGAGGAATTTGCCCTCCTCGGGGCGGGAGATAATCCGATCCCACGGCTATTGTTTGATATTGCGGCATGCCTGCTATAGATCAGGCGGGTCGTACAGCTGGCTGGCCAACATTATGTTGACTGCCCGTCGTTTCGGCTGGGCATGTGCGGAATTTTGGATTGTTATAAACGGGCATTCCCGTTCATTTTCGTCGGCGGGGCAAAACCCTTCAGCCGTTGAGGCTTCTGGGTTTTGGGGCTACGAGTAGCCCGTCTCTGGCATAAACGCCAGAGACGGGCTAGGGCTAGGATGGAACAATCCGGATGGTCAGATCAGGTTACAGCTGCGATGCGTTGCAGATAAAAAACTGTGCTGACTGACTGGTCGGGTATTGTTCGATTGTTACGAGGTAACAAAGCTAACTGCGAGGTAGCAGGTGCTAATTGATATTGAGAGATTATTCCCTGATAGGGGTAAAGATTGCAGGCGCAGTAGGCCGTGACAGAAAAGCATGCTGTTTATTTTGCTGACCAGCTACCAGCCTCGTCTATCCGAGCGTCGTGAAATGCCATTTTCAATTATTTTCGACGTACAGGTCAAGTCATATCCGGGTAGCCTGCACCAGCGCCTGTGATATCCACTGGTTTATGCTTTGCCCTTGCACCTGGGCGACGGTCGCGATCGTGGCATGAAGCTCCGGTGGAATGCGCAACATCAGCTTGCCGGAATAAGGCTTCTGTGGCTCTTTGTTGACGGCTGCGCAAGCCTCCAGGTAATCATCTACGGCCTCCTGAAAGGCATCCTTCAGTTCTTTTACCGACTCACCGTGAAATCCTACCCTGTCCCGGATGCCTGCAATATGACCGATAAAGCATTCGTCACTATCACTATATTCGACACTGGCAGCGTAGCCGTTGTAAGTCATTGTATTCATGGCTTTACTCCAATCCTGATTAAAAAGTCCCGTGCATCCTTAACCTGATAAGGCTTGGCTTCCTTCTTGGGGTGAGGCCTGTGAAAAGTGGCAATTTCCCCCTCCTTGTGAAATCTCACACGTGAGCCCCGCCCTTCGATAATTTCAGCCCCGACAGCTTTTAGAAGAGCTTCTATGTCCTTCCATTCAAGCTGTTTTGGCGTTGGCTCTTTGTAAATCGCGATGAGCGTTTTTCGGTGCTTGGCATTCATGAGGTATAGTATAATTAATGGTATCGTATAGTAGTATCATTTTGGGTTGATTGTGACGAAAAAGGATATTGCGCGATGAGTGAACTCAGTGAAGGTTTCTTCGTCATCATGGGGATAGCTTCAGCTTTTGCCTTGTTATGTTTCCTTTCCCGCTATGGCCTTGATCACAAAGAAGAGATAGAGAAGGAGTATCAGGAATATCTTCGCCGTCAGAAAAAATAAACAATCACCTGCAGGAGACAGAATATGGAACCCTTCAGTGAAGGATTTTGGGTAATAATGGGCGTTGCAGCAGCCTTTGGTTCGTTTGGCCTGCTGGGTATCTATGTTCTGGATAACAAAGAAAAATTGCTCAAAAAGTATGGTGAAGACAATCATCTGGCAAAAGAGATGGAGAAAAAATCATGACGGACACTCTCTACCACACCCCAGAAAAATAAGCGTACGTCTTCTCCTGTGCAAATCGCACCTGTCAGGAAATTAAATTAATATTCTTCCACAATAGCAATCCTACAGGGAACAACATTCAACAATGCAGCATAACCTCAGGCAGTGGTTTGGCAGAAAAACCTATGGGAGAGCTGAAGACTACGTTAAACGTGGGCGTGTTCTTGAGTACAGCTATGATCAGGAGCAGAACCAACTTACCGGAAGGGTCAGAGGCAATAACTGGACAGCCTACAAAATAACCCTGGACTTTGATTATGTTCACCTTAATGGTAACCAATCTTCTATTGGTGAATGTAGCTGCCCGGTCGGAGTGAATTGCAAGCATATCTGCGCACTATTGTTAACTGTCATTGATAATCAGGGAGAGGAGACGCTACAGCACTGGTTTGAGATCGAGACACCACATCAGATTCAACAGAAGATGGGTGGAATGTCCCGGCGGAACCGTCAAATACCTGATTCATCCATATTTGGCGGCAATGCCGAAAAAAACCGGTTTAACCTCTGGTTGAAAGGACTAGCACCCACTAAAGAGACAATCGAAACCAACAAGCCTATTGTCAGAGCGGCAGATAAACAATCGCAATACCTGCTCTATGTTCTCCAGTTACAACCTCATTATGATTATCTAGATCATATCGGGCTCAGCCTACATATCAGCCGTCGCCTGAAAAAAGGTGGGCATGGTGCGCCCAGAGATGTCGGTGATCTGAGCCGACTCATGCACGGAACATATCCGCCTTCTAGCCCAGAGGATCAAACACTTCTCCGAGGGCTTTTTAATGTTGGTATTCTTGACGCTTTTTGTCCTTGGCAAAAACCAGTTCTGACTGGGAAACAACCGGAAATCCTGTTTGATCTAGCCCACACTAAACGTCTGGTGTGGGATGTCCAGGAGCGTATCACAATCAACGCCGGTAACCCTATTGCCATCCAGCCAAAATGGTTTAACGATAAACGCGATCGTCAAAACTGTGTGCTGTGTGATGAGCAGGGGTTGCCTGTTGCTATGCTTCCTACTTCACCACCCGTAGTACTGGCGCAGGGGCCAACGCAAGATTCAATGACACTGGCATACCCTGAGTCGTCCTTATCGGATCATACCCTTAAGCAGCTTTATGATGCGCCACCAATCCCGAGATCACTAATTAAAGACGTAAGGAAAACCCTTGCGCCGTTGGTTGGTAGTGATGAAAACGCACTGCCCAGGGAAGTTGTTGTATGCAGGGAAGAACCTGTACCTGTGCTGGTTCTGGATGGCATCCCTACCAGCGATGGCCAGCCAGTCGATATCGCTGCCCGTGGGCGGTTATTTTTTGATTACGGATCGCTGCGCGTTAATGGTCACGACAGGCTCGATCCTCTGATTGATGATAAGGGTGTGCAATACCCGCGAGACAGGCCAACAGAAGCGACCTTCTTTGAAGCTATGCTTGCCATGCTCTACCCGGCAGCTAACTGGCAAGATCAGGCCGAATATGAAAAAAGCGATTATTGTGGTGGTTCGCTGTCATCGCCTGCAACTGATGCTCACTGGATCAAATTGATTGAATCCGTGCTACCCCTTTTGGAAAAACAGGGTTGGCGGGTTGAAGTCGATGAAAGTTTTCCTTACAACTTGCTGGATATTGATGCAGGAGACTGGTTTGGTGAAATCAGTGAGTCTCAGGAGGACTGGTTCGGTCTGAAGCTTGGTATTGAGGTGGATGGAGAACAGTTGGATCTAATGCCATTGCTAGCCGCTCAGCTTGATCGTTTACCGGGTTTGGGCGACTTAGGGAAAATGAAGGATCAGCCCATCCCTGTCTCTATCGGTTACCGGCGTTTTATTTCCCTTCCAGCTAAACGTCTGCGGTTGATTCTGGCTACTTTACTGGAACTGTTCAGTGACCGAGGGACAGGGATTCAACGCAGTCAGGCTCCCATTCTTGAGGAACTCAGCCGTGGCTTAGGATTGGATTTTTCGGGTGGTGAAACACTTAAAACCATTGCCCGTAAATTAAAAAACTTTCGTCGAATTAAAGCAGTTAAACCGCCTCCCGACTTCCATGCAGAGCTGCGCACCTACCAAAAGAAAGGACTTGCCTGGCTACAATTTCTCCGGGAAATGGGGCTTTCCGGAATTCTTGCTGATGATATGGGACTGGGTAAAACCGTACAGGCACTGGCCCATATTCAGTTTGAGAAAGAGCGGTTAAGGAAACAAAAAGAGATCATGCAGCCCTGCCTTGTGGTTGCACCCACCAGTTTGATGCATAACTGGCGTCGTGAGGCTGAAAGATTTGCTCCGAAACTCAATGTCATTGTATACCACGGCACGAAACGAACAGATAAGCAAGATGCGCTGGCTGAAGCTGATCTGGTTCTGACAACATACACTTTGATTCAGCGAGATTTTGACCACCTGAAAGACCAGTCATGGCACCTGCTGATACTCGATGAATCCCAGGCCATCAAAAACCACAGAGCGAAGGCAGCTCAGTATGTACGCTTGTTAAATGCCAGTCACCGGTTATGTATGACGGGAACACCCGTGGAAAATAATCTGGCAGAACTTTGGAGTCAGTTTGACTTTCTGATGCCCGGATTTCTGGGTCCTAAGGATCGCTTCAGCCGTTTCTACCGAACCCCAATAGAACGTCATGGTGACCGTGACATACAAAAACGACTGGCAACACGGGTTGCTCCTTTTATGTTACGTCGTACCAAAGATCTGGTTATCAAGGAACTCCCGCCCAAAACAGAGATGCTTAGAGAAGTTGAGCTCAAGGGACGCCAGAGAGACCTGTACGAGACGGTACGAGCCGCTATGGAGAAACGGGTACGACAGGAGATTACAAATAAAGGGCTGGCCAGAAGCCAGATCATTATTCTTGATGCGCTGCTGAAAATGCGTCAGTCCTGCTGCGATCCCAGCCTGGTAAAACTGGATGCCGCTAAAAAGGTTGAAGAATCAGCCAAAATGGAGCTGCTTTGTTCGTTGCTGGATGAGTTACTGGCCGAGGATCGCCGTATTCTGATTTTTTCTCAGTTCACCAGTATGTTGGCGCTGATTGAAAAAGAACTAAATCGGCGCAAGGTGGATTATGTCAAACTCACCGGGCGAACCCGTGATCGTGACACCCCTATACAACGGTTTCAGTCTGGTGAAGTACCTGTTTTTCTAATAAGCCTCAAGGCTGGAGGTTCCGGATTAAACCTGACTGCTGCGGACACCGTGATTCACTATGATCCGTGGTGGAACCCGGCTGCAGAAGATCAGGCAACAGATCGTGCTCACCGTATAGGTCAGGAAAAGCCGGTTTTCGTTTACAAGCTTATTGCCTCTGGCACCGTGGAAGAAAAGATGCAGCATCTCAAAGACAGGAAAAAAGCGCTGGCCAACGGCGTGTACTCCGGTAGTGGTCAGAAAGCAGCCGCGTTAACGGCCAAAGATCTGGATGTTCTTTTTGAACCGCTGGTTGCCGAGAGTTGAGTATCGATTCCGTGTCACGTACCTATGTAGGTTTGAGGTAGAGTTCGCTGCCGTTATACGTCGTCCTCAAACTGAAACTGAAAATCATCGGCCCAGCTGGTGTCGAGCATTTCCTCTGTGGTGAAGTTCGTTGGCTGAGTTGATTTCCAGTGTTCATTCTCGCGACGTTGGTTGCGCAAGATGGCAAAGAAATAAGCTCCCGGTTTTTCAATTTTGGTACCTGACATAACGTGAGCGCACGACGAAAGCCATCTACCAATAACAGCACAACTCTGATTATTGTTATCTCATATAGCTGATGAACAGATTAATAAAAGCTGTCATTGCCTTTTTGATTACTTTTTGTATTTCAGCAGGAGAAAGAGAAGAGGCAGCCTGGGATTTACGCATAGGAATTTCAAAAAATCATTATTCCAGTCATTCCTGCAATCTTTGGTTTTTCATCCTGCCAGCGTCCAATCATCTGGCTCTGGACGTTGTGTTTATCTGTTTGATACCCCCCAAATCCCATTGATTTGCCCGATATCGCCCTGAAATCCGGATTTCAGACGGATTGAGGGCGTGAACTATGCGATGGGTTTCGCAAGCGCAAGCTGTTGGTGGTGTTTGTACAGCTCGCGCTGCGGCTTGCCGCGGGTAATGCCGGTAAAGATCATCTGAGCCTGGCAGAGGATGCACTGCAGCGGATCGAGCCCAAAGGTCTGTTTCAGTAACGCCGGAAAGGTGATTTTCAGGGCGTTTCGTTCGGGCTGATTGAGCAGGTTGTAGACGGTGGGCAGCAATGTAGCCCTTACCCGACAGGCCAGAAAACCATAATACCGGATCATTCGGAAACCTTTGTCGGGAATATGTTGTGTCAGTCGCTCTATAAACGCTTCCCCTTCACAGGTTTCATGGCGGCGTGTTTTGGTGCGGTGATCCAGATACTCATACACCACGGTATCACCGCCATAGTGTTTCAGGCGCGACATGGCCAGCGGTGGTCGTTTGATATAGCGCCCCAGGTAGCTGATGGTGCGGTGGGGGCTTTTGGTGGCTTTGGCAAAATGGACGATCCAGTCCTTTTGGTATTGCTCATCGAGGAAATCATTGAAGCCGGAAAGGTCATGACAGCTGTCTTTCAGCTCGGAAGGCAGATCCAGCTCGCCACGTTTAAACGCTTCCCTGAGCAGGTTGATCACGCCGTAACGCCACGCGGGCATGATGGCGTTTTTGGTGAAGTAGACTGACTTCCATTGCTGGTTTCCGTCGTATAATCCGCCACGGGTCACAGAGAGGTGAATATGAACATTCCAGTTCAGCTTTCGGCCAAAGGTATGCAGTGCCGTGAAAATGCCAGGTGTCACGCCTTTTTTCCCGGCAAAGGCCTGCAGGCTTTTTGCCGCCAGTGGGCTCAGTTTACCCAGTAAGGTGCGGTTGATTCTGAACAGTTCCCAGAGTGCATCAGGCATCGTAAAGGTGATGTGTTGCCACTCAGTATCCGGCAACAGCGCTTTCTGGTCAGCAATCCACTGATCGGTCAGTTTTTTGCCGCAGGTATTACACAACCGGGCTTTACAGCCAAAGCAGATCTTTTTGGTGTGAGAGCATTCATGGTTGCTGCATACAAAGCTGGCATACCCCATGATCACCCGCCCGCAGGCCAGTACTTTGCTGATCGCATCAATCACAGCAGGGCGTATCGTATCGGCGTTGCGCTGGTAATAACGCCACCATAACTGATCGCGTAGCAGTAATTGTTTTAGTTTGGACGGCGGTCGGCTGGTCATACGGCCTCATCAATACAGTCGCACGGATGATAACGAATGCAGCCGGTGAAGGGGATGGCATCCTGAGGTTGTTTTTCAGTCGTCCTCCTCTGCCAGTCTTTTGCGTTTACGGTGTTTTCTGAATTTGTGAGTGGCCAGCGCCTGAGCACTGTTGAGGATCACCGGGGGCTGACACCGGGTACAGGTGCGTTCCCCGCTGTGGTGACTGCGGTTGTGATTGGCCAGCGCCTTCGCACTGTTGAGGGTCACCGGGGGCTGACACCGGGTACAGGTGCGTTCCCCGCTGTGGTGACTGCGGTTGTGATTGGCCAGCGCCTTCGCACTGTTGAGGGTCACCGGGGGCTGACACCGGGTACAGGTGCGTTCCCCGCTGTGGTGACTTTTGTTGTGAGTGGCCAGCGCCTGAGCACTGTGAGGGTCACCGGGGGCTGACACCGGGTACAGGTGCGTTCCCCGCTGTGGTGACTGCGGTTGTGATTGGCCAGCGCCTTCGCACTGTTGAGGGTCACCGGGGGCTGACACTGGGTACAGGTGCGTTCCCCGCTGTGGTGACTTTTGTTGTGAGTGGCCAGCGCCTGAGCACTGTTGAGGGTCACCGGGGGCTGACACCGGGTACAGGTGCGTTCCCCGCTGTGGGAGGCGCTTATATGGCTAGCTAATGATGCAGCTGTTTTGTAATACTTTTGGCACAGGGAACACTGAAAAGGTTTCTCGCCGGATTCAACCGTTTGAAAAACTGAAGGTGAAGGCGGATCTTGAGGTGATACTGTGAATTCGGTATCCGAACTGTTTGTTTCTTTTTCATCGTCGTCTGGCGGTTCTTGTTTAATGCAAGATGTACATTGTTTTAGCCATTGATCAATTTCAGGCAACACAGGAAAGTCATCAGTCACCTTTACAATTACAACCTCCGAATTGTCATCGAGTCGTATTTTCTTGATTTGTGGTTGGGATGATCCGGGTTCTGAGCTATTGTCTGCTTCATTTTCACCGGCCCCGGATGAAGGAATAAAAGCGCTTGCAAACAAAGCTATCAAGCTTGAAAGGAAGGCACTTTTTATCTTTTTTTTGACCAGTTTCTTTGAATGGAGAAGAAAGTCATATGACGCTGACGGGCTACCTGAGAAAGAGCTTTTATCATAGGTCAGACAATAGGTTTGAGCCTGACGTTTAGTGCAATCAAAAAGTTGCCGCGCAGCGGCCTACGTTCCTTAAAAAAGAAAAACTATCCCCAAGCATTGAGTTTATTTTCCAGTTTATCCCGACAAGCTCCTGAGAACATTTATTTAAAAATAGGAATCGCCAGAACTAAACATGGAATGGGTAAGCTAACCGAAGCCGAGGGGCTGTTCCGGCAGCTGCGCCAACAGGAGAACCAACGCAAGCACCAGCCGCCGACTGACTTTTGCGGCCATCTCCAGATTGAGCTGGGGTTGGCAACCTGTCTGGATTTAACCGGCGATGTTGAGAAGCTAACCGAAGCCGAGGGGCTGTTCCGGCAGCTGCGCCAACAGGAGAACCAACGCAAGCACCAGCCGCCGACTGACTTTTGCGGCCATCTCCAGATTGAGCTGGGGTTGCTGGCGTGTCTGGACCACCAAACAGATAACGTCTCGAAAGCGGATCAACTCGCCACAATCCTGTTGGAGGCTTTTGCCACAAGTCACAACTGGCAGCTATTCCATGTGATCGCAGTAACCCGGTTTACCCTGGCATGCAGGGAAATCATTACAGGGTCGGTACCGGATACGAATAAGAATTTACAGGCAGCAATGGCGCTGGTAAAACGTTCACGCTAGGAAAAAGAAACCCCGCAATCACTGAGCTTGCAGGGACATATTCTGCGTATGATGGGTGATGGGCAGCAAGCTACAATATTCTGGGCGCGTGCCAATATACTTCAGACTTCACGGCAGCAGGCACGAAAACAGGAAGCATGGCGTGAACTCGAACACAAGGCACTGGATAGGCTACAGCACCTTGATATTCAGTCGAAGGATACCGGGCAGCCACTCTCACAACCACCATGCCCTCAGCATCCAGTCCGTCCCGGTTTGAATCCGCAGGCTCCGCCGTTTGTGCCGGGCAAGATATGGTCACAATGAGCACGGGCAGGCCGATGTTGCTTTTTCACTATCTTCTTCAATATCCGGTGTTCACCACCGCTTTCAAGTCATCCGGGGTGAGGTTTATGGGCAGCAGATGCTCTACCCTGGGGTCATGACGTAGAAAGTAAAAAATCGTACGTTAAGGTGCTTTAGGCGTTACAGGGCGGGCGATCTGTTCCACAAACCTTCGTATATAAAACAGTATCAAAACAGGGTCAAAACTCAGAAGAACCTGTATCAAAATCCGTCCCATAATCAACGTTTATTAAACCATTGAGCTTAACGTACGATTTTTTACTTTCTACGTCGTGGTGCCTGTCTCTGGATGAAGCGCTGTCGTATTGCAGTAGTGTTGTTCGTCGAGCAAAAAAGTCAGCTGCCGGTGCGGATGAGCACCGATATAAATATCGGCGTATAACCCTGTGGCGGGCATTTGAGCCGTTGATTGCTGAACATCCTGATTTGGTTCAGGAGTTACGGGCAATCATTCCCGATGAACTGGCGGCAGAGCGTCAGGCAGAGCGTCAAGCAAACCGGAATAGGGCTGCTGAGGGACGCTATAAAAAGAAAACAGCAACACAAGAAGACGTAGCCAAACAGAAACGTTCAATTCGCCGGTGGTTATCCCAGGGTGTACCTAAAGTGGAGATAGCTGCAAGATTGGGGATGTCCAAGCAGCGGCTTAATACGATCATAAAACCCATGACAAAAAATAAACCATGAAAGCCAGTATTTGCGCGGCTTGTAGCGTGGTCGGAGTAAACTATCGCCCCTCTTGTATAGTATGTGATTTATCACTCTTCTTGCCCCGTTAGGGGCAAGTGCAAAATGGTACTATGTGGAGTTGAAGCGGTTATGGCTTTTAGGTGGGCCTTTTTGTTCTTGTCGATCCCTGCTCGCCGTACCGATCAGCAGCTTGTCTGCTGTGAGGGGCGGGAGCAAGCAAGCCGCGTATGGTGCTGATTCGGAGCGGGGGGCTTATGCGGCGCGGTAGTTCTAAATGGGCTGTAGCATTCGGATAGTGACCCCTATCAAGAGCGTATGAACAAATGCTCATTTGATGTTATGCTCAAATCCTCATTTGAAGCTCGGATGCCACTCATGATTATTGCGGTCTTAAACCAAAAGGGCGGGGTTGGTAAAACGACTATAGCGACTTGTTTGGCTCATGCTTTTGAGCAGGCAGATCCTGGTTCTACTCTGCTGGTTGATCAGGATCCTCAAGGTAGTGCACTGGATTGGAATGAAATTAACGAGGGTTGTCTTCTGCCGGTAATCGGGATGTCTAGGGAAACCCTCCCAACCGATATCCGGGCAGTCAAAGATCAGTACAAGGTTATTGTTATTGATGGGGCTCCTGCCGCAGATAAGCTGGCTGTTGCTGCCATGAAAATTGCTGATCTGGTAATCGTCCCTGTGCAGCCATCACCTTACGATGTCTGGTCATCATCTGACATTGTTGATTTGATCAAAGCCCGTCAGGAAATCGCTGATGGCAAGCCCCGTGCGTGTATTCTGATTTCCAGAGCTATCAAGAACACGCGCATAGGTAAGGATGTGCTGGATGCTTTGTCGGATTTTGATTTACCTGTACTGGAAAACCGTACGACAAGCCTTGTTGCTTACCCTACTGCAGTAGGTGAAGGTAAAACGGTTTTGTGTGGCGGTTATGCTCAGGCTGCCAAAGAAATTAAAGCGATCAGAGAGGAATTGGTGAGGAGGTTTTCAGTATGAAGAAGCCAAGCCGTAACCGTGAGCTTTCTCGTCAACACCAGGAAGCTCTAAAAGATGCTGTTGCTGAGCCATTGAAGCGTCTAAACATTCAAGTACCACAATCACTTCATGCCAGAATTAAAGTTTATGCTGCTGAGCAGGGCATGACTATTCAGGATTTGGTTATAGGCGCTGTAAATGAAGTTATGAAGAAATGATAAAATGAAGTTATGAGTCTATGAGTGTTCTAGAGTAACACTTAATAACATATGTGTTATCATAAGAGAAGGTGTATGAAATCTGCAATTGTGCGGAAGGCTTTGGAATACCTGCTTGAAGATGGCTCTTCGCCTTACTCTAAATGGCTAAAGAGCCTCAGAGATACGAGAGCTAAAGCGAAAATCGTAAAAGCCACAAGCAAAATGCAGGTTGGAAATTTTGGCGATCATAAGTCAGTGGGCGAAGGGGTTTTTGAGCACCGGATTAACTATGGTCCGGGGTATCGTATCTATTACGCTCTTGACGGTGAGGAGCTGATTATCCTGTTTTGCGGTGGTGATAAATCAACTCAGCAGGTGGATATAGGCCAGGCGAAAGGGTATTGGGCGGATTATAAACGCCGGAAAAAATCCGGTTTGAGTAAAACCGGCAAGTAGGTGTAGGCGCTAGAGAGGAAACTGTAATGCCTTTAACCCGAGAATTTAAAGAAACAGTCATGGAGCTAGCTCAAGACCGGGAATTCCGTGTAGAAATGCTTCGTGAGGCCATTGAAAGCTATCTGATTGAAGCGGATGTTGTGGCTGGAAACCTTATGATTCGTGATTACTTGAATGCTACTCAATCTTTTGAGGAAATTGCACAAGACTTAAAGATCCAAGTGGCCAGTTTGCGAAGAATGGTGAGTGATAAAGGGAATGCTCGTTCCAAAAATATGTTCAGCGTTATTCATGCCTGCTTGAAACGAGAGGGACTTGATAGTTTGGAAGCGCTTTCCGTAGCAGCATAATAGCTGTGTCACATATAGTGAATGTTACGGGAAGGCGTCTGGGGTTCTGGGTCGCTTGAGTTTTTGGGTTTTGGCGGCAGCCCAGACCTTTTAAGCAAGTCCCATAGCAATACGAATGCTCTGGCATGGTCGTCCAGCGTTCTTGGTGCCAAATTTTTGTGCCTGTTGTAGTACCTGTGAATATGGGCTTTGAAGTGGTTATAGTTCTCCGGACACACAAACACGGGTAATATTGCAGCCCATTAAGGTGTGTCCAAATGTCAGAAAAGAAAACGAAAACATATACAGCTGAGTTCAAGGAATCTGCAGTAAAACTGGCTGTAGAGTCTGATAAACCGGTGACAGAAACAGCCAGAGAGCTTGAGGTGAACGCTAACACCCTGCACACCTGGATTGCTAAGTATCACCGTCCTAAGGCTACCAGTAAGCCTCAGAAGAACGATGAGCATATATACGACGAACTCAAGCGTTTGCGCAAAGAGAACGCCAGACTGAAAGAAGAGCGAGCCATATTAAAAAAGGCGGCCGCCTTCTTTGCCAAAGAGTGTCACTGAAGTTTCAGTTCATCAGTGATAACCGGGAGCAATTCAGCCTCTCAGCGATGTGCCGGGTCATGTCGGTATCCCGTAGTGGCTACTATGAGTGGCTCTCTCGCCCGGTATCCAAGCGTTCTCAGGAGGATCAGGCATTGAAGGCAGACATTCGGGAGATTCACGAAAAACACCGTCAGCGCTATGGGGCACGCCGTATTAAAAATGACCTTGCTGATCTGGGTAAAACCGTCAGCCGTAAGCGCGTGGCTCGTCTGATGAGAGAGGAAGACCTGGTTTGTAAGACCAAACGTAAATTCAAGGCGACAACTAACTCAAGCCACAACAAGCCGGTGGCTGACAACATACTGAAGCGTGACTTCCACCGGGAGCAGCCTGACCAGGCCTACACCGGCGATATTACGTATATCCCAACCCGGGAAGGTTGGCTCTACCTCTCCGTCTTCATTGACCTGTGCTCACGGGCTGTTGTGGGCTGGTCCATGAGTAGCAGGATGACAGCGACGCTGGTGACAGATTCTCTGCAGATGGCTATGTGGAAGCGCAGACCAAAAGCTGGCTTGCTGGTGCATAGCGATCGGGGCAGCCAGTATGTCTCAGAGTGCTACCAGAAGTTGTTGGGCGAAAATGAGTTTGTCTGTAGCATGAGCCGCAAAGGTAATTGCTGGGATAATGCGGTGGCTGAAAGCTTCTTCCACACACTGAAAACTGAGCTGATTCATCATGAAGACTTCCAGACTAGAGAAGAGGCTCAGCAGGCCATATTTGAGTACATTGAAGTGTATTACAACCGCCAGAGAAAGCACTCAACTAACGGCTACCTTGCACCGTTCAAGTATGAACAACAGCTTGCCGAGGCAGCGTAAAAAAGTATCCGGAAAACTCTTGCCATATCACTTTCCCTATCTGCTCCGGTGTAAAAACACCTTTCTCGTATCGTTGTATATCTTGCAGGGCTTCTATTAGCTTTTTTACTTGTTTGCGCCTGTGGATTTTTCCTCCGTGGCTGAGGTAGGCGTTGACACGTTCTTTGACCCATTTCTCCATCGTTTTTACCCCAGGTATGCATTTGTTATTTCGATACGTCCGTGGCCGAGTTCCTGAGCTATTTGCATTCTGGCAGCGTGGTCTATTGCTCGGGCCTCGGTTGTTGATGTTTTTAACTGGCTGGCCAGATACTGGTGGTATTCTTTGTGCTGCACGCCAGCTATTACAGGACAGGCCTGCCCTGTCAGTTGCTCATAACGGTTTTGAGCATATTCGTGGCGATGTCCGTGAAAACCAGACAAGCCTGCTTCTCGTGCTTCCTGATAAGTACTACTTCTGTACTCCCGGTAATTTTGCTCTCTTGGTATGAGAGATCGTTCCCTGCCTTGTATGTTGGCAGCTTGCCTCAAAGCCTTGGTTTGTTCTGTTGAGACAATACTGATTACCCGGTTTCGGCCTCCTTTGGTGCCATCGGATATTGTTACAGAGCCGGTTTTTTCTGCTTGGGCGAGTGCTCTTACAACATTGATTTTACTGGATTCCTCAAATCTGAGACCCAGGTGTCGTTGTAACTCAATTTGGGCTGAGAGGCGGGCTGATAAGTGATTTTTTGCTGCATCCAGGGTTGCTGATTCTACCCGGTGATTTTCGGTCGCTATGCCCGTTCTTTGGGGGATACCAGCATCCCGAACAGGAGCTACATGCAACTCTCGATCACCTCGGGCAATTTCCAGAACCCTGTTGACGGTGCTCAGGTAATTTTGAGCTGTTGCGGGACTCAGATTACCTGACTCGCATCTTTCTCGGAGCTGGTCTCCATATTGCTGAATATGGTTAGCTTCGAGCTGCCGCATATCACGTATGCCCAGCTCGGTTCGGGCATACTGACCCATGACCATTAAGTGAAGAAAATGCAGCCACTTGTTGCATAACGTATTGTGACACATGGAAAAAATCGCAAAGTTTGAATTTTTTTGCTGTCGTTTAACGGCTGACCAAGAAAACCTCACTCAGCGTTTTCCTGAACAGATACAGCCTACGAAAGTCAGACGATTTCGTAGTCACATAATGCCTATCGAAACGTCCGTTTTCATGGATAGGTCGATGTGGCTGCATTTTCCCGATTTAATGGTCAACCCTCTGTAAAGGCGATGGTGTCCCGGCATCCTTTGCCGTGAAGAGCTACCGAACGCCAGAAAATCAGCTTCTGCGTGAGCGCACGACGAAAGCCATCTACCAATAACAGCACAACTCTGATTATTGTTATCTCATATAGCTGATGAACAGGTTAATAAAAGCTGTCATTGCCTTTTTGATTACTTTTTGTATTTCAGCAGGAGAAAGAGAAGAGGCAGCCTGGGATTTCTTAAAAAAGAAAAACTATCCCCAAGCATTGAGTTTATTTTCCAGTTTATCCCGACAAGCTCCTGAGAACATTTATTTAAAAATAGGAATCGCCAGAACTAAACAGGGAATGGGTAAGCTAACCGAAGCCGAGGGGCTGTTCCGGCAGCTGCGCCAACAGGAGAACCAACGCAAGCACCAGCCGCCGACTGACTTTTGCGGCCATCTCCAGATTGAGCTGGGGTTGGCAACCTGTCTGGATTTAACCGGCGATGTTGAGAAGCTAACCGAAGCCGAGGGGCTGTTCCGGCAGCTGCGCCAACAGGAGAACCAACGCAAGCACCAGCCGCCGACTGACTTTTGCGGCCATCTCCAGATTGAGCTGGGGTTGCTGGCGTGTCTGGACCACCAAACAGATAACGTCTCGAAAGCGGATCAACTCGCCACAATCCTGTTGGAGGCTTTTGCCACAAGTCACAACTGGCAGCTATTCCATGTGATCGCAGTAACCCGGTTTACCCTGGCATGCAGGGAAATCATTACAGGGTCGGTACCGGATACGAATAAGAATTTACAGGCAGCAATGGCGCTGGTAAAACGTTCACGCCAGGAAAAAGAAACCCCGCAATCACTGAGCTTGCAGGGACATATTCTGCGTATGATGGGTGATGGGCAGCAAGCTACAATATTCTGGGCGCGTGCCAATATACTTCAGACTTCACGGCAGCAGGCACGAAAACAGGAAGCATGGCGTGAACTCGAACACAAGGCACTGGATAGGCTACAGCACCTTGATATTCAGTCGAAGGATACCGGGCAGCCACTCTCACAACCACCATGCCCTCAGCATCCAGTCCGTCCCGGTTTGAATCCGCAGGCTCCGCCGTTTGTGCCGGGCAAGATATGGTCACAATGAGCACGGGCAGGCCGATGCTGCTTTTTCACTATCTTCTTCAATATCCGGTGTTCACCACCGCTTTCAAGTCATCCGGGGTGAGGTTTATGGGCAGCAGATGCTCTACCCTGGCTCCCTTTTCGAGCTGGGGGAGCTGAGTCAGCACGTAGCGGAACCAGGCATAGGGTTCAAGCCCGTTGGCTTTTGCCGTTTCAACCAGACTGTACAGCACCGCACTCGCGTTGGCGCCTTTCACTGAGTCAGCAAATGTCCAGTTCTTTCGCCCTATGACAAAGGGTTTGATTGAACGCTCTGCCGCATTGTTATCAATCTCTACCAAACCGCTATCGAGGTAGCGCGACAGGTACGGCCACTGGTTCAGGGCATAGGTGATGGCTTTGCCCAGTTTACTTTCGAGCAGGATGCGTGGTTTCTGTTTTTCCAACCATTGTCGGAATTTGTCCATGATGGGGCGGCTTTCACACTGGCGCACCCGGTATCGCTCTTCTGTCGTTTTATCCTTTATCCGGCGCTCGATGGCGTAGAGTTGCCGGATCATGTTCAACGCCTGAGCCGGGCGGCTGATTTTTTGGCTGTTGTCACCTTTCTTTTTCGGAATGACGTCCAGAGCTTCTTTGAATTTTCGGCGGGCATGCGCCATACAACCTATCAACTCTATTTCCGGTCGCTTGCTGCTCAGGGTTTTATAGGCCGAATGCCCGTCACACTGCAAGAAGCCTTTGAACCCTTCCAGAAATGCCAACGGGCATGCATGGTCGCGCCCCGTCTGGTAATCGTACAGCACAACGGGAGAACCGAGCTGCTCACCGGTTCGGTACAGCCACATGTAAGACTTGCTCTGCGGGCGCCGGTCTTGCTCTTTGAGCACCTGCAAAGTTGTTTCGTCTGCCTGCACATAAGGCTGCCTGACCAGGTGTTGGCACAGGGCTTCATAAAGCGGCATCAGCACATCCGCTACCCGGATCATCCATTGAGCCAGTGTCGCACGGGTGATTTCGGCACCCATGCGCTTGAGAATGAATTCCTGACGGTACAGTGGTAGTGCATCGCCGTATTTGCTAGTAATGATCCAGGCCAGCAGTCCGGGTGTTGAAATGCTTTTGGGAATCGGCATTTTGGGTGCCGGGGCGGTCTTCACGCCGGACTCACAGGCACAGGCGTATTTCAGGCGACGAAACTCCAGTACCTTCACCTGTGCGGGCACGATATCCAGTTTGGTGCTGGTCTCATGACCAAACGCCCTGAGTTCACCACCGCAGCCATCGCACTGCTTTTCTTCGTCAGTAATGTCGATTTCTATGATTTCACGGGGCAGGTCTTCCGACAGTGGTTTTCTGACCGGTTTCCTGCGTTCATGGGCGGGCACCTGTTCAACGTCAGGTTCGTTGGGTTCCTCATCAGCCAGCACCTCGGTTTCATTGAACAGCTGACCCTGCCCCTCAAAGCGTTCGCTGGAAGCCCCGAATTGCTGATGCTTTTGAAGGCGGAACTGTTCTTCGTACCACGCCAGTTTTGCTTCAAGCTGAGTCACTTTCAGCTGAAGGCCTTCGAAGGTTTGGGCGGGTACGGTGATAGTCTTCATGGTGGTGATTATCCGACAATACCTGTCGTCTTTTCATTGCGTCAGGTTATTGCAATGCGTATCAAACCACGGACTGATGATGCATAGGCCGGTGTGCACCTTTCGGGTTGACCGGTAAACCATCAAGCAGCCAGTTCAGCTGCCTTCGGGTGATATTGACGGCTTGCTCCGGTGAGTCTGTTGTCGGCCATTTAAAGCGCCCCTTCTCAAGACGCCGGTAGTACAACCAAAAGCCATTGGTTTGCCAGTGCAGGATTTTCAGTTTGTTACGCCCCCGGTTGCAGAACACAAACAGGCTTTCTGAAAACGGATCAAGTGCCAGCACTTCATTAACGATCAGGGCAAGACCATTAATGGACTTACGCATATCGGTTATACCCGGTGCCAGATAAACCTTGAGAGACGCCGTATCACCGATCATGCAGCCTCCAGTAGTTGCAAAACTGCCTGCAAAGCCTGCGAATCAAACCCCGGAGCCAGTTCAATACGAAACCCGCCCGGACTGGTCAGGGTAATGCCTGGCACCGTTTGAGCCGGAGATCCGACCGGCTCTTCAGGAACCACACTCACAGGCAGTAAAGGAACGTAGGCCGCTGCGCGGCAACTTTTTGATTGCACTAAACGTCAGGCTCAAACCTATTGTCTGACCTATGATAAAAGCTCTTTCTCAGGTAGCCCGTCAGCGTCATATGACTTTCTTCTCCATTCAAAGAAACTGGTCAAAAAAAAGATAAAAAGTGCCTTCCTTTCAAGCTTGATAGCTTTGTTTGCAAGCGCTTTTATTCCTTCATCCGGGGCCGGTGAAAATGAAGCAGACAATAGCTCAGAACCCGGATCATCCCAACCACAAATCAAGAAAATACGACTCGATGACAATTCGGAGGTTGTAATTGTAAAGGTGACTGATGACTTTCCTGTGTTGCCTGAAATTGATCAATGGCTAAAACAATGTACATCTTGCATTAAACAAGAACCGCCAGACGACGATGAAAAAGAAACAAACAGTTCGGATACCGAATTCACAGTATCACCTCAAGATCCGCCTTCACCTTCAGTTTTTCAAACGGTTGAATCCGGCGAAAAACCTTTTCAGTGTTCCCTGTGCCAAAAGTATTACAAAACAGCTGCATCATTAGCTAGCCATATAAGCGCCTCCCACAGCGGGGAACGCACCTGTACCCTGTGCCAGCCCCCGGTGACCCTCAACAGTGCTCAGGCGCTGGCCAATCACAACCGCAGTCACCACAGCGGGGAACGCACCTGTACCCGGTGTCAGCCCCCGGTGACCCTCAACAGTGCTCGGGCGCTGGCCAATCACAACCGCAGTCACCACAGCGGGGAACGCACCTGTACCCGGTGTCAGCCCCCGGTGACCCTCAACAGTGCTCGGGCGCTGGCCAATCACAACCGCAGTCACCACAGCGGGGAACGCACCTGTACCCGGTGTCAGCCCCCGGTGACCCTCAACAGTGCTCAGGCGCTGGTCACTCACAACCAAAGTCACCACAGCGGGGAACGCACCTGTACCCAGTGTCAGCCCCCGGTGACCCTCAACAGTGCGAAGGCGCTGGACAATCACAACCGCAGTCACCACAGCGGGGAACGCACCTGTACCCAGTGTCAGCCCCCGGTGACCCTCAACAGTGCTCAGGCGCTGGCCAATCACAACCGCCGTCACCACAGCGGGGAACGCACCTGTACCCGGTGTCAGCCCCCGGTGACCCTCAACAGTGCTCAGGCGCTGGCCACTCACAACCAAAGTCACCACAGCGGGGAACGCACCTGTACCCAGTGTCAGCCCCCGGTGACCCTCAACAGTGCGAAGGCGCTGGCCAATCACAAATTCAGCAAACACCGTAAACGCAAAAGACTGGCAGAGGAGGACGACTGAAAAACAACCTCAGGATGCCATCCCCTTCACCGGCTGCATTCGTTATCATCCGTGCGACTGTATTGATGAGGCCGTATGACCAGCCGACCGCCGTCCAAACTAAAACAATTACTGCTACGCGATCAGTTATGGTGGCGTTATTACCAGCGCAACGCCGATACGATACGCCCTGCTGTGGTTGATGCGATCAGCAAAGTACTGGCCTGCGGGCGGGTGATCATGGGGTATGCCAGCTTTGTATGCAGCAACCATGAATGCTCTCACACCAAAAAGATCTGCTTTGGCTGTAAAGCCCGGTTGTGTAATACCTGCGGCAAAAAACTGACCGATCAGTGGATTGCTGACCAGAAAGCGCTGTTGCCGGATACTGAGTGGCAACACATCACCTTTACGATGCCTGATGCACTCTGGGAGCTGTTCAGAATCAACCGCACCTTACTGGGTAAACTGAGCCCACTGGCGGCAAAAAGCCTGCAGGCCTTTGCCGGGAAAAAAGGCGTGACACCTGGCATTTTCACGGCACTGCATACCTTTGGCCGAAAGCTGAACTGGAATGTTCATATTCACCTCTCTGTGACCCGTGGCGGATTATACGACGGAAACCAGCAATGGAAGTCAGTCTACTTCACCAAAAACGCCATCATGCCCGCGTGGCGTTACGGCGTGATCAACCTGCTCAGGGAAGCGTTTAAACGTGGCGAGCTGGATCTGCCTTCCGAGCTGAAAGACAGCTGTCATGACCTTTCCGGCTTCAATGATTTCCTCGATGAGCAATACCAAAAGGACTGGATCGTCCATTTTGCCAAAGCCACCAAAAGCCCCCACCGCACCATCAGCTACCTGGCGCGCTATATCAAACGACCACCGCTGGCCATGTCGCGCCTGAAACACTATGGCGGTGATACCGTGGTGTATGAGTATCTGGATCACCGCACCAAAACCCGCCGCCATGAAACCTGTGAAGGGGAAGAATTTATAGAACGACTGACACAGCATATTCCCGACAAAGGTTTCCGAATGATCCGGTATTATGGTTTTCTGGCCTGTCGGGTAAGGGCTACATTGCTGCCCACCGTCTACAACCTGCTCAATCAGCCCGAACGAAACGCCCTGAAAATCACCTTTCCGGCGTTACTGAAACAGACCTTTGGGCTCGATCCGCTGCAGTGCATCCTCTGCCAGGCTCAGATGATCTTTACCGGCATTACCCGCGGCAAGCCGCAGCGCGAGCTGTACAAATACCATCAACAGCTTGCGCTTGCGCTTGCGAAACCGATTACATAGTTCACGCCCTCAATCCGTCTGAAATCAGGATTTCAGGGTGAGATCGGGCAAATCAATAGGATTTAGGTGGTATCAGACAGATAAGCACAACATTCAGTGTCAGGTAATAGGATGCTGAGAGGGTGGAAAACCAAAGGTTACAGGAATGACTGGAATAATGATTTTTTGAAATTCCTATGCGTGAACAGAGGGTTCCTGCTGACTCTGCTGATGTTCCTGAACGAAACGACGGCGATAATAACTGAAGGATTTGATAGACAACCCGTGCTGGCGGGCATATTCGGATTGAGAAAGCTGGCTTTGTTGCCAGGCCTCAATATGCTGGAACCAGAACTGACGTTTAGTTGACATGTTGCCTCCTGGAATAGTGGAGGCTTCAGTATCAGGCGTTGAAATTATGTTTTGTAGATGCTGTTTGGCATGCGCTTACGCTTCTGCGTGAGATTTTTCGGAAGAGTTTTTAGCCCACTAACAATCTAACAAGTGGGGGGGATTACGCGAATTTTGGATAAAAACGACCGAATTTCTGAACTCCTGTCATATGACGCGCACCGTTGCCCGTCGGTTAATTGCGGCCAAAGATATTGGTGAAGATCTCAATCACCATTGATGCAGTACCTGAACCGGCTTTCAGATCTGATGTTTGTGCTGGCGCGGGTCACCGCACGGCAGTCTGGTGGTGAGGTGTTGTGGCAGCAGTCTGAGAAGAAAAGGACAGATTCTCAGTGATCAGACCGCTTTTCAAGCGGGATGGCAACATCTGGCATGACTCATAACTTCAGGTTTTTCATCATCCCGGCAACAACCGGATCGTTTGATGTGAACTGCAGTTTATAACTGTCCTGCCATTCGCTGGCATAGTCTCTGGCCAGTAGTTTTAGCTTGCTAATATGATTGGTACCCTTGTCAAAATCTTTCTGGCTGATGATCTCACTGCTTGAACTGATCAACATCAGGAACCGGTAGGGGTGGCCAACGAGACCTGAAAGCAGAGTCATGGTGGGAATAATCGGGGTGAAGGCTGATGTTCGCTTGAACCATGGCAGGAACCGACCGGCATCTGTAATCATCGATCCCTTGTCATTCCATTGCGTCCGTGCCTTCGTCAGCGACTGACCCACAAGAAACCGCTGGATACAGTACCCGACAAGGTTGGCGATACGCTGCAGAACACCAGTCAGGGCATTGATTATGGCACCCACTCCGCCTGCCGCATCACCGGCTGCAGTTAACCCGACGTTTAATCCGGTCACTGCAATATCTTTCAGCCCCCCGGCAACTCCCAGCGCATTATGTCGCGAAAGGGCTTCAGCCATGATAAGTGGACCACCTTCCAATAACTTCACCCCGTAGCCTGAGTAAAGCTGACCCAGCCACTTAATAGCGCTGGTAATACTTCGTTTAACACCTTCGTACAGATCACCTGCTGCCTGCACATAGCCCCAGCCGGGGATGATGTCAGCCAGTGAGCCTGCCAGTGATGATATCGCCCAGCTGGCGAACTCGCCCACCCACTCAAGAACCTGCGCAGATGCACCAAAACATTTTGATATACGTTGTACCAGCGCATCCATCCATTGCGTAAACAGTTTTCTGATAGGTGCAGTGTACTGTGCGATGCCGTCCAGCACCTTTTTGCCTTTGTCACAGCTGCTTACAATCGTCAGGCAGCCGGTTTTTAAATCACTCAGGATACCTGTGCCTGCCACGAAATTACTGACAAGCCCCAGATCAAAAGACGGCACCGGCTGCAGATCCAGCCTGCCCAGAAAATACAGAGTGCCGCGCCGGGCGTCGTCAAGTTCAGCCTTTTGTATATCGTGCATAGAAACCTCTGCCCACATTGTTATCTACGATATTCACTGTCCAGACACCGCCATTTTTTTAATCATTATCTCGAGTTCAGTTCAGCGCTCCCTGCCGCTACTGCACCGTCGATAGACTGCCTTTCATAATGTACAACTATGCATGCATGTGCTTGAAACAACTGTTTGTGTAGTTCTTCAAAAGTGATTGCACTGCAGGATGAATTTTAGTTGCTTTGGATTGTATGGCAGGGTATATCGCCCAAGCTGGGGTATGTAGGTTTTGCGTAGAGTTCACACCAGATGCTCTCAGAACGCTAAAAATCTGTAATTTGATAATTTTCCCAATAATTAAGGTGCATTGGTCATTTTCCCTATATTGGGAAAATCAACTTTTTCCCAATAAGTTAGAATTGGGAAGTTTCTTGATTTACGAATTTGGTAAGACAGCATAAATTTTGGTTTTTTTGGATCGTACTATCCAGTTTTGAGGTTATTAATTAAGTAGCATCTAATTTATCTATTTCTGAGTTTTTCCGGACAGAAATACTCAGTAATGTGATTGTCCACTAATAACTTTGTTACCACATAACATTTTTCAAGAAGGTATTAGGTTTCAGACCCCTTTAGTCGGACTGTCCGACGAATAATAGAGGTTGGGTCAGAAAGGGTCAGTGTCGGGAAGTAATGGTGACTGGCGATTAGTTATAGAAGGCGATTGGCAGGGGTATCTCAATGATGAATTTCACGATATGAAAGCACGCTGTGATATTCGATATTCTCACAGTCTCACCCTGCAACAACCGCCGGATCAGATTAGGACGATGCCTGCACAAAAGCAAGCCAGAAAGGTATTGATAATCAGGTATCAAAAGACATCTGTACGCTCTCACCTAATCTGACTGTTCGACATTCCCAGAATCAGCTTGGCTAGTCTTACCCGGATCGAGATACACCAGCACCGAAAAGCCGACGGCACTTCAATTTTTTCTGTTGGATGAATGAATGCAGGTTTAGGCCACAGCGTTTCTGAAGACGACTTTTCTGTCTGTTTGTCTGGCATCGCATTGTCCTGTCATTTTTCCTCATCTTAACAGTGTTGTTTCAAGTAATATCAGGTAAAAGTGATTCAAAAAGTGATAGATTGGTATCTTATGCTTTTCTTTATTTGTGAGCGAAAGCCTTATAAATAGAGGCTTATAGGTTATTTTTGCTGTCTATAAAAATTGTCCTGTACAAACAATTTTTGTTTTCTTTTTTATCGCGTTAAACTGGTTTCAGGTTGTTTCAAGTGAATTCAGGTAGCGGTGTCGTATGACCAAAACAACAAAACCCATCGGCAACGATCTTCAGGCCAGCAAAGTTCGCTGCCCTAAACATGGCACTGCCCCGGTTGCCTACAAAACCACTCAAAAGCGGCTGTTTCTGAGAGTGACTTATGCCGGTACGCGGGCATGGTTGTTTATTTGCCGGGTCAACGGCAAGCAGGAGCGAACAGTCCTCGGCTACTTCCCGGATATGTCGTTTAGCCAGGCTAAGAGCGGGGCTGAATCGCTGGGCGCTGTCGCGGCTTCCGGGCGTTCCCCGAAACAGGAGATACAGCAGGCCAGAGAGCAGGGTGAGCGGGATCGTCAGGCCGCAACAATGGTTAGTACGGTACTTGATGAGTTTGATAAGCGGCACCTGTCTACACTCGGCAGGCCAGATACGCCACGTGGGAGAATCGACCGGTGGATTCGTCCAGTGCTGGGGGAGCAAGCCATCAAAGATGTCGGAAAACCTGACTTTATCCGGTTGGTGGATCAGATTCAGGATACCGGGGTTAAGCAGGAGCATACGAAAATACTGAAGCTTTGCCGTCAGATATGGGAATTTGCCCAGGAGCGCGGTTATATCGAAAGTAACCCCGTTCCACGGCTGAAGGCAGCCACCAAATCCCGTTCACGCTACCTGTCCGGGCAGGAAATCAGCCTCTTATGGAATGATGCGGATTGCCTGAGTGATGGTCGTCACTGTCCGTTTAATCACAGCCATACGCTTGCATGGAAGTTGTTGGTTCTGACTGGCCAGAGGATCAACAGCTTGCTTCAGTCGAAAGTTAAGCACTTCAACCTAGATACCGGGGTTTGGGTTATTCCTGCTGAGTTGATGAAATCCCAGAATGACGAAACGGGGCAGGCTCATACGGTACACCTGTCACCACTGGCGCTGAACCTTGTGAAAGAAGCGTTAAGAGGACTGCGTGGTAACGATTACCTGTTTACAGGTGTCAGGAGCACGACCAAACCGGTATCAGCCTCATGGTTCACCACAAAGCATTCCGCCTGGTTGCAGGCCATGAACATTCCTCATGCAACAGTCCATGACTACCGCCGAGCGTTATCTACTCATGGTGCTGAATTGGGTATTGCCCCACACATCATTGAAAAGATACTCGCTCACGCGATGACTGGGGTTATGGCGGTCTATAACCGGGCTGAGTATTTGCATGACAGGAAACGGGCGTTGGAGGCCTATTCCGACTGGATTGCCGGGATTACGGCAGGAAGTAACGTAATCCCGTTACATCAAAGCTCAGCTCTATAGAGGGGCGGCCGGCAAATAGCATTCTGAGCACCACAGCGCTCATAACAGGCTGAAAAATATAAGAAAACTTGCTGGGTCTTTAGTGCTTTTTATTGGTGAGGCAGAGCCATAGCCTGGTTAGGTCGTCTTTTATCGTAGAGGTGGACACCATGACCCAAACGGGCAGAGGTGGTATGGGTAGCCACAAGCACGGGATTTCAGGGAGAAGTCAGTACAGCCCCAGGTTCAGGCACCGCTTGAAGCGGGAGGCCGAAAAAGAAACACACACCAGGAATGTTTCAACGTGCCATTTCTCCTCAATAGCAGAGCTAATGGCTAGCAGATAACGATTTATTGCCATTCCATTTTTAGATCGCGGTGGGATTGAGCGCAGTCGCGAAGATAAAGATTTATCAGGCTTTGGTAAGGAATACCTTTGTCCTCTGCCAGATTTTTGAAGTACACAATGGTGTCTTCATCTAACCGGATCGTAACTTGTTTTTTAAGCTTCTTTGCATAAGGGTTTTTTATTGAATCCGAGAAGTCGTAATGGTCACGCATAGCGGAAACCCTCATAGATCTTACGTTCTTGTTTATCAGCCTTACGCGCAGAAATTATGCGTATGCTGTCCCCTTCCCTGACGCAGCGACAGACAATCAGCAAGCGAGAATTAATACTCGTTCCCAGCAGGATAAACCTGTCTTCCTCATCAGAGTGGTCTGGGTCTGCGATTAAACGACCATATTCATCAGTAAACACGGTTTTTGCCTCTTCGAAGCTAACCTTATGTCTCTTAATGTTTTTCTCGTTTTTATCAGGGTCCCATTCAAAAGTGAGATAACTCATGGTGAATTATTGTAATTACAATATAATTATAGTCAATGGTACGAAACGGGAGCAGGAGAGGCGTTGATAGCGATATGAGTAAAAATAATATCAGTCATACAACGCCAGCTGGAGGTAATGTGTTTGCTGATTTAGGGTTCGCTTCAGAAGAAGCCCAAAAGCTGAAGGCGGACGCTGAGAAAAGGATAAAGTCAGATCTCAAAATCCAGCTGATGTCAGAGGTATCTAGTACGATCAAAGCGCGTGCGTATTCTGGTAAAAATGAACACCCATTCTGGACTATCGTGAACACCTTCACTCCCTTGAGCATTGCCTCCTTTAATTTCTAGCTTTAGTGTTCACGGTCTGCCAGTTTTTGTTTTGCTTTAGTTTTTCTCATTGATTCTCCTTTGAGCTCAATTCGGTGGGCATTGTGGGTCAGGCGATCCAGAATCGCATCTGCCAACGTCGCATCGCCGTGAGCGCACGACGAAAGCCATCTACCAATAACAGCACAACTCTGATTATTGTTTGCAACATGCCTCAAACGACACTGATACCACATCTATAATTTCAAACACTACACCACTCTTCATACAGACAAATTATTCATTGTTATCTCATATAGCTGATGAACAGATTAATAAAAGCTGTCATTGCCTTTTTGATTACTTTTTGTATTTCAGCAGGAGAAAGAGAAGAGGCAGCCTGGGATTTCTTAAAAAAGAAAAACTATCCCCAAGCATTGAGTTTATTTTCCAGTTTATCCCGACAAGCTCCTGAGAACATTTATTTAAAAATAGGAATCGCCAGAACTAAACAGGGAATGGGTAAGCTAACCGAAGCCGAGGGGCTGTTCCGGCAGCTGCGCCAACAGGAGAACCAACGCAAGCACCAGCCGCCGACTGACTTTTGCGGCCATCTCCAGATTGAGCTGGGGTTGGCAACCTGTCTGGATTTAACCGGCGATGTTGAGAAGCTAACCGAAGCCGAGGGGCTGTTCCGGCAGCTGCGCCAACAGGAGAACCAACGCAAGCACCAGCCGCCGACTGACTTTTGCGGCCATCTCCAGATTGAGCTGGGGTTGCTGGCGTGTCTGGACCACCAAACAGATAACGTCTCGAAAGCGGATCAACTCGCCACAATCCTGTTGGAGGCTTTTGCCACAAGTCACAACTGGCAGCTATTCCATGTGATCGCAGTAACCCGGTTTACCCTGGCATGCAGGGAAATCATTACAGGGTCGGTACCGGATACGAATAAGAATTTACAGGCAGCAATGGCGCTGGTAAAACGTTCACGCCAGGAAAAAGAAACCCCGCAATCACTGAGAAGCCGTCTGAAAAGTCCTCCTTCAAGCCAAACGCCGCAGCATCAGGTGAATCATGGACAGTTGAATCATAGCCTCAGCGGTTTCAGGCAACACCTCGTAATCTTTGCTGAGTCTTCGGTTATGATTTAGCCAGGAAAATGTCCGTTCGACTACCCAGCGTCGTGGTAACAGCTGGAAGCCTTTTTGTTTATCACTGCGTAGAACAACTTGCAATATGAATTGGAATTTCGAACTGACCCAGTCCACTAACTTGTCCCGATAGCCGCCATCAACCCAGATCAGGCGTAACTTTTTACAACGACCATTCAAGCGTGTTAATAGCAGTTTGGCTCCATCCCGATCCTGAATTTCAGCGGAAGTGACAACGATTGCTAGCAGTAACCCCATGGTGTCAACGAGGATATGACGCTTGCGCCCCTTGATCTTTTTGCCTGCATCGTAGCCGCGATCAGACCCACCGATCGCCGTGGTTTTAACGCTCTGGCTATCGAGACTAGCTGCCGTTGCATGCTTATGACGCCCTGCTTTCTGACGCACTTTGGCATGAAGCGTGTCATGAATCCTTTGCCAAGTTTGGTCTCGTCGCCAAACCCTGAAGTAGTGATACACTGTTTTATAGTTCGGAAAATCAGTAGGAAGGGCAGCCCATTGACAGCCTGTTTTCAAAACATAAAAAATGCCATTGATAAGCTGCCGACGGCTGATTGTTACAGGTCGTCCTCCGGGTTTGGCAGGTGGGAGCAGAGGTTTTAACTTTTTCCACGCTCCCTGACTCAAATCTGAGGGATACCTTTTCTTCTTTTTTTGACGACGCTTACCCATTACACCCCTGAAAAATGCCTGTTTTTTTCAGTATATATGGGCGGCTATGCTACTTTTCAGACGGCTTCTGAGCTTGCAGGGACATATTCTGCGTATGATGGGTGATGGGTGATGGGTGATGGGTGATGGGTGATGGGTGATGGGCAGCAAGCTACAATATTCTGGGCGCGTGCCAATATACTTCAGACTTCACGGCAGCAGGCACGAAAACAGGAAGCATGGCGTGAACTCGAACACAAGGCACTGGATAGGCTACAGCACCTTGATATTCAGTCGAAGGATACCGGGCAGCCACTCTCACAACCACCATGCCCTCAGCATCCAGTCCGTCCCGGTTTGAATCCGCAGGCTCCGCCGTTTGTGCCGGGCAAGATATGGTCACAATGAGCACGGGCAGGCCGATGTTGCTTTTTCACTATCTTCTTCAATATCCGGTGTTCACCACCGCTTTCAAGTCATCCGGGGTGAGGTTTATGGGCAGCAGATGCTCTACCCTGGCTCCCTTTTCGAGCTGGGGGAGCTGAGTCAGCACGTAGCGGAACCAGGCATAGGGTTCAAGCCCGTTGGCTTTTGCCGTTTCAACCAGACTGTACAGCACCGCACTCGCGTTGGCGCCTTTCACTGAGTCAGCAAATGTCCAGTTCTTTCGCCCTATGACAAAGGGTTTGATTGAACGCTCTGCCGCATTGTTATCAATCTCTACCAAACCGCTATCGAGGTAGCGCGACAGGTACGGCCACTGGTTCAGGGCATAGGTGATGGCTTTGCCCAGTTTACTTTCGGGCAGGATGCGTGGTTTCTGTTTTTCCAACCATTGTCGGAATTTGTCCATGATGGGGCGGCTTTCACACTGGCGCACCCGGTATCGCTCTTCTGTCGTTTTATCCTTTATCCGGCGCTCGATGGCGTAGAGTTGCCGGATCATGTTCAACGCCTGAGCCGGGCGGCTGATTTTTTGGCTGTTGTCACCTTTCTTTTTCGGAATGACGTCCAGAGCTTCTTTGAATTTTCGGCGGGCATGCGCCATACAACCTATCAACTCTATTTCCGGTCGCTTGCTGCTCAGGGTTTTATAGGCCGAATGCCCGTCACACTGCAAGAAGCCTTTGAACCCTTCCAGAAATGCCAACGGGCATGCATGGTCGCGCCCCGTCTGGTAATCGTACAGCACAACGGGAGAGCCGAGCTGCTCACCGGTTCGGTACAGCCACATGTAAGACTTGCTCTGCGGGCGCCGGTCTTGCTCTTTGAGCACCTGCAAAGTTGTTTCGTCTGCCTGCACATAAGGCTGCCTGACCAGGTGTTGGCACAGGGCTTCATAAAGCGGCATCAGCACATCCGCTACCCGGATCATCCATTGAGCCAGTGTCGCACGGGTGATTTCGGCACCCATGCGCTTGAGAATGAACTCCTGACGGTACAGTGGTAGTGCATCGCCGTATTTGCTAGTAATGATCCAGGCCAGCAGTCCGGGTGTTGAAATGCTTTTGGGAATCGGCATTTTGGGTGCCGGGGCGGTCTTCACGCCGGACTCACAGGCACAGGCGTATTTCAGGCGACGAAACTCCAGTACCTTCACCTGTGCGGGCACGATATCCAGTTTGGTGCTGGTCTCATGACCAAACGCCCTGAGTTCACCACCGCAGCCATCGCACTGCTTTTCTTCGTCAGTAATGTCGATTTCTATGATTTCACGAGGCAGGTCTTCCGACAGTGGTTTTCTGACCGGTTTCCTGCGTTCATGGGCGGGCACCTGTTCAACGTCAGGTTCGTTGGGTTCCTCATCAGCCAGCACCTCGGTTTCATTGAACAGCTGACCCTGCCCCTCAAAGCGTTCGCTGGAAGCCCCGAATTGCTGATGCTTTTGAAGGCGGAACTGTTCTTCGTACCACGCCAGTTTTGCTTCAAGCTGAGTCACTTTCAGCTGAAGGCCTTCGAAGGTTTGGGCGGGTACGGTGATAGTCTTCATGGTGGTGATTATCCGACAATACCTGTCGTCTTTTCATTGCGTCAGGTTATTGCAATGCGTATCAAACCACGGACTGATGATGCATAGGCCGGTGTGCACCTTTCGGGTTGACCGGTAAACCATCAAGCAGCCAGTTCAGCTGCCTTCGGGTGATATTGACGGCTTGCTCCGGTGAGTCTGTTGTCGGCCATTTAAGCCTCGTCAGCAAAATCTGTGGGTAGTTTCTGGTTCAGGCAGCTTGCCAAGCGCATGATATAAAGCAATTTCTGCACATTTATAGGTTCTGAATCCATACGATTTTCTCGTAGTGAGTTTTATCTTGGTATTCAGCCCCTCAACAATTCCGCTGGAAAATGCCTTTTTTGCCCTGAACCAGTTCAGGATAAGCGGCTTATGTCGCCGAACAGTTTTAGCCACTTTCTTCATTGGCTCTATCTTTGATCGCATGACTCTTGTGCACCACCGATCCAGATACTTTCCTGCCCAGTGTGGTGAAATGTAGTCCCAGAAAACCTGGAACTCTTCTCTGAGCAGGTAACCCCTGACACTTTTCAGGTTGTACTGGAGCACTGTGTTTAGCTTGATCTCTTCTTTCTCGGTCAGGTTCTCTTTTCTCTTGAGTAGGCACCAGCGAGTTTTTTTCAGAACAGGTTCATATCCGGCTGCCTGAAGCTGTTTGTGCTCTGAGGCTCTGACTTCATCAATGGCCTTGTTCAGCATGGCAACAATATGGAAACGATCCAGAATATGCAGCGCCTGGCTGGCATACTCCGCAATCGCTTTCACGTAGGGCTGCCACATGTCAGAGCAGACATACTTCAACTGCTGGCTTCTCTGTGCACCAAAGAATGAGAAGAAACTGCGAATGGTGGCTTCGGTTCGCTCCTGTCCAACCCACAACAGTCGTGTGTTGTCACGGTCGATCTGGTAAACCACAGTCAGGTATTTATGGCCTGTTTGATACGCCACCTCATCCACACCAATGGCCTTGATATTGTCGAGAGGGCGATGTGCTTTGCCCCATTCAACCACATACTCAACAGCATGAAAGACCTTCTCCCATGAGGTATTGAAAATGCAGGCCACCTCTTTCCACGAGAGCTTTCGGGCCCAGTTTGCCAAAAACTGCATGTAGACTTTGGTAAGTTCTTTCTTGCCATCCGCCCATGGAACCTGTTCAACCTTTACGCCACATGTCTTGCATTCAACCCGACGCATTCTGTAGAGCAGAAAAACCCTGATGCCCCAGAGGGGAACGAATTCGAAGCGACGCTCAGCAAGGCGGTCATAGCCCGGAGCAGCTTTTTTGCATCCTGAGCAGATAGCATGACTGTTCTTCCGTGGAGCCACAGTCACATTGAATACTTCAGAGCCCTGGTAGAAGCCGAGTTTTACATCCTGATAAACAAAAGACTTGAGTTTATGAACTTTATTGAGGATAGTTTTTATCAGCATCAGCGCGCTTCTTGTTCTTTTTTGTCTGCAAACAAAAAAATTACCAGAAGTCAGCCGCTGGTGCTTCTACCCTCAAAATTCGTTTCTGTTTACCCACAGATATGCCTGAAGAGCCCCATTTAAAGCGCCCCTTCTCAAGACGCCGGTAGTACAACCAAAAGCCATTGGTTTGCCAGTGCAGGATTTTCAGTTTGTTACGCCCCCGGTTGCAGAACACAAACAGGCTTTCTGAAAACGGATCAAGTGCCAGCACTTCATTAACGATCAGGGCAAGACCATTAATGGACTTACGCATATCGGTTATACCCGGTGCCAGATAAACCTTGAGAGACGCCGTATCACCGATCATGCAGCCTCCAGTAGTTGCAAAACTGCCTGCAAAGCCTGCGAATCAAACCCCGGAGCCAGTTCAATACGAAACCCGCCCGGATTGGTCAGGGTAATGCCTGGCACCGTTTGAGCCGGAGATCCGACCGGCTCTTCAGGAACCACACTCACAGGCAGTAAAGGAACAGAGGGTTCCTGCTGACTCTGCTGATGTTCCTGAACGAAACGACGGCGATAATAACTGAAGGATTTGATAGACAACCCGTGCTGGCGGGCATATTCGGATTGAGAAAGCTGGCTTTGTTGCCAGGCCTCAATATGCTGGAACCAGAACTGACGTTTAGTTGACATGTTGCCTCCTGGAATAGTGGAGGCTTCAGTATCAGGCGTTGAAATTATGTTTTGTAGATGCTGTTTGGCATGCGCTTACGCATCGCCGATGCTGTCGTGCCAGCTCGATACCGGCAGCTGGCTGGTTACTATGGTCGAGCTTTGGTTGTGACGGTCATCCATGATTTCCAGAAGATCATTGCGCTGGCTCTGCTTCAGGGGTTCCAGCCCCCAGTCGTCCAGAATCAGCAGATCCACCCTGGCCAGCTGCTTCAGTTGTTTGGCATAGCTGCCGTCACCGTGGGCGATGGTAACCGCCTCCAGTAGTCGGGATGTCCGGAAATAGCGGACACTGTAACCCCGCATACAGGCACCGTGCCCGAAGGCACAGCTCAGCCAGCTTTTCCCGGTGCCGCAAGGTCCGGTAATGAGCAGGTTCTGCTTCCGCCGTAACCAGTCGCAGCTGGCCAATGCCGCCATTTTGGATTGAGTAATACCCCTTGGTTGCTCATAGTCGATGTCTTCCAGCGTCGCAGCCAGCTTCAACCGTGCCGCCCTGAGAAGCCGTCTGAAAAGTCCTCCTTCAAGCCAAACGCCGCAGCATCAGGTGAATCATGGACAGTTGAATCATAGCCTCAGCGGTTTCAGGCAACACCTCGTAATCTTTGCTGAGTCTTCGGTTATGATTTAGCCAGGAAAATGTCCGTTCGACTACCCAGCGTCGTGGTAACAGCTGGAAGCCTTTTTGTTTATCACTGCGTAGAACAACTTGCAATATGAATTGGAATTTCGAACTGACCCAGTCCACTAACTTGCCCCGATAGCCGCCATCAACCCAGATCAGGCGTAACTTTTTACAACGACCATTCAAGCGTGTTAATAGCAGTTTGGCTCCATCCCGATCCTGAATCTCAGCGGAAGTGACAACGATTGCTAGCAGTAACCCCATGGTGTCAACGAGGATATGACGCTTGCGCCCTTTGATCTTTTTGCCTGCATCGTAGCCGCGATCAGACCCACCGATCGCCGTGGTTTTAACGCTCTGGCTATCGAGACTAGCTGCCGTTGCATGCTTATGACGCCCTGCTTTCTGACGCACTTTGGCATGAAGCGTGTCATGAATCCTTTGCCAAGTTTGGTCTCGTCGCCAAACCCTGAAGTAGTGATACACTGTTTTATAGTTCGGAAAATCAGTAGGAAGGGCAGCCCATTGACAGCCTGTTTTCAAAACATAAAAAATGCCATTGATAAGCTGCCGACGGCTGATTGTTACAGGTCGTCCTCCGGGTTTGGCAGGTGGGAGCAGAGGTTTTAACTTTTTCCACGCTCCCTGACTCAAATCTGAGGGATACCTTTTCTTCTTTTTTTGACGACGCTTACCCATTACACCCCTGAAAAATGCCTGTTTTTTTCAGTATATATGGGCGGCTATGCTACTTTTCAGACGGCTTCTGAGTAATCTGGCCAGCCGTTTGTTATTGCGCTCGGTGTCCTCCTGATCAACCAGCAGGGCAAGTCGCTCTTCAAAGCTGAGCCCGTCGTAGGTGCCGGGCTGCTCTTGCTGGAGTTGCAGTGCATCAGCCATACCGCTCAACCTGAGGCTGCGAAGACGGGTCATGGTTTG
>CBDHDU010000002.1:210000-500500 GCA_965261725.1 Endozoicomonadaceae bacterium | reverse complement strand
TTATACCCATGATCATTGAAGTTGCTTGATTTTCCAGCCGATTTTCAACATTGTACGAACATGCCGAAAATCACCCTGACAGCCCAACAAAAAGTAGCCTTGGAATCTCGCCACAAAACATCGCGAGATGCACGGGAGTGTGATCGTATCAAGGCTGTTTTGCTCAGGTCTGAAGGGTGGCTCACCGTCTGCTATCGCTCAGGCATTGAGAAAAAGTGAATACACTATTTGTCGCCATCTGGACGCCTATCTGGAAAAGGAAAAGCTCAGGCCGGAGAACGGGGGGAGTGAAAGCCGCCTGAGTGAGATGAGCAAACTCGGCAACTGGTCGAACACCTTTCTGAATATACTTACGCACACGTCCATCAGATCGTCGCCTATATTACCGATCGCTGGGGTATCAAATATACCGTATCAGGCCTGAGACAAGTGGCTGCACCAAAAAGGCTTTACCTACAAAAAGCCAAAGGGCGTACCGCACAAGGCTGATGTTGATAAGCAGGCTGGTTTTGTGGAGCACTATGAAGCCTTGAAAGCCACGCTACCAGAGGACGAGGTGATACTATTCATGGATGCGGTACACCCGACACAAGCGACCAAAATCACTTCCGAGTGGATTCGAAAAGGGATTGATAAAATCATTAATACGACAGGTAGCCGTACTCGGCTGAACATTTATCGGTGCGATTGATCTGGACAATATTGAAGCTGCTGTTTTCGGTCAATTTGATACGGTTAACAGTGAAGCGGTTACCGAGTTTTTCAAGAAAGTTTCGGGATAACTATTCATCCATGAACGTTATTCACATGGTGCTTGATGGTGCCGGTTACCATCGTTCACAGGAGGTAGTGAAAGAGGCGGAAGAGCTGGGAATAAAGCTTCATTACCTCCCCCCTTACAGTCCAAACCTGAACCCCATTGAGCGATTATGGAAGGTGATGAATGAGTATGCCCGGAATAATGAATACTTCGCTCAGGCAAAAGAATTCCGGGAAAAGATTAATCATTTTCTGGACGTGACATTGCCCGAAATCGGTTCTTCCTTGGGCAGCAGGATTAACGATAATTTCCAGCGGTTAAATCCGGCATCTTGAATTCACTCAGGTATATTCTGCTGGATCAACGACAGGATATGTTTTTCGGCAGTACGCTGATGCTTAAATCAGTAGCCGCAGCCAGTCTTGCGGCACATATTGCCTGGATGACCAACCGCGCCAAAGACCGTGTTGGCGCTGTCGTATTTAATGATGATGGCTACGATTCTGTGCCCGTCAGAAACAGCCGCCAGCATATGGTGCAACTGTTCAATGTAATCGAAAGCTATAACACTCGCCTGTCCGCTAAAAATGCCCGTCACAGCAACCTGAAACAGCTGGATAATGCACTGGAACAAGTCCGCACCATGGTCACCCATGATGCACTTATCGTACTGATCAGTGACTTTGCCGGTATCGACGACGAAAGCTACCAGCTGGTTGAAGAACTCCGTCAGCACAATGATGTCATCGCCGTACCGGTATACGACGGCATGCTTGATGACCGCCCACGCAACGGTGAACTGGTAGTGACCTGTAATAACCAGATGGGACGTTTCAATCTGGGCAATAACCGGGTTAACGATGCCCTGTTCAACATCCTGACCAGTCGCGTTATTGATATGAAAAACCGGGTTAACCAGTTAGGCGTACCGGCATTTTCAGTCACCACTGACAGGGATATCACCGAACAGCTGCGTGAAGCCTTCGGCTTTGGCGGCATTCAGGGAGGACTCGGTAATGACTGAAGAAACTTCAGTACCCGTAGATATTCTCAATAAAATGTTCTCGGTTCCGGAGTTAGCGGAACTGGCAACACCAACACCTTTTTCCTTGATGCCCCAGACCGCTGCCCGGTACTGGCTGGCGGCACTGTTCGTATGTATCGCTGTATTTTTCCGCGTTAAGCATCATCTGAGATGGAAGCGTGATCTCTGGCGACGGGAAGCCCTTGCTGAACTCAAACAAACTGAGCTTAAGGGCAACCACCAGCAATTACCAGCGCTGATTAAAAGGATACTGCTGGTACACATTTCCCGTGAAAAAATTCACAGCTCGGCAGTGACTGGGCAGCGCAACTGAACCGTATTAATAAGCAACTGGAGCTAAACAGCGAGATTAATTTCAGCGCTGAAGCGGGCCAGTACTTGCGTGATACTGATCGTCCAGCAAACATTGTGATGGTTACCGATTCTCTGGAAGACGGCGATGTTGATCTGATAAAGAACAGTCATTATCCGGTACAGGTTCTGGCGGTTGGTACTGCGGACGGTGGTCCACTGAAGCTGCCTGAAGGGTTCAAACTGGAAACACCGGTAAATACCCGCATGCCGGTCGATGCCTTTGTCGCACTAAGGGATGCAGGCGAATCTGTTATCGGTGTTTCTGTAGACGACAGCGATCTGCAGTGGCTGAACCAGCGCATTGAAAGTGCAACCGAAAGTGCCCGTAATGACGATCCGCAATTCCAGTGGCAAAACAATGGCTACACGCTGGTATGGCTGCTGATTCCGCTGGCACTGCTGTGGTTCCGTAAAGGCTGGACATTGTACTCATTGTTACTGATGACCACCCTGACTACTTCTTTCACGCCACAAACAGCACAGGCCGATTTTATTGACTGGTGGTTTACTGCAGATCAACAAGGTCAAATGGCGTTCAACAACGGTGAATATGAAAAGGCGGCGGAGCGTTTTGCTGACCCTTACCGGAAAGGTCTGTCACTGTATCATGCCCATAAATACAAGGATGCACAGGAAGTCTTTACCGCACTGGGTACCGCTGAAGCTTATTTCTATGAAGGTAACAGTTATGCCCAGCAGAAGCTGTGGGATCAGGCGCTGGTTTCCTTTAACAAGGCACTGACCCTGAAACCGGCCTTTCCTGAAGCCGAAGCCAACCGCGAAAAAAATCGCTGCGATTATGGTTGAACTGGAAAAGAAACGTAAAGACCGTCTGGCTGAGCAACGCGAAGAGGCAATGGATAAAGCCGATGAAATCAAGGTTGATGAAAAAGGTAATGAAGGCGTTGAGGTCGAAATGACCAAAAGTGAAGCCGGTGTTGAACCTGAAAACTGGTTGAACGGACTCAAGGTCACACCTGCCCAGTTACTGCGTAACAAGTTCATGTTCGAAGCTTATTCATCCGACAATAATGAGGAGGCAGGTAATGAATAATCGTTTGACTAAATGCTTGCTGCCGTTCGCATTACTTTCGGCGATTGCGAATGTTCAGGCTGAAGATGTTGTCTCAGACGGTAAGGTTCAAATATTACAACCAGACTATGCGCCGATAGAAGACACGATTATCGTACCAAAGCAAACGCTGATTATGACCGTCGATGCAGTGTCGACAACCTGGTTTACAGCACCACCCGCTTACCCGCAGTGGGAAATGCCGGGCGCTGTCATCGTCAACAGTGAATCCCAGAACCTTGCCCTGCAGTACCGGGAAAAGGGGAAAACCTGGGCGGGTGTCCGTCGGGAATTTCTGCTGGTGCCGCAAAAGACCGGTAAGTTGCAGCTGCCAAGATCAGAAATTGTGTTGACTCCGGCACTGACTGACAGCAAACAAACTGTTTCTGTTTCCAGCGCACCTTTCACCGTTGAGCTGCCTGCGGGTGCAACGGATATTGACCGTTTCCTGCCTGCTACCCGTTTGCAGCTGACTGAAACCATTGAACCCGATGTGCTGGAAAATCTGAAAACCGGCGATGCAATTGTTCGCAAGGTGACCATCGAAGCTGATGGTGTCATGGCAACCTTTATCCCGGCAATCAATTCAGGCGATGTTCCTCAAGGGCTGGAACTGTATGCCAGTCGCCCGGAAGTCAGCAATGTCAGCACTGCACGCGGCGATTTTATCGGCGGTAAAAGAACCGAAACCTTTACCTATATGGCACACGATGCCGGAAGCTATACCCTGCCCGGTATTCAGGTAAAGTGGTGGAATCTGCAAACCAAAGCTTTTGAAACCGCAACATTGCCGCCTGTTACTTTCTCCGTAGCCGCTGCAGCTAATGCCGGTGATGAAGCTCGACTGCAACAAAGTATTGTATCCCGCCTGACGGATAATCTGGGCAGTATTCTGCTTGGCCTGACAGCACTGATCGTGCTGCTGTCTCTGGTTCTACGCTATAAGCTGGCAGTTATCAAAGGTGTTAACTATACAACTGCCGTTGCCAGACAAACACTGCATAAGATCCGCACCAGTGAACCCGTCTGGTTCTATCGCATGCTGCTGGCGAAATATACCGGACAGAACAAACATGCCATTCACCTCTATCACCAGTGGCGTCTGGCATGTAAAGCAGAGAGATCTGCAATGGAACCGGAAATCATCGCCTGGCTGGCTGAATGCTATGCTGATCAGAACAGTAAGTATGCAGGCAAAGCTGACCGGCAGGCTGTTATTAAAAATCGCCTCGTCAGCAAAATCTGTGGGTAGTTTCTGGTTCAGGCAGCTTGCCAAGCGCATGATATAAAGCAATTTCTGCACATTTATAGGTTCTGAATCCATACGATTTTCTCGTAGTGAGTTTTATCTTGGTATTCAGCCCCTCAACAATTCCGCTGGAAAATGCCTTTTTTGCCCTGAACCAGTTCAGGATAAGCGGCTTATGTCGCCGAACAGTTTTAGCCACTTTCTTCATTGGCTCTATCTTTGATCGCATGACTCTTGTGCACCACCGATCCAGATACTTTCCTGCCCAGTGTGGTGAAATGGGTGAGTAGACCGGCGGAACTTCCCCGCCAGCCCCTCTTAGAACGGTACGTGAACCTCTCGATTCATACCGCTCCCATCAGGTAAACGCCTATCACAATTCTGAGACATTTTCTGACCTGTACTTTTTCCAGCCAGTGACAAACAGATTTGCCTCCATGTGACAACCGCCCTGCCCGTTGAGCAATGTCATCCTGTCCCTCCGGTTGCTGACTACGTCCCTTTATAGGCATCCAGACAAGATCCTTTGGGACAGTTGCATTCCACAACGAGCCACCTAACGCAGCCCCTTCGCTCCCCCCCTATTACAGGAGCTTCAACACTACTACGAGCTACTCCGCCCCTGTGCGCAGTATCGGTACTCAGTCTCTTGTGGTGGTCGCCACTTGAGAGTCTCCCTTAACACCTGCACGACAGGTTCCCGCAGTTCCATGAAAGAGCCCAGTACAGAGTCATGCCTTCTCAACGCCGGACACCGCCTGCACAGCATTCGAAATTCACTTGCAGACTTATCCCTGAGGAGGACTAAGCCTCAGGTTTTGATGCCGAAAAAGTTCCTTACGACGCTTCAACAAAGATTCGGGTTTACTCATCTCTCTGTACCATACCTGACGAATTTACTTTCGCCTTTTCCTCAACGCTCACTACCACCGCTCTTAACGACAGCAGCTTGAGGTGGTTTGAAACCTGCTTTCGACAGCCGATTTCGGCGGGTCTACCGCCATCTCTTCCATAGCTTCCACATCTTCAGAAAGTAATCCTTTTACTTCCCTTGTATGTGCTACGGCACACTAGTCCCAGAAAACCTGGAACTCTTCTCTGAGCAGGTAACCCCTGACACTTTTCAGGTTGTACTGGAGCACTGTGTTTAGCTTGATCTCTTCTTTCTCGGTCAGGTTCTCTTTTCTCTTGAGTAGGCACCAGCGAGTTTTTTTCAGAACAGGTTCATATCCGGCTGCCTGAAGCTGTTTGTGCTCTGAGGCTCTGACTTCATCAATGGCCTTGTTCAGCATGGCAACAATATGGAAACGATCCAGAATATGCAGCGCCTGGCTGGCATACTCCGCAATCGCTTTCACGTAGGGCTGCCACATGTCAGAGCAGACATACTTCAACTGCTGGCTTCTCTGTGCACCAAAGAATGAGAAGAAACTGCGAATGGTGGCTTCGGTTCGCTCCTGTCCAACCCACAACAGTCGTGTGTTGTCACGGTCGATCTGGTAAACCACAGTCAGGTATTTATGGCCTGTTTGATACGCCACCTCATCCACACCAATGGCCTTGATATTGTCGAGAGGGCGATGTGCTTTGCCCCATTCAACCACATACTCAACAGCATGAAAGACCTTCTCCCATGAGGTATTGAAAATGCAGGCCACCTCTTTCCACGAGAGCTTTCGGGCCCAGTTTGCCAAAAACTGCATGTAGACTTTGGTAAGTTCTTTCTTGCCATCCGCCCATGGAACCTGTTCAACCTTTACGCCACATGTCTTGCATTCAACCCGACGCATTCTGTAGAGCAGAAAAACCCTGATGCCCCAGAGGGGAACGAATTCGAAGCGACGCTCAGCAAGGCGGTCATAGCCCGGAGCAGCTTTTTTGCATCCTGAGCAGATAGCATGACTGTTCTTCCGTGGAGCCACAGTCACATTGAATACTTCAGAGCCCTGGTAGAAGCCGAGTTTTACATCCTGATAAACAAAAGACTTGAGTTTATGAACTTTATTGAGGATAGTTTTTATCAGCATCAGCGCGCTTCTTGTTCTTTTTTGTCTGCAAACAAAAAAATTACCAGAAGTCAGCCGCTGGTGCTTCTACCCTCAAAATTCGTTTCTGTTTACCCACAGATATGCCTGAAGAGCCTAAAAATCTGAAGGCAGCACGGGCAGATTACCGTGCGCAACATTGCAGCAAACGTTCAAAGTACGCACTGCCCACTCTGAACTAAATCTTCATAAACAGAAGAGTGCATCACTGCATTCTTCTGTTTAAAGGAACGCTTTATGCTGGATCTCGTTTCCTTTGACTCGTTCAGACACTCTCTGGCTTCTGCCCTGAACGCCGAAATCCTCCTGTTTAATGACGACAATGGTTGCATAAAAGATATCCACAGCAGCTGTTATGTATTCCATGAGAGTGAGCGTAATCAGGTCAAGTTCACACTGGTATCATCGCCGGATGATTTGATTGCCTTCAGCCTGAGCCCCGACAATCAGCCTGAAGATGCTGCACTGCTGGTATTTCCTTTGGAACCGGGTGCATTTCTGTTTAACGGCATACTGTTCAATGAACAGAATATTGGCCTGATAACCGCCGCATCTGGCTCTGCCTATACAATCCACACAAGCTCCAGCAACCTGTGGGTTATCGTCAGTTTCAAGAGTCGCTCCCGCCACCTTGACCTGATGAGTTCATCGATGGTGCCACTGACCATTGAGAGTGAACAGCTAAATATTATTCGCCATGAGATCAACAAGCGCATTAAAGGCAGCGAACCCAAAGGCACGCCGATTCTTGATGAAATGGCACTGTTGCTGGGTGAAATTGCGGTCATGCCACCACCCATGCGCCCGCAACAAAGCACCGGCCGCAGCCGCCTGCCGCGAAAACATATTATTCCCACGGCAATCAATCTGCTGCGCCAGCATTCAGGCTCTACTCCGCTGGTTAAAAAGCTTTCCGATGCACTGCAGATCACACCACAATCCATCAGGAATATGTTTATTGAAAGGCTGGGAGTGGCGCCCAAAGCCTACTGGCTGTTGCGCAAGCTTTACACGTTCAGGGATGCCTTGCTGAGCGGTGAATATACTTCCGTACAGGATGCAGCTTTTAGTCAGGATATACAGGATCACGGGCGGACGGCTGCCCGGTATAAAGAGCTTTTTAGAGAGTACCCTTCAGATACTTTGCAGAAAGACGATTCTTCCTTTCGTCTCGAATAACAGAGACTCTGTCTGGCAACAGGCTATTTATTTGATTCTGAGTAAAACTTAATAAAAATAAGTAAAACACAGATGGCAGGAGATAACATGTACAGTCAAAATATTGTTAACTGTCTGGTTTTCTGTTTCTGCGTATTCATTGTATGTGCAGCATCCGCGGGCAATAACGGTAAGCCTTGTAGCAAAACACATTCACCTGCACCAGACGAGAGGGGAAGCCATACCTGCCCGAATACATATGATTCCCAACATCAAGGTGCAGTTACAGTGAATTCAAGAGGGGAGCCTCTCTTGCTCTCTATTCCACAGACTCCTCCGACATTAACAGTTAATCAGGAAACAACCGGGCAAGATGGAGCAACCGCACATACATTTGTAAGCTATGCACAAGAGCCCTTTAGACTGGAAGTCAGAACCACAGTAGTTTCAGGACATACAGACAAACCACCTCCCCCCTACTCCAGTAGCCAACCAGCTCATCCCCCCCCCTTCCGTCCCGGTATTGAAACTCTGGTAAAGATGTTTGATTCCAAGCAGTATGGCGGTATAGTCAAAACTGCGGAACCTTCAGCTCACACGCTAAAGTCTTACCTCGACTCCACCTGTACCAGTGACTACGGCTCTTTGTTAATCCTGGGAATGGCCTGCCTGGAAGATAAAAAGCCTGAACTTGCACAACATTATCTTTCAAAATTGGAACCTGCATTGCTTTCTGAAATAGACAGACACTTTCTTTATTTGTACCTTGGCAGCGCTTATTGCGAATTGAAAAAGCTGGAAGACTCTGAGGCGTGTTATAAGAAACTACTTTCTCTGGCTCCCGTACCGAAAGGTTGGGATACAAGTTCTGAAACAGTATTGAAAAGAATCAGGAGCCGCCCCTTATCACTATCGAAATACCACGCCAAATTAGCCAGCGTATTGCGTAAGCGCCTGAACATCATGGATTCAATTGAGCATTATCAGATCGCTATTAGTGAAGCTAAATCCGCGGGCTGTAAAAAAGACGAACTAAGCGCTCGTCTCAGTCTCGGCAATCTGTATCAGGAAATTGGCAGTAATCAAAAAGCCTTTGGCGAATACCAGCATGGCTGTGATCTTGCCACAGCATTGGAAGATAATGTTGCTCTAGGATGGAGTTACGGCAATATGGGTAATGCCTGTTTGGCACTTTCCAAAATTGACCTTGCCATAAAGCATTTTCAAACAGCTCTGAAGCTAACAACCAAATATGAGAATAAACCAGAAGCCTTGGGAAGAGTTTATAACTGTCTGGGAACGGCCTACCAAGCTAAAGGCAACCTGTTTATGGCTCAAAGTATTTTCGAGCTATCCAAAATACAGACTGCACAGGGTAATGATCAACCAGGAACGGCAAGAGCTGAAGGCAATACTGGCAATGTTCGACAAGGGGAAAAAGAATACGAACAAGCTATCGAGCAGTACACAAAAGTACTCCAGACAACTGACCATGAGTCAATCAGAACAAAAGCATTCCATAATAGGGGGTGCGCTGTGTATGAATTAGCAGAATCCAGATTAAGTCACCTACACACGACAGAAAAAAAAGCGGTTACCGAATCAGCATCACCTTTGATGCTGCAACTCATCCCGGAGGTTTCCACCGCAGAAAGGCATTGTAGCCATCCGGACCTGATACCTGATGAATTGAAACAACTATATCGGGAGGCTATCGACGATCTGTTAAGAGTCACCCGAAAACATGAACGTTATTTCTCATCCATGAGGGGTAGAACCGATGCTCAGGATCTTGCTGTAAACCTCTTTGAAGAACACTGCAGAACTTTTCACCGGTTACAGGATTGCTATATTCGAGTGGGGGACTGGGAAAACGCCCTGCTGACAGCAGAACAGTCTCGTGCACGCAGTATGGGAGAGATTATAAACAGCAAATCTGCCGATGCAGATCGATTATCATTCCCCTTGTCAATGGAGGCAATCAGTGCCACAGTCAATGCCTGTCAATGTCCTGTGATTTATACCTGCTATACCGGTTCCCGGTTAATTATGATTGGTATGAAGCCTGACCCAAAGCAAGTTGTTCGTTCTGTTCTTATGGTTCCACTGCAAGATGATTGTTTTGCAAGTAAATCTATGGATTATTATCTACACTATATCGTACCGAAATTATTCGACCAAAACTCCGAAAACAAAAAAGAAGTTACTATAGACGACAAAAAATATTCTCGGGATGAATGCCTGACATTACTGAACTGTTTTATTACCAAACCATTGTTAACTACCCTCAAAAACCTTGGCTGTCCACCTGTTCAGGGGAGAGCTAAAAAGATTGTTTTTATTACTGACCCATACACCGGTTTAACACCATTTACCATGCTCGGTGAAAAACCCGCCTATTTACAATCAGCATTCCATATCACCCATTTCCCGTCTCTTGCTGTACTTGAATTAACACGCCGCAGGCTTGCCTCTGCCACACAGCCAGTGCTCATTACTTCCTCCTTGCAGGATACTTCATGCCTGAGAGCACTCTCTCAAACATTATCTTTAGACCGCTTATTTTCCCCACACTGTATTGTAGGATGCAAAACGACCCCTAAGTTTATGCACAAGGAAAAGGAAATAATATATCCATCCTGTCAATTCAGGGTTTCTGAGGCAAAAACAATAGCAAATCTGCTTGAAGCAGATCCTGTTGTCGAACAAGAAGCAACCGTAACTCACTGTCTGAAAACGATGAAAAAAGCCCCTGTAATTCATCTTGCAACACCAGGGTCATTAAAAGGTGGACAAATAAGACTTACCGCTCTTGGTTCAGGGAATAATGTGCAGGAAGACAAAGGCGCATCAATTACGCCTGAAGATATAATTCCTCAGGATTTAAGTCAGGCACGATTGATAACGTTCAGCTCCAGTCACGTACATGGTTCTAAAGTGAAAGCCGACGGAGTACAGAGTATTGAAAGGGCTTTCCAGATAGCCAGCCCCGGAGCTACCATTATTTCAACTAATCTGACCAGCCCATGTAAAACCCGTGCTGAGCTGATGCCACTTATTTATCAGCTGATGCTTACCTCTGATGTTAATGGTGTACCTGTTACCTCTCTTGACGCAATGACGACTGCGTCCTGGATGCTACGTCAAGATCCTGAATTCAAAAATGAATGCCATTGGGCGGGGTTACAGCATTTTGGTCCGGAGCTAACACTTTTACCCGTTTCCACTGATTGCAGGGAACACTCTGCAATGGATGAGCCTGACATTACAGATTTGGAAAAACATGCAAGTAATATTCACATTAATCATCGCGACAACCCATTATTCCAGTTCAACCTTTACCATCCCACAAATGACCAAAGTCTGGATAGATTCGAGTTATACCGCAATCTCGTAAGCAGCGATGAATTTAGAAAACACACAACAGAAACTCATCCGCAAGGTTTCTCTGCCCTGTGGCTGCCCGCCAGCAAATATTTTGTAGTTCAGGCTCTGCTACATTGCTATTGCTCGGCGCTAACATTATCTAATAGCGAATCAGCCACAAGTGACCCAGCAACACTCATTATTATAAACATGCATTCAGCCACATCGTCTTATTCAGACTTTCTTGAAGTACATCCCCGTTTACTACAACTGGCCGGCTGTAAAAATAACACTTTGATTATTCTGGATAGTGGAAAAGGCAATATCGATGTTTTTGGAAAGCGCCTCCATCAACTCAGACACAAGCTCAACATAGAAGAGTGTAATCCGACCTGTATCAAAAGCGTATACAGCTCCATTAACTCCCGCATGCGAAACAGCTTAATTGCTCTCTTTCGTAACGGACTGCTGGACTTTTCCCTTCCCCCTGACAGTCAGCTTTTTTATAAGCTTGCACTTTGCACAGGTCAAAGCTATTCACAAAGCCTGTGGCTGGACTGTTGCCTGCGCACTGCAGGGTTAGATCAGGGATATCCGGCACCATCAGAAACAACTTGTGCTGCAAGAACCATCTGTGAAAAAACGGCTCAAAAACTTGCTGATCAGGATACTGTTCTTGACCAACTGGTTAAAGATAAGTCAGACGATATTTTCTTGATTAAACGTGGTGTTTTGTCTGATGTATTATTGGAGTATGTACTTAACAGACCATTAAAGTCAGATTCAGGCCAACTAATCAGCCCTGAAAATCTGGAACACTTATTACAAACGCTATCACTCTTTGATCAAACTCCTGTCCCTCAGGATTTACTTAAAATAATCATAACAAACACCCTTCCCGAGTCCTCAGGATGCGTCAAAGATATGTTATTAGCATCAGGATTAATCAGGCCATACCCTTCAATGTCTTGTCCGGAAAAAACGACAGCTGCTAAGAAGGCAAGATCAGATAATCTTTACTATATGCCCTACGTTGTTAGCAGAGCGCTGCATAAGCGCCTCCCCAAAACTCAGGATGCCATTATAAAATCAGCGGCGCTGGATGCTATCGAGCAGTGGCTTGCCACACTAAAACAATCAGGTTGTATAGTGGAAGATCGCGCGGAGACACTCTGGTTTCTGGCTGTCCTTGACCTGTTCCACCCTCATCTCGAAACAGCCTGTACAACGAACTTCCCTGAAGAGATGACAGCATTGCAAAGCCTGCTAGTAGAAGCAAAAGCGCATTCCTGCAACCCATAACGTACGAGGTTTGGGTCAGGTCATCTTGCAGGAAGATAAAGCGTCAGATCAGCAAAAGAATCTGGCGCTTTAACCAGTGGCTTAGTCAGACTGCTCGCTTTTTGTTGGTTCAAGTGCTTTCGCGGCAGCACCGTTATCACTTTCAGCTACCGACTTGTTTTCATCAATAACCGGCGCATCATCCAATGTGCTCATTGCCAGACGAATCCCAAAACCGGTTACCCGTGCACCTTTGGTTGACCCCTCCCGGTAGAAGACAGTGGTTTGGAGGGGGTCATATTCATAACTACCACCACGGGTTGCCATCATATCGAAATTAGGGTCATCGGTTCTTTTGGAAACAGGATTCTCAGTCGGGGACATTTTGTAGAACATGCGGTTCACAACATCCTGACACCATTCCCAGACATTGCCGGACATATCATATAAACCCAGTTCGTTAGGCTTTTTCTGTCCTACAGGATGTGTTTTACCACCGGAGTTACCACTATACCAGCCGACCTGGTCCAGTTCATTGGAACCGGCATAGCGGTAGCCTTTTGATTGTTGACCACCACGTGCTGCATATTCCCACTCTGCTTCTGTTGGCAGGCGGAATTGTTTGCCGGTAACCTTGTTCAGGCGGGTAATAAAACGATCTGTTTCCAGCCGACTTACCGTGTCGGCAGGAAGGTCATCACCACGGAAATAACTTGCCGTTTTTCCCATCACCTGACTGAACTGATCCTGAGTAATTTCATATTTACTGATATAGAAATCATTCAGCACCACTTTATGCACAGGCTTTTCCATTTCACGGGCTTCCGGATCATCGGAACCCATCATGAAAGCACCGCCCTCAACCTTGACCATTTGCTGAAGGAGTTGCTCCTTCAACGGTGAATAATCATAGGCTGGCACAGCTTCTGCTTTTTTCTCTACCGCTGCAGATTCTTCAACGAGTACGGGAGCGCTTGCCACAACCGACAAAACAACTCCGGTTATAAGAGGTTTAATCATTGGTAGTGAAATAGCCTTTGATTCAGTGTTTTCTGAGGGATGACTGACGGAACATACTGTCCGAAAAGCTTGAAATATAGGCTAAGGATCCGAATTTAGCAGATTGCCTACAGGTAATTCAGCGGCATTTATACCAATGGCGGCCTTCTTTTTTCGTTTTTTGCATATCCGAACCCGTCATACTGATCACACTTGTTACATCGATAAGTCATTCGAAGATTCAGGTTTAGGCTATCTTTTCTACGTTTAACTGAATTTATTCCTCCGCATACCTGTCACCTTGTAGCTAGAGCATATGTAATTCCGGGAGCCTTGGCATGAGCGCGCGCGAGTCGATACTCGATCTGGAAAAACGCATGGGTCAGTCCATCATCGGCCAGCACGATGTCATCCGCAGTATTCTTATCACCCTGTTGTGTGATGGTAACTTACTGCTTGAAGGCTTGCCGGGGCTGGCAAAAACCAGGGCTATTCGCAGCCTGTCCAAGCATCTCGAAGGTGAATTCAGACGCATTCAGTTTACCCCGGACCTGCTGCCCTCTGATGTGACCGGCACTGAAATGTATTACACCGAAGGGGATAAAAGCGGCTTTCATTTCCGTAAAGGCCCGCTGTTTGGCAACCTGATTCTGGTGGATGAAATCAACCGGGCACCGGCAAAAGTTCAGGCAGCACTGCTGGAAGCTATGGAAGAACGACAAATCACTGTTGCCGGCACCACCTATAAACTACCGCAGTTGTTTATGACACTGGCGACCCAGAACCCGGTGGAGCAGGAAGGCACATATCCGTTGCCGGAAGCACAGCTCGACCGTTTCCTGATGAAAATTCAGGTTAACTACCCGGATAAACCCAGCGAACGGGAAATGCTATCACTCGTCAGAGGTGAACAGATAGAGAAATACAACAGTTCCGGTGAAGAGAAAAAAAGTGCTTCAACGCAGGAATCCATTCCCCAGCAAACTATCTTCGACAGCTGGAAAGAAATCACTGAAATCCATATTTCAGAAGCCATTGAAACCTACATCATTGATTTGATCGACGCGACCCGTTTCCCGGCCAATCTCGGCGGTGAAAAGAGCGAACAGCTGGCAAGCTGGATTGCCGTGGGCGCCAGCCCCCGTGCCAGTATTTCACTGGAACGGGCTTCACGCGCCAATGCCTGGCTGGAAGGGCGGGACTTTGTACAACCACTGGATGTACAGGCAATCATCCACCCGGTACTGCGTCATCGCATGATGCTGACGTATAAAGCCAGCGCCGATGGTATGGATGCTGATGGCATTATCGATACGCTGTTGTCTCTGGTCATCGTTCCCTGATAACCGTTCCCTGATTGCAACTGAGAAACCTGTCATGGGAATTCCGGACAAGGCACATGAAAATCAGGGGGTTTATATAACCCTTGAAGAAATGATGCAGTATGAGCAAAGCTGCAGCGAACTCAGCCTGCTGCCCAAACAGCCTATTCGCAGTTTTCTTCATGGCGCACGGGCTTCAAAAATCCGGGGGCGCGGTGTCAGCTTTGAAGAAATCCGCGCCTACACTCAGGGGGATGACGTCCGTTCTATTGACTGGAATGTCACCGCCCGCCTGCAGAAACCCTTTGTGCGTGTTTACACCGAAGAACGGGAACGTCCGGTGATGATCTTTCTGGATCAGCGGCAGGATATGTTCTTTGGCAGTTCCCTGATGACAAAGTCCGTCGCCGCCGCCAGCCTTGCAGCACACGTCGCCTGGATGACGCACCGGGCAAAAGACCGGATCGGCGCGGTTATATTCAATGACCAGCGTATCGAGCTGATTCCCGTCCGCCACAGTCTGAAACATATTGCGCAACTATTCAGTGTGATTGAAACCTGCAATCAGGAACTTTCCGCCATAAAGCCACAGCAGTCTAACCACGAGCAGCTGAATATTGCACTTAATCAGCTGCGTCAGATTGTTACCCATGATGCACTTATCGTACTGGTCAGTGACTTTGCCGGTATCAATGATGAAACCCTGACGCTTATTCAGGAGCTTAAAAATCATAACGATGTAATCGCTGCCTCAATATACGACACAATTCTTGAAAAATGGCCTGAACGCGGACAACTGACCGTTATACAGGATGATAAACAGGCACGCTTTGATCTGAATAATCGTCGTACCAGCGACACTTTACGTATCCACCTCAGGCAACGGGTTATCGATATGAAAAAGCAGGTTAACCGCCTTGGTGTACCTGCTTTTGGTATCAGTACTTCTCGCCCCATGCATGAACAGTTAAGAGAAGCCTTCGGACAAACCGGCATGCAGGGAGGTTTCGGTAATGACTGAAAGCGGTACCCAGGGACCTCCGGTCGATGTTCTGAATAAACTGTTTTCACTGTCGGATCTGGCAGAGCTACCTGATCCGGCACCTGTTTCGATGTGGCCGCAGACGGTTGGCTGGTATTGGCTGGCGTTCGTTGTTGTGGCTGGTTTGCTGACTTATTGTGTTATCCAATACCGCAAATGGTGTCGGGATCTCTGGCGGCGTGAAGCACTGGCGGAGCTGGATCATATTGAGCGGCTGACTCATGTAAAACAACTCCCTGCCCTGATTAAACGGGTGCTGCTGGTGCATTTACCCAGACAGGAAGTGAATCGCTACAGTGGACCGAACTGGCAGGAAGAACTGAATGTTCTCAACGCCAGTATGGGCATCAAAAATCCTGCGGTTAATTTTGCCGGAGAAGCCGGACATCTGTTGTCTGATATCGCATACCGGCCTGAAAACGAACTCTCGACTCAGGATAGCTCGACGGTATGTACACTGGTACGACAGTGGATCAGGGAGTTGCCTCATGCCTGAGTTTTTTGCCTCACTGCCACCCTTAACCCAACTCAGCTTTGCCTTGCCCTGGGCTTTTATTCTGCTCCCCCTGCCCATTATCGTTGCTATTTACGCCAAGCCCTATACACCGCCTGAAGATGTTGTCCGGGTTCCTTTTCTGCGTATTATGCTGCAGGCAACCGGTCAGACTGCAACGCAACAAAGCGCGCCTCCATCACAACCTGCCTATCAACGTATTATTGCCCTGCTGTGCTGGATAGCACTGGTTACAACAGTAGCCGGACCACAACAGATTGAACCGCCACAGACGATCGAGAAACCGGTCAGGGATATTCTGCTGGTACTGGATACTTCCGGCTCGATGTCGACGGTTGATTTCTCACCACAGGATAACAGCCGTGAAATGCGTTTAGATTCGGTGAAACAGGTTGTGGCTGACTTTATTGGTAAAAGAAAAGACGACAGAATCGGACTGGCAATCTTTGGTACCGGCGCATTCCCTCAGGCTCCCTTCAGCGAAGATCATCAGGCACTGATATCCGTACTCAATGGTTTGATACCCGGTATTGCCGGTGAACAGACGGCAATCGGTGATGCCATTGGCGTCACCATTCGTATGTTTGAAAACAGTACCGGTAAAGAAAAGGTCGCTATTCTACTGACTGATGGTAATGACACGACTTCCAGCCTGCCGCCCGATGTTGCCGCAAAGCTGGCAGCAAAAAATAACATTGTGATTCATACCATCGCGATTGGCATACCCGGCAAAGATGATGAAAACAAAGTCGATACTGAACTGCTGGCCAATATTGCCGAAGGCACCGGCGGCATGGCATTTCAGGGAGCCGATAAACAGCAGCTCCAAGAAATCTATAACCAGATTGATTTACTGACACCGCATAAGGTGGAAAGTCTGAGTTGGTCTCGCAATAAGCCGCTTTATATGTATCCACTGTTGCTCGCGATTGCCCTGCTACTTGCCGGATGTCTGTTTTACTGGCTGAATCGCCTGCTGGCTGCGCCTCCGAAAAGCACTATTGAAACCCAAAACAATATCCCGTCTCATGCAGGAAATGAGGGTTAAATCGTATGAGCGATTTTTTCACCAACTTTCATTTTCTAAGACCCGAATGGTTATGGGGATTATTGTTATGCCTCATACTGACCTGGTATCTGAAACGACAGAATAAACCGCTATCTGCCTGGCAGGATCTGATAGCAGCGCATCTATTCTCTCACCTCAAACTCTCGATTGGCAGCTCCCTGACATTTCAGCCCCGACATATCACCGTTTTATTGCTGGCGATCGGTTTTATCAGCATGGCAGGCCCCAGCTGGAACCGGGATGTGCCGGAAGCATTGGACGAACAGGCAGCCGTTATTATTCTGCTGAACAATGATGCCTCTATGTACGCTGCCGATATCGCGCCAACGCGTATCCAGCGCGCCAAACAAAAGATTGATCAGTTACTGGCATTGCGCCCCAAAGCTATGGTGGGGCTGATTGCGTTTGCGGAAACCGCTCATCCCGTTGTACCTGTTACTGATGATCCGAATTTTCTGGATTTATTTCTGGATGCAGTCGAACCTTCACTGATGCCGGGGCAGGGAAAAAATATTCAGGCAGGTCTGCAGCAGACAGAGGTGATGCTGCAGGGAATCGAGCGCCCGGCCAATATTATTGTCATCACTGATGGTATTAATGAGCAGGATATCAGTGCTATTCCCGCCTTCACTGCAAGCAGTGGCTACCCTGTTCAGGTGCTTGCCGTTGGTACCGCGAAAGGTGGCCCGCTAAAGATCAACAAAAACTTCAAACCAGAAAAAGCCATCGATACACGACTGAATGTGGATCAGTTTGTCGGCCTGCGGGATGCCGGTGTGCCAGTCATTGGTGTTGCCACCGACAACAGTGATATTGAATGGCTGAATCGTAATATCAAAAGTGCAACTGAAAATGCCCAGAATGCTAACCCTGAATTTCAGTGGAAAGACAGTGGCTATACACTGGCATGGCTGCTTATCCCGCTGGGACTCTTCTGGTTTCGCCGGGGTTGGACACTTTATAGCCTGCTGATTTTTTCATCACTGCTGGTTTCTGTTCCCCGTGATTCTCAGGCAGAGTTTATCGACTGGTGGCTGACGCCGGATCAGCAGGGGCAACAATCCTGGAACAGTGGTGATTACACGTCGGCCGCAGAGAATTTTGAAAATCAATACCGCAAAGGGCTGGCCTGGTATAAGGCTGGTGAATATCAGAAGGCCATCGAAGTCTTTCAGCAACAGGCAACCGCTAAAGCCGCTTTTTATGAAGGTAACAGTTATGTCCAGCAGAAACGCTGGGATGAAGCGCTGGAAGCCTATGAAATAGCCTTGGGTCGACAGCCAGAGTTTCCACAGGCACAGGAAAACCGGGATAAAGTTGCTGCGATTATGGTGGAGCTGAAGAAAAAACGTGAAGATCGCCGCGCCGGTCAAAACGAAGAGGCGATGGACGAAGCGGATGAAATTCGGGTCGACGAAAAAGGTGATGAGGGTATACAAGTCGAGCTGGAAAAATCAGACCAGGCCGTCCAGCCCGAAAACTGGCTGAATGGACTTAAGGTTACGCCTGCCCAGCTATTGCGTAATAAGTTTATGCTTGAAAAGCATGGAATCACAGCATCAGCAGCCAGCACTAATACTCAGGTTCAGCAACCATGAAGACTCAGCCTGTACGCCGCAGCAGTTTCTTCCTGACTCTGCTGTTGCTATTCATAATACCCATCACTCAGGCTGAGAATGTCAAAGTGAGAGCCGAAGCCAGTATTCAGATGCCTGCAGGAACAACGATTGTTCCCAAGCAGGCACTCAAGCTTAATGTAGATGTCTGGACCAGCACCTGGTTTGCCAAACCCGTTCGTTATCCCGAGTGGCAAATTCCCGGTGGCGTTATTCTGGATACCCATGAAAAAGCAGTACCACTGATGAGACGCTTTGATGGGGAAAACTATGCCGGCATCAGCAAACCCCTGCTGTTGATTCCCCAGCAAACCGGTATGCTGGCATTGCCTGAATCAACGATTACCCTGTATCCCAAAGGGGGCGAACAGGGTTTAAAAGTGAATGTCAGCACACCACCACTGGAAGTTAAATTACCCAAAGGGGCTGATCTTGACCGGTTCTTACCCGCGTCCCGACTTGTACTGACTCAAACATCATCACCGGACTTAAACCCCCACACACCACTGCAACTTGAAACCGGCGACTCTTTCACACGAACACTGTCGATTGAAGCTGATGGCATTATGGGAACTTTCATTCCTTCGATTTATGCCATTACCCCGGAAGAAAGTGCGCCACAAGGACTGGAAGTGTATAGCACCCGTCCGGATGTCAGCAATACAGTGGATGAGTGGGGCTCATTTACCGGAGGTAAACGTACAGAAACCGTTACCTACATGGCACGGGAAACCGGCAGTTATACTTTACCTGCTGTTTCAGTCCGTTGGTGGAACAGCGAAACCGGCAATTTTGAGACAGAATCTCTGCCTGCTATTAAATTCAGTGTCAAAAAAGCAGCGGTTACCGGAAAAGAAGCTCAACTGCAGCAGACGTTATTCAGCAAACTGCTAGAAAGTCTGGGAGGCATAATGATACTGGTGGTTGCCGGTATTGTTGTACTGTCAATATTTGCCCGTTTCAGGCATGCTCTAAGGCAGATATTTATAACAGCATTTACCAGAACCCGGCTATTTTTCCGGAAGCTTATCCATAGCGAACCGGTTTATTTCTATCGCCTGATGCTGGCATTAACGCTGAACCAGCGCCGGAAAGCGGCAGGGTTATATTATCTCTGGATAAATACCTTCAAGCCTCGCCCATCTCTATATGCTGTCAGTTCAGCAGCCGTAAACAAATGGCTAAGCAATATCTACAGCAATCATAAAACCCGCATTGGCTCTGGCACAGTGCGGTCAGAGTTATCTTCTATCCGCAAAGTGTTACTGGAAAAGCAGGATATTCGTTTATCCCGCTTTGCCTTACCATCATTGAACTGAAGGCTAAGTGTTGACAAAGCACTGTAACCTTCAGCTGCATGCCCAACTAAAGTTCATTAATATGGTGGCGTTATTTTTGCCCGGCTATTTGTTTCCAAACAGCCTCTGCTATCGCCTGAGAAGACATTGGGTTCTGGCCAGTAATCAGACGACCATCAACTTTAACAACAGAGGTAAAATCCGAACCCTGTTGATAATCAGCACCCGCAGCAACAAGCGCATCCTCAAGAGAGTAAGGTACTACTTTTGTCAGTTTGATAGCGGCTTCTTCTGAGTTAGAAAATCCGGTTACGATCTTGCCATTTAACAGCGGTTTTCCATTTATATTAACGTCAAGCAAACCACTGACACCATGACAAACAGCAGCAACTGTAGCATCCTGTTTCCACTGCTGACCGACCAGTTTTGCCAGCTCAGCACTCTGTCTGAAGTCCCACATAGTGCCGTGTCCACCTACAAGAATGACGGCATCATAATGTTTACCAGCCAGATCCGAAATGCCAGGGGTGTTACTTAATAATTCTTTATGCCGTTTCAGAAAAAGAGTATTTGCCCGATCTTCCTCATCGAGACTACCAGGATCAATCGTTGCCTTTCCGCCATTGATCGATGCGATAGTCATAACCGCACCCTTACTGGATAGATACTGATAAGGGTGAGTGAGTTCTGATAACCAGAACCCGGTTGCCTTACCTGAATCACCCATGGTCGATTCGCTGGTCAGAACCATAAGAACTTCAGGTGCCGCCCAAACATGAACAAACGGAATATACAGCACTAATGAAAGCAGTAACTTTTTCATGATTCCTCTGAATTTTCAGTACAAAAGGCTATGGGCAAAGGATACTAAGAAAACGGAGGTTACAGAGGAAATTATATTTGCTAATAATGTTAATAACTTGCTGTTATGGATTTGATAACCGGATTATAACCCTGCCTCTGAATAATAAACTGTCCCTGAGAAGAGCGAACAAACTGGCTGAATTTCCCAGCTAAGCTCGGTTGCTTGCTGTTCTTAAGAATAACCAGTTCCTGTTTCAACGGTGCATGATACTTATCTGGAATAAGGTAAACATTTTCCGGCGCCACTCGATTGATTAGCTGTGACCAGGCAACAAAACCAATCTTAGCATTCCCACTGGCAACAAATTGCCAGGATTGCTGAACACTGCTGCCCCTGACCAGGCGAGACTGAACATCTTTCCACAGCCCACTAAATTCCAGTGCCTGTTTTGCAGCTGCACCATAAGGCGCCAGATCAGCATCAGGCGTGGCGATTTTTCCTGTCACTTTATTTAAAGCATCGAAGCCATTAACCCGACCATCCCGTTGCCATAGAACAAGGCGACCATAGGCGTATGGATAGCGACTTCCGGCGATAATCAGTGACTTTTCTTCCAGCAATTTTGGCCTTTCTGTATCCGCAGATAAGAACAGGTCATAAGGCGCACCATAAATAATCTGGTTATAGAGTGCGCCTGATGAGGCTGAAGAGATGGAAACCTGATGGGAGGTCTGCTGCGTAAATGCCTGTGCCAGCTGCTCTGCAGTTGCCCGAAAGTTGGCTGCAACAGCAACACGAAGCTCTGCCGCTCCTGATAGAGACGACATCAAGAAAGCAGCAAGACTAAAAGCAAAACTTAGCGGTGCTTTCACTTTATTCCTTGTTCCAGCGAGCCGCGGCATTCAAATCCTTCTCACGGGCTTCCAGCCAGCGGTCACCTTCCGGTGTCTGTTCCTTTTTCCAGAACGGTGCACGGTTTTTCAAATTATCCATAATGAATTCACAGGCATCAAAAGCCGCGTCTCGGTGAGCACTGGATACACCGGTAAAGACGATCTGATCACCGGGTTCCAGCTGCCCTACACGATGGATAATGCGAACACCCAGCAACGGCCAGCGATCCTGTGCTTCAGCAACAATCGCTTCAAGCACTGACTGGGTCATAGCCGGATAATGCTCCAGACGTAGTCCGCCAACCTTATCGCCAAGGTTCAGATCGCGTACGCGTCCGGAGAACATGACCACCGCACCGGCGCCATGCTGGTCGCACAGCTGCCGGTACTCATCAGCAACACAGAAGTCTTCTGTCTGAACACTGATAAACGGTTTCAACTTAACCTCCGGTCACCGGTGGGAAGAAAGCAATTTCGTCGCCTTCTGAAATCAAAGCCTGTCCTGTCACTACGGTCTGATTCAGGGAAACCAGCGTCGACGGGTTATTCATTACCTCAGTCCACCGCTCGCCTTTTTCAGACAGCAGCTGTCGTAGGGAATCGATGCTGCCAACGGCTTCTTCCCTTAACCGCAGTTCACTGCAATCCAACAACTCCCGGTAGCGGGCAAAAAACAGAACCTTAATCATATTTATCTCTTTGCTCTTTCCCTGTATCTCTCAAGCCACTTGTCAGGCAACATAGTGACCGCTGCGTCCACCGGATTTCTCCAGTACCCGCAAACCGTCAACCTGCATGGCTTTATCCACAGCCTTGCACATGTCGTAAATCGTCAGGGCTGCAACAGAAGCAGCAGCCAGCGCTTCCATTTCCACGCCGGTTTTACCATTCAGACGACAGCATGTTTCGATGCGGATACGGTTCAACTCAGTTTCAAGTTGAAAATCAACATCGATGTAATTCAGCATCAATGGATGACACAGAGGAATCATATTGCTGCACTGCTTGGCAGCCTGAATACCGGCGATACGTGCAACAGACAGCACATCGCCTTTCTTCAGACCATTTTCCGCCACCAGCTGCAGTGTTTCAGGCTGCATCGACACATAAGCCTCGGCACGGGCTTCACGCAGGGTGATATCCTTATCACCCACGTCAACCATATGTGCCTGCCCATCCGCATTGGTGTGGGTCAGATGGCTCATCAGTCGATCTCCACACCTTTCAGGCGGCCGGCAAAGTTGCAGGGACGGGTACGGCTGTCAAGCTGATCTTTAATGATCATATCCCAGGCTGTGCGGCAGGCATTATTGGAGCCTGGCATTGCCATAATCAATGTACCATTGGCGACACCGGCAATCGCACGGGACTGGATAGTAGAAGTGCCAATCTGCTCGTAGGAAATCTGACGGAACAGTTCACCATAGCCGTGTACAGTGCGGTCAAACAGCGGCTCCAGGGATTCCGGAGTCATATCGCGATCATAAAAACCGGTACCGCCGGTAACCAGCACTACCTGAATATCATCAGAAGCAATCCACTGGGAAACGACTGCACGGATTTTGTATACATCATCAATGCAGATAACTTTTTCGCCCAGCTTGTGACCCGCAGTCTGCAGGCTGTCCGCCAGCAGCTTGCCGGAAGTATCGTCAGCTTCAGTGCGGGTATCGGATACAGTCAGTACGGCGATATTCAGAGGGATAAATTCAGCCGTTTCTTTATGAGCCATATTACAACCTTATTGTGTCGTTTCCGGTGCTTCTAATGCAGATACTGCCGACTGGCATTCAAGCCATTCGGCGGGCGTATTGGCATTTTTAAAATAGACCGACTCGGTGACCGGTATGGAGTCAGGCAGCTTGATCAGTTCAGGGCAAGAAGCAAGCCGCAGGGTTTCACCACGTTTTTCCAGCAGCGAACGAATAGAACGATCTCTGCGACGAGGGCTGGAAAAACAGGCTTCCAGTGCATTTTCCAGATCATTATCAACGGGAATATACAACGGCAGACTACTGTTTTCATAGTAACAGGCTCTACCGGAATTCACGCCGGTCATAATCAGTTTCTGAAGGATCACAGGCCTGAGTAGTGGCATATCAACAGGCACAATCAACAGCCCTTTACCCGCCTTTCCTGCAGCAACACAGGCATCAATACCACCTAATGGTCCCTGCTCAGGATAGCGGTCGGGAATGGATGCTTCCGTTAAAGTACCACTGAGTTCCAGTTGTGAAAGCCCCGCATCGCTCATTAACTGCAGCATATGACGGAACAGGGGTTTCCCCTGCCAGGACAGCAACGCCTTGTTTTGTCCCATACGGGAAGACTGTCCGCCGGCCAGTAGCAGTCCGGCGACTTCGCTAAACACTTACGCTTGACTCTGAATGATGGAATTTAGGGACGAGATGTTACCTGCCCCTAAGCAAATAACGCAATAGACCTGAGTCAGCATATTTTGAGAACTTGCCGGGTTGATTTTAAGGGTCTACTCTCCGCTGTCAGACTTACCCGGCAATGACTATTTATTCTTACCTTCGTCCTTTTCTGACAGCCACATCGCGGAGCAACTCATGCCTTCAGATTCCGCTGCAATACATCCCCCTTCAGCAAAAGAAACATTGTCACTGATGGAGCGTGTGGGCAGGCGTATACCTGACCCGGTGATTATTTTTATCGTTCTGTTTGTATTGTTTGCCATTCTGAGCGTATTTCTCGGCGGGCTGAAGTTTGCAACCCCCGGTGCTGGCGGCACCATGATTGAGCATGAAATCCGCAATATGCTGAATGGTGAGGGCATTCGCTGGATGTTCGACAATGCCCTGCTGCAAAACTGGCTGGCATTTGGTCGTGGAGTACTGGGTGTTATTTTGATAGTTATGCTCGGGGTTGGTGTCGCTGAGCGTTCAGGTTTGCTGGCCGCATTAATCAAAAAAGTCGGACTGAAGATTAATGACCGTTTACTGCCGATGTTGCTGGTTTTTCTCGGCATTATGAGCAGCCTGGCATCTGATGCCGGTTATTTGATTCTGGTACCACTGGCGGGGTTGTTATACGGCGGGCTCGGCAAAAATCCCCTGATAGGAATGGCCGCCGCTTTTGCCGGTGTATCCGCCGGGTTCAGCGCCAACCTGATTCCGGCCACACCGATTGATGTCGTTATCGGTGCCAATGCCCAGATCTTTGCGGAAGCACAGGGTGTCCCCTTTGAAAGAGCTGACGGGACTCCACTGACACCCGCTACCATGCATTACTGGTTTGTTTTTGTTTCAACATTCCTGTTATCAATTATCGGAGCCTTCATCACTATCCGCTATGTAACGCCACGCCTGCAGAAAAAAGAATTCACATTGCCGGGATAATATGAGCAGTGAGGAGTTTTAATCTTAACTGGCGGGAAGAACGTGGGCTTAAATTTGCTCTGCTTGGGCTGATTATTTCGCTGGCTATCATCGCATGGCTTATTCTCGGTCCACTCGCTCCCTATACCAATGAACAGGGAAAGGTGATTACTCCTTACCTGAATAATGTCATTTTGTTGATAACACTGGTTTTTGTGGTTACAGGTATTTTCTACGGGATAACAACTGAAAATTTTGCCTCCCTGCAGGATATCGTTACGGCCATGGTCAAACAGATGGACGCCATGGGTTATATTCTTGTTTTGACGTTTTTCTGTTACAACTTCCTCTCTCTGCTTTCCTATTCAGGCATGGGAACGTGGATAACCTACCTTGGTGCAAAGTTTTTACAGTTACTGGGACTGGATGCCTTTCCCATTTTATTGATTATAGGCTTTGTTATTACGACAGCGGTTATCAATCTTTTTGTTGGCGGGATGACTGCTAAATGGATGTTGCTGGGGCCAATCTTTGTGCCCATGCTGTATCAGGTTAATAACGCCATGACACCCGATCTCGTGGCCGCCGCATTCCGTGTTGCAGATTCTTCAACCAATGTTATTACCCCCATGATGACCTATGCCGGTGTCGTTCTGGCCTTTATGCGCAAGTACAGTCCGAATTTCAGCATGGGGGATTTGATTGCTGTTATGATGCCTTACTCTATCGCCTTTCTGGTGATGTGGTCGGCGCTGCTTATCATCTTTTTCACTTTCAATATCCCGCTGGGCTTTTAAGCGATCAACCAGTTTCAAGATTGGTCAATCCAAACACACCATCAAGCTCTATTTCTCTCGGCATACGGGTATACATTCGCAGCGTTTCCCATACCAGTTTCATATTCAAGTCAGCTGCCAGTGCCATGGCGCGGCTGTTTACTTCCGGTGCATCAATAAAGATCGGGAATCGCTGTAACTCCTGTGCGGCCTGCAAAAGCAGTGCTTTGGCAACCGTTGTAGATTCAGCAAACAGGGGGCCGACTTTAGCACCCTGCTGGCAGGGACGTAGCACAATATATCCGGTCACTTTGCCACCAGCTCTGGCAACGCTGACCACAGCCTGAGGCTGCGTTAGCCAGACTTCCAGAAATGCTTGCCGCCGGGCAGGAAAAAAACGTTCATCAAAATCAGCAACATCAAACAACAGTTCAGGGCTATAGGCCGTAATATCAATATTGTCCCATTGTTGTTGTTCATGAGCCCAGCTTCCCAGTTGAAAACGGCGAGCCCGGTAAGCCGGTTTGAACCCTATTTGAGAGTAAGCTTCAACATTATCAATCACCCCATCAAGCCCGACCACCCGGTCCCCGGCATAATCCAGTCGCCGTCGGGTTAATGCCATGCCATAACCTTTTTTTCTATACTCTGGCACTACGATATACAGTCCGAAAAAAGCAAACTCGTCATCGTATATCATGGCACTACCGCAGCCGATCATTCGCCCATCAATATGCCCCGAAAATAGTCCATGAATATTGGCTTTGAAGAACGTTTCGGCATCATCAACACCGGGGTTCCAGCCTTCCTGATCAACCCAGGAAATCATCTGAGCAGATTCCGTCCGGGTCATAGGTTCGATACGAAAGTGTGGATCTGAGCTTTCCTGCATTATTCTCATTCAGTCATACTCCACGATACATTCTGACCGATATTTATTGTCTACGAGTCAGTTGACGGGGGTACATGAGTACGCCAATAATCAGCAATTTCCTGACGACGACATATCCAGACATTCGGGTAGCGCCGAATGTAGCGAATAAACCGTCGCAGTGCCTCAGTGCGCCCCGGGTGACCTGATATACGACCATGCAAACCAATAGACATCATTTTTGCTTGTGTCTGACCTTCACGATAAAGAGCATCAAAAGCATAACGCAAACTCAACCAGCCATCCTCCGGCGAAGACCAGCCGGGTGAAACCAAATAATTACAGTCATTAGTAATCAGGCTATAGGGTGGCTGTGTTGCCGGCAATAGTTGGCGTACTAACGCACCAATCACAGGTTGTCTGATGGGACTTATGATTAGCAGAAGTTACAAAAATTATGTAATGCCCACGAGTCATAGGCTTATCCAGAAATGCAGGAAATATAGGGGTTGTAGCCCTTCAACTATCGCCGACAACACAGCCCTATAGGGTAGTACCAAATGATATTTATCTGACGTTTGTAGATAATATGGCAAGTCAGCATCGTAGGCTTCACTGTCATAATCAAGGCCTGCTTCAATTAACAGTTTGCGGGTATTAAGACTTTTTCTTCCTGTATACCAACCCCGAATTTTTTTGTCTGTTAACGACGATACCGCTTTAATCGTCCGATCGATATCATTGCGCTCCTGTGCTTCAGGAATATGCTGATAGTCTATCCAGCGCCAGCCATGGCCCGCTATTTCATGCTCGGAAACTGCAAGCCTGCTGCACAATACAGGATTACGTTCCAGCGCAAGGCCACAGGCAAAAAGTGTGATGGGTATCGCATATTCATCAAACAAATTCAGCAGACGCTCGCACCCTGCACCCGCACCGTAACGAAAGAAAGATTCGCATGACTCATGCCTTCTCTGACGCGCTTTAAAACCCGGAAAGCCGGTTAAATAAGACTCAGACTCAATATCACCATCCTGCACATTACGCTCAGCACCTTCTTCATAGTTCAATACAAAGTTGATTGCTATACGAGCATTTCCTGGCCAGTGACTGTGTGCTTTTTTAAAAGAAGTCGTCATACAGAGCCGTGTACACTTCAGCTTAAAAAAGCACTATAGCTACAAATCAGAGCTGCCTGATTTAAAAGCCCTCGACACCAGTACAGTTAAGGCATTCAGGCTTGCACGCTAATTGTAAAACCATGCAGAATAGAACAGCAGGTCTAATTTCTGCAGGTCTAATTTCTGATCGACATTCAACATTCACGGATCGCATTTTGAGAGTCGCTTCATTTCAAGGTTAGCCCCGCCCTGAGACAATTTGCTATGGAGAGCGTATTCAATGTTCAAGGCATCGCGTTACCTTTGGCTGGCCTTGCTTGTCACCAGTATTATGCTGGCGGCCTTTTCCTATTTAATGGCTGAACGCTATACCCGTTCGTCTGACCGTAGCCTGCATCATTTTCAAAGCCATGCCGCCGAAACCATTACCATTATTCAACATGCGATCAGTACCAAGCTGGAAGGGCTGCGAGCAATTCGGGATCAGGCGATGCAGTCTCCTCTGGATCGTCCTGCATTTAATGCGCTTGCAGCCAGTAAGCTTGTGCGCATTGAAGGCATTCAGGCTCTGGAGTGGGTTCCTCAGGTTCCACACGCTATGCGTAAATTGTATGAAAAACAGGCACGCAGTGATGGGCTGGAAGATTTTGAGTTCAAGGAAAAAAGTCCTGAGGGTAATATGATCACGGCCGGTAAGCGTGATGTTTATTATCCCGTATATTTTCTGGAGCCTTTGGAAGGTAATAACAAAGCACTGGGATTTGATTTAGGGTCAAACCCACAGCGGCTCGCAGCGATCAACCACGCAATGAAAAAGGGATCGATTACGGTCAGTTCTAGAATACGGTTGGTACAGGAAAAGTGGGCACAAAATGGTATTCTGGTTTTCATCCCTCACCTGCGCTCACAGCTGAAGCATCTGCCGGCTCATGACCACCAGACTCCAGAAAATACAGATAATATAGGTCTATTCCTTGGTGTATTCAGAATTGGCGATATGATCAACAGTGCCATTATGGGAAAAACCGCCAGCGACCTTGTTATTCATATTTATGACCTTGGAGACCCCAATGATGCATCCCCGCTCGTTATCGTTAACGGGGATAATAACGCAGACACGCCGGTGGAAGTTTTTGAGCAGGGTACTTTTCTTGCCAACAATCTGGAGATTGGCAACCGGACATGGCGGATAGTCATCAAACCAGGGTCATCTCTAGGAACCACGCAAAGCCTCTCGATTAAATGGTTTGCCGTTTCGCTGGTTCTGATTGTGTTCTGGGCGCTGGCCTTTATCCTCTATTCGGTTATCAGCCATACCCGTGAAATGCGTGCAATCAGCCTGCAACAGAAACGCCAGAATGAACACCTTACCGCAGTTATTGATAACACCCTTTACAGCATTATCACCATTGACACCAATGGTCTGATTCTTTCCTTTAACAAAACTGCACAACAAATGTTTGGCTATGCCCCAGAAGAAGTGATTGGTAAAAACGTCAATATCCTGATGCCGGAACCCACACGCACCGAGCATGATGGCTATCTTCAGCGTTACTTAATGGAAAGAAAACCCCATGTTATCGGTACCGGACGCGATGTAACCGCTGTTGATAAAGCAGGCAATCCACTGGAATTGCGACTTGGCCTCAGCGAAATGATGGTTCAGGGAAAAACCTGTTTCATCGGTTCACTGACTGATATCAGCCAACGAAAACAGCTGAGGAAGATGAAAGATAAGGTTATCTCGCTGGTAAAGAATGACCTCAGGCCTTTAGTCGGTCACATTAATACCGATGTTAAAATGCTGTCAGAAATGCTGGAAGGACAACTTGAATCCAAGCCCAAACAAGCTCTGAATAATGCAAAAGAAGCTGCCAAAAAAGCAGCAGCCATAATGGATGATATTGAAGACAGGCTAGCCTGACGGCCTGTCAGACAACCAATATCTCAACCGTACTTTTCGTCAGTTGCTTTAAATCTTCCGGGTTCAGTTCCAGAGAAAGCCCCCGGCGACCTGCACTGACGAAAATGGTTTTATGGTTCAAAGCAGACTGATCAAGAAAAACAGGCAATCGCTTCTTTTGCCCTAAAGGGCTGATGCCTCCTTTGATATAACCGGTTGCCTTTTCCGCTGCAGCAATATCCGCCATCTGGGATTTTTTAACGCCAGCAGTACAGGCAACAGCTTTCAGGCAAAGCTTCTTACTGACAGGAACAACACAGACAGCCAGACCTTTGGGGGTATCCGTAACCAATGTTTTGAATACTCTGTCCGCAGAGACATTCAGCTTCTGTACTGATTCATCACCATAATCTGTACAGTCAGCATCGTGCTCATATTCATGCACTGTATGTACGATTTTAGCTTTCTGTAAACATTTAACTGCCGGTGTCATTTAACCCCCAAAGCACAATGGAATGGCTCACCAATGAAGTGATACTCGATTCTGCAGTTTTTAGAATTTGACGAAGGGGATTTCTTGTGAGCGACTGAACCAGTCTACTACTGCAACTCCTGTACCAAGCCTAGCGAGGCATAATCAACATCACAGCAGCAGGCTGGCAATGTAACATGGGATAGGAATACACTATCGTCAAGTACTGTCTGTGTTGATCCGTTCACTCCCTGTTGTCACTTCATTTCTCGATGCCTTGAGCAACTCATTAGCAACCATCAAGCCTTCTGCCCGTCTCACAGCGACACAGAAGACAATGATAGGAATGATGATCGTGGGTATCATCATTACAGAAACCATCAACTGGGCTGCCTTTGAGCGTAGAAGTCTCGGGAAATTCAAGTCTACCCGTCTGTGCTGGATATTTTACTCCGCAAAAGTTGCATGGCATTCCTTACTACAGGCCAGTATTCGTAACATTCTGACCCACTATGGCATCGACAGTGGCAGTCTTGTTTTTGACGATACGGGTAAGAAAAGATCAAAAAGAACGACTCGGATCACAGGTGCTCACAAGGTCAAAGATAAAGCGACCGGTGGCTATTTTAATGGTCAGGAACTGGTCTTTATGGTGCTGGTTACCGATACCGTCACGTTTCCAGTAGGGTTCCGTTTTTTCGTGCCAGACCCAGAGCTGTCTGCATGGAGAAAGAAGGACAAGCAACTTAAGCAACAGGGTGTTACCAAAAAACAACGCCCCAAGAGCCCGAAACCAGATCACCAGTGTTACCCAACCATGCAGGTACTGGCGTTAGAGATGACACAGGAGTTTGTTGACGCCTTTCCTGAAGTCAGGATTAAAGGGGTTCTGGCTGATGCGCTCTATGGTACGGGAGAATTTATGGATAAAGCCTCTGCTATAACAGGCAAGGCACAGGTAGTCAGCCAGTTGCGCTCTAATCAGAAAGTAGCCAGCAGGAATTCTGAAGCGACAGTAAAAGAGTATTTTGCCCGTCAGGAAGGCGTAGAAACCCAGTTGATAATCCGAGGTGATAAGTCCAGAAAAGTAACGATGCTGTCTGCTCGTCTATATGTTAAAGCGCACAACAAGCGTCGTTTTGTGATTGCTCTCAAATATGAAGATGAAGAAGAGTATCGATATCTTGTTGCCTCTGATATGTCATGGCACCACGTCGATATAGCCAGACTGTATTCGTTGAGATGGTTGGTCGAGGTTTTTATTCAGGATTGGAAAGCTCATGGAGGCTGGAACAGACTGAGCAAACAGAGAGGTGAGAAGGGATCGAAGCGTGGCTTGATCCTGAGCCTTCTGTGCGAGCATTTACTGTTGCTGCATCCTGAGCAATCTGTCCGGCTTAAAAACAACCAGCCCGGGATGCCTGTAGGCTGCCTGATCGAGCATCTCAAAGCTGAAGCACTGGTAGATACCGTCAAGGAAGTGGTGACCTCAGGTGACCCGGAAAGCAGCTTGGAATCTCTGACCCAAGCCTTGAAAAATGTACTTCCCGTACGAGAGTCCAGTAGGCATATGGCTGGGCGGGATCTTGGTAAACAGGAGCCTACGGAATCACTCAAGACTCATGCCAGAAAGTTTGAGCTTCTGGATGCAGTCTGATTGTCAAGCATGAAAAACTGCAGAATCGAGTGATAGCTATTAAATCCTGCGTCGTGTAATCGTTGCAACGTTCTTTCCCTCAAATGTAACTGTCGAGCTGCTCTTTTTAATGAAGAACATGCCCTGCCCCGGATTCCACTCTTCCCATATCAAGATAACCTTCCAGCACATCAACCCGTTCAATCAACGAAGCTTCAAGCAGTCTTTGCCGGGCATCTGCCAGTAGCGGCAATTGCATGCAAAGAGCATTAACCAGAACTTCATCACTAAAACCTTCAAGATCTCCCCAGTCCACACGCATTTTTCTGGCAGCCAGAAAACTATCCACAGATCGCTGTAACCCTCCCCGGTCACTGAGAATACTGTCATGGTGCTTCAAATCGGCAAGATAATTATTCCAGTCAGGTCGAATATGAATATAAGCTTTTGACGTTTGCAGGTGCGCCATTGTGTTAAATCGACAGACACCGGTCAGTACAATTAGATAGCGTCCGTCACGGGTTTCAGAAAAAGAAGTAATACGACCCGCACAGCCCGTTATACCGGTAAAATCCGATAGTGACTTCTGCTGTGGTAACAACATACCAATCAGACGCTGTCGCGTACCCAACGCATCACGCACCATTTCCAGATAACGGGGCTCAAAAATATTAAGAGGTAATTGTCCCCATGGCAGTAGCAACGCACTTTCCAGAGGAAATACAGGCAGTGTATCCGGGAGGTCTTCAATATCCGGGGCAAAAGGTGAAATATCCATATTGCAGACACTCCATCAGTAACAGGGAATCCTTCTACTTGATGTTGAGTAAGTGTAGTCCGGAAAGCAAAGAGGCCGCTGAACGCGACCTCTTTTCACATCATTTACTCTTCATAAGCGCCAATCGGAGGACAAGCACACTGCAGGTTACGGTCACCATAAACATTGTCGATGCGGTTAACCGTCGGCCAGAATTTGTTTTGCTTCACAAACGCGGCCGGGAATGCCGCATCGTTTTTGCTGTACGGGCGCTCCCACTCGGTATCCATAATGTCCTCAAGCGTATGAGGTGCATTGGTCAGCATATTATTGGTAGCATCCAGCTTGCCCTGTTCTACCAGATCAATTTCCCGGCAGATTGTTGCCATGGTTTCCACAAAGCGATCAATTTCTGCTTTTGATTCACTTTCTGTTGGCTCAATCATCAGAGTACCGGCCACCGGGAATGACATAGTTGGTGCATGGTAACCAAAGTCCATCAGACGCTTGGCAACATCTTCTTCAGAAATACCGGAAGAAGCTTTCAGCGGACGCAGATCAATAATGCATTCGTGAGCGACACGACCATTACGTCCGGTATAAAGAACCGGGAAATGTTCGCCCAGTTTCTTCGCCAGATAGTTAGCATTCAGAATGGCGACAGCCGTTGCCTTTCTCAGACCCTGAGCCCCCATCATCCGAATGTAAGACCAGGAGATTGGCAGAATGGATACTGAGCCCCATGGTGCAGAGTTAACGGCACTGTTCTCTGCATCAGGCCCTTCCAGCTTCACAACACTGTGATTCGGCAGGAACGGTACCAGATGCTGCTTGATACCAATTGGCCCCATGCCCGGACCACCACCGCCGTGTGGAATACAGAAGGTTTTGTGCAGATTCATATGGGTTACGTCCGCACCAATATCACCCGGCTGGGAGATACAAACCTGCGCATTGAGGTTGGCACCATCCATGTAAACCTGACCACCATGGGTATGGATAATATCGCAGATTTCACGAATGCCTTCTTCATAGACACCGTGCGTCGATGGGTAGGTAATCATGATACAGGCAAGCTGTTCAGACAGCTCTTCTGCTTTCTGCTTCAGCTCATCAACTTTGACGTTACCGTTATCGTCACAGCCGACAACAACAATTTTCATACCCGCCATCATTGCTGACGCAGGATTGGTGCCGTGTGCAGAACTTGGAATCAGGCAGACATCTCGATGCCCTTCGCCTTTGCTTTCCAGATAACCACGAATTGCCATCAAGCCGGCATACTCACCTTGGGCTCCGGAGTTTGGCTGCATGCAGACGGCATCCATACCGGTAATCTTGCGGAGCATTTCTTCCAGCTCGGTGATCATTTCGATTGTGCCTTCTGCCTGTTCACGGGGCACAAACGGGTGTTGTTCAGCAATTTCAGGCCAGGTCACCGGTGCCATTTCGGTGGCTGCATTGAGCTTCATGGTGCAGGAGCCCAGTGCAATCATGGAGCGGTTCAGGGCAATATCCTTGTCTTCCAGACGTTTGAGGTAGCGCATCATCTCAGTTTCAGAGTGATAGCTGTTGAAGACAGGGTGAGTCAGAATCGCGTCAGTACGTTGCAGGTTTTCAGGAATCGACGTGCTGCCGCTTTGAGTGATTTCATGATCAAAGGCATCAACACTCAAACCATGACCTTTACCTAGTACACTGTTCCAGAGAGAAATTATATCGTCGCGGGTGGTGGTTTCATCAAGGCTGATACCCACCTGATCACTGCCCACCGGGCGCAGGTTAATATGTACTTCCAGTGCCTGCTTCAAAACCTGCTGCCGATCAGCAACTTTAATCGTAATAGTATCGAACCAAGTGTCGTTCACCAGTTCAATACCCTGCTGTTTCAGGCCAGCAGCAAGAATATCGGTTAAACGATTGATACGGTCAGCAATACGACGCAAGCCTTCCGGTCCGTGATAGACGGCATAGAAAGAAGACATATTGGCGAGCAGTACCTGAGCAGTACAGATATTACTGGTCGCCTTCTCCCGACGAATATGTTGTTCACGGGTTTGCATTGCCATTCGCAGCGCACGGTTGCCACGACTGTCAACAGAAACACCAATTACACGACCTGGCATTGAGCGCTTGTACTGATCACGACAGGCGAAGAATGCAGCATGGGGACCACCGAAGCCCATAGGTACACCGAAACGCTGGGCGTTACCCAGTACCACATCGGCTCCCAGATCACCCGGCGCTTTGAGTTTCACCAGACTCATAATATCAGCCACAACTGCGACGATTGCCTTGCACTCATGCAGTTCGGTAATCAGCTGGCTGTAATCATTGATCTGACCGTAAGTACCCGGATAAGCCAGCAGCGCACCGAAAACATTTTCGCTGGTTACCGCTTCAGCCGGACCGACTTTTACTTCGATACTGAAGCCAGCAGCACGGGTTTTAATAACATCAATGGTTTGCGGGTGACAGTTTTCGTCCACATAGAACAGGTTGGATTTCTTGTTTTTTGAAACACGGCGCGCCAGCCCCATTGTTTCGCCTGCGGCTGTACCTTCATCAAGCAGAGATGCACTGGCAAGATCCAGTCCGGTGAGATCCAGTGTCATTTGCTGAAAGTTAATCAGTGCTTCAAGGCGTCCCTGAGCAACTTCCGGCTGATAAGGCGTGTAGGCTGTGTACCAGCCCGGATTTTCCAGCACATTGCGACCAATTACCGCAGGTGTATGCGTACCGTGGTAGCCCATCCCGATAAAGCTTTTACAGCGGGTATTACGGGAAACCATATTCCGCAGGTAGTCCAGGGTTTCTTCTTCTGTATGGCTGTCACCCAACGCAGGTGGCTGATCCTGAAGAATGGCCTCCGGTACCGTCTGTTGCAGCAGTTCATCTAACGACGAGGCACCCAGCGCTTCCAGCATGGCTGCAACTTCCGCTTCACCGGGGCCGATATGGCGCGGTACAAATGCACTATGATGCTCAAGCGCCGTCAGTGTCTGCTTTTCACCTGCGGTCATTAATCGTTCTCTGCCTTGAATTTATGAGATACAGAAACACAAAGCCCCAGTATATTGACCGGGGCTTTGATTATGATTTACCTGTCCTTGCACTCACAGCCGCCTCCGGACTGTTGTCCGCTTTTTGACTGCAAATTTGTAATAAAGTGCAATTTCAGGTCAGAAGTCATATCGGATATCAGCCTTCCGCTTCAACAACTTCAGCATAGCCTTCAGCATTCAACAGGGATGCCAGTTCACTGTCATCGCTCAGCTTGATTTTGAAGAACCAGCCATCAGTATAAGGTTCGCTGTTAACGGTTTCCGGCGCATCTTCCAGTGCTTCGTTAATCGCTACCACTTCGCCGGATACAGGGGCATAGATATCGGAAGCAGCTTTTACAGACTCAACCACGCCCACTTCATCACCGGCACTCAGGGTTGCACCCACTTCAGGCAGCTCAACGAAAACCACATCACCCAGCAGCTCCTGAGCGTGATCGGTAACACCGATGGTGACCACTCCATCCGCTTCAACCTGAATCCATTCATGGGAATCAACGTAGCGCAGCTCGGACGGGATATTGCTCATGACTGTTCCTCTCCTACCAACTCAAAAGGATTAATAATATTAAAAGACTTGCTTGCCCATGCGAACAAAGCTGGGTTTGATAACACGAACCGGTAACCGCTTGCCACGCACTTCAACTTCAGCCGTGTCACCTGTTGCAGAAGGTACCCGCGCCATAGCAATGGCATGCCCCAGTGTCGGAGAGAAAGTACCACTGGTAGTAATGCCTTCGCCAATGCCATCAACGATGACTTTCATACCGCCCCGGAGTACACCACGCTGTTCGAGCACTAGCCCAACCAGACGATCCCAGCCACCTTCAGCCTTGATTTTCTCCAGCGCACTGCGACCAATAAAGTCCCGGTCTTCAGGCTTTAGGGCGACACACCAGCCCATATTGGCAGAATATGGGGTGATAGTTTCATCCATATCCGTACCATAAAGATTCATTCCTGCTTCAAGACGCAGGGTATCGCGAGCTCCCAGACCAATCGGTGCTACACCGGCATCTGCCAGCGCCTGCCAGAAATCAGCAGCTTCGTCTTCAGGTAGCATGATTTCCAGACCATCTTCCCCGGTATAACCAGTTCGGGCGATAAACCAGCTTTCAATTTCCTGGCCCTGAAAGACAACCAAATCATCAACAACGGAAGCTTTAGTTTCCCCCATCGCCTGCTTGGCTTTTGTCAGTGCTTGTGGTCCCTGAACAGCAATAATGGCAATTTCTGGACGCTCGACCAGTGCTACATCAAAGTGGGTGGACTGTTTATCCATCCAGTCGAGATCTTTCTCGCGAGTGGCACAGTTCACTACGACACGATAGCCTTCGTCACGGCGGTAGACAATCAGATCATCAATCACACCACCGCTTTCATTCAACATGCCGCTATAAAGGGCTTTTCCCGGAAGGGTGAGCTTGTCGACATCATTGGCGAGCAGATAGCGCAGGAAATTACGCGCATCCGAGCCGGTTACGTCAACAATTGTCATATGGGAAACGTCAAACATGCCCGCATCCGAGCGAACTTTATTATGTTCTTCTAATTGAGAGCCGTAATGAATCGGCATGTCCCAGCCGCCGAAATTGACCAGCTTGGCGCCGAAAGACTCATGCTTGGCAAACAGAGCTGTTTTTTTGCCCATTGGTATACCCGCAATAGTGCCGGTGCGGCGCCGCCTGAGCGGCCTCCCCAATCGCCTGCCGCATGCCGGGGATTCTAGGCTGAATGCGCGTGTCCCAGGCTATGACGTCGAAGGGCTGAATACACCATCGGGAAACTACATAGCCACGATCGTGCCAGGGGTGGTTGCATTGTATACAGATAGGGGGACACGGAACAACATAAACATATCTCTCTGACAAACTACTCAATACCTTGGTCATCCTGCCCTAACGAACCTCAGGGAAGCGTTGACTGTACTAACCTGAAGCTGGCTCAGGCTCCTGAAGCTCTTCTTAAATCAAGAGGTTAAATTTATGATAAAAACCAGAATCCGCACCTGTTTCTTTTTAAAAGTCTTCATTTTCCTTAGCTGGCTCACCTATATGCCTTCAGCCATCGCTGACGAGCCGGATGACAGCATTGCCGCTTGGCATCAGGAATTTCAGATGCTGCTGAATGATCATCCTGCAGATGCCGATGCTGTTATATCATTTATGGAACAGGCTATCGAATGGATAGCAAAGGGCAAGCACGCAACTTTTGCAGACTATTTTTCCATGCAAAAAGCAGACAAGGATGAAACACCTTCAGTAGAAATATCTCTGGTTTTACGTAACCATATCTGCCCGGCATTTGAAAAACAGCGGGTAGCAAACAATCTGGCTCTTTTGGCTAAAGCTATTGTACCAGAGGGTTTTTTAAATGACTTTGATACCAGAGCCGCACAACATAAAGTAGAAAGCCATTTTCTACAAACAGAAAAATTTGGCTATGGTTATGTGCTTTTTAGTCGCATAGCAATATGGGCCGCTTATGTAACAATAGAAGGAGGAAGAGGAATTAAAGCTGATTCAGCGCAAAATTCCTTCCTGACATGGTTACGCTCACTGCACGAAAAAAAAGCACCTGCCACATGGCCAGAACAAGAAGTAAAAGACAAAATGAAGCTGCTATACACCGTGTTTCAAGGACAGTGGCAACGTCAGCAGCAACTATGCTCGTCAGATTAGGAGTTCTGACCCAATGATATTTGAAACCAGCCTGCTAAAGTTTGCTAGCAGGCTGTCAGACTGGTTTTGTTTCAGGGTTCTGCTTTGTCACCCGACATATCGAAAATACAATGCTTACCGTAGTCCGCTGCTTCATTGGCTGACCAGTCCCCTTTAGAAGCCGTCTGAAAAGTAGCATAGCCGCCCATATATACTGAAAAAACAGGCATTTTTCAGGGGTGTAATGGGTAAGCGTCGCCAAAAAAAAGAAGAAAAGGTATCCCTCAGATTTGAGTCAGGGAGCGTGGAAAAAGTTAAAACCTCTGCTCCCACCTGCCAAACCCGGAGGACGACCTGTAACAATCAGCCGTCGGCAGCTTATCAATGGCATTTTTTATGTTTTGAAAACAGGCTGTCAATGGGCTGCCCTTCCTACTGATTTTCCGAACTATAAAACAGTGTATCACTACTTCAGGGTTTGGCGACGAGACCAAACTTGGCAAAGGATTCATGACACGCTTCATGCCAAAGTGCGTCAGAAAGCAGGGCGTCATAAGCATGCAACGGCAGCTAGTCTCGATAGCCAGAGCGTTAAAACCACGGCGATCGGTGGGTCTGATCGCGGCTACGATGCAGGCAAAAAGATCAAGGGGCGCAAGCGTCATATCCTCGTTGACACCATGGGGTTACTGCTAGCAATCGTTGTCACTTCCGCTGAGATTCAGGATCGGGATGGAGCCAAACTGCTATTAACACGCTTGAATGGTCGTTGTAAAAAGTTACGCCTGATCTGGGTTGATGGCGGCTATCGGGGCAAGTTAGTGGACTGGGTCAGTTCGAAATTCCAATTCATATTGCAAGTTGTTCTACGCAGTGATAAACAAAAAGGCTTCCAGCTGTTACCACGACGCTGGGTAGTCGAACGGACATTTTCCTGGCTAAATCATAACCGAAGACTCAGCAAAGATTACGAGGTGTTGCCTGAAACCGCTGAGGCTATGATTCAACTGTCCATGATTCACCTGATGCTGCGGCGTTTGGCTTGAAGGAGGACTTTTCAGACGGCTTCTTAGGTTTCTGATCCATTTTTTCACACCAGCCTTTGGTACCTACTTCAGGTTCACAGCCGGTCAGCAGCAGTAAGGAAAAAGCCAGACCACATAAAACAGAGGTCGCTTTGGTCACACTTTTTACGTTCTTCATATTTATAACGCCCAGAGAAAGTATCAGCCTGTAGGGAGGTAGTACTGCAAAAACATACCCGTGCGTTCTCCGGAAAGATAACTCCACTAATCTAGGCATATTACAAACTAAAAACCATTAATTTGCTATGCCTTTGCTATGTATACGCACTCCAGAACGGTTTATCGTACCGGTTCGTGCCAGCTGATTTGATAAACAACAAGGTCAGTGTCAAGCATTTGGGATGCTCATTTCTCTCATAAATGCAAGTCATAGCAGGTTTTTCACCTGACTCATCCGACCCTACATAACCGTGTATTTTTCATAGAAAAAATCAAACGACAGTAACGGTGCACATCATTTTTCACTAAACCCTCCTGTGGCATTCCGCCACCGGAATACTATTGGAGTTAATAAATTGAACAGAGCGGTCCAGATTCTTATTGCAGGTGTCTGCATTAACCTGTGTATGGGTGTGTTGTATGCCTGGAGCGTATTCAGTAAAGCACTGGTCGGTCTTGGCTGGTCTAACGCTGATGCGTCTCTGCCTTACACCGTTGCGGTTGGCGTATTTGCTTCCACTGTACTGATTTCCGGTATTCTGCAGGATCGTATGGGTCCACGCCGTCTGGTAATTCTGGGTACCCTGCTGGTTGGTTCCGGTCTGATTGCTTCCAGCTTTGCAACCACCGCCCCGATGCTGATTTTCACCTTCGGCGGTATGGTCGGTGCAGGCATCGGTTTTGGTTACGCCTGCCTGAGCCCGACTGCAATGAAGTGGTTCCACCCATCCAAGAAAGGCATGGTTAATGGTCTGATTGCCGGTGGTTTTGGTATGGCTCCGCTTTATCTGGCACCAACAACATCAGCTCTGATCGAAAATATGGGTATCAGTAATGCATTCCTGTTTCTGGGTGCCAGTGTACTGATTGTTGCCCTGCCTCTGGCCTTCACCATTGTAACACCATCAGCCGATTACAAGCCTGCTGTGCCTGCCAAGCTGAAGAATGCAGCCAAGACAGTTACTTCAGCGCCTGTTGATTTCACCTGGAGACAAATGCTGAAAACCCGTCAGTTCTACATGCTGTGGGTTATGTTTGCACTGTCTTCTTCTGCAGGTCTGATGCTGATCGGCAACATGATGAACATCGCTGCCATTCAGGGCAACATTACCAGTGCCGCTTACCTGGTATCTGTGCTGGCACTGTTCAACACCGGTGGTCGAATCATTATGGGTATGCTGTCCGATAAAATCGGTCGTATCCGCACCCTTCTGCTGGTATTAGTACTTCAGGCAGTCAACTTGCTGGCATTCCCGATGCTGACAACAGAAATCGGCTTTGTTCTGGGTGCCGCTGTTGCCGGTATCAGCTACGGCGCACTGCTGAGCGTATTCCCATCCATTACTGCTGACTACTATGGTCTGAAGAACTACGGCACCAACTTCGGCGTACTTTACACCGCATGGGGTGTTAGTGGATTCATCGGCCCGGTTGTTGCCGCTATCGTTGTAGACTCTACCGGCAGTTTCTCCATGGCTTATGCATTCTCTGTAGCAACACTGGCTATCGCTGCCGTGCTGGCTCTGATGGTTAAGCCTGTAACTGCCAAGCAGCTGGAAGATCAGGAAAGCAAAGTGGAAATGGCCGCTGCCTGATTTTATTTGTATTTAATATACGAAAACGGCCAGCTATATGCTGGCCGTTTTTTTATGAATGCTGCTCTGAACGTCTCATAAGAACAAAGACCGGGATCAATCCGGTAATCAACAAAACAATGGCAGGTAATGCAGCTCTGGTCCACTCACCTTCTGCGGTCATTTGATAGATACGAATTGCCAGCGTTTCCCAACCAAAAGGTCGTAGTAGCATGGTTGCGGGCATTTCTTTCAGGACATCAACCATCACCAATAAGAGTGCTGTTAATGTTCCCGGTGTAATAATCGGTAAATAGATTTTTCTGACCAGCTCTTTACTGCTTGCACCCAGACTCTTTGCCGCTTCCGGAATAGACGGACGCAGCCGCTGTAAAGCTGAGTCCACAGGACCATAGCCAACCGCCATAAAGCGCACCATATAAGCCAGCAACAGTGCAGGCAAACTGCCTACCAGCCACATTCTGGGCTCAATACCAAACCAGCCGGTTAATGGAATCAGAATGCCTTTATCAATCCAGCTGAATCCGATCATTATCCCTACAGCCAGAACAGAACCGGGCAAGGCATAGCCCAATGTACCTATCACAGCAGAACCGCGAATCCAGCGATCATTACGAAGCCGCTGCCCAAGTGCCAGCAACAAGGATGCCGATACAGTGATCAGTGCGGCCATGCCTCCCAGCATCAGCGTATTGGCAACAAGCTCCCAGTATCGTGCATCAAGGTCACGCTCAATAACACTGACTGCCCACAATAACAGTTGACCAGTTGGAATAACGAAAGCCAGTAAAACAACAATGAAGCAAAAGCCGGAAGCCAGCAAAGCCTGATAACCATGCAAAGAATACCGTTGCGCCTGACTACTTCTGGCATTTTGGAAAAAACGTGCTTTTCCCCGGACTTTCTTTTCTCCCCAAAGCATCATTGCAACCAGCAACAATAACAATGTCGCCAGCTGGGCGGCTGCCTGCAGGTTAAAGAAGCCATACCATGACTTATATATTGCCGTTGTGAAGGTATCAAAGTTAAAGACTGATACAGCACCAAAATCAGCCAGTGTTTCCATCATGGAAAGAGACACCCCCGCCACAATCGCCGGCCTTGCCATAGGGAGTGCTACCGAGAAAAAAGCCTGCAGGGGTGTGCGACCCAGTATACGTGCCGCATCAACTAATCCTTTTCCCTGAGCAAGAAAAGCCGAACGCGCCAGCATATAAACATAGGGATAGAAAACCAGTACCAATACCGATATTACGCCAACCGTACTGCGAAACTCAGGTAGCCGCACCATGCCGAACCATTCACGGATAGCTGTCTGTACCGGCCCGCTGAAATCCAGCAACCCTACATAGACAAATGCCAGCACATAGGCAGGCATGGCAAATGGGAGGATTAATGCTTTATCCAGCCAGCGTCGCCCGGGAAACTCACACACGGCGGTCAGCCATGCCAGACTGACACCAAGCAGCGTCACCCCGACACTGACACCCAGCAATAATTTAAAGGTATTGCCAATAAGCATCCCAAGCTGGGTTTCAATCAAGTGACTCCAGATATCAACCGGAATCTCGTACCAGCTTGCGACCAGCACAAAGAGTGGCAATAAAACAACAGCAGCAATAGATAGTGCAGTGAGGCGCCAGGGGTCACGCATGCGGAATTCTCTCAGCAGCAAGCATAATAACTTGTGCTTTTTAAAAACGACGAAAGCCGCGAATTATCGCGGCTTTGCCTTTTAAGAACCAGTCATCAGGGTCAATGACTTTCCTGATTACCACTGAAGCTACGCATGTCTACAGGAGTACCTTTGTTAATTACTCTGTCTCGTAGCATATACGGATGTACTATTAACCCCGTGATCAGAACGTTAAAAGCAGCAATATATAGTCTCTCGCTAACAAGACGATAGTTCATTAATTTTAAAGGTCATGCACGCCAAGGGCTGTGTTGCCGGCAATAGTTGGCGTACTAACGCACCAATCACAGGTTGTCCGATGGGACTTATGATTAGCAGAAGTTACAAAAATTATGTAATGCCCACGAGTCATAGGCTTATCCAGAAATGCAGGAAATATAGGGGTTGTAGCCCTTCAACTATCGCCGACAACACAGCCCACGCCAAGCCTTTAAGCGATAGCCATTCTTCTACATGCTGGCGTACGCTCAGTGGTAATCAGGATGACTTTTATAAATGTAGCGCCTGATCCCTGATGATTCAGAGTTCATTAATTGTAACGGGCACGATCCATCAGTTTGATGGCTGTAGCCTGCAGCTGACCCGCAGCATTAACATTCAGGTTGTCCTGACGGAATTCACCCCAGGAGGCGACCTGTTCACTTGGTTTAACCTGAGAGTTAGCTGCGTATTCCATATTCTCATCAGCAAATACGGACTGGGCTTCCGGAGTACTCAGCCATTCCAGAAACTTCTGCGCACCTTCAGGGTTTTTAGCGTGACGGGTAACACCAGCACCGGATACGTTAACGTGTACACCGGAGTCATTCTGGTTTGCCCAGAACAGTTTCAGGTTAGTGTCCGGCTTGGCCTTCTGCAGGCGACCAAAGTAGTAAGTATTAACGATGGTTACGTCACACAGACCTGCTTCAACCGCTTCCATTGCCTTGGTGTCGTTGGAGAATACTGGCGCAGCCAGGTTGGCAACCCAGCCTTCAACAACCTTTTCGGCTTCTTTTTCACCCAGACGTTCAACCATAGTGGCTACCAGAGACTGGTTATAAACCTTTTTGGATGTACGCAGACACAGACGATCTTTCCACTGAGAACCTGCCAGATCTTCATATGAGGTCAGTTCTTTTTCTTTGATCCGGTCACCCGCATAAACCAGTGTACGGGCACGAACAGACAAACCATACCACTGGTTTTCAGGATCGCGCAGGTGAGCCGGGATATTGGCGTTCAGGGTTTCAGATTCGATGGTACGCAGCAGACCTTTTTCACTTGCCTGCCACAGATTACCGGCATCAACCGTAATCAGCATGTCGGCTGGTGTTGCAGAACCTTCCGCAGCCAGACGCGCCATCAGAGGACCGGGCTTGTCAGTAATATAACGGAAGGTGGTACCGGTTTTTTCGGTATACAGATCAAACAGTGGCTTGATCAAATGCTCTTTACGAGCAGTGTATACAACCAACTCTTCTGGCTTTTCTGCAGCTTGTGCTGCCACACTGAAACTAACGGTTGCAGTAACAGCCGCCGCTGCCACAAAAGTTTTCACCAGGCTCATTGGTTCCGATCCCTTAATGGTGGTTGTATTTATAAAATCAAGCAAATGCTAACCATTCTCATTAAGTTTTACAATAGCAGTAATAAGTCGTTTTTCTCATTACCGTGCTATAAATCAAACTATTGACCAAATCGCTCACCGCCACTATCCAGCCATTGTTGCTCTTCTGGTGTCGTTTTTCTTTCCAGCACATGATTGCGATGAGGAAAGCGACCAAACCGTTTTACAATTTCCATATGCTTAACAGCATAATCAACCGATGACTGATAAAAATCCTGCTGGGTTGTCGGGGCATCCTGTTTTAATTGTTTAAATAACTCAATGCATTTCTGTTGATCTTCCAGTGACTCAGAGTGCATGTAAGGCATATAAACAAAAACACGCTGATCGTATTGAAGCTGCCTGTCATCACCACTTTCACATAACTGTTTCGCTAGCTGAATTGCCCTGCTATCGCCAGAAAATGCACGCTTATCACCTCTGAACAGGTTTCTGGGGAGCTGATCGATCAGAATAATTAATGCCAGTGCTCCTTCTGCTGATTGCTCCCATTCAACCAACTCGCCAGCAAGTGCTGATTCAACTTTAGTTAGAAACTGTTCTCGCAATAATTCATCAAAAGCAGCCCCTCCTGAATACCAGCGGTTACGATATTCAGAAGATGAAACACCCTGCTCCATTGCGCCAAACCAGAGATTTAAAACATCTGCACATTCTTGCATTAATGTTCTCCTGCCAGTGTTGTTATTTTACCTAGCACAAAAACACAGGCGTTTATGCAATGTAAAGAATTCAAGAGCGGATATGCTGTTCATCCCGCTCTTGTTGATAAATGCGCTATATCTGATTCTGACTGGCGGGTATGTTAGCCAGCGTGCGAACAAGTACCCGCCAGATACGGCCTACGGATTCAACATTAACACGTTCATTAGGTGAGTGAGCATCAAAAATATCAGGCCCCAGACTTATCATTTCAACACCAGGCAATTTATCACCCAGAACTGCTGGTTCCAGACCGCCATGCTCTATCAGGATTGTTGGCTTGAAGCCAAGTTCTTCAAAATAACTCGCTGCCAGCAACGGTTGTATTGTTGATTTTTCAACAGGCTCCCATACCGGGGTATCCTGTGTAGTACTGGAATCCCAACCTGCCAGACTAAAGTGCGACATCAACTCAGCAGCATATTTGCTTTTATCTGACTCAAAGCAGGATCGTAACATATGGGTTGTTGATACCTGTCCCTGTTGCAGACTGACGATGCCCAGATTACAAGAAGTATAAGGGTAAATTTCCCCGTCAGAATGACGGATAACACCATGTCGTGAAGCTGTTACAGTCGACAACAGGTGTTTAGTATCATCAACTGATAACACTTGTTCAGGAAGAAAGACTTTTGTCATCACCACGGTAATCGCTGCATGATCTTCAACATCCACCAATTTGAATTGGTGCTGCAGCCACATTTGTTCTTCTTCAACGCGCTTTTGCAAATCAGCGATATGCTGCACAGGAATAACCAGTTCTGCTTCTCCGGCAGCGGCAAGCGCATTCATCCTTTCACCAGCCCGGACAGACGTCAGGTGAAGCGGGTGTTCTCTTGAAACTGATGCCAGAAACCTCATCAAAATAACATTGGCACAGCCATAATCCTTGTGGATATCTGCTGAATGACCACCGGAGAAGCCGTTGATGGCTACTCTGTATGCTACATATTTCTCCGGAACATCTGTGAGATCATAGTCATTTTTAGATTCAATAACTTTGATACCTGCTGACCCCGTCACCAGGTATTGTTCCAGTTCACTATCAAGGTTTATCAGAATACGCCCAGCAAGCAGCCCTTCTTCCAGATCTTGTGCGCCAGACATACCGTCTTCTTCATCAGTCGTGAATAAACATTCAAGTGCCGGATGAGGAATATCAGTAGACTCCAGTAATGCCATACAATAAGCAACACCAATGCCATTATCGGCTCCCAGAGTTGTCCCTCTGGCACGCACAAAACCAGCGCTCAAATAGGCATTAATCGGATCTTTATCAAAGTCATGTTTCACTCCCGGTTCGCTGATAGTCACGATATCCATATGACTTTGAAGAATAACGGCCGGGCAAGCTTCCATTCCCTTGGTTGCCGGTTTTTTTATAATCACATTGCCTGACTTATCAATAACAGCACTCAACTGATGATGTCTGGCAAAATCAACTAACAATGCCGCTACTTTTTCCTCTTTGTGGGAAGGGCGTGGCGTATCAAGCAGTTTGGCAAAATGAGTCCAGACCCTGACAGGTTCCAGCTGAGCAATGTGCTCATTATTGTCTGCTGAAACAGACAGGCAAAAAAGGAGTAGAAGAGCAGAAAATAACGATGATTTAACGCTATTGCGCAACGCTTTTAGCATAAAGTCCCCTTCATCTAAGTCGAAAGCTGAACCGAAGCTATTCAGGATAGACAATGGGGAGTTCAGTAAAGTCAGTTAATTAAATAGCTTGCTCTAAGTGCATATCATTATTTTTTCGAGAGCTATCAAGCGCCAGACAATGTTCATAAAGAATCGTGCGGAACCATTCCTGAGCCGGGTTACGGTGTTGTAAGCGATGCCAGGTCATCAGGTAATCTGCATCCAGCGTTGCAAGCTCAGAAGGAAGCTCTACTGATGTCAGACCATGCCGTTCAAGTAATGGCTGACATAAGTCCAGTGTACCTATCATCAAAGCCTGCGTATTGCTGACAACTTCCAGTGCAGCATGAATATCGGTCGCCGTAAGTAATACATCACGACGCGACATCATGGAGGTCAATTGACGCATTAATGGATGATTATTGTATTCATAAAAGCGAAGGCTGATATGAGGGTATTCAAGAAACTCATCCATAGTCACTCGCTGTTGCAGGGCAAGCGGGTGTTCTTTGGTAATGAAAACAACAGGGCGTGCCGGTCCGATACGCCTTTGATAGAGGTCTGGCCGGTCCAGCGACACTATATTGACACTGGAATCAAGCATTCCTGTACTCATGGCCTGACTGCTTTCTTCATTCCATGGAACCAAATGAAGACGCACTTTCGGTGCCACCCGACTAAGATAGGTCAGCAACCGTGGCAGTAACTGAACAGATAAGTGTTCCATCAAACTGATACGAAATGTCTGGCTACACCCTGAAGGCTCAAACCTTGGTGGTTCAACCAGACGAGATACCTGCCCCAAGGTACCGGCCAGTTCTTCCTGCAGTTCAAGTGCACGACGGGTAGGTTGCAATCCATGAGGTCTGCGAACAAACAACTCATCTCCAAATACATCCCGCAACCGACTGAGAGAGCGACTGATTGCAGACTGACTGAGGCTCAGGCGTCTGGCTGCACGACTGACGCTGCACTCTTCCAAAAGCACATGCAGAGTGACTAGCAGGTTCAAATCGTAACGACGAAGTTTGTCTGGACGCATGGATTGGCAACATCTCCGAACACAAAAGTGACAAGTCCGGAGTGACAGCCTTCATATAAAATGAAAGGTGGCAGATGCTTGGGTTGATAAAACACAAGCTCCGGTCCAGTCAGCATATCGGTGCCGGTGCTTGTGTGAGTATCAGTATTTTTTCGTAACAGGCTAGCTATGTAGGCTTACGAAGCCTAAACATAGCGCTTGTTTTCAGCTGCATCTATCAGAAGCGATGGTTGTACTGCATACTGAAAATCTGCGCGTTACCTTTGGTCACTTCTGCGCTGGTTTCCATAGGAGCCAGACTGGATGATAACCCGCTCTGTTTAATGTCAACTTTTTCCCCATTCAGGTAAGCATAACCGAAGTCAAGACTCTGGTTCGGACTGATTTTCCAGGTAGCACCAAATGTATACCAAGTCCTGTCTGAATCCGGTATACGATAGGTTCGATATTTATTATTGGTTGGTGTCTGATCATAAGCGACACCAAACCGCAACACCCATGCAGGATTCAGATCATGCGTAATACCAACAGCATAACGCCAGGAATCATCCCAATGAAGCTCTTCTGCTGGAAAATACGTTCCATCTTTTAGCTTAGGTGCAATTTCTTTCAGGCTGGACCAACCAAACCACATAGCACTCAATTGCAGCGTTGTTTCATCGGTTAACCGCTGCCAAAGAGACAACTCTGCTATTTGCGGTAAATCCAGCTTTACGTAACCGTTCTTATTCCAGTTGGTACGTCCGTGACCAGGGATATCAATCGTACCATTAATAATATCTGATTTAACTTTACCTTCAATCCTGGTCTCCACTTCAGAACGATAGCTCAAACCTATACGGGTATTCTGGCTGATTTCCCATAATGCTCCCACATTCCAGCCAAACGCCCAGTCATCCCCTTCCATCTTGAACAGTTTGCCCTGGTTAACTGAAGATGACAGCATGGCATCAACGAAGACAGCATTCAGACCCAACCCAACACTGAAGCTTTCATTAATGCGATAGGACAGGCTGGGAGTCAGATTAACCGTTGTTATTGAGCTTTCATCTGCTATTCCACTAATACCCGATTTATCACCGTAATCAGTACTTAATCCAAACCAGGAAAACATACCGAAACCAAATGCAAGCTGGTCATTGACAGGTTGAACATAGTAGACCGCCGGGATAAGTTCTCTGCTTGCAGCGCGATCCTCCTTCAAAGGAACAGCTCCCGCAGCCGTTGCCCCCGTACCTTCAATTTTTACGTCAGGAACCACATAGGTACCAACAACAGTAAGCTCTGGCCGTTTAAGCAAGCTCATGGCTGCCGGATTGCGGGCAACCACTGAAGCATCATCCGCCATTGCCGCCTCACCGGCAAAAGCACGCCCCAAACCGGCGGCACTGTGCTCATTAAGCTGGAAACCGGCAGCATTTACCTGTGATACAAAGGGAATCAGAGAAAGGGCAAGTGCTGGCAGGGGAATAAACTTTTTGTACTGCATACTGTCTATACCTTGTGTGGCGACAACATGAAAAAGTGTTTTTGCTATTAGGGATATCGGGTAGTCACATCCCTGGACGACAAAGTGGCAATATTAAACCGCCTGTTTTTCCGAGCCGATTGAGACAGCCAAGCGAGTAGCTGTACGCATCGTATTTTTCGGAAATAACAGAGGCAATTTAAGCATCGAAGTTGCATAACGCCGTGGTCATAACAACTACGAAACAAAACACTAGTTCACTCCTGACAGCCCTGCACTTTTAAAGTAACTGACTTTTGTAACTGTCTGCTTTTCTGTGTTTTCTCTTATTATTTTGAAGTATAAAAAAAGCCGCCAGAAAGTCTCTGGCGGCCTTTTAAAGGTTACAGTGTTCTAAAAGATTAGAAGTTGTAGCGTGCTGTCATGTGGAATGCATAGCAGTTGGTGTCGTAGCGACCTGGTGTCGCCTCAGTACCATCAACCAGTTCACCACCACCTTTAACGCTGTCGTTACGTGCGTAGTTGTATTCAGCAGCGAAGTCCAGATTCACTTTACCATCCATGATTACAGTACCCGCACCAAAGGTCACAGTGTGTGCATTAGACGGTGTGGAGAAAGTCGGCGCAGCGTATTCTTCTGGTACTACAGGGATGGTCAGGATGTAACCTGCACGCAGTGCCCAACCTTCAACGCCAGTGTACTCGGTAGCAACACGGATGTTGTACTGGTCTTCCCAGTTGGTGTTGATGGCAGGAGGCATACCACCTACAGCTGTTTTAAATTCAATTTTATCAACGTCACTGTATTGGGAATAAGTTACTTCACCAAACAGTCTCCACTCGGGATCGACAAGATAATCTACACCAGTAGAGATCTGGAAGGGCAGTTGTGTTTCCGCAGTAGCATCTCCTGTAGCTACGACAGGATTACCTCCGCTAATTGGAGTGGGAGCCACATACAAATTGGCATCACCATCTGCTTCAATATCAACTTTACTGCGGATGTTCATTCCCCAACCAAAACGATTGTCATCTGAACGGAACATGGTGCCCAAACGGAAACTAAATGCATTAGTTCCACTCATCTCGTTGTAACCAACCAACGCACCAGTGGTGCCGGCACCAACAGTGGAAGCCATATCAATATCAGCTGTCGCATAAGTAAAACGATATGTACCACCCACAGACCAGTTTTTATTAATTCTATAGCCCAGGCCCAATCCTGCTTCTACTACTTTAATATTTGTTGTGTATTCACCGGTTGCAGAGAAAGGGCTACCAACAGTCACATCATCGTAACCCGCAGAAGCACCACCCGCACCATAGATGCCATAGCCCAAAACAAACTTTTCATTCAGGCGGTAAGCACCGGTGAAACCACCATTCGGTACAAAGTTCTTTTCACCTTTGGTGTAATCTTTACCGTTAGCAGGGCCGTTAGTCTGGGTCACAGTTGGGGAGGCGTGCAGCGCCAGATCATTGTTTTCAATAAATGCCAGGCCCGCCGGGTTAAAGAAGATAGCGCTGGAATCATCAACAGAAGAAACAGCCGCACCTGCCAGTGCGCTGTACTCAGCATTCCACATGGTCGCTTTTTCAAAACCGCCAGCAGTAGCATTAGCTGCTGCAACAGACAGAGCAACAGACAGAGCAACAGAAGAAATAAATAACAAGCCAGTACGGCGAGAAGCGTTAACCATGACAACCCCGGAAAATTCAAAAAGCGAACATCATCGGATGCTCGCAAAAGGCTTGGCCGTCACGTTATTTTCAGTTCAAGTGGAAAGGTATGACTCACACTTAGGTTGTAACTGTCGTTGGATAGTGACGGCTCGATTGATCGATGACCGCACTGTACTTAAGAAGTTCACTCACAACTAATGATATTCAGTTTAATCAGATATCACTTTCACGCATATCAGTTAACAGTTTGAAACATTTCACTGCATAGCTTTCCATTTTTAGCGCTTGTTCTGATTACTCTATTTTATGAGAGGCAGGAAAACTATGCAGTAAATAATAAATTCTAAACTCGCTTTGCTACAACCAATTTGTAACTGATCAGGTCTCTGTAAACGCCCCAGCGCATAAAGCCAACACTCAGCCGCAACCGCCACCAGAGTTTTGAGCGGGTCAGCGGACCAAGGTTTTCATGATGCTGAGAGAACCAATAGCAGTAACCTGAAACCACATCCTCAGTCAGATCAACCAGTTCTACCTGGTTAAAACCCGCCTGTTGTAACTGTTCCAGATACACTTCTTCTGTCTTCAGTGCACTGTAATGAAGACCACAGGCACCTGTCAGCAAATGGAGCTTGCGTTCTTCCCTTGCATCATTACAGGGACGTGCCTGAATAAAATCAGTCATTACAAGCACGCCGTCGTCCGGCAGCAACCGGCGAGCCTGTTCAAGAAAGATTGAACGACGCTCAAAGCTTACAGCGCTATCCATCGCAATGATTTTATTAATATCCGTATCATCACGCTGGCGCAGGCTTTTTTCATTGCCTAATAACAGGCGGATATCACCGGATTCATCAAAGCGGCTGCGTCCCGATTCCAGCAGCTGATCATCGTCTGTCAGGCCAATCGTCTTTTCGACCTGATAGTAGTCACGCCACATTCGCAGCTGATCAAGACTGGTAAAACCTGCATCAAGCACTGTATCCCCCGGAGAAAGGCAGGCTTTATCCGCCACCAGCCCGGCCAGTTCCTGACAGGCTTTGGGGTAAGTTGATGCATCCCGCCAATAGCCAAGCAGATGCCAGTCAGAACGTGCAGACGGGCCAGTATTCAATAACCAGCGATCTTCCCTCTCAAGTCTTCCCTGACGCATACCCAGAATATTCTGCCGAAACATACGCAGGCCGTACCCCAGCACGCCTGACATCACCAGCCAGGTACACAGAACCCCCAGAAAAAATGCACTAAACCACACGCTGCAAACTCCCTACATTAACACCTGTATTTTCTCACCTTCAGCGTTTATGACCACATTCTGACTATAAAGCTCCATAAACCGCATCTGGCGGGCGATTATACCTGTTCGCAACTTTTTCAGCATTCAGCAGTCTGAATAGATATGTTTTTTCAGAAAAACACTGAGGCTTCATTTCGTCCGGCGCTGCCTCTGAGGCTCTAGCGATAACCGTAAGGCTTACCAACAGAGGAGTTTCCGGTAATGAGTGGTAGCATACTGAACGAACTGGTTGCCTCGACCAATAGCTGGATCTGGGATACCGTCCTGATATATCTCCTGCTCGGTGCAGGTGTGTGGTTTACCCTGCGCAGCCGTTTTGTGCAGATACGTCATTTTACCCGTGCCTGGAAACTGGTACTGGGCAGCCGCCATACGAATCAGGTTGGTGGCATATCTTCCTTTCAGTCTTTATGTACCAGCCTCGCTTCTCATGTCGGAACCGGTAACATTGCCGGTGTTGCAATAGCACTTTATCTGGGTGGTCCCGGTGCTGTGTTCTGGATGTGGATTGTTGCCATGCTGGGCATGGCGACCAGTTTTATTGAGAACACACTGGCACAGTGCTATAAAACCCGAACGCCTTACGGATCGTTTCTGGGTGGTCCCGCTTATTATATTAAAAAAGCATTAGGTTTCCGATCGATATCCTTTTTCATCGCCATTATGATGATCTTCACCTTCGGTCTCGCCTTTAATGCAGTTCAGTCAAATTCTATTGCTCTTACGCTTTCTGCGACTACATCTACGCCTGCTTACATCACCGGTCTTATTCTGGCATTAGTTGCCGGTGTTATTATTTTTCGGGGTATTTATACAATATCAAGGGTTGCTGAACGTATAGTGCCGTTTATGGCGCTTGTTTATCTGGCTGTAGCACTCACTGTAGTCTGTGTTCAGATTGACCGCCTGCCAGAAGTTTTACACCTGATTCTTGCCAATGCCTTCGGACTGGAAACGGCTGCCGCCGGTGGCGCCGGATATTTTATGGCACAGGCTATCAGTCAAGGGGTTTGCCGCGGCCTATTTTCAAATGAAGCAGGTATGGGCAGTGTTCCCAATGCTGCAGCAACTGCCAGTCCAACACCGCATCATCCGGCTACTCAGGGTTTGATTTCAATGGTTGGCGTGTTTGCTGACACCATTGTTATCTGCACCGCAACGGCAGCCATTATTCTGATGTCAGGTCAGCTGGAGCCTCAATGCGGACTAAGCGGTACAGAACTTACTTTGGCTTCTATTAGAGCAAGCATCGGCGGCTGGGGAGATATTCTGATTACTGCCAGCATGCTGCTGTTTGGATTTACTTCGATTATTGCCAATTATTATTACGGCGAAACCAACCTGCGGTTTCTTCACAAATCAAACTTGCTGCTGGTTATCTACCGTTCGACCGTACTTATTTTTGTTTGCTGGGGAGCTATCAGCCAGCTGGAACAGGTCTGGACTCTTGCTGATTTAAGTATGGGATTAATGGCGCTGGTGAATTTGGTTGCCATTGTGCTGCTGGGTAATCTTGCACTAGCCCTACTCAAAGACTTCGATACGCAGCTATCTGAGGGAAAGGAACCACATTTCGACCGGCGCCAGTTTACTTATCTTGACCGTACGATGGATGCTGATATCTGGACAGAAATGCCCGATGAACCACAAAAAACATCTTTCGGAACATCAGGGAATAAACCTGGGTTAATGAACTGTGAATTCCCGGAAGCTGACTGTTAGAAAATACTGACATTCACATAACTGTCAGCTCAAACTCTCCATCTGCTTTGACATCTTAACCAGGTCATTCATGAGTGGTTCAAAATCACGTTTTACCTGATCCAGTGAAGCACCACTCTTTTGAAAAGCGCCCTGAGTTCCCCACTCCTGTAACTCCAGACCTGCAATTTTTCTGTCTAACATTTGCTCAGGTGTGACAGATAATTGCTGTTTTATATCTTCCGGCAAACTCTTTAAAGCCTGAAGATCTGTTGTGATCTGCCTCAGGGGATCAGCATGTATATCTCGGGTTTTGGGTCCTGGCCTGTGAATAAGTTTGGACTCATCCCAGCTTTCAAACCGGTTAATCGTCGTCTGTACCTTCTGCGCATTTGATGCAAACCGCTGGTGATCTTTCAAAATAGCCAATGCAGCCGTTTGCTTCATTACAACCAGCTGCTGCGCGCTATTTTCTCTGGCAAGTGCTTTTTCTGTATACCTACGCTCAGGATCAATTGGTTTGTGGCTTTTTAATACTGGCGTATTGGGTGATTGTCTGTCATCAGGGAGACTGGCGACATGCTCTGCACGCTTGCTTTCATATTTTGCAAACTTTCGGTTGCTGAAAAAGGTTCGAACGCTCTTCAAAAGCTTCCAGGCTTTTTCCTTTAACGACACTTTAGATATATCAAGGCGAACACCGGGTTTGGATTCTGAAGAAGAATCCGCCTTTGCTTTCGATGTGGAAGGCAAGGAGTCTTGCTGTGCCTGCAGAATAGCTTCAATTGTACGGTTGAACCCCCTCCCCTTTACTTCAGAAGGTTTAGTTGATTCTGCATCATCACCCGAACCACCAGTATAAATCTCTGGCCGTTTTCTTGGACCACCAGCACCCTCAACCATCGAAGATCAACGCTCCCTGATACTGAAGGCACTTTCAGTCAAATCCACTTCGCTCAGGCTAATCGCGCCACCATTATAAGAGGATGCACCACTTAAACGGATATTATCAAAACGCAACATACCCACAGAGCTGGGAATACTCAGACGGATACGCCCATCCGGATGAATCTCAGCCTTGGCATCATCTACGTCGTAGTCAATATCGTTTTTACGTTCACCTTCCGGGGTGTGATAACCGGATTCGAGCTGATTCAGCACCGGCATCACCATCTTCACCAGCTGACTTGCCACCCGAATACTGGTTTCATCATGAGCCAGATTTTCTTCAACTTTGCTTCGCGCCAATTTCTGCTCTGGCAGCAAAGGCTCTTCTGCAGCTGCTGACTCATCTCTTTCCCATTCGTTGATACCATGCGGGGTATCAAAATGCGCAGTAGCTGCATCACCATGAGCCAGTTGAATCGGATTCAATAATGCCACCGCCAGCGAGGCTGCAAAACGCAGCCGGGTCTGACGTGACAGCGCCCGGCGTAGCTGCCAGCGACTAACAATACCGGTATCAACCAGCACTTCACCTAATCGTTTGCCATTGGATTGCTGTTCACGAATAGCCTTATCCAACTCACTTTCTGAAACATATCCCTGTTCACACAATATCCGCCCGAGGCGCGATTTCTGGTAAGCTTCTTCCTGGCGATCAAACGTCATGATTCAAATTCCTTTCTAAAATCTCTCCTTCTGAGGAGAATCAGAAAGGTTATCGGCACCCCGGCATGGACCTGAAACGCAAGCGTATCGAGAAAAAATGACAGCGAAAAAGCAGGCCTCTACACCCAGGGAGTTCTCTTTTGAGAAGTCCCTGACCGATCTGGAACAGATCGTAAACCGCATGGAATCGGGTCAACTGACTCTGGAAGAATCACTGGCTGCCTTCGAGAAAGGTGTTAGCCTGACACGCGAATGTCAGACAGCCCTTGATCAGGCCGAGCAGAAAGTACAGTTGCTACTTGAAAAAGACGGCCAGACTGAACTCCACCCGTTTGAACCTGAGAGCTGAAATATCCATGCCCAAGCATTCCCTTTCCAGTCATGCCCATCTTGAAGGCTATGCCGAACAGTGCCGACAGCGTGTCGATGAGTGCCTGCAGCAAATTGTAATGACATCCGTTGCTGACAAGCCTGATCATGGATCTTTGCAGCAAGCAATGGCTTACAGCCTCTTCAGTGGTGGTAAGCGTATCCGCCCCATGCTGGTTTATGCTGCCTGTGAAGCTCTGGGAGGCGACCTGCAACAGGCAGACCCGGCCGCCTGTGCTGTCGAACTGATTCATGCTTACTCACTGGTGCATGATGACCTTCCGGCTATGGATGATGATGATCTTCGCCGGGGTAAACCCACTTGCCACAAGGCATTCGATGAAGCCGCTGCCATTCTGGCGGGTGATGCATTACAGGCACTGGCTTTCGAGGTGCTGGCACAACGTGCCTGCCTGCCGGATGCGGATGTGCCTTTCGATATTCGCCTGCAACAAATCGCTGCATTGTCGGAAGCTTCCGGACGGCACGGAATGGTCGGCGGACAGGCACTGGATCTGGCAGCCGTAGGAAAGCCTTTAACGTTATCCGAACTCGAAAACATGCATCAGTGCAAAACCGGAGCACTGATCCGTGCCAGTATCCGGCTGGGCGCACTCGCATCCGGCTGTTCAGATAATGAGAAACTCCGGCAACTGGATGACTACGCCAGAGCTATCGGACTGGCCTTCCAGATTCAGGATGACATTATTGATGTTTCTTCAGATACCGAAACACTGGGGAAACAGCAAGGTTCAGACCAGTCTCAGGAAAAGCCCACCTATGTTTCACTGCTGGGGCTAAAAGGTGCTGAGGAAAAAGCCAGTGAGCTGCATGGTCGTGCGCTCAATGCACTGACAGGCTTTGATAGCCGGGCTTTCCCATTGCGCTCCCTGGCTGAGTTTATTGTCAGCCGAAACCACTGAGTCCTCTGATATAGCCCCAGTCTCCGGAAAAGTATTTATGTACCTCGCAACACATAAATACTTTCCCTACACCGCCTTTCCTGATAACTATTTCTAATAAGCAACATGATGCGTCAAAAAACGGGCATAGGAATGGTCGGTCGCATCGGTTAAAATTTCTGCCATAGATGATTAGAACAGCCTGTGCCTAAGTGCGGCAACAGCACAGGCACGTATATTTATCAGGCAGGTATTGTTGCTATCCAGTATAAATAGACTGTTCCCGGTATTGTTTGCGCCGGGCATTTAGTTATTTATGGAGTTGATATTGTTTACCAAACGGCCTGTCTGAAAGCGGATTCAAAAGCGCATGTTCCATGAGATTCCCAGAGAAAAACCAGAAACCCCGCTACTCGACGGTATTGATGCCCCCGAGCAGCTTCGCGAGCTGGAAGAAGACCAGCTGCCTGCGCTGGCGCGTGAATTACGGGAATACTTGCTTTACACAGTAGGCCAGACAGGCGGTCACTTCGGCGCCGGGCTCGGTGTTATCGAACTGACAATTGCCCTGCACTACCTTTATGAGACTCCGGAAGACCGGCTGGTCTGGGATGTCGGCCACCAGGCTTACCCCCATAAAATTCTGACCGGTCGCAAAGAGCAGATGTATACACTGCGCCAGAAAGATGGCGTAGCTGCTTTTCCTAAGCGTGAAGAAAGCGAGTTCGATGCTTTCGGCGTTGGTCACTCCAGCACCTCCATCAGTGCAGCGCTGGGTATGGCTATTGCCGCTAAACAGAAAGGTGAAGATCGTCAGGCTGTCGCTATTATCGGCGACGGTGCTCTGACTGCTGGTATGGCTTATGAAGCGCTCAACCATGCATCTGATCTCGCTTCCAACCTGCTGGTCGTTTTGAATGACAACGACATGTCCATTTCCCGTAACGTGGGTGGTCTGTCGAATTACCTCGCAAAAATACTTTCCAGCCGTACTTACCATTCTGTGCGCGAAGGCAGCAAAAAAGTCCTGAAAAGCATCCCGAAGGCATGGGAGCTGGCACGCCGGACGGAAGAACATGTGAAAGGCATGGTTGTTCCACCCGGCACGCTGTTTGAAGAGTTGGGCTTTAACTATATTGGCCCGATTGACGGACATGATCTGCCAACCCTGATTCATACTCTGCGTAATATGCGCGATATGGAAGGGCCCCAGTTCCTGCATATTGTCACCCAGAAAGGTAAAGGCTTTACCCCGGCGGAAAATGATCCGATCGGTTACCACGCCATTACCAAGCTAGAGCCTCACGCGGCAGAAAAAACCACCCCACCTAAAAAATCCAGCCCCAAGTACGCCAATATCTTTGGCCAGTGGCTTTGCGATATGGCGGCTGAAGATGAGCTGCTGATGGGTATTACCCCGGCAATGAAAGAAGGCTCTGACCTGATTCGCTTTGCCGAACATTACCCTGAGCGTTACTTCGATGTTGCCATTGCGGAACAACATGCTGTGACGGTTGCGGCAGGTATGGCATGCGAAGGTACCAAGCCTGTTGTTGCGATTTATTCTTCATTCCTGCAACGAGGTTACGATCAGCTGGTACACGATGTAGCTGTACAGAATCTCGACGTATTGTTTGCCATCGACCGTGCGGGACTGGTAGGTGAAGACGGTCCAACACATATGGGCTGTTACGATATCGCTTTCCTGCGCTGCATTCCCAATATGGTGGTAATGACGCCTATTGATGAAGCCGAAACCCGCCTGCTGCTGACAACCGGTTACAAACATATCGGGCCAGCTGCCGTACGTTATCCACGTGGAAAAGGCCCGGGCGCACAACAGGATGCCGGCCTGAAATCAGTAGAAATTGGTAAAGGTGTTATCACCCGAGAAGGTCAGCGGGTTGCTTTACTGGTATTCGGTACCCGCCATACCGCAGCCACGGAAGTCGCCAATGAAATTGACGCTACTGTCGTTAATATGCGTTTTGTAAAACCATTGGATGAAACATTGATTGTACAACTGGCCCAAAGCCATGAGCTGCTGGTCACTGTGGAAGAAGGCTGTATTCAGGGTGGTGCCGGTTCTGCTGTCAATGAGTTTGTGCTGAACGAAGGTCTGCAAACATCAATTATGAATCTGGGTATTCCAGACAAACTGATTGAACAGGCTAAACCTGCCGAACAGTACGCCGAATGCGGGCTGGATAAGGACGGTATCCTGAACAGTATTCAGGAACGTCTGCAGCGACAGTCGCGTCATGTGATTGATATTGCTTCGCGTGTGGCAACGACAACTGACTGATACCTCTTTCAGACCTGCTATGACTATTATTGCCACTTTTAGTCATAGCAGCAGCCCCTCCCTCACCGACCTTTACACTTCCTGCCTCCTTACGATCTGCTGCTGAAGCTATAGCAGGGCGAAAGCACCGCGCTGACCATAGTTCCACACTAACCGGTTTTTAGAACACAAAGTCATAATTGCGACTATCGTAATGCAGATAGAGCGATAAAAATACAATAAATTGTGGAGCTATTATCCGTCAGTTCACGTTTATTTGCACTAAAGTACACCCCGTACTTTCGCCCTGGAAGCTATAGGCATTCAATTGAGGAAGGCTACAAAAAAACACCCTTTCATTTTTTTGGCGCAACTGAAAAACTCGATGAGCGTTCACGCTTATGAGCACTTAGTTTTGAACAGCCATAGGGGCAAACAAAATACAGCATCACTAGTTTAGTTCCGATCAAACAAGGATAATCCCAGGTGATTGCTTTATGTTCATCATCGTAACAAAGCTTTCGCTCTATAGCATAAAAAAATGGCTGTTTTTTCCTTTCACCTTCATCAGGAGGCTGAACTGATAGCCAGGCAATTCCCTTATTTTCAAGCGCACGGGTATCAAATCTGACCACATAATATCTGGCGTCCGTACTCTCTAGTTGTATTGTTTTTTTATGCAACTTTTCACTTCCTGTTTTTTCAGACTGATATTCAAAAAACTCCAAATGGTGATTGAAAATAAAAGAACGCCTTTTAACTTCCAAATAACTCAAAAGAGAATCATAAATATCATCTAGATCTTTCGCACTGGGACAACTGAAGCATTTATCACTATATATTGAAAGTTCACCCTGACATACGATTCCAAAACTACTTATTAATCTGTTTTCTGCTTTTCCCTCTTCCCCCCTCCTTTCATCACCTTCTTTCCTTGTATCATCTTTTGCATATGTTGCTGCAGCAACATTGATAGAGCTACTTACAGCATGATCAGGTAGCCTTACCTTTATTTTATTTTCTTCATATTTAGTACATCCTGATTTTTTTGAGTAATATTCAGGGTTACTTTCCAGAAAAAAACCTCTCATTTCATCGCATATATCGCAATGTAGTTTTGAATTATTTGATTCTTTTTCGCATTTTTCCCAAGTTTGATCAATCGCAACAGTTTGGATAGCCTGATATCCAAATACTGCTAAAAAGAAGCCCAAAAGGTAACTCTTTTTTAATTGCATTATCAAATAACTGCATTTCAGATTGTTAATTGAATTTTACGCAACATTTGCCGTATGAATTACAGAAAACCCAGTATAGCAAAGCGCATGCATACAGAATAAATGCTATTTGGATGCCAGATTAACAATCTTATATCTGAAGCATTTAGTCGTTTAAGTGCTCATTGAGTTGGAGAGCGCAAGCAGTGGAGCCAGCAAAGCTTGAAGAATAAGCATCACTTTTCTGAATTAACTATGAGTTTTACAGCGGGAGTGAATCTGACTCCCACTGCCTTTTGGTTCAATTTTTTTTCGGCTGGGTTATTTCTGCCTCAACCAGACTGTAATAGAAAACGATATCCGGATTTCAATCAGGCTGTTTTATACATATGCCCCATCTTCCACACTTTGGTCGCGATATAGCGTTCATTGTGTGGATTCTGGCCGGTCTGCAGCGGCACACGCTCAGTGATTTCAACACCAATAGTTTCCATCGCTTTGATCTTGCGCGGGTTATTGGTCATCAGACGCAACTTGGTAATACCCAAGTGTTCAAGCATGGCATTACACATATCATACTGACGCAGATCAGGTGCAAAGCCCAGATGCTCATTGGCCTGAACCGTGTCCAGTCCGTCATCCTGCAGGTGATAAGCGCGTACCTTGTTAATCAGGCCAATGCCTCGACCTTCCTGTCGAAGGTACAGAATAACCCCGTGACCCACTTCTGCAATGGCAGCCATCGCACTCTGTAACTGCGCACCGCAGTCACAGCGCAGGCTTCCCAGTGCATCGCCGGTCAAACATTCAGAATGAATTCTCGCCAGTACCGGTTCACCGTTACTGACATCCCCCATGGTTAAGGCCAGGTGTTCTTTCCCGGTACCCGGCTCATCAAAGCCGTGCATCACAAACTCACCATGTGGGGTCGGTAGCTTGGACGATGCGACGTATGTGACTGACACTCAAAATTCCTCTACTGCGGCAGGTTCGCATTCTAGCAATGTTGCCTGCTGAGCGAAATATGAGGGTTCTTGGGCTTAAAATCAATATGTTATGTTATAACAACTCAAAATTTAGCTTCCAGCAACAATATGCCGTTACCAGCTTCGCGCATATTAACCTTGGTCAGGTAGCTCATTCCCAGCAGTACTTTTTCAGGAAAAGCGCCGCTGATAACCGCAGCCTGAACATTCTCAACCTGCAACCCTTTGATACTGACTGAGCGCAGCGTGACCCGATAGCTCTTCACTAGCCCATTCGCAGTACTCGCATAAACTACTTCACCGGATTGATAATCAATGCCCAGCCGCCGGGCATGCTGTTCATTCATAGCGATGGTGGTTGCACCGGTATCAAGAATCATGGGAATGGGGATATCATTGATTTCACCCGTTACAAAGTAGTGACCGCTGGTATGGCGCAACAATCTTACGACCTGCTTATCTGTCGGCTCGGCATAGCCTGTCGTGCCCTCCCAGGTCAGCGGGTAACGTTGTTGAGCCCCTGCAACCTCAAGTAATGCACCATCACTGAAGACTTTCAGTACTTTTACATCACCTTTGGACTCACCCTGAGACAGTACACTTCGCTGACCATCAATAACCACCACCGCTTTACCGGGAAACAAGCCAACAACCTGAATATTGGTGCCCGCAGTAATCAGCCGAACAACCAGTCCCGAGAGCAGAACAACAAGCAATATGGTTTTTATTCTTCGTCTATCCATATCACCAGATTAACCAGTCAGGCGCCTGTTGTTAACTGCTAACAGGAGTCGCTCTGGCACGCTGCTTTCCGGATAACAGATAAAGAGGCACACCCAGACAAAGCCCACCGAAACCAAAAATCAGATTGCTCACCGGCGCGTGATAAATCAGCCAGATACCAATGCCAATTGCCAGCAAAGGAATTGTAGAGCCTCCGGGGAATGATGAAGGGCAGTCTGTAAGTTTCAATAAGTACCCGGATAATAGTTTTCATATATTGAATGCTTATTCAGCATACGATAGTACTGCTTGGCAGTGAGCTATATTATTTGTTATTGCAACTCTGCGTCTGTTGTTATGAAGAAGACTGCTTGCTCCATCACTGATAGTGCCATTATCCATACGCTAAAGTGCGCCATGCGCAACGGGTCTTTGCCTTGCGTAAGAGAGCGTGCTCATGCGGTATTGCTCAGCTTGAAGGGGTACTCTCTGTCCCAGATAGCGGATGTTTTTGATGTTCAGTATCAGACAGTCTCTCGGTGGATTGATGACTGGGAGTTCTTAGGTATACGAGGGCTATACAAAGCCCATGGCGGCGGTCCGCAGCCGATCTACAATGCTCAGGAAACGCAACGCCTCGCTGAACTGATTTCAGAGGAGCCTCGCCGCATATCTTCAGTAATTCCCGAGCACTTGATTAAAACCAGTGATACCAAGGGATAGCGGTAGTTCTGATATTCCCTAAATCGCAGACTTTGAGGTACAGTATGCAGACTATACATCTACAGTCGTATTCTCTGTGTCTTCAACAAAAAAACAACAAAAAGCGCTGGCTGAAAAACTAATCAGCGTCGTCTCCAAAGAAGCTGCCAAGGTTCCAGATTTTAGGCCGGTGAACAACCATGACAAGATCGCACTGCATGATGCCATCATGTGTGGCCTGGCGGTCATGCACCTTAAATATCCGTCGTTGCTGAAATTTGATCAGGACTGCGTACAGAATACAGATAAAATTCACAACCTGAAATCACTCTACAATGTCAATAGAGTGCCGAGTGATTCTCGCCTCGCTGAGCTGCTTGACCCGATCGAAACTCGGTATTTGCGGAAATTTTTCACGGCGTTATTCGCCTATGTTCAGCGCTCCGGGCGGCTCAGGCAGTTTGAGTACTTTGAGGAAGGCTATCTTGCGCCTATTGATGGGACGGGGCATTTTTCTTCGGGAAAAATTGATTGTCCAGAGTGCTGTGTGAAAAAGCCAGACAGCAAGAATCCCCAGTATTATCACCAACTATTGGGCTGCTGTCTGGTTAAGCCGGGCAAGAAAGAAGTGCTGCCTTTAATGCCGGAACCCATTATTCAACAAGTCGATGCTTCAAAAAACGACTGTGAAAAAACAGCACTCGAAAGGCTCCTGTCGAATATTGCCAGAGAACACCCACACCTTAAGTTGGTACTGAATTTTGACGACTTGTACTCCGATGGTCCCACGATCAAATTGGTGAAATCCTACGACTACAGCTTCATTATGGTCGCGAAAGACACCAGCCATGTGTCGCTTTATGAGGCCGTCGATGAGATGGACATCGCCGGTAAGGTCACACGTTATGAATTCACCGATGAAGACGGCTACCGGCATTGGTTCCGGTTCATCAATGGCGTTCCCATCAACAAATCCCATCAGGATATTCTGGTCAACTACCTTGAGTACGTGGAAATCAGCCCCAATGACAAGAAGTACACCAATACCTGGGTGACTGATATTGAAATCACCAAAGAAAGCGTGGCAAAAATCATGCGAGGAGGACGCGCTAAGTGGAAAATAGAGAATGAGACGTTTAACACACTGAAAACACAAGGCTACAACCTGGAACACAACTACGGGCACGGTAAAATGCACCTGGCGACTAACTTCGCCAGCCTGACGTTTACCGCCTTCCTTATTGACCAAATCGAGCAGCTTGCCTGCCCTCTTTTTCAAAAAGCGTTATCAGCATCGAAATCAAAGAAAGCGCTTTGGCACGCTATCAGGGGCTTGTTCGACTGGTTCTTCATTGATTCATGGACAGAGTTTCTTACGGCGATCGCAAGGGGAAAAAGTGTCAGCCTCAAAAGCCTGGAGCTTGATACCACATAGAGGCTGAGTAGCCTTGTGTTTCAGTGTTTGATATGTAGAGAAATTGACTGCTCTGCGACGGTGGAGAAGGCTTCTTCGTCTCCAACTAATTCTATTGGCCACTCCGAAGTATAATTAGTTTGTCGTTTAATGTTCGGGAATTGCTGGCATATCTTATGCGCAGGCAAAACTTGAAGAAGAAACTGGCAAATCGGCTTCATTAAAAACTCTGAAGAGGATGGCAAAAAAAAATCGGGCTGGTTTACAAGCGGGTACGAAAGTCCTGTCGGCATAAGCGAGATCAAGAATCTTTTGAGCGCCGTCATCACGCGCTGAAAAATGCTCAGGAAGCTGAGCGCAAAGGCCTTATAAATCTGTTCTATTTTGATGAGTCGGGCTTCTCCCAACAACCGTGCATTCCATATGCCTGGCAACAGAAGGGAGAGCAGTTGAGAGTTTCCTCGGTCAATAGTCAGCGCATAAATGTTCTGGGTTTCATGAATCGTGATAACGATTTGTTTTACTATCCTGTCTGCGGAGCAGTGACTGGTGATGAAGTCATCCGTGTATTTGAAGATTTTGCTGAACAGATGCAAGACCCGAAATACAGCACTGGCGACCGGTACACTTTGGTGGTAGTCGATAATGCCAGCATTCATACCTGCAAAAAGTTCCGAGAGAAACTGGATGATTGGATGATCGAAAAGAAGCTGATTGTTTGCTATCTGCCCACCTATTCACCGGAATTAAATCTGATTGAGATTTTATGGGACAAGGTAAAGTATGAGTGGCTTAACCTCTTGAAGATTATGAACTTTGCTGAATTCCAAAAAGAACTAAAACGTGTTTTTGATATGTTTGGTCAGGAATATATGATTTCATTTGTCTGAGTACTTATTATTAAAAACATCAGAACCGATAGAAAACGCCACCACCCAGAATCACTCCAGCCCAGGATAATTCGATACCAAAGCCTTTGTAATCAATATCAACAATAGCCTGAGCAAGTGGGAACCAAGGGGTACCAAATAGTTGCAGGTTCTTTTTATAGCCATACATCATGCCTGCCCGATACCCTGCCTCGATCTTCAATGACTGCCATCGCCCCTGATAGAGTGTCCGTTGTACACCTGCGGTCCAGGTTCTGTCACCATAGGTGTTCTTGAAGGTACCACTAAAGTATCCCTGATAACTTCCTCCAATTAGCTGATTACGCCACTCATTATCCGGGTCGTAGTCAAAGTGCCAGGTCCACATGCCCAGATAGATATGATCACTGGATGCATATCCCCAGAATTTTTTTAACCAACTTGCTGATGAATTTATATCAGCACCTCCTGCAGCATCACCAGCCTCCAAATTACACGACATCAGTATTATAAAAACTGTAATAACAGTAGCTAAATTCGAAACAGGGGTACGTTTAAACATTAGTGTACCTACACAGTTATCATCAAGACCTGATGAAGCCTTAGTCTTCTGTTGACATAAGATATCGGAATTGTCTTTGCTTTTATTTGAATAAAAAGCTAATACATATTAAAGCACCTGCGAATAAGCCCATTTTTCAAAAATGAGCATCAATAGAGACAAGGCTTGCAGCAATACTGATAGGACTTATTTGTATCAGCATTAAGTAATCAGTTAGTGGCTTTTGCATGTTTTGGAGAATCAGCAAGTGACAAAAAATGAAAACCTTAACCTACTGCTGGCTCATAGTTATAACTATACAGCTATCCCCTGCCCATTCAGATGAATTTGATGACAAACTGGCTGAAAATAATATCGGTGTTTTCTGCTATATGGGAATCAGATGCTGTATCGCCCTGATATCGGATCATTTTCCACCAAGTGGGTATCATTATCTTGGAGTGGGCAGGAGCCCAGCGCCGCTTATTGCAGAACTGCAAAACCAGTATGGCGAGCACGCAGCCTCAAGCATGCCTCTATCGAATTTTAAACCAGTAGGGCGTCTCTATGATAAAAATGGTCAGATCAGCCCAAAAAAACGGTTTAGATATATAAAGCAGTTAACCCTTCAAGAAAAAACTACTCTTTTTGAGCTATATTCTGAATTTCTAAGGGACGTGCCAACCAGTAAAAAAATACTTGTCATCGATTATGTTTTCAGCGGGAAAAGCCTTATCTCTACGACTCACTATCTTCACCTTTTCTTCAAAGAACAGTACATAACAAGCACACAGCAAATAAAAGACAAAGTCCATGCGTTGGCTATTGGTGACCAGTTGATTTATCCATGGGAATATACGCACCATGGCATACATTTTCTTCAATACATAAATCGAATGTCTGATAGTGATTGTGGTTGTATAGACGAAGGTGGTTTAGGGCTAGGAGATATCCTTCACTGCAGCCTGCTTAAATGGGCAGCAGAGCATGGGAAATTTAACCTTCTCGGAATACTAAGGAGTGGCCAACCAATTTCACTCCCCCAGCCCGGACAAGGCCGTAACCCATACTATGCCCGCTTTCGCCAATACTTGTCAGAAACAACCACAGCAACAAGCTTAGAGTCTTACGAAAGGTGGAAACTATGGATAGCCAAACCACCTGATCGAAAACGATTAGAGTAACATAACAGGAAAAACATCCTTGCCTGCAAGTGAATCTTTTGGCTTAGCGACTCAGACAATAAGCGTCAGTATCTGTAAAACAACAAAGGCAAAGATACCGGCAATAATGTCATCCAGCATAATGCCAAAGCCGCCATGTACCTTGTTATCCACAACCTTGATAGGCCAGGGTTTCCAGATATCAAAAATCCGGAACAAAACAAAACCGATGACAATCCACAGCCAGCCTTTTGGTGCTGCCAGCATGGTAATCCAGTAACCGACAAACTCATCCCAGACAATGCCCGGATGATCATGCACATTCAGATCACGTGAGGTTTTATCGCAGAGCCAGATACCGAAGACAGTGGCAACCACCAGCATCAGCACATAGTTCCAGAATGGCAGGTACTGCAAGCCAAGGTAAAGTACGACAGCTGCAACAGTTCCGAAGGTTCCGGGTGCTTTTGGTGCAGCCCCGCTTCCCAAGCCAAACGCCAGAAAATGAACCGGACTCTTTAACAGGTCACGCAAAGGAACTGCTTTCATTTTATTCCGCATAAAGGAAAAGGTAAGAAGTATAAGGACATTAGCCTGACAGAGTCATTAAAAATGACTGTAGCCTCCGGGCTCAACCAGTTGGCCTGTTACCTGATCTGTGATCCCTTGTCCGGAACCAATCTGACCAATATGAGTAATCTGCAGTCCGTCAGGAAAATCAGGCTGTAAAGATGCGGGCAAAGTAAAGCAAAGCTCAAAATCTTCCCCACCCGTTAATGACATTTCAAGTGAGCAATCTTTAATCTGTCGTCGTAAATTATCAGATTGGGGAACAGCAGACAGGTTTAACGAAGCAGCAACCTGACTGGCTTTAAGAATATGACCAAGGTCCGCTAACAATCCATCGGAAATATCAATCGCCGACGTTGCGCCATTGGTAAGCAACCACTGCCCAAGATCCAGACGGGCTGTTGGTCGGTAAAATCGATTCAACAAATACTGTTGATCTGCATCCTGCATAGTATCCGGGTTCAGTCCTGCCAATGCATATTGCAATCCGGCAGCCGCATCACCCAGCGTACCGCTGACATAAATATTATCTCCGACCTGAGCACCGGAACGCGTCAGCGCCTGACCGGCAGGCACCATTCCCTGAACCATAACAGATATTGCCAGGGAGCCACGGGTTGTATCTCCACCCGCCAGCACAATACCGGCTTCCTTTGCCAGTGATGACAGACCACGGCTGAATGCTTCCAGCCAAGGAGCATCGGCTTTGGGTAAAGTCAGAGCAAGATAAAACGTGTGGGGAGACGCCCCCATTGCAGCAAGATCGCTCAGTGCCGCCGCCAGCGCCCGGTAAGCAATCAGCCCTGCTGGTGCCGAAGGCGGGAAATGAACGCCTGCCACATGGGTGTCAATGGACTGAACCAGTTGCTGATCTGATTCGATCGCTACAACAGCACAGTCATCGCCAATGCCCAGCTCAAGCCCCGGAGTATTTCCGACCAGCCCGGGCTGATTGAAGTAGCGATAAATCAGATCAAATTCATTCATTAACGCTGACGTGCCTGACGAGTCTCTTCGGGACGGAGCTTCGGTGCCAGGCGATCCAGAATACCGTTGATATAACGGTGGGAATCCTGGGCACCAAACAGCTTGGTCAGCTCAATCGCTTCGTTGATAACAACGCGGTAGGGTACTTCCTGATGGAACATCAGTTCATAAACACCAATACGCAGCGCCGCTTTTTCAACGGGATCAAGCTGATCAAGCGTACGGTCAAGGTACGGTGCCAGCGTTTTATCCAGATTGCTGGCTTCTCTGGCAACACCATGCAGCAAACTGTGGAAGTAACCACCATCCACTTTGCTCATGTCGTTGTGAGCACGGTACTGACTTTCAATATCCAGCAGTGCGTTACCGCTCATCTGCCATTGATATACAGCCTGCAGTGCCATTTGACGCGCTTTGCGTCGAGCTGCGGGCTTAAAACGACCCTCGGAAGACTTGGAACTCAAACTCAATTCTCCAGATTCTGGAGCAGGGACACCATTTCGAACGCAGCCATGGCGGCTTCTTCGCCCTTGTTACCCATCTTGGTGCCGGCGCGTTCTACGGCCTGCTCAATGCTATCGACGGTTAATACGCCGAAGGAAACCGGAATTTCAGATTCCAGATTAATCTGTGCCAACCCCTTAACACACTCGCCCGCCACATATTCAAAGTGCGGGGTACCACCACGGATAACAGCGCCCAGTGCGATGATCGCATCATAACGACCTTGCTTCGCAACCTTCTTCACTGTCAGCGGCATTTCGAAGCAGCCCGGGCAGCGGATAATCGTCAGATTCTCTTCCGCAACGCCGTGGCGCTTGAGTGAGTCAATGGCACCTTCCAGTAGGTTTTCTACTACGAAACCATTCCAGCGGCCAACAACAATAGCGTATTTGCCCTGGTTTGGTGTCAGGTTTCCTTCGATCGTCGTGATTGTCATGCTCTCATTCCTCGCTGAATTCTTTCTTTATCAGCAAAGCGGTTATTCATCATCGCCGCTCTGCTGTTTATTTGAGCTACATCCAATGCATTAAGTGCCCGAAACCGGATACTCAGGCATCAACCCCATCAAAAGGAATGTACTCTGTGATCTCCAGATCAAATCCGGAGATCGCACTGAAACGAATAGGTGAGCTTAGCAGGCGCATTTTTCTCACCCCCAGCTCCCGCAAAATCTGGGAGCCGGTGCCAATCGTCATATAGCCCCGGCTATGTTCGGAAGACGGCATACGAACCGGTTCCATAAACCGCTCCATACTTTCTTCCAGACTACCGGGCTGATCGGATTCTAGCAGAACCACCACACCACGACCTTCCCGGGCCACACGACCCAGTGCATCATTTAAAGACCAGCTGTTGCTGTCCTGACGGCGGGCACCCAGCAGATCTCTAAACTGATCAGCCACATGTACCCGCACCAGTGTCGGTTCATTCGCCGCGATATCACCCATAGTCAGCGCCAGATGCAGCTGACCACTCAGGCGATCCCTGAAGCGATTGAGCCTGAACTCACCGTAAGCCGTTTCCAGTGGTTGCTCATCAAGAAACTCTACTGTTTGCTCGTTGGTGATCCGGTAATGAATCAGGTCGGCAATAGTACCGATTTTCAGCCCGTGAATCTCGGCAAATTGTTCCAGATCCGGACGGCGCGCCATTGTGCCATCTTCGTTCATAATTTCCACAATTGCCGAAGCCGGAGCCAATCCCGCCAAACGAGCCAGATCACAACCCGCTTCGGTATGCCCGGCACGACTCAATACGCCACCTGCCTGCGCCCGCAACGGGAAAATATGTCCGGGTTGGACAATATCTTCAGGACGGCTCAGCCGATCAACCGCTACCTGAATTGTACGGGCACGATCAGCTGCAGAAATACCGGTGGTGACACCTTCAGCCGCCTCGATAGACACCGTAAAGGCGGTGCCATGGGATTCCTTGTTATCGGAAACCATCTGGGGCAGCCCCAGAAAATCACAACGCTCGCCGACCAGTGTCAGGCAAATCAACCCGCGCGCTTCACGCGCCATGAAGTTGACAGTTTCAGGCGTGATTTTCTCTGCCGCGACAATCAGATCCCCCTCATTCTCGCGGTCTTCATCATCCATCAGGATTACCGGCTTACCGAGCCGGATGTCTTCAATCAGTTCTTCAATACTGTTCAACTGCATGCAGATACCTGCTTTTTATGCGATTGCGCTGACTCTCCGACAGCGCCAATAATCCGGCGTTGCGCTTTTTAGCGACGGCGACCGGTAAAACCGTGAGAGGCCAGAAAGGCTTCTGTCAGCTTGCTTTCCGGCTGATCATTCGCAGCCTGACGACCCAGTAACAGCCGTTCCAGATAACGGGCAATGATATCAACTTCCAGATTAACGCGGCTACCGGGGCGATAATGGCGGATAATCGTCTGCTCTGCCGTATGGGGCACAATATTCACTTCGAATACAGAACCGTCAATAGCATTGACGGTTAAACTGACACCATCAATCGTAATCGAGCCTTTTTCAGCAATGTAATGAGCCAGACTGCTCGGCGCCTCAACACGATAGCGCATAGAACGGGCAGACGGTTCAATAGACAATATTTTGCCCACACCATCCACATGACCACTGACAATATGACCATCCAATCTGCCATCAATACGCATGGCTTTTTCGAGATTGACCGGCGCGCCCGGTTTCAAGGTTGATAATCCGGTACGCTCAAGGGTTTCCCGCGAAACATCAGCCTCAAACCCATCACTGTTCAGAACAACAGCCGTCAGACACACGCCATTGGTTGCGATGCTGTCGCCCAGTTTAACGTCTTTCAGATCCAGAGGACCTGTAGTGATATCCAGCCGGACATCACCACCCCGCCCATCAAGTGCCCGAATGGCACCCACTGCTTCAATAATGCCTGTAAACATGCGTGGTTATTCTCGTTGCTGTTAGCCTGTTAATGCTTCACTGTTTGCGCGGACGGGCAGTGATCCGCCAGTCTTTACCGATGGCACGCATATCGGTGATATCCAGTTCAATCTTGCCTGCCATATGACTGAGCGGCAGTTCCAGCAGCGGACGGGCGCTACTGCCCATTAATACCGGTGCCATATAAACGATAAGCTCATCAACCAGTCCGGCTTCCAGTGCGGCTCCGGCAAGCGTTGCCCCGCATTCAAGCAGCACTTCATTGCATTGACGTTTGCCGAGTAAATCCATCACGGCAACCAGATCAACCCGGTTCATTTCTCCCGGACAGGCCAGCACTTCGGCCCCGAGAGCCCGCATCGCATTGATCCGGTGTTCATCGGGGTGGGCAGTAATCAGTAATGTATTATCCGGCTGCTGCAGAATTTTAGCCTGAGGTGATATTTCCAGCGCTGAATCCAACACCACACGCAGTGGTTGTTTCTCAATTGCCAGCGACGGATCATCCATGCCCAGTTGATGCGGTCTTACCGTCAGTGCCGCATCGTCGAGTTGAATCGTGCCACTGCCGGTCATCACGGCGCAGCTGCGGGCTCGCAGCCGCTGAACATCTGTACGGGCATCCGGACCGGTAATCCATTGAGATTCACCTGATGCCATTGCCGTACGACCATCCAGACTCATTGCCAGTTTACAGCGTACAAAGGGGCGCCCGGTTTCCATTCGCTTTACGAAGCCACAATTCAGTTCTCTGGCTTGCTGCTGCATCAGACCGGTTTCAACCTGAATACCTGCCTGCTGCAAACGCTCAATACCGCGTCCGGAAACCTTCGGGTTAGGATCAAGCATTGCCACAACAACACGTGCAACACCTGCTTCAACAAGCGCTTCAGCACAGGGCGGTGTCCGGCCATAATAGCTGCAGGGCTCCAGCGTCACATAGGCTGTTGCGCCTTTTGCCCGGGCGCAGGCTGTTTTAAGTGCATGGACTTCTGCATGGGGTTCACCTGCCCGTACATGCCAGCCTTCACCAATAATTTCCAGACCTTCAGCATTTTTCTGCACGATGACACACCCAACCCGTGGATTAGGCATAGTGCTGTATACACCCTGCTCTGCCAGTTGCAGCGCCCGGGACATCATTTGGTGATCTTCTGTGCTGAATCGGGTCATTTGCGGTATGTTCGCATATAAATGTGTAACTCAGGACGGCGCATTATATACCTCCCTATGACAATTATTCACCCATCCGGGTTATCTGAAAGGTGGATTTACTATGCGTAAAGTCAATTTCGGATCATGAATCACATGAATCCGGGTTTGAACATCAGCAGCGGGAATATCAATGCTTTTCATTAAAACAGGTGAATCATCCGGACTTGCCTGATCGCGGCTGTTGGAAAATGCATATAAGTGGATCACTCTGAGAGGGCCTTCACCCTGCTGAGGCGGTTGCAAGTCCTCATAAAAATCGAAATCGACATCCAGTTTGTCCGGACCATAAATGCTGATCACCTGCGCCGTGCCAACACCCAGCATCAACCGGGCATATTTGGCATCCATTTCTGAAGGTGTTTCCCCCGGCCAGGGAGTGCCGCTACCAGAAAGCTCTGCAGCCGCAAACACTGAGAAAGAAAACAACAGAATAAAAACAGCAGAGCGAAGCATATCAGCACCTCAGGGTCGCCGGAACAGCATCACTCTACTTTAGCCTCTGTATCAGCTATCCGACACTGAACCGTAACGGCTTCACCTGAAAACCTTAATGCGGCGCCGGGCTGAAAGCGTACTTTGAACAGCCCGGTTGCAGGATCAGCAGACAATCCATGGCGAGGATTCTTTAATGTGACACCCAGACGATTTGATTCAGGTACAACGCTGCACTTCAACTGGTCAGTATTGTGAATAAATGCTCGCGGCAACCAAACATCCACCTCCCTTTTCAGGCCTTCAAAACGCAGCACCTCTTTTCCTGATGTCATGTACTCGCCGGGATTAAGCAGAGTATCAATTACAACACCATCATAAGGCGCATAAAATACACGCTCGACCATCAGGTATTCATAACGTGCAAGCTCAGCCTGCTCCTCTGCCAGTTCAAGACGGGTTTTCTCGGTTTCAAAGCAGGCATCTTCTACTTCAGCAACACCCGCATGCTGATTCTGCCCCAGGACTTTCATGCGCTCATGGCGTTTCTGAATCTGTACTAAACGTGACTGCAGTTTCTCTACACGACGATGACAGGCTTCCTTTTTCATTTTCAGTTCACCATCTTCAAGGCGGAACAACGGTTGCCCCTGACGCACCATATCACCGAATTCTGCCCGCCATGCGAGGCGTCCACCACAGCAGGCGCTGGCAGCCAGTTTTTCAACACTGACGACCCGTCCCTGAAATATCTGGTTATCAGCCGCTTCAGTAATAAAACTCAGACCAAAAGTGATTCCTGCAACCATTAATAACGACATCAACTTCACAGCCCCTGCTCCTTTTTTCTGATGTTATGTTCAGAGACATTGCCCTTTCCCAGCCGGATCAGCGCTGGCATTAACAATAAAGATGCAGGCAGGCTCACTAACATGCCGCCCGCAACCACAATTGCCAGCCCACGGTAAATATCACTGCCTTCGGCATGGCTCAATACCAGTGGCAACATGCCCATGACCGTGGTTAATGTTGTCATCAGCATCGGGCGTAAACGCTGTTTCAGAGCAGCGGTAACCGCTTGTTCTTTCGAAAGCCCGGCGCTTTCCTGACTACGAATTTCACTCAAAAGCAAGATAGCGTTATTGACCACCAGCCCCATAAGAATGACGAAACCCGTCAGCGTCAGCAGATCAACACTGCCCGCATCCATCAATACATCCACACAAAACCAGGCGCCTGCCATACAAACCGGCATCACCAGCAATACCCGGAAAGTATCTGCCCAGGATTCCAATGAAACCCACAATACAACTGCCAGTATCAGCAATGCAGCTATTAACAGCAGCCACAACCCCTGCCTGCCTTGCTCCAGTTGAAGTACACTGCCATCCAGACTGGCAGTAATACCCTGCTTTTTCAGTTCCGGAAGAACATCGTTTTTAAGTAAATCAGCGACGGAGCTCAATGCCATCCCTTCCGGTGGCTCAATAGTCAACATCTGAACACGACGACCTTCATGGCGACGTATTTCATCCGGTGCATCAAGCCATCTGGATTCAACCAGCCCCGACAAAGGCACGACCTTGTCTTTAACGGCAACAAGCGTTGACTCAATGGCATGGGTTTCGTCAGAACGAATCAATACCAGCTCCAGCAAACGGTCACCGTGATACCAGTCTCCGATATATAAACCCTGCCCGACACTCTGTATGACCTCTGCCATTTCCTGACGTTCCCACCCGGCATCCAGCAATGCCCTGTCTCTCGGGATAATATGAAGCCCCTGGCGGAGATTGTCGTCTCCCGGTTCGGTGCGTACCTGAGCATCAGGCAGCGAACGGACGATAATACTGATCGCTGTTTCTGCTTGCTGTGCATGGAGGGATAAATCAGCTTCTACAAGATAAAGCTGAATTTCCTGCTCACTGCGAAGTGGTGCAAACAATGGTGTCTTTAATACCAGCGCATCCACTTCAGCCATTCCGGAAAAAAAACGCCGCAACTTACGTAACAGTAACTGGGTTCCCGCAGGCGACTGCGGTCTTGCCACCAGCTTGCCTCCACCCGGCCAGAGTTGTAGTACGCTGTCCCGCAGCTGGTTCTCAGATTTCAGGCGTTCCATATGTTCAAGAATCGGAGCAACACGCTCCTGCTCAATAATTCCGGGGGACAAATGTCCTTTGAAATTCAACCACACCTGGACTTCATCCCGACTGATAAAAGGCAACAGATCAACAGCAGGGTTTTTCCATAAAAGCCCCAGTGGCAGAAGCAGCATTAATAGCAGAATGGCTTTACAGCGGGCTGGAGAAGAGACCACGTTTCCACACAGATTGGCACACAGGGAAATAAATTGACTGCCACCTCCATCAACATGTTTATTAAGCAGAATCGGGGCCATTAACGGTACAAGGAACAATGCGACTGGAAGTGACAACGCAACAGCCATTACCAATGTAATACCCAGTTCAGAAAACAATTGCCCGGCTGTTCCTGGCAATGCAGCGCCGGGAATGAAAACGATTAATGTCGTTAATGTTGCTGCAATTAATGCACGTGAAACACTTTCAGCAGCATTTATTGATGCGCTTCTTATTTGCTCCCCCTGCGAGACTCTTGCCATCAGGTTTTCTGTTACAACAATTGCAGCATCTACCACCATCCCAACAGCAAAAGCCAGCCCGGCAATGGAAATCACATTCAAGGTAAAACCCAGTACGCGCATAGCCCCCAGCGTCAATATCAGGCAAACCGGGATGACCAGAATGATCAACAATGCCGCCCGCCACTGGCGAATAAACAGGCAGACAATAAATAACGTCAACCCGATACCCAACCCAAGATTACCCGCCAGCATTGATAAAACCCGTTGCAGGTAGACACCCATGTTGAAAGGCTGATCCAGCTGCCATTCACTGTCAGCAAAGTGGTTCTGATTCAGGTCATCCACAGCCTGACTGACCAGCGCCAGCGTCTGCATCACATTACTGTCAGGCTGGCGAATCACCTCTACTGCAAAAGCTGGCTTGCCGTTATAACGCGGACAGGGCTGTCCTCTTTCGTGAGCCACCTGAATTCCGGCAATATCACCAAGCTTGACGGGACCGGCTGTCAGCTGCAGCTGTGCCAGTGAATCCACATCAGGACGCCCCAAATAGCGCAATGGATATTCAAACCGCCCCGCCATATCAATCAGACCTGCTGAACGATTGGCTGCCCCCCGGATTTTACAAGCTACCTCAGGCACCGTGAGGCCGGTTGCTGCAAGCCTGAACGGGTCATAACGTACTTCCAGTCGCTCATCTCCACCGCCATGCACGACCAGCCTTGATACACCGGGAAGGCGACCGATCCGTTCCTGCAATAAACGGGTAAATTCATATTGGCGGGATAGCAAAATCTTTTCAGAATCAGGGCCATGCAACATCAGCCAGGTAAGGCAGTCATTATCAATACCTGAACGGATATAGGGGCCTTCAAGCTTATCCGGCAGTCCCTGTACCCGGTTGATCCGGCTAAACAGCTCCAGTATGGCTTCCCGCCGGTCAGCACCCTTGTCCAGCAGCAATTGAATACGGACATCACCCTGATTCACCACGGCATTCAGCCGGCTCAGCGCAGGCAAAGTCAGCAAGGCATCTTCCAGCGGTTTGACAACCTCAGCCTCAAGTTCTTTCGGAGAGGCGTGAGGCCAAAAGCATTCCAGCGTTAACACCGGCTTGTCTGCTATGGGCAGTAGCTGCAATGGAATATCCCGGATACCAAGCAGGCACCCTAGTAACAGGATAAATAAAATAAGCCAGGGTACCCGAGGGTGTTGCAGACAATACCGGATCAATACTGAGGTCCATTTGCTGTTATTAACAGTAATGAGAGTTGCAGATTACCCGTCTTGTTCCCCTACAGGGGTATGCAGCTAGCTAGAAACAGCAGTGAACAGCAGTGAACAGCAAGAGTAACAGAGAGGCGGGATGGTGTTTTTGATGTATCGACTACAGAAGATATTGCTGATTTTGTAATCAAATATCAGGAAAGAAGCATTTTCTACATCAGGCAGCCACAGAGCTGGTCGGGGTAGTATACCGGGCAGGGTCACCGGATAACTTATCGGCAATTGTGTTACCACTTCATATAAGTGAAACACGCCAACCTTTCCCGTCATGAAAGCGTGATCTGCCAGCGACTAGCAGCAAACACAGAAGGTTTTTCTAATAAACGATCAGGGGCTGTACAAAGCAATGCAATAGGCACATTTTTTGTCTATACATTGTCTTGGGTATTGACTCGGTAATAATCTTAATCATCATCCGCTTGATTTCCTCCCCTACGCCTTATCAGCAACAAAGGCATATCTCATGAAACAGTTACTCAATGTTAAATTCTGGTATCTATTACTTGGTTTTTTTATAACTTTATCGTTTGTTGCTTCACCACATTCTTACGCGAGCAAGGACAAATTTTACAAAGTATCCACCAGCATAGATAACGGACCTGCCTCTGTTGTAGAAAAAGGGAAAATCAGTCACCGCTCTACTGAAGGGAAAACAGCACAGTACGACATAACACCTGATAGTGACGCATCAAAGTCAACCAGTTTATCTGCGACATTATCTTCAACGGAAATAGGCGGGGTAACAATATCACTTGCCACCGATCAGCGCTCACCAACCCCCCCTTTAGAGGGCGTTCTCATTGAAGAGTTAGTTGGTCAGGGCGCAGATAAAGCAAAACTTGTGACATCCCTCACCGACAGGAAAATATTTTTCCCCATTCCCCAGGCGGTTGCAGCACAGGCTGGGTTTCCTATTGGCGCTTTTGTGAAGGTACAAGGTGTAGCTGACGGTACTATTTTTGTATCTCCTCTCACCTGCACCAACTGCGCGTGTGAATGCTCAACAGAATCTGACACAGAGGAGACCTATTGCGCAGAGTGTACAGGTTGCTGTACCACTGCTGATGGACGCCCACTGCCTAATAAATGTGAAGAGTGCAAGTGCTGCATACCCAAGGGTTCTGTATGTAAATGCTGTTCGGAGGTCGGAGCTAAGGTCTGTAAAGGTACGCAGTGTTCAAGTTGTGATTGCATGGTCAGAGCCGATGATGCCAAAGATAATACACCTGTATTTTGCTGCTGCTGCGAGAGTGGAAATAAATGCGCTTGCGCTGATCAGCCCAATAAATGCCCAAGCTGTAACTGCTGTATAGCCAAAGGGACAAAATGCGAATGCTGCCCTGAAGGTGGGGATAAAAACTGCAAAAGTATAAAATGTAAGCAATGCGCCTGCATGGTCAGAGCTTCTGACCCTAAAGATGGAGCCTCAGATTCTCCTATATGTGTATGCTGCTCCGATGGAAAAGTCTGCCCCTGCGATAAACCTAAACTGGTTTGCTCTGCAGGAAACTCTGCAAAAATGACTTTGCACTTAAGTCAGGATGGGAAGTCAGTTTCAAAACTACGTATAGAAACCCCTCATGACGATGGGAAAAAGGTTATTGAAGTTGAGTTTTCTGGCTTGATTTTTGCTTCTTAAATAAACTATTACCAATCATGATTCTTTTTGGGAAAGCTAAAAGGCAATCCAATTAAAATTTAATCTCTCCGACTAAAAGGACTAAGCCGGAGAGTTACTTTGAAAGTCTACTTATCCTAGCGATCACAATAGCAAAATTGATAACCTGCTATTTTATTGCAGAGCACAACACTGAGACTCTAAACCCAGACATCCCCTGGAGTTTTAAAGCGAAAATATCTCTTCAGAAGCACTAGCACCTCACTTCATGAAAATTAACACGCTATATTCGATCAACGGTAATAAAACCTGCTGACCAAACCTCTGCAATAGTTATTCTCGGCTATACCTGACTCTTCTGATTTCAACCATCAACCAAGACCTGATTTCCAAGTTGTTATTTGAAGAGGTTTCTGATTATGAAACACCGCTATTTATCATTATTTGGTTACATAGGCTTTCTACTAACCGTCGTTTTTGCTGCTTCTCATGGATTCGCAGCAACCACACGGCATTATGAGGTTCAGGAAACAAAGGTAACTATTCAGCACCCTCACAATAAGCTGGTATTTTCGTGATTTTGTGTCATTTTCAAATACAGTTCTTCTCTGACCAACGCTTGTTATGAGTCAACTTGATCCCGAGTTTCAGATTATCGTCACCCTCCTTGCTATCGTAAATGATCAGCAAGAGCAGATCGGTGGCCTGGGCGATCAGGTAGCGAAACTGGAAACAGAAAATAAGGAACTCGCGGACAGACTCAACATCAACAGCCGGAACAGCAGTAAGCCTCCCTCTACAGACGGTTATGCAAAGCCTGCTGCCAAACAGAAAGACTCATCTGCCACGGTGGAGGGTGAGCCACAAGACGACAAACCTAACCCAAAAAGCTTACGACAGAGGTCTGGTCGAAAGCCCGGCGGTCAGAAAGGTCACAAAGGTTCAACGCTTCAGCAAGTCGCTGACACTGACCGCACCCAATATCACCCGGTTATAGACTGTGAGAAGTGCCATCAGTCCCTGCACTCTGCAAACATTGCCAAGTTGGTTGAAAGGCAAGTATTTGAACCGGGTCGTTTTGGTCACTTTGAAGTGACAGCCCATGTGGCCGAAATCAAAGAGTGCCGCTGCGGTCACATGACACAAGCCCGTTTCCCTGAAGGAGTTGATGCTCACGTGCAGTATGGACCGGTGACTCAGGCGCTGGCCGTGTATCTTTGTCAGTATCAACTTATACCTTGCAAGCGTGCCTCCCAGTTCTTCATGGATATTTTCGGATTGGAAGTCAGTCCGGGTTCCATCTGCACCTTCCAGAGCAATGCTTATGACCGGTTAGCCAGCACTGAGCAGGCAATTAGTGACGCCCTTAAGGTTGAACCCATTGCAGGCGCTGATGAAACAGGCATGAGAGTAGCCGGAGCGCTGTGGTGGATGCATGTCCTGCGTACTGACAAGTGGACGTACTATCATCTGGACTTGAGTAAAGGACATTCCGCCATAGAGACGATGGGTATTTTGCTGACCTTTGCCGGGATACTGGTTCATGACCACTACAAGGTTTACTTCCGCTATGCTGCGGCTCATGTACTCTGCAATGCCCACCACCTGAGGGAGTTACAGGGTGTCGTTGATCGCGACTGCAACTATCTTGCGGCTCGTCTTCAGCGGCTGCTGAGACTGGCCTGTCACCTCAGCAATGGTTTTAGAAAGCTGGGAATGAAGGCGATGCCGGAATCCATCCGCCAGCGTATCTCTTCACTGTTCGAGCGAACAGCAAAAAGGGCGCAAGCGGAAGAAGCCGACTATATGGAACGAGTACGGCAACGGTTGGGGCGTGACAAAGTCAAGAATACGAAAGCGTTCAACTTGTTTAAGCGGTTGGTGGAGTACAAGGACGAAACTTTGAGGTTCATGACCGACCTCAACATCCCCTTCGACAATAATGGCAGCGAGCAAGACATCAGAAATGGCAAGGTGAAGCAAAAAATATCGGGCTGCATCAGAAGCGAGGAAGGGGCGAAATGGTATTGCCGAATACGAAGTTATGTTTCATCTGCGAGAAAGCAGGGGCAGAATGTTTTTGAAGCCCTGCTTATAGCCATGAAGAATTACTGCGGTCACTCTTTGCTGGGTGCTGAATAGTTACAAACAAAGTCTTCTACAGGCATTACAGAAACGACAGCAAAGGGGCATACAAAGATAAAAGGCGAGTCATCTACATAGTGCCTGTCAGAAAACGCATGAACTATAGCTGCCTGTGTTAATGAGTCACTGTTAGGTGGATCATTTGAGTTTGCTGTTCAATCAATGCAGCGGTTTTCAGTCACAATTGTTCAAAAAATGTTCAAAACCTTCACTCCGTAGATGTCAGTAAGCCTCACGACATGCATGATCTGAACGAACACCCGATTACCAAACCATCAACAGGCGACTATTGCCGATCCCTTTCCAACAGCACTTTGCCCAGACGCTGCAGGTTATTTGCCACAACAGCCAGCGAAACATAACGCTTGAAGGCATCCAGTCCTTTATCCGGACATTTATCCAGACCATGGGCTTCCAGAGCATTAATATCCGACTCAACAGCAGAGTGCTGTCGTTTTGCACGGACAAACGCCAGGTGTGATTCCCGTTTTTTTGTCCTCTAACGACATCTTTCCTTTTTTAGGTAGTACAGCCCTGTCCAGCAAGTTTTCCAGTTTTACAAGATTATCCGGACTCCAGAACCCCTTGTCGTAGCTGACTTGACTCAAGACTGGAAAGCGCTCTTTGGCTCCCTTGGCCATAGGAACCGTTACCTGGTCGTCCGTTTGCTTTTCCATGACCTGGTGGTGAAGCGTAAAGCCGAACTGATCCTGCAACACACAAACACGCAAGCCCAGTTCAACCGGTACGCCCGCCTTGCCTTTGCTGACCCACTCGGTATGAGGTTCAAACAGCGAAAAGATTTTCTCTGCATGCGGTATGGTTTCATGCTCAATGACCCGCCGATGAATCAGACTAACCTGATGTTTGGCATGCAGCAGATAGTAGCTGAGCGCTTCAAGGCGTGGTTCATCAGGTTGATGCTTTGTCAGCACGGAGTACGTTACATCGGCCATCCGAATGATTTTCAGGCTGAGCTTCAGGTACTCAATATGCGCCATTTCAATGTCATGCTGTCGTTTGCTTTTTTGTAACTCGTCAGCTGACGTAGAGTGCTTCAGGTTACGCACTGTATGGTAAAGCTTCTTATGCTGCCGCTGCAGGTAGCGATGCTGTCGCCAGCCGGGGAGTTTGTGCTCATGAGCTGAAGCCGAAGCAAACTCAATGATTTTACGACAAGCATCGCTCAGCAAGTTAATGTCGGTGGGGAAATGGACATTGGTTTTTACGACAAACGAATCGGCACGGGCATGTAACGGTTCGCTCTTTTTTTGGCTCTTCAGGGATAACTGTGGGTAAAAGCGAACAAGATTTGAGGATAGAAACACCAGTGCCTGACTTTTGATAGCTTTTTGTTGATGGACAAAAAAACAACAAAAGGCAGCACTGATGCTGATTAAAACTATCCTCAATAAAGTTCATAAACTCAAGTCTTTTGTTTATCAGGATGTAAAACTCGGCTTCTATCAGGGCTCTGAAGTATTCAATGTGACTGTGGCTCCACGGAAGAACAGTCATGCTATCTGCTCAGGATGCAAAAAAGCTGCTCCGGGCTATGACCGCCTTACTGAGCGTCGCTTCGAATTCGTTCCCCTCTGGGGCATCAGGGTTTTTCTGCTCTACAGAATGCGTCGGGTTGAATGCAAGACATGTGGTGTAAAGGTTGAACAGGTTCCATGGGCGGATGGCAAGAAAGAACTTACCAAAGTCTACATGCAGTTTTTGGCAAGCTGGGCCCGAAAGCTCTCGTGGAAAGAGGTTGCCTGCATTTTCAATACCTCATGGGAGAAGGTCTTTCATGCTGTTGAGTATGTGGTTGAATGGGGCAAAGCACATCGCCCTCTCGACAATATCAAGGCCATTGGTGTAGATGAGGTGGCGTATCAAACAGGTCATAAATACCTGACTGTGGTTTACCAGATCGACCGTGATTACACACGGCTGTTGTGGTTGGACAGGAGCGAACCGAAGCCACCATTCGCCGTTTCTTCTCATTCTTTGGTGCACAGAGAAGCCAGCAGTTGGAATATGTCTGCTCTGACATGTGGCAGCCCTACGTGAAAGCGATTGCGGAGTATGCCAGCCAGGCGCTGCATATTCTGGATCGTTTTCATATTGTTGCCATATTGAACAAGGCCATTGATGAAGTCAGAGCCTCAGAACACAAACAGCTTCAGGCAGCCGGATATGAACCTGTTCTGAAAAAAACTCGCTGGTGCCTACTCAAGAGAAAAGAGAACCTGACCGAGAAAGAAGAGATCAAGCTAAACACAGTGCTCCGGTACAACCTGAAAAGTGTCAGGGGTTACCTGCTCAGAGAAGAGTTCCAGGTTTTCTGGGACTACATCTCACCACACTGGGCAGGAAAGTATCTGGATCGGTGGTGTACAAGAGTCATGCGATCAAAGATAGAGCCAATGAAGAAAGTGGCTAAAACTGTTCGGCGACATAAGCCGCGGGAAAAATTATCCTGAACTGGTTCAGGGCAAAAAAGGCATTTTCCAGCGGAATTGTTGAAGGGCTGAATACCAGGATAAAACTCACTACGAGAAAATCGTATGGATTCAGAACCTATAAATGTGCAGAAATTGCTTTATATCATGCGCTTGGCAAGCTGCCTGAACCAGAAACTACCCATAGATTTTGCTGACGAGGCCTTTTTTTTTACCAGCGAGTGCCCTGCCGCAACGACAACCTGATTGATCTGATCCAGCACCTGCGGGGTAAACAGGCTGATATTATCCTGCAACGTCTGTATATGGTAGGTGTGCGTGCAATAAGGGCCATGTCCGAGCATCTGACGCAAAGTGCCGTGTTCATTGGCCAGTTCCTGCAAACGGTCATAATCGCAATTGATCACCAGGCGGAGGGTGCCAAACACGAGTATTCTCCAGAGTTCCATCCCGGGGCGACCGTTGTTTTGGTCAGATAGAATCATGGAGTCGAGTACCTGAAAGACCTGCTGTCTCAGCTCTGGCGTTGTGTAAATGTGCTGCAATGCTCGCAGGATACGAGGGATATCGTCTCTGGACTTGGGGTTAAACTGGACGGATGAGATATCGACTTCACCCAGCTGCATTTGTGGATTGATGGTCTGGCGCATAAATTTGAAAAACAGCCTGTTTTGGAAAATCTTCAATAGTTATATTTGGTTGCAGGCTGCTATTTTCAAGGTTTGAGGGTTTTCGGACAGGCACTACATATAGAGCCATTTCAACAAATACCTTTACATCAAGCATTCCTGAAGAAACTAAACTCACTCCAACAGAAGAAGAACCTGTAGTAAGCGGAGTAAAGATAACAACTGTCAACGTAACTCTAAAAAAATGGTGAGACTGTTCCTGCTATCTGATTTAACGAGTTAGGCGACGACATCTATAATTTACCCGAGGATGTTTCACTTTTAGATGTCTTCAGGAAAGCATTTACGCCAGAAAAACTTATTTATCTTCAAGCACCAATGATGCCAACATCAACAGACCAAACAATTCCCCCTCTCTTTGTTGTTAGCGGAGAGCCTCTGAAGAAAGAAGGAGGAATCATTGCAACTCCTGTTCACAGCCTTGGCTGCCTGAATTGCGACTGCAGCGGTAACACAGAAACTACTCAGAGCGATATTAAATACTGCGCTCACGACTCCAGCAGTGGTGATTCAGCATCGGAAAGCACCCCCAAGGCAGGCCTTCTTGAAGGGACGCTTGAATATGATCCTGACGATGAAGATTCAGAAGTTACCGTCACACTGTCTCTCACAAACGATACTGAGTGGAAAGTAACACTCCATGACTACGACCCAGAAGAAGAGGATAGCGATGGCGAGGACGAAGCTGATCAAGCAAGCAGTAGTACAGAATCCAAAACACCAGAATCTAATACAGCCCAAAAAGGACTGAAAAGTTCAAAAACAGCTCCGGGCGAACTGAAATATTAATAACTGTCATTAAGCAAGCTGGTTCCCCACTTACCAGTAAGGGAACCAGCCCCATCGGCGACTGTCCATACACGGTATGGATTACAACCGGTATCACATTGCAACCTGTCTGCTCTGTTTATTGCTGCACAGCTGTTTTATCAAAGCAGGTGACCACAATAACAAAATGGCTTTCTGGGAATCACAGCCCCAACATGGAGCCAACTGCTACAACATTCATGTTGATGAAGGCTGGTTCAAAGCCGCAAAGGCAGCTGGCTTTAATTGGGTTCGGCTTACATGGGACAAATGGCCAGGTTCTGGACGAGACTTTCTTGCGGGCGATCTGGATAACTACCAGTCCCTACAACCTGATGATTTAAAACGATTATATCAGGTACTTGATCTCGCTGATCGTTATCAGCTGCCGGTTGTACTGGTTCCTCTGGGCTTGCCCGGTTGCCGATGGGTTCAGAACAACGGCGGCATCAGGGATAACCAGTTATGGTCTGATGCAAAGTTGCAGAATCAGGCTGTTCAGTTCTGGTCAGATATTGCCCGCGCACTTAATGATCACCCTGCCGTTGTGGGTTATAGCCTTCTCAGCGCTCCACCAGTTGTATCGAATTCAGTCTGGCCAGAACTCAATAGCAAACTACATTCTGAAATTCGAAAAACAGATACCAATACTCCCATCATTATCGAGAGTGCCGATTTTGGTAATCCTGCTGCAGGGAAAAACCATCTTCCCATTCCTGGCAACAAGACACTTTATGCTATTCACTTTATGGAGCCGTGGGATTACTCATCTCGCTTTAACTTTATTGAAAAACGTGGACTACGCTACCCCGGCGCCATTAAACAAGCAGATAAAACAGAATACTGGGATCGAAAGCGACTGGAACAAGAACTAGCCGTATTTACCCATTGGGCACAAATTCACAAAATACCTTCTCATCGATTACTGGTTTCTGCTTTTGGCTGCTTCCGTCGCAACCCTGATGCAGATATTTACCTCCACGACGTTATCTCTGTACTGAATCAGAACAAGTTGCACTGGGCTTTCTATGCATTTAGGGAAGATGCCTGGGATGGCTACGATCTTGAGTGTGGTAGTGAGGGATTCGGAGAAGCCTGGTGGAAAGCCCATGATGAAGGGAAACCTATGCCCCGCCCCCGCAAACAAAACCCACTATGGCAAGTCATACTTGATGCGCTAAAAGATTGACCGGCTCTGACAATTCACTTTGCACTGAATGCCTGCTGCGCTAGGATGCCGACATGCTCAGACAAGGTGAATATAAATGACACAAACAGCTTCACGAATCACCTTTATCGGTGCCGGTAATATGGCCGGTGCGATTATCGGCGGTCTTGTCGCCAATGGTTATCCTGCCGATTGCATTACCGCAACCGATCTTTCAGAAGAAAAATTGCAACAACTGGCAGACCTGCACAGCATCAATACCACAACCAATAACGATTCGGCCGTCAGTAAAGCTGATGTTGTTGTGCTCGCCGTCAAACCTCAGGTTATGGACAAAGTTCTCAGTGGTCTTGCTCCTGCATTGCAGCAGGCACAGCCATTACTGATATCAATTGCTGCCGGACCTACCATTGCCAATCTGGATCAGTGGGCCGGTGGCAATATGGCGATTGTCCGCTGCATGCCCAATACCCCAGCGCTATTGCAGTGTGGTGCAGCCGGTCTGTTCGCCAATGATAAAGTAAGCCAGGAACAGAAGTCATTGTCAGAAAACATTATGAATGCCGTCGGCATTACCCGCTGGGTTGAGACAGAAGACGGCATTGATTCTGTAATTGCAGTTTCAGGTAGCGGCCCAGCTTATTACTACCTGTTTATGGAAGCTATGATTGAAGCAGGAATCAAACAAGGCTTCAGTCGTGAGACAGCAACCGAGTTAACTTTGCAAACAGCCCTGGGTGCCGCACGTATGGCAACTGAAAGCGGAACCGATGTTGTTGAGCTCCGCCGCCAGGTGACATCGCCTGGAGGTACGACAGAACAGGCGATTAAAACCTTCGAACAAGGTGCTTTGCATGAGTTAGTTGATAATGCTATGCAGGCAGCGGTAAAACGCTCCCGGGAACTGGGTTCTATTGACATGAGTTGATAATGCAAAATAACCAACGATAAACTGCTAAATTCTGAACAAGAAACGGCAGTAGAATGCAAAATGCATTGGGCTGCCTTTCATCATCCAAAGTAAGCAAACAGCTATAAAATAAAAAATTCAACAACTGCTGGGATTTTCTATACTAGAAGACAGTGTTTGCTCAAACACTATCTTATTAAGCTGTAAAAACACTCCTCCCTTTGCTTCATGGTAACCCTCATGAGTATGCTAAGAGTTATACGCAATATAGTAACCGGCTTTTTTCTCAGAACTAGTCAGACGACATCATGCATAGCTGTCGTGTTATTTTTTGTGTCAGGAATTTCTCTATCAGATCAACTTCGAATAGGTGATCAAGTTCCCGATTTTACAGCACAAACAACCCAAGGTGAGTTAAAATTTTATGAATGGGCAGGCGACGGTGATTATATTGTTTTCTTCTCTCATCCAAAGGACTTCACTCCCGTCTGCACAACAGAAGTAGCAGAATTTAGCAAGCGTGCTTCTGAATACGAAAAACTAAATACAAAGCTGCTGGGCCTGAGCATTGACTCAGTTGATGATCACACGAAATGGACAGCAGACATCCAGCAGATAGCAGACAAACCCGGAGAAGCTCTGCCCTTTCCTATGATTGGTGATGAAGACCTTAAAATTGCCAAGCTTTACGGCATGCTTTCCGCCGAAGAAGAAGCGAGTACTGACCGCACTGCTAAAACCAACATGACAGCCAGAAATGTTTTCATTATTGGCCCGGACAAAAAACTTAAAGCGCTTATCGTTTACCCTATGACGACAGGGCGCAACTTCGATGAAATTGAGCGGGTTCTTAAAAGCATCCAGCTGACAGCGGAACATGGTGTCGCAACGCCGGCTAACTGGATAGAAGGGAAGAATGTGGTTGTAAACCCGGGAATGAGCACACCAGATGCAGAAGCCAAGTTTACTACTGTAGATACAATCAAGCTTCCATCTGCTGACATAGGAAAACCTGATTATTTAAGATTGGTTGCCGACCCGTCATTGAAAGCTCAAACTACAACTGAGGATAAACCCACACAGCCATAGGCGAAACATGCCGCTACCCCCAAACCATGAAAATTGACAAAAGCTCGGAATAGCGTGATTTTCATAGTAAATAGTAACCGTGCCGGGGTTAGTGAATAGCCCCGGCTTGCTGCAATGTCTGACGTAACATTTCAACCCGTTTGCGATTCACTCCAAAATCGGAATGACCAACGCGGGAAGCGGATCGAATATCCACAATATTGCTGTCATCCCGCTTTTTCAGTTCAAAGTCATCAACAAACCTGAATACACGACTAGTGCTTTCTGCATGAATATAACGGTCAGAACCGGATACAATTTTAGTGCCCGATAACTGCTGAACCTGTTCGTTCAACGTCTGCCACTTATCTGCTGACGTCAAATTCAGTGGCGCAACCCCGTGCTCACCTGAAAAGTCAAGGCTGGATACACAGTTGGGAGAATCCGGACAAGGAGCCAGGGCCTGATTATCTCCACCAAAGTTTGAAGGCAACTTGCCAGAACACCCCGCTAAAGACATTACTGCGACAAAACCCAAGACCATTTTTTTTATTAACGAAGGCATCCTGACCCCATACTTCACTACCCAATACAACGGGCGACTTCAACGAATGGACTGATAGTAAGCTGATAACTTCTTACCCCAGACGGAGTATGCTTTCTCTGACGGATGAAAGCCATCGTCAGCAAGATCATCCGGCTCAAGGGCTGGCTTCATGGGAATAAAATGGACATTGTCATGCCGGGCAGCGACACGCTGCAGCCCTCTGCCCAGCATTCTTGAACGGGCACCCAATACAGTTCCCAGAAGGCCAGCGAGTTTGGGGAAGCATTCAAGAGGCGGCAAGCCGGTGAGGATAATAGTGGCATCTGAACAATTTCTAATGGTTTTAATAAGGTTCAACATGTGCCGGCGCCACTGCCTGCGCGACGTAAAGCCTTTAGTATCATTCACCCCGAGGCTGACAACAACCAGATCAACCTGTTGGTTTTCCAGATTCGGACGAATTTCTTTATCGAATAACTGCTTCCGCAGCGCTCTGACCGTAATGCCGTTACGACCAATAGCCTGCCACTGTACGGAGGCTCTGCTCCCATAGGCAAGATACATTGCCAACTGTCCAGCCAGCGCTTTCTGGTGCGTACCGGCACCCACACCAGCGGCTGTCGATTCACCAATAACCAGTAACTTCAAGCGTTCCGGTGAATCAACGGATAAATATCCTTCAGGGTCAGTCGCAGCAGGCAGTTCAGGAATACTTTTACGTATCTGTTTACCCTGCCACCATAACAACGGCAGTGTTCCGATACCTGCAAGCCAGATCAGTTCATCTTTTATTTTTATTATTGGAGAATTCACTTCAGTTTCTACTGATGATGCTCTGTTTCCAGTTTTTCAATTTCTTCCCGGAATTCATTCAAATCTTTAAACTGCCGGTAAACTGAGGCAAAACGAATATAGGCAACCTCATCCAGCTGCTTCAGTTCTGTCATTACTTCTTCACCGACGACACGGGAAATAATTTCTCTTTCACCGGTCGCCCGCAGGCGATGCATAATACGACTGATTGCTTCTTCAATCGATTCAACACTGACCGGACGTTTTTCTACCGCGCGGGTAATGCCTGCCCGCAATTTTTCTTCATTAAACGGCTCACGTGTACCATCGCGTTTTACCAGCCGGGGCATGACCAGTTCGGCAGATTCATATGTCGTAAACCGTTCACTGCACTGCTGACATTCACGGCGCCGCCGCACCTGAACGCCATCTGCGACCAGCCGTGAGTCGATTACTTTGGTGTCCTGTGTATTGCAGAATGGGCAGTGCATAGGAATAAGATCTGTGTAAGTGATTATTGGCAGATTACCGCATATGCCTTAAGCGTCAAGCGTTAGCCACATCTTATCGTGTATATCTGGATAATTTTTACACCTGTTACTACAACGAAGCTGACCACTAAAAAGCCGTCAGCATTAAGCAGGATTCAAAAGCACAAGTGTTAATACTACGACTTTACAGAACAGCACGTGTTTTTAAACCATTCTAGCGACGCGATATTCCAGCATACTGCGCCCTCCCCTTAATCGGTTATAACAGCGGGCTTACTTTTTCTCATCAACACGCCTCAGGAAAATAAAGTCATTACAGGGGTGCAACATAAGGAATACCTGCCACGTGACTGCAGCTATCGCATCTACATCAATTCAGTCCAAATCTCCCGTCGAGAAAGAAGTCAACCATCCTTTTTTCTCTCTGGTTATGATGGTTATTATTGCGGCTATCGCTACGTATCTTATCCCTGCGGGTGAGTTTGAACGTGTCGTATTTGAAGGCCGTACAATTATTAATCCGGAAAGTTATACCCCGGTCGCCAGCAATCCAACCACGCTGCGATCCTTCTTCGAAGCCTTTTTCGAAGGTTTTAAATCCGCCTCCGGCGTTATGGGCGTCGTATTGTTTGTAGGCGGTGCATTTGGCGTTCTGAAACGCATGCATATTCTTGATTCCGCGGTTTTCACCCTGACAGACCGTTTGAAAAACCGTGGTATCGTCGTTATCGCTCCTGTCATCATGCTGGCAATTGCGCTTAACGTAACCTTTACCGGGATGCGTGAACTCGACGTTATCTTTATCACGCTGATGATCCCGATCTGCATCAAGCTGGGTTATGACTCCATGACCGCGCTGGCTATCGTGCTGGTATCCAGCTGTGCAGGTTTTGCTACCGCACTGGCAAACCCGTTCTTTACCGGTATTGCCCACACCATTGCTGAGCTGCCACTTTATTCCGGCATGTGGTACCGCCTGATCTGCGCGATCTTTATGCTGAGCACCGGTATTTTCTATGTGCTGCGTTATGCTGACATGGTTAAAGCTGACCCGACCCGCAGCCTGATGCACGGTACTGTTTATCAGCACGACGGCGATATGCAGGTTCGTGCGCTGACGACCCGTGAGAAGTGGGCTGGTATTTCCTTCCTGGTGCTGTTTGCCTATATGATTTTCGGCACCCTGCAACTGGGCTTTGGCTTTACTGAAATTGCCGGCACCTTTATGGCGATGGCAATTATTCCGGGTCTGATTGGTGGCCTGTCGCCAAACAAAATCTGTGACTACTGGACCAAGGGCTGTGGCGATGTACTGGTTGCCGTGCTGATTATCTTCTTTGCACGCTCCGTTCTGACCATTATGGAAGATGCAAAGATTGTTGATTCCATTATTTATTATCTTTCACATCTGGTTTCCGGCAGCTCTGACCTGCTGGCTGCAGGTGCAATCTATGTAACTCAGGGTATTATCAACCTGTTTATCCCATCCGGTAGTGGTCAGGCAGTAATCACCATGCCAATCATTATCCCATTGGCTGATATCGGTAACGTGACCCGTCAGGTTGCAGCACTGGCTTCCCAGCTGGGTGACGGTATTTCCAACTACATTTACCCAACCAATGGTGGTCTGCTGGCGGTTCTGGCACTGGCGAAGATTCCGTACATGAAGTGGGTGCGTTTCTTCCTGCCGCTGTTTATTTTCTGGTCTGCCGCTGCACTGATTGCTGTTGTGATTGCTCAGTATATCCAGTTGGGGCCGTTCTGATTATAAAGCTGCTTTAGTTTTATTCTCGTCCATAAAAAAACCCGAAGATATTTCTTCGGGTTTTTTTATACTAACAATCTACAGAAATACTATTTTCCATAAACTGGGAAACGGGCACAGATATCAAGTACCTTCTGCTTCACATCATTAATCACGGCATCGTCATTAATGTTGTCGAGCACATCACAAATCCAGCCTGCCAGCTGACGGGTTTCTTCAGTACCAAAACCACGACGTGTAATCGCCGGAGAACCTATACGCAAACCACTGGTAATAAAGGGTGAGCGCGGATCATTAGGTACGGCATTCTTGTTTACGGTGATATTGGCTTTACCCAGGGCCTCTTCAGCATCCTTACCGGTATATTCCTTACCGATCAGATCCATCAGGAACAGGTGATCATCGGTACCGCCAGAAACAATATTGATACCTCGTTCCAGCATCACTTCTGTCATAACCTGAGCATTCTTAACAACTTGCTGCTGGTAAGCTTTGAACTCATCTGACATAGCTTCTTTAAAACAAACCGCTTTGGCTGCCACTACGTGACACAGCGGGCCTCCCTGAGATTCAGGGAACACAGCAAAGTTCAGCTTTTTGTTCAGCTCTTCATTATCGTTCGCCAGAATCAGACCACCGCGAGGACCACCCAGTGTTTTATGGGTTGTAGTGGTTACCACGTCAGCAATACCGACCGGCGAAGGATAAGCACCTGCGGCAACCAGTCCGGCTACATGCGCCATATCAACCATCAAGTATGCACCCACCTTATCAGCAATATCACGGAACTTTTGCCAGTCAATGCGGCGGGAGTATGCCGAGAAGCCACCGATAATCATTTTCGGTTTGTGCTCCAGCGCCAGACGCTCTACTTCATCAAAGTCGATCTCACCTGTTTCCTCATTCAAACCGTACTGAACAGCGTTATAGATACGCCCGGAGAAGCTGACTTTAGCACCGTGGGTCAGATGGCCTCCATGTGCCAGACTCATACCCAGCACGGTATCACCCGGTTTAACCAGCGCCATGTAAACCGCCGCGTTGGCTTGAGAACCTGAGTGCGGCTGCACGTTGGCATAGCTGGCGCCGAAGAGTTCTTTTGCACGGTCAATCGCCAGCTGCTCTACAACATCAACATGTTCGCAGCCGCCATAGTAGCGCTTGTTCGGATAGCCTTCGGCATATTTATTGGTAAGTACAGAACCCTGCGCTTCCATAACGCGCGGGCTGGTATAATTTTCAGAAGCGATCAGCTCAATGTGTTCTTCTTGTCGAACGGCTTCGGCATCAATTGCCGCTTTTAATTCAGGGTCAAATTCAGAGATAGTCATATCTGCGTTGAACATCGGTCCCCCCAGCATTCACGCTGTTCGTAACAGTTAAATGGCAGCCTACCGTAACATAATTACGAGGCATGCTCATGATGTTTCAGAAAGGTAATACAGCACGAGCAACAGGCACAGTTTAGTACTTTTGAACTAATCCGTATTGTGAAATATCGATAAGAGGTGGGCAGACATTCTTTAGGTATATACAATGGTATTTCAGCCCTGAACATGATCTTCATCCGGGGCTGAAAATACAAATAAAGTAACTCAGTCTACATTGAAGTGACGGCCAAGCCCCAGTTCTCTGATTTTCTGGCGCTCTTTACTGTCATCTGCACTAACACCCGCCATCGCCACCAGCTTAAAAATCATCGCCAGTTCATACGGTGTAATATCTTCTTTCGGCTCAAAATGCTTTGCAAACTCCTCCTGAACCTTGATGGAGTGGGATGCGTGATCAATCTCGTTAGTGGCCTGACGCATCATTTCAAAAAAAGAAGCCATTTTCTGTATCTCTGAAGTACTGCAAAATCTTTTGGTTTCAGCAACCATGCACACTTGGTTGCCAACGATGGGTTCAGTCTATGCTGATGCCTATTTAGCGTCTACAACGCTTCCTGTCAGATAATTGTTACACCCTACACTATGATCCTCACGCAAATAAGAATAATTCTCAACATTGATTAGAATCAAAACACGCTCGCATGATCTCCGGTTAAATAGTCACTATCGAATTTAGTCTGCCTGCGCCCTCGCAAGCCCGAATTTTAAGACCAAGGTTTACCGCTTTTATGCAGTTCCATCGTTCTCTACTGGCTATCGCTGTGATGGCCGCTTCTACGGCTGTGTCCGCAGAAGAACCCAGCGATAACACTTATCACGCCATGACCCAGCTGGATCAGGTGACTGTTACTGCAACCCGTACTGAGCGGAAGCTGGATGATGTTGCCAGCAGTGTGGCAGTGAAAGACGCTGACGAGATGGAAAAAGAGATGGTTCGCGATATCCGTGATCTGGTGCGCTACGAGCCAGGCGTGAATGTAACCAGCGATGGTCGTACAGGTTCCGGCAGCTTTAACATCCGTGGTATGGATGCTAACCGGGTTAAAATCACTGTTGATGGTGTTGATCAGGCAAAATCTTTCGATTCCACAAAGATGTTCCTCCGCTCCCAACGTAACTACGTTGATATGGACAGCATGAAAGCTGTAGAGATTGTTAAAGGTCCTGCGTCCACTATGCATGGTAGCGATGCGATTGGTGGCATTGTTGCATTTATCACCAAAGACCCGGCTGACTTTCTGGAAGCTGAAGGTGATGATTCCTACGCTTCTTTTAAAGCCGGTTATGCCAGCTCAGATAGCAGCTGGTCTGAAACCGTCACCATGGCAAACCGTACCAGCAAGCTGGAAAGCATGCTGATTTATACCCGTCGTGATGGCGACGAAATGGAAACCTACGGTGGTGCCAACATCAATGGCGATGCTCGTGGTGAAGCTGATCCACAGGATCACAGCTCAGACAATATTCTTGCCAAATTCCAGTACCAGTTAAACGACGATAACCGTATCGGTCTGACCGCTGAATGGCAGGGTACTGATACTGAAACAGATATGCGTTCCATGGTTGGGCGGGAAACAACAGGCAACGGCCAGCCTTACACTCGCTTTGATGCAGATGACTCCACCAGTCGCAAACGTGTTGGCATTTTCCATGAGTGGGATGCTTTTAATACCGCTTTCGATACACTTGAGTGGAAACTGAACTGGCAAGAATCTGAAACTAACCAAGTTACCCGCGATGAAATGCTGGTTGATATTGGTGGTGTAAGAGAAGGCCTGCAGAATCAGGAACGCCTGAAGGATTATATTTATAAAGAAACCAGCTGGCAGCTTGATGCCAACCTGACCAAAGAACTGCTTCTCGAAAACAGCGAGCACTTGTTCAGTTATGGTTTTTCTTATAAAAACACCGAGCAGGAAAACCTGAATAAAACCTACTACATTCAGAACCCTGCGAATAAAACAACACCGGATACCGACCGGTATGCACCTGTAGCAACCGTAGAAACTCTGAGCTTCTATCTTCAGGACGAAATCAGCCTACTGAACGACAGGCTGACAGTAACTCCCGGGGTTCGCTATGATCATTTCTCCCCGGATACAGACATAGATTCCTATTACTGCCCAACCAATGACTGTCAGATCAACGATAAGTCATACGACAACTGGTCCGCACGACTGGGTACTGTTTACAAGTTTACCGATGCACTGTCCGGTTTCTTCCAGTACAGCCAGGGCTTTGGTACACCTGATCTGTTTGCGATGTACTTTGAAGAAAACCGTCCAAGCGGTGCACCTGTCCATGTTATGCCAAACCCTGAACTGAAGCCTGAAAAAAGTGAAAGTTTTGAGCTGGGCTTAAGAGCCAATGGTCAGATGGGCAGTGCTGAAATCACCGCTTTCTATAACAAGTATGAAGATTTTATTGAGCAGATACTGACCGGTACCCGACAGGAAGGTTTAGTTCCTGTCATGGAATTCCAGTATCAGAACCTTGATGAAGCCACAATCAAAGGTATCGAGTTCCGCAGCCAGCTATGGCTGGACGAAGCCATTGGTTTACCGATGGGAACCTCCTTCAACACCGCCATTTCCTGGGCCGATGGTGAAGGTTCAAATGCAGGCGCAAAAGACGAACCGCTTAACAGCATTTCACCTTTAACTGCAGTACTTGGATTAGGTTATGACGCCCCCTCCGAAAACTGGGGCGGCAACTTAACCTGGACGCTGGTTGCCGAGAAAGATGAAGACGATATTTCTCAGGGTGACCAGGCCGCTAACGAAACAACACCTGACGGTAGCCAGTTTGCTACCCACGGCTATGGTCTGGTTGACGTAACTGCTTATTACAAGCCTGCCGAAGATATCACGATTAATGCCGGTATCTTCAATATCACCGACAAGCAGTACTGGGTCTGGGATGATGTTCGCGGTCTGTCAGACACCTATCAGGGGCTTGATCGTTACACCCAGCCGGGTCGTAACTTCTCCGTCAGTGTGAAGTGGGAAATCTGATTTCCCTCTGGCTTTCGGTCACCTGCTGCCAGTGACTGAAAGCCAAACCTCTTTATCTAAAAACGATTTCAATTTAACCGGATTAACCTGAATACAATGAGCATCAATCTTGGCCCGGAACTGACCGGTCAGCATACGCCTGACCCGCTGCGCTACGCGTTTGAAGCAAAGAAAAGCGCTCATGCCAGCAGTGGTAATGCCCCGCTGTCTCCGCAAGAAGCTATGGGTACCTGGCAGAAGACGATGGCAATGCCAGCAAAAGCAGGCAAGCGTGCGGCTTATTTTCATATTCCTTTCTGCCGTACTCACTGCTCTTACTGCCCATTCTTTCAGAACACTGCCAAGAAAGATGCTGTTGATCAGTATGTCGGTTACCTGCTGCGTGAAATTGAGCAGTCTTCTCAGTCTCAGTGGATTCAGAGTCAGCCGATTCAGGCCGTATATTTCGGCGGCGGCACCCCGACCGAGCTGACACCGGAACACATCCGCAAACTGGGCGACGCTATTCGTCAGCACCTGCCGCTGGCAAACGACGTTGAGATGACCTTTGAATCCCGTTTCTCCGGACTGGATGATGAGAAAATTGCTTCCTGTCTGGATGCCGGTTTTAACCGTTTCTCTCTGGGTGTACAGACATTTCAGGACAACATCCGCCGTAAGATGAGCCGGATTAATAACCGTGAAAAAATGCTGGAACGACTGGATTATCTGGTTGCCACCGAGCAGGCAGCGGTTGTTATCGATCTGATTTATGGCCTGCCTTACCAGACTGAAGAAAGCTGGCTGGAAGATCTGGATATTCTGGCACAAAGCCGCATTCACGGTGCCGACCTTTACCAGCTGATTATGATGGGCAATACCCGTATGGCACAGTCTGTCGCCAAAGGCAGCATGCCTGCACCGGGTGATACGCCGATGAAAGCCGGGCTGTTCCAGCTGGGTAAAGAGTTTATGGATCAGCACCACTTTAATCGCCTGAGTGTCAGCCACTGGGCGCGTGATCCTCGTGAGCGCAATATTTATAACCATCTGGTTAAAGCCGGTAACGATGTCATTCCTTTCGGTTGCGGTGCCGGTGGTCAGGTTAACGGTTACAGCGTCATGCTGCACCGTGGGCTGGAACCGTATATGAAGATGGTTGATGCCGGTATGAAACCATTAATGGGTATGACCGCCGTCAGCCCGAACAAGCCACTGATTAATGCTTTCAGTACCGGTTTTGATCTGGGATGGCTGGATCTGACCACTATCCGTCAGGCAGGCACCATGAATGGTTACTCAGAGATTCTTGAGCACTGTCAGCCACTGTTCTCCGCGTGGGAAAAGAACGGACTGGCACAACAGACTGACAACTATCTGAACCTGACGCTGGCCGGGCAGTTCTGGAATGTGACCCTAAGCCAGGCACTGCAGAACTTCCTGAAACAATATCCGCTGGAGCAACAAGCCGCATGAATGCTATTAACGAACACGCCCTGAAAGCTGACGTTCAGCGTCGTTTTGAAGAAAACCCTGAAGTACTGTCTGCTGCTGTTGCGGCAGAACTGAATGTCAGCGAACTGGAAGTCATCCGTCAGATGGCAGCACTGGATATTGCCGGTGTTAAGGTTGCTCTGGCTGAAGGTGATCAGTTCGAAACCATCATTGATGAACTGCGCACCTGGGGCGACATCATGCTGGTACTGGACGTGGAAGGTTCCATTTTTGAAATGGTGACTCCGTTCCCTAAAGGCGGCAAGAAATTCGGCTATTACAATATGAGCGACAGCCGTACCCCACTGAAAGGTCACCTGAAACTGGACGGCTACGGAGTCATCGCGCTGGTCAGCAAGCCGTTCCACGGCGTTGATACCCGTTCCGTGCAGTTCTTCAGCCCGGCCGGTCGCCCGGTATTCAAGGTGTATATCCGTCGTAACAAGGATAAGTCCTTTGTTGCTGAGCAACTGGAACAGTTCAACGCACTGCAACAGAAGCTGGCTCAGGACTAATTAAAGGCAATGATGAAAACGGCAGTCACAGGCTCCGGCAAAAAACTGGCGCCTTTATCCAAAACACTGACTAAAGAGTTTAAAACTATTCAGGCGATGACCCATATTTACTGTCGGGATCATCATACTGAGCAAGATAAATGTCAGGGTGTGTGCAGTGACTGCCAGTCGTTCCTCGATTTTGCCCGTTTTCGGTTGGTGAAATGTCCCTACGGAGATATCAAGCCAACCTGTAAACACTGCCCGATTCACTGTTACAAGCCGGATCGCAAAGAACAGGCGCGGATCATTATGCGTTATGCCGGGCCACGGATGTTATTACCCCATCCGATTCTGGCTATCCGGCACCTGTTGCACGATCGCAAGCCGGTACCGGAATTACCCAAGCGCGGTCGCAAGGCACGTGAAGCCAAAGCCGGTGAAGCCGGATCCCACTGAGAGATGATTATGACTCTTCCACGTATCAGTATTATTGGCTGTGGCCGTCTGGGATTGCCACTGGGTCAAAGCCTTGCCGAACAAGGTTATACCGTTCGGGGTTCTACCACTCGTGATGAGAAACTTGAGACCCTGAAGCAGGCAAAGATCCAGCCGCACATTCTGAAGCTGGGCACGGAACAGCCAGAAGGTAATATTGAAGCGCTGCTGGATACCGATATTCTGGTCGTGATGGTTTCTCCGGGAATGGGTAATCCGCAAGCATATATCCAACAACTGCAGGGTCTGGCAAAAGCGGCTGAAGGTAAGGTTGAGAAAGTTATCTACATCAGTGTGACAGCTGTTTATCCACAGGATAACTGTGTTGCTCATGAAGACGACGCAACCCACGATGCGCCTTCTTTTATGGGCATCCCGTGGTTGCAAGCTGAAGAGTGTTTTACTCATAACACTGCATTTAAAACGACCGTGGTTCGTTTCGCCGGACTCATGGGGCGCGCGCACAATCCGGGACGTTACTTTGCCGGACGTGAAATGAGTGGCGGCGACACGCCCGTCAACATGATTCATGATCTGGACGCTATCGGAGTTCTCGAACGTCTGATCGAAAAAGACAGCCAGAGTGAAACCGAATGCTGGGGCGAAGCTTTCAGTGCTTCTGCCGATCAAAACCCGGACAAGCGCAGCTTTTACAATAAAGCCTGTGAAGTTGCAGGGTTGCCATTGCCGGCATTTACTGAAGGTGAGGCTTCCTGGCGCATCGTGAACTGTGACAAACTCAAGCGTATGCTCGGTTATACTTTTAAATATCCGAACCCACTGACAGCATTGGAAGCCTGAGGCATGATAATGAGCGGTTCGACAGTCAGCATGAATCAAATCAGCAAGCTTCTTTACCTGATTGGGGGAAGCCTGGCACTGGCTGTGGGAATTGCAGGCATCATTCTGCCATTGGTGCCAACAACTCCGCTGGTATTGCTGGCGGCATTCTGTTTTGCCCGCTCAAGTAAACGCCTGCACCAGTGGATTCTGAGCCACCGCCTGTTCGGTCAGATTATCAGAGACTGGGAGCAATACCGGGGCATCCGGGCTTCCATTCGCCGCAAAGCTTACCTGATGATTGTTGTCTGCTTCAGTATCAGTATTGCTGTTGCTCCGGTAGAGTGGGTTCGTTATCTGCTGGCAGGTATGTGTGCTGTGCTGCTGTTTTATATGAGCCGGTTACCTGTAGTGCCTGAAGAGTCAGCTGAAACCCGCCGGGTTCAGCAGTTCGATCAGGTTTCCTGACGGATCTCGTAGAAACAGCCGCTCAACTTTATAAAGGTTAACCTTCGGGGGTTCTATCTGAACGCCCCGACTTTCCAGCCAGCATTTCCATTCCAGTACACTGTCTACTTCCAGCGCAACATGAGCCCGGTTTTCTGCCACCTTTTGCTTACGTGGGCTCAGGTGCAGCATCTGCCCACCCGGCAGCAGAAACCAGTGAATGCCTCTGCTCTTTACCTCTTCGGGCATCGGCGCATCATCCAGCAGCAAGACACCGCGATAGAAGTTTTCTGCTTCAATCAGGTTATCAACTTCAACGGTTGTATGATGAATACCCTGCACAGGCGCCGGAATAGGTAACGAAGTCATATCTGCTCATTATTAAAGTTTGACGTAGCACCAATAGCGTAGCTGTAGAAGTTCAGACCTGATCTGACAATTTCCCCTTAAAAAAAGGAAAGGGTTACCGATTTAGATAGAGGTGAAGACTCTTAAATCTAAATCACAAAAAAGGTAACCCTCATGATTCATACTAATCAAAAAATCATCAAGCACAAGGTTGGCTTACTGAATCTGGCTGACGAGCTGGGCAATATTTCGAAAGCCTGTAAAACCATGGGCGTTTCCAGAGATACCTTTTATCGCTACCGGGATGCAGTCGATGACGGCGGCGTTAAAGCCTTGCTGGATCAGAGCCGCAGAGCACCCAATGTAAAAAACCGCGTTGATCCGGTGGTCGAACAAGCCGTTCTTGATTATGCCATTGAAGACCCGGCCCATGGACAAGCCCGAGTCTCCAATGAGTTACGCAAGAAGGGGATCTTTGTTTCACCCAGTGGCGTTCGCAGTGTTTGGCTGAGGCATGACCTGGCCAACTTCAAGCAACGCCTGAAAGCACTGGAGGAGAAGGTTGCCAAAGAGGGCATCATTCTGACTGAATCCCAGGTTCAAGCGCTGGAGCGAAAGAAGCTGGACGATGAAGCTTGTGGTGAAATCGATACAGCCCATCCCGGCTATCTCGGGTCACAGGACACCTTTTATGTCGGGACGTTCAAAGGGGTTGGCCGAGTGTATCAACAGACCTACGTGGATACCTATTCCAAGGTGGCACAGTGCAAGCTTTATACAACCAAAACCCCGATAACGGCTGCCGACCTGTTAAATGACCGGGTTTTACCCTTTCACGAAGCGCAGGAGCTTCCAGTGCTGCGCATTCTAACTGACCGTGGTACTGAATACTGCGGCAGAGCAGACCAGCATGACTACCAGCTTTACATGGCGGTGAATGATATCGAGCACACCAAGACAAGGGTCAGGCACCCCCAAACCAACGGGATTTGCGAGCGCTTCCATAAAACGATCCTTCAGGAGTTTTATCAGCCCGCGTTGAGGAGGAAGTTGTATACGACGATTGATGAACTTCAGGCTGATCTGGACGAATGGCTGATTCACTACAATACTGAACGCACCCATCAAGGCAAACAGTGTTGCGGAAGGACGCCAATGGAAACATTGCTCGATGGGAAAAGAATCTGGAAGGAAAAATTTGTAGCTTGAATTTGACCTGACAGACACCTTCTTGAAAATCGGTAACTGTCAGATCAGATCGGAACTTCTACAGCGTAGCTTATGGATTCTTAACCACCCGTTTGGGGGCTCTGAGTGTTCTGATCATTCGGCTTGCTTTGAGCACTTAATGCTTCAAACCCTTCCTCTTCCAGTCTTTCTATCGCCCGGTGCAGCTCACCTCTGAAATCTTTAATACCTTTGGCATTTGCCTTTGAATGATTCATCTCAAACAGTTTATAACGCACGGGAATCTTGCGTGGCGTTTTCATTATCGCCGCAATAACTTCATCGCGGCCAACAGCACCGCCGCCCAGCGCCACTATGAGATGGCTTACACCAATCATCACTGCCGAAGTCGGGTTGAGCATTAAGCGCTTGGGGTTAAATCCACCCCAGAACTCATCGGTCACCATCATGACATAATCGACATTGGGGAATTCGGTACCATATTGCTCCTGCTGACTGGAGACGATACCGGTGGTTTGAAAGCCCATTTCTTTTGCTAACGTATAAACCTGCCCTATTCCGACAGCCGTTGCGCCAATATTCACAATCCATTTCCGGGGTGATCGTTCATTGAGGATGCTGCGTGCATGAGCCAGCATGGCCTGAGGTTCTTGATAGCCTTTTCCGGAAAAGCCGATAAAGGTAATAACTCTCTTGCCTGCCCACCTCTGTTTGAATTTTTTTATCCCCAAAACGGGCTTATCAACTTTGACGAGCTTTGTGGCTGTTGCATGCCCGGGCAGCAGCATAACGCTGCATAACAGGCAGGCAAGTAAAGAGTGCTTATAAATGCGGAAAGACATAGCCATCACCATCCATGGTTATATTTATTGTTTGTTTTATCCGCCATCCGTGGCGGGAAAGTTACGAGCTAGTGTTATTCAGCTTGCCAGATATTTATCCAGTTTTTCAAACAGTCGTTGTTTTTCTTCTTTCGGTAAAAATGTTGCTTCAATACTGTTACGGGAAATGGTTTCCCATTCATCCCGGGTCAGGTTCAGACCGTCCTGCACTGCAAGAAAGTTTTCAGTCATATATCCGCCAAAGTATGCCGGATCGTCAGAGTTGACTGTTACACAAAGTCCTCTCTGCAACAATTCCCTCAGGTTATGATCAGCCATCGTATCGAAGACCCGCAGTTTGATATTGGAAAGCGGGCAGACAGTAAGCGGCATACCGGATTCAGCCAGCCTTGCCATCAAGGCATCATCTTCAATTGCCCTGACACCATGATCAACTCTGGATATGTTCAGCATATCCAGCGAGTCAGTAATATTCTGAGCGGGCCCTTCTTCGCCCGCATGAGACACTGTCAGCAAACCTTCTTCCCTTGCCTTGGCAAAGACTCGGGCAAACTTTTCAGGTGGGTGACCGACTTCGGAAGAATCCAGACCAACGGCTGTGATTCGCTCTTTCCACGGTAACGCTTGCTCTAATGTTTCAAATGCAGCGTCTTCACTCAAGTGACGCAGGAAACACATAATCAGCCGGAAGCTGATACCCAACTGTTTTTCGCCGTCTTCCAGCGCCTGCCAGATACCATCAATCACTGTTTTAAAGGCAATGCCACGGTCAGTATGAGTTTGCGGGTCAAAAAAAGGCTCTACATGAATAACATTCTGCTCATGGCATTTTTTGAGGTAGGCCATTGTCAGGTCATAAAAGTCTTGCTCAGTCTGCAGGACGCCAGCACCTGCATAATAGATATCCAAAAAAGATTGCAGGTCACTGAATTCATAAGCCGCCTTCACCTCATCAACAGAAGCATACGGCAGCTGAACATTATTGCGACGCGCCAATTCAAACATCAATTCAGGCTCCAATGAACCTTCGAGATGCAGGTGCAACTCGACCTTAGGCAGATTTCTCAGAAATGCCTGCATGATTAACTCATTCAAGAAGTGGGATTTTCAAATAATAACAGCGTGTGACCATCAGCTGGAATCCCGAGATACGAAACGGAACATGAGTACAATAGAACACCGCCCTTGCTATTTGTTATGCTGCAGTTCCACCATGCGGTGATAGATGAAGCAGGATTTCTATCAATATGAAAACACGGCTCATACTCAACGGTAAAAAAGCCTCGCAACCTGAAATCAGAGAAGCAGTACAACACTTCCGGAGTCAGGGCTATGACATTCAGGTCAGAGTCACCTGGGAATACGGCGATGCAATCAGGCTGGTTGGTGAGTGTGTAGAAGAAGATGTTGCACTGGTGATCGCCGGAGGGGGAGATGGCACCGTTAATGAAGTCGCCCATGGCTTAATGCTGCTGGAAAAACATCAGCGCCCTTCCATGGCAATTATGCCATTGGGCACGGCTAACGATTTTGCCAGTGCCTGTGAAATTCCTAAGGAGCCACGAGCTGCACTAGAATTTGCCCTGAAGGGAATGGGTTTCCCGATTGATATGGTAAAAGCCAGTGACCGTTACTTTATCAATATTGCCTCTGCCGGTTTTGGTGCCGCGATTACAACCGAAACCCCGGTTGAGCTGAAAAACTTTCTGGGCGGTGGTGCCTACACGCTGATGGGCATCATCAAAGCGCTCAACTTTACCCCTTATCCCGGCAGATTGATTACACCTGATTTTGAGCTCGAAGGTGAGGTTATTATCGGTGCGCTCTGCAACGGACGCCAAGCCGGTGGTGGTCAGATTCTGGCACCCAATGCGGTATTAAACGACGGATTGCTGGATGTACTACTGGTACAACCCTTTCCTCTGAATAAGCTGAGTCAGGTCTACGATGAACTGATTAACCCGTCTGCTCAGGGCGAGTTCGTGAAGATATTCCAAACGCCGTGGCTGACCGCGAAGCGTGAGCATCCGATTCCCACCAATCTCGATGGCGAGCCAATCAGTCAGGAAGAAATCTGTTTTGAAGCTGTACCGGATGCTATTCGTTTGGTACTGGACAAGGATTGCCCCTGCCTTAAACCATTATTTCAGGTTACATTCTGATTAAAATGCGCTTTCCTGTTTTTCTGAGGACAGTTCAGGAAAGCGCTCAACCATTATTGCTTAATTCCACCTTCAGTCAGATGTAGCGGATCAAGTAACGCTCTCAGCTGTTCTTCTGAGATATCCGTTTTTTCCTGTGCAACTTCAATGACAGGACGTTGTTCACGGTATGCCTGTTTGGCAATTTCTGCTGCTTTCAGATAACCAATGACCGGGTTCAACGCAGTAACCAGTACCGGGTTCCGATGCAGCGCTTCTTCTATGGTTTCGAGTTTCACTTTGAAACCTGCCAGCGCCTTATCTGCCAGAATACTACTGGCACCTGTTGCCAACGTTATGCTCGTAACCAGATTATTAGCAATCAGTGGCAACATCACATTCAGTTCAAAATTGCCTGACTGCGCGGCAATCGCAATAGCGCTGTCCAGCCCCATTATCTGTGCTGAAGCCATGGTGACCGATTCAGAAATCACCGGATTGACTTTACCCGGCATAATGCTGGAACCTGGCTGCAACACCGGTAATTCGATTTCACCAAACCCGGCCAATGGCCCACTGTTCATAAGCCGCAGATCATTAGCGATTTTCATTAAGCTGACAGCAACACTGCGCAGCACTGAAGACAGTTCGAGCGATGTAGCAGGCACACTCTGGGCAGCAAAGAAATTATCTGTTGGACGGAAAGGTAAACCGGTATCTTTCTTTAACTGCTCACAAACTTTTATAGAGTACTCATGATGCGTATTGGTGCCGGTACCAACGGCCGTGCCACCTAATGTCAGTTGATACAAACGTTCCTGTACCTGCTTCAACCGCTGCTGATCATTTCTGATCAGTGCCAGCCAGCCACCAATTTCCTGACCAAAGGTGACCGGCATGGCATCCATCATATGGGTGCGGCCGGTTTTAACGACTTTATCCAGTTCACGCTGACGTTTCTCAAGCACATCTTCCAAATGCTCTAAAGCAGGCATCAGTTGTTGATGTACCAGCAGAGCAGACGAAATATGAATTGCCGAGGGCACAACATCATTACTGCTTTGCCCCAGGTTAACGTGATCGTTAGGTGAAATGTCAGGACCTCCGGCCTGCTTTACCAGACTGGTAATCACTTCATTCACATTCATATTGCTGCTGGTGCCGGAGCCCGTCTGATAAACATCAATCGGAAAAGCATCCGCATGCCTGCCTGTAATCAACTCATCTGCAGCAGCAACAATGGCATCAGCTTTGTCATCAGGAAGCAGTTTCAGAGCACGGTTGGCATTGGCAGCCGCTTTTTTGATATGGGCGATGGCCTGAATAAATGCCGGAGGTAGCGGCTGACCACTGACAGGAAAGTTATCCACAGCCCTTTGGGTTTGAGCACCATAGAGCGCATTTGCAGGAACGGCTATTTCACCCAGACTGTCTTTTTCAATCCTGATATCTTGTGCCATGTCACTCGCCCCGGCCAATAGTGATAGCCCAAACAATATAACAACAGGACTACGTTTTAACAGCCGGATTCCTGATGCTTTCATCGATATTACCTTTAGCGATATGAAAGCATTAGAGAATAGACGGCACCGCCCGGCTTCGGATTATTAGGTTCTGTTGATCTATTTATTTCGGTCCCCAAACGGCTTCCAGCCGTTTATCCCTGCCACAACTGTAACGATAAAACTTATAGCGGTATGGATTTTTCAGGTAATAGGACTGATGGTATTCCTCAGCCAGATAGAAGGTTTTGGCTGGAACGACTTCAGTGGCAATCTCACCTTTTATTTTACTTTGCCCGGTACCAATACTTTTGGATGCCTCAGCGGCTTCTTTTTGCTTTTGATCCAGATAATAAATTGCACTTGTGTACTGCATTCCCTTGTCACAAAACTGCCCGGCTCGATCAAACGGATCAACGTTATGCCAGAATATATCCAGCAGCTTTGAATAAGTGACTTCATCAGGATTAAACGTGATACGGATCGCTTCCCGATGGCCTGTGTCACCTGCAGAAACTTGTTCATAGGTTGGTTTATCAACATGACCACCCGTATAACCGACTTCTGTCTTTACAACACCCGGCAACTCATCATAAGGCTTCTGCATACACCAGAAGCATCCTCCTGCAAAAATTGCCTCTGATGTTGTTGCTTCAGGTTTTGAAACCTTATCGACAGATGTACTAACAGCGGGTGATTCTGCACGAACAGAAGATACAAACAGCAATGCCAGACATACCCCGAAGGCAGAGAACCATTCAGGGTTTGCTTTGCTCACCAAATAACGGAAGGTACATCCCATAGCCTTTCTCCTGTAGTTGGTCGACCGAGATAAACTTCAATGCAGCGGAATTCATACAATAACGCAAACCGGTGGGTTTGGGACCATCTTCAAACACATGTCCCAAATGTGAGCCTGCGTGTTTGCTGAGTACTTCTGTTCTGACATAAAGCAGCCAGGAACGATCTTCCTTGGTTACGATGTTTTCCGGTGCCAGCGGTTTGGTGAAGCTGGGCCAGCCCGTGCCCGAGTCGTACTTATCCAGTGAGGAGAAAAGCGGTTCGCCGCTGACTATATCGACATAGATACCTTCTTTTTTATTATTCCAGTATTCGTTTTCGTAGGGCTTTTCTGTGGCTCCGTTTTGGGTGACGTCGTATTGGAGGGGAGTGAGATGCCTTCTCAGAGAATTTGGGGAGGGCTTAGTAAAAGCCAGCCATGGTTGCGTTGATTTTTGAGAGATTTCAGCAGCAGATAAAGTTGCCCCCATAAACCCCACAATGATTAAATAGAGAAGGTTGAAAACCACGAGCCTGACTAACACCAGATTGTCCTCAATGGCGCTAACTTAAGCGCTCTGCCCAACAAATAAGGGCGTGCTCAAGAGGGAAAACAGTTGTAAAACAACTGTTCCAACACCCCACTTGAGCAAACCATGAGTAAGCGTAGTCAAGAATTCATCAGTCATGCTGAAGATCTTTTGAGGCAGTTTGCACAAACTGCTGATGATGATCTCTCCACTATCCTCAGCGCCGAGGATCTGGAGCAGTTCCAAAAAAAATTACCAAAAGAGAGCGCAAGTACCCTGCTTGCAAAACCCTGTCACTCTTTATGAAACAGGTCGCAAGTGAGACCAAGACCTGTCGAAATGCGTTAATTGCTGATGCCAGAGATCAGGTTGCCCTCCAGAGACAAAAGAACAAAACCACCACCGGTCCCTACTGCCAGGCGCGTAAAAAACTTCTCGAAGAGGCAATCAAAATTTTGTTGCAAAGCGCTGGCAACAATCTTGATGATGCTACAGGTAGAGATTATTTTTGGCACGACAGGCGTGTAGTGCTCGCCGATGGTTCGAAGCTTTCCATGCCCGATACCGAGGCCAACCAAAAAGAATATCCTCAACCTAAATCTCAAAAGAAAGGACAAGGCTTCCCTCAATTAAGAATTCTGATTCTGGTTGCCCTTGGCAGCGGTGCTGTTCTGAATTCAGCAGTCGCTGCCTGCAAGGGTAAAGGCACAGGAGAACAAGCATTGCTGAGACAAGTGTCGTCAAGTCTGAAATCAGGTGACATTCTGCTGGCTGATTCAAATTTCGAAAACTACTTTAACCTTTGCAAGCTAAGGGCAGTGGGCATGGACGGGGTCTTTGAAAAAAACGGTTCCAGGAATATTGATTTTCGCGAGTGCGACCAAAAGTTGGGCAAAAGAGATGGTCTGTTTGTCCTGACGCGCCCGAAATGCCCAGACTGGCTCTCTCAGGAGATTTATGAACAAATGCCAGAGAAGCTGATGGTTCGGGCTGTTGGCACGAAAAAGCGGATAATTATTACCACTCTGACAGACTCAGAAACGTACAACGCAAAAGCGATAATCAAGCTGTACGTTGAACGTTGGCATGTTGAACTTGATTTCAGATCCATTAAAACGATGATGAAAATGGACATCCTTCGTTGTGAGAGCCCGGCCATGGTGCGAAAGGAAATAGATGTGCACTTTCTGGTTTACAACATGATCAGAGCACTGATGGCAAGAGCCGCAATAAGGATAGGCGACAGTCCCCGAAAACTGAGCTTCAAGGCAGCGCATGACTCCTTACAAAACTTTCATATTTTGCTGCTGCAAAAAGCTGAGGGAGTAGTTGACGACCTATTGGAGCATATGGCTGAAATTATTGGTGAGCATGGGGTGGGCGATCGACCCGGGCGCCGAGAGCCAAGAGCAAATAAGAGGCGTCCAAAGCCGATCCGCAGGCTTCAACATACAAGAAAACAGGCTCGCAGGCTGAATGAGTACCAAAAGTAGAGCTTAAGTTAGCGCCATTGAGATTGTCCTGACGTTGTAACACGCATATATTAAATTGCATACATCGATCAATCTACAATAAGAACAGTAAAAAGTATACGACTGAAATATAGTTCTTCTTAGGGTTATATTTAATTTTTCATATACGGTAAAAGGTACGATGAGACCAATAAGCCATATAATGATATGACTATATAGTTTCTGAAGGCTTTTATGTCACTATACAAAACATCACTCTTTGCCTAATATACACTCAATCCTGAAGATAAAAGAGCATGGATCTATCTATATAATTTGTGCGGATTTTAAAGCTGGTTTCAGGGAGTGGTTACAGCATCATAAACAGCTTTGGTCATTTCCAAAAGTTGCAGTTTCATGGTATTTGCGTTCAACAGAGTTATTCTCGCCATCGTACGTATTTTTTTTTTGCTATTTGCACTGTCAACAAGTGCAGTTGCCAGCGCCCCGTTTCTCAGGATTATTGACTTTCTTGACAGCCTCGACGAAAGCTATATTGCACAGCTGCATGCGGATCTGCAGTATGTCAGATCATTAGATAAGGCAGCACCAGCATCGTTTTTCCCTATATCAAGCGATCCACGCTATTACTGTGCATGGCCAGAATTTGAGACACATACCACTCCTAACAGTTTGCCATATGTAGACCTCAAAAATATCCAGTTCAAACTTTTTGAGCCAACTCCAATTACAAGCACTGTATTCGACCCCCGAGCCCGCTTACATCAACCTCAAAACTGGCTACTACTTTCAATTAATTCTGATCGAAAAAATGAATATTCTTTAATTCATGAAGATAAAAAACACCATGATTACTGCCTCTTCATCCGCGAAATAATGCCAGTACCAAATGGGTATCAATTCAAAAGATTAATGACACTCCAAACACAAAAGCCATCAGGTATGACTTTGTGTCCTGTCACACACAAATGGCTTTGCTACTGCATCACCAGAGGAAAATATGAATTATGCGTTGGTTTTTGGGAAGATGATCATGCATGGGAAAAAATTGCACGCGGACATATTGGAATGGGCTTTCCCTATGTTAATGTTTCTCAACAACCGTATATTCAGAGTCCTGAAAGTAAAGTCCTGAAACATGTAGAGGGCTCACTTTCCCAAATACAACTGGTATGCCCAAAAGAAACAATATCGACAGGAGTTTGCATCGGTCATGCTGAACGAAATGCTTATTTAGAAGTTTTGGGCACAGGGCAATTTTCCGTTGTTTACAGAATATGCAATGTAGATCAAGGTAATCATTTTAAAGATATAGCTTGGAAACGCATCTCTGATTTTCAATATGAGGAAGCCGAGCGTTTTATTATTCAGCAAAAAATTTCCCATCGTTTGTTCCATGACTTTGGTGTTAAAACTGAAGACACAGCCTATTTTATCGTACCTGCTCCGCAGTTTAATCGCCAAAATTTATATAGTGTACATATGGCTCAACGCGTTATCCCCGAGGGCAATTTTGCTGACTCTTATTTAGCTCGATATCCTGAAGGAGATCCTGGATATTCAATTAAACAACTTGAATACAAAAGATCTGACGGCACCTATGCTCCTTTTGAACTAACAGCTGAAATGTCTGTCACTTGTATATTTAAAAGGGTATTAGAGCTTGCTATTACTAATTTACGAACAGCAGTTTCACCTCAGAGTAGTAAGCGCCCCGTTATAGCGCAATGCTGTGACTGCAAGCCTGATAACTTTGTTATAAAATTCAATGTAAGAGACTTGAAAAGACCTTATACAAACGATGCTGAACCCTGTGCTACAGCTGAATTATTTGATACTCACCCCAACACTCTACAGGTTCATGGGATACCGCTTTATGAATCAGAGCCTTTTGGAAAAGCATTAAATATACTACTCGGACAAGACCCCTACTATGGGTTCAGGGACTCAATCCAAAGGCTAAGTAATTTAAAGCTAATTGCTATCAGAAATCTGGACGGATTACTGGGTCATGGTTATAACCGTGAGCAAATGCTTGAAATGGTTGATTGGGTAAAAGCTTTTATACTCCATCAATCTGCAGATAACGCTCCCATCCCTTCCTGTGACATTGAGAAAATAACACTCGACGAAGTATTTAACTACCACAAGGGAGCAAATAAAAAACTAAGCGCTATCAAGTTAAGATGTGCAGTACTTGTTAAAGCCTACCAGGACTTCTCTAAAACAGAGCAAGTAATGATCAATAGACCAGGTTCAGGGTTAGTCATAGAGAGTCTGACAACGCCTCCTGCATGTTTACCTATATCTACAGCAATGATCCCTCTCAGCCCAGCTCAAGCCGACTGGATTAAGAGGATAGAATCAACGCCAGAGTATGGATTACTAGTAACATTGATCCATAACCGCATAATTGAATTAGAGCAATGGGGTACCAACTCGGGAACAAGTTTTCCTGCGACAAAAGCCTTAAATGATCAAATCGAACTCATTGAAAAAAATTATCCTTTTTCAGATAACACAATCTGCTATGGCAGTCAGGATGCTTATCAACCTCCTGCGGTAGTTGATAACATACCACTATCATCTTCTCAACCTATGGAGATAGACCAGAAGCCAATCGAGCGAAAAAGATCTCCTCTGTCTCAATCTTCCTCCAGCTATAGTGACGGAGGGTGTTTTAGTTGTTCACCTTTACAAATATTTTCACCTCCAAGAAAGTTTTCTGTTACAACCCACTCTTTAACACAGCGTCTTCGAAAAGGAGAGAGTTTCATATTAGCTATTGATAATGAGAGTTCAGATGATAATAGTGATAACCTATTACATCAGACGCCCTATAATGATCCCCATGCAACATATAAAAATATTGAAAAAAGAAAGAAATATTATATTTCAAAAATGGAAGATTTTATGCGGCAGTGTACCTATGGCGTTCAATTTAAATCAAGAGAGAAAAGAAAACTGACAAAGACTACTCCACATGAAGTTATATGCAATGGGCTACTATCAAACAAAACTTGGGCCTCTCAAAGAAGGCTCATTACAGATGCTCTTCAAAGTCAAAAATCTGGATACGTTTTAAAACTACCCGGCCATAGTTTACCTTATATAGGAAAAGAGCATCTGACATCTGAAGAACTGTTTCGTACAATTGCACGCCTTCCTGATACTCGGCAGCATCCTATATTTATCAAAAGAGAACGATTATTGATGGGACTAATAGCCGTAATTTCTCCGCCAGACACCAAGCTTTATGTGCTCGACTTCACCCCCACGTTTATAAACAGCTCAACTAAGCCAACAATTATATTAATGGAACATATAGCACCTAAAATGCCAGGCAGCACACATTTAAAAGCCTGCAACATTGAGTTTGATGAGTTAGGGCAGCATTTAACCCAGTCTGCTCATTTTTTTGCACGCATATATGTGCAAGAACCCAAAGAAAAGACTCCTTTTGAAATATGGCTTCCCATTAGTGAAATCACCGATAATGCAACAATGCATTTCACTCCATCTGTACCCGCACAAGATCAAAGCCCTTCAGTATTTACTGCTGGCACAGGTTTTCATCTCCATCAATTCGCAAGAGTCAAAAGAGAACACTCTTCAACTGTCAGCTCATCAGATGAAGAGATGGAAACAAATGTCTATGCTCCTGCGAAAAAAAATGCACCGCACTACTATGTGCCGCAAGATGACCCTGTACGAAATCTGTTTAATATAATTTATTCAATGTTAAGAAAACTTGATAATGGGGAAACAATTAGATTTTTTTCTGATTACTTAATTCAGGCCTTAAATCACTGGATACAAGAAGAAGCTGGTCAAGTAACTGCTGTTTCTCTCGCGCTGATACATGGTAAAGAATATAAATCTCAACCCAAATGTTATAAGTTGGTCAGCCATATGATGGATCCTTTAAACACTCTGACCCAGCCAGTAGGTCAATCTTTTTGCAAGTGGCCCCATGCTCTTCATAATATTTCCACCCCAGCAGCATTTATTCATACATTCTCCTCACCTGCAAATGCCAGTCTTGGAGCTAAACGCCTAACCAGTCAATGTATTGAAACTGCTGGAATACTTTGTCCTCCCGCTATAAGTACAGATCATGGTATTTTAATTGCTGAAATGTTGAAGCTTTTCCTAAATGAAACATCTTCACCTACAATTCTGATGCTTTCAAAACTAATCCCATCTGTAACACACCCACGAATAACAGCAATCTCCTGCAACAACAGTAATCATCACTTGTGCATACTGGCAAAATGGCTGGAGCGTATCGGTATAGCTTTACACGAAAATGAAAAACCTTGTTTCTTCCAACTCGATATACCCATTTCACCTGAGTGGCAAACAGTTCTGGTACCGGTATCATCCCATACCAAACCATGTGGGTTAGAGCTATGGTATTCAGATCAATTATATTCGGTATTAAACCGAGGACGTAAGTTCAAGAGTTTCCCATCCCCCCTGAATGACCAAGCACAGGAAAGTAAATCCTGTGTCATATGTAGTGATTGCTATAGTGTTCCAGCAGTCATGAATCCATTAAAAATAAAAATTGAAAGTCTTTTTCCTGAAACACAATAAATATTTCACTATCACTTTATAATTACCAAGCATAATAGGCTAAATTAGCCTAATCTTTTTCATTTGTAACGCCGGCAGATTATTTTGATTTTTTCATTCAAGATAAGCTAAACATCCCATCAGAATATTTTAAAGCCTATAACGGATTAGATATATTGTGCATACTAGCCAAAATCCTAAAAGGAACAGTTTTTATGGGAAAATGCCCTCACTAACAGGCACAAGTTCCATTAGAAAAAAATTTATTCTTCATGTTGTTGTACCCGTCACCCTGCTCTACAATTTAATAATTTTTGCTCATTTATATTTTTTCCATCAGGACTCGGAAGCTGAGATAGAAGCTCAAATGCATGATGAAGTTGTTCATTTTGCAAGAGAAATAGACAATATAGTATTTAGCTTTGCAGAAAGAATTCGGGCTCATGCTGAGCTGCTAGAGTCGATGGGCTGGCCAGAATCTGTAATAAGATATGTTCTGCAGCAAATGATTAATAGTGATCCACTTATTAGTGGCGTCAGTTTCTCTGTAAGCGAAAATAAAAAAATAATAAGCACTGTTGGCTTTATTCGGCAGGGAGATAATATTTTAACTATAGATGATCTGCCTTCCCCCCCAACTATAATCCAACATAACAACTGGTCTCATTTGCTAGAAGAAAACAATACTCTCTGGACACCTGCTTACTTTGAAAAAAACCAACCTGAAAAAATATGTAGCTATATCCATTCATTTAAAAAAAACAATCAACCCGGTTTTTTCAAACTGGATATAAATATAAACAGGTTAGTAAGTAATATCATTAATGTATCCAGTTTTCATGGTCGTTATTCTAACCTTCATCACTGGAAATTCCATCTTGTCAACTCAGATTTAAATTACCTCTATACCAGTAGCATTCAAGCAGCTCGGTATGGACACGATAGCATGAGGGAAACTGGAGAAGTTTATCAAATCTCAGGATTTGGTGAAGAAATCCCTGATTTAATAGAAAAAGGGCAAACTCATCATTACAGGGTCTGGTTACCAAGTCCTGACTACCAAATGACCTGCTGGGTTTTCGGTGCTCCTCTTCCACATGCCCAATGGTGGCTGTACACCGCTGTTAATGAAAATGCCGCAATGAATCAAGCACTCAACTCCATCATAATGGACGGAGTGTTAATGGCTCTTTCATTGCTGATCATTACAGGCGGCATATGGTACACCTCTTCACGGATAACAAGCCCCTTGGTCAGCCTGAAGCAGCATATGCAGCAGTACTTTCAGGAACAACACCCATTGCCAATGCAGAAAGAATGGTTGTATAACCGAGATGAGACTGGCTCACTGGCACGCTCATTTATTCAGCTGACCCATCATTTAGCAGAACGAGATAAAGCCCTCCAGACCGCACGCGCAGATCATATAGGTCGTTTGATCAAACACTTAAAAGGACAATATTTTTATTTCCAGTTAGACAGAGATGGCAAGCTTGCTTTTTCCAATGCCTCTCTTAATTCCGCTCTGGGCTATCACCAGACATCACCCAAACTCGAATTCCAACGTTTTCTTGCTACTCACCGGGATCAAAACCGTTTCCAGGAACATTTTAAACAAGCACTAGCAGGAAAATGGGGGCATCCATTTGAGCTCAATATGCAGCATGCGAATGGAGATACTCGCCGGGTTCAGATTTTCTGGGGCGCATTTCATGGCGAAAATAACAAGATGCTTGTCGAGGGTCTCGGTCATGATGTTACCGATTATGTGAATGATACAGAAAAATTCAGGGCTCTGCTGAACGCCTCCCCTGACCCATCCGTTATCTGCAACCCTGAGGGCATTATCCTGATGGTTAATGCACAGGCACTCAAACTGACACGCTACACCCGTAAAGAGCTGATTAATTCACCGTTAAGCATGCTGATCGCGGTTGAATGTCGTAGTGAAAACCCTCTCCTTGAATCTCTGAATAAATGCAACTGGCAGAACTGCCGCTATAAAAATCTTGAGACTTTTGGTGTCGACAGACGAGGGAGGATATTTCCGGCGGAGTTAACCAGTAGTGTGCTCGATACCCGTGATGGTATTTTTATTTCAACCGTCATCAGGGACATAACCGCACGTAAAAAAGCAGAAGCTGAGTTGCTACAGGCTAGAGATGATGCCATGGCAGCGAGCCGTGCTAAAAGCATGTTCTTATCCTGCATGAGTCATGAACTCAGAACCCCTCTGAACGGTATTCTTGGTTACTCTCAAGTACTGCTGCAACAGCCAGATACTGGCGAGAAACAGCGCCAGAATCTGGAGAGTATTAAGAACTGCGGCCGCCATTTACTCTCATTGATAAACGATATTCTTGATCTCAGTAAAATCGAAAACTGCGAACTTACCATTAACCCTATCGACGTTAATGTTCAGGCTGTACTCAAAAGTGTTGAGCAAATCTTACAGGGCGCGGCTGATGCAAAATCACTGGCTCTCAGCACTCATATCAGTGACCGGGTTCCAGCTGAAATTGTTATTGATGAAATCAAGCTGAAACAGATACTGCTGAACCTTGGTAGCAATGCGATTAAATATACTCAGGAGGGTGCTGTTTCCATTGAGGTGGACTATTACTCAGGGTCTCTGCATGCTCTGGTTCGAGATACAGGTCCCGGCATACCTGCAAAGTATATGAGTACGATCTTTGAGCCTTTCAGGCAGTTGGAATCAGGACGCAGAAAAGGTGGTGCAGGGCTTGGACTGGCAATTAGCAAACAACTGGTTGAAGCTCAAGGGGGGCAAATTCATCTGGCGAGTGAAGAAGGTGTCGGCAGTTGTTTCTCATTTAAAATTCCTACATCTCCCCATCACCCTGATGACGGAGAAAAGTCAGGATCCGGACAACGCCCCACACTATTCCCCGCCACATCCCCCTTTATATCAGAGGCATCCAAACAGTCACGTATCCTTGTTGTTGATGATGATGCCACCAATAGAAATATGCTGACATCAGCACTGGAGCAATTCCACTATCAAACAATCAGCGCCAAAAATGGTGAAGAGGCATTAACCGTACTCAATAGCTGTAACATCGATCTGGTACTGATGGATGTTCGTATGCCCGTGATGGACGGCATAACTGCACTGGGGGTTATAAGACATTCAGATAATCTTTCAGGCATGAGAGTCATTGCCGTCACCGCAAGTATATCGGAATCAACACGCTGTAATATCAGCGGCTATGGTTTTGATGATGTTATCCTCAAACCTGTTTTGCTTGACGATCTGATGGAAAAGGTCATGGCATTACTTAAAACCAGTGATATCACCAAACCAAAACACATCGACTCCCAGTCTATCTCTGTAAGTTCGGCATACAACACTCTGCAGAAACGCTTACAGCAAGCACTTGATATTGGCGATATCAGCTCACTGATAAATTTTGAGCTGACCTCTGCAGACAGCGACTCCGATGTATCAAATTATGTGGAAAAAATTCGCCACTATGCCCGTGTTCTGGACATGGAAAAACTCGAAGAGCTGGCCAGATCAGTCCACGTTTTGGTTAATTCAGGAGAAGAATCAGATTCTCCTCCTGACAACATGGTCTAAAAACGGCTGTATGCTTGCTCATTCAACGATTTATCGCGACAATTATCCTGATCAGGGATGAAGGATAATTTTCCTTTGCGCATGACTGTCTGGATAATGCTTATAACGGCATTGCATCAGCTGACCTGATACGCTTCGGAACGACCACATCACTACCATTTACCTCCCTCAAGCAAGATACGATCATGGCCCAATACGTTTACACCATGAACCGGGTGAGCAAGACTGTTCCCCCGAAACGTCAGATTCTCAAGGATATTTCTCTGTCTTTCTTTCCCGGTGCCAAAATTGGCGTACTGGGTCTGAACGGTGCAGGTAAATCCACCCTGCTGAAAATTATGGCGGGTGTTGATACTGAGTTCGATGGCGAAGCACGTCCACAGCCAGATCTGAATGTTGGCTATCTGCCTCAGGAACCCGAGCTTGATCCAAATAAAACGGTTCGGGAGATTGTAGAAGAAGCCCTGAGCGAAATCACAAATGCACAAAAACGGCTGGAAGAAGTCTATGCCGCTTACGCCGAACCAGATGCTGACTTTGATACACTGGCTGCGGAGCAGGGTCGTCTGGAAAACATTATTCAGGCGGCTGATGCTCACAACCTGGAGCGTAAGCTGGATGTTGCCGCTGATGCACTGCGTCTGCCGGAATGGGATGCCAAAGTCGATAAGCTTTCCGGTGGTGAGCGCCGTCGTGTAGCGCTCTGCCGCCTGCTACTGTCCAGCCCCGATATGCTGCTGCTCGATGAACCGACCAACCACCTGGATGCAGAGTCTGTTGGTTGGCTGGAACGCTTCCTACTGGATTACCCCGGTACTGTTGTTGCAATTACTCACGACCGTTACTTCCTCGACAATGCGGCCAACTGGATACTGGAACTTGACCGTGGCCATGGTATTCCATGGGAAGGTAATTACAGTAACTGGCTGGAACAGAAAGACGCGCGACTGGCACAGGAAAGTAAACAACAGGATGCACATCGTAAAGCAATGCAGCAGGAACTGGAATGGTCTCGCTCCAATGCCAAAGGCCGTCAGTCCAAATCCAAGGCACGTCTATCCCGCTTTGAAGAGATGCAGTCCCAAGAATTCCAGGCCCGTAACGAAACCAATGAAATTTACATCCCACCCGGACCGCGCCTGGGCGACAAAGTTCTGGAATTCAATAATGTTTCCAAAGGCTTCGACGATCGGCTGCTGATCGATGATCTGAGCTTCAGCATTCCAAAAGGTGCCATTGTTGGCATCATCGGTGGTAACGGTGCAGGTAAAACAACACTGTTCAAGATGATCACCGGTGATGAACAGCCCGATTCCGGCTCTATCGTGCGCGGCGAGAGCGTAAAAATCTCCAACGTTCAACAGATGCGAGATGAATTGCAAAACGAAAAAACTGTATTTGATGCCATTTCTGATGGTCAGGAGATCCTGCGCATTAATGGTTACGAAATGCAGTCCCGTAAATACATTGGGCGCTTTAACTTCAAAGGTGGTGACCAGCAGAAGCGCGTAGGTGAGCTGTCCGGTGGTGAACGTGGTCGCCTGCAGTTGGCAGCAACGCTGAAAGAAGGCGGCAATGTTCTTCTACTGGACGAACCGTCAAACGATCTTGATGTTGAAACCCTGCGGGCACTGGAAGAAGCCATGCTGGCTTTCCCCGGATGCGCAATGGTAATTTCTCACGACCGCTGGTTTCTGGATCGCGTTGCCACTCATATTCTGGCATATGAAGGTGAGTCTAAAGTCAGCTTCTTCGAAGGTAACTACACCGAATATGAAGCCGACCGTAAAGAGCGTCTCGGTGAAGAGGCAGCCGGACCTCACCGCGTTAAATACAAACGTATCGATGCCTGATAGCTAACACTCGTTAGCTTATGGCAGCGCCATTCCCAGCCCTTCAAGCACCAAGTCAGGCTTGTAGGTGCTGGGAATCTTAAGGTGATGGGCTAAGAATGCCCCATCGCCACCACTCAAAATCACCTGCACATCATGCTTGAGACGCTCATATTCAGCTTCAATCAATGATGCAGCCATTGTCACAAAACCATTTTCCAGCGCACCTTTAGCACTCTTTGACGGGCACCGTTCACCATCTGCAAGACGTTTCGGGCAATGCTTCCCCAGACGTTGCGCCCCCTCTGCCAGCCCCGAAAAATGAACATGACTACCGGGTACAATATAACCGCCGAGATATGCACCTTTGGTATCACAAAGATCCAGTGTTAAAGCAGTGCCTGCATCAACCACCATAAAAGCTTTATCTGGACATAATTTCCTTCCCGCCAGCAATCCAAGCCAACGGTCTGCTCCCAGCGCTTTCGGATCGGTATCTCGCAATTCACACTCGGATATATTGAGGCAAGAAGACAGGCTTTCTACATCAAGTTCAAGGCAGTTTTTCAGCGCAGATGCCAATTCATGAGTTGCTTCATCCGTATGCACACAGCACAACCGGCAGCGCGCTGGCCAGAAAGGCAGTTTGTCCACAACACGGCAAACAACGGCTTTATAATGAGGCTTGTAATGATCAAAACCAGAAAGAATCACATCACCCTTTTCATTTAGCAAACGCCATTTCAGCCGGGTATTACCAGCATCAATATCAAGAATCCCCTTGCTCATAATACCTCCAGGGCAATCGCTAATGCGTGACATCATTCTGGCAGTATCCACCCGCAGAAATACCATATCCCGCATTAGCTGTTCCTGAATCCGTGACTTCTTGATTATAGAGAAGCTTTTTCATCCCATGGATTCAAACCTACAGAATAGGGTTATGTTTTTTTGAAACTTGCCAGAGAATGGTAAAGCAAAGTCAAAAAAATCAGCATGTATTTAAATGATGTTGGGGAATTTCAACCCTGAATATGAATGAAATCCTGCCAGCATAAGCAGCATCTCTCCATTCGTAACTATTCAGCACCCTCACAATAAGCTGGTATTTTCGTGATTTTGTGTCATTTTCAAATACAGTTCTTCTCTGACCAACGCTTGTTATGAGTCAACTTGATCCCGAGTTTCAGATTATCGTCACCCTCCTTGCTATCGTAAATGATCAGCAAGAGCAGATCGGTGGCCTGGGCGATCAGGTAGCAAAACTGGAAACAGAAAATAAGGAACTCGCGGACAGACTCAACATCAACAGCCGGAACAGCAGTAAGCCTCCCTCTACAGACGGTTATGCAAAGCCTGCTGCCAAACAGAAAGACTCATCTGCCACGGTGGAGGGTGAGCCACAAGACGACAAACCTAACCCAAAAAGCTTACGACAGAGGTCTGGTCGAAAGCCCGGCGGTCAGAAAGGTCACAAAGGTTCAACGCTTCAGCAAGTCGCTGACACTGACCGCACCCAATATCACCCGGTTATAGACTGTGAGAAGTGCCATCAGTCCCTGCACTCTGCAAACATTGCCAAGTTGGTTGAAAGGCAAGTATTTGAACCGGGTCGTTTTGGTCACTTTGAAGTGACAGCCCATGTGGCCGAAATCAAAGAGTGCCGCTGCGGTCACATGACACAAGCCCGTTTCCCTGAAGGAGTTGATGCTCACGTGCAGTATAGACCGGTGACTCAGGCGCTGGCCGTGTATCTTTGTCAGTATCAACTTATACCTTGCAAGCGTGCCTCCCAGTTCTTCATGGATATTTTCGGATTGGAAGTCAGTCCGGGTTCCATCTGCACCTTCCAGAGCAATGCTTATGACCGGTTAGCCAGCACTGAGCAGGCAATTAGTGACGCCCTTAAGGTTGAACCCATTGCAGGCGCTGATGAAACAGGCATGAGAGTAGCCGGAGCGCTGTGGTGGATGCATGTCCTGCGTACTGACAAGTGGACGTACTATCATCTGGACTTGAGTAAAGGACATTCCGCCATAGAGACGATGGGTATTTTGCTGACCTTTGCCGGGATACTGGTTCATGACCACTACAAGGTTTACTTCCGCTATGCTGCGGCTCATGTACTCTGCAATGCCCACCACCTGAGGGAGTTACAGGGTGTCGTTGATCGCGACTGCAACTATCTTGCGGCTCGTCTTCAGCGGCTGCTGAGACTGGCCTGTCACCTCAGCAATGGTTTTAGAAAGCTGGGAATGAAGGCGATGCCGGAATCCATCCGCCAGCGTATCTCTTCACTGTTCGAGCGAACAGCAAAAAGGGCGCAAGCGGAAGAAGCCGACTATATGGAACGAGTACGGCAACGGTTGGGGCGTGACAAAGTCAAGAATACGAAAGCGTTCAACTTGTTTAAGCGGTTGGTGGAGTACAAGGACGAAACTTTGAGGTTCATGACCGACCTCAACATCCCCTTCGACAATAATGGCAGCGAGCAAGACATCAGAAATGGCAAGGTGAAGCAAAAAATATCGGGCTGCATCAGAAGCGAGGAAGGGGCGAAATGGTATTGCCGAATACGAAGTTATGTTGTAATTAGTGCCTGTCCGAAAACCCTCAAACCTTGAAAATAGCAGCCTGCAACCAAATATAACTATTGAAGATTTTCCAAAACAGGCTGTTTTTCAAATTTATGCGCCAGACCATCAATCCACAAATGCAGCTGGGTGAAGTCGATATCTCATCCGTCCAGTTTAACCCCAAGTCCAGAGACGATATCCCTCGTATCCTGCGAGCATTGCAGCACATTTACACAACGCCAGAGCTGAGACAGCAGGTCTTTCAGGTACTCGACTCCATGATTCTATCTGACCAAAACAACGGTCGCCCCGGGATGGAACTCTGGAGAATACTCGTGTTTGGCACCCTCCGCCTGGTGATCAATTGCGATTATGACCGTTTGCAGGAACTGGCCAATGAACACGGCACTTTGCGTCAGATGCTCGGACATGGCCCTTATTGACAAAGTCAAGAATACGAAAGCGTTCAACTTGTTTAAGCGGTTGGTGGAGTACAAGGACGAAACTTTGAGGTTCATGACCGACCTCAACATCCCCAGCATTCGACAATAATGGCAGCGAGCAAGACATCAGAAATGGCAAGGTGAAGCAAAAAATATCGGGCTGCATCAGAAGCGAGGAAGGGGCGAAATGGTATTGCCGAATACGAAGTTATGTTGTAATTACTCAATAAGTGCTGGATAAGAAACAACTCGGTTCAATCGGCTATCTTCTTCTTATGACTTTTTTTGCTCATGATGAACAGCAACTGGCTCTACCTGAGAAGCTACTGGAATTTATCACCCAACAGCAGGAGCAGATTGCCCAGCTGCAGGAGCAGATTGCCCAGCTGCAGGAGCAGATTGCCCAGCAGCAGGAACAGATTGTTCAGTTGCAAAGGCAGGTTGAAGTGCTTGAGGCTGAAATTCGTCGTTTGAAAAAACTGCCAGCAAAACCGGACATCCAGCCCAACACCGCGCCTCATGATGATGCTGCCGAGAGCTCTGAAGGCAATGAGCAGTCAGCAGTTGAGGACAACGATACGGCTGAACCTGATGCTACGTTAACGCGTCAGGTCAACAAGCCCGATGAGAAAACCCGGAAACAACGCAAACAACCCTCAAAACCGGCACCTGAAAAGTCAGTCACTATTGAAGTCACAGGGGTTCCACCCGGATCCACCTGGAATGGATACACACCCTTTCATGTACAGGAACTGACAATCAATACGTCCAGTATCGAGTATCAGCTGGAACAATGGATAACCCCCGACAGGAAAACCATTACCGCTAAACCGCCAGTTGATCTCCATGGGCATCATTATGGACCCGTACTGCAAGCTTATGTCCTGTACCAACACCATGGTTGCTCTGTTACCCAACCTGAGTTGCTGGACTGGCTATGGGACATTGGGATTTCTATTTCAGCAGGAGAACTGAGTCTGCTCCTGACCCAGGAGCATAATCAATTCCATGCTGAGAAGGATGAGCTGCTGATTACCGGTATTCGTTGTTCTGGCTATATTCAGACAGACGACACGGGTACAAGGCACAAGGGGCAGAATGGTTATTGCACCATTATCAACAACGAGTCCTTTGCCTGGTTCGCCAGCACAGGCAGTAAAAGCCGGGAAAATTTTGTGAGTTTGCTGCATCGCCCATGGCGAACCTACACATTAACAGAAGAAGCCCTGGATTATCTGGAAGAACATCATTATCCCCAAAAATGGCTTAGGATCCTCAAACCGTACAACGGAGTAACGTTCCTGAACCGTCAAGCCTGGGAAGCCTTCATGAACGACCAGGGTTTAACAGGGAAAAAACGTCGCCAACAAGCCAGTGAAGCCCTGATTTATGGCAGCCTGATACAGCATGGAGCAGGGCACCTGACCACCTTCAGCGATGGCGCACGACAGTTTGACGTATTCAAACACAGCCAGTGCTGGATTCATGCAGAGCGAGGGCTGGCAAAAGTCCACCCGGTCAACGACCAGCAAGCTATGGCTCAGAAATGGTGCCGGACATGGTTCTGGGCGATTTACGATGACCTGAAAGCCTTCAAGGCTGAGCCCGATGCCGAGAAAGCACTGAAGGTATGGTTGGGCTTTCATATGCTTGTCCAGACCCGAACATGCTGTGAACCACTGCAGGAAGCCCTGTCAGGTCTGGCACTGATCAAAGAAGAGCTGTTGCTTGTACTGAAAGACCCGAACTTGCCATTGCATAACAACCTGAGCGAAAGCCAGATACGGGAATACGCCAAGCGACGAAAAATCAGTGGTGGTACGCGAAGCGATGCAGGGCGGCAATGTCGCGACACCTTTGCCAGCCTGAAGAAAACGTGTCGCCTGTATGGTCTCTCGTTTTGGGATTATCTGACAGACAGATTAACAGGCAGCGGGTTGTTTCCGAGGCTGGCAAGCTTGATTGAAAAAACGGCACGTACTTTGCCTTGCGGGCTTTGCAGCAGTTTTTGAGTAATTACGTTATGTTTCATCTGCGAGAAAGCAGGGGCAGAATGTTTTTGAAGCCCTGCTTATAGCCATGAAGAATTACTGCGGTCACTCTTTGCTGGGTGCTGAATAGTTACAATCTTTTTCATTAAGGTGGCTGAAGCTAATGCACCTAAAACTAATGTGCCTGTTAGAGTTGGGAAATTAATTGCGGTAGGCGACAGTCTTGGTGATACAAATAATATTTATGATGTGACAAGTTATGTGGGTGGGTTTTCAGGCGAAGAACCGAAGTTCTTTCCTGAATATTATAAGCGGCTCAGAACATGGACCTGTGGAAATATAGGATTATTTTTAAAACCCATTCCAAGATATCCTTATTATGAAAAAAGGTTTAGTAATGGAGAAATAACATCAGATCATGTTGCAAAATTGCTAGATCTGGCACCTTCTAATGAGGAGCAATTTTTGAATATGGCTTTTGGCGGAAGTATGCTCAGGTCTGTTCGTGGTTCTGTGTACGATTGGTATTTGTCACAGGGCAAAAACATGATCATTTTTTGAACAACCCCAATACATTCTCCATGTGGTTTATATCCCAGCCGCAGTTCTTACGCTTGTTCTTGATCCCGCCTTTTACAGTTGTATCCATTTTCAGGAGGTTGTGAGTCACCTGACGAGTAATGGCCAGATTCTCAGCTGTATTATCCTTTCGGGCTCGGCAGCGATCTTCATCAAATGCAACATCCATCACCCAATGAAGCTGATTTTCCACTCGCCAATGCATACGAGTGGCTTGCAGAATCTCTTCAGCTGAGAGCTGTCGGCTGGAGATAAAATAGCGTAGCAGGGTTTCACCTTTATTCTTTTTCCGACAATCTAACTGTACAACGGCAATTGTTTTCGCGTTCCAGCTGGCGGCTACCGGAAACTGCTCTATGTCCTGTACAGCCCAGCAGCGGCGATGTTCTCCACGACCATGGGCGTATTCATCTGTTTCTGCAAACCGGGCAGAAGGAGCATCTGCCGGGTTATCTTGCCAATACTGATCAAACAGGCGAGTCACTTCACCATAGAGTTTTTTCTGGTTGCCTTTTACCGCCAGCAGGTAATCTGCATCTTTCTTCAGGATGGCATCAGCTATCTTTTTCTGGCACCCCATCGCGTCGATAGTGACCAGGCTACCTGTGAGTTCCAGCAATTTCAGCAGTTCGGGAATCGCCGTTATTTCATTCGACTTAGAGTCAACCTTATACTGCCCGAGAGACAAGCCGACTTCGGTACACCAGGCATTAACCATATGAATAGCATCTTTGCCCTTGTTCCAGGCTGAGCCTTTTACTGTCTTACCGTCCAGCGCGACCACTCGACTATCTGACAGCTCGAGGCCTGTCATGACATCTCTCATCTAGGCAGCAAAAATCATCCGGAACTCTTCTGGGTCAAGCGATCTGAAAAGACGATTGAAGGTCATGGTACACGGAATGCCGCCGGGAAGGGAGAGATGCTTGCGGAACCACTCTTTCCGTGTCAGGGCGAACATTCTCATACTATTCCAGTCGTCTGCCCCGCAGAGAATGGCACAGGTTGCCATAAATATGACCTCGGCCAAAACGTGGGTCACTTTTTTGGGGTCTCGGGAGTCAGTGAAGGTTTCAAAGCGAGATAGCAGAGCGGTATTGATCATGAAAAAGTAGGTATTCTACTCTTTCAGGGGTTAAAAGCCTTGGCAACAACTGATCAAAAAATGATCATGTTTTTGCCCTGGTATTTGTCATGGTGGGATGGGCATAAATGCAGCTTTCAGGATCTTTTTAATAATGTAAAAACAGGTAAATCCTGGCTTGCTCCATCAATGTCTGAAATGGTTGATCATTGTATTAGCAGAAAATTATATAAATCATCTTGCGATGAGCAATGTGTTTTAGCTTTTGTAGGTAATGGAGGCTCTGATTTTATTAACCGGCCTAAAAGTGTGGAGCCTATCTTAAGAGAACAGGAAAAAATAATTAGACGATTAGTTGAAGAAGCGGAATTAAAGCATATATGTTGGGGCACTGTGCCTGACCCGGCACAATCTCTTTGCTTTTCAGATGAAAATAAAGCAAAGATCAGTAAGCTGGTTTCTGAATATAATGCCAGGATTAGGGAAATTTTCCCCATTTTGAAAGATGAATGCGAAGGTGTGAATTTTGTATTTATTGATGGTGAGAGTATTTTTAGTTTTCTTATTAAGAATGCTGCAATGTTTGGAATTACCAGAATGGATCGTGCATACTCAAATATTACCTTTGGTGATTGTGAGCGCTCTGAGGGTCAAGTCAGTATTAAGAAGATGATGCCAGCAACAGTTGTTCTTGAAAAAGAAGACCCGGATAGGGTGTGCTGCCTGATCAATGTACCGGGAAGAGGTTGTGTGCGACGGGAAAACCATAGCGATTCATTTTTGACCAGAATGCATCCCATTGCCCGGACGAACAAACTAATGCTCTCAACGTCAACAACATTGATGCACCTTGCTCTTTCCAGCGCATGCCAGAGCGGCACATACGTTGCTTTACCAAACTCTTGCAAGCCGCTTCCGTAACACCTGAACCAATGGGTAAGTTCCTCTTTCTGGCTTCAGGATAAATCATTTGGTGCCAGTGATTTTTAAAGTAGGTTCTCGCTTTCATCAACTTTTCCATAGAGGCGGTACGGTTGTTGCCCGGTGTTGCCCGTTCAAGCTCTCGCCGCAGGCTTTGTGCTGCGCCTTCATCGTGTTTCAGGTCGTGTAGCTTCTGCTTGAACCATGCATGCCTTTCCTGTGTGGCTTTCTTTCCCGGATAAAGTGCCTCAGCAGCGTCAGCAACATATTCAGACACGTGATAAAAGTCCAGCACGTGGATAGATGTAAAGGATTCTAAAAATGTCCAGTTATCCGCCGCTCCGTCAGCAACCCCCACATAAACCGCCTCAGGGAATCTATCCTTAACCTTCTGGATTTCTCCAGTAAAACGGTTAATGAAGGTTTGCTTGCCGTATTCCGGTGCCTCTGCACAGTAGATTGTATGAAGACGCTCGCCTTCATCATCATAGAGGCTGATAGTGCCGCACATAGCGATCCGATAGCCTTCGTAGTACAACAGATTTGCTCCATCAAGCCCTATGGCTACTGTTGTCACGGGCTTTGGTAACTCTGGAATATCGTATACCCACCTTTCTTCTTTGGCCTGTGCAATACTTGCCACCACATCGGCTAAATCACGAAGTGTTGAACGACTGCTATTACGACCATGATTTTGTCGCAGATCGTCTTCTACCTGAGGGGCTGCCATCTGGGCATACTTCCAGCTCACCATGCGAGCAAAAGCCGGAGTCGAATTGACAATAATCCGGGCATTCTGATCCAGAGGGCAAAAGGTTTCTCCCCCCTGACTGCTCTGGTAAATGTAACGCGGAACTTTGACGGCTCCCCATGACGTTTCGTAGACCTTGGGTTCTTTTTTATTCTTGCTGGTCATATGAATACCACCTACCTTTATGGGCGAACCGTCGGTGTCCATGTGTTCCAGTTGTTTTTCTACTCCAAGCGTTCCAGCTTGATTGAGGCTACCCTGAAGGCTGGTCTCGAAATCGAGCATTGAGTTGCCGTGCTGAATAGTGATGAGTATCTGCGTTTCTTGATTTTCAGATGATAGAATTTGAGCAGTCATACGGGGCAAAGGCCGTGCTTACGTCTATTATGATTTGATGAAAGTAGCTCACGGTAGTCGTTTTTCCTACATCAATTCCCGCTCACACCCCCCGGATACATTCTTTTATTTCGATCCGATACACCCTACAGCAATCGTTCATCGCCTTATATCTATTTTAATTGGCATGTCACTGCATAACCAAGGTTATGTTATTGACGTGGCTTATCTGAATATATTGATGCATGCCTCTAAAGCGGATGGGCATCAAGAGTTGTTCAAAAAATACTTTGAAGACCGGGGCTGAGTTCCCTGAAGTAGTTGAATGAACTACACTTCCCATGCCTTCTACCTTTTAGGGGTTCTTTATGCAATCAGAACTCTTTCGGGACTTTATTAATTCCATACCGTCATTAAGCGATGAGCAGTGGAAAATTCTTGACAGGACACTGCTCAATGCCCGAATACCGGATGAGGATATAGTAGAAAAACCTGAATCTGATGTTATAGAAAGAGAATCATCTGTAAATAATCCACCTGCCACACCTGATCTTGAAGCAAGCATATTATCTCGCTTTGCTGAACATCCGGAATGTCCCGTGTGTAAAGACCATAATATTCATCGCTGGGGCTTTCAAAGCGGGCGGCAGCGCTACCGCTGCAAGTCATGCAAAGTGACTTTCAATGCATTCAGCAAGACCCCTTTGGCAAGGCTTAGATATCCGGAAAAATGGAATAACTACCTCACGGGTATGACTTACTCCATGACACTGCGCTCGGCAGCCAGTGAGTATGATATTAACCTGAAAACGGCCTTCCGATGGCGCCACTGCTTTCTTGAGGTCATAAATAATGATCAGGCAGAAGAGCTTTGTGGCATCACAGAGCTTGATGAAACTTTTTTTCGTGAATCATTTAAAGGGCAGAGGAAAGACCTGCCAAGGCCTTCTCGAAAACGCGGAGATGATCCGAACAAAGCTCGGAAAGTCCCGGTAATGGTAGCCAGAGACCGTGAACGGCACACTGTTGATGGTATTTTGGAAAACGAAAGTGCTAATGAGTTGTGCCGCCATTTAAACGGTCGTATATCGATTGAAGCAACGGTCTGTGCGGATGCACACCTTGCACATGAAAAGCTTGCAGAGAAGCTTGGATTTGAGTTTAAGGAACTGGTTACCTCGGCAGGCCAGCATGTTCTGGAAGGTGTCTATCATATTCAACACGTTAATGCTTACCATAGCCATTTAAAGCGCTGGATTGGTGGTGTGTTTCGGGGAGTGGCTACCCGCTATCTCCCGCATTACCTGGCTTGGAAGCGAGATCTGTCAGAAGCCGTTCAGCTAAGCACTGACCGATTCGTCAGAAAAATCATGGAACATTGGTGCTTTCAACTATCTCCGGGAACTTAGCCGAAGACCGGGGAGAGAGTTTTGATGTGAGTGTTTTTACTTCCCAAGGTTAAATAATAAAGCCCCTGATGATTCAGGGGCTTTATTATCATATCAGGCGTATCACACGTCGGGTAAAGAGCGACCATTTCTGGTCACCCCTTCCCTAAGAACCGTACGTGCAAGTTTCCCTGCATACGGCTCAAGCCTCTACTAAGCCCCTGTTGGAGCCGGTAACTTCACTGAGAGGTTTTGGCTGTGTAATTGCCTGTGGCAGTTTAAATGCAGCAACATCAGATTCCCCATCGCGTCAGACCCACCATCGGTACGACGGATCAGGTGGTGAACATCCCAGGGGGTTGTCCTGTCTATGCGCTGGGAGCAGATCGGGCATAGCCCTTTCTGTCGCCCCCAGAGGGTTGCCAGCTTCTTCTTGCCCTTTAGCTCTTCACGCATTTTCTGCGAGAATCGCGCCTCGAAATACATCTCATAGGCCGGGTCGTAAGGGGTTGCTTCTGCTTTTATTTTTCTATGCCGCTTGATGACTGTGTCGCATGCTACTACCAGCGAGGAGCCATAGCTTGCCTTATTATCAGAACTTACCTTTTCAGCCGCGAACATCCAGCTCCTGCCTCTGGCTGCATGGTAATACCTGCGCCGAATCCATTTGACAGATTTACTGGAATGTCGTCTTTTCGCCCAACGCCATAACTGACGCCAGATGCGATAGTCCACATAGGAAAACGCCTCCTTCGCCACTGAATAGCGGTAGTAATTAACCCACCCACGGATAACCGGGTTGAGTTCCGCTATTACTGCAAGTTGCGTACTGCCGTTGTGCTTTTTCACTATCTGCCGGGTTTTCTTCAAGAAGCCCTTTATTTTCTCTTTCGAGGGTTTTATGAGCAGCTTGTTGTTGTATTTCCTTATGTTGAAACCCAGAAAGTCCAGCCCCTGATCGATGTGCGTAACCTGCGTTTTCTCTTCGGAAAGCTGAAGCCCCCGTTCCCTGAGAAACTCTTGCACACACGGTTTGACCTCTTGCTCTAACAACTCTTTCGAGCTGCCAGTAATGATGAAATCATCCGCATATCGCACAAAGTTGACCCGGTTTTTGAGGTGCTTGGCTGATTTGCCTGCACCAAATACCGACTTGAGCTTACGCTCCAGCCCGTCCAGTGTCATGTTCATCAACACAGGCGAAATAATGCCACCCTGAGGTGTTCCCGCTTCTGTTGAAAAGAGCCGACCTGACTCAATGTATCCCGAACTCAGCCATTTCCTCAGGATTTGTTTATCCATTGGTATGTGCTCTACAAGCCACTTGTGACTGATGTGGTCAAAGCATCCCTTGATGTCGCCCTCAAGCACCCACTTTGCTGATGTCTTACGACACAAAGAGGAAAAACATTGCTCTACCGCGTCGTGTACTGCGCGGTGCGGGCGAAAGCCGTAGCTGTTTGGATCGGCTGTGGTTTCGGATACCGGCTCCAGTGCCAGCAGATATAACGCCTGCATAGCTCTGTCCAACATGCACGGTATTCCCAGCGGTCTCCGTTTGCCGTTAGCTTTCGGGATATAAATCCGGCGTAGCGGTTTTGGCTGGTAGCCTCTGCGCTGTAACCGTGAAATTGCCTGCCACTTGTGAACGGGTAGAGACCAGATTTCACCGTCAACACCCGGTGTCTTCTTGCCCCTGTTCTCAGTGACTCGCCTGACAGCCAAAGCTTTGGCTGCAAACGAGCGGGTCAGCATTCGTTGCAGGTTTTTAACCCTGCGCTGTCTGCCTTCCCTTGCTGCCTTTGCGATACGTACCTGCATACCCCGAACGGTTCGATAGACCATAGGCCAGTCGATGTGGTGCCAGTGGCTCCACGTACCGTGAGAGGATACAGACCCGTTGCCGTTTAAGGTTGGGTTCACCTTGCAATCCTCCTGAGTTGATGTGCTTTCAGGAGGCGCACCCGCCCCAAGAGGGAAGGTGTTCCCCCTTGCGGGCACATGCGTATAGGCCGGAAAACCGGCCAGTTGTTCAGGGCTTTTCAGATCTTCTCGCAATGAGAGACCACGCAGAAGTGGGCACCCTTTCGGGTTGGGCACGTCACCCTATCCCTGCCATTACAGCAGGGCATTAGCTTTTTCTGCGATCCCTTACCCGCACCTCCAACAGTGTTCCTTGCGGTTCACCTGCCCACAGGGCAGAGATACGGGCTTACCATGTTGCGTATTAACGACATGAGTGGTTTAGATTCCGTCTGTCCCCCGGTGGCCTTTGCGTCGGCGTATTCTGATACAGCAGCAGAATAACCAGCCACACACCTTTTGGTTCAAGCCTGTCAGTCGCTTTGGCTTGTTCTTGTTAACGAGGTTTATCAACGGTTCACATCTGTTAACCTTACCACCCAGCCTAGCCCCTCAACCACCGTGCGACTGGTAGTATCCATCTCCTGCTTCACAGCAAGTCATGCCTTTATTAAAAGGGAGTGCATTATCGGGATGCTTCGCACAAGACCGTTGCCAGTCATGCACTATCCGTAGGCTACTGTTGGCCGAACAACAGGTTCGCTACCACCCGGACTACAGGCGGTCGAACAATCGTTAATACACCTTGAGAGTGTGCTCTGTGTCTTACTGATACAACTAAACTCAGTTCCGGCCTGACGTGTGACCGGATAAGGACATTGTTAATGCCATATTTCAGGCAATAGAACGCCTTTGCCCTTTGCGGGCATGAGATATAAGTGTCCGACGCTACTTTCCGGAGAAGGTAGAGAAAGCACTTTATTTTGATTTTCCTGAGGCCGAAACCACGGGTACTTCTTTACTGCACAAGAAGGGAAATGCAAGCAGCTCCCTCCTGGCAGGGTGCGGGGCTCACATCGGAACCCCGACTTGATTTTAATGCTGTTTATTTAAAGAGGCCAGCTACCTCAAGGCGCGCAGGGTGAGCATTCACTCACATGTCACACACTGTAGTATAAGTCGAATTCAGCCGGATGAGTTGTTTGACTCACCTGCAGACACTCTTCCTTCTTTAGGTCGATGTACGCATCGATCATATCGTTAGTGAATACATCACCTACAGTCAGGAACTCACGGTCAGCATTCAGGCAGGCCAGTGCTTCTTCCAGACTTTCAGCCACGGTTGGGATTTCCCTGGCTTCTTCTGGTGGCAGATCGTACAAGTCTTTATCTGCAGCGTCGCCAGGGTGAATCTTGTTCTTGATACCGTCCAGACCAGCCATCAGCAGTGCAGCGAAGGCCAGATATGGGTTAGCTGTCGGATCAGGGAAACGCACTTCGACACGACGTGCTTTCGGGCTGTTCACGTAAGGAATACGGATCGATGCAGAACGGTTGCGGGCAGAGTAAGCCAGCATAACCGGTGCTTCAAAGCCCGGAATCAGACGCTTGTAAGCGTTGGTGGAAGCGTTGGTGAAAGCGTTCAGTGCTTTGGCGTGCTTGATAACACCACCGATGTAGTACAGCGCAGTTTCACTCAGACCAGCATAGCCGTCACCGGAGAACAGGTTAGTACCGTCTTTGCTCAGGGACATGTGGCAGTGCATACCGCTACCGTTATCACCTACCAGCGGCTTCGGCATAAAGGTTGCAGTTTTGCCGAATGCATGAGCAACGTTGTGTACACAGTATTTCAGGATCTGAACTTCGTCAGCCTTGGTGACCATGGTGTTGAAACGGGTGCCGATTTCACACTGACCGGCGGTACCTACTTCGTGGTGGTGTACTTCAACACCCACACCCATGGATTCCATGGCCTGACACATCGCTGCACGCAGGTCATGCAGAGAATCAACCGGAGGAACCGGGAAGTAACCGCCTTTTACTTTCGGGCGGTGACCCATGTTGCCTTCCTGGAAGTTCTTGTTAGAAGACCAGGCGGCTTCTTCAGAGTTAACCTGATAGGAAGCACCGGAGATATCCACATTCCACTTAACGTCGTCAAAGACGAAGAACTCAGGCTCAGGGCCAAAGTAAGCAGTGTCGGCAATGCCGGTAGACTTCAGGTATTCTTCCGCGCGACGGGCAACAGAGCGGGGGTCACGCTCATAACCCTGCATGGTGGCAGGCTCGATAATATCGCAGCGAACGATGAGGGTTTTTTCGTCAGTAAAAGGATCGACGACGGAGCTGGCATCGTCTGGCATCAGAATCATGTCGGATTCGTTAATGCCCTTCCAGCCTGAAATGGATGAACCATCGAACATCTTGCCCATTTCGAAGAATTCGCTGTCGACTTCGCTAATAGGCATGGAAACGTGCTGCTCCTTACCACGGGTATCGGTGAAGCGCAGGTCAACCCACTTAACGTCATGTTCCTTGATCAGATTCAGCGTATTCTCTGACATTTATTGTTTCCTCTCAGGGGACGGCCGAGACTGCCGGTTCAAAGGCAGCAACCTTGCAAATAAAGTTCATGTGCTGATCGGTTTAACATGCAGCGTTTCATCGTAAGTTAAGTGTCTGCATGATGTCCGACGCGGCTTTTACACTGGCTTACAACCAGCTAATAACATACCAACAGCAAAGCCTGTGCCATGTTTTCGTCCCTGAAATAAGGCCTGTGGCGCATCGTTGAGACAAATATCGCACCGTTTTGGTGCGCGATGCAGTTTGGTGCATTTGTGTGGTGCGGTTCGGGGTGAAAGCACCATTTTTACTGTTGTTATCACAGCACCGTTCTGGAGCAGCACTGAATTTCATTCCTGATATTGCGTAACTGCCCACAAGCGGTGCCCAGTGTACTCGGTTTCGGTATACTTTGCCTATCTTCTCTCTTTAATACCTGAACGCCTGCTCCGGAACATGATTTGGACCAGAGCCTGATGCGTTGTATGACGGTAACTATTTCATGAAATTTGTAGTCAAGCTGTTTTCGGAAATCTCTATCAAGAGTGCGCCGGTTCGGAAACGTTTTGTAAAACAGTTGCGCGGTAATATTCGGAACCTGATCCGGAATATCGATGAAGGTGTGACGGTTACCGGTAACTGGGATCAGATTGATATTACAACGTCTGTTGATGATCCCCGGAGCATCAAAGAAATAGGCAATGTGCTGAGCTGTATTCCGGGCATTCATGAATGGCGGGAAGTACTGGAATTTCCGGTCGTGGATATGGATGACATCGCAGAAAAGGCACTGGCCAGTTATAAAGATGAGCTGGCCGGAAAAACATTCCGTGTAACCTGCAAGCGTCAGGGAAGTCATGACTTCAAGTCAATTGATGTTGAGCGTCATGTGGGCGGCTACCTCAATGTGAATACTGACGCCGCAGGCGTCAAACTGAAAAATCCGGATGTCACGGTATTGATGGAGATACGTCGTGACACGTTCAACCTTGTCCAGAAGCGTCAGGCCGGGCTGGGTGGCTTCCCCCTTGGTTCTCAGGAACCGGTGCTGTCATTGATCTCCGGTGGCTTTGACTCTTCAGTTTCCAGCTTTCTGACAATGAAGCGTGGTATTCGTACTCACTTCCTGTTCTTCAATCTTGGCGGGCATGCCCACGAGCTGGCAGTGAAAGAAGTCGCTTTCTATCTGTGGAATAAATATGGCGCTTCTCATAATGTGAAGTTTGTCACTGTGCCGTTTGAAGGCGTAGTGGCTGAAATCCTGGATAAGATTGATAACGCTCAGATGGGCGTTGTGCTGAAGCGAATGATGTTGCGTGCCGGTACTAAAGTGGCTGAACAGATGGATATTCAGGCACTGGTGACTGGTGAGGCAGTTGCTCAGGTATCCAGCCAGACGCTGACTAATCTGGCAGTGATTGACTCTGTGACTGATATGCTGGTTATCCGCCCGCTGGCAACCATGGACAAGCAAGATATCATTGATTATGCCGAGAAGATTGGTACTGAAGAATTTTCCCGGAATATTCCTGAATACTGTGCAGTTATCTCAAAGAAGCCAACAACAAAGGCAAGCCGGGAGAAAATTGCTGCAGAAGAAAGCAAGTTTGACTTCAGCCTGCTGGACGAGGCAGTAGAAACCCGCCGGGTTGTTAATGCCAGTAATATTGTGGCGGATGACCTGAAGCGTGAAGAAGTGGATGTTATTTCTGATGTGGCGGATGAGCGCTTTGAGCAAAGCGCCATTGTTGTGGACGTTCGTCATCCTACTGAAGAAGAGCTGAAGCCACTGACGGTTGAAGCGCATGAAGTGATGAAGGTTCCGTTCTATCAGCTGGGCAGCACCTTTCCGACGCTGGATAAGTCACGTCATTACCTGCTCTACTGTGAAAAAGGTGTCATGAGCCAGCTGCATGCCATGCATCTGCGTGAAGATGGCCACACCAACGTTGATGTTTACAGCCCTGAAAAGAAGAAAAAACCTGTGGTTGCTGACTCTGTAAATCAGCCAGAGGTGGAGAATAAAGCCGAATGAAAATAGCGATGATTGCCGCCGTGGCGGAAAACAATGCGATTGGAATCAACAATAAACTGCCATGGTACCTGCCCGGTGATCTGCGTTATTTCAAGGCAATCACTATGGGCAAGCCCATCATTATGGGGCGGAACACCTTTGAGTCACTGAAAAAGCCACTGCCGGGGCGCACCAATATCGTGATTACCCGGAATCCGGATTATTCACATGAAGGTATCCGGGTGGTTCACAGCACGGCGGAAGCACTGGCGCTGGCTGAAGATATTGCCCTGATTAACGGTAATGAGGAAGTCATGGTGATTGGTGGGGCTCAGATATATAAAGAGCTGTTGCCTGAAACCGATCGGCTCTACCTGACCCGTGTGGAGCAGGCCTTCGAAGGTGATGCCTTTTTCCCTGAGGTTGATGAAAGCCAGTGGGCTGAAGTAGCCAGAGATGAACACTTCACAGAAGATGAACCGCCGCTGAAATACAGCTATCTGGTGTTGGACAGGACAAGTTAATGGCGTGAATGGAGTACAGGTGGTCATGGATGATCACCTGTTGGTCAAAATCTGCCTAAACTTAGGGGATAGACCTGATTAGCAAAGGATTGCTGAACCATGCCAGTTTCCGGGCGCGCGGCTGCTGCCTCTCCTCAATATAACAATGTGCTTTCCAGAGGTGCTGTAGCTGCCCTAGAAAAGGGTGGCGTGATATCCAAAGTCAGCAAGCAGGGCGATCTCAGAGTAGAAAACAAGTTCATCGGGCGGTTTGTCCGTCTTCGTAGCCGGATCAGTGCTTTCTTCAGTCGGGTTAAAAAGAGCAGAGTATCGACACAGGATAAAGTCGCCAGCAGCCTGTTCGACCGGTATTGCGCTCATGTCGATTCCCAGGGGGGGGATAAAAAGCAGAATCACTACCGTGTGGCTTGTGCAATGAGTGGTGCCGGTATTGCAGCCATGCGGATGGATGTAAACGGTGACGTATCCGTATCCAGTAGTGGTCATGCCGTGAATGAAGCGCGGCTGAAAAAACTGGATATGGCGTTAAGGTCAACACCCGCCCAGCAGGCTTATCAGTTTTTTGAAAATGGTAAAGCTGTCCCGAAAGGTTTCCTTAATAATGTACTGGTTCCTCATTATGTAGAGCAGTTGTCGTCGGGAGAGGCTGTTTCTCCTGAAGTGGCTGCAAGTGTGGCTCAGGCCAGAGTTGATTCAATGAAGCAGAATCATATCGCGAATGTGATTCTACCAAGGTTAGTTCGAGCGTTATCAGGAGATGAAAAACTTTCTTCAGATGAGGCTCTGCAAGCTGCAAATAAAATGGTTTCTGAGCTGGGATTTAAGGATGAGAACCGACAGTTAACCAACCTGATCAAGTTGCAGTTAGAGCAAAGACATCTGGCAAAATCCCAGCTTGAGAGCCGACTGGCAGATCATCTTAAATCATTACCCTTACCTTTTTTTGATGGGCTGGTTCCTTCTATAGCGACAGAACTCACACATAAGCCACTTGAACCTGAAGAAGCCCTGCAGGCAGTTCACGGGCTTATGCAAAGGGCAGGAATAAAAGGCGACAGGGATGTTACCTTTGAACGCTTGCTGGCATTTAAACAGGATTACCGGAATCAGTACCCCCGGCATGCACCTGTAACAAGTGGTCTCTCTCATCCTGCAGCGATTCTCCCGAATAAGACAGATATCCAGCCAGGCCTTGATGCGCCTAACCCCAGCCAGTATGTGCTGGATGATGAAGATGTTGACCACATTATGCGCTCCGTTGCTGATGGCAACAGCTTATATATTCCTAAGCATGATCTGCGAAACCGACTGAAACGGTTGGTGCTGAGAAACAAGCGTAAAATGGCATTGTTCACGACAGAAGCCATTACATTCACTGTCATTGCCGGTTTGAGTACCGGGGGAATTGGTGCTGCCGCTGCGCTGGGCGGTCAGGTCGGTGGTCTGGTTGCCGTGTCTGGTGGCATCGCGGCATTCAGACAGATTAAAAGCGCCCAGCAAAAAAATGCGATGGGGAAGAATGCTGACTATGAGCTGGATCAGGATCAGTTTCATGATCAGGCGCTACAGCAGGAAGCCGAGAGCCTTAAAAAACGTTTTCTGGCTGCTGGAATGGATGAGAAAAAGGTTGCTGCATTCCTGAAGAATGCCAGCTACTTCTGCTCCCATAAGGCGATGACAGATATTTTTAATGCTTACTCTGAACTGGAAAAAGATTATGAGACGGCAGAAAAGCTTCATCAGTATGCAATCGGGCAAAAGCGCGTTAATCTCAGTAAGCCAGAGCATGCTGTAAAAACCAGAGAAGCACAGGATCGCGTGGTTTATCGTCTGGCGCAGTTAAGACAGATATTCAGTCCTTATGAAAAACTGATGGTTGCTTCAATTCAGGATATTTCCCGGATGGATGCAGAGTTGGATGTAAAGCTGGATCAACTCTGGAAAGAGCGCTTTGAGAATAACGAGAAATATCAGACCGATGGTAAGTTTGATAAAGATAAAGTTGCTGCGTTATTCAGTCATGCGGCTAACGACTTCAGGGTTAAGCATAAAAAATGGTACCAGATTGGCGTCGATCAGCGTGAGTGGGTCGGTTCTGTATTACCTAGGCTGAAAACGGATCAGGTTGAGGTTGAGCTGGAAGAAGGCGAAGTGGGATATAAAAGAGCCCAGGCGAAAAAGCTATATAACCGTACCACGGAAAAAGGAGAGCGAGGGGCAAAGTACGTCTTGGGTATGGCCAAAATGTACAGTAAGCAAATGGTCAAAATGGGTGCTGTTAACTTTGTCAAACTGATTGGCAGGGCAATAAAAAACGGTAGTGTGGACACTATTGCACAGGGCGCACGGGGAGCTTCGCCGGCCCCAACGCCTGCTTTTCTGGCGGCGCTGGCTGTCTTTTATGTTGGGGATAACCTTTCAGAAAAAATTAATGGAAAAATCAATAGATGGAAGTTAAAGAAAGGAAAAACAGGTGTCGGGGTTCTGCAACGAGAACAGACGGGGCGTGAAAAGGTTGGGACAGCCCGCACGGTTGGTAAGGGTAACATGGAAAAATTCATGACCAATCTGCAGAAAATGCATAAAAAACATGAGAAATTAAAGAAGGTTGTCGACAATGGCGGACATCATGTGCATTTGAAAACCAAAATGAGTGACTATGAGGTCGCTGTTCTACTACTCCGCCGCCAGCGTTATGAAGAAGATGCACAAAAACTCATGGCAGAAGGTATTGCTGATTTTCATACCAGAGTTGTAGAGCAAGGAAATAAGATTGAAGACAAGTTGAGTGATCTTATTACTGGCACAAAACCTAAAAAACCAGGAAATCCTGAAGCGGCATAAAAGAAGCTTCAGGCTCGGTCAGGTGTGACTCGAAGCACTTCTTCGATTGTTGTATGGCCGGATGTCACCTTATAGGCTCCACTTAACCGCAGCGAGTGCATGCCCTCTTTCATTGCCTGATACCTGATTTTGTTTAAATCAGGATTGCTGGCAGTCAGCTTTTTGATCGTTTCGCTGAACGGCATGATTTCGTAGATACCCATTCGTCCGATATAGCCGGTTTCCCGGCACTGAGTGCATCCTGTTGAAGTGTAAATGCTGGATGGCCGTGGAGCTGACCAGGGTTTGACCAGTTTTTGCCAGATATCTTTATCCGGCTTCACGGCTGTTTTGCAATTGGAACACAATGTTCGTACTAGTCGCTGAGCCATCACTCCCAGTAAGGTCGCATTCAATAGATAAGGCGGGATACCCAGCTCCAGCATGCGAGTGATTGCAGAGGGTGCATCATTGGTATGCAATGTTGATAACACCAGATGACCTGTTAAAGCTGCCTGAACCGCCATTTCAGCGGTTTCCAGATCGCGTATCTCACCAATCATAATGATATCCGGGTCTTGCCGGAGTAGAGCCCGAATGCCACTGGCAAAGGTCAGGTCGATATTGTGCTGAACCTGCATCTGGTTAAAGCTCGGTTCTACCATTTCAATCGGGTCTTCAACGGTGCAGATATTCACCTGTGGTGATGCCAGCGCTTTGAGGGTTGAATACAGTGTGGTGGTTTTACCTGACCCGGTAGGGCCTGTGACCAGCACAATGCCATTGGGCTGGTGGGTCATATGCTGCCAGCGCTGGTCATCTTCCTGAGAAAAACCAAGTTCAGAAAACGGTTTGATCAGCACATCCGGATCAAAGATCCGTAATACCATCTTTTCCCCGAAGGCGGTTGGCAGAGTAGAAAGGCGGAGCTCTACCTCATTGCCGTCGGGATTGCGGGTTTTCAGACGTCCATCCTGGGGTTTGCGTTTTTCTGCCACATTCATGCGGCCGAGAATTTTCAGACGGCTGGTGATTGCGGCCATCACTTTGGCTGGCATGGAATAGATGGGGTGTAAAACACCATCTATACGGAATCGCAGTGAGCCTTTTTCCCGGCGGGGTTCTATATGAATATCGCTGGCACGTTGTTCAAAGGCATACTGCAACAGCCAGTCAACAATGTTGACGACATGCTGATCGTTGGCATCCGGGTTTGGCTGGCTACCTAAGTCCAGCAACTGTTCAAAGGAATTGATATGACCGGCTGCAACACCTTCGGTTCCGGTAGCTCCCTGAACTGACAGTGCGATTGTATAGAATTCAATGGTAAACCGACGAATATCCTCAGGGCTAGCTACAACTCGTTTGATATTTTTCTGAGTAACATGGCGCAGGTTATCTTCCCACTCGCGATGCCATGGCTGGGCACTGGCAATAGTGATTTCATCTGTAGTGACGGCAACGGCAAGAATCTGGTGGCGTGATGCATAACCCTGCGACATGACTGGGGTGACTTCAGCGACATCAATCTTGAGCGGGTCGATAGTAATAAAAGGCTGGCTGGCTTTTTCTGCCAGCCATTGAGTCAGTGTATTCAGATCGAGTTTCTGGCTGGTTGCAGAGGCATCTGATAATTGTAGAGAAGCAAGATATTCCAGCGGGTGGAGTTTTACCTGCTCTGCCGGGCGCGGGCGGTTCAGAATTTCGTCAGCAATATCACTTGCCAGCCTGCCATCTTTGGCCAGATCATTAATAATCTGGTTCAGGCTGAGAAACCTGTCTGGCGGTGTTTGGTCTGTCGCTGTCATGGTGGCGGGCTCTTCCCTGAACCTGAAATCTTAAGCAAAGGCCGGGTTATGTCAGCCTTCTTGTTTATATCGGCACCGCGCTCGTATTGGCCATGGCTGCAAGCTGGTAACCCAGTGCGGCTTTGCTGGTATCGCAGGGCTCCAGCTGAAATTCCGACTGCAAACAGTTGTGTAGCTCATGGAGACTGTTTTCTTCACCGGAAAGCAGTTCCAGCTCAAGCTCACAAAGATTGACTGACTGTTGACCGGTTGTGACTTCGCCATGGTCGATAGCCACTTCGATTGTTGCGGGGGATGAGCCCGGCCAGTTCAGAACATAGCTGGTGCGGTGAAAGCGGGTTTCAAAAACAGGTATCAGCTCTGAAGCATCGAGATGCTGCAATGCTTCGGGCAGGTTATCTCTGGCAAGTGTCAGGTCAGGTTGCGGAGATGGCAGCAGCCACTCGATTTCCGGTCGCTTGGTTAAACCGCTGCTACTGGCGGTATCATATTTAATTGTCTGGATTATTTGCTTGCCTTTTCGGCGAATACGTAATGCAATGCGCTTATGGATAAAATCCAGATTTGTAGTGTCGAAGTATGTCGATATCAGAAAATGGCGTTCGGGCGTGCCATTGTTATACTTTTGAAGGAGTTCGCACGCCTCAAGTCTGTTGATATCCTGAGGCTGGATTTTAAGTTTAAGTTCAATTTCCGGATGCATGTTGTAACCCTGCCAATTCAGTTGAACTAATGTAAGTAACTGATGGCAAAAGTAAAAGCAGAGTACTTTGATCCAGAGTACTTTAAATCCAGAGTTGAACGAGTCCAATTTGCAGGAACGAATTGGGCTGAATATTAAGCGCAACTGAACGGGTTCCAATGAAGCTGTTGGTATTGCAAGGGACAGCGGCGTCTATATACTTGCGCTTTTCTTTTGACGGAAAAAGTCATGCCGAGCAACTTGCTGTCAAGCGTTTTCGGGCGGTCTCCCATTGGCCCGATACAGAAGCATATTGCCAAGGCGCATGAGTGCGCCACCGAGCTACTGCCGTTTTTTCAGGCTGTCTACGAAGATGACTGGGAACTGGCTGCCAACCTCCAGCACACGATCAGTCGGCTGGAAGAAGAAGCGGATGTTATTAAAAAGAATGTCCGGCTTTCCTTACCTAAAAGCCTGTTCTTACCGGTACCCCGTGCCGATTTGCTGGAAATCGTAACGGTTCAGGACAAAGTCGCGAACCGTGCAAAAGATATTGCGGGTCTGGTTCTCGGACGGGAAATGAAATTCCCCGAAGCCATCCGCGATGATTTTATGAAATACCTGCAACGCTCCATTGAAACGTCCATGCAGGCGCTGCGTGCGATGAACGAACTGGATGAGTTGCTGGAAACCGGTTTCCGGGGGCGAGAAGTGGATCTGGTTGAACATATGATTGAAGAACTTGATAGTATCGAAAGTGATACTGATGACCTTCAGGTTCAGGTGCGTAAAATTCTTTTTGCCATCGAACAGGACCTGCCGCCGGTAGACGTTATCTTCCTGTATAAAATTATCGACTGGGTGGGTGATCTTGCTGATCGAGCCTCCCGAGTGGGTAGTTACCTCCAACTAACGCTTGCCCGATAAAATTTCCGAGCTGGTAAATAAACGATGTCTGTTATCGCAGAGCACGGCACTCTACTGTTGATTCTCGCTTGCGCCTTCGGCTTCTTTATGGCCTGGGGTGTTGGAGCGAATGATGTGGCCAATGCCATGGGCACGTCAGTTGGGTCTAAGGCACTGACCGTTCGTCAGGCCATCATGATTGCAATCGTGCTGGAATTTGCCGGGGCTTACCTGGCGGGTGGTTCTGTAACCGCCACAATACGCAAGGGGATTCTTGATCCCACCATGCCCCTATTACAGGAAAACCCGCAGTTGTTGGTTTATGGCATGCTGGCGGCACTATTAGCGGCCGGAACCTGGTTGCTGGTGGCGACGCATTTCGGCTGGCCGGTCTCGACCACGCACTCCATTGTGGGTGCAATTGTTGGTTTTGCTGCTGTCGGAATTTCTTTTGATGCGGTTAGCTGGGGCAAAGTGGGCTCTATTGTTGCCAGCTGGGTCGTGTCGCCGGTGCTCTCGGGGACGTTAGCCTTCTGTATCTTCATGAGTATTCAGCGGTTGATACTGGATACAGATCATCCCTTCCGCAATGCCAAGCGCTATGTGCCCATTTATATGATGCTGGTGGGCTTTATGATGGCCATGGTGACGCTGACCAAGGGACTGAAACATATTGGCTTACCGCTTTCCAATACCGAGGGCGTTTTACTGTCGGCAGGAATTGGGTTTGCCACGATGTTTGCTGGTAAGGCAATGTTGAGTCGCGTTAAGGAAGATCGTCAGGCAGATCAACAGTTTCACTTCTCCAGTGTAGAGAAAGTGTTTGGCCTGATGATGATCTTTACAGCCTGCTCTATGGCATTCGCTCATGGTTCGAACGATGTGGCCAATGCAGTAGGGCCTCTGGCTGCTGTCGCCAGTATTGTCATGTCCGGAGGTGAGATTGCGTCGAGTGCCGAAATGCCGGCCTGGGTGCTGCTCTTGGGTGGTGTTGGTATTGTTATCGGTCTGGCAACTTATGGTTACCGGGTAATGGCAACCATCGGTAAACATATCACCGAGCTGACACCAAGCCGGGGCTTTGCTGCGGAGTTAGCTGCAGCGACAACGGTTGTGCTGGCATCAGGTACAGGTTTACCGGTTTCTACAACACATACGCTTGTAGGCGCAGTACTGGGTGTTGGTATGGCACGGGGTATTGGTGCGTTGAACCTGCAGGTGATTGGTAAAATCTTTGCCTCGTGGGTTGTGACCCTGCCGGCTGGGGCAGGGTTGGCGATTTTGTTCTTCTATATTCTGGAAGGGATTTTTGGATAAAGTGACTGATATCACATGCCAGGTAAAACTTACCTGGCATGTGTGTCCTTTGTACGTGGCAATATTACCTGGGTGGATGCTTTTTCCCAGACTTCAAGAAGACCATCCAGCTCTTTCGTGTATCTTTCAAGCGTTTTAATCTCGACGGCTTCTTCTCTTAATGCATCTACACTAAGGTGTAAGAAGTGTAGCTTATTCTCACACTCCAGCTTGATTTTCCCCCCCCTGCTTCGCTGTTTTGTATCTTTGCAAGCTGTTTGTGCATTTTCAAATGCAGTCTTTACATCATTCTTAAGTGTGGAAAGTCGGCTTGGTGCTGGTATGAAAGCAGGCTTATGACTGCCTGACGGGTCTAAGTCCATATCAGGCACCCATTCATCTTCCTGATCGTGGGGTGTTAAAAATACCGGTGTCATTACTCTCTGGGTTGAGTCGCAGGACGACGCAGACAACATTGGTGCAGGTGTGGGAGGCGTCTGGGGATAGCCTGAATCTTTCGATTTTGGAAGGAAACCGAAATTTTGTGAAGAAACTACAGCTTTTGGGATAGGTATGAAGTGACCGGTTGTCGCTGTTTGATTATCTTGATATTCAGGAAGACGGGGGCGGTCAAATCCGGCCGCCGTTCCATGCCATGAATTACGAGCATCATTATAAGAAGTTAGAACTTGTTGAAAGTATGTTTGCTCGCAAAAGTCGCCTCTTACACCCCGAAAAGCACTGCAAAGACCCTCGAGGATTCCCCACATTTGATTTTTTGATTGATCCTTAGCGTCGGATTGTTGATATACAAGCACATCAGCTCTTGCCATAAAGAGGATATGCTCTAGTTTGGCGAAGTTGACTTGTTTTGTCTCACAGGGCATAGGGCAAGCGGTAGTTGTCCTGGTTGGAGAAGCAAGCTTAACATAGTTTGGTGGTAAATTTTGGTCTTTTCCTTGTTTCACCTGTTGTGCTGAGGCGGAAGGCGCGATTTTGCTCTTTGCGGGTATGGGTGGGGGGATTTCAGAAAATGAGGCTAGTATGGGAGCACTGTCTGTCGTGTAATTCAGAGCATAAGCAACGTGAGAATACGGTTTTAAAAATTCTCGCTGGGGCGCTGTCAGTTCAAGATCCTTGTACATAGAGCAGACTGCAGATTCTACTCTTTCCCAAATAGTAAAAACTTTCTGATGAAAAGAATCTTTGGCAATCTCAAGCATTAAATTTTGTAAATCTTTTTCTGCCTTTACTGCATTTACAGATTCATATTCTGATTGAGTCGCCACTTTGTAAAGAGCTATCCATAAGTTACAAATATCATTGAGCGCCCACTTTATTAACTCAAAATAAATCACAGGGGCGTCCGGGGCGGATAACGTTATGACGACAGCATATCCTTCTGGTGGTGCATGGCTATCTGCAATGATGACCTTTCCCTGAAGGTTGATACATACAGCAATACTTGTGGTAGTTAACGTGGCTGTTAAAGGCGATACTTTTAGTTGTCTCAGGTGAGCAGAAGAGTGCATGTGAACTTGAAAACAGGGTAAATCTCTTACATAGGGGGTGTCCCGAACGCCAATCAGATAATGTTGTGGGGGGCTTTCCGGAACAGCCAGTTCAACATCATAAAATTTTTCAGGCCAATAAAGCCCTATCGTTTTCTGAGTCCTGGCGTTATGAAGATATACTGGCTGATTTTCTGTCCGGGCAGCATCTATGTTCATAACCGGGAGTGATCTTTGTGGCAGCGTCAGATAAAAGCAGTTATGGCTGGCAGGTGTTTGCGAAGGAAACTCATTAAATAAAACCCTGCTATCAAAAAACATTGCGTACATGCCTTTACGTGTACTTGTTGAAATTGACTTGTCTGACATTTCAGGCGTTTTATGCTGAAAATATACTTTCAATGACAGGCTGTCATGAATCCCCTGGGTTGGGAATACATAGTATCCAGGGTATAAACGAGAGTGGCTAACCTGACTTATGAATAAGATAGCCAGAAAAACACCTAATAAATTTATTATTGTTGATTTTTTCATCATCTACACCGCTGAAAAAAAATCATTCTTTTCAAACTAGTACTTGTTAATTGAATTCTCCAGCATAATAACGTAGCTTTCAGCGTATATTACGGGTGTAGTAAAAAATTAACATGAATATCAGTTTTGATTTTAATACCGTCCTTGGCTCATTAATTGAAACCCCGTCAATAAGCTGCACAGACCAAAAACTCGATCAAAGTAATAAGCCTGTTATCGATTTACTGGCAACCTGGTTTAACGATATTGGATTTCACTGCGAAATTGATCCTCTGCCTGAAGACGGGAAATACAATCTGATCGCGACGCTGGGAACCGGTACCGGAGGGCTAGTGCTGGTAGGGCATACCGACACAGTTCCCTATGATCTGAATCGCTGGCAGCATGATCCGTTTAAGCTGACTGAGGCAGATAACCGCTTTTATGGTCTTGGCACCTGCGATATGAAAGGCTTTTTCGCCTTAGTGCTTGAGGCGGTAAAGCCCTTTATCGGTCAACCTCTCAAACAACCGATTATCGTGCTGGCAACAGCAGATGAAGAAACCTCTATGGCGGGTGCGCGGGCAATTGCAGATGCGGGTAAGTTACAGGGACGTTATGCACTTATCGGTGAACCGACTGGCATGCGCCCTGTGCATATGCATAAAGGCATTATGCTCGAACGATTACAGATCACTGGGCGTTCCGGTCATTCCAGTAACCCCGCGTTGGGTTTGAACGCAATGGAAGCCATGCATGGTGCAATGGGTGAACTGCTCAAATTCCGGGGTGAATTACAACAGCGCTATCAGAATCCGGGCTTTGGTGTACCGGTGCCGACGCTTAATCTGGGATGCATTCATGGAGGCGACAACCCAAACCGTATCTGTGGTGATTGTATGCTTGAATACGATATCCGGATGCTGCCGGGGATGAATGCAGATGAATTACGACAGGAAATGCGTCAGCGAATTGCGCCTGTTATTGAATCACTGGGTATGCAGTTCAACCTGAGCCCGATTACGGACAGTATCGGTGCTTTCCATTCTGATGTAACCAGTGAACTGGTGAAAACCTGTGCAGACCTGACTGGTCATCCCGCAGAATCTGTTACCTTTGCGACGGAAGCACCGTTTATCAATCAGCTGTGCTCCGAGACGGTTGTGTTAGGCCCTGGCGATATCGCCCAGGCGCATCAACCGGATGAGTTTCTGTCACTGGATTGTATTAATCCGATGATAATGTTGTTAAGGCAACTGATAGAAAGGTTTTGTGTGAAGTAAGATAGCGGCTGAGAGTAATAAATATATAAAAGTGAGTCAGTGGCGTGAACCTGAACACCACCGAATATGTAAAATTTTTTCGTCAGTCTTCGCCTTATATTCATGCGCACAGAGGGAAAACCTTTGTGATGATGCTCAGTGGTGAAACTGTTGAGCATCCTAACCTGACGCATATCATCCATGATATCGCGCTGTTGAGCAGTCTTGGTGTCCGGCTGGTGATCATTCATGGGGCGCGCCCCCAGATTAGTGAAAGGGTTCAGTCGGGTGGTCTTGAGAGTTGTTTTCATAATGATGTGCGTATCACCGACAAGCCAACACTTGAGTGCGTCAAGGATGCTGTAGGCAGCCTGCGAGTGAAACTTGAAGCGCTGTTATCCACAGGTTTGGTGAATTCACCTATGTATGGCTCGCGTATTCGGGTTGTCAGTGGCAATTTTGTGACGGCTCAGCCTTTGGGTGTTGTCGATGGCATTGATTATCAACATTCGGGCGAAGTTCGCCGTATTGATGCCAAAGGCATATCCCGGCAACTGGACGATGGCAATGTAGTGTTATTGTCCTGCATCGGGCTTTCTTCTACGGCGGAGGTTTTTAACCTGCCGGTAGAATCTGTGGCTCACCGAACCGCACAGGCACTGAAGGCTGAAAAGCTGATTATGTTCAGTCATAAGCAAGGGTTGTTTGATGCGGAAGGCAAACTGGCGCGCTCAATCCGACCGCTGGAAGCAAGGCATCAACTTCTGCCCTGTCAGGATGTTGACGGAAAACGATTGCTGCTGGCTGCTCTGGAAGCGGGGCAGGGTGGCGTTATGCGCACCCATATCATCAGTCATGAAGATGATGGTTCTTTGCTGGTGGAGCTGTTCACCCGTGACGGAGCCGGAACGCTGCTGACACTGGATCGTTATGAAGAAATGCGCAGCGGTATGATTGAAGATGTTGGCGGTATTCTGGAACTGATCCGGCCATTGGAAGAAAAAGGTGTACTGGTGCGGCGCTCGCGCAAGCAGATTGAACGGGAAATCAATTTGTTTAGTGTGATTGTACGAGACGGCATGATTATCGGTTGTGCCGCTTTGCATCCGTTTAAAGACGGAATCAGTGGTGAACTTGCCTGCATTGTGGTGCATCCTGACTACCGGAAGGGTGACCGGGGGGATGTGTTACTCGAACATATTGAAAACAGAGCCAGGGAAGAAGGTATCAACAGGCTGTTTGTGCTGACGACAAGAACTTCTCACTGGTTTGCAGAGCGGGGCTTTGAGCCGGTTAAGGTCAGCGATCTGCCTGATGACCGGCGGGAATCTTACCCGGTTGCCCGGGCTTCCAAAGTGCTGATGAAACAGGTTGATGTCTGATTAATGTGATTTGCTGATACCCGGTTAAGGCTTTCATGCTGATCGGGTGTGTGCAGCCATAGTGTTGAACCTTAAGGGGTACTCGAATAGTCAGGCTGGTAGGTGTTTAAGATCGGTAGGTATGGGGCAACTGCGCTGTTACAGGATAACTGTACTAGCTTTTTTGCATCAGGCTTCAGCGATATAGTCCGGCGTGTTATCTAGGAATCATCTTTGAAGCCAGCAGCGCTTCAGTTTGCCTGAATCTCAGGCTTAAGGATTATCATGCTGAACAGGAAACATTTCAGATTCAACAGTTTGTTGATGCTGGTGCTTTGTCTGGTTCTGACCTGCCTGATGCTGATGTTACAAATGAACGTCTATTTTGCTTCTCAGCCAGCTTCGTTCATTACAACTGACAGGGAAATCACCACGCCCGTGTTTCCCCCCGATGACTTAAAAAGCAGCCTGAGTCTGCAGGTGTCAGTTTCATAATTTCGGTAATTAACCCTTTCACTGAATCCTGTACATGGGTGGTGGCCTGTTCTCCGCCCATATCGGTTTTGACCCAGCCGGGGTCAAGTGCTGCAACCGTGCATCCTTCAGTTTCAAGTTCTATCGATAAAGACTTAACCAGCGCATTAAGAGCAGCTTTTGAGGAACGGTATACCAGCCGTCGTCCGGTGGTGTTGGTGCTGATGGAAGCCAGTCCGCTACTCATATAAATCAGCTTTTTGTCTTTACCTGCCCTGATGTTTTTTAATAATGCCTGAGTGATTAGGGCTGGCCCGGCAACATTGGTCATCATTTCCAGTTGCCAGTCTGCACGTGTCATTGTCTCCAGTTGCTGATTTTTGCCGAAGATGCCTGCATTGTTAATCAGGATGTCGAGCGGCTCACCCTGCATGCTGTTTTTCAGGGCTGTTATATCATCGTCGTTTGTGACATCGAGCTTATGTACGTGCAGGTTCTGAGAGCTTATGTTGTGAAGCCCTTCCGCCTTATTCGGGCTTCTGCAGCAGGCGAATAGCTGATGTCCTGCATCCAGTAACTGTTTTACGAACTCAAGCCCAATCCCTCGACTGGCTCCGGTTACCAGAATGGATGCCATGTACTATCCCATCAAAAGCTGCTGAAAGAATATTGATATAGTAGCTTATGTTGCTGGGCGGAAAGAGCGGTAGAAACAAAACAGCCCCCATGTTGGAGGCTGCTGATTTCAATTAAATATCATTAAATTCGGACAGTTTCTTTTCGGCGTAGACACGCTTCAAACGTGCGAAGTGTGGCATACCGTTGCTGTCGTAAGGAGGGTAATCTTCGCCTCGAATCAAAGGTTCCAGATACTTACGGCATTTGTCAGTGATCCAGTAGCCGTCATCACTGATATAGTCATCAGGCATCATCTGCTCAACGTTAGCAACATCTGCCAGCGGCGCTTCACCGATCGACCATTTATACTCAGGGCCTTCTTCACGGACGATGGTTGTCATAACAGCGTTTTTGCCTTCAAGCGCAAACTCTACAGCCGCCTTGCCCACAGCGTAGGCCTGACGGACATCCGTTGCAGAAGCAATATGACGTGCTGAACGCTGCAAATAATCAGCAACTGCCCAGTGATATTTATATCCCAGTGCTTCCTTAACCATACGAGCCAGTGCCGGAGCCAAACCGCCGAGCTGTACGTGTCCAAAAGCATCTGTCGTACGTGAGGCAGAAAGGAATGTGCCATCACCATAATGAACACCTTCAGAGGCGACAATCACGCAGTACCCTTCTGATTTAACGACTTCGTCCACTTTGGCAAGGAAGGTTTCCCGCGTGAAGCTGCGTTCCGGGAACAGGATCATATGAGGAGGGTCACCTGCCTGCTGAGAAGCAAGCGCAGCAGAAGCTGCAATCCAGCCTGCATTGCGTCCCATCACTTCGAGAATAAATACTTTGGTAGACGTTTCGCACATGGACTTGATATCCAGTGCGGCTTCCTGAGTCGAGATGGCAACATACTTGGCAACGGAACCAAAACCGGGGCAGCAGTCGGTTAGTGGCAGATCGTTATCAACAGTTTTAGGGATACCAATACAAGTCATGGGATAACCCATCTGCTGGCTCAGTTCTGACACTTTATGGGCGGTATCCTGAGAATCGCCCCCGCCATTATAAAAGAAGTAGCCAATGTCGTGGGCTTTAAAAACTTCAATCAAACGCTCATATTGCGCCCGGTGAGTATCTACACAGGGGAGTTTGTAACGGCAGGAACCAAATGCACCACCGGGAGTAAATCGCAGCGCGGCAATTGTTTCATCTGTTTCCTGACTGGTATCGATGAGCTCTTCGCGAAGTGCTCCGATAATGCCGTTGTGGCCCGCATACACAGTACCGATCTTGTCAGAATGCTGTCGTGCAGTTTCGATAACACCACAGGCGCTGGCATTGATAACTGATGTCACACCGCCAGACTGGGCATAAAAGGCATTTCTTTTTGTCATATCAATCAATCATCTCCGCCAGACGGCGTCTACAGCCTTGAATATGTAAAAAGGGCGTTCAGTATCATACTGAATTGATTACTCTTTTGCATTCACGACAGGTGCGCTTTAATCTGAAACTGATTCAATCAGGCATGGCAACTTTCAAGGCGACTTACAAGGCAACTATGCATATTCATATTCTTGGTATCTGTGGCACTTTTATGGGAAGCCTTGCTTTGCTGGCTCGGGAGATGGGATTTAAGGTCAGTGGTTCTGATCAAAATGTCTATCCGCCAATGAGTACTCAGCTTGAAGAGCAAGGCATTGAACTGATGCAGGGCTACAGTCCCGAGCATCTTAAACCAGCACCGGATCTGGTGGTCATTGGTAATGCGATGTCCCGTGGTAACCCCGCTGTTGAATATGTATTAAATCAAGGTCTTGCTTATACATCAGGCCCCTGCTTTCTGGCTGAAAAAATCCTTCCCGGTCGCTGGGTGCTGGCTGCTGCGGGCACTCACGGAAAGACAACTACCGCCAGTATACTGGCATGGGTGCTTGAATATGCGGGTATGGAACCCGGCTTTCTGATTGGTGGGATACCACTGGATTTTGGTTTATCTGCCCGACTGGGTAAAACACCGTTCTTTGTTGTTGAAGCTGATGAATATGACAGCGCTTTTTTTGATAAGCGCTCAAAGTTTGTACATTACTGTCCGCGTACCGCCATTCTGAATAACCTTGAATATGATCATGCGGATATTTTTCCCAATATCGACGCGATTAAAACCCAGTTTCATCATCTTGTACGCACAATCCCCGGAGATGGGCTGATTATTGTTCCTGAACATGATGAGCACCTGAAGGATGTTCTGAAGGTGGGTTGCTGGTCATCAGTGCAGACACTCGATGTTAATGGGCAGCCAGCAACATGGCAGGTTGCAGCGAAATCCAGTGATAGCAGCAAATTTGAAGTTCTGAAGGACGGTAAATCCGTTGGGCTGGTCAACTGGAATCAGACAGGTCGCCACAATATGGCGAATGCGCTTGCTGTGATTATTGCTGCACGCCATGTGGGTGTTAAACCGGAGCATGCCTGTGAGGCGTTGGGGCTGTTCAGGGGAGTGAAACGCCGAATGGAAGTTTTCGGTACGGCAAACGGCGTCACTGTTTATGATGATTTTGCCCACCACCCGACAGCAATAGCGACTACCCTTGAGGGTTTAAGAGCGCGACTGGGTTCGCAAAGTCGTATCTTTGCGGTTATTGAGCCGCGTTCGAATACCATGAAAATGGGCTGTCATCAGGGCAAGCTTGCCCAATCGGCTGCTGCCGCATCAGAAGTACTATGGTATCAGCCGGATACCATTGGCTGGTCTTTGGAAGATGAAGTCAGTGCCAGTGATGTTTCCGGCAAGGTCTTTGATGACATCCAGAAAATGGTTGAGTATGTCAATCTGCATGCCAAGTCCGGTGATCATGTGGTGGTTATGAGTAATGGCGGTTTTGAAGGTCTGCATGGCCGTATTCTGACTGCACTGGAAGCACAGCAGGAGTCTGCATGACGGATCAGCGAAGTTCTACGATTACTGTGGCAATGACCGGGGCTTCCGGCGCCCAGTATGGATTACGCCTGCTTGAATGTCTGGTACATGCTGGTCATCAGGTATACCTGATGATTTCTGGTGCAGCACAGGTTGTACTGGAAACAGAGACGGATGAGATGATTCCGGATGATGCCGAGTCAGCGGCTGCCTATCTGGAAAAGCTGTTTAAGGGAAAACCGGGGCAGGTCAGGGTATTTAATAAAGAGGAATGGATGGCGCCGGTTGCTTCCGGCAGTGGTGCACCAGCCCGCATGGTCGTTTGCCCTTGCAGTACGGGGTCATTATCCGCTATCGCTACTGGCGCAAGTAATAACCTGATTGAGCGGGCGGCAGATGTTGCTTTGAAAGAGCGTCATCAGTTGATTCTGGTGCCTCGCGAAACACCGCTATCTGAAATCCATCTTGAACATATGCTGAAGCTGACCCGTATGGGAGCAGTGATCCTGCCAGCCAGTCCGGGTTTTTATAACCGGCCGGAAAGTGTTGATGATATGGTGAATTTTGTTGTGGCCAGAATTCTGTCGCAGCTGGGAATCGAGCATAAGCTACAGCCCCGCTGGGGGCATGATCACTGATTAGCGCTGAAATCACATCTTTTGAGCCAGAGAGCCAGTGCATCGAGATACTCTGCCAGAGGTGTATCTTCTCTGGCAGTCGGTGCAGTGACATCCAGTTTGTATTCAGCGGGAATATACTCTTTCAGGGCTTCATATTGATACCGGGCGTGGGGCTGATCTGAAAATGCGAGAACAGTGCCATGCTCTGGTTTTGTCTGCAGCCACTGATGGGCGGTGAGAGCTGTGTAAGGGCGTTCCCAGCGACCATTTTTCAGAAACCTTGGGGTATCAACGTAGCTGACTTTAACGTTGTGCATATCTTCAGGTAATTCTGTTAGATGAAACAGTAGTTTGGCTGCTTCGGTTTCATTTTCGGGCAGAATATCCTGATAGCTTGTCCCGGCAGGCATCCTGGTTAACCAGGCTGTTGTCAGTTCTTCTATTTTGTCTATTACTGGATTTAGTGGGCGCTGCCCGGTCAGAAATACAATTTCATCGGCACGTAACCCTTGATGCCATAAGGATACAAGATGTGTCAGCCGCTTTTTCATACGTGGAACTGTTGCACCCAGAATTAGCAGGTATCGATAATGTTTCAGAGCTGGCCGGATCTCACTTTTAACACCTAGTATCTTGAGGTTATTAAGAATCTGGCTTCGCTCATTATTATTAACTTTGGGTTCAGGGAGCTCCCAGCGCTCCATTCCGGGCTTGCGTCCCCAGCGTTCATCTGTGGTTTGAATAATGGCATCGGTATCATTTTGATGGGGAATTTTCAGTAAATGCAGTAAATCTCGGACGATTTCCAAAGATGGAGTGAAGCTTGTCGAGTTGGCATTTACTGTCATAAATAATCCGTTGATCTGACTCGCTGGTTTTTATTATTTATCCGATTGTGAATAAGGTTTTCTCTGAACATATTTCCTCAACCAGAGTGCTAAGGCATCAAGGTATTCAGACAGCGGCATATCTTCCCTGGCTGCCGCTGCCGTCACTTCCAGCTCGAATTCAGCAGGAATATGTTCCCGCAGTGCCTCATATTGATAATGAGCGTGAGGCTGATTGGAAAATACCAGCACCGTTCCCGGTTCAGGCTTGTGTTGCTGCCAGTGCTGCGCATTCATAGCGGTGTTAGGTCTTTGCCAGATGCCGTCCAGCAGGTATCTTGGCGTATCAATGTAAGTCGTTTTAACTTTGCGGAGATCTTCCGGTAGAGGCATGAGTTGAAATAACAGTTTCATCGCCTCCGTTTCATTTTGAGGGATGATATCGCCATAGCCTGTACCTGTAGGTGCCTGTTTTAACCAGGCGTTTGCCAGTTCTTCGATTTTGTCGATTTCAGGAATTAATAGTCGCTGCCCGGTTAAGAAAACAATTTCGTCTGTGCGTAACCCTTGTTCCCACAAGGCCACGAAGTGGGCCAGTCGCTTTTGCATGCGGGGTACGGTGGCACCCAGTATCAGGACATATCGATAATGTTTCTGAGAGGGTTCCAATACATCTTTTACCCCTAGTACTTTCAAGTTGTTCAGGATTTTGTTGCGCTCATCGTTATTAACTTTTGTTTCGGGTAACTCCCAGCGCTCGATTCCTGTTTTGCGTCCCCAACTTTTGTTTGCTGTTTGAATAATGGAGTCGGGGTTGTTTTCGTGGCTGATATTGAGGGTGTGCAGTAAATCACTGACTATTTTCAAATCAGGCTCTGGTGTTTCTGCATTGGCATTTATAGCTAGTAGCAGGCTGACTAATAGTGAAATGATGTACTTCATAGTGTTGTTAATGGTTATTTTTTGGAAGGTGTATGGCTAACCAGACTGTGTCTTGATCAGGAACCGTCCAGGCGACACGGTGTTTAAGGTGGGCTGGGAGAAAAATGTAATCGCCGGGATCAAGCGAAAAAAGGGAATAATGCCCTTCTATTTCTAACTTTGCTGCACCCGATAGCAAGACAACCCATTCATCTGTTGTCTGGTCATACCATTCTTCAGGTGGTGTTGAATGACCATGGGAAACAATACGTTCAACTTTACAGTGCGAAGATTGCAGCAGGGGTTCGAAGTATTCTGCTTCAGGGGATGTATTAACAGGGGAATAAAGATGCCCTGTACGGAAGCTGGGTGTATCGCCGCTGACCATGACTTACTCCGTCAGTCGTAAAACCAATGACCCCTTTAACTATTGGTATTATCAAAGGGGCTTACAATCTTACTGCTGTATACCAAATGATGCTGGTGGCTGCGGCTGATTAGCATTTTGGGTAAAGCCGGGGTCAAGTTCAGGCATATCCCAGTTCTGGGGATAATGCTTGGAAAGTGACTCCATCAGCATTGCATAATCCTGCGCCGGCTTGTTCAGCAGGTAGGTCAGGAAGGTATAGAGCTTGTTGGTCATCTGACGATTAAAAGCATTAGCATCGTCCTGACTGAGTTTTCCCTGACTGATGTGGTCTTCAATCATGGATTCCCTGATGCAGTTGGCTGCAATCGTCAGGGCAAGCTTCTTTACAGTGGTTTCGTTCATGTCTGACATCCATTGCGACAGCAGCCCGGATGGGCTTCCTTTTTATGAAAACCGACCTAAAAAGTGGCTTCCTTATTAATTAAACGTAGTTCCCGTGGGGCTTATGACAAGCTATCGGGTGAATATTTGATAAAAAAGAAGAGGGACTAAACAAGGTATTCAAGCCTTGTCTATACTGAATTGAAATATAAACATTGTTGATGCCTCATTTATCTATACGGCTCAGCAGCGAAGCCACACAGGGAGAGGGTGGTAATGGAATCAGGACGAGTTCCAGGCAGTGTTCATGTTACTCAGGGATATCAACCTGAATATCAAAAGCCTGTAATTGGACACCATGGGCAATATAGTGTTCAAGCACACCCAGATATATCCACACGAATGCCGGTTCCTACGGGACAGCATGCTGAATCAAAAGCTCTGACTCAGACTGACTGGAAAATCGAAAAAAATACGACTGAAGACGATACGTTCGGGCTACATGAAAAAATATTTTTGTGTCTGGAAATTTCTAAGGAAGATGAAGCAAATTTTCGTGCCATGTCAAAAGAAGATCGTGCAAGTCTGATGGCAGACTTTAAAGATCACATGACACGAAGAGAATGGAAAGAGCGTGTCCATCATGGTATTCCGCCCTCTTTATCCTCTGATGAGCGAGCTTCATCAGCAAGCCTTTCTGTAACCCCTCCTTCTCTAGGCTTGAGCGGCTCTGGCTTACAATTTGGTATTGACTCTCCTGATCTTAGCCTTCGTGGTCCTGAGTTTGGATTAGAGGGGGCTGGTGGTACAAAAGGTAAAAAAGGTTGGTTTAAAAACTTAAAATTTCCCAGCTTTAATGCAAAGAAAAAAGCTGAAAAAGCACTCAGAGACCGCATTGCTGCCAAGCTGAAAAGTGGTCAGGAACTGAATACTGAAGAGCGGGATTACCTTGATAGCCTGGGAGCTAAAGACAGGACTAAATTCCAAAAGAGTTATCGCCTTTCTGATAGCCAGCTTGGTCTTGACTTGGATCCTTGGGGAATAAATGTCAGTTCAGATAAGTCGGGGGGAGCCAGTGCAGGAGTAGGCATTAAAACACCTTCGGTCGAAGCGAGTGGCCCCTCTCTTGATATCGATGGCCCCAAAGTTGCCAAGGGGAAAAGAGCAAAAATCAAGAATGGCATGAAGAAGTTTCGCAATAAACTCTTTAACTTCTTCGTTGGAAAGCCAGTAACCAAGTTTGTGAAATGGGGTTCTAGATTTGGATTTAAGCATTTGTCCAGTTGGAATGATAAGAATCGGAAAAACTTGGAGGATGCATCACTTGAACTGGCGAAGATCAGAAGTGGCGAAGGTCATGAAAATGATATTATGACCCCAGACAAGATGGGCAGGATGGATGCGATGTTGAGTCTTGATGAAACTCAGGTTTCAGATATGGTTCAGCAAAGCTCGGTTATGACGACGAACAATCCGGAGTTGGTCGAAGAACTGAGAGCTAAAATACCAAGCCCTCCGCCGATTGCAGTGGACGATAGAGAGTCTACAGATAGCGACTATGGCTCATTATCTGGTGGACTTGAAGTAGACCCGGATGATCTGAATATCAATGGTTCTGGTAGTAGAGCATCAACTCCGGACTCAGGTGTTGGAATTGATTTTCAGGCACCGCATGTTGATATTCAGGGAGCTAAAAAAAGCTCTATGAATCCCTTTGCAAAGTTGAAGAGTAAAGTGTCTGGCATCAAACTTTCGCGCTTTGGAAGAGGGAAAGCAGGTAAGCAAGATACTGATCTTGCAGGTCTATCAGGAAGCTTCAGTGCGCCCGGTATTAGTGGAGTTGCAGGTTCCTATGGAGTGAACTCACCTGAACTTCAGGGGCATATTGGCGGTGCCGATATACAATCGTCATCTATGTCGATGAGTACTGGAACACAGCCAATCTATGCATCGCATGTTATGCAGCATGCAGGTATAAGACGTGATCAGGATACTCTGGATAGCGAAGCAACCAGTCGTGTTTATGAAGCACTTATTGCTTTGGGACCAAAGCAAAATTCAGAGCAGATATCCAGACATACTCAAATGGTTCAGCAGGCACTGCTTACTGAGGATATGGCTTACAGTGAGGATGGTAAGGTTAAGCTAAGGGATTTTGAACGATCAAAAGCTGTTATGGTTATAGGGTGGGCTGCTTTTGCCAGTAAAGATCCATCTTTGATGGATCATCATTATCGGGCTATCACCAACTACCGGCAGGAGAAGCTTGTCTAAACTCCGCTGTATTACAATGAAAAGCCCCGGATAATTCGGGGCTTTATTTTTTTAGGTTCCATCACAGGGTAACATAGCATACCAGCTTGCTAAGCTATCAATGTCCTCTTCTTTCAGCATTTTCGCAATATTGACCATGGGCTTATGATTGTTGCGTGCCCCTGAACGATAATCTCTGAGCTGTTTTGCCAGATAACCTTCCTTCTGACAGGCTAAGTTAGGGTTAACTGCTAATGTTCCAATGCCTCGTGTCCCATGGCAACCGGCACAAAGCTGATTAGCAGTTTGCTGCCCGGCAGCCTGTTGTTCTGTGAGGGTAATTTCCGGCGGACTACAACCTGTTAGACTGCTGCTTGTTAAGAGTACAGCGAGTACTGCGAGTACTGCGAGCCCGTTTCTTATTTGTTTATTGTTAATCAAGCGCAGTTCCGTCTTCATTCAGCCTGAGCCAGGCATGGGAATACCAGTGGAATCGCCCTGTCGTCCAGGACGGCATGGTGCAATTATAGCGGGATCGGCCGCGGGGCAAGGCTTTTGGTGCCACTGTTTCGAATTTTGTTTTGTTTTCATTCAGCCACTTGATGGGAATGACTCCCTGACCAGAAGCAAAACAACGCAACTCATTAAGACGAAACTTACCCGGTGTTAATTCAATGGTAAGTACCGGCGGGTTCGTGGCTGTAATCATTTCTGAATCCGGTGTGTCGCTTTTAAGTGGCATGGGCAGACTGAGAATCCGGTCGCGCAGCGCACCTATGTTGGTATAGTTTCCGGAAATGGCATATCGGGGCAGGTTAGTCATATCACTTGCTGCGCTGACTGCACCAGACTGTTGTCCCAACCCAATATATCCCATGTCTTTCAAAAGGTTTCTGAGCACAGGGGTGGATTCGCCATAAGGCCAGGCGAAATAGCGTATATCCTGACCAGTTTCAGCTTTTACGCGTTGCTGAGTATATTCAAGATCATTCTTTACTCGCTTCAGCCACTGTTGCTCGGTTTCCTGTGGTTTTTGTTCAACCAGATGGGCGTGAGTGCGGGTATGGTTTGCAATGGTTGCACCGGCCTCTGCCATTTCCCTGATTTGCTTCCAGTTCATGATCTTTCCAAAATTGCGATCAACCGGGTCAGTCGCAACGAACACGGTGAAAGGCATCTTGTATTTTTTCAGTAGAGGGAAGGCATTGTCATAAATTGATGTAAAGGCATCATCAAAGGTAATCGCTACCGTTTTATCGGGAACAGGCTGGCTGGCTTGAAGCGACTCAACGATTTTAGTTAATGGCCAGACGGTGAAACCTTGCTGATTCAGGTATTCCAGATGCTTTTGAAACTGTTCCGGGCTGATACTGGTAACCTTTGGCGTTGTGTCACTGACATGGTGATACTGAAGGATAACGGCATGGCTGCTACTTTCCGTTGAAGCCAGAGTATTGCCTGCTGTCAGACTAAAAACCGAGAATAGTAAATAGCATAGGAAACGCATAGGGTTTGGGATTCCCTGAGTGTATTGGTTGAGAGAGGTGTGTATAGAGAATTAGCATAAACCGGTCGTTTGTATGAAGCGACCGGTTTTTGTATGAGATGAGAGGTCAGTCGTGTTTTCGAATCAGGCCTTCTTGCGCAGTGGATGCTACGAGTCGCCCTTCCTGATCAAAAATCTGACCACGCACCAGACCTCGGGCACCAGAAGCGGAAGGGCTGTCGATACTGTAGAGTAACCAGTCATCCATTCGGAAGCGGCGATGGAACCACATGGCATGATCCAGACTGGCAACCTGCATTTTTCGATCCCAGATTGAGGTGCCGTGTGGCTGCAGGGCGGTTGTTATAAAGTTGAAATCAGAAGCATAGGCCAGTAGATAATTATGAATCCGCTGGTCGTCAGGCATCTCACCTGTTGTTTTCAGCCAGACTTGTTTAGTGTTGCCTGCGGGCTGCGGGTTAATCATATCTACCGGGCGTACAACCCGCATTTCGATGGGCTTATCGCTGAGTAATTTGTCCCGCTTTGCCTCAGGAATAAACTCTTTTAAGCGCAATGCCCGGGTAAGGTCGGATTCCAGCCCTTCCGGGTTTGTCGTAACCGGCATTTCAGTCTGATGTTCAAGCCCTGCTTCCTGTACCTGAAAAGATGCAGACATGCTGAAGATGGCGCGACCTTTCTGAATTGCTTTAATGCGGCGGGTATTAAAACTGCGACCATCCCGGATACAGTCTACTTCGTAGATAATAGGCTGTTTGTCATCGCCTTCCCGCAGAAAATAACTGTGGAATGAATGAACATGGCGTCCTTTTTCTACGGTCTTTTTAGCGGCAGAAAGCGCCTGCCCGATAACCTGTCCGCCATAAACGCGACCAAACCCAAGATCCTGACTCTGACCGCGAAACAGGTTGACTTCAATTTGTTCCAGCTTTAACACTTCCAGCAGGTTATGCAGTACATCGCTCATGCCGCTTGCTCCGGTATTAATCCTGTTTTAATTTTTGTGGCTCAGGGCTGTGTCATCGATGGTATCACTTTACTATCACTATGCTGCATTTTATTTGCGGGGAGGTTAAAGATGCGTTTATGACTATTGAACACGCAAGCTGATTTTGAGTCATATAACCTGTCTGCATCTTCGATAAGAAAATAAGTTGCTGGAGTAAATAAATCTGATGGAAAGCAGTCTGCACGATTTAATGGCCTGGTTACACGATCATAGTCTGTGGCTGGCAGTAGCCATCTTTTTGACTGCATTCCTTGAAACGCTGGTGATGGTAGGACTGATCCTACCGGGTGTTGTTATGCTTTTTGCGCTGGCAACTTTGGCAGGTGGTGGTGCACTCGGCATCTGGCCTGCAATGATTTGTGCATTTATTGGGGCGGTACTTGGAGACACCATCAGCTACGGACTTGGGCGCAGATTCCATGAGCAAATAAAAAGCTGGTGGCCCTTCCGGCAACATCCCGGCTGGATTGCCAGTGGTGAGCGCTTCTTTCTGAAATATGGAGGTCTCAGTGTTGCAACGGGTCGGTTTGTCGGTCCGATCCGCCCTATTATTCCGCTGGTGGCCGGTATGATGGATATGCCGGTGCAGCGTTTCTGGTTTGCCAATATTCTGTCGGCGATTGTCTGGGCTCCGGCTTATCTCGTGCCGGGCTTTCTGATTGGTGCTGCTGTTACTCAGGCGGATACACTGGATCAGTTATATGAAGTTGTGCTTCCGGCTCTGGGGCTGGCGATTACATTGGGTTTTTTAGCTGCAGCTGCCGGGGAGTTTATTGCGAGAAAATCATGCTGCTCGCCGAAGGTATCAGCAGCCTCGACACTGCTGGGAATGCTGACATTGCTCCTTGGATTACAGATAGTTGCGGGTGATTTTTTACATATTCAACAGCTGATATCCGACCGATTAAGCCTTATCCGGCAAGCTGACTTTATAGCTTTTTTACAGGGGGTAAATGCAATCTTTATTTGGCCTGTGATAGCAGGAATCTGCCTTGTGATACTCGGTATTGCTTTCTGGCTACAAGGTATTCGTTGTGTTCTTATAATGGGGTTGGGAATTACACTTGCTCACGTTATCGCATGGTACTTTGTCGAGAATAACTATGAGTCTGTAATGGCGCTGGCGCTTTTTTCTTTTACAGGTTGCAGGACTATATTGCTCTTAATGTCGGGAAAACCTTGGGGCATCAGGGGCGCAGGCTATGCTTTGGTGCTATGCATTGTTGTACTCAGCGGACTGTCGTTAATCTGGAATAATGTATTGGTATTGCACCAGATCTTACAGGCTATTTTGCTGGGTGGGTTAATGGCTGGCTTTCAGCTGCCTGTTGCTTCTTCCGGTAAATCGGTAAGCTGAACACCGCTCAGGTGATTGGCAACATAGCGCCCGAACAGTCCCGGAAATAACCGGGCAAGTACCCGGGCGCGCCAGTCAACATTGGAGACAAGCAGTAATGGTTTCCTTTTAAGTGTTGCTCGGAATATTTCTTCTGCGACTTCAGATGGGGGCGTTGCTGAGCCGGTTAGTTTAAGTGGTTCAGAAACAATAGAACCATCGCCTTCCAGTGCATTATGGCGCATATCTGTTGCTGTGAAGCCAGGGCATACCAACATAATGTTCACGCCCTCAGGCTCTACTTCCAGTCGCAAATCATCAAATAAACCATGTAGAGCATGTTTGCTGGCACTGTAAGCACTGCGGTGGAAAAGTGGTGTAAAACCGGACATGCTGCTCATGGTGATGACCTGCCCCTGAGATTCGCAGAGAGCAGGTAGAGCAGCTTTTGTGCAATGCACGGCACCAAAATAATTGACTTCCATCACCTGATGGAAAACGCAGCTATCGGTGTCCATAAAAGCACTGCGGTGGGTGATGCCGGCGTTGTTGATCAGAATATCGATAGAATGGAAATCAGCCTGAATACGGCTGAACGTATCATGAACCTGAGCCGTATCGGTAATATCGCAGATATAACCTGTGGCCTGAATGTTTTTCTGTTCAAGATGTGCCTGAAACGTTTCCAGCTGGCTCAGGTCAAGGTCTATCATTGCGACCCGGGCACTCGCCAGCCCGAATCGCAGTGTCAGGGCGCGCCCCATGCCACCGCTGGCACCGGTAATGACAACCGTTTTGTTACGATAGGCTGACATCATGTTTGTGCCTCTCCTTCGTACATTTACAGTCGTACGATGCTTCCTTATACGACGCCTGTCACAACGATTTCATGATGACATATTGGTGTGAAGTGTCAAAGTACTCAAATGACTTTAAGCTACGCTTGCGGCGGATGAACAGGTGACAATGCCCTGGCTTTTGCGCCGAAAGTAAAGCAGTGCCATAAAGCCAAGAACGCACGCCACAGCACTTGTGTAGAGTGAAAGATCAAGATAAAAATCGAGCAAACCGTTCTTGTCCTTGAAGAGTGGGCGTAATAACAAAATGATCACACTTGCCAGATACCCGAGAGATTCCGACAGATAGATCATAAAGCCGATATTGCCTTTGATCCTGAAGGTAGCAATAACTCTTTCATAGAGAGCCATCTGGTAGCTCATATAGATGATATTGACACCAACGCCCGTCATGATCATCCACTGATAGGCTTCAATGCTGTGGTTGCTGTACAGCAGTGCACTTCCACCTGTGCACACAAAACCCAGCAAAATCAGTAAGTGAGATGCCCACAGTGCATTACGGTTACTGTGGATCAGTGCCAGTGGAACAACCAGCAGCAACACGCAGAACATGATAATGCCTTCGCTCTGGGTGTAGATCATAGGGTTATTGGTGATACCAATCTCGCGCCAGATTTCTACTGCAAAGTTATCTCTGAAATCCCGACAGACTGCCATTCCAGTGTAAGCAGCAAGCAGGCACACCAGTCCGCCAAAATAGCTGATAAACATATTGCGGCGAGCTTCTTTGGTCATCACTTCACGCTTAACTTTCAGTGCATGATCATCCCTTGTGGGAGGTGGGATCTGGCACAGCATCCAGACACTGAGAAGCAGCAGAGGCAGGAACATGATACCAGTGATAAAAGGCATCCAGAACTCGCTGAACTCACCCTGTTCAATCAGTACCCGCCCAGTGGTTTTTAAAAAACCGGAAGAAATGATGGTGCTGGCCAGCAGTCCGGCCCCCAATAGTTCTGTAAAGCGCCGTCCTTCGAGATAAGAAAATATTGCTCCCCAGACCATACCCAGCGGCAACCCGTTCAGGAACAAACACAGGAAATTATAGGGTGGAGGAATCAGGGCAAAGAGCAGTAACGCTAACTCGGCGATACCGATCAGTCCCAGAATAAGAGCCGCCCGGTGCTTCACTTGAAGTTCGGAAATGATCCTGATACCACACATCTTGGACAGGGTGTAACCCAGTACCTGTGAAATCAGTAATACGCTTTTATAGTCAAGCCCGAACAGTGTCCAGGCTTCGTAGCACGCCGCGTTAAACGGCTTGCGAAAAGCATACATGCTGAAATAAGCGATAAAGGATGCGGCAATACACCAGGCAATAAACATCAGTCTATTGCGCTGTAACAAACACTGAATCCTGTTCATGGGAATTGTCTGCATACTTAAAACATTTCAGAGGTAGCAGGCAGGCGGGTTATTTTCAGTAATCAGTGAGATAGAGCGTCAGAATATAGAACTGGAGTATTAACGCCCTGAAAAAACATATTTCTCACGTTTAACCTGCCTTGCGCCAAAACCCGCCTCAAGCAATAAACTGACAGAGTCGTCAATCATGCCGGGCGTTCCGCAAAGGTAAATCAGGTCGCGAGCCGGATCAAGCTCAAGCTTTTCGAAATAACTCTGAACGTAGCCATGGTGCTCGCCGGTACTGATATCCGCGTCGGCTCCCCTGCTGAGGCAGCGAACAAAGTGAGCATTTTGGTATGAATCCGCAACATTCTGAAAGTCATCCGTATAAAACAGATCCCGACGATGCCGGGCTCCCATCAGGATAGACATATGTAGCCCATCATCCAGTTTCTTTTTCAGAGATGGCAACATTGAACGATAGGGGGCAACACCGGTTCCTGTCCCAACCAGTATGACACGGGCAGGAGCTTCTTCCGGCAGTACAAGCATGCCAAAAGGTCCGGACAGTGAAAATTCATCGCCCGGTTCCGCTTGAGCGAAATAACGTGAGGCACGCCCGTTATCGACATAAGCTAAAGCAATTTCGAGTTGGCCGGTTTTCTGAAAGTCTTCGGGGGCATTGGCGATACTGTAGCTGCGCTGATGAAGATTACTTTCAAACTCGAACTGCAGCTGGATAAACTGACCTGGAATAAACGCCAGCAAAGCCGGATCCAGCTCAAAATTGAGCTGGACGGTATTCTCAGTTAACTGCCGCTTTGAGATCAGTTTGACCGAATGCTTTGCCCTTGGAGCCATCTGTTGGTAATTCCCTTGTCTGACATAATGGGTGACCTGTGTTCCCGGGTCAGCGCGGCCTTACATGACGGGTCGCCTGTGCAGTGAAGGGATCATCTGGCCAGTAGTGCTTCGGATAACGTCCTTTTAATTCTTTTTTAACATCCTGATAGGTCGATCGCCAGAAATTGCCCAGATCCTGTGTTTTTTGAACCGGGCGTCTGGCAGGAGAGAGTAGTTCAAAAGTGAGTGGCAGTCGTCCCGAACAGAGCATAGGCGTTTCCAGCAGGCCAAAAACTTCCTGCAACCTGACCTGTAATACCGGTGCTTCCGGGTTGCTGTAGTTAATAGTGATATTGGAGCCGCTGGGTACAGTAAACTTTTCGGGAGCCTCTTTTTGTAATTGTTGCTGTTGTTCCCAATCCAACAGTGACAGCAGGCATTCCCGCAGATTAACTTTTTTCAGTTGCTCCACACGGTTGATGCCGTTGAGCCAGAGGGATAGCCAGCTTTCCAAAGTATTAAGCAGCGTATCTGTATCTGCAGCTGGAAAATTCTTTTCAAATTTAGCAAGGCATATCATACGGCTTTGCAGCTGCTGAAAATCCGCACTTAACGGCAGGTCATTCAGTTTATTTTGTCGTATACCTTCAATCAGTGCTGCACAGACCGCTTCCGGGTCGGGCGCTGACAAGGGCTGGCTGAATAGCTGCAGAGACCCGAAGCAGGTTTCCGTCTGTGCCGAGACCATTTTACGGGTATTATCCCACCTTATCTTATCCTGCTGTGTAATCTGTGCAGGAAACAGCTGTTGTAAAACTTCAGGTTCGATTTCACACGCCATAAAAATGCGTGCATTGCGTTGCCCTGAATGTCCTCCCAACGCGGGAGCAACCAGAAAATCAGCAGCAGCCAGCGGGTCATCACTGGTAAGCGTGGCACCGGAGCCGGAATTTAACAGGAAAGTTTCTGAACCACGCCTTTTTGCTACTCTGTCGGGCCAGCCGGCAGCCAGTAGCCCGGCAACGTGTATTCGGGCATACGTTTTTTTTTCAGGGCTTCTCAGTGTTTGAAACCATTTTCTGGCAATCTGGCGAACACGTTTCAGGCTGTTATTGTTTGCCTGCAAGCCGGGAATCTGCTCTCCCTCCAGTAATCCCAGACGCAGCATGATGTCGGCTGGTAATGACTGACTGCTGCGCTTGAGTATATCCCGCTCTGACAACAATGCAGCCAACTGGCAGCCAAGCCATTGTTGTCCTTGTAGCATATCTGATGCTTCTGCACTCAAAACCATATGCGCCATACGTGGATGCATGGGTAGCTTGCTGACTTTTTGACCATGAGATGTCAGCTGCCAATGTTCAGAGCCTGTTTTTTTGACAGCATCTAACTGCTCGAGCAACTCAAGTGCCTGCAGACAGGTGTTTCCAGATGGTGCGGTAAGCCACTCAGCTTCTTCAGGTGAACGGTAACCCCAGGACAATAATTCCAGCATGACTGGAGCCAAGTCTGCTTCCAGTATTTCCGGACGACGTTGTTTAACCAGTTGCTGTTGTTCCTGCTTTGTCCACATCCGGTAACAGGTACCCGCTGCCAGTCGGCCTGCACGCCCCTGACGTTGCTCCGCAGCATCCGCAGTAATCCGAATGGTTTCCAGCTGTGATATGCCTTTTGATGGATCAAACCTTGGAATGCGCATCAGACCGACATCAATAACGGTATTGATACCGTCAATGGTCAGGCTGCTTTCAGCAATAGCCGTTGCCAGTACAACTTTACGAAAGCGTGTCGGCGCAGCTTGTATGGCTTCATCCTGTTGTTGTTGGGATAAGTCACCATACAACGGAGCAAGTAATGTGCCTTGAGGTAGCTGCGTTTCAAGCATACTGGCAACTTGCCTGATTTCAGAGGTGCCTGGCAGGAAAACCAACAGGCTACCGTCTTCCTGATTGGGTGTGCTGCCTGATCAATGTACCGGGAAGAGGTTGTGTGCGACGGGAAAACCATAGCGATTCATTTTTGACCAGAATGCATCCCATTGCCCGGACGAACAAACTAATGCTCTCAACGTCAACAACATTGATGCACCTTGCTCTTTCCAGCGCATGCCAGAGCGGCACATACGTTGCTTTACCAAACTCTTGCAAGCCGCTTCCGTAACACCTGAACCAATGGGTAAGTTCCTCTTTCTGGCTTCAGGATAAATCATTTGGTGCCAGTGATTTTTAAAGTAGGTTCTCGCTTTCATCAACTTTTCCATAGAGGCGGTACGGTTGTTGCCCGGTGTTGCCCGTTCAAGCTCTCGCCGCAGGCTTTGTGCTGCGCCTTCATCGTGTTTCAGGTCGTGTAGCTTCTGCTTGAACCATGCATGCCTTTCCTGTGTGGCTTTCTTTCCCGGATAAAGTGCCTCAGCAGCGTCAGCAACATATTCAGACACGTGATAAAAGTCCAGCACGTGGATAGATGTAAAGGATTCTAAAAATGTCCAGTTATCCGCCGCTCCGTCAGCAACCCCCACATAAACCGCCTCAGGGAATCTATCCTTAACCTTCTGGATTTCTCCAGTAAAACGGTTAATGAAGGTTTGCTTGCCGTATTCCGGTGCCTCTGCACAGTAGATTGTATGAAGACGCTCGCCTTCATCATCATAGAGGCTGATAGTGCCGCACATAGCGATCCGATAGCCTTCGTAGTACAACAGATTTGCTCCATCAAGCCCTATGGCTACTGTTGTCACGGGCTTTGGTAACTCTGGAATATCGTATACCCACCTTTCTTCTTTGGCCTGTGCAATACTTGCCACCACATCGGCTAAATCACGAAGTGTTGAACGACTGCTATTACGACCATGATTTTGTCGCAGATCGTCTTCTACCTGAGGGGCTGCCATCTGGGCATACTTCCAGCTCACCATGCGAGCAAAAGCCGGAGTCGAATTGACAATAATCCGGGTATTCTGATCCAGAGGGCAAAAGGTTTCTCCCCCCTGACTGCTCTGGTAAATGTAACGCGGAACTTTGACGGCTCCCCATGACGTTTCGTAGACCTTGGGTTCTTTTTTATTCTTGCTGGTCATATGAATACCACCTACCTTTATGGGCGAACCGTCGGTGTCCATGTGTTCCAGTTGTTTTTCTACTCCAAGCGTTCCAGCTTGATTGAGGCTACCCTGAAGGCTGGTCTCGAAATCGAGCATTGAGTTGCCGTGCTGAATAGTGATGAGTATCTGCGTTTCTTGATTTTCAGATGATAGAATTTGAGCAGTCATACGAGGCAAAGGCCGTGCTTACGTCTATTATGATTTGATGAAAGTAGCTCACGGTAGTCGTTTTTCCTACATCAATTCCCGCTCACACCCTCCTGATTCAAACTGTTGATGATTTGCTTGGTCACTGCCTGAAACAAAGCCTGTCGGTTACCGAAGGGCAGACTGCGGTCCAGATAATGGGTTGTCACCGGATAGCTGCGCCCCGGGCAGGTAATGAGCGGTGCAGCCAGATAACGCTGTAATAGCGGGGTATCCGGCTGTGTTGCCGGCAATAGTTGGCGTACTAACGCACCAATCACAGGTTGTCCGATGGGACTTATGATTAGCAGAAGTTACAAAAATTATGTAATGCCCACGAGTCATAGGCTTATCCAGAAATGCAGGAAATATAGGGGTTGTAGCCCTTCAACTATCGCCGACAACACAGCCGGGGTATCCAGTGTTGCTGACATTACCAGCAGGCGCAGAGGACTGGATTCATCCCGATACCCCTCTCTGGTTTCCCGGCATAGCATCAGCCCCATGTCGGCAGGCAGGGAACGTTCATGAAACTCATCAAAAATAACCAGACCCACACCACTTAATTCAGGATCATTTTGTAATAGTCTGGTTAAAACACCCTCAGTAATAACTTCTATGCGAGTTTTATCGCTTACTTTTGAATCCAGTTGCATGCGATAGCCAACAGTGCCTCCGACAGCTTCACCCAGTTGGCTTGCCATTCTTCGAGCCGCTGTTCTCGCTGCTAGCCGCCTTGGTTCCAGCATCAAAATACGCTGGTTAGTGAGCCATGTACTTTTTAACAGGTGGAGTGGTACCTGTGTTGTCTTTCCTGCACCGGGTGGGCCTGAAGGATTGCGACATGCTGCTCTTCCAGCGTTTTTTCTAAATCCGGAAGAACTGCGTTAATGGGAAGGGCTGAGGCGTCGTATGTCATGCTGGTGTTGGGTATGAACGGATTGAGAAAAATAGCATGCAGGTTAAATCAATGCAGTATTTGTCTGAGGAATGTCTGACTGTGATCTAGACTGTCACGATGTGTGGCAAGCACTGTCGCACATACACACTGGGATATTTAAATCTCTTTGGGTCATATTCCCCGCTGCTTGCGGCGCACTACTCAGAGAACTTACTTCATACCCCGCCCCTTGGGGCGGGGTAGTTGATTATTATTGATGTCAGGGTGAGGATCATGAAGCGGGTTCACTCAATTGCTGCACTATCTCTAGCTGTATCAATCGGTGCGGTGGGTTCTGCCTTTGCGTATCATGGCGGGGACAGCATTCTTCGCTTTGGTGCCAGTTATATGTCACCGGCAGACGACACCTATACGCTGAAAGGAACTACGACAACAAAAGTTAAATACAAACAGAAGGAAGATACACAGTTTGGCATTAACTACACCTATATGCTGAATGAAAATTTTGGTCTGGAAGCGGCGCTCAGTACCAAGTTTACTCATGAGGTGAAAAATAAAAATACCGGCAATAATTCATTTGAATATGAGCATATGCCACTGATCTTTGGTGGACAGTGGTACCCAATGGGTGGGCAGTCAACATTCCAGCCCTATCTGAGTCTGGGATTGCATTATGACTGGTTTGATAAGGCTAAAAGCAAGGACACAAGCATTACCAAAGTCAGCTTCGATGACAGCTGGGGCTGGAATGCCGGAGCCGGGTTCGACTGGATGATTACTGACGCTTTCCTGATTAATGCCAGCCTGCGTTACCTGTCGCTGGAGCCGGATGTGAAATTTACTCAGGCGGCGGGTTTATCCAAAGCCAAAGAGTTCAAGATTAACCCCTGGATGTGGAATTTGAATATAGGGATCAAGTTCTGAAACTTATGTCAACAGAACTTGGAATGCGAATAGTGTCCTGTTGCCGTTTTAACTTGCAGCAACAGGACGCTTAGCGTATCAGGCGCTATTCACAGTCCTGACTCTGAAGAGTGTCTCTGACTGCTTTTGCCAGCGCCGGGCGCCAGGGTCTGGCATGAATACCAAAGGTATTTAAAACCTTTTCACTATCGAGAGCTGAGTTCATCAGCTCTCTTTTCCTGTCATCGGCTTCACACAGTATCTTGCAATCAATATCTGCCCACTGCCGGGTTTCTGTCAGCAGGGTGTCAATAAAGCGGCGTTCGCTCACGGGTTCGCTGGCGGCGTAGTGGTAGGTTCCCCAGTTTGATGCACCACAGTCCACCTGCTGCAGAATTGCAGTGATAACACGGGCAGAGTCTTCTGCGGGGGTTGGGCATACAATTCTGTCTCGGGATGCTTGAATCTGTCCGGTATCAAACATCGTGTTGATCATGTCTGTCAGCCGGTTTTTTCTGCCACAATCAAAAAGCCAAGAGAAACGGATGATAATGTGTTTCTCACAACGTTCACGTACCTGCTGTTCACCCTGCCAGCGACTTCCCCCCAAAACGCCCTGCGGGTTGGTGGCACTTTTTTCCGTATAAGGTGATTTTGTCTCGCCATCAAAAACCCGGTATGACGAAATATGTATCAGGGGTATATCCAACTGCTGACAGGCTTCTGCCAACAGTGCAGGACCGTCACGATTAACAGCAAAGCAGAGAGATGGATTGGTTTCGGCCATTTCCACATCCGCATAGCTGGCGGTATTCACAATGACCGAAGGCTGTTTTTTCTTCAGCAGTTTTTTCAGCGACTGAGCATCTGTCAGATCAAGCGCCTCGTGTGAGGGGGCGATATGATCAATGCCCTGCTGGGCAAGCTTACGGCAGAGTTGACGACCTATCAGGCCGGTTCCTCCGATAACAAGAACCATCATATACGAGTATCGGTACGATTATTGGGTGGCAGCTACACTTTATAACTGACCTGAGAGGGACTGACAATCAGAGCGGCTGAGCGATACAAGATTATGATAGGAAATCAGCGAATCGCACTATGGGTAAACAGGCGAATCATCTGTGCTTTTTTCAATCAGACAAAAAATTATTTTCTATACGGTTATTCCGGTTACTTTGCTTTATAACCTCATTTTCGGGGTGAATCTTTATCAGTCAGTTAAGTTGACCACTGCCGATGTTGAGCAGCGTATGGAAGAAGCTGCGCTGCACTACGCCAGCAAACTGGATAGCTGTCTGGTTGAAATTGCTCAGAGTGCCCGAATGACCGGGGCAATGGTTGAAGCTCAGCAGGATTTTGAGGTTCAGGAGGCCTATCAGTTTCTGCATGCCATTATGAATATGAATCCGTCGGTGGCATCGATGGGCTTGTTGTTCTGTGGCCGATCCACCGAAGCAACTCAGGGAGTGATCACAGCCCCCTGGGTTGACCGCCGAGAAGGTGTGCTGGAAAGCAAGGATCTTGCCCGGGAGCGGCCGGAAACGCTGGCCAAAATGAAAGAGCTGGCTTTGTACCCGGAAGAAAAAAGCTGGTCAGTGGATATTCCGAGCTCACCCTATTGCCAAACGCCTACCATCACGTACGCCTATACCTTTACTTATGCAGAAAATCAGTTGGGTATCGTTGCTCTGCAGATTCCTCTGGTCGTATTGAGAGCGAGTGTTACCCAGAAGCTGGAAAGTGATTTTCATTTTGCTCTGTTATCGAGTCAGGGACGTATCGTTGATAGTAGCAGCAACTGGGATTTAACTCGCAATGCGAACAACTTTGATGATGTGAGTGATGATAGTATCTGGGCCACACTGGTTTATAACCTGAAGCAGGGCAAAACTTTTCATAGCCGCCAGCATGATCGTGATGACAAGGAGTACTGGCTTTTTGCTGCACCGGTAAGAGTCAACAGTTGGGTTTTATTAACGGGTATTCCCAAAGAACAGGCATTAGCTCCGGCTAAACATCAAGCCAGAGTTGCAGCGTTGGTGATGCTGGGTTCATTGTTGTTGATTGTTGTCTGTGTCTGGAACTTATCGGGTTTATTAACTCGTCCCTTGCGGCAGCTTACAGGGGCTGTCAGAGACTTTACCGAAGGTCGGTCTCTTCCCCGGCTGTATACTCAGAGCTCAGATGAGGCGGGCGCATTATCCCGTACATTTCTGGATATGGTTCAGCGGCTGGAAGAGCGGGATGCTGAACTGCACGAAGCGCGCGCTAGGAATCTGGGGCGAATTGCAGAAGGGCTGCGAGGTCAGTATTTCTATTTTGCCTGTGACCCATCGGGTAAGCTTATTCATGTCAGCCCTTCTCTTGAAGGTATTCTGGGTTTTTCTCCGGAAGAGTACTTGCAGCAAAACATAGTGTTCCCTGCTCAGGGAAACCGTAACCTTCCTTCTGGCCGTCAGTGGTCATCTTCTTATGAGTTTGAAGTAAGGCATAAGGATGGCAGTTTACGCCGCATAGAATTTTTTACAGTTCCGGTCAAAGATTCGAGTGGGCTAGTATCCAGTCTTGAAGGAATGGGACACGATATTACTGACAGGGTGAATGATACCGACAAATTTCATAGCCTTCTGGAAGCTTCGCCTGATGCCATGGTTCTCTGCTCACCGGTCGGGAGTATTATCATGGTGAATACGCGGACAGAGGATTTATTTGATTACCCCCGAAAAGACCTGATTGGGCACCCAGTCATGATGTTGTCACCTACCCGGCTCTATAAGAAACATCCGGTTTTTCAGGGGCAGGGTAGTCAGAGTGTGATTTCTGAAACTCATGGTTTTGAATTTACCGGTCTGTGTCGTCGGGGCAGTGAGTTCCCCGTAGAAATTACCATCAACCCGATTCAGACCGAATCAGGAATGCAGATCGCCTGCGCTATCAGGGATATCAGTGACCGCAAGCGTGCAGATGAAGCACTGAAACAAAGTGAAGAGCGTTACCGCCGTCTGATTGAAGGCTTACAGCAAGCCTACTTCTTTTATTCCCATGATACCCATGGCCACTATTCTTACGTCACGCCTTCAGTACAGCGGATCATGGGATACAGTCAGGACGCATACATGACCAGGGCACGTGATTTCCTGACCGATAGCCCATTGAATCAAACGGTCTATGAAAACAGTAAAGCGATTGCCAGAGGGGAAAGCCGCCCTGCTTATCAGTGTGAAATGCTACATGCCGATGGCAGTAAACGAATTCTGGAAGTATTTGAAGTTGCTGCGCGTGATGCGAATCAGCAAATCACAGCCATAGAAGGTATTGCGCGCGATGTGACTGTTTATAAACAGGCAGAGCTGGAAATCCGCAAAGCACGGGATGAAGCTGAATCAGCGAACCATGCCAAGAGCCAGTTTCTTTCCAATATGAGCCATGAACTCAGAACGCCTTTAAATGGAGTGTTGGGTTATACCCAGATTTTGCTGCAGGATGATCGGGTATCTGTTGTGCAAAGGGAAAACCTGCAGGCGATTGAAAGTTGTGGTCAGCACCTGCTGACACTCATCAATGATATTCTTGATCTAACCAAGATTGAAAGCGGCGGGCTTGAATTACACTGGGAAATAGCCGATTTACAACACACCCTGCAATCTGTGCACCGGATGCTCAAAGCCCGTGCAGAGAGCAAAGGTTTACATTTCAGAATTGAAGTTGCACCAGAACTGCCGGAAATTCTGTACACAGACGAAACCAAATTATGCCAGATCCTGATCAATCTTGCGGGCAATGCAATTAAGTATACCCCTGAGGGAGAGGTTGCTTTGTTGGTGCAGGTGGGGAAAAAGCCGGTATCCAATGGAGAGTCAGAGGAAGAAGTTCTGCTTTTTAAAGTAGAAGATACCGGTGTCGGTATTCATCAGAAAGATCTTGATGTTATTTTTGATCCTTTCCGGCAGCTAAGCTCGGCTCGCAAAGAGGGCGGAACCGGTTTGGGGCTGGCAATTAGTCTGAGGCTGGTTGAAGCACTGGGAGGGAAGCTGGATGTTGACAGCAAGCTTGGAGAGGGCAGCTGTTTTATTTTTGAACACCCTGTTTACCCGGCGCCTGATTCAGCCCCAAGGGTCTCTTTGAATAAACCTTTGAGTGGTGGCAAGAATTTGGTTTTGCCTGAAGACTGCCAGCCAGAGATTCTGGTCGTCGATGATAGTATGATCAACCGGGATATTCTGCTTAAACTGTTGACCGGCGCCGGATTCAAAGTCGTTGAAGCTATTGGTGGCGGCGAAGCACTGGAGTTGTTGCAACGTGAATCTTTTGATCTGATCCTGCTTGATATTCGCATGCCGGATATTTCAGGAATTGACGTTGTGAAGGAGATACGGCAAAGGATGAAACTGGGGCTGCCGGTGGTTGCCGTCACCGCCAGTGTTAATGAAAAGCTCCAGCATCACCACCGGGAAATGGGTTTTGATGGTTATATCTGCAAACCTTTCCGGTCGGAAGAGCTGCTTGAGGTAATTGCAGACCTGTTGAATATCCAATATGAACACCGAGAAATTGAACACCAGGCCGGGCAGCCTGAAAGCTATATTGATGTACAGACAGAAAAACTCCCGCTTAACTGGCTTGATACTCTCGAAAAGGCTGTAGAGATGGGAGATCTTGATGTTGTGCGGCTGGCTGTCGAAAGTGCACGACAACAAGGGTTTACTGATGAAGCTGACCAGATACAGCGTTTATGCCGGAATGTAGATATGGATCAGCTGGAAATGTTTTATTTATCTTTGAGAGGGAAGTACATCTCACTATGACCCCTACACATGCTGACCCAAGACCCGCTGTCTCATCACCTGATACGGGTGAAACGGAGCAGGCTTCTCATGCATCAGAATCTGTCGATAACCCGGAACGCATTCTGTTGGTCGATGATAACCCGACTAATTTACAGGTGCTGCTGCAGACTTTATCCGGACGTGGTTATAAATTACTGGTCGCCAAAAATGGTGAAAATGCGCTGAATATTGCCCGAAAGGGTAAACCAGCTCTGGTGCTGCTGGATATTATGATGCCGGGTATTGATGGTTATGAAGTTTGCAAGCGCCTGAAGGCAGACCCGGAAACATCCAATATAACCATTATCTTTTTGTCAGCGCTGGATGACACCCGGGACAAGGTTAAAGGGTTAGAAACCGGTGCCGTCGATTTTATTTCCAAGCCCTTCCAGGCTGAAGAGGTGATCGCCCGGGTTGAAACTCAGCTGAAAATACACCGGCTGGAACAGGCGCTTTCGAGTCGGAACCGTCAGTTGGAAGCGGAAAATCAGCGTATTCTTGAGAGTATGGGGGAAGGTATTTTCGGGGTTGATACTGAAGGCTCAATTACATTTGCCAATCCGGCAGCCTGTCGTTTGACAGGATGGGATGAAGAGTCTGTTGTAGGCTTTCCGATAATTGAAAGATTGCAGCGTCTGAATGTTGATGCGTCAAACCCGGTCCAGTCATTAATGAGCGATATGCTGACTCGCGGCGAGTCCGGTGTTGAGGATGATGTTTCACTTATCCACAAGGATGGAACCCCTTTTGATGCTGAGTTGGTCTGTAACCCGATGTTCTCCGATGACAAACCCAACGGCGGTGTCATGGTATTTCGGGATATAACCGAAAAGAAACGGCAGAAAGCGGCGCTGGCTAAAGCGCTGGATAATCTCAAAATACAGCAGGAAAAGGTCACCCATGTTTCCCGGTTAAGTACCATGGGGGAAATGGCGGCCGGGTTCGCCCATGAGGTGAATCAGCCATTGACCGCAATATCCAATTATGCTCAGGTAAGCCAGCGACTGGTAAAACGTGAACCAATGGATATTGAAAGCCTTTGCCAGGCGATGGAAAAGATATCCAGTCAGGCGCGTCGGGCGGGCGATATTATTTCCAGAATCAGAAGTTTTGTGAAAAAGCCGGATCACTGTCTTGAAAAGGTTGATTGTAACCGGTTGATTCAGGATGTGGTTCGATTGGCCGAAGTCGATGCGCGTAACAATGGTATTGAGATTCATGCCGGGCTTGAAGAAAAATTACCGGCGGTTCGCGTTGATCCGGTTCAGATTCAACAGGTTGCTTTAAATTTGCTTCGAAATGGTATGGAAGCCATGCAGGGACAACCTGCCCGGACAGAAGGTATCTGGATCAAAAGCCGACAGGTGAACGAAGAGTTTGTAGAGGTTTCAGTGAAAGACCGTGGTTACGGGCTGGCTGAAGGCGCTGAAGAAAAACTGTTCACCCCTTTTTATACAACCAAAACAGAAGGTATGGGCATCGGCCTGTCTGTTTGCATGTCGATTATCCAGACTCACGGTGGTCGTTTGTGGGCAGAAAGAAACCCGGAAGGCGGCACAACTTTCCTGTTTACCCTGCCTATAACCTGAAATACAGGGAGTGAATAGTGATAGTGGCTACAGGCTGGTGTTATGATCAGCCTGAATCCAAAACAGCATAAAAAGGTTTGTTTTATCGGGCGTTTTTTATACTGGTAACGCGCGGTAAACCATTTCCCTTTATCACAGTATAAGAATGGAGTATCACTGTGTCCGATACAGCAATTAGCACTTATGTTCATCAGGTAGGTCAGCGTGCCCGTCAGGCAGCAGCAGCGATAGCAAGTGCAACTCTTATGGCACGTAACAGTGCACTGGTTGAAATTGCCAAAGCACTGGATGAATCACGTGAATCGCTGATAGAGGCGAATCGCAAAGACCTGGTCGCCGCGCAAGAAAAAGGGCTGGCAGCAGCGCTGGTTGACCGCTTGGAACTGACACCTGCTCGTATCGACACGATGATTGAAGGGCTGCATCAGGTCGCGGCATTGCCTGACCTGGTGGGCGATATTAATGATTTGCACTATGTCCCCAGCGGGATTCAGGTAGGGCGCATGCGCGTACCATTGGGTGTTATTGGTATTATTTATGAATCACGCCCGAATGTGACGGTTGAAGCCGCCAGCCTGTGCCTGAAGTCTTCAAATGCAACAGTGCTGCGCGGTGGTAGTGAAGCGATCCATTCCAATCAGGCCATTGCTGCCTGCATTCAACGTGGACTGAAGCAAGCCGGGTTGCCTGAAGATGCTGTGCAGGTGATCGAAACCACAGATCGCGCCGTGGTTGGTGAAATGATTACCCGGCCGGAATATATCGATGTCATTATTCCCCGTGGCGGCAAAGGGTTGATTGAGCGTATCAGTCAGGATGCCAAAGTCACCGTCATCAAACATCTTGATGGTATTTGTCATGTGTATATTGATGATCAGGCTGACCTGAACAAGGCATTTGATATTGCGGTCAATGCCAAGACGCATCGCTATGGCACCTGCAATACCATGGAAACGCTGCTGGTCAATCAATCGGTTGCTGCTGATATCCTGCCTCGCCTGCAAGCTGCATACGCAGAGCATGGTGTTGAGCTTCGTGGTTGTGACAAAACGCTGGCAATTTTGCCGGATATTGTGGCTGCAACAGAAGAAGACTGGAGCACTGAATATCTGGCTCCGGTATTGAGTATCAAACTGGTGGACGATATGGCAGAGGCTATCACTCATATCAACCAATACGGCTCCCATCATACAGATGCTCTGATTTCTGAAAACTACACTAAGGGACGGCAGTTCCTGCGGGAAGTGGATTCCAGCTCAGTAATGATCAACGCTTCAACCCGCTTTGCGGATGGTTTAGAGTATGGTCTGGGCGCTGAAATCGGCATTTCCACAGATAAGATTCATGCCCGGGGACCGGTTGGACTGGAAGGGCTGACATCTCAGAAATACGTTGTGCTAGGCGATGGTCATATCCGGAAGTAACACACCCGGGTCGCCAGCCCCTAAGTACACGGTCAGTTGTGTTGCGGCAAGTGCAGGTTTCAATACCCCGCCACTTGCCGCTACACTCGTTGGACTCTCTTAAATTGATACAAAGGTATCTGCAACTTCATGCGATCCGATGAACTCAAGCAGTTGGTTGTCAATGCAATCGATGAGCTGAAAGGTAACGACATTACAACCCTCGATGTAAGCCACCTGACCAGCATTACCGACTACATGGTCATTGCCAGCGGTACGTCTAACCGCCACGTAAAATCACTGGCTGATGCGGTTATTGATATCAGTAAAAAGAATGGTGTCCGTCCGCTGGGCCACGAAGGTACTGAAAAAGCTGAATGGGTACTGGTTGATCTCGGCGATGTTGTTGCACATATCATGCTGCCCGCTACCCGTGAGTTCTATGACCTGGAACGTCTCTGGGAAACTGAAGAAGCGCAAGTTGCCGAATAACGGTGTAAATAAACAATGCGTATCCGAATGATTGCCGTTGGTAGCCGGATGCCCAAGTGGGTTGAAGACGGCTACCACGAATATGCCCGCCGCCTGCCTCAGGATTTCTCGCTGGAGCTGCAGGAAATTCCTTTAGGGAAACGTGGCAAGGGCAGTGATCTTGCCCGCTTACAACGCCGTGAGTGTGAGCAGATGCTGGCGGCAATTAAGCCGGGTGACCGGGTTATTGCGCTGGAAGTCGGCGGAAAAACCTGGTCAACCGAGCAGCTGGCAGAGCAGGCCGGACGCTGGCGTGACGATGGACGTAACATCAGCCTGCTGATTGGTGGTCCTGAAGGATTAGCGCCGGAAAGCGTGGCGCGGGCCGATCAACGTTGGTCATTATCACCACTGACCCTGCCACATCCACTGGTCAGAGTACTGGTTGCAGAGCAGCTTTACCGCGCCTGGACTGTACTGACCGGACACCCCTACCACAAATAATTACCCGCCTAGGCATTTTATGCAAACCGACGGAAGCTTTTTGGGAGCTATCCGGGTTGACGGTAGCGATATCGTGTCGGACGATATCGCGTACATTGTTTTAATTAATTTTTGCTGTGAAAGGCTGTTTTCAATATTCAGGTTTTTAATCATGGATAGCAGTAACCATTACCAAAGGTGATGGAAACTGTTTTAATTCCTCCATGCCTGATTGAAACACTTTCCTCAGGTGCTCCCCCAAGCTTGAAAAAGCAGCAGGCTGGGTACTTATAAGCAAATTGAATACTAAAACCCGGGATTCCAGCGACTGACTGATGTCATTAGATACTTTTAAAAACTATTCCCAGGAAGGGCGCATTGTTAATATCCGGTTGATACTGGCACTGATTTGCATGTTTTTGCTGACAACGTTGCTGGTATCCCGACTGGTTTACCTGCAGGTCGATCAGCACGATGATCTGGCTACGCTCTCTGATGAAAACCGTATTCACCTGCGTCCACTTCCCCCAACCCGTGGCCTGATTTATGACACCCATGGTGAGATGTTGGCTTATAACCGGCCAAGTTTTCTACTAGTGGTGGTGCCGGAACGGGTCGATGACCTTGATGAAACACTCGATACACTGCAGGACATTCTGACGCTTGAAGGCAGCGATCTTGAGAAATTTCGTGATCGAGTGCGTCGGCGACGCCCCTTTGAAGAAGTTCCGCTCAAATATAATCTGACCGAAGAAGAAATTGCCCGGATATCGGTAAACCAGTTCCGGTTATCCGGTGTAGAAGTCAGTGCTCGCTTGATTCGTTATTACCCTAAGGGTCAGGATTTTGCTCACTCGGTTGGCTATGTCGGGCGTATTAACGAACGCGAGCTGAAATCTGTTGATGCCAGTCGTTACAGTGGTACTGACACGATCGGTAAAATTGGACTCGAAAAATATTACGAACCTTACCTGATGGGTAAGCCCGGCTATCAGGAAGTAGAAACCAATGCCCGTGGGCGAGTCCTGCGGGTGTTGAAAGAAGTGCCCCCCGAGCCGGGTAAAAACCTTGAACTCTATCTGGATTCTGAGCTGCAGCAAGCGGCGGTTAAAGCTTTAGGTGATAAACGTGGCGCTATCGTTGCCATTGATCCCAATACTGGTGGTGTACTGGCATTAGTGAGTACCCCCGGATTTGACCCCAACCTGTTTGTTACGGGTATTGATTCGCCCACTTATAGCGGCCTGCGGGATGATATTAACCGGCCACTGTATAACCGGGCGACACTGGGTGAGTACCCTCCAGCTTCTGTATTGAAGCCCATTATGGCGCTGGCACTGTTGGAGAATAATGTCGTTACCCCTTCAGATCGGGTTTTCGATCCGGGCTATTTCAAGTTGCCAAATAACGATCACAAGTATCGTAACTGGAAACGACAGGGCCATGGCTGGGTTAATCTGAAGAGAGCTATAACAGTATCAAACGATACTTATTTTTATGCTCAGGCAAATCGTCTGGGTATCGACAATATGCACGCTTTTGCTTCCAGATTTGGTCTGGGTGAATCATCAGAGCTGGATTTGGGAGAAGTACGCCCTGGCTTGCTGCCATCCCGTGCATGGAAAAAAGCACTTTATAACCAGCCTTGGTACCCGGGAGAAACGATCATCGCGATTATCGGGCAGGGCTATATGCTGTCTACACCGATGCAGTTAGCTGAATCCATGATGTTGGTAGCAAACAGAGGTAAATACGTTAAGCCTCGTCTGGCTAAAAATGTGGTGCTGAATGATAAGGATGATGAGCCGGATAATCTGGTCGAGCAGCGACCGGAGAGCAAAGATATCGTGCTGCAAAATGATGCTTACTGGGATCTGGTGATTGACGCACTGGACGATGTGGTCAGCAGCCCGACGGGTACCGCCAACTGGCGTATTGGCAGAAACAGAAAATACGACATTGCAGGCAAAACCGGAACGGCGCAGGTTGTCAGTATTCCCCAGGGGGAAAAGTATGATGCTGAAAAGCTGAAAGAATTCCAGCGTGACCACAGTTTGTTTGCGGGCTTCGCTCCCACTAAAAAGCCGGAAATCGTTGTGTCTGTGATCATCGAGAACAGTAAAGGCTCTGCGAATCTGGTGAAAGAAGTCATGGACGCTTACCTGCTAAAAGACAACGAGCAGGCAATTTCTAAAGGGACTGCCAGCAAAGGAGGTAACGAATGAGTCAGCAGGATTTCGTCAGGCAGGCTGATTCAGGTCACAATCTGGGTCAGCAGTTACCACTTGCCATGCGTTGGCATATTGACCCCTGGTTGATAACCCTGCTGTTGATACTGACCGGTAGCGGACTGTTTATTCTTTACAGTGCCAGTGGTCAGAACCTTGATATGGTGATGCGGCAGGCGGTTTATCTCGGTATCAGTTTTGTGGCAATGGTAGGAATAGCCCAGTTGTCACCACGCTTCCTGAGCCGTCTTTCGCCATGGCTATATCTGGCAGGTCTGGTCATGCTGGTTGCCGTTCTGGTTGTTGGAGATGGCGCAAAAGGGGCGCAACGGTGGCTGGCATTACCCGGTTTTCGTTTTCAGCCTTCTGAGGTATTGAAACTGGTGATGCCGGTGGTGATTTCTGCATGGGTCTCCCGTCAGGTTTTGCCGCCCGGTGTAAAAACGGTTGTTGTTACTTTGCTGCTGGTAGGTATGCCGGTTGCTCTGATTGCCAAGCAGCCTGATTTGGGAACTTCTTTGCTGGTGGGTGCATCGGGTATTTTTGTACTGCTGCTGGCGGGGCTGAGAAAACGTGTGATTTTTTCCGCGGCATTATTGGCAATCCCCGCACTGTGGATACTCTGGAATTACCTGATGCGGGCTTATCAGAAACAGCGGGTGTTGACTTTCCTTAATCCTGAAAGTGATCCCTGGGGTTCTGGCTGGAATATTATCCAGTCAAAAATAGCAATCGGTTCCGGTGGCGTTTACGGCAAAGGCTGGTTGTTAGGAACACAGTCTCATCTGGACTTCCTGCCTGAAAGTCACACTGACTTTATTCTGGCGGTACTGGCTGAAGAATTCGGGTTAATGGGCGTGCTGGTGCTGTTAGCGATTTATGCGCTGATTATCGGACGTGGTTTGTTTATTGCCTTGAATGCTCAAACCGTCTTTGGCCGTTTGCTGGCAGGTAGTATTACGCTGACGTTTTTCGTTTATCTGTTTGTAAATATCGGCATGGTCAGTGGCATTCTGCCGGTTGTGGGTGTGCCTTTGCCGTTGGTGAGTCGTGGTGGAACCTCGCTGGTTACCTTAATGGCGGGCTTTGGTATGTTGATGTCGATACACACCCACCGTAACCTGCTGACGCGGGGTTAAGCATCCATTAAGCGTATTTATTCCATAATCTATGTGGTGGGCATACATTTTCTGTCATGAAGAATGCTGGAAAATGTATGCCCTGAACAGGCGCAGAAAGCTGATATCTCATTTTTACTACCGTGTCGCCTTTGTAAAAACACACATGAGGGCTTTTGCCATCCTCTAATCCATGTGAATATGGGTTTTATCGTACCGGCGGATAAATGATGTGGTTTCTGCCCACAGGTTGCTGTCATTTGTATAAAGGACTTGGGTTGTATGATTACCCGTGTCTTTTGCCGCCACTCAAGGGAATGAATCGTACTTTTTTGCCATACAGGCAAGCACAGGCAGCCATGGGATGATCTCAGCATTCGGAGAAATGAAAGGTCCCCCGGAGAACAGGTGAACGAAGCATGATTAAAAAGATAAGTCCTATATGGCGGTTAAAGCCGGTGAAAATGCTGGCATCAATGTTGATTGGTAGCACGTTACTGCTCTCGGGTGGTGTTATGGCGGCAATAGAAGAAAAACCACAGCAATCACAAGCAGCCCCGCTTTTCCATGAACGTGAAGATGTCCGTCAGTTTATTGATGAAATGGTACGTGAGCAGAAAATGGAGCGTGCCTACCTTGAGAAGCTTTTCAAACAAATAGAACCCAGAGAACGCATCGTCAAAATCATGAACCGCCCTGCTGAAAAGCGTATGGAATGGGATCGGTATCGTGACATTTTCATCACCGACGCCCGGATAAAGCAGGGGGTCGAATTCTGGAAAAAGAATGCCAAACTGCTGCAGGCTGCATCAGAGAAGTATGGTGTTCCACCAGAGGTCATTGTCAGCATTATTGGTGTTGAAACCTATTATGGGCGGCAGTCCGGGGGGTTCCGGGTCGTTGACTCGCTGGCAACTCTTGGCTTTAACTATCCGCGCCGCGCAAAGTTCTTTCAGAAAGAGTTGAAAGAGCTGCTGATCCTTTCCAGAGAACAGGGCTTTGACCCGCTGACGCTGACAGGTTCTTACGCTGGCGCAATGGGTATTCCTCAGTTCATGCCATCCAGCTTCAGGGTTTATGCCGTAGACTTCAGCGGCAATGGCAGAAGTGATATCTGGAATGATCCGGCCGATGCAATTGGCAGTGTTGCCAACTATCTCAGCGTTCATGGCTGGGAAGCAGGCAAACCTGTCGCGTCGCGTGCATCAGTCAAAGGAGATTTCCAGAAAGGGCTGACAGATGGACCATCTCCCAAACAGACAGTAGGCGCACTGGAAAAGACGGGCTGGAAATCCCGTAATATTCTGGCACCCGGAGCCAAGGCAACCGGACTGCGGTTTAATGGCAAGGAAGGTGCTGAGTACTGGATTACACTGAAGAACTTTTATGTCATTACCCGTTATAATCGCAGTAATTTATACGCAATGGCTGTTTACCAGCTTGGGCAGGAAGTCAAACATGGCTACCAGCATCAGGCGGTAAATGATAAGGGTACTGAGACGGTACAGGCAAAGCCTTCCGGGGCTGCAGCGTCGTCAAAAGCGCAAGAAACAAAAAGCTAATGAGAATATATGCTGAATAACCCGTTGACGCTGTTATCTGAAAAGGGGACTGTAGCCGGGGGAGTATTATGCCTGCTCCTGCTGGCTGGCTGTGCTTCGAAGCCAGAGTCTCCCTTTATTGATCCGCATATACAGGACACCTCACCGAAAAACACCGACTTTGATGTCAGTCAGGTTCCTAATGCTGTCCCAGCAGCTCATGATGGACCGATCAAAAATACGCCTTACGAGTTAGCCGGTGTGGCCTATAAACCCATTAGTTCAGTCGCTGGTTACACAGAGCAGGGTGTTGCCTCTTGGTATGGAACCAAATTCCACGGGCGGCGTACTGCTAATGGTGAAGTGTACGATATGTACAAAATGACAGCGGCGCATAAAACCCTGCCGCTGCCTTCCTTTGTACGGGTTACCAACCTGGAAAATTCCAGATCTGTTATTCTGCGGGTTAACGATCGTGGGCCTTTCCATGGCAACCGATTAATTGATTTATCCTGGGTGGCAGCCAAAAAGCTGGGTTTTCACCAGAAAGGAACAGCCAGAGTAAAAGTTGAGGGCATTGATCCCAAAGTATTTGTGCAGGCACCTGAAGAAACAGATACTGCGCTGGAAGATGACAGCCCGTCTGTTTTGGCAAAAGATAAGCAGCAACCTACGTTGTTTCTGCAACTGGCTGCACTGAAAAATCTCCAGAATGCTCAGAAGTTAAGAAAAAAAGTAGCGGAGTCTCTGGGTGTTACAGCGAAAGTAATCACCGGTGTTGAGGAGCCTGACCCTTTTTACCGGGTTCGTATCGGGCCAGTAGCCAGCCCGGCAGAGTTGGATGAGCTGCTTGAGCAGCTGGCGGACTCAGGTTTTGGGCAACCTCATATGGTGTATGAACAAGCCGCACCTTTCGCCCAAGAGTGACACGACCGTATAATGCAGCTTTGCTGCCTGTTAACTTAATTACTTTTTAAACCCTGTAAAAAATCTGATCACATGACAATTCACAAAAAACTGAACAGCTTACTGCAAGTGGGCACCTTACTGGCTGCCTTCTCAAGTTTGCATGCAGCCGCTGTTTCAATGATTCCATCGCCTCCCCAGCTGGCGGCTACCAGTTATATTCTGGTTGATGCAGTGACGGGCAAGGTTCTGGTAGAGAATGACGCGAATAAAACCGTGCCGCCAGCCAGTCTGACTAAGATGATGACAGCCTATGTTGCTGAAGCTGAGTTAGCTGCCGGTAATATCGACCGTGACGATAAGGTGCTGGTAAGTGAAAAAGCCTGGCGCATGGGCGGCTCCCGCATGTTTATTGAAGTGGGGGATCGCGTTGCTGTTTCTGATTTGCTGAAAGGCATTATTATCGTTTCCGGTAACGATGCCAGTGTTGCTCTGGCAGAGCATATTGCCGGTAGTGAAGGTTCTTTCTCCGATCTGATGAACTCGACTGCCCGCAAGCTGGGGATGAATAATACCCACTTTGTAAACTCTTCCGGCTACCCGGCTGAAGATCACTATTCCACTGCGCGTGATCTGGCGACGCTGTCCCGTCACATTATTTATGATTACCCGGAATACTACGGCCTGTACGACGAGAAGTACTTCCAGTACGGCGTGAACAAAAAAACCGGCAAACCGTTGAACCCTCAGCCAAACCGCAACTCTCTGTTGTGGAGTAACAAATCGGTTGATGGCTTGAAAACCGGTCATACCAATGCCGCAGGTTACTGTCTGGCAGCCAGCGCCAAACGCGATGGTCAGCGCCTGATTGCTGTTGTACTGGGTACTTCCAGTGAACGTGTACGTGCGACTGAAACCCAGAAACTGTTCACCTACGGCTTCCGCTTCTTTGATAACGTAGAAATCAAGAAAGGCGGTAAAGCGCTGGAAATGGGACGTGTCTGGAAAGGTACCGAAGACGAAGTGGGTCTAGGCCTGACCCGTGATCTGGTAGTTACCGTTCCCCGCGGTCAGGAAAAGAACCTGAAAGCGACTATGCAGATCGATAAGCAGATTACTGCGCCGATCGCTAAAGGCCAGACACTGGGTATGATTGAAGTCACCCTGAATGAAGAAGTAGTTGAAACCGTACCACTCGTGGCTCTGGAAGCTATTGAAGAAGGTGGTTTCTTCAAGCGTATTCTGGATGCGATCAAGCAGTTCTTTATCGGACTGTTTGGCGGCTAATAAAAATATAAGCCGGTTGGTTTTTTAAATGCTGTGGAGGCGGGTGACTAAACACAAATGAGCATTGTTTATCTCAATGGTGATTTTTTACCTTTACAGGAAGCGAAGGTATCCGTCATGGATCGTGGCTTTCTGTTTGGTGATGGTGTTTATGAAGTCGTCCCCGTATTTAATGGCCACCTGTTTCGCTGGAGTGAGCACCTTGCCCGGCTCCAGCGCAGCCTCAAAGCTATTCGTATTGATCTCGATTGGGATGTTAATCAGTGGCAGCGGCTGATCCGCACCCTGCTGCTGAAAAATCCGGGACAAACCCAGACGCTGTATATCCAGATAACCCGTGGTGCAGCAGAAGTACGCTATCACGGTTTTCCTGAAGATGTAGCACCGACCGTCTTTGCCATGCTGTCACCCCTGCGTACACACTTGCCGGATACACTGGATAGCGTTGATTGCATTGAAGCGGTCACCCTGCAGGATTTGCGCTGGGAACGTTGCGATATTAAATCTATATCGCTGCTGGGCAACGTATTGCATCACCAGCAGGCCGTTGATGCGAATGTTGCGGAAGCGATTCTGATCAACAGCAGCGACGAGTTAACGGAAGGTTCGGCGACCAATGTTTTCGTTGTCAAAGATGATCGTATTGCAACCCCTCCGGCAACGAATCAGATTCTCGGCGGAGTAACCCGTGACCTCGTCATTGAACTGGTCAATACGGATGCCCGCTACCCCTGCGATGAGCGTATTATCCACAGGGATGAACTATTCCAGGCGGATGAAGTCTGGATTACCAGCTCCAGTCGGGAAATCTTGCCCGTCAGTGTTATTGATGGCTGTACTGTTGGTTCAGGACAGCCGGGTGCCGCATGGCATCATGTAGCCGGTCTTTACCGTGCTTTCCGGCAACAGGCCGGAAACTGGAAGCCCCCGGCTACCGACTGAAAGAGAAGTGAAAATGACCGATCAGCAGCAGGCGCCAGAAGCGCCGCGCATTGAATTCCCCTGTGCTTACCCGATTCGTGTAATGGGTGAAACCACACCTGATTTTAAAGACTTTGTTTGTCGGGTGATGAAAAAACACGATCCGGACTTTAACGGCGAAGCCACTGTTCGCGACAGTCGTACCGCCAAATACCTGTCTGTAATGGTTACTATTACTGCAACAGGTGAAGAGCAACTAAAAGCTATTTTTGAAGAGTTGAAGGCCAGCGGCCGCATCAAAATGGTTCTTTAATCGGTTGCAGGGCTCGGGGTAATATCCGAGCCTATTTGGGGGAAATATTGGAACTTCATATAAAAAAAATGGGGCGCCAGCCCTATGAGCCTGTCTGGCAGGCTATGAAAGAATTTACTGACCAGCGTGATGACAGCACACCGGATGAACTCTGGTTTGTTGAACATGATCCTGTTTTCACCCAAGGGCAGGTAGGTAAACCCGAGCATGTTCTTATGCCGGGCGATATTCCGGTTATTCAGGTGGATCGCGGTGGTCAGGTCACCTATCACGGACCTGGACAGCTAGTCGTTTATTTATTGTTGGATATACGCCGGGCAGGTAGCGGACCGCGCAAAGTGGTTTCTGCCATCGAAAACGCCATTATTCGACTCCTTGCCAGCTATGGCCTTGATCAGGCTTATGCCCGACCTGATGCGCCGGGTGTCTATATTGATGATGCCAAGATTGCTGCGCTGGGGCTGCGCTTCCGGAAAATGTGCTCCTATCATGGTTTAAGTATGAATCTGGATATGGATCTGGAGCCTTTTGACCGTATCAACCCCTGTGGTTATGCCGGTATGGCAGTAACTCAGCTGAAAGATCAGCTGACAACTTCAATGCCTGAATGGGCAGAAGTTGAGGATCGTTTGCTAAAGTGCCTTATAGAAGAACTTGGGTATAATGATGCCCGGATAATAACCAATCCCTAAATATGTCATAGGGACTCGGACAGTAACAGGAGAGGGCATGTCCGCCGAATCTGACTCGGATACAGACAATAAAGATATGCCCCGCCAGCCTGCAGATAATAATTCCGGTGTGGCCGGAAATATTGATAATTCTTTGACTCAGGGCGTTAGCTCGATGCAAGACAGTACCCTCATCCCGACCGTTGAAATTCCTGCAGTTCAGGTACACAGCGGTGAAAAGTTTGTAAATGAAAAAGGCATTACTGCCATTAAGAATGGCATCAAGGCCACTCAGAAAGATGCCGCTGACCCACTGATGAGAAAGCCGGAATGGCTGCGAATCAAAGCTCAGTCCGGCACTAAATATAAATCCGTTAAAAGCACTGTACATCAGCACAAGCTCAGCACCGTATGCGAAGAAGCGATGTGCCCGAATATCAACGAATGCTGGAGTTCCGGTACGGCAACCATCATGCTGATGGGTGATGTCTGCACCCGTGCCTGCCGTTTCTGTGCCGTGAACACCGGTAATCCCAAAGGCTGGCTGGATAAAGATGAGCCACAGCATACCGCTGACAGCGTTAAGTTGATGAAACTCAAATATCTGGTGCTGACTTCTGTGAACCGGGATGATCTGGAAGATGGCGGTGCCGGTCACTATGCAGCTTGTGTGAAGCGGGTTAAGGAATTAAATCCTGACACTGATGTTGAAGCACTGACACCGGATTTTCAGGGCAAGCTTGCGGATGTTGAAGTCGTTGTTGATAGCGGCATTTCAGTTTTCGCCCAGAATGTTGAAACTGTTAAGCGCCTGACCCACCCGGTGCGTGATCCGCGTGCCAGTTATGAGCAGACACTGACCGTGCTTGCTCATGCCAAAAAGTATCGTCCTGGTGTGCTGACCAAAACCAGCCTGATGCTGGGTCTGGGTGAAACGGAAGATGAGATTCTGGAAGCGCTTGATGATCTGCGCGCGGCTAATGTCGATATTGTGACTTTCGGACAATATCTGCAGCCCACCAAAAATCATCAACCAATCAAGCGTTATGTGACGCCGGAAGAGTTTGAGAAATATCGCCAGTGGGGACTGGAAAAAGGTTTTCTGGAAGTCGTATCCGGTGCGCTGGTGCGCTCCAGTTACAGAGCAGAGCAGGTACTGCAAAAGAATAACGTAGGACTTGGTTAATTAGCCCTTCATGCTGCCAGGCGGAAAATCATAAAGCTGATTTTCTGCCTGCAGGTTTCATATTTCCATATTATCCCTGCCCACCTCGATACCCTCTGCCAATTTTCCGCCGTTAATCAACCAGCAATCCATATCATGACTGATATGGGTCAGAATCGTGCGTTTGACGCCTAGCTGCTGATGGATTTCGGTAGCCATTGCGAGATCATTATGATTTCGGAGAGATTTATCGGCTGGTGGATGACTGCAGTCCAGAATCATGATGTCCGGCGTATGTTGGGTCAGCCATAGTAAGGTTTCATCCGGAAGACCAATGGTATCGGTCAGGTAGGCAATACGCTGTTGATAACTTTCAATAATATAGCCAAAGCAGGGGCGGGAGTGCTGAAGGGGAACCGGCGTCACAGTACATGCTTTCAGCATTAACGATTCAAATGCCGTGACCGGGCGAAAATCCAGAATGCCAGAGTGTTTCAGCAGATCGGCACAACCAACCTGATCATCCGGACAATAGACAGGAATCTTCTTTCCCTTACCCCAGCGCATTTCAAATAACCCCTGCACATGATCTACATGAAAGTGAGTCAGCAAAATGCCATTCAGGCTACCTGCCGGGTACAATTGACCTAGATTCATTAAGCCCGCGTCAATGCAAAGCGTTTCCTGCGGTGAGGTAGCACAGGCCGTTGCTGCACGACGCTGGTAGGCGGGCTGTTCACGGGCACGTAAACAGGCAGCACAGTTACACCCGTAAAGTGGAATGCCGCCAGCAGCTGCAGTACCGGTAAGAACAACTTTCAGGTTTGGCATAGCGGCAGTCAGACTCAATTTCTTGCAAGGTGAATATTATTAATAAATCGAAAACGGATGATTTAACAGCAGTCAAAGCACTGCTGCTGGATATGGACGGCACTTTGTTTGACAGTGAGCTGATACATAAAAAGGCGTGGCAGCAGACCGCCAGACAGTTTGATATTCCTCTTGATGATGAAACTTATCAACAGTTTATTGGGCAGCGGTTTGAGGAATGTACCCGTATTCTGGCTGGGCTTGCTGGCAAACAGTTCGATTTGAGTGCTTTTTTAAAAGCAATGTCCGTAATTGAGGATAACTTAAAAGCGACAGGTGTGCCTTTCAAACCAGGTGCTGAACGGCTTATGCAAACGGCTTTAGATAAAAAACTGCCGATGGGTTTGGTAACCTCAGCTCGACCACAGGTAATTGAAGCTAACTTCGATAACACACCATGGCTTAGGTATTTTAAAGTTGTCGTAACGGGTGAAGATGTAACAAATCCCAAGCCTGCCCCCGAAGCTTATCAGATGGCTTGTCAGCAACTGAATATCAAGCCGGAAGAAACGATGGCGGTAGAAGATTCACCTGCCGGTGCAGCGTCAGCCGTTACTGCTGGCTGTAAGACATTCATTGTTCCTGATGCATTACTGGTTCCGGATGATCTTGCAAAGCTGGCGTATGGCGTTTATACCGACCTTAATGAGATCGCTTACCTGCTCTGAAACGGTTTGCTAGAACGTATAAATAATCAGCACGAGAATCATTACAGGGCAAACAGTTCGGATATACCACGGCCAGATTTTCCAGAACCAGCTGTGTTTAATATTCGGGCAGCCCTGCTGCAGTTCCTTAAGCTTATGATTACGGGACCATATCCAGCCGACAAAGATACAGATGGCCAGACTTAACAACGGCATGGCATAGCGTGTGGTAAGGCTGACAACCAGTCCGAACAATATGTCGAACCAGAGCACAATACAGGTACTGATGCTGAAGGCCAGAATCGAGATTAGCCAGGAACTCTGGGTACGTTGTGCCCAGCGCCGACGCTGCAAAATAGCAACGGGCACTTCAAGCATCGAAATGGAAGAGGTCAGCGCAGTAATTGCCAGTAGCGCAAAGAATGCGACCGAAACCAGAATACCCGGTGTACCCAGTTGACTGAACAGCGCGGGTAAAACATCGAAGACGAGGGTATCTGCACTTTTCAGGGAACCCTCGGCTGTGAAGATATCAATGCCGTGATGTAATGCGACAAACATTCCCGGAATAATCAGCAACCCTGCGAGAATTGCTACGGCGGTATCGGTCAGGGCAACACCGGCTGCCAGCAAAGGAACATTACTCTGACTGCTGAGATAAGCACCATAAACCAACATTACCCCCACGCCCAGCGACATGGAGAAAAAGGACTGTCCGAGAGCGCTGACCAGCAGGTCTTTATTCAGTATCTTGCTGAAATCAGGCAGCAGGAAGTAGCGTAACCCTTCCATTGCGCCATCCTGTGCCAGCGTGTAGATAATCAGACTGAAGATCAGTAATGCCAGCATGGGCATTAACCGGCCGCACCATTTTTCGATTCCCCCGGCAATACCGCCGGATACGATACGGGTTGTTATCACCAGAAACACTGCAATAGCAATGAGAGTTGGTGTTGTCTGGAAGGAAGTCAGCGTAGTGTTCAGCTCAGCAAACCCAAGCAGCTTTGCAACCGGAGCCAGTCCAAAGCAAATTATCCATCCGGCAATAATCGAGTAGAAACTGTAAATCAGAATTACCGTCAGGCTTGAGAACCAGCCTATGGTTTTTCCCAGCCGCCGGGTTATGGCAGAGGAGGAAAGCATACCCAGCGTAGCAACTGGGTCTGATCGGCCGTAACGGCCAACCAACAGTTCTGCTGTAAGCATTGGCCAGGCCAGCAGAAAAGAGAAACACAGGTAAACCAGAACAAAGGCCGCGCCACCGTTATCAGCCGCCTGAGAGGGAAAACCCCAGATATTGCCAACACCGACCGCAGAACCCACTGCGGCGAGAAAGAACCCCAAGCGTGATGAAAACTGAGCGGCAACATCCGTGGAAGTAGAGTTTGATTCTTTCAAAGTTACCTGAGCCGACACAGTTTCACCGAAATTGAGTTATAGCGTTATCGCAAGTTGAATAACCAAGAGTCAAACATAGCATATGCCGCCAGAATGCTTTGGTATTCAGGGGAGCGGGCAGCTTTCCCTGCCTGTTTATCCGCTTCAGAACGTATAAAAAATCAGCACCAGTACCAGCACCGGGCACACAATCCGGATATACCAGGGCCAGATTTTCCAGAACAGGCTGTGCTCAATGTCCGGATAACCCTGCTGCAGTTCCTGCAACTTGTGATGCCGGGACCAGAGCCAGCCGGCAAAGATACAAACCGCAAGGCTCAGTAATGGCATGGCATACTGCGTTGTCAGGCTGACAATAAAGCCGAACAGCACATCAAACCAGATCATCATGCAGATGCAGAGCATGAAGGTAAATGCAGAAATCAGCCAGGCACCCTGAGGCCGGTGAACGATGTGGCGCCGTTGCAGCACGGCAACAGGAACCTCAAGAATCGAGATTGCCGACGTTAGGGCGGTAATCGCCAGCAGCGCAAAGAAAGCCAGTGAAACCACAATGCCAGTTGAGCCTAGCTGGCTGAACAGCATTGGAAGTACGTCAAAAACCAGCGTGTCGGCGCTTTTGAGTGTGCCTTCCGCTGTATAGATTTCAATGCCATGATGCAGCGCGACGAACATCCCGGGAATAATCAGCATACCCGCCATGATGGCGACCAGCGTGTCGGTTAAAGCAACACTTGCCGCCAGCAGGGGAACATTGCTGTTATTAGTCAGATAAGCGCCGTAAACCACCATAATGCCGACACCCAGTGACATCGAGAAAAACGACTGTCCGAGGGCGCTGACTAACAGGTCTTTATTCAATATCTTGCTGAAGTCCGGCAGCAGGAAGTAACGCAGTCCGTCCATGGCGCCATCCTGAGTCAATGTGAAGGAGATAAGGCCGATCATCAGCACAACCAGCGCAGGCATCAGGCGGCCACACCATTTCTCAATGCCTTCAGCAACGCCTCCGGCTACAATCGAAGCCACCATCATCATAAACAATCCGGCGGTAATCAAAGTAGGCAGCATGGAAAATGAGGTTAATGCCGCCGCGACTTCTTTCATCCCCAGCAAAGAAAATACCGGTGCAAGGCCAAAACAGATAATCCAGCCGGCAATAATGGCGTAAAAGCTGTAAATCAGAATAACGGTAATTGTGGATGCCCAGCCGACCAGCATCCCCAGCAGTTTTACTGAAGGGCGTGGATGGATTATTCCGAGAGTTGAAACCGGATCGGAGCGACCGTAACGACCAATCACCAGCTCGGTAATCAGCATTGGCCAGGCCAGCAGGAAAGAGAAACACAGGTAAACTAGAACAAATGCAGCGCCACCGTTATCGGCGGTCTGGGTTGGGAAACCCCAGATATTACCAATGCCAACCGCAGAGCCGACGGCTGCCAGAAAGAAGCCAAGCCTTGATGAGAACTGGATCGATGTTTGATTATCTGACGACCCTGATGCCTTCGCTGTCATTTGATCACCTGAGCGCTATTTATTATCTGAATACAGCCAAGGTTCTTTATTCAGAATAACATGACCGTGATTTTTAGCTCAGTATATAGAAGACCGGTTAGCACCCGATTGCTAATTGCGGGGTGGAACTCTCTGTTAAAACAATAATCTACCAATAACTACCCATTTATTAGCAGGAACTGTCATGGAGCTGGATCGGTACGATATTCGAATTCTTGAAGAGCTTCAGCGGGATGCCCATATCAACAATCAGGAACTGGCTGACCGTATTGGTCTCACCCCGTCACCCTGTCTTCGGAGAGTTAAGCACCTTGAAGATCAGGACATTATTCTGAGCCGGGCGGTGGTACTTAATCCTGAGAAGCTGGGGTTGAATGTACTGGTGCTGATTCATGTCAGTATGGATAAGCATGTACCTGATCGCTTTAAGCATTTCGAGAAAACAATAGCTGAATACCCCGAAGTACTCGAATGTAATCTGATTACCGGTCAGTCAGCTGACTATATGCTGAAAGTGATTATTCCTGACATGAACTGCTATAAGGACTTTCTGTTAAACAAAATAACAGCGATTAAAGGCGTCAGCGAAATCCATTCCAGTTTTGTATTAAGCCAGCCGGTCAGGAAAACCGGTCTGCCACTGAATCATCTGCGGTGAGTATTTTCATGTTATTGGGGCTGCGTGAAGTGGCCGATATAAGCATTCATGAGAATATTCAAACGACTAACACTGATCCTTTCGGTCTTTCTGAACAGTGCTGCGCTGGCAGCCTCTTGCCCCGAGCAGCTACAGCAACAGATTAACTCGCTGTCAGAAACCGTTCGCAAGCATGAATACCTCTATCATGTGAAAGGACAGCCGGAAATCAGCGATGCTGAATTTGATGCTCTGCAAGAGCGCCTCCGGCATTTGCAGAACTGTCTCGGTCAAAACACGGATGATGTACTTACTCTACCGTCAGGTATCCACTCACAGGCTCATGCCGCCTATATGGGCAGTTTGCGAAAGGCGGAAACTCAGCAGGAAATAGAAGCTTTTATTAAAAAGATCAGACAGGCCGATGATCAGGTTTTGCTACAGCCGAAAATTGATGGTATTGCACTGGAGCTGGTTTATCTGGATGGTCACCTGCAGGCTGCATCAACACGGGGGAATGGTGAATCCGGTGAAAATGTACTGGCGCGCATTCTGAGTATTCCGGCGATTCCTTCACAGATAGAAAATCAAACCGGGCGACTGGTCTTGCATGGAGAGTTTTTTTTGCGGTTGGATAAAGCTGTTTCAGCCTCGTCAGACTATGCATCCGCCCGTCATCATGCTGCAGCACTTCTAATGAAAACCCAAGTGAGCAAGACACAACTGGCTCTGCTTGATTTTTTCCCGTGGCATTGGGTCAACAGCCCTAACTCAACACGGATGGCTGATTATCAGCAACTGGAGAAAATGGGCTTTCATTGGCCTTTGAAATATTCACAGCTTATTGCTGACACTGAGCAGGCTGTTATCGGCAGGCACGGGTACTATAACAACAAAGAACTGCCATTTTTGCTGGATGGTATTGTCCTTAAAGCAAACAAGCACTCTACAGTGCAGCAATTACCCGGAACCAGTGAACGCCCGGGCTGGGCTATCGCATGGAAGTTTCCCCCGCAGGAACAAGTGACTGAAGTAAAGAATATTACCTATCGTATCGGGCGCAGTGGCAGAGCTGCCTTTGTATTGGAAGTAAAGCCGGTTTTATTTGGTGGTGCTGAAGTCAGCCGTGTTGCAGTGGGGGGCGTTAAAGCTTTGACGGAGCGTAATGTGGCGCCGGGGGATCATATCAGTGTGGCTTTTAAAGGCAGTGCCAACCCGGTTTTCCTGAAAGTATTATGGCGGACTCCGCAACGTAAGCCATATGTCGTGCCCGAGCTGGATCAATATGATGCTTTTTCATGCATGACCTTGTCAGCGGGTTGTAAACAGCAGTTTCTGGCAAGGCTGCTCTGGATCGTGCAGCAGCTAAAAATATCTAGTTTGGGTGAGGCGACGCTGGAGCGCCTAATGGATGCCGGTCATTTAAAAAAGCTGTACGACTTGTTTGAAACGGACTGGATTAAGCTTAGTAAAAACACAGGCATTAATACCGATGATGTCAGACGCTGGTCTGCGCAGTTAGCGTCAGCCCGTCACCAGCCATTTGCAAAACGTATTCTTGTAGCGGGTATTCCGGGAATCGGTGTCGTCAAAGCTCAAAAACTGGCAGATGAGTTTGCGGGCTGGGATGACCTCGGAAAAGCAACATCTGATGATTTGGTAAAAGCCGGGCTTAACCATCAAACTGCCACTGACCTTCAGAAATGGTTTTCCTCTGCTGAGATAATCAGGTTGCTTCGTTATCTTTAATGATTGTTCCCTGTGGTTCGTTTGTACTTTTCATAGTAAAAAACTCGGTAAATTGCTCCCTTCTTGATATGATGAGCACGCAGTATGTTTCCGCTATAGATGTGTCATCTGCGCCGATTGTGGCGCCGGGAGTTGTTAATATGTCCCAAAAAGTACTCGATCCTGTCAATTGTCGAATCTTTAGTCACCTGGATGATGTCTTCGCGGCCGAACTTGATATGACGTTTGTCACTGACCCGGAGCACCCGGAGAATGGCATTCGTGCCGGTTTTGATATCCGCTCCGGTACTGGCAATTTCCACCATTTAGAAATGGCTGGCGGCGAATGGCGGGAAGTGTTCCAGTTGCTCACAGATGAGCTTCAGCGTTTGGGAATTCTGGTTCACGGTCACGAAACCACGCCTGAAAAAAGTGATTTGAGTGAAGAGCTCCACCAGTTACTACAGCCAGAAGAACCGGATCGCTGGGAAAATTTGCCGGGAATTAAAGCCTCATAAGACCGGTAAATATTTAAAATTGTATATCAGGTTACTTTGGTAAATGTTTGAGTAACCAGGCTGTTACATTTTAAGGAAGCCCCGCAATGCTTGCGGGGTTTATATCTGTGCAGTCCTGTCTCATCGTGTGCAAGAATAGCTGCTGTTTTTCCAGAGCCTCTCATTCCCGTCATGACTGATTTGAACTTCCATGTTGTTCACCTGATGCGTGAGCGTATTCAAAATAACGCCCACAGCGAAGCTATGCGTTACAAGCAGGGAAATGAGTGGGTAAGCCTCAACTGGACGGAAGTGAGTGAGCGTGTCACATCGATTGCCAAATCGCTGTTGAACTTTGGCTTACAACCACAGGAAAAAATTGGCCTGTATGCCCGAAATATGCCTGAGTGGACTATGGTCGACTTGGGGACATTGTTTACCCGTGGCGTACTGGTACCGGTTTATCCAACCTCTACCACTCCCCAGGTTGAGTACATTATGCAGGATGCGAGTGTACGAATTCTTTTTGTTGGTGAGCAGGCTGAATATGATCGTGCATTGTCATTACTTGAAAGCTGTCCAACATTGGAACGTCTGGTTGCGATGGACGACAGTGTTGATCTGCAAGGCTGCGACAAAGCCTGTCATCTGAAAGATTTTATGCAGGAAGGCTGCGGTGATGACGTTGCAACTGAACTGCAGGTTCGCCTGGACGATACCCGCATGGATGATTTGCTTACACTGATCTACACCTCCGGCACCACCGGTACACCAAAAGGTGTGATGCTGGACTACACCAATATCGGTGCAGGTCTCGAATCCCATGATGGCATTATCGAATTGGATCAGCAGGATGTTTCTCTCTGTTTCCTGCCATTGAGCCACATCTTCGAGCGTGCATGGACTTTCTATGTGATGTATCGCGGCGCGGTGAATGTTTATACCCGTGATCCGGCGAATATTGGTGTCGTCGTCGCCGAAGTTAAACCAACCGTTATGTGTGCCGTACCGCGTTTCTATGAAAAGGTACATGCGGCCATTATGGAAAAAGTGCAGCAGGCTCCCCGCGTTCGTCAGCTGATTTTTAATACAGCGCTGAAGATTGGTGATAAAGCCTTTTCATACAAGCAGGCAGGCAAGCCTATGCCATGGCTGATTGGCAAGCTGCACGGTATTGCTGACAAAGCTGTATTCAGCAAACTGCGACTGGCACTGGGTGGTAATATTCGTTTTATGCCCTGTGGAGGTGCCCGTTTGATGGATGATGTGAACATGTTCTTCCATGCTATCGGCATCCATGTGAAGTATGGCTATGGCCTGACGGAAACGGTGGCGACGGTAACCTGCTTCCGGGATGAACAGTTCAAACTGGGAACGACCGGTACTGCAATGCCCGGTGTAGAGGTCAGGCTAGGCGAAGAAAACGAGATTTTGGTAAAAGGTCCTACAGTGATGCGCGGCTACTACAATAAGCCGGAAGAAACGGCTGAAGTACTGCTCGATGGTTGGTTCCATACCGGTGATGCGGGCATCATTGACGAAGATGGTCGCCTACAGATGACTGAGCGCCTGAAGGATCTGATGAAAACCTCCGGTGGTAAATACATTGCGCCACAGGTGATTGAAAGCATTCTTGGTCAGGATCGCTACATCGAACAAATTGCGATTGTGGCAGATACTCGCAAATATGTATCCGCTTTGATTGTACCAACCTTCGAAGCACTCGAAAGCTATGCCAAGAGTCTCAATCTCAAGTACGAATCGAAAATGGAACTGGTGCGCCACAGCAAGATCAATGAGTTGTTCGAAGAGCGTATCCAGAAGCTACAGGAACAGCTGGCTCGTTTTGAACAGGTGAAGAAATTTACCCTGTTGCCCAAGGAATTCACCATAGATAAAGGCGAATTGACGCCGACTTTGAAACTACGCCGGAAAAACATCATGGCTCGCTATAAAGCGGAGGTTGAAGCCATGTACGCCAAGCACAAGAAGAAAACTCAGAGTTAATTCGCGGTTCGAACATCACCGGGTGTGTAATGCATCCGGTTTTTTCCTTCCTGAGTATTTACTCAGCCAGCCGATAGCCGATAGGCTGACTGATATTCCCACAAAATAAATCAGCATGGATGCGGGTATGTGGAATCAGTTTCAGGCGTTTCTCTTTTTCTTTCTTTTTTCCTGTGTCGTCTTCGCGGCAACAGATCAAACCTCGCAAGTCTATCCCAGTGCGGGTACTGCATGGGTGATTCCCGGTGTTCATGAAGCGCCTACCGATCCTGCTACGGCTTCTCGCTTTCCCGATGCTGAGTCTGTATTCCAGTGGGAGCTGACCCATGCAGATAGAGTGCTGGGAGATGGTTACGACCCGGAACGTGATATTTCGATCCCTGTTATTGGCTACATGTATAACCAGAAACTTGAGTTTAATAGTGGAAGTTTTGAGCTTGAATTGCGCGAGAGAATGGAGAGCAAGGGGCTGAATTACGAAGATGCATTTCTGCACTTCGCTGAAGATACTGTGCTGGTCGAGCATGACCCTGCGAGCGCATCCCAGACTGCTTTAAACCGTGTACCGCCTGTTGCTGGCTGGTGGCCAGATGATAGTGGAGATCATGGCAAACTGATATGGCATGAAGTGCCTTATGACCTACCTGTGTGGGATGGATTTGAACAGGACGGTGGTTTGGTTGTGCTGATGACCGAGAAATTTGACCAGCTAACATTAACCTTGTCGCAGCCTTCTTCTAGCGGATCTGTTGAGGTGCTTTATCCTTCCGCTACCGATTCAGACGGACTTGTTACCGGCTGGAAGTCAGTGGATATCATTGATGGCACAGATGGCCTGAGCCTCAATGGTGATATCCGCTGGGAACCCCCGACTGACTGGGTGCGTGGGGAAACCCATGATCCTGATACAGAGGAAGGCTCTGACTTTGGCAAACGGCAAGTCAGGGAGGGAGGCGAATACTACGTTATTAAGGTTGTCTGGAAACCGGGGAATACGACAACAGTGCCGAGACTGGCTAATGTTCAGTTGCGCAGCTGGCTGCCAACGGTGGGGCAGGATAGCAATGGCAAAGCATTACGACAGATACCGGGCTGGGACGTTGCCAATGACCTTGATGGTAATGGCTATGTTGATGACGAAGAGTTTTCTGCCTTAGTAAACCCTTATGCAACTGCACGGTTTCGTTATGAGTCGCGGGTCGTTCCTCTTGGCCGTATGTGGGGTAGTCATTCATCCTGGTGTCGTACCAATCTGTTTAATAAAAAAGTCAGAAAAGAGCTTATACGACTTTTAGTAAGGAGCTGGAAAGAGCGGAATTGGCGAGGTGCATACAATGACGACATGTTCCGTTTGCTGGGACCCCGGCAGTTCACCGTCCAGTCGGGTGGATTATTAAGTGAATATAAAGGGCGGATACAGGATGATCGCACCGTAGCCGCTTATACCAAGGTAATGGCAAAGTTACTGCGTTCATTACAGCGTCGTAAAATTGCAGGTACGCCGGTGGATGTGGCGGGCAATATTTCGGATATCAATATTTATCAGGATCCGAAATTTCATAACTTTATTACGGCTCTGAATGTTTTCCTGCGAGAAGGTTATCTGCTACCTGCCATGGGTTTGTCCGGATACTCCGGCGTTAACAAACTGTGGGATACCTTTGCGCTGGCTCATGCCGGTAAAGATTCGATTATCATGTCGATGATAAAGCATAAAACCCACTTCAGTTTATACGGCAATACACAGGACAGTTGGGAGCGGGATCTGGAAACAGATCTGGCGTTGTTCTATCTGGTTAATGTTCCCGGAGCGACCTGGTATCACCAGTGGAATCAGACATTTGTTTACGGCAGCGGGAACACATCATTCAGCAATTTTTATAAAGCCGGTGTCCCTAAAAGTATGGCTTATCAGCCATCTGCGATGCTGAGTGTTGATATTGGTACCCCTGTTGATCAGCCTCCGGCAGGCTATGACATGATTGCCTATATGATGAAAGAGCCGGGTGTAACGGATTACCGGGTCATTGGTAACAGTGGTGATACAGTACTGTCGGGCTTAACTTTGCCAGAGCAACAGATAGGGGTTGTTCCGTCGTATATTTATTACCTTCAGCGTAGTGATGAGGAGGTTGTACCCAACGGCCCCGCAGAAGCAATACTGGCAAGAAACTATACCAATGGTTTAGTGCTGTATCGAACAGACTTCCTTGGTAACGATGCTGAGTTCTTTGAAACCTCTTCAGGTGTCGTGCAGCTGCCGGGTGCATATCGCAGGGTTTTACCTGGCGGCTCTCTGGGAGACGTCAGCAACATAATTACTCTTTCAGGTTATGAAGGTGCTATTTTGGTAAAACCCTGATACTTATTTCAGACAGGTTTTACGAGACAAGTGCTTCTGGCTCAGGTGGTAGAGGCACGCCACATATTGAAAGACTGATGCCCAATAATAAACTCCACGGATCACCGGTTTCAGCTCCTTTGAGAACATTATCAAGGCTGGCGGCTTTGGATATCAGCTCCCTTAAAGAATGCTCCGAGTGGCGATAAATAGCATCACGCAACTGATTTTTGCGCTTTTTCAGCGGGAATAATGGCAGTTTTTGAAGTTTGGCAACTTGCTCCAGTGCAGCATCCAGCTTCATATTCTGACCCAGTAAACGGGCAAGCTGACTCAGCAATCTTAATTCTCTAGCAAGCGCCCAGAGTACCACCGGTGGCTCGATACCTTCTGCCTGCAGACCTTGCAGTACACGTACAGTGAGAGACGCATTGCCGGATACCACAGCATCTACCAAGTCGAATACATCATAACGGGCACTGTCACTGATTGCTTCACGAATCAGGTCAACGCTGACCTCTCCGTCTTCAGAAAGTAGCTTCAGTTTTTCGATTTCCTGGCTGGCTGCCAGCAAGTTACCTTCAACCCGTTCAGATAATATCTTCACTGCTTCCGGTGCCGGGCGAAGGCCAGCGGATCGCATCCGGTTGCTAATCCATCCGGGTAGCCGACTCAGTTCGATAGGCCAGAAAGCAATATGCACACCCGTCTTATCCACAGCCTTAAACCAGCGACTTTTTTTGGTTGCACCATCAATACGTGGAGCAATAATCAGTAGCAGATTGTCGGGAGAAAGATTATTGATACAGGCTTCCAGTACCTTTCCTCCTTCACCCAGTTTCAGGTTATCAAGGCGCAATTCCAGCAATTGCTGTTGGCTGAAAAGCGATAAACTGTTATTGGCTTCCTGTAACCGCCCCCAGTCGAAACCGGGTTCAACCTGCAATAATTGACGTTCATCGAAGCCTTGCTGGCGGGCAACCTGGCGAATCTGGTCGCAACATTCCTGAACCAGCAAAGGCTCATCACCGGACACGAGGTAAACCGGTTGCAGTTTACCTCGCAGGTGTTCCTCAAGCTTTTCAGGCTTAAGAATCATGAATCACCGGATTCTGATGACTGAGATTCAAGACGTTCCTGTTTTTCCTGCTGTTCGCGAACATGATTCTCTGCAGCAGTCAGATCTTCCTGAGAAATGGCGGAGATACGACGAATCATGTCGGCAATGATTTCCTGATCCAGCTCACGGTAAAGCTGAGCTTCTTCAGATTTACTGCTGGAATAATTATTGGGATCACGCATATAACGGCGCGCCTGCTGTAGCTCGTAAGGGCCAAACAGAGGCATGCCATCCTGTGTTTCCAGCTGGTAGCGCACCTTGGTTGTTAGCTTGTATTCGGAAGACCGGTCACTGCCACCAAAGCTGCTGATATCCGTTTTCTGATCTTTTCTTAAAACATGTAGACGATAGCGGGCAGCTGCATTGGTTTCAATGCCCATCAGTGCCAGCTGGCGCTCAAGCTGAGTACGGAAATCCCGGTCACCCACCTGAACATGCAGGCGTTGCAAGTGTTGTGGAACATCCACTTTACCCCGCAACTGAAAGCCGCAACCGACAATCATGGTTGTCAGCAGGGTAATAATCATTCCGGAAAAGAAGCGCTTGCCAGCAGGTGAAGCTGAATGCGTGCGCAGATACGTCGGCCTGTTCATATTCATATTGGGGCTGCGTCTGATTGAATCCTTGTGTGATATTTCACCATTATAACGCCGGGGCTTGGAAAAAAAGAAATGCTTCTTCTTTGTTTTGTCTGATCATCGGGATCAGGGAAATATTCTTATCCGAACTATACTGTTTTTCTCAATAATTCTGTCAATCAAAATAACAGGTTCTCATGCTGAGAATTAAGGCAGACTTCTTCTTCCTGCAGACATTATTCAAAATGTTGCTGCTGTTCTGCATGCTTCTTGCGGCTGTGGAACAAACGGTTTTTGCTGCCGGTAAACCACTTCCACCTTTGAGCTGGCAGCAAAAATTAATGATGGAGGATGATGAAAGGCAAAGAAAACCCCGGCGTCTCAACAAAAGTCGTGGATCATCGGTTCCTCAAACCGTACTGCAGCGTTTGAAGCTTGAAGTTGCACCAATGCCGGGAAGCGGGTTGTGTGCTGCAGATGGTTTGGCTGCACAAATGAAGGACTTTGATTATCGCGCTGTTGGGCAACGTCTGCTGGAAGAAAAGGTGGTTCCTTACTGGGAGTCAATCAAGGTTCGTAACAGTGTCAGATATCAACAATATGATACAGAAATTGTTCGTCGAGAAAGGGGATGTTCATTAGATAAAGCACTCGAAAGATATAAGCAGAACAGGAACGCGAAAGTAAAAATACAATCACTGGGTGAACAGGATCTTCTTTTGATTGCGGCAGCTATCGGGAATATTGCTGTTTATATGAACCCGCTAGATAAGGATAGCCTGACCGCGTTTGTGCTTTTCCATGCAAGCGAACCGGAGCAGACATATTTTTCTGAATCCGATTTTTTAAAGCAAAAGCCATTGCCCAAATTATTGCTGATTTTCGGTAAGCGAGGAAGTCAGGATCATTATGATGCATTGGTTTCGACCCATAATCACAAGAGAAGGTCATTACAGTACAGGGAATTGGAATCAGCGATATTTTCAGGGAAGTGCAGCTCTGAAGAATTAGCACAAAAATACAGGCACTACGACAACCCTGCCCACAGCATACTTTTTGGTGATGACCGGGAAAGCCTGTTGGAATTGATTCGTCAGAGACAGCATGAACTTTCTTCTGGCTTCCAGTTAGAAAACCATGAGTTACCACCAGATACCGTTGATCCGTCAGATGCTGCAGAATCTGATAAAACGAAACCGGTCATCTCGAAAAGCCACAAACGGAAAAAAAAGAAGCGAGGGCAAAATGCAAGTAGACTTTTATGGACTGTAGAGGAACCTGAGTCCAGCGGATTAACGCTTGCACGAACGCTATCTGTAGCAAAAACGGTTACTCCCGATGATCCTCAGACCTCAGAAAAAACGCTTGAAAATGACGTGCCGGATTCACCTTCCGATACTGTAAGTCAGGATGATAATGATGAGCAGACGGTACCGCTTTCAAAAGAGGCATCACAGGAGTCAGGTGAACCTGTAGTTGAGCTTGTGCCTGCTTTACAGTTCACATCATCATTAGATCCCACAATAGATACAATCTCTGAAGACCCTGGGGAAAATCTGTCTCTGTCCTCGGAAGATAAACCAAATGGTGTAGTCACTGAAACCGTTATAGACATGCCGGTAACTGCTTCCGGTTTGGATGGTGCTGGTGGTGAAGATAACGGCACTGATAGCAGTGTTTCAGTCAAGAATGCTGCCGTAGTGGCGGATTCCAAACAGGTAGAAAGCAATATGCCTGCACCCGCTGAGGGCATTGCAACAAGCGAAGAAATCTCATTGGATGCTGTCCGGAAAGTTGCTGAGGACGCTGAGAGAAAAGCAAAGAAGAGAAGGGCAAAAAAGCAACGACACAAAAATAATCAAAGAAATAGAGAAACAGCAAAAACATTGGAAGAAAATAAGCCAGAGCCAGAGCCAGAGCCAGAGCCAGAGCCAGAACCAGTAGTAGAGCCTAAAACTGCACTACCTTCTATTACTGCTGCACTTTCGCCTTCTTTTAAAGAAGTAAGCAAACGTCTCTGTGGGAAGAAGAATTATCGGGAGGCATTTCAGTTTCTCCTGTTTTTTTGTGATGTTCTGAATACTAAAAGCCGGACGTTCTGGCGAGAACACCTGTCTGAAGAAATTGTTCAGAACGTGATGGGTTTATGCCGTCGTTTAAGAACTGCTGTGCAAGATGCAGAAGAAGGGGCTTTCTTCTGGTTGAATGTCTCATTATGGGAAATACTGACGGATGACAGTCGTGAACGCATAGCCGGTATGACCGGATCAGACCCAGCGGCTGTCTGTAGATGTTGGGAGCAAAATGATGAGTATACCAGTAATACAAGGATAAAACTGGCTCGTATAGTATGTGAGCAGGAACAAGTTGGGACACTTGATATTTCTTTGATTCTTGAACATTTATGTTTCTCATCTGAGTGGCGTGAGCTTTTTGAAAACTTTCGACATGCAGTGCTCGACCAGCCATCCTTAAAGGATATACCGAAAGAAAAATGTTTCCCCGTTTATTCGACATTCCTTGTACGTGCTTCTAATGAGCAAATTTATATACATGCCCCCGATGACAGTATTCCGGTAAAGCTGGCATTGATTAATATTGACGATATTGTCGTGTTCCAGGGGCTTTATAGCGCACCTGTCTGGCATGTTGGATTTGATGGTCTTAATCTCGTGCCAAACAAAGAGGCAAAATATCGCAGCCAACCTGTCCACAGTTTTGCATCAGCAACAACAGAAAAAAAGGATTCGGGTAATAAAAAAACAAGCGTTGAAAATTCTCAAGACCTGTTGAAAAAGGTATTGGATTATCAGAAGCAGCAAGGCCGAGATTTTGAGAAACTGATTAAATGCTGGGTGACTTCTCTGGAATGTTCAGCACAGAGTGGAACAGTTGTTTTTTCGAATGATCTGTTTGAAAACATTATGGAGTTTCCAGAAATTCGGAAAACAGCCGTTGCTGTTAAGCTGGCCAGACGTTTGCGAGAGCATGAAGATATATTGAGTAAAGCTAAATCGTTTAAAATATCTTCGGAACAACTCCACGCATGGCAAAAAAGACTTCTGACCCAGGCTAGTGAGCAAGGCAGTGCAGATGCGGCAGCACATTTATATCAATGGTTCAAAGACAAAAGCCAGCAAGGGTTGGCAGTTGATCGTTATATAAAAAAAATCACTGCGGCAGAACTTGCCTCTGTCAAAGGAAACAGCTTATTAACAAAGCTGATGGAAGTGCTTGACCAGGAAGATCAGGAACTAATCCGGAAAGTGAAAATTTTTCTTAAGCAACTTGGCATTACGACACGAATTGAAGCGCTGACAAAGGAAAATGCTACTGCTTTGGGAGAAATGTTTGGCAGTGACTGGCTTGCAATAGATATTGTTAACTATTTGCTTGAATACCTTGAACTACAGAATCACCCTGAATATGAAAACATGGTTTCACTGCTTCAAAAATATATTCAGATAGATTCAGACACTTGGATAGAGGGACACTGGCAGCTCAAAAAAATACATTCATTATTGTCAGGAGTGCCTGAACGTGAGCAGATAGAAACTTCTCTGGGCATCACATTTGAGCATCTTGCCGGTTTTATATCGACAGAATCAGTATCTGAAGATAAGAAATATCTGCTTAATCCAGATATTGGAGAAGAAAGCCGTCGCTGCCTGATTATTCAGCTTTTGAAAAAAGCTTTAGACCTTGGCCAGTTCACGGCCGGAGTGGGGCTTGCCATTATGCAGTGGGATAAGCCCTTGCCTGACTTCAGGCAAGGTGCTGTCCCGGCAGAATGGGTAGAAAAACAACTGTGGCCACTGGCGCTAGCTGCCCGCTCTTCCTTAGAGGCACGTACAGTTTTAACCCGAATATTACTGTCTTACGGAGACCTAAGACATTTGCCATATCTGGTTAGGTTGCGCAGGTATGCCCATTTTCATGAGTATTTGAATTGTGCCTTGTATTTTCAAATACCGAATAGTCTGAACCCTGAGCTTGATGAAAGAGCAGCGGCTTTGGTAGTTACTCTGGATAAGTTGAGGGAAGGCGAAATCACTCCGGGAACAGAAGATGCTGATTTGGTCAGGGTGTTAGCTTTGACTGATGATTGTTGTCGTGTTCCAGATTTTGGTTTTGTCCAAAGTCTGGCGTGTGCTCAAGGTATAATTTCTAACTATCTTGCTATAAAAAATAACGCCTTGTGGACATATGCACAGGCGATTACAGTTTGGAATCAATTCAAATGTATGGAGATGGTCAGCAAGATGACAGGCGTTCAGAATGCCGCTCTTGCATTCAACCCTGAGCTGCAGAAAATCGTTAAAGAAATGAAAAGGTCTAGCAAGCACAACTCTTTATCTTATCTCTCTGTGATGTTGAAAGAGTTGGAAGGTCAGCAGCCTGATGCCCGTGCTCTATTGGAAACTGAAAATGCCATGATAGTAATGTTTGGCATTTCAAATGGGGCGCTTTCAGACCCGCTGATCCCCGTAAAATTATTTTGTACGAATGTTATAGGGTTTGCACAGGGAGACAGGCTTTTTGAATACGGTAAGGCTTATCTGAAAGTTTCAGATCGCAAGTCATCCGACATTGCTTTTGCGGAAGAGAAGGGGCTGTTTCTTCTTGAAGAAGCGGCAGGTATGGAGTGTCTGAATGCTTATGATGTGTTATCTGATTTCTGGAGTAAGCGTGATACCAGTAAGCAGGAGTATTACCTCTGGCGAAAGGCAAGGCTGATTTACAATAACGCATGTGACGGCGTTCAGCCTTATAAATATTTGTTGCAACAGGGCGTAATCGGCAATGAAGGTCGTTCTTTTCAGCAAGCCTGCAGTTATTATGTTGACTTATTACAGGCTAAAAAATAGAAGGCATCCGGTTTCATTTTTTCGTAGTAAGAAGATGCGATACTCTCAATAATGCCGCAGCAGATATCGAATCAGTAATCTCACCGTCTAACACCATTTGAATGACTTCTTTGAGCGGTAGTTTTCTGGCAACAATATCTTCTGTCGCTTCCAGCTCCGGCTCTCCCTGTGTGAGCGAACGGGCGATAAAGACTTCAGTAATTTCATCTGTACAGGAAATGGAAGTGTGGATCTTCATGAGGTGCTCCCACTCCTCAGCGATCAGCCCCGTTTCTTCTTTCAGTTCACGCTTGGCACCTTCAAGGCGTGATTCTCCCGGATCAGCAGAACCTTTAGGGATTTCCCAAGTGGATTCATTGATGGTGTAACGAAACTGTTCCACAAGCGAGGTATTACCGTTTTCATCAATGGGAATAATGGCTGTTGCACCACCCTTGAAACTGACAACACCATAAATCCCTTCAGTGCCGCTGGGAGTGATTACGTTGTCGTGGTGAACCTGAATCCAGTTATTCTCGTAGGCAACTGTACTGTCCAGCTGTTGCCATGGGCCACGCCGTTTGTTGTCTGGCATCCGTCCAACCATCCGCTGATTATTTATCAATGACGATATTTGATGTAATCAACATAAGTGTGGCACGGCTAACGGCAATTTTCTTGCTGTGATATGGTTCCCAGTCAAGATTGATAGCGAAAAATGAAAGGGTCGTTATGAAGTCATATAAGTTCATGCTGCCTCTTGTTGTGGTATTTATTTCCCTGACCTCGATTGTTCAGGCTGAAGAAACAGCCTCATGGGATTCCGTGAAAGAGAAAGCCGCTGAAGCTGCCAGTGAATCTGAAAAGTGGGTCAAAGAACAAACCAAAGAAGCGGACTCCTGGATTCAGAAAAAAAGTCAGGAAGCGCAGGAATGGATGGAAAACGAAGGTAAGGAATGGGCTGAGCGCAAAGGCAAAGAAGCCGTAGAGGTCATGGAAAAGAGTGCCGAAGCTGCCAAAGAGTGGGGCAAGGATGTGCTCGACAAAGCTGAACAGGAGCTGGAAAAGCGCAAGAAAGATAAAGAAATGCAGGAAGCACCCGAACTAACACCAGGCATCAGTGCTTAAAAATAAACAGCCGCATAATCTATGTGATCATGCGGCTGTGGATCAGATCAGCCTTGCAGCTAACGGATACTTTCGGGATCAGTTGGCAACAATGTTAACCAGTTTGCCCGGTACCACGATCACCTTACGCAGCGTTTTACCTTCGGTGAACTTGGTCACATTTTCGTGAGCCAGTGCCATTTTCTCCAGCTCATCCTTGCCTGCATCTGCCGGAGCTTCCAGCTTGGCACGGACTTTACCGTTGACCTGAACCACCAGAGTAATGGCGTCTTTCACCAGCGCTGATTCATCAACCTGTGGCCACTGGGCGTTCAGTACTTTGCCTTCGTGCCCCAGCTGTTCCCATGCGCTGTGAGTGACGTGGGGTACAATCGGTGACAGCAGCAGTGTGACAGCTTCAATCGCTTCACGCAGAACAGCCTTGTCCTGATCCGCATCACCCTGGAATTTGCTGATGGCATTGCAGAGTTCCATGATGGCTGCAATCGCGGTATTGAACGTCAGACGACGTTCGCAGTCATCGCTGACCTTGCGAATGGTTTCGTGGGTCTTCAGGCGCAGTGCCTTCTGATCCTTGTTCAGCGCATTCTTGTCCAGTGCTACTGCTTCGTCTTTGTTGACGATATCGGAAACCAGTTTCCAGTAACGACGCAGGAAGCGGTGAGCACCTTCAACACCAGATTCAAACCATTCCAGTGTTTGCTCGGGAGGCGCAGCGAACATGGTGTACAGGCGCACGGTATCCGCACCGTACAGGTCAATCAGCTCCTGCGGGTCGATACCGTTGTTCTTGGACTTGGACATTTTGCCCATGCCCGCATGTTCAATATTCTCACCGGTTTCAGCATGAACGGCGCTGGTTAAACGACCTTTCTCATCACGTTCAACCTTCACATCTTTCGGTGCAATCCATTGCTTAACGCCTTTCTCGTCAAGACTGTAGAAAGTATCAGCCAGCACCATGCCCTGACACAGCAGGCGCTTGAACGGCTCATCACTTTCAACCAGACCAGCGTCACGCAGCAGCTTGTGGTAAAAGCGGGAGTAGAGCAGGTGCATGACCGCGTGCTCGATACCACCAATGTACTGGTCTACCGGCAGCCAGTAGTTGGTAGCAGCCGGGTCCAGCATCTGGTCGTCGCACTGCGGGCTGCAGTAACGGGCGTAGTACCAGCTGGATTCCATAAAGGTATCGAAGGTATCGGTTTCACGGGTCGCAGGCTGACCATTGTGAGTGGTTTTCGCCCATTTCGGATCAGCTTTGATCGGAGACTGAACGCCATCCATTTCCACATCTTCCGGCAGGCGAACCGGCAGGTCTTCCAGCGGCACAGGTACTTCGGTACCGTCTTCCAGATAACGCATCGGGATCGGAGAACCCCAGTAACGCTGACGGGACACACCCCAGTCACGCAGGCGGTAGTTAACCTGCTTTTCACCTTTGCCAGCGTCCTGCAGCGATTTGGCGATAGCGTCGAAAGCTGCTTCAGACGTCAGACCAGAGAACTCGCCGGAGTTAACCAGCTTGCCCTTTTCGGTGTACGCCATCACCTTGATATCGCAATCCGCATCGGCTTTAACCGGCTCGATAACCTGCTCGATGGACAGACCGTATTTGGTCGCGAATTCCCAGTCACGCTGATCGTGCGCCGGTACAGCCATAACGGCACCGGAGCCGTAATCCATCAGTACAAAGTTGGCGACCCACACCGGTACTTCACGACCGGTAATCGGGTGAATGGCTTTCAGGCCGGTATCAACGCCTTTCTTTTCCATGGTCGCCATATCGGCTTCGGAAACAGCGTTCTGCTTACAGCTGTGGATAAATTCAGCCAGTTCAGGGTTGTTGGCAGCCGCCACCTGAGCGATCGGGTGTTCAGCAGCCAGACCGACATAGGTTACACCCATCAGGGTGTCCGGGCGGGTGGTGTAAATATCGAAGCTGTCTGCTGCACCTTCAACCGGGGTCGCCAGTTTGAAGTTCATCTGGATGCCTTCGGAGCGGCCAATCCAGTTGCGCTGCATGGCTTTCACCTGTTCCGGCCAGTCTTCCAGCTGGTCGAGGTCTGCCAGCAGTTCGTCCGCATAGGCGGTGATTTTTACGAACCACTGTGGCAGTTCTTTACGTTCCACCAGGGTGTCACAGCGCCAGCAGCGACCGTCTTCGACCTGTTCGTTAGCGAGTACGGTGGCATCGTTCGGACACCAGTTAACGGAACTCATCTTTTTGTAGACAAGACCCTTTTCGTACAGTTTGGTGAAGAACCACTGTTCCCACTTGTAGTAATCCGGCTTGCAGGTTGCCAGCTCGCGGTTCCAGTCATAACCAAAACCCAGACGCTTGAGCTGGGCTTTCATGTATTCAATATTTTCGTAAGTCCAGGGAGCCGGAGCGGTTTTGTTCTTGATCGCGGCATTTTCAGCAGGCAGGCCGAAAGCATCCCAGCCCATCGGCTGTAGAACGTTCTTGCCCTGCATACGCTGGTAACGGGATACAACATCACCGATGGTGTAGTTGCGGACATGCCCCATATGCAGTCGACCGCTCGGGTAGGGGAACATGGAGAGGCAGTAGTACTTCTCTTTCCCTTCCACTTCAGTCACAGCGAAGCTGTCATTGGTTTCCCAGAACTTCTGGGTATTTTCCTCAATCCGGTGCGGGTGGTAATGCTCTTCCATCATTGCTCAACGTGCAGGGTGGATGCCGTAGCGACGGCAGGACAGGATATTAATCGTAACAGCGAAGCATACCCCATTGATGATGTGCATTTAAGTAGATGACTTAAAAACAGTATCAAAAACAGCTGAATACAAGCCCCTTCTGACAGTATTGGAGCCCATCTGCAGCTGACAGGATTATAGATGAAATGCTCAGTCTCCCTCATACCGCAAACAAAATTCGTATATGCAAGAAAAAAGCTTCGGTGTTTCGTCTTCAGACAATCATTAGAATACAGGGTCGTTATTTTTCTGGCTCAGTATAAAAAATGAAGTTTCGTCCATTTGCCTTTGCTCTTATTCCTGCCTTGATGCTGCAAGGCTGCAGTTCAATGTCAAAACAAGAGTGTCATACCGCAGATTGGTATCAGATTGGTTATAGTGATGCAGTTGACGGACGGCTTGAAAATCGTATCGACGCTCACCGTAAAGCCTGCGCCAAAGCCAATGTTACCATAGGGTTTGATGATTATCGGACTGGCTGGGCTGAAGGTATCAATAAATACTGTACAGCAGAAAATGGCAAACAAGTCGGCAGTAATGGGCGGCAATACAATGGTCAGTGTCCTGCAGAGCTGGCCCCGGGCTTTCTGGAAACCTATCAGCCAGCTTATAAACTCTACAAGGCTGAATTCAAAGTAAAGTCATTACAACGTGACCTGAGAAAGCTTCAGGACGATGAAAAAGAGGTTCGGGAAGAAATGGCTGAGCACCAGTTTGCAATGGTCAATGCCAGCGAAAAATCCCAGCGCCTCTACCACCTGGAAAAAGTCAGCGAGCTGAAAAGCGAGTTATCTCACTTGCAGCGACAGCAGGCTAAAACAGTGCTCTTGCTGGCTACAGCAAAGACAGAGTTAGCTCATCTACAGGAGAAGCGTTAGCTGTTAATGCTCAGAAAAACGCTGGTGCATAAGTAATTCAAGGGCAGTAATATCGATTCCTATTACTGCCTGCTCTTCCTCAAGCCGTATGGTGTTTAAGGATTGAGAGTCTTTCACTAAAATCTAGATCGGGGAACATGACAGGTGAATTCCTGTCAATATGGTGTAATGTAGTAATTGATACCAATGTTTGATAACGGCTGCGACCCGGAATTCACGGACGATTTCGATCACGGTGACCAATGATTACAATACTTAAATCCTTATTTTTTCCTCCCGGTATTCAGTTTTTACTGCTCGTTATTGCGCTGCTTTTTTTGGGGCGCTATCGGAGCTTTTCTGTTTTATTAATTGCGTTGTCAGCGATAAGCCTTTATCTGTTGTCGGTTCCGGCAATTTCAGACCGGATGATGCGTGGCATTGAAAAACATGATGCCGCGTCTCCGGCAGAGATGGAGTCTGCACAGGCTATTGTTGTACTGGGTTCCGGTATTGATGTCAGTGGTGCAAATCCTGAAACAGCAACGGTGAGTCTGCCTCCTTATGGGCTGCAACGTGTCTATCGCGCAGCGCAGCTTCAGCGCCAGCTGGGGATTCCGGTGATAACGGCGGGTGGAGCTTATGTTTCCGGTTTCCCTTCAGAAGCCAAAGTGATGGCAAATGTGCTGCAGAATGACTTTGATATTTATGTGAAGTGGCAGGAAGACCGGAGCCTGACCACTTGGGAGAACGCCCGCTTCACTCATGAAATGGTGAATGACGCAGGGATAAGAAAGATAGTACTGGTCACACATGCCTGGCATATGACCCGCGCTATACACAGTTTTCAGCAGGCTGGCTTTGAAGTTCTGCCAGCGCCCCTGAGCCCGGTCAGTTGCAGCTGGCAGTGTCCTGGGTATCGGCAGTGGTTGCCGTCAGCGAAATCGTTATTACTCAGTCGGCAGGCGATTCACGAGTATATCGGGCTGATGTGGTATGAGTTCCGAAGCCGGATGATATAAAGCTGGTCAGTACCAGTAACAAACTCAGCAGTAAAACTGGTGTTGATCCAAAACGCATAAACGGAGTCTCACCGGTTACCGGCTGAATCTCACCTGACAGTACATTGCCTTCAAAACGCGGGGTTGTGGCAGCAATGCTGCCATTAGCTTTGATTAGTGCGGTAATGCCATCATTGGTTGCCCGAATCATTGGTCTGCCGGTTTCCAGTGAACGCATCCGCGCCAGCTGCAGATGCTGCTCCGGACCTATCGAATCACCAAACCAGGTATCGTTGCTGACAGTGAGCAGAATGCCGCTGTTCTTTGCAGCGTTGGCAGCAAAGTCAGGGTAAGCTACTTCGTAGCAAATATAAGTAGTGATACCCAGGTCACCTCTTTGCAGCAGGGATGATTGTTTTGGCCCTTTGCGAAAGTCAGACATAGGCAGATTGAAAAACTCGATCACGCCCCGCAAAAGGTCCTGCATGGGGATATATTCCCCAAACGGCACCAGTTTCTGTTTAAGGTAGAGCCCTTCACCTTTTCCAAGTCCAATCATGGCATTGTAATAATTGCTATCACCATTGGCTTCATAGCGATCAAATGGCAGGCCGAGAAACAGGGCGGTATTTTCTTTTGAGGCTTTCCGGTCAAGTTCAACCAGCAGTTTTGTCATCCGGCTTTGTAGTCTTGGCAATGCATTTTCCGGCCAGATCAGTAACTGGCTATTCCAGTAAGGCTGACTGAGATCGACAAATGTACGCAGGGTTTTGTCAAAATGCCCCGGCTCCCATTTCAGGTTTTGAGAAATATTGCCTTGCACGACAGCAAATGAAACCGGCTCGCCGATGGATTTAGTCCACTGCTGATTTGCCAGGGGAAAAGCTGCAAGCCCAGTGAGAATTACAACCAGAGATATGCCGGAAGTTGCTTTGGTCTGGCCTTGCCCGACGGTAAGAGTGTGGATAAGCGCAATTAAGAGCGTTCCGGCAAGCAGTAATAACAGGCTCAAGCCATAAACACCACTCACCGGCGCCCATGCCTGAAGCGGCGTATCAAGCAAAGTATTACCGGCTTGCAGCCAGGGGAATCCGGTAAACAGCCAGCTGCGTAGCCATTCACCCAGTACCCATAGTCCACTAAACACCAATGCTTTCTGCCAATATGCCAGAAATGGGCGACGGCGGGTAATGTATCCAAATGCGGCTAATGAAGGAACGATAAAGCAGGCGGTCAGTGCTAAAGCAAAAAGTCCGGTAAGAATTGCGGCCAGCCAGGGAGGCGTTGCACCATAAACATGGATGCTGACATAGACCCAGGAAGCTCCGGCGCCGTACAACCCGAGGCCGAATAAAATACCACGCCTGATAACCTGCTTAATACCTGCATCCATACAGGTAAGGAACAGCACCGCCGGGCTAAACAGCGCAATAAGCCAGTAATCGAAAGGGCTGAAAGCTAGGGGCATCAAAGCCCCGGCAGCGAGGGCGAGAAACTCACCCGGCCACGATAGTATTTTATTCTTCAAATGCATCAGGAAATGTTAGGGCTGACTTTAAGCAATCGGATACGGCGATTATCAGAGTTCAGAATCTGAAAGTTAAAGTTGCCGATCGCAACTGATTCACTCCGTTTGGGCAGGTGCCCGAAGCGTTGCATCACAATGCCGCCAATGGTGTCGAATTCTTCGTCGCTGAAATCAGAATGGAAGTGTTCGTTGAAGTCGTCAATGGGTGTTAATGCCTTGACCACAAACTCCTGATTATCCAGAGGCTTGATCCATGACTCTTCTTCAGAATCGTGCTCGTCTTCAATATCGCCGACAATCTGTTCCAGTACGTCTTCGATGGTAATCAGTCCGGCAACACCGCCATATTCGTCGATCACGATCGCCATGTGATTGCGGTTACGGCGGAAGTCACTCAACAGTACGTTCAGGCGTTTACTTTCCGGGACAAAAGTCGCCGGGCGCAGGTGATCCTTGATATTGAAACGCAGTGTACTTCTGCTGCTAACCGGGTTTTTCACCTGATTCAGCATCAGCGGCAACAAATCCTTGGCCAGCAGAATGCCCAATACTTCGTCCTTGCTGTCACCGATAACCGGGAAGCGGGAGTGGGCAGACTCAATCACCTTGGGCAGAAACTCTTCCGGCTGCTGATCATCATCAACGCAGACCATTCTGGAGCGGGGAACCATGATCTCCCTGACCTGCATATCGGCAACCTGGATCGCACCTTCGATGATATCCAGTGCTTCGTTATCCAGCACGTTGCGGGATGCAGCTTCTCGCATGGAGTCGAGAATATCGTTTTTGTCTTTCGGGTCGTTAGAGAAAAAGTGGCTCAACTTGTCCAACCAGTTAGGCTTGGAACTCGAATGGTCTTCGTTCATGGTCCTCGACTTTATGTCTGTTTACCGTGAAGGAATGACAGGCGTATCCCGGCATTCCTGCTTAATTCATAAATCCACGGCTATTGAAAAATCCGTATCTGACTATTTATGTAGTCAGGTACGGGTCAGGAAAACCCAGTTCAGCCAGAATGGCTGTTTCCATGCTTTCCATTACTTCGGCTTCATCTTCTTCTATATGATCGTATCCCAGCAAATGCAATGTGCCGTGTACTGTCATATGTGCCCAGTGGGCATCCAAAGATTTGGCCTGTTCTTTTGCTTCCCTTTCCACAACCGGTGCACAAATCACCAGATCTCCGAGCAGGGGTAAACCCAGCTCAGGTGGCAGATCAGAAGGAAAGGAAAGCACATTAGTGGCGTAATCTTTATTACGCCACTGATGGTTCAGCTCAGCCCCTTCCTCAGTATCGACAATCCGGATACTGATTTCTGCGGCTTCCCTCGGGCTGCTATCCGTTGTTTTATTAACAGCTGCGGCAGCCCACTGTTGCAGCTGGCTCTCAGAAGGTACTGCGTTACTTTCTGAAGCCACCTGCAGATCAATACTCGTTTCAGTCACAATCAGACTCACTGCAATGTATCCGGTCGGGGTGCTTTTCCCTGACCTTCTTCAAAGGTGTCATAAGCTTCAACGATGCGCTGCACCAGTGGGTGACGGACAACATCTTTAGAATTAAAGATTGTTGTACCAATACCCGGTACATCTTTCAGTACGCTGGACGCATGCCTCAGACCTGATTCAACCCCCCGGGGCAGGTCGACCTGGGTAATATCGCCGGTAATGATAGCGGTTGATCCGAAACCGATGCGGGTCAGGAACATTTTCATCTGTTCCTTGGTAGTGTTCTGGGATTCGTCCAGAATGATAAATGCATTGTTCAGGGTTCGACCACGCATGTAGGCCAGCGGTGCCACTTCGATGACATTCTTCTCGATCAGGCGGCTCACCTTCTCGAAACTCAGCATTTCATAAAGTGCATCGTAAAGCGGGCGCAGGTAAGGATCTATTTTCTGGGAAAGATCGCCGGGAAGGAATCCGAGCTTCTCGCCGGCTTCTACAGCAGGGCGAACCAGCAGGATACGGCTGATGCGTTCTTCTTCCAGAGCTTCAACTGCACAGGCAACTGCAAGCCATGTTTTACCGGTACCGGCAGGACCTACACCGAAGTTGATGTCATGGCGGCGAATGGACTCAACGTAAGCTTGCTGGTTGGCACCGCGCGGTTTGATTAGTCCCTTGCGGGTTTTGATTGTGACAAGCCCTTCTGTATGCTCTGCTGCTGAGTCTACAGCGGATTGTTGCAGAAACAGATGAACCTGTTCAGGCGTAATGTTCAGGTTGTCGTCGGTTTCATCATACAGGCGGCTGAGAATATCTTCTGCTGCGAGGGTCTGGTGCCGCGAGCCCGAAAGCTCGAAATGGTTGCCACGGTGGCGAATTCTTACGCCGAGCCGTTCTTCTATCTGTTTTAAATGTTCGTTGAACTGTCCGCAAAGTGCTGCAAAACGCTGGGCATCATTGGGTTCTAAAGAAAACTTATGGACGTTAACTGGAGCGTTCAAACTGAATTTTTGCCTTTACTGCGCCACATGAATTAAGCATATACCCGGAAGAAGCGCATGGAAAGCCGTGTGTTATTCGCTACACCCGGAATAATGCCTTCATTCAGGTCGCAGCAAGCGTTCAAAGGGCTGTTTCAGAGACCGACTCTGCCGCTGCTGCAGGTTGATTGTCTACTATCTGCGGTTTTGGCGCCAGTACTGCCTCGATACTATTCGCTTGTTGTAAATACTTGCGAGCCAGAGGTTTTATATCGTCGAGGGACGGCGGAGGGTAACCTTCAGCAAGGTTATTCAATGGAATATTGTGGTTGATCGCGTAATAGATGCGTCCCAACCACCAACTGTTTTCCTTCAGGTTTTCCTGCTGGCGTTTTTCAAGCCTTTCAACTTCATTGCTGACCAGCTCAGTCCATTGGTTTTGGGTTTCTGTTGAGACTTGCTGTAAGGCTTTAATTTCATCCCTGGTAGACTGGATAAGCGTATCGACTTTTTCCGGGGCGCAGGAGAAGGAAATATAAGTTCTGAACTGTTTAACCGGGCCATTGGATAGAAAAGAATCAACCCGCAGATCGTAAACTGCAGCCTGCTCGACGCGCAAGGTGTTAAATAGGCGTGAGCGCAATACTTCGCTTAGGCTTTCCATCAGCCGGGCATCATTTTCATTCCACTCGACACCGTAACGGTGGAGCAGGATGGTTACATCGGCTCTTGGTTCTGTCAGTAGCTCTCTTGTAAAACGGTGATTGCCGTCTCGGGGGCGCATATTTTGATCGACAGCGGATAAAGGAGCGTTCTTTCCGGGAAGCGCGCCAATATAGCGTGATACCAGTGTCTGAACTCTTTCTGGCTTTTCGTTGCCAAGAAGTATGAATGTTACGCCGTTAACCCCCGTATGGAGTCGGCTGTAGGCTGACTGAGTTGTTGTAGCTGATATTTTTTTAACATCATCCTGCATCCAGGGGCGGGCATAGGGGTGGTTATTGTATAACCAGGTCTTGATCTCATCCTGAAAAACTTCTTCAGGATCCAGCTGACGTTTGTTTAAGTAATCCAGAATCGATTGTTGGGTATTCTGAATGATTACAGGATCAATACGAGGTGCGGTATAACTCAGATAGAGCAGCTGTAGGTATGTTTCCAAACTACTTCTGTTTGACCAGCCATGTGCACCATGCTCGTAGTCATCAACATAGGTTGTCAAACTCACTTGCTCGCCGGCAAGCAGTTTTTCAACTTCCGCTGCGTTGTACTCACTCAGCCCTGATTCGGCAGCAATGTCCGGAGCGATGAGTGCCGAACGGTATAAGTCGTCAGGAATAGCACTGGTTCCTCCCGGACTCCAGCTATGCATCAGGATTTCATCGGCTTTAAATTCTGTAGGTTTGAACAGTACTCGGGAACCGTTGGGGAACAGCCATTCATAGATATCTGTTTCTGCGTGATGTTGTAATTTAAGCGGTTCTGTTGAGTCTGGCGCTGATGTCATCAGTGATGAACCATTCAGCTTGTCCTGCCAGAGAGATAGCTTTTCTGTGCGTATTTCATTTATCAGCTTTTGAATATCCGGCTGTGAGGGTGTTTTTCCCCTGATTTCTTCAGGTCCTGAAAACCAGATCAGAGCGGTATTCAGATTTAACAGCTGACGTGCACGAAGGTGAAGCTGTTTACGGGTTAACTGTTGTTGAAAACTCTTTTCGAGCGCCAGCTGCTGCTCCAGATTGACTGGCGTCTCTCCATAGAGAAAGTAATCCGCCATTCCAGAGAGATACACAGATGAATCAGTAGCATCTTGGTTATCGAGCCAGATTTTCAGAGTGCTCACCCGGTTCAACAAGATACGTTCAAGCTCTGATTCGGTGAAACCATGCTGGCGGATGCGTTCAATTTCGCGCATCAGGGCACTCAGTGCCGGGCGGAATTTATCGGCTTCAATCCGGGAAGTAATCTCTACCGCCTGTGACTGGTCATAATCTTTGCCTTGCCAGGTGTTGGTCTGCAGGAAAGCGGGTTCACTTTCCCTGCTTTTTTCCTGCAGCCGGTTGTTCAGCAGAACCATGATGATGTCGTCCTGCTTTGTTGTATAAAGTGTTTTCAGGCTGGGTGTGCTTTCGCCATAGTTAATATCGATGACGATTTCACTGGATGTAAGCTCAGGGTCAGTAAGTGTGTGGGATTGAAGTTTCCTGATTTCCGGAATACGGTATTTTTTGACTTCAGGCACAGGAACAGATGGCTTTGGGATGTTACCGAGGTGTTTTTCTAACAGCTCACGTGCCTGCTCGGGAGTGACATCGCCGCTGATAATGACTGCCGCATTGTCCGGCCGGTACCATTTGCGGTAAAAGTTGATGAAATCATCACGCTCGAAGGCTTTTACCTGCTCCTGTTTTCCTAGAGGAGCTCTTGCCAGATAGCGGCTGCCTTTTAAACGAATATTTTTGTATTGCTGGTTGAGTCGTGAATGCTTGTTTTTATCAAGGCGGATTTCTTCAATCACCGCACCTCTTTCCTGAGTAATTGACTTTTCCGTGAAACTTGCGCCTGTCAGTGTGTCCCTTACCAACAGAAATGCCTGATCGAGTATCTCTGGTTTTTCTGTAGGAACAATAAACATGTATTTGGTACTGCCATAGGTCGTCCATGCATTGAAATGACTGCCAAATGGCATACCGATACTTTCCATAAAATCCGTGGCTTTTCGTTCAGGGAAGTACTCGGTATCTTCCTGCACCAGATGCTCTATAAAATGAGCAATGCCCTGCTGGTTATCTTCTTCCTGCAAGCTACCTGCGCGGATTAAAAGGTCAACATAAACGCGGTTTTCCGGATAGTGATTTGGCCTTATGTAATAAGTCAGATCATTCGATAGTTTCCCCTGAGTTATTTTTGTATCGAAAGGAACTGTAGATTCAGGGGCTGGCTTTATACCAACACAGCTACACAGGGATAGCAGCAGTGCAATAATTGAAAATGATTTCGGATAAGGGTTGTAACGTTTCCAGCCAGAGAATCTCATCATTGCCCTGATTAACGCAGTGTTTGAATATTTAATAGAAGCGCTACTCAGCCTGCAGAAACCTTGAGGAAATCATCCAGATGAGAGGCTTTTCTATTTAGTGCCTGTCAGAAAACGCATGAACTATAGCTGCCTGTGTTAATGAGTCACTGTTAGGTGGATCATTTGAGTTTGCTGTTCAATCAATGCAGCGGTTTTCAGTCACAATTGTTCAAAAAATGTTCAAAACCTTCACTCCGTAGATGTCAGTAAGCCTCACGACATGCATGATCTGAACGAACACCGGATTACCAAACCATCAACAGGCGACTATTGCCGATCCCTTTCCAACAGCACTTTGCCCAGACGCTGCAGGTTATTTGCCACAACAGCCAGCGAAACATAACGCTTGAAGGCATCCAGCCCTTTATCCGGACATTTATCCAGACCATGGGCTTCCAGAGCATTAATATCCGACTCAACAGCAGAGTGCTGTCGTTTTGCACGGACAAACGCCAGGTGTGATTCCCGTTTTTTGTCCTCTAACGACATCTTTCCTTTTTTAGGTAGTACAGCCCTGTCCAGCAAGTTTTCCAGTTTTACAAGATTATCCGGACTCCAGAACCCCTTGTCGTAGCTGACTTGACTCAAGACTGGAAAGCGCTCTTTGGCTCCCTTGGCCATAGGAACCGTTACCTGGTCGTCCGTTTGCTTTTCCATGACCTGGTGGTGAAGCGTAAAGCCGAACTGATCCTGCAACACACAAACACGCAAGCCCAGTTCAACCGGTACGCCCGCCTTGCCTTTGCTGACCCACTCGGTATGAGGTTCAAACAGCGAAAAGATTTTCTCTGCATGCGGTATGGTTTCATGCTCAATGACCCGCCGATGAATCAGACTAACCTGATGTTTGGCATGCAGCAGATAGTAGCTGAGCGCTTCAAGGCGTGGTTCATCAGGTTGATGCTTTGTCAGCACGGAGTACGTTACATCGGCCATCCGAATGATTTTCAGGCTGAGCTTCAGGTACTCAATATGCGCCATTTCAATGTCATGCTGTCGTTTGCTTTTTTGTAACTCGTCAGCTGACGTAGAGTGCTTCAGGTTACGCACTGTATGGTAAAGCTTCTTATGCTGCCGCTGCAGGTAGCGATGCTGTCGCCAGCCGGGGAGTTTGTGCTCATGAGCTGAAGCCGAAGCAAACTCAATGATTTTACGACAAGCATCGCTCAGCAAGTTAATGTCGGTGGGGAAATGGACATTGGTTTTTACGACAAACGAATCGGCACGGCCATGTAACGGTTCGCTCTTTTTTTTTACCAGCGAGTGCCCTGCCGCAACGACAACCTGATTGATCTGATCCAGCACCTGCGGGGTAAACAGGCTGATATTATCCTGCAACGTCTGTATATGGTAGGTGTGCGTGCAATAAGGGCCATGTCCGAGCATCTGACGCAAAGTGCCGTGTTCATTGGCCAGTTCCTGCAAACGGTCATAATCGCAATTGATCACCAGGCGGAGGGTGCCAAACACGAGTATTCTCCAGAGTTCCATCCCGGGGCGACCGTTGTTTTGGTCAGATAGAATCATGGAGTCGAGTACCTGAAAGACCTGCTGTCTCAGCTCTGGCGTTGTGTAAATGTGCTGCAATGCTCGCAGGATACGAGGGATATCGTCTCTGGACTTGGGGTTAAACTGGACGGATGAGATATCGACTTCACCCAGCTGCATTTGTGGATTGATGGTCTGGCGCATAAATTTGAAAAACAGCCTGTTTTGGAAAATCTTCAATAGTTATATTTGGTTGCAGGCTGCTATTTTCAAGGTTTGAGGGTTTTCGGACAGGCACTATTTATGCTCGAACCAATAGTAGTTGAAAGGGGCGCGGTTGGACGGGATGAGCTTTTTAGACTAAGTTGTAAGCATGAAAAGAAGGATCAGACATCGATCTGAAATAATGTCAGTTCTTGAAGAGCATTTCCTTTGTAAAGCCGTTTCTTTATCAGAAGCGAATAGAGGGGGCTGATATGTTGCACTATCTTACAGGCTAAGTGTATTAAATTAAGGAAATGAGAACTAGGCCACTTTTAATTCTTGTTGTTATATTGTTATTTCCCAGCACCAGTGTTATCTCTGGATTTTCTCCCATAAAAGTCCATGACGCTAGTGAACTCTTTGAAAAAGATGGCGTTGTCAAAAGAACTGCTTTGTTTAAAAAAGCGCTAAAAAAGCTTGGGCGTTTGCCTCGTAAAACAAAAAAAAAGCTGCAACAGATAGATCAACTGGCAGAAACACTCTGTACGCTGAGTATTGATACAACCCTTAGCACGCTTGATGAAATAGGGCACCTTGCTGCTTCTTTTTGCTGTCTCCGTATTGCTACGCCTCAGATAGATGATTATGACGATACGGCGATTGCAATAGCTACAGCTGATGAAAGGGAAATACTTCTACCAAGCTATGATGATATTATCCAATACAAACAAACACCTGCAGAAGCCATCGAAGCGTGTATCAAAAGCTGTTATGAGCGGTATTTGCTTCTTGAGCTGGCTGAATGTTTCAGTTTGATTGAGCAGGATTTGGAGCGCGCTTTAAGGGATTTCCCTTCTTTTACCGGAAGCGATAGCTGGCATTCGGCTCTGCTTTATCAGTTGCAGCGAAAAATACTGATTCAGACATCAAATTACCCAAAAGCACGCACACTAATCGAGAAAGAACTGACCGAGCTGGATTTTACCTTCATTGAAGCCCACGATCCCTCAGTAATCGCTGACTATACCCACATTCTGGAGTGCCTGGATCAGAGCGATTTTGCGCTTGATATGCTTGGTAGCCGCGTAACGGCGGAATCCAGGCCTTATATCCGTCGCCATGCAGCATTGTGGCGGGCACGTCACTTTACAGCACTAGAGCAGCTTGAACGGGCTGAAGAGGCTTACCTTGATGTTGTAATTTCCAGTCACTGTGACCCTCAGGCTTTTTCCGAGTTTATCGGTTTTCTTCATAACAAGAAGGGAGACTTTGCGTTGGCTCGAGCCATGGTGGGTATCATGAATATCACCGTGCTCGATCAGAATAACTGGTGGGGGAAACCGCTTGCCGATACAGATTTCAAGCAGTACCTCCAACATCATATACCAGAAGAATATAGAGATTATACCGGTAATGCAGACGATCTCTTTACACTGGGACGTTATATAGCCTCCCGCGATTACCTGAATGAATTCTCGCATTTGTTTGGATTGTTCCGGCTTTTCACGGATAAATCAGGGTGGTTTGTTCATCTTCGACATTTCGAGCGTTCAATCTTGCAACTGGTATTTGAGATTCCTGACCGCTCGGATTGGCGGCAGCATGTTTCCGCTGAACAAACGCTTCGATATTTTAAAACACTATACAGGGATTTTGAGGTATGGATTACAGGCGTGGGCATATTAGGGGGTGAGTGGGCTAAAAGAAACTTCTCGGCAAAGGTAAGGGATCATTATGGTAGTAGGGGCTGGTTTTCTTTTAATTCTGAGATAATAAAGCAGAGCAATAATGATTCCTTTGCGTTTGCAAAATATGTTGTTGAGAGGGATCGGCAGCAGGGATTGACGGCAACGCGTCATGCAGCTGATATGTGTGCTCTTGCTATGGTTGTAGACCATGGGATCAGTAACAAGGAACGGAAGCAAGCGATAGAGGCCTTTGTAGATTTGTGCTTGCAATATCATTACGAAATTGCATCGTGTACAAAAGATCGCTTTAAATCCTGGCTTTCAAATCTTGTGCATGACATGTCTGCTGAACAGAGAAATCGCGCAATCCATAATATGATACAAAATTTTGCCGGTATGGATTGCTATATTCCTGAACTCATCATCGTGTTTTCTGAAAATGATCGAATAAGCGAGACAGCCAGTGCATTGCGCAGTGCACTGGCTGTCAATGATAAACCTGTTCCACTAGATGAGTATGATATAGATAAAATCGTGGGCTGGCTGAAAGGAACACGATATTCAGGGCCTGAGAATTTCCCCCCGGAAATTGTAGAAGCCTGGCAGAATCATCCCGACATTAAGGAGGCAAGCTCTCGGCTATGTTCCCGTAAGCGGTTGAAGCCTCCATATTCCGCGCGTTTGTTTGCAGAACCTTCTGATTCTGTAGGGCATCCAGAGGCGATCAACCGTTTAGGGGAACATAGCCCAAGCTCTCCGTTAGAGAGACCATGCAAATTCCCGAGGCTCATGGAATTTTAATCTTGCAAATAATCTGTCCCGCATGATCCTGGTTATTATCAGGATCATGCGGGATTCAAAAAAAATCGTCAGGCAATTTCTTCAAGGGACAGCAGGGTTCCACGCAGGGAGTGTGGTAATGCCTCGCAGATCTCAACTTCCGCAAACTTGCCTATCAGACGCGGATCATCGCACTGGAAGTTAACAATACGGTTGCATTCCGTACGCCCCATCAGCTGCCCCGGGTCTTTCTTGGAGTAACCGGTCACCAGAATGCGCTGAGTCGTACCCACCAGACGGCGGCTGATCTGCATAACATGCTGATCAATGCGGGTCTGCAAAATTTTCAGGCGCTGCTTCTTCACTTCCGGATCAACATCGTCCGGCATATCAGAAGCCGGTGTTCCCGGACGCTTGCTGTAGATAAAGCTGAAGGATGCATCGAAGCCAACTTCAGCAATCAGATTCATGGTGTCTTCAAAGTCTTCATCGGTTTCACCGGGGAAGCCCACAATAAAGTCGGAAGACAGGCTCAGCTCAGGACGGATTTCGCGCAGACGGCGGATTTTATCCAGATACTCTTCGCGCACGTGATTACGTTTCATTTCAGCCAGCACGCGGTTGGAACCGGACTGTACCGGCAGGTGCAGGTGGCTGACCAGCTCAGGCACTTCACCATAAACAGCAATCAGATTATCGCTGAATTCAGTCGGGTGTGAGGTGGTGAAACGGATACGGCCAATGCCATCAATGGCAGCAACATAGGTGATCAGTTCGGCCAGATCCGCAATAGTGCCGTCTTCTTTCTGCCCCAGATAGGCGTTTACATTCTGACCCAGCAGGTTGATTTCACGCACACCCTGTTCAGCCAGAGATACACACTCTGCCAGTACATCATCCAGCGGGCGGCTGACTTCAGCACCACGGGTGTAAGGCACGATACAGAACGTACAGTACTTGGAGCAGCCTTCCATAATAGATACAAAGGCTGACGGACCATCAACACTGGGTTCGGGTAGACGGTCGAATTTCTCGATTTCCGGGAAAGTAACATCAACTACGGGGATATGATTGGTCTGGGTTGCATCAATCATTTCCGGCAGACGATGCAATGTTTGCGGACCAAAGACCACATCAACATGCTTGGCACGCTTGCGAATGGCTTCCCCTTCCTGGCTGGCGACACAGCCACCAACCCCGATAACCAGATCAGGATTCTGCTCCTTCAGCTTTCTCCAGCGCCCGAGCTGATGAAACAGCTTTTCCTGAGCTTTTTCACGTACGGAACAGGTATTGACCAGCAGTACATCCGCGTCATCCGGATTATCCGTGATCTCAAGCTCATGGGTCTCGCCGAGCAGGTCTGCCATACGGGCAGAATCGTACTCGTTCATCTGACAGCCGTGAGTTTTGATGTAAAGCTTCTTTGTCATGTCTTAGAAGGGGGGAAACCCGAAGTTTTTATAAACGGGGCATTATAGCTCTGTGTAGACCACCCTGACAGTCAGAAATTCCGTAGCCGGTTTGTCCGAGTCCGTGAAGGGGTGCTGACAGCCTGTGGATAAATGCGCAGGGCAGCGCGGCTTCACTGTGGTATTCTTGTGCGCTTTATTTTTGGGTGGCTGCCGAGAGAATGGTTGTTCACCCCCGATTAACGTCAGACTGAAGCGGTTTTATGGCGGAAAAGAAACAGATATTCCGGGTTATTTTTCATAATCAGGGCGAAGTCTTTGAGGTCTACGCCAGCAATATTTACCAGTGCGACCTGTATGGCTTTGTGGAAATCGAAGGTTATATTTTTGGTGAACGCAGCCAGTTACTAGTTGATCCGGGCGAGGAAAAACTGAAATCAGCCTTTAACGGTGTAAAGCGCAGTTTTATTCCCCTGACTTCCATTATTCGTATTGACGAAGTGGAAAAAGAAGGTTTGAGTAAAGTATCGGCAGGCAATGGCGAGAAAGTTGCCCAGTTCCCGGTACCACCGATGCCGAGAGGCGGGCAGGATAGATAAATCCTGTAGTGGTTCTGACAGCCAGTATTTACTGGCTGCCTTCCCCTTAATCTATCTGCGGCGCAATAGCAGGTACAGACCTGAGCCCAGGCATAAAGTACCAAGCGCAGTCATATAGCGGAATATATCAATTCGCAGATAGCCCGCCAGTTGTCCTTCCGTACCCACTGCCAGCACAGCAATGACACAACTGATAATACCGGCGAGGGTAAAAGAGCGGGAACCTGAGGTTATATTCCCCGGCATGCAAATAGCGGTAGCGGATGCCAGGGCCGCGGTGAGATTGATAACCAGCCGATACTCGATCAGCCAGCCCATCATGCGGGCAAATTCAAATGCCACACAGAGCCCCAGCAGAATTCGCCACCAGGTTGTGCGTTTCCAGTTAATATCACGGCTGGCAGCGACCAGCGCTGCCCCGATAAGCGGCATCGCCATATACCAGCCCAGATTGGCAAACATATCGTGAGCGCTGATCCAGCGGTCAGAAAACCCATACCGCAACACACCCAGCGTGGCTGTGGTGGTGATAATGCCAAACCCGAGCAGGGAAACCATGGCAGGAACCTGCCGCACCGGAGTGAAACTGCGATATTGAGATATCAGCAGAAACAATCCGAACGCGCCGGAAAATGTCAGTGCGGCATACGAAAATGCAATTGACGACATGCTGTTCCTTCAGCCTAATTCAGAGAAAACACGTTCTGCTGCAGCCAGTGTACGCTGAATATGTTCATCCGTATGGGCAGCAGAAACAAAACCCGCTTCAAAAGCAGAAGGTGCCAGATAAACACCTTCTTTCAGCATGGCGTGGAAAAAGCGGGAAAACTTTTCAGCATCACACTTCATAACATCTTCAAAGCAGCTGACCTGTTCCTGGTCAGTGAAGAACAGACCAAACATACCGCCGACCTGAGATGTTTTGAATGGAATATTTGCGGCGTCAGCCAGTTCCTGCAGACCCTGTACCAATTTGCTGGTTTGTGCTATCAGCTGCTCGTAGAAGCCGGGCTCAGAAATCATACGCAATGATGTTAAACCTGCAGCCATCGCTACCGGATTGCCTGACAGAGTACCTGCCTGATAAACCGGCCCCAGCGGAGCAATATGTTCCATGATGGCTTTCTTACCACCGAAGGCTCCCACCGGCATACCACCACCGATGATTTTGCCCAGTGTAGTCAGATCAGGCTGAACATCGTAAACCGCCTGCGCACCACCGAGCGCAACCCGGAAACCGGTCATCACTTCGTCAAAAATCAGTACACTGTTATGTGAATCACACACTTCTCGCAGAGCCTGTAGGAAGCCGGGGGTGGGTGGAATGCAATTCATATTGCCGGCAACCGGCTCAACAATAATGCAGGCAATTTCACTTCCCTGATCTGCAAACAGTGCTTTCACGGCTTCAATATCGTTATATGGCAGGGTCAGGGTATGAGCTGCCAGGTCGGCAGGTACACCGGGGGAGCTGGGAACACCAATATCCAGCATGCCGGAACCTGATTTCACCAGCAGCGAGTCGCTGTGACCGTGATAGCAACCTTCAAACTTTACAATTTTATCCCGGCCGGTATAGCCACGTGCCAGGCGAATAGCACTCATTGTTGCTTCGGTACCTGAATTAACCATACGCACCAGTTCGATGGATGGCATGATCTCGCAGACCTTCTTGGCCATGGCGATTTCTATTTCAGTAGGCGCACCGAAACTCATGCCTTCTGCAACCTGAGCCTGAACGGCACGAATGATTTCCGGGTGGTTATGCCCGTGAATCATCGGTCCCCATGAACCGACATAATCAACGTATTCACGATCATCTTCATCGCGGATGCAGGCACCTTCTGCGTGACGAATAAAAACCGGAATACCTCCGACACCTTTAAAAGCACGTACCGGTGAGTTCACACCACCGGGAATATAACGATGAGCTTCTTCAAATAAAGATGCTGAGCGGTTTTGGTTTTCACTGGTCATAATCTGTCGCCTCACTCCGAAGGGGTGCCGGTCATCACTGGTAAATTTTTCTGTCCCCTGTCAGGGGCTATTGTTGGCCAGAGGCAGGCAGTTACGTGAACAAGCTGCAGAATGCCTGTGCTCGCTGTTCTATATCATGGGCAGCTATCAGGTTGTGGATAACTGCAATCTGGTGGGCGCCTGCCGCGATAATCTGGGGGGCATTATCCAGAGTTATGCCGCCAATCGCTACTATAGGAACGCTGAGTTTGTCTCTTGTTTCGGTAATTACTGATGTTTCGCAAGGGGTTGCTTCCGGCTTTGTCAGCGACGGAAACATTCGTCCAAATGCGATGTAGTTAGCGCCGTCACGTTCTGCGGCGCGAGCCAGCTCCGGATCAGCATTGCAACTGATGCCGATGATACGCTGTTCTCCCAGTCGGGTTCTGGCATCTCTCAGCCCTTCATCCTGTTGTCCCAGATGGATGCCATCGGCTTTGCAGGCAAGGGTGAGTTCAATATCGTCATTGATAATCAGCGGGACATGGTATTTGTTACAGAGCTTTTTCAGTAACAGCGCCTGTCTCAGTCTTTTTTCCTGATCGCTGCTTTTATCCCGGTATTGCAAAACAGAAGCACCGCCAGCCAGTATCAGCTCAACAACTTCCTGCATGATGCGGTCATCAGGCAGCAACTGTTCATCGGTGATGGCGTAAAGACCTTCGCGCGGGTAAGCGTTCATTGAGGCACTCATGGTTATGTTTCAATGTCCGTAAAAGAATCAGGCGTAATTTACACGGGTGGCATCACTTCTTCAAAGTGGAGTGCTTTTTCATTCAGTTCACCTTCACTTCTGGCGATCAGGGTACTGACAGCGGTATCCCCAACAACATTGGTCACAGTACATCCGGCATCAAGAATGCGATCTGTTGCGACAATAACGGCAAAGGTTTCTGCAGGCAGTCCCATTTGGTGAATCAACACACCAGCCATCACCATGGCACCGCCCGGCACGCCGCCGGTGGCGACTGCCAGCAAAAACGCAGTAAAGCCAAGAGTCCAGAGTTGAGTGGCATCAAATGAATAACCGTAGGCATTGGCAACAAATAGGGTACCGACAGTGATATAGATAGCGGCACCCGACATATTCATGGTTGCCCCGAGTGGTACTGAAAAACCGGCAATTTTTTCGGAAACACCAAGCTTTTCGGTCAGGGTGCGGTAAGTGACAGGAATTGAAGCATTTGAACTGGAAGTAGAAACCGCAAACATCATTTGTTCACGAGTCTTGCGAATAAACATCAGCGGGCTGCACCCGGTAAACAGACCAACTGCCACGGGATAAATAACAAACAGCCACAATAACATGACACCCAGCGCCGTCAGAATATATGACATCATGCTTACCATGCCGCTGAAATTCAGGGTGGCAGCGAGCCTTAATACAAGAAAGAAAACACCGATGGGTGCCAGCGACATTACCATCAATGTCAGCTTCATCATTAACTTGTTGGTTACCCGGAAGGCTTTACTGGCAGAGTGAGTATCCTGATTTTCCAGCTTTTTGATGGCGATACCGGTCAGCAAAGCCATAAACAGAATCTGCAGAATATTGCCTTCAACCAGCGCTTGAAACGGGTTCTCAGGAATGATGTTAATAATCAGCCGCATGACTGATGGGAGCTGAGTATTGGTTGTAGTTTCTGCCGCAGAAGATAATACAAAGCCAGCCCCTTCCCCCGGCCCGATAAACAGAGTGACCAGCATGGCTACAGCGATGGCGATTACGGTATTTATCAGATAGACAACAAATGTTTTACCACCAAGCCTGCCAAACTGGTTGATATCATCCAGATCACAGACTGCATTAACGATGGAGATAAAGACCAGCGGTACCACCATCAGCTTAATCAGGGCAACAAACATCTCGCCGACAGCATTGGCGAGACCATGAACCATTAACTCATAAAACAGGCCATTCATATCGGCTGCCAGCTGACAGATAACACCGGCCAGAAGGCCACAAACCAGCGCGATCAGGATATGTGGAGCCAGGTTACGGTTCATATAAACAAATACCTCTAAAGCAGCAACAGCTAGAATCAATGGCTTTGACAGCAAAATAGCTCAAAAGTACCGGAAGGTGCGTTATCTAGAAGGATACGGGGCGTTGTAATCGCAATTTGGTATTGGCTGAGGCATTAAAGATAGCAATAGTGAATATTATCTGAGGTTTTTAAACCGGTTTCTGGAATCATAAAGATGAATGTATTGGTGATTTTTGCTCACCCGAACCCCGAGAGTTATGGTGCCAGCCTGCACCGCGAGGTGTGTGGTGGCCTGCAAAAGGCTGGGCATCAGGTGCGGGATCTGGATTTATATGCTGAAGGATTCAATCCTTGCTTATCCCGCGGAGAAAGAGAAGCCTATATGCAAGGAGGAGAACTGACGGGAATTGAATATCATGTCGAACCCCTGCAATGGGCTGAAGCACTGGTTTTTGTTTACCCTACTTGGTGGATGGGGCCACCGGCAATACTAAAGGGCTGGCTGGATCGGGTCTGGCTGCCAGGTGTTGTTGCTGAATTCGGTGCTGAAGGTGTTAAACCCAAACTGACTCAAATTCGAAAGATTATGGTGATTACAACTCAGGGTTCTTCTCGTTGGCGGATGATGTTAATTGGTAACCCGCCCAGAAAAATGTTCAAACTGTCGCTTTGGGCATGTACCCGCTGCAGGGACATCCAGTGGCATGCGCTTTACAGTATGGACAAAATTGGGGATGTCGAGCGGAAAGGGTTTCTAAATAAAATCAAAAAAATGGTTGCAGCTTTTTAGTCTGCAACCTGCTTTCTGTTAATTATTCTGCTTAAAATTTAAATAGTTTCAGGTGCTTTTCAGATAGTTTGTTGGTGCTAACAACCATAATGCTATCAGTTGAACTAATACGGCTTCATGTCATAGGAGGCTTTGGGGTACAAAAATACGCAGCATCATGTACACTTTCATGGCGTGGCTTGTAGCCAGATATTCTCTTTAAAGTATAATTTGCGTTTAAATATTCTAAAAAATCGTCTCCCCCAGTAGTCTGCCCATACCACTCTCCAATATAGAGTATAGAACCTTTGGCATTCCAAGCTTGCAAAATCTCGAGTGCGACGTCGCGGCCTTTAGTATGAGATGGCAATGTCGGCCACGAAAGGATCATAAAATTCGCCTCTGGATTATTAGCAATGCCTGTGATGGCATCGTCACAGTGTATCGTTATATATGGACATTTTTTTACCCGAAGCCCCTCCCAACGAGAGCGATTATCAATAGCAATGACCGGAAGTTTATATTCTTTTTCCAGAAAATAGGGTAGCCACCCGCTACCAGTCATAGGGTCAATTCCATGTGTGCCTCCATATTCTTTTATTGCTTTTACTGCCTCGTTCATCCAGTTTTTAGAGGGTACAAAATACATTCCGTAGAGGGTAAGGAGTTTAGGTTCCCTGAGCTTAAGTCGATTTACGAAATCATAATGGCTCTTAATGGATTCCGGGGTGTTGAGGTAACTGCGGTTGAAACTAACGTCCACATTAGTGTAAAACAGCGGTATGATGAAGTTTCATGATCTCCTCGATAACGCCAAATGTTACGAACAAGTCAGGCAAATGCGCTGGCCGGATGGTGTCGTTTGTCCTCGCTGTCAAAGCCCTGATATTACCCGACAAGGTAAAGATGACACTCAGCCGGAGCGACAGCGTTACTGGTGCAAGTGTTGTCGGCGTCGCTTTGATGATCTGACTTTATCGGTGTTTTCAGGGCATCACCAGCCTTTAAAAATCTGGATACACTGCTTGTACCTGATGTCACTCAATCAGTCGAACAGACAGATTGCACTTGAACTTGACCTGAACAAAAGCGATGTGCAAAAGATGACACAGCAACTCAGGACAAGTGTCTGCAACAAACGCCCGGTCACCGTTCTGGACGGCAAGGTTGAATGTGACGAGGTTTACGTTGTATCGGGGCATAAAGGCCAGCCTGAAGCGGTGAAAAAAAAGGGCGGACAGCCCGCCGTAACCGTTTGAGAGGTGCTCGTGGTCGCGGTACTCTGGAGAAAGAAAAGCCTCCGATCTTTGGCATGATCCAGCGGGGTGGGCAGGTTGTGATCCGTATGCTGCCTAATGTCAAGCAGGTAACAATCAAGCCCCTGATTACAGAATTCATAGCGCCGGGAACGCTGATTTATACTGATGAATACAGCATTTACGACAGGCTTGAGCAATGGGGTTATGATCGTAAATCTGTCTGTCATGGCGCTGGGGAGTATGCCCGGGATGAAGATGGTGATGGTTTTCACGAGGTGCATGTGAATACGATGGAGGGCTTCTGGTCGTTGCTGCGATCCTGGTTGCGCCCTCACCGTGGAATTTCACAGGATAAGCTGCCACTATACTTGGGATTTTTTGAATGCATCCATAACATCAGTAATTCCCGAGCACTTGATTAAAACCAGTGATACCAAGGGATAGCGGTAGTTCTGATATTCCCTAAATCGCAGACTTTGAGGTACAGTATGCAGACTATACATCTACAGTCGTATTCTCTGTGTCTTCAACAAAAAAACAACAAAAAGCGCTGGCTGAAAAACTAATCAGCGTCGTCTCCAAAGAAGCTGCCAAGGTTCCAGATTTTAGGCCGGTGAACAACCATGACAAGATCGCACTGCATGATGCCATCATGTGTGGCCTGGCGGTCATGCACCTTAAATATCCGTCGTTGCTGAAATTTGATCAGGACTGCGTACAGAATACAGATAAAATTCACAACCTGAAATCACTCTACAATGTCAATAGAGTGCCGAGTGATTCTCGCCTCGCTGAGCTGCTTGACCCGATCGAAACTCGGTATTTGCGGAAATTTTTCACGGCGTTATTCGCCTATGTTCAGCGCTCCGGGCGGCTCAGGCAGTTTGAGTACTTTGAGGAAGGCTATCTTGCGCCTATTGATGGGACGGGGCATTTTTCTTCGGGAAAAATTGATTGTCCAGAGTGCTGTGTGAAAAAGCCAGACAGCAAGAATCCCCAGTATTATCACCAACTATTGGGCTGCTGTCTGGTTAAGCCGGGCAAGAAAGAAGTGCTGCCTTTAATGCCGGAACCCATTATTCAACAAGTCGATGCTTCAAAAAACGACTGTGAAAAAACAGCACTCGAAAGGCTCCTGTCGAATATTGCCAGAGAACACCCACACCTTAAGTTGGTACTGAATTTTGACGACTTGTACTCCGATGGTCCCACGATCAAATTGGTGAAATCCTACGACTACAGCTTCATTATGGTCGCGAAAGACACCAGCCATGTGTCGCTTTATGAGGCCGTCGATGAGATGGACATCGCCGGTAAGGTCACACGTTATGAATTCACCGATGAAGACGGCTACCGGCATTGGTTCCGGTTCATCAATGGCGTTCCCATCAACAAATCCCATCAGGATATTCTGGTCAACTACCTTGAGTACGTGGAAATCAGCCCCAATGACAAGAAGTACACCAATACCTGGGTGACTGATATTGAAATCACCAAAGAAAGCGTGGCAAAAATCATGCGAGGAGGACGCGCTAAGTGGAAAATAGAGAATGAGACGTTTAACACACTGAAAACACAAGGCTACAACCTGGAACACAACTACGGGCACGGTAAAATGCACCTGGCGACTAACTTCGCCAGCCTGACGTTTACCGCCTTCCTTATTGACCAAATCGAGCAGCTTGCCTGCCCTCTTTTTCAAAAAGCGTTATCAGCATCGAAATCAAAGAAAGCGCTTTGGCACGCTATCAGGGGCTTGTTCGACTGGTTCTTCATTGATTCATGGACAGAGTTTCTTACGGCGATCGCAAGGGGAAAAAGTGTCAGCCTCAAAAGCCTGGAGCTTGATACCACATAGAGGCTGAGTAGCCTTGTGTTTCAGTGTTTGATATGTAGAGAAATTGACTGCTCTGCGACGGTGGAGAAGGCTTCTTCGTCTCCAACTAATTCTATTGGCCACTCCGAAGTATAATTAGTTTGTCGTTTAATGTTCGGGAATTGCTGCCATAACATCAAACGTAGGGGAAAAGCAGCTATTTCAGGGTTGCTTGGCTTGCTGCTGGGGTAACCCCCCGGAATCCATTAAGAGCCATCATAATAACTGATCATCCCCTGAAGTAAGGGGTTTTGGCGCAGATCCTTACCCACCAGGCTATCCAGAATATTTGGAGTTTTCGGAATGTCCGGAGGATATTCGTCTGGCAACTCTCCTGTATCTAGTTGCTCGTAGTAGCCTGCATGTGAAAAGTTTATTACATATAAAAAAAGAAATAATGATAGAAATATCCTACCAACAGCTATCATTTCCTGACCTCGCTAGGCTACGTTTTCTTTTCGTATAATATATGCTGGAAATGCCCTACGACTTTTAAATCGGCAACCTGTTTCTTGTGAATTATTCTGCTTAAAATTTAAATAGCTTCGAGTGCTTCCGATAGTTTGTTGACGCCAACAACAGTCATACCTTCAATTGCTTTTCGAGGCTTATTTGCCATGGGAACAATAGCGCGTTTAAAGCCATGCTTGGCAGCTTCTACTAATCGCTCCTGCCCACTGGCAACCGGGCGGATTTCACCTGCCAGCCCGACTTCACCGAATACCATTAAATTCTGAGGTAATGGTGAATCTCTTAAACTCGATACAACTGCCAGCAAACTGGCAAGGTCAGCGCTGGTCTCGGTTACACGAACACCACCGACTACATTGACGAAAACATCCTGATCACTGGTAAAAATACCGCCGTGGCGAGTCAGAATTGCCAGCAGCATTGCCAGCCGGTTTTGTTCTAGCCCAACCGTTACACGGCGAGGATTACCCAGTTGCGAATCTACAACCAGCGCCTGAATTTCTACCATTAATGGACGGGTGCCTTCCCAGAGTACGGTAATCAAACTGCCCGATGCAGGTTCTGGTGTTCGGGAAAGGAAAATAGCAGAAGGATTTTTAACTTCTCTTAAGCCCTTTTCTGTCATGGCAAAAATGCCCAGTTCATTTACCTGTCCAAAACGGTTTTTGGTGGCACGCATAATACGGAAGCGGGAATCATCGGTATTACCCAGCATCAGCTGAGTATCGATTATGTGTGAAAGGGTCATTGGGCCAGCCAGAGAATTATCTTTGGTCACGTGACCGACGATTAGCAGTACAGTTCCGGTCTGTTTGGCAAAACGGGTCAGAAAGGCAGCAGATTCTCTTACTTGTGCGACACCGCCAGGTGCTGAGTCGACACCATTCATATACATCACCTGAATGGAGTCGATCACAATAATGCCCGGTTTTTCCTGTTCAGCAACGGCCACAATATTTTCAGCGGATGTTTCAGCCAGCATTTTCAAACGATCAACAGGTAATTCCAGACGTTTGGCGCGCGCGGCAATCTGTTGTAGAGATTCCTCCCCGGATACATAGAGCGCGGGCATGTTTTGCGCCACATGACAAAGAGTCTGTAACAGAATGGTACTTTTACCGGCACCGGGATGACCGCCAATCAGTACGGCACTGCCGCGGACGAAACCACCGCCAAGAACCCGATCAAATTCGGCTGAACCGCTGGAGAAGCGGGGAGCTTCGGATACATCGACTTCTGACAGTAGTTTGATATCGGAAAGTGTACCCGCAAAACCTCCACGTCCGCTTGCACTGACGGATGGCGAACTAGCGGGGCCAAGGTTGATTTCCTTTAGTGTATTCCATGCTTTGCAGTCGGGGCATTGCCCCTGCCACTTGGCGGATTCGCTGCCACACTCCTGACATACATAAGCTTTGCGGGATTTACTCTTTGCCATTATCTGTATCGGGAAATCATTCAGGGAAGGCTTTCAGTGTACCTGTAAAACTGAGCTATCCATAGCTATCTATGGACTGGTCTGAACCTGAGCCTGTCTATGCTGTCTGTTTACCAAATAGTAATTACAACGAGACAGGAGCCGGGTGTGATAAACCGCATAAGCAGTTACATTGCTGTAATAGTCGTTGCCCTGCTGTTTTCAGTAACAGGCTGGGCTCAGCCTGAAACCAGCAGACCAGGTGAATATCTGGAAGCCTATTTCAGTCAAGCAGCAGACCTGACAGGAACACTGGTTATTCTTGATATCGATGAAACCGTACTGACTACGCCGGTAGGGCAGTGGCTGGGGCATTCTGCCATGTTCTTTAACCTGCTGGATGAGCTGATGCAGCAGGATAAAACCCTGTCTCGCAATGAAGCCGCCGCGCGGGTTGATGTTTTACTTGCGGCGGTTTATCCGCGGGTTCCGTTAGCGTTGACTGATCCGAGAATCCCTCCGGTTGTGGATAAGCTGCAACAGCGGGGAGCAAAAGTAATCGGGATGACATCCCGCGGGCTTGGTATTAAAAATGTGACACTGGATCAGTTGCGAGAAGCGCAGGTTGTTTTCTCTGATACCGGGGAAGAGCGCTGGATTCCTCTTGATTCAGAGCGTCGTGCCCGAGTGGAAAAAGGCGTTGTTTTTGTCAGCCATGGCAATCGTAAGGGAGAAACACTGAACGCTCTTCTGAAAGAGCAGGAGGGTCTGTTTAAAGGAGTTTCCCACATTGTGATGATTGATGATAAGCAAAAGCACCTTGATGATGTTACAGCCTCGCTGGAAAGAGTTGAGGAGTCATTACGCCCTTCCGTGCACACAATATTCTGTACTTTCCCCCGGGTGCATGGCGACTATCGCCCTCAGGAAGCAAAGCGCCAGCTAATGCATTTTCTCAGCCGCTGGCGGGCAGATGTTGTTATCAGTCGTTTGATTGCGACGGATGACTACACGCGCAATCTTATGTTATCTCATCAGCCGGAGAAGGGCAGGCAGTGTCCCTGTTTACCTCAGAACTGAAATTACGGATAGCAATGGCTAGTATGTCAGGAATTTCTCTGTATAGCTGAAGCAGCGGTATTTGTCTGGAATCGGCAAACCGTTGTTTCAGGCTATCAACATAATCCTGATGTGTGTGCTGATGCTGGTCTGTGCAGTGTTGGTAATAGATTTGCTGGTGGGTGGCGTAGTTTGAGAAAAAGGTTGTAGCCAGATCCGCCGGGATTGCTGCCATAAATTCCGCCATTTCACGACTGACCTGAAAATGCTGGTAATCAATCGGATTATCCCAGTAACCTCCCCAGATTTTAAAACCATAGCGGGCAAAAATACCCACGACTTCTTCAGCCATTCCAGCCCTGAACGGCTTGCCGGGGCGGCTGTTATTTCTGTTGGTGTATTGAATTCCTTTGGGCGGATTAAAAATTGCTGCATCAGACTTGAATGAAATGAAGGGATTTTGCAGCGGGTTTATATCAATGGCGAGCCCGTAGGCATGTATTGACAGTACCTTGTGTCCGACTACTGGCCGACTGTTAAAAGACGATGTATTGTTGTCGGCAAGGGATAAATCATCATCTCCGCCATAATGATTTATCAGTTTGGCGCGGGCAATGGGAAATTCGCGGAGGAACAGCTGCTTAAAGATTGAAATGACAGAAGGAGCTACGGCATCCATCACCATGATCTGACCGTTGTGATGAACTTCACCAGTAAAATCATAATGTGAAAAGGTAACGATTCGCAGCCGGTTACACGGTACAGGATTCGTCGGTGTGATAACGCCTGATTGTTGCATGGTGGTACACATATCAGGCGAAATATTCCGGACGTTACTTTGAAAAGCCTGTGTTTGCATAGTAATGCCAGCCAGTAAAACGGATATAGATATCAGCAGTTGACTGATTGTTTTTCTGAGTGGCATTCCTTTGTCCTTATCAGCTTTTGGCAATCATCCTTCTGTGATTCATCATACTGCCAAATGAAAAGATCGCCAGTCCCAGCCAGATTAATACAAATGACATCAGCTTGGTTTCATTCATTGGCTCCTGATAGATAAAGACGCCAATCAGAAAAGAAAGAGTAGGGCCGATATATTGCACCATACCCAGTACGGTCAGCGAGAGTTGCTTGGCCGCCATATTAAAAGTAATCAACGGAATCGTTGTCACAAGCCCCGCCATAAACAGCAGCAGGCTGATTTCCGGCATTTCAGTAGACAGATGAAATTGGTTCTGGCTGATCAACCAGCCAAACCACGCAATAGCTGCGGGTAGCAATACAAAGGTTTCAATGGTGAGTCCGGGCACAGGTTTAACATCAACTTTTTTACGAACCAGCCCGTAACACGCAAAGGTCAGTGAGACCAGCAGTGCAACAACCGGAATACTGCCCAGCAGATAAACCTGCATGGCAACGCCGGAAGCAGCCAAAGCGATTGCTATCAGTCCTGTTGGCTTCAGACGCTCCCCGAAAAACAGAAATCCGAACAACACATTAACCAGAGGTGTAATGAAATACCCCAGGCTGGTTTGCAGAATCAGGTTATTGCTCACGCCCCAGATAAAGGATAACCAGTTACCGCCAATCAGCAGTGCAGAAAGTGTAAGCCAGCCAAGGGTTCTCTTATTACTGAGTGCTGTTCGTAATTCATGCTGCTTCCCTGTCATGAAAACAATGCACGTCAACAAAATTGCTGACCAGAACACTCGGTGAGACAGTACTTCCAGAGGCGATACGGATGAAACCGATTTGAAATAAATCGGGATAACACCCCAGAAAACAAATGAAAAAACGGCCAGTAAAAAGCCGGTGCGGGAGGAAGAACCTGTCAATGCAATACCACTGGAATAAGAGTGATTGGAGTGTCGAAAAACAGGGCGCGATGATCATTTCAGATCAAATCAAAAGCAAGTAGGGATACACCGATCCTAGTACATCATTTGTAGAAGTTCAGACCTGATCTGACAATTTCCCCTTAAAAAAAGGAAAGGGTTACCGATTTAGATAGAGGTGAAGACTCTTAAATCTAAATCACAAAAAAGGTAACCCTCATGATTCATACTAATCAAAAAATCATCAAGCACAAGGTTGGCTTACTGAATCTGGCTGACGAGCTGGGCAATATTTCGAAAGCCTGTAAAACCATGGGCGTTTCCAGAGATACCTTTTATCGCTACCGGGATGCAGTCGATGACGGCGGCGTTAAAGCCTTGCTGGATCAGAGCCGCAGAGCACCCAATGTAAAAAACCGCGTTGATCCGGTGGTCGAACAAGCCGTTCTTGATTATGCCATTGAAGACCCGGCCCATGGACAAGCCCGAGTCTCCAATGAGTTACGCAAGAAGGGGATCTTTGTTTCACCCAGTGGCGTTCGCAGTGTTTGGCTGAGGCATGACCTGGCCAACTTCAAGCAACGCCTGAAAGCACTGGAGGAGAAGGTTGCCAAAGAGGGCATCATTCTGACTGAATCCCAGGTTCAAGCGCTGGAGCGAAAGAAGCTGGACGATGAAGCTTGTGGTGAAATCGATACAGCCCATCCCGGCTATCTCGGGTCACAGGACACCTTTTATGTCGGGACGTTCAAAGGGGTTGGCCGAGTGTATCAACAGACCTACGTGGATACCTATTCCAAGGTGGCACAGTGCAAGCTTTATACAACCAAAACCCCGATAACGGCTGCCGACCTGTTAAATGACCGGGTTTTACCCTTTCACGAAGCGCAGGAGCTTCCAGTGCTGCGCATTCTAACTGACCGTGGTACTGAATACTGCGGCAGAGCAGACCAGCATGACTACCAGCTTTACATGGCGGTGAATGATATCGAGCACACCAAGACAAGGGTCAGGCACCCCCAAACCAACGGGATTTGCGAGCGCTTCCATAAAACGATCCTTCAGGAGTTTTATCAGCCCGCGTTGAGGAGGAAGTTGTATACGACGATTGATGAACTTCAGGCTGATCTGGACGAATGGCTGATTCACTACAATACTGAACGCACCCATCAAGGCAAACAGTGTTGCGGAAGGACGCCAATGGAAACATTGCTCGATGGGAAAAGAATCTGGAAGGAAAAATTTGTAGCTTGAATTTGACCTGACAGACACCTTCTTGAAAATCGGTAACTGTCAGATCAGATCGGAACTTCTACACATCATTTCAATGCGATTGAAGGGTAAAGCTTTCTCAGCTTTATTCGCGCATCCTTGTTGGTAAACCGCCAGTCCATTTTTGTCTGGCACTGGTTTCGTACCGCTTCCCAAGACGAAACCTCTGCTTTCAAAGTGTTTTGATCCGGAATCCTGCGATCGAGGCACTGGCGGCTTAAAATACTCAGTTCAATTTCAGCCATGTTTAGCCAGCTGCCATGCTTTGGGGTGTAATGGATTTCCAGCTTACTGGCTATACGGCGAGCTTCTTCAGGTTCGAATACTTTGTAGAGCGATGCCGGTGTATGTGTGTTCAGGTTATCCGTAACGGGTGTGCTGCCTGATCAATGTACCGGGAAGAGGTTGTGTGCGACGGGAAAACCATAGCGATTCATTTTTGACCAGAATGCATCCCATTGCCCGGACGAACAAACTAATGCTCTCAACGTCAACAACATTGATGCACCTTGCTCTTTCCAGCGCATGCCAGAGCGGCACATACGTTGCTTTACCAAACTCTTGCAAGCCGCTTCCGTAACACCTGAACCAATGGGTAAGTTCCTCTTTCTGGCTTCAGGATAAATCATTTGGTGCCAGTGATTTTTAAAGTAGGTTCTCGCTTTCATCAACTTTTCCATAGAGGCGGTACGGTTGTTGCCCGGTGTTGCCCGTTCAAGCTCTCGCCGCAGGCTTTGTGCTGCGCCTTCATCGTGTTTCAGGTCGTGTAGCTTCTGCTTGAACCATGCATGCCTTTCCTGTGTGGCTTTCTTTCCCGGATAAAGTGCCTCAGCAGCGTCAGCAACATATTCAGACACGTGATAAAAGTCCAGCACGTGGATAGATGTAAAGGATTCTAAAAATGTCCAGTTATCCGCCGCTCCGTCAGCAACCCCCACATAAACCGCCTCAGGGAATCTATCCTTAACCTTCTGGATTTCTCCAGTAAAACGGTTAATGAAGGTTTGCTTGCCGTATTCTCGTGGGCAGGTTTGCTTGCCGTATTCCGGTGCCTCTGCACAGTAGATTGTATGAAGACGCTCGCCTTCATCATCATAGAGGCTGATAGTGCCGCACATAGCGATCCGATAGCCTTCGTAGTACAACAGATTTGCTCCATCAAGCCCTATGGCTACTGTTGTCACGGGCTTTGGTAACTCTGGAATATCGTATACCCACCTTTCTTCTTTGGCCTGTGCAATACTTGCCACCACATCGGCTAAATCACGAAGTGTTGAACGACTGCTATTACGACCATGATTTTGTCGCAGATCGTCTTCTACCTGAGGGGCTGCCATCTGGGCATACTTCCAGCTCACCATGCGAGCAAAAGCCGGAGTCGAATTGACAATAATCCGGGCATTCTGATCCAGAGGGCAAAAGGTTTCTCCCCCCTGACTGCTCTGGTAAATGTAACGCGGAACTTTGACGGCTCCCCATGACGTTTCGTAGACCTTGGGTTCTTTTTTATTCTTGCTGGTCATATGAATACCACCTACCTTTATGGGCGAACCGTCGGTGTCCATGTGTTCCAGTTGTTTTTCTACTCCAAGCGTTCCAGCTTGATTGAGGCTACCCTGAAGGCTGGTCTCGAAATCGAGCATTGAGTTGCCGTGCTGAATAGTGATGAGTATCTGCGTTTCTTGATTTTCAGATGATAGAATTTGAGCAGTCATACGGGGCAAAGGCCGTGCTTACGTCTATTATGATTTGATGAAAGTAGCTCACGGTAGTCGTTTTTCCTACATCAATTCCCGCTCACACCCTCCGTAACTATTCAGCACCCTCACAATAAGCTGGTATTTTCGTGATTTTGTGTCATTTTCAAATACAGTTCTTCTCTGACCAACGCTTGTTATGAGTCAACTTGATCCCGAGTTTCAGATTATCGTCACCCTCCTTGCTATCGTAAATGATCAGCAAGAGCAGATCGATGGCCTGGGCGATCAGGTAGCGAAACTGGAAACAGAAAATAAGGAACTCGCGGACAGACTCAACATCAACAGCCGGAACAGCAGTAAGCCTCCCTCTACAGACGGTTATGCAAAGCCTGCTGCCAAACAGAAAGACTCATCTGCCACGGTGGAGGGTGAGCCACAAGACGACAAACCTAACCCAAAAAGCTTACGACAGAGGTCTGGTCGAAAGCCCGGCGGTCAGAAAGGTCACAAAGGTTCAACGCTTCAGCAAGTCGCTGACACTGGCCGCACCCAATATCACCCGGTTATAGACTGTGAGAAGTGCCATCAGTCCCTGCACTCTGCAAACATTGCCAAGTTGGTTGAAAGGCAAGTATTTGAACCGGGTCGTTTTGGTCACTTTGAAGTGACAGCCCATGTGGCCGAAATCAAAGAGTGCCGCTGCGGTCACATGACACAAGCCCGTTTCCCTGAAGGAGTTGATGCTCACGTGCAGTATGGACCGGTGACTCAGGCGCTGGCCGTGTATCTTTGTCAGTATCAACTTATACCTTGCAAGCGTGCCTCCCAGTTCTTCATGGATATTTTCGGATTGGAAGTCAGTCCGGGTTCCATCTGCACCTTCCAGAGCAATGCTTATGACCGGTTAGCCAGCACTGAGCAGGCAATTAGTGACGCCCTTAAGGTTGAACCCATTGCAGGCGCTGATGAAACAGGCATGAGAGTAGCCGGAGCGCTGTGGTGGATGCATGTCCTGCGTACTGACAAGTGGACGTACTATCATCTGGACTTGAGTAAAGGACATTCCGCCATAGAGACGATGGGTATTTTGCTGACCTTTGCCGGGATACTGGTTCATGACCACTACAAGGTTTACTTCCGCTATGCTGCGGCTCATGTACTCTGCAATGCCCACCACCTGAGGGAGTTACAGGGTGTCGTTGATCGCGACTGCAACTATCTTGCGGCTCGTCTTCAGCGGCTGCTGAGACTGGCCTGTCACCTCAGCAATGGTTTTAGAAAGCTGGGAATGAAGGCGATGCCGGAATCCATCCGCCAGCGTATCTCTTCACTGTTCGAGCGAACAGCAAAAAGGGCGCAAGCGGAAGAAGCCGACTATATGGAACGAGTACGGCAACGGTTGGGACGTGACAAAGTCAAGAATACGAAAGCGTTCAACTTGTTTAAGCGGTTGGTGGAGTACAAGGACGAAACTTTGAGGTTCATGACCGACCTCAACATCCCCTTCGACAATAATGGCAGCGAGCAAGACATCAGAAATGGCAAGGTGAAGCAAAAAATATCGGGCTGCATCAGAAGCGAGGAAGGGGCGAAATGGTATTGCCGAATACGAAGTTATGTTTCATCTGCGAGAAAGCAGGGGCAGAATGTTTTTGAAGCCCTGCTTATAGCCATGAAGAATTACTGCGGTCACTCTTTGCTGGGTGCTGAATAGTTACAAAAGATTACCGATACGATCAAAGTGAACCGTGAAATGTAATGTCGATTTAATAAAAGCATGAATACAACCCCAAACTTCTTACTTTTAAAATTATTAATAAATCAAACCTTCCTGCGCCTAGCAACACCATTAGGATGTTTATGATTTTTTTCTTTGTCGCCACCTTCCGCTTCAAAAACCCGCTTCACTATTTCTTTCCAGGTTGAATTGTATGTGCAAAAAACCTCAGCACTAGCCCATGAATCCAACTCTAAACCTCTCGCAATTTCCAGCAGCAAGCTTTCATCGATACAATAGTCTGCTGCGATCAACTCAAATGCGACAAACAGCGAAATAATTCGATGCACTCTCTCTGTCGGATGCATTGGGTCCATAAAAAAGTACTTGTCTGAATTTTCTTTAATCGTCACCTGCGCTTTATCAGTAATATTCTGAATTTTCACATCACCACATCGAAAGGTACATCCTGTGAAATTAATATTTGTATATGGCTGATCAATATTTATCAGTCCAAACCATTCAGGATGATCCAAGATAAAATCAATATATTTATCTATATCAAGGAATGTGAAGGTTACATCTGTATAACGGGATACTAATTTATCAAACACACTTCTAGCTTCTTGATTATGTTTATCAACATATCTACCAATTCGTTTAGCAAACTCGTTATCTTTCAAACAGGGTGAGCGCCCCGGATGAGGAACGGCACCTAATACAACATATTTAACACCTACACTTATAAACTCCTGTATCTTCGCCACCTGATAACCAACTGCCTTTTCTGGGGACCACATATGATTAATGTAATCATTACCTCCATTAATAAAAGCTACCACTGTAGATGAATACACTTGCCTTCCGTTATTTCTTATTTCACTTAAATAATAATTTGCCATATCAACCATTGTCGGCAGCATCCACCACTTAGCCGTCAGCAAGTTTTTCAAAACACCACAACCCAGCTTTCTACAACAATGCATATCCTTATCGCGGCTACAAATTTCTGCCCCCCATGTCGTCACTGCTCCTGTGAATGGCATGACCATGCTCCCTCCATAAGAAAGATTAATAAAGCCTTCACCCATTCCCAAAGCCGGATCTAATAAATCAGCAACATATTCACATGATAATTTCCCATTACTGAAACGGCCTTCATAAAATGGGTAGCCCGGCAGCGGGTTTATTAATCCAGCACCTCGAAGCAAATACCCCATGGAGTATTTTGTGCACCATTCCCAATAGGGGAAATGGTTAGGCGGGTTATAATTTTCTGGCTCCAAAATATACTTTGTCAGCTTTAGCGTATTACCTGTATCCCCAAGGCTATCACTCAACAAAATAAACTGATCAACTTTAACTTTTGAAAAAACATTCACAGAAGCAGATAGAAAAAGCCAAAATATAACTGATAACCTGAATAAGAGAAATTCTTTTTTTTGAGAATTCATTAACGAATATCCATGTAAAATATTTTTCAAACTGAAAACAGCTTAGCTGATAAATATGGACACTCTGTTTTTTATCATAATGCTGTTTTAAATTTATACTCACTAGTACAACATATAAAAATCGCAAATGGGGAAACGATATGTACTGGCAAAGGTTTACGTTTATCGTCACAGCACTGACACTGCCTTTGCTATCGGTTCAGGCGACTATTTATAAGTCAACGGACAAACACGGCAATACCGTTTTCACCGATGACCCTATGCCCGGAACAATGATTGAGCCTGTTGACTTAAAAGAACCTACTATTATCCCTGCGATAAAAACCACCCCACCTCCGGCGCCTCAGGAAATTGCCAAACCTCAGGATATTAAGTACACAACTCTGAAAATCACTTCACCAGTAAACGACAGCACCATACGCAATAACGGCAATGTAATGCTCTCTGCAAGCTTGCAGCCCAGCCTGCACTCTGAGCACCAAGTTCAATGGAAGCTGGATGGCAACCTTCTGAGTCAGCCCGGATCCGCTTTAAGTTACCCGTTAAGTAATATGGATCGAGGAACTCATCAGGCTATGGTAGAGGTGGTCAATAAATCCGGGAATGTATTAAAGAGCGCCAGTGTCATATTCCATGTTCAACGCCCCAGCGTCCTGAACCAGACTGAGCCTTCCCTGCCTAAAGGAACACCGCCCCCCCCTCAGGCACCCAAAGCACCACAGGCACCAAAGATTCCTCAATTCCCTCAAACCCGAAACGCACCATAAAAGCGCGAAGAAATGCTATATAATGGTGCAACAATAGATTTATAACGGAATTTGACTGCTCACTGGGTGCATTCATTCCGTCCCGACGCCCTCAATTAAGCTGGCGTACATCTTGCTTTGTAACACTGAAAACATTCAGAGTTTCAGTCACTAAAGATAAATATGCATCAGCCATCACCGGAAAGAATACGGTTGGAAGCATCTCTGCTGGAAAACATGGCGACAGCCGTCATTATGCTGAGCCCGGCCCTTAAAGTGCAGTATATGAACCCTGCTGCTGAGGTGCTGTTTGCCGTCAGTGACCGTCGCAGCTATGACACATCGATCACCGAATTGCTAAGCGATAGCAACGAACTGACTGCACGTCTGCTGGAAGCTATGGAAACCGGCCAGCCATATATTCGCCGGGAAAAACGGCTGGAATGTCATGACGGCCGCCATCTAACACTTGATTACGCCGCGACCCCTGTCGAAACAGGCCTGCTGCTAGAGTTTCAGCACCTCGACCGGCTGATGAAAATAAGCCGGGAAGAAGCGCTGAAGAGTAACCGTGAAACAGCCAAAAGCCTGATTCGCGGTATGGCGCACGAAATCAAAAATCCATTAGGCGGTATTCGCGGTGCAGCTCAACTACTGGCAAGAGAGTTACCAGAGCCTGCATTGAAAGACTTCACCGATATTATTATTGGTGAAGCGGATCGACTGAGAAATCTTGTTGATCGAATGCTAGGCCCAATAAACCCACCGCAGCTGGAATCAGTTAACATTCATGCCGTACTGGAGCATGTACGCAATCTGATTCTGGCAGAAACCGGCGGCACCCTGAAAATCATTCAGGATTATGACCCCAGCGTGCCGGATATTTCTGCCGATGCCGAACAACTGATTCAGGTTGTTTTGAATGTTGTACGCAATGCCCGTCAGGCTATCAGCAGCACAATGCCGCTTGAGCAGGGGCAAATAACCTTGCGTACCCGGATTCGCCGCCAGTTCACCATTGATAACAGAATTCACCGTCTGCTCTGTCAGGTTGATATCTGTGATAACGGACCGGGCATTCCTGCGGAAATGCAGGAAAGCATTTTTTACCCGATGATCAGCGGGCGGGCGGAAGGTACAGGTCTTGGCTTATCTATTGCCCAGTCCATTATGGGGCAGCATCAGGGACTGATCGAGTGCACCAGTCGGCCCGGCAATACCGTTTTTACGCTTTACCTCCCTTTTGAACAAATATCCGATAAACAAACTACAGGAGCCTAGCATGAGCCGCACTGAAAACGTCTGGATCATAGATGATGACCGTTCCATTCGTTGGGTGCTGGAACGTGCACTGGCGCAAGCTGATATTCAGACCACATCGTTTGAAACCGGTGACAGTGCTCTTGCCCAACTGGAACGTAGCCAGCCGGAAGTCATTATCTCCGATGTGCGTATGCCCGGTATTGATGGTCTCAGCATGTTGGAAAAGATTGGCGAGCGCTGGCCCGATATCGCGGTAATTATCATGACCGCTCACTCAGATCTGGACAGTGCCGTAGCTTCATACAAAGGCGGCGCTTTTGAATACCTGCCTAAACCTTTTGATATTGATGAAGCAGTCAGTCTGGTCAAACGAGCTCAGGTACATGTGCATGAACAACAGCAAAATACACCTGTACCAGCGGCTCCTGCGACACCGGAGATTATTGGTGAAGCGCCAGCCATGCAGGAAGTCTTTCGTGCCATTGGCCGTCTGGCACATTCCAATATTACTGTTTTGATTAACGGTGAATCCGGAACCGGTAAAGAGCTGGTCGCACAGGCACTGCACCGTCACAGCCCACGGGCATCCAACCCTTTTATTGCGCTGAACATGGCCGCCATTCCAAAAGACCTGATGGAATCAGAGCTGTTTGGTCACGAGAAAGGGGCATTCACCGGTGCTAATCAGCTACGTCGGGGGCGCTTTGAGCAGGCTAATGGCGGTACCCTTTTCCTTGATGAGATCGGTGATATGCCTGCCGATACGCAAACCCGCTTGCTACGGGTATTAGCCGATGGTGAGTTTTATCGTGTCGGCGGTCACATTCCGGTAAAGGTGGATGTTCGTATTATTGCTGCAACCCATCAGAACCTTGAAAAACTGGTAGAAGCAGGGCAATTCCGTGAGGATCTGTTCCACCGCCTGAATGTCATCCGGGTACATATTCCGCGGCTGAGTGAACGTAAAGAAGATATTCCGCTGTTAACAAGGCATTTCCTTGACCGCGCAGCCAATGAGCTTGATGTTGAGCCAAAGCTTATACATCCGGAAACGGAAACCACAATGGGGCGACTGGACTGGCCGGGTAATGTTCGTCAGCTGGAAAACACCTGCCGCTGGATGACGGTAATGGCTTCCGGCAGGGAAGTACTGCCTGATGATTTGCCACCGGAACTGCTGGAGCAAGAACCCAGAAAAACAGTTTCAGATAACTGGGAACAGGCACTGCGTATCTGGGCGGACAGACAACTGGCAACCGGTGACAAAGGACTATTAAAACAAGCGGTTCCGGCATTTGAACGAATTCTGATTGAAACCGCACTGGCTCACACCGGCGGTCGCCGACGCGATGCATCCGAACTGTTAGGCTGGGGAAGAAATACGCTCACCCGCAAAATCAAGGAACTGGAGCTGGAATTCGACAATCACGACGACGAACATGAAACTGTAGCCTGAGGTAATTCTCAGGAACGGTTGTCGCTCTAAAAACCTGCCGCTTATGCATTCTCAGGTTCTGCATATATAGTTAAGTATGGAAGTGCTGTTTTTCTGAACCACCATTTCAGAAGGAGCCTGAAATGCTTGACCGGCAGGAGCCATCCCTCCCGAATTATCTTGATGAAGAGGCCTGGGAATATGCCGGCTTCTGGGTTCGGCTGACTGCCGTGCTGGTCGACATCATCCTGATTCTTCTTATCACCATTCCGCTGGCACTGCTGGTCTATGACCAGACAGTTTCCATCAACGACCCTGTGGGGCTGGGTCTGAAAGGGATTCTGATTGACTGGGTGTTGCCTGCTGTCTGTATCATTCTTTTCTGGGTTTATAAAGCCGCAACACCAGGCAAGATGGCAGTGATGACCCGCATTGTGGATGCTGAAACCGGTGGGGAACCGACATCCCAGCAATTCATTACACGTTATCTGGCTTACCTGATCTCATTCTTTCCCTTGTTCATGGGCTTTATCTGGATTGCCTTCGACAAGCGCAAGCAGGGATGGCATGACAAGGTAGCCGGAACACTGGTTATTAAAAGCCGCTGATCCGGTTTCTGAATCGTGCTCAGAATAATTAAAAGCTGCACTGCAGGGTGGTTCATCGCTGTTGCTGTAATGCTTAACAGCGATCTAACTATCGCAGCCCGTCAGGGTCAACTAAGTTCGCAAAGCTCAAGTGGCCAGTTTGAAATTCGTCTGGTCATTCATCCTAAGCTGACCGTTGAATCGCCTCCGGAGCAAGTCACCCTGTCTTCGGAACATTCACACTCTACGGATTCATCTTTCCCTTTGTGTATCCAAAGCAACGACCTTACTCACTATTCTGTCAGTGTCACCGGACGCCAGAATGATAAAAACCTGCAGTTAACCAACCGAAGGGGGCAGACGAAACCATATTCAGCATCCATCCTGTCAGCAGCAGGACAGCCTGTTATGCAGTTTGAGACTGCAGGCCAGACTTCACCGAAACTGCTCACCCGAAATAACTGCAAAACGGCGCCGGTACTACAAATCAATACCTTTCCGGATAAACCGGATGAAGCCCCCTATTCCGGCGTAGCGACCATTATTATTCAGGCGCAGTAAAATGCTCTTGTAGACGGGTACATTCGTTCAATAGAATGCAGGTGATAGTAATTTGTCAGGCTAATGCTAATAATGAAGCAGTTTCTTAGCACCCTCATTTTTTGTAGTGTGTTTCTCAGTGCGGCAGCGAATGCCAGCATGTCACTAAACAGGGTTATCGTACATTTTGATTCCGATAAGGCTCCCCGTGAAGATATTGTCGTTACCAATCCGGACGATGAGCCGCTTTATCTCCAGACGGAAGTCTACCAGGTAGAAAACCCCGGCGAAGCCAATGAAAAGCTGGTGCAGATCACCGACCCGGATAAAATGAAATTGCTGGTTGCTCCGCAGAAAACCATTATCCCGCCCGGCACCCGCAAAACCGTTCGTTTGGTCAGTCTTGAAACACCGGAAGATGAAGAAGCCGTTTACCGCGTAACCTTTAAACCTGTCGTCGGTGATCTGGAAGCAACCCAAACCGCAATAAAGATACTGATTGCCTATCAGGCTCTGATCTTCGTGCGCCCGGATGAAGCTGTTTATGATGTTCAGGCTCAACGAGAAGGTGAAAAACTGACCTTTACCAATCAGGGCAATATTAATGTTGTGTTGAGAAACGGCTATTACTGCGCAAACAAAAATTTCAAACGTGAAGAATGCGCTGAACTCAGCCAGAGTGTCCGCCTTTATGCCGGTCAGCAATGGCTGGCTACCCTGCCGGAAACAGCATCAGGTGGTACAGGTGAGGTGAGGTACGGGATGTTTGACGGCACTAATGAACGTCAGCAAATCTTTCCGCTGAGCACTTCACGTTAAACAAGCTCTGACCATCAATAGCAGGCGCAGTTTTACTGCGCCTTGACTGTGATATACATGCGATCTTCATAGACGCCCATTGGCACCTGATCAGCATCTTCTGTTTGTACTCTGATTCCAACCTGCATATTTTCGCTACTGCAGGACTCGTCAGTCCCGCCAGTAAATGTCGCGGGATATTCACCCGAAGTGTTTATCCAGGGCGAACTCGTACCTGAGCGAGAAACAAACCCTACAGCATAAGGAAGATAGGCATTATCAGCGCCTGTCACCTCGTTTTGTGCAAGGTAAAAAGAGTCCCTCTGATTATTTTCAGCCTTTACAGATATCCGGTAGGTATGAGGGCTCTCGCTGACATAAACGCAAAATGATTCCTTATGCTGATAAGAACCATTCGTTGTAGAAGACGTATCAATGATTACATCATCCAGTCCAACTATTTTCACTATCGGGGGCTTCGACAGGGGAATTTCTACATAATGCTGGTCGTAGTAGGAAGTGACTTCCATATCAACACCCCGTATATAAAAATCGAGATTAGCGCCCTGAGAATAAAGCTTCTCAAGGCCTGATTTCTTGAGCGTTACCTGATAGGTTGCTGTCATACGTGGGGGTGGATGTTGACTGCTGTATGGGTGCCATGTTCCGGTATAATACCCCAGAGCAAATTCCTTCTTAGTTAAGCCGCCAGAATCAGGAGCCGCAACATAAACTCTATCCCCCATAAAACTGCCAAGGTCACCTTCTCCGAGATTATCCTGAGTATCTGAAAGCCCGAGTCCATAATCCTGATGACCGGTGCACCCATCAGTACAATAAGAATCAAACGTTGCGGTGAAGGTATAGTTAAAGGTCTCACCCAGATCATCAGTCAGTATCACCGGATCGACATCTACACTGTAAAATTCAAAGCCTGCATGGGCTATTCCTCCCGCCAGTATAAGTAAGCAAACTGTGACAACTTTAACTAAACGACGGGATATACACACGATAATCATCTACAGGGCAAAACACTTCTAAAACTTGACACAACAAGGATGAAAACCGCGCAGGGACGTTATTCTCAACGGTTAACTAAACAGGAAGCGATGATGCTCATTTCTGCAAAGCTGACTCCACAAAAGCAAGCTGAAAACCTGCGACGCCGTTTTACTGAGGCTCAACGATGACATACATGTAATCTTCGTAAACACTCACCGGCACTTTATCTGCAGAACCCGTCATCACTCTGGCGCGCACCTGCATATTGTCGGTGCTGCAGGACTTATCTTTACCTCCGGTAAAAGTAGCAGGATATTCACCTTGACTATCTACCCAATGCGTCCGGCTGGGTGAACGGGAAACAAAGGCCACACTGTAGGGAAGGTAAGCATTATCAGCGCCTGCAGCCTTGTCCGGAGCAAGATAAAAAGAATCTCTCTGATTATTTTCAGTCTTTATAGATAACCTGAATGTATGAGGATTCTCACTGGAATAAACACAAAATGATTGCTTCTCATAATAATAGTCACCCGTTGGGAATGACGTATCGATAACAACATCATCCAGCCTGACGATTGTCACCATCGGAGGTTTTTCCAGAGGAATTTTCACATAATAGTTGTCGTAAGATTGCTCGCCCTCAACATCAGCCCCCCGGATATAAAAACCCGGACTTGCACCATTCTGGAACAGCTTTTCAAGGCCTGCTTTTTTCAATGTCACCGAGTAAGTTGCTGTTAGCAGAGGCTGAGGCTGTTCGTCACCGTCTGGCTGCCAGGTTCCTTTATAAGCCCCCAGAGTAAGCTCTTTCGGTGTTCTGGAATCCCCCGAATCAGAAGCCGTTATACTCACGGTTTCCTCCATAAACAAAGGAAGGTCACCAACTTCCAGAGAATTCTTGAAAGCAGATAGCCCCAGTATGTAATCCTGATACCCTTCACATTCATCAGTGCAATGGGAATTAAATATTGCTATGAAGGTATAGTTAAAAGTTTCGGGCAGGCTATCAGTCAGAACGACAGGCGCTGTCTCCACACTGTAAAACTGAAAGGCTGCATGAACATTATTAGCAAGTGAGGCCAGCAGGCAGGCAGTGGCTGTTTTAACCAGCCAGGGTGAGCGACACGAAAAGATCATCTACAGCGTCAAACATCTCGTAAAAAGGCATCATCAAAAGTGGAGTCTGAGCTAGAAGGTTATCCACAACCATGAAAAAACAGAAGCGGCGGACTTCACTCCAAAAATAATTTCCGACTCACAGTGGTGAAATAGTAATTGTTACCTGATCCGAATAAAACCCGTTCTGGTCAGTTATCTTGCCCAATGCGATGGTAAGATCAACATTGGATGTTGCAGCATCACAAGACATTTCAGGTGACAGTCCAACACTGGCGATCTCGTAAAAAGGAATATTAGAACCATCGATATCCCCCCAGATACCGCTAACCGCCTTGGTATTTTTATCCGGTTTCATATAAAGCGTCAGTTGATAGCTTGCCCCGATATTATCACCATTGGCCAGTTTGAAGGTGTTCTCGGTCACAATATGGGCATTAAAGCCAACGTCACTGTTACTGTAGATACAAATCGGTTTGGTCAGGCGACCTGCTGCCGCCTCACTCATATCAAAATTTTCCAGCCCCCAGATACGTACCTTAGGGCCAAGGTTAATACTGATGCCAAAATCGGCTTCCGCCTGACCATAGCCTTTTCCGCCATTGGCCGCGGCCTTTGAGTAGTCAGCTGTTATCAGGCAAAGAAGACCAAGAAAGCAGGCAAGGCAGGACTGGATATTCATCTGGACGCGGTAAAATACTGTCGAATGCTGAAGACCGGCTATTCGAGCACGATTCAATACACACTACAACTTTCATAGCCCCGGACTGACAGTTACGTAAACTGTGTCCTGATAGATTCCCGGAGAGGCTATATCTGCGCTAGCAGAGTCAATGCTAACCTGCAGCCAGGCATTATTGCTGCTATTACAATTCGAGTCTGAGCTTCCTGTGTAAGCACCAAGCTTTATAGCTGAGTCAAAAAACTCAGTCCAGCTATCACTTTGTTTGCCTGATTTAAACCGCATTTGGTAGTTCAGGCTATTCGAGGGCATCAACCTTAAACGGCCATTAGACGTATTTGCTGTACTTCTCGTTTCTATGGCTATTTGATACTTATTATCAACAGCACTGGAATAAACACAAAAGCCCGTTTCGCCTCTATAGAACCCATTCTGATATGACGCTTGATCAAGTTCTATATTATCCAGTTTTGTAATCTGTACTTGAGGGGCTTTTTCTAACGGTATAGTGACTTTGAGAGAATCATACGCACGTGAGCTATAGACATCTTCGCCTGTTATATAAAACACTAGCTGATGCGTACTCTCATCATCCTCGTCGTAAAACGCTTCCGCCGCCGTTCTACTCAACTTAAAGCTTAATGACCCTTTTAATTTTTCAGGGTCGTCTTCGTCATCTACATAAAAGGCTGATGTCCAATTTCCAACACTGAAACTTCTCGTTGTGGGAGAATAATAATTATCCTTCCCTGATGTTAACGTGAACTCTACCGGGTTTATGAAGTAATCCAGCCCCTCTGCTGATAAGCTGGGAGCAGAACCATAGCCAGACCCTATATTCTTACTGGAAACACCTATCCGAAAATCCTGATAATCATTACAGCTCTGGTGACATTGGGCATAAAATCCCAACTCAATATTCTCGGAAACTGCCCCCGATTCACCATTGAGGACTATCGGCTCAAGCACTTCATCTGCGCCAGAAAAGCTAAAGCCTGCATGTATTACTGAATTGAACATTAAAAAAAATGTGAACACCGCATAACGGTACAATTTTTACAGCCCCCAGCCCAGCTACGGAGATTTAACCAGCACAATATTCATTCTCTAACGCCCGTGTCCCCATCCGCACAATATCTTTTTGCTTACGGGTGATTGTCACCTTGCAAATTTCACCACTTGGCAACTGCACAACCATCTTTTGCTTATCAAAAGGAATATCTACCTGATAAAGCCCCAGATCATCGGTTCGTACCGGTACCCGCCCACCTTCAATACGGGCACCAACAACCGGTTTGCCATGAAGGGTAAAACGCCCGAAAACCAGCTGCATCGGTATCGCTTCCAGCTCCAGCGTCATCACATTCCCCGGATACAGTGTCACTTCATGTATCCGCTCATCAAAGTCATACAACCTGCCCTTGGGAGCTGTGACGGTAATTCGATACTGTTCATAAGGAGACAGAGAGATAACCGACGGTCTACCTGCAACTGCATAACCACGACGCTGACCGTTTACCCGCACATCAAACTGATCACCGGGCAAACCATTAACCATCACAACAACGGCACTTTCAGAACGGTCTTCACCACCCACTGCTACGATTTCACCATTGGTTAATACACTGGAACTGAAGCTGGCACTGTAACTGGTTGCCGATGACCCGTTATTATTCCGTGCATGGTTCACGCTCAGATCAGCCCGCCCCCAGGTATTGGAATACTGCAGCTGGGCATCATAACGTGTGTCATCTTCCCCCAGGTCAGTGCCAACATCCGCTTTCAGGTCACCTGCCAGCATTTCTTCGTCACGCCAGCTGGCACTGAGTCGTGCGCGAGCCGAGTGACCAGAACCGGTTGCTCCATCGGTATAGTCAAAACGGGGTTGTGCCCGGTAGTTCCAGCGTCCATCGTTCATACGCAGTGTCATACTGGTCTGAAAAATGGTGGTATCGTTCTGATGACTGATGCCCAGACTGCCATCAAGGCTATAGTCCGGACTGTTCAGAAAGGTCTTGCGATAATCCAGACTGTTCGTGTTGGTACTGCCCTGATTTAACCGGTCGCTGTAACTGTACCGGTAACTTAAACTGCCATCGGCAACCGGTGCAGAAAAAGATACCGAACCCTGTTCAAATGCATCGCCTAACAATGAATCAGCAATGTCCTCAGCGGGCAGGGAAAAATCATTATCACGCCACAAATGGCGATAGTTCATATTGGCAGAAACTACACCCAGCCGGGCACGTCCGTTAATATTCAGTCCGTAACTGCCATCAGTCGCCATCATCAGCGACGGCGATAATTCCCAGCCACGCCCGAACAGAAACAATCCGCCTTCAATCAGCGCGTCATCGCGGTTAGCAGCTATAGCAACGGTGCCACCCAACGTATCAAGTAAGCGACGGCTGACACCACCCCGGATCAGCCACTGGGACGTTGTATCAGGAAGCAGATCATCGCCGGCACGGCTTAACACCCGACCTGATTCAATGAAATAACGCCACTCCCCTTCGGGTGGCAAGCTGTATTGCTTGGCAAAGAACTCCGTTTTGCGGCTGACTTCATTACCCAGCTCATCAATAATCCGGATTTCAATATCATAGGCACCGTCCGGGAAAGAACGGGTATCCAGTTCTTGGCTACCGGCTTCCAGAAACCAGGACTTCAATAACCGGCCATCACGCCGTACTTCTACCCGCCCCCGCACGGGCAAAAAAACGTCCAGCGACGTACCGCCGGTAAATTCAGTATCCAGCCGGGTATTATCAGAGCTGGACAAATTGACACCGTAAAGCGTCTGGCTGGAAGTAAAACTCAGGCCAAACCCACGGGTGCTTAACAGACCTCCACGCCACGCCTGCCCTTCAAACTCCCGCTGCAGATAAAAGTCATCAATACGGGCATGCTGGGTTTTACTGTAATTCCAGTTGGTATAAAGGCTGTTCTCACCATACGACAATAGGCTAACACCATTAAGCGTGAAGTCATCACTGTCGTCAGTGCCCCCGGTGGTTCCTGAATAAGCACCACTGAAGCTGTTCAGCCAGGCCAGCCCCGCTTCAGAGGGCGGCAGATATTTGCTGACTTCTGCGGCACGGGTCAGCAACAGGGAGGGATTAATAAAGACATCCAGCCGAAACCGTGATTCATCAAAAATAACCCCGGCAACTTCGGGTTCTAATATGCCGCAGTTCTGCCTTGATGCCGATAAACAGACTTCACTGCTGTTGAGGTCAAGCTTGCCGGTTAATGCTTCTTCAACTGCCAGTGGGCTGGCAATATCACCGATCAGCTCCAGGACCTGTGCAGGATTGGACAGGGTTACTTTATACGGGGTATAGGTCACCAACTGGGATACGATATAGCGGTTGCCATAATAGATATCCACCAGCGAACGCTGAGGGCGGCCGAGATTCTCAAAGCCGGGAGGAATATCGTTTTTAGCGATAAACAACGGCTTCGCTGCCCAGGCAAGAGAACTCAGGAAGGCCAGCGCAAGGAGAACGGCCTGTAGTCCATGTACAATAACCTTGCGCTTCATCAAGAATCAGCCCTAACACATCATATCAGTTGGGAGATACCACAATAGTTACGGTATCTTTATACTCACCTGCTTGATTTTCTACTGCTGGGTCGGGGTCAAACAAAGCAATTGTAAGATCCATATTTTCTGTAAGAGTATTGCAGTCAGCGCTTGCATTACCAATATTGACATCAGTGTCACTGCTACCTGATGTATGAGTGGAAAATACATGACTTACCCCTGAGTCTGAACTATCCCCTGTATCATTCCCCCATTGATGAGAAAGGTTTCCACTAATACCCTCTTTTTGAGCGAGGGTTAAAATATATGGAACACCGTTATCTGTATTAATTTCATTTTTTAACTTAAAATTGGTGTTTTCGGACTCTACATAAGCTCTGAAACCAGTTTCACTATTACTAGCAATGCAGATTTCTTTTGTTTGGATATTAAAGCGGTCTTCTTCTGAGTTGTCACTATCAAACGTAAAGTTCTGCAGCCCCCAGATTCGAACTTGGTGCTTGAGCGTCAAGGTAATATCAAAATCACCTTCTGAGACGATGTAACTCAGCTCACCATCAGTAGCAGCAAAGGAAGTCGCCGCCCCAACAGTAAAAGCACCAGCTACTAGCGCCATCGCCAATTTCTTCATTTTCATACTACTCCCCCACCTTTCTTATCAACTGCTTTCTACTTGCCACACACATCTTGTCTCGATGCTCGGTTGCAAGGGCTACTGCTTAGAGAGCCATGCCACCGCACAGGCGACCAGATTTTTATGCGCATTCCGGGAATACCTCGCAGAGCGCACCGGGTATCACCACTGAATTCCTGGGAGAGGGGAAGATTATTGTGAATCAGCTACCACAGCAGCTTCTTGCAGCAGAATAAAAAGGACGCCATAAACACTTCCGGATACGGCGCTATGGGGTAACTGTAGCGTTACTTCTTGTATTTCTCTGCTACCACTTCAACCCACGTCGCTCACTTCCTGTCAGCATCAAACATACTGACCGGGCTTTACTGTTCCACCTCACTCACAACCAAACACTTTTGAACAGCAATATTTATTATATTCGTTTGGGTTTGGGTTTTGTTTTATCGTTTATCATACGACTGCAGTCTAATACTACGACCGTACTAACTCAAGTGGTTTCAGATACAAAAACTAACACATCAGAAAAATGTTAACTTTGTTCATTTCGAGCACATTATCCTGCATCGCCTGATATCAGAACCACGGCATATTCAAATAAATAATTCTTTGCTGTTTGCCTCTTAACCACCAGCACAAATGCATCTTTTTCGGAATAGAGAAGCACAGCTCTGGCACCCGGTTCCGGTTTCACCTAAGCTTGCGGATTTACAGGTTTCTGTGCACATTTATTCATGATCAATATTGCGCTCTATCAGCCCGAAATTCCGCCCAATACCGGCAATATCATTCGACTTTGCGCCAACACCGGTTTTCGCCTGCATCTGATTAAACCACTGGGATTTGCGCTGGATGACCGCCGCATGAAGCGCGCCGGACTGGATTATCATGAATACGCTGATCTTAAACTGCATGAAAACTACGAAACCATGCTGAGCAGCATGCAGGGCGGAAAGGTTTATGCTCTCAGCACCAAAGGGAAAACCTGCTATACCGATGCCCGTTTTACACCGGATGATGTCTTGATGTTCGGCCCGGAGACCCGTGGTTTGCCTGCAGAAATTCTGGAATCATTACCTAAAGAACAGGTGCTCAGGCTGCCGATGCTGCCTGACAGCCGCAGCCTTAACTTATCGAATACGGTGTCCATCGTTGCTTACGAAGCCTGGCGACAGATGGGTTTTCCAGGCGGGAAGGTATAAAAGGGAACAGCTTAACCAAAATTACGGGTTTGACGTTGCAGCGCCAGTTTGTCGTTTTCTGACTTTTCAAGCTGGCCCGTGACCCGCGCATGGGAATCAAACATTCCGGCACGCCCTTCGGCAACCTGCTGTTGAGTCACTTCCTTGCCACCAAAGGGATCGGCCTCACCTGCCAGATCCTGCCCCAGCAATTCAGAAGCACCCTTTACATCTCCGGCCTGAATAGCCTGCAGTGCCTGAATGGCTTTTTCCAGCTTATCTTTCTCTTCTTCTCTAAGTTGTCCCTGATTCAACATCTTCATCATTTTGACATGATCAGAACCCCGGCGGGCAATATCAGTTCCCTCATAAGCTCGCTCTGCACGACCATGCTTTGAAGCCATCGCATCATGCTGCTTGATCGCCAACCCGAGCCCCAATGCTTCGAATTTCGCTGATCTGGAGACATCAGCCATACTGAGTCCCACAGGCCCTTTCACTGCCTCTGCGATAGATAACGCCGCAATAATAGGCGCACTGATTGCAGGTGGAGTGAAAATCATCGCCAGAATGGCTCCGGCTTTTTGACCCGGTGATAAGTGACTTAAATCGAAAATGCTGCGCTTCTCAGTCAGCTTTTCATATTTTTCCAGTCGCTCTTCATGCTTCTGGAGTTTGGCATCTTTAGCTGCCTGAATTCGCTGCTCATTGAATTTCAGGCTGTTGTCCTGAAGCTTTCCTTCCAGTTCACTGAGCAGTTCCTGAAGCTTACCTTCCGTCAGTTGCCCAGCCTGAACCAATGACTTTATCTCTGAGGCCGTATCACCAACCGTTTTCAATATAGCCGGATCAGCATGCTCAAGCCCCTGTGCAACTGCCGACAGTCCCTGCAATTTCTCCTGCAGCTGAGTGTTTGCAGATAATTCAGGATGTTCGGCAATCGCCGCCGATGCTGCCTCCAGATTTCCGGTAATCTGGGTTATCTGTCCTCTGGCAGCCTGCTGGGATATTGCTTCCGGCTTCAGGTTTTTCAGTACCTGAGCATCCGGCTGCGCCAGTATCAGTTTTTTGGGTTGAAGGGCTGCAGGTAATTTGCCTTCACGATTCAGCGAGGTACTGTCAGTTGCACCAAAGCCGGTACCCACTCTTTTGACTTCGCCCGATTGAGCATCATCCAGCGGCTGGTTGGATGGTTGTTGTATGCCACGATCAAGTGGATTATTACCAATCTGCCCAGCCATCAGCTTTGCTCCCCTGCAATTTCACTGATTCGCTTTTTCAACATGGTGCCGCGCAGGATATGGCTGGAATATTGTCTGTTCTTCCCTGCGGTTTTGAGCGCTTCTTCTAGTACCATGGTGGCTTTTTCGTAATCTCTGAGCGCCAGATAGATATCCACCATGGCAAAGAGTGCCGTCGGATCGCTTTCGTCCAGTCTCGCTGCAAAGAAAAAGGTTTCTGCCGCCTGACCATAAGCTTTCAGCATTTGCTGGCAGGCACCTAATCCGAGAAAGTAACGCGGTTCTTCATGATTGTGATAGCAAAGGTACTGAAAGGCTTCAGCGGCCTGTTCATAATTGCCGCTTTCGTAGTGGGCATGCGCCATGCTGTAGGTTGCTTCCATGGCTTCATCAGAGATGCCATTCAACTGCTGGAAGTTGCCTCCTTTGGCGAGGAATTCTTCCAGTGGACTCTCAAATTCTGCTGCAGACGCCTGTGGCTCGCTCATCCGTGAACTCTGCTGTTATTAATTCCGCTTTTACAACTCCATCCCTTCAGTGTAGCTCCTGATTGGCTTGTATTATTGAGGCAATAAAAAAGCCAGTACCTTTGACAGTACCGGCTTCCCGAAGTCATCAACGTTGAGGTTGATGCTTAGGCTGGCTGACCTTCCTGAGCTTCAGCCTGCTGACGCGCCTGCTCGTACAGGGCATCGAAGTTTACCGGTGCCAGCTGCAGCGGAGGGAAGCTGCCACGGGTTACCATGTTGTCGATGGCTTCACGGGCGTACGGGAATAGGATGTTCGGGCAGAAAGCACCCAGAGTACGATGCTTGTCAGCATCAGGAATGCCCTGCAGCAGGAAGATACCGGCCTGCTGGATTTCAACCATAAACATGGTTTCGCCGTCGCCGGCTACAGTTGCAGTCAGGGACAGAACAACTTCGTGCAGGTCGTCACCCAGAGCCGTGTTGCTGGTGTTCAGGTCCAGCTTCACTTCCGGCTGCCATGCCTTGCGGAAGATTTCCGGGGCTTTTGGAGATTCGAAAGAAATATCTTTTACGTAGATACGCTGCAGGGCAAACTGAGGCCCCTGTTGCTGATTTTCGGCCATTTCTGATCCTTTAATCATTCAAAAAAGAGGGCCAGAGACGCTGCCCCTCAGAAGACGATGTGCAGTCCGACACGCTCGATGTCAGGGCTGCGACGTCAGTAAATTATCCAGTTCATCACGGGCTTCAAGTGCATACAGCTCATCGCACCCGCCTACATGCTGCTCGCCAATCCAGATTTGCGGTACCGATGTTTTACCGGCCCTGGCGGTCATTTCCTGTCTGACTGCAGGCTCACCATCAACAGAAATGCGCTGATAGTCGACGCCTTTGCTTTTCAGTAGCTGTTCGGCGCGAATGCAGAACGGGCAGTAAGCTGAGCTGTAGATAAGTACGTCTTTCATCCCTGAAGCTCCCGGTCAGTTTACCAGCGGCAGGTTATCGCCCTGCCAGCTGCTCACACCACCTTTCAGGCGTACAACCTGCTCGAAGCCTGCTTCTTTAAGCGTCTTGGCGGCAGAGCCGGAGTGTTGACCCATAGCATCAACAATAATGACTGTTTTGGCTTTGTATTTGTCGATTTCCACCGCACGTTCTTTCAGCTTGGACAGCGGAATGTTGACGGCATCAACAATATGGCCGGTTTTGAAGTCTTTCTTTTCACGCACATCCACGAAGACCGCACCGTCCTGGTTAACCAGACGTGTCGCTTCGTGAGAGCTGACGCTCTTGCCCGCCTTGCGTGCTTCAGTAATCAGCAGCGCAATCAGCAGCACCACAAACGCACCGACCATCATCGGATGGTTCATGATAAATTCAATAATCTGTTCCATTAGCTTTCGACTTCCTGCCAGACTAAAACGCTAAATAACGAGACCGCGCAGTATACTGTAGCTCGGTATGAAACACACCTTCAGTGCCATTCCCTTCAATGGTCATGGCACCATCAGCCTCTGCCCGGTTCGGATCGGATCTGAAAGTCGCATATTGTTGGCTTTTGCCAGTTGTGAGGTACTCACATTATATCGCAGTGCAATACCTGACAGCGTATCTCCGGCTCTGACCGTGTACTGCCGCATACCCGGTGGAGTCCCGACAGGCTTGCCTGCCAGCCGCTGCCCTTTTGCCCACGCCAGCCATGAGTCCGGTGGCGGACGGTCTTTGAAGTAATCACGAACCCCCGCATAAATAGCCGATGCCATTTTGTCGCGGTGACGACGGTTACTCAGCTTCTTCGCCTCGCCCGGATTAGTGATAAACCCGGTCTCAACTAACAATGAGGGTATATCCGGCGATTTCAATACCACGAATGCCGCCTGTTCCACTCTTTTTTTATGCAGCCGGTTGAACTGGCCAATATTTTTCAGCACCATATCGCCAAGCTCCAGACTGGCCGACATGGTTGAGGTCATGGAGAGATCCAGTAATACTTCAGCTAGCACATTGTCCTTGTCACCAAGGCTCAGGCCACCTTCACCACCAATCAGATCAGAATTGTTTTCTTTCTGAGCCAGCCAGCGAGCCGTTTCAGAACTGGCCCCCCGATTAGACAGGGCGAAGATTGAAGCACCGTTGGCCTGCTTGTTTTTAAACGCATCCGCATGAATGGAAATAAACAGATCAGCTTTGGCTTCCCGTGCCAGCTGGGTACGACGGCGCAGACCAATATAGTAATCACCGGTACGAATCAGTACGGCTTTGAAGCCCGGCTCACGATTGATTTTTTTTGCCAGTTCACGGGCAATGGAAAGAGTCACGTTTTTCTCTTTCACGCCTCGATAGCCAACTGCACCGGGGTCCTCACCACCATGCCCGGCATCAATAGCAATGATGACCTCCCTGCCTTTGGGAGAGGCTGGTTTGGCTTTTTTAACCGGCTTCTTTTTAGGCTGGGAGTCAAACAGGTCGATAACGAGCCGGTGACCATAGGCATCATTGGGACGCAGCAGGAAGCTCTCGGTTCTGACCGCTGAGCGTAAATCGAGCACGACCCGGGTATCTTTACCATTGCGCACACCCCAGCGAATTTTCTTCACCGGCGTATTCTGCAGCAACAGTTTTTTGGTACTGGCCTTGAACTCAGTTTCATCGAGATCAATCACCAGCCGCTGCGGGTTATCCAGTGAGAAAACCTTTTTCTGCACACTGCTGCTGAGATCAAATACCAGTCGGGTCTTATCCGGCGAGCGCCAGACACGTACATCTTTGACTGTTCCGGCCTGAACAGGCAATACCACCAACATCCAGCAAAGCAGAATTGCCAGTGTCAGAAGAAATGATTTGAGAACAGCCGGAATAAATAATGTCTGGTTCTTCATTCCCCCTCCAGCGTCTTTCCCTGTTGCTGGACGGCAATGACAATACGCTCACCCAGTGCAGAGCCGGCTTCCAACCGTGCTTCTCTTCCCGGCAGACGAGCTTTCAAAGTCAGAATCATATCAGGCTGAGGTAAGCAGCCTTCCCCTTTGCAGGGCCATTCGATCAGGCACAGGCTGTCCTGTTCGAGATAATCACGCACCCCGAGGAACTCCAGTTCTTCCGGATCAGCCAGACGATAAAGGTCGAAATGATAGGCCGAGCCACGCGGCAATTCATAAGGCTCAACCAGAGTGTAAGTAGGGCTTTTTACCGCACCTGTATGTCCGAGTTCATGCATAATGCCCCGGCACAGGGTAGTCTTGCCTGCACCGAGTTCACCCTGCAGATAGATAACTCCGCGGCCACCGCAGGCTTTGGCAATAGCACGACCCAGCCGTACCATTGCCTGTTCATTAGGAAGATAGAGTGCAGTGACTTCTGGCTTCATATAATCCAAATTCTGTGTCTTGTATCAGCATCGGTGGACACTCTGTGACACGAACCTGTGATCACTACATTTAATCAATACCACGCAGCTGCTGAAAACTATGTCGCTGCCGCCTGATTAACTGACCAAGTACTTAAAGCCCACCGTCGCTGATTTTGTTAATAAGCTTTCTTGCATACGGTATCAGATCTGTCGCCCGCATGCCTCGTTCGCCGAACTCATAGGCATTTAAATCACCCGCCATGGCATGCAGCCAGACGCCGAAGCCAGCAGCCTGCTCTGGCGTTAAGCCTTGCGCCAGCAGGGAACCGATTATGCCACTGAGCACATCTCCCATACCGGCCACCGCCATTCCCGGATTACCATGACTGCAAAGACTGATACCGGATGCACCCGCCACCAGCGAACCGGCGCCTTTCAGGACGACAGTTACACTGTAACGTTCTTTGAGTTCCTGCACCGCACCGATACGGTCAGCTTCAACTTCAGCAATGCTCCAGTTCAGTAATCTTGCTGCTTCTCCCGGATGAGGCGTCATGATCCGGGGCGTATCAATGCCCTGCAGCAGTTCGGGCTGCTTTGCCAGCATGTTTAAAGCATCCGCATCCAGCACCACTGGTTTGCCTGCGTTCAGTGCACTGACCAATAGTTGTTGCGACCAGTCAGTCTGCCCCAGCCCCGGCCCAACAACCAGCACATCTTTACCTTCCAGCAAGTGATCAACTGTTGTCGAGTTGGCATGTTTTGCTTCAATCCCCTGCGCCATAATTTCAGGGCAGCGGATATTAATAATGGTCGTATGTTCGGGCTGAGTACCGACACTGACTTTCCCGGCTCCGCAGGACAAAGCCGCTTCAGCTGCCATGACTGCTGCACCTGCCATCCCGTGCGTTCCCCCCAGCACCAGTACATGACCATACATGCCCTTATGCGCTGTTCGGGAACGGGGAGGTACCAGTGAAATAAAATGCTGATGCGACAGGCGTGTTACCGATGCCGGTTCCTGAGCATATACCTTATCGTCTATCCCCAACCCGGCAAATTGTAATTCGCCGCAAACTGCAGGCCCGGTGCCAGTCAGTAAGCCTTGCTTCATTGCGACAAAGGTAACGGTAAGATCAGCCTGAATGGTTGCTCCGGCTGCAGCACCGGTATCTGCATTCAGCCCGGAGGGAATATCCAGTGCCATAACCGGGCAGGAGCCGCTGTTGATGCGGCGAATCGCTTCTGCATAGCCTTCCCGGACTTCACCACTCAACCCGGTACCCAGCAAAGCATCAACGATGACATCACCACTGACACCAATATCATCATGCCAGCGTTCGATTTTCATGCCTTCAGCACAGCAGGCTTCATAAGCCTGCAAGGCCTCGCCCTGCAATTTTTCAGGCTCGACAAGGGAAATCACTCTTACCGGAATCTGCTGCCGGTGAGCCAGCAAGGCCACAACATAGCCATCACCACCATTATTCCCGGCACCACAGAAAACCTGAATACCCACATTTCGGGATAAATCCGGCCAGCGGCCAAGCAATGCATCAAATGCGGCCTGCCCGGCCCGCTGCATCAGGGTGTAACCATCAATGCCTTCGGCCTGAATTGCAGCCTGATCCAGCCGGCGAACCTGCTCTGCCCGGTACAGCAATACAGGTAATCGCCCCTGTGATAAACTGACACTCATACTTTCAGTTCCTCCCGGAAACCGCTATGTGCGGTGAACAGCCATAAGCGGCCAAATAAACAGCCGTTTTCGTCACGCCGGACGATGAGAACTGAACTCCCACGGCAACACAACCGCATTATATCGCCCTTGAGCAAGATCGATTCAGTACAGCAGTCCGTACAACCCGAGATCATACCAAGCAGAGCCATGTTCTCAAGCAGTGAGCTTCAGGCGCTGGCTCTCAATATAAAACAATGGAGCCGGGAACTGGGTTTTCAGGATGCAGGTATTACAGATATAGACCTGAGTGACCATGAAGCCCACCTTAAACGCTGGCTTGAGGAGGGTTTGCATGGAGATATGGACTGGATGGCTGCCCATGGCAACAAGCGCTCCAGACCCGATGAACTGGTACCCGGCACTCTGCGTATCATCTCGGTCCGTATGGATTATCTACCTGCCGACACCCGTCAGGTTCAGATGCTACAAGATAAAAGTAAAGCCTATATCTCCCGTTATGCATTAGGGCGTGATTATCACAAGTTGATTCGGAAACGTATTACTCAACTGGGAAAACGTATCGAAGAAGCTATTGGCTCCTATGGCTACCGGGCTTTTGTTGACAGTGCGCCGGTGCTGGAACGTGCTGTAGCGATGCGTGCCGGGCTGGGGTGGATTGGCAAGAATACGATGCTACTGAATCACAAAGCCGGTTCATTTTTCTTTCTCGGTGAATTGTTTACCGATCTGCCTTTGCCGGTTGATGAACCTCAAACCAAGGTTCACTGTGGTAGCTGTCATGCCTGTCTTGATCTGTGTCCGACCAAGGCTTTCATCGCGCCACATAAACTCGATGCACGTAAGTGTATTTCTTATCTGACCATTGAAAATACCGGCTCTATTCCGGAAGAACTCAGGCCATTAATGGGTAACCGGGTTTTTGGTTGTGATGATTGTCAGCTGGTCTGTCCCTGGAACAAGTTTGCGAAGTTCAGTGGTGAGACAGATTTCCTGCCCCGCCATAAACTCGATTCCAGTGAACTGGCTGATCTTTTTCTCTGGACTGAAGAGGAGTTTCTGGAACGAACTGTAGGTTCTCCTATTCGGCGTACGGGTTTTGAAGGCTGGTTGAGAAATCTTGCGGTAGGACTTGGAAACGCTCCAACATCAGCCAAAGTTATACAGACCCTGAAGCAACGCCTCAACTACCCATCTGAAATAGTCAGAGAGCATACTATGTGGGCACTGGCTCAGCATGACTATGCTTTTTTGCAGGAACATCTGGGCAGCAGCTCCGACTGAGCCAGTAATACTTTGGCTTGTGAATAAAAACAAGAGGAATTGAGGAAATCTATTGCTAATGGAGCCGCTGGCTTTAGCTGAGCACACGAGCAAACTTCAACAGCCCCTAGCTATAAAACTTTGTAATCGGACTGGGAAATATTCCGCCTTGTGCCAGAATAATACACTCTCTGCAATTACATCCGGAAAATATCTCAAATAACAGTATGTATCCAAGCTATTTATGTATATCAGGACGTTTAGCATTACTCTTGTTATCCTTTATGCATTATCCTTGGTTGCAGATGAAGCTTTTCCTGAAACGTTAATAAAGGCAGCCGGAAATCACATAAACCAGAAAGAAGTTCTCTTTCAGGAGAATTCTTCCATCATCATGGATGCTACTGCCAGACAGCCTTTTATTATCGAATACCCCAAATCCAAAAGTGCCACCAGCAAAAAACAGGTCACCCAATCTGCAAAAACAGGTGTATCTGCCAATTCCAAAAACCGTGACGTAAAACCAACATCACCAAATAACACCGAAGACGAAGACGATGATGAAGGTGGTTCTGGCAGACCGGGAAAACACACATGGACACACCTGCGCTGTGATATGTGCCATGGTGCGGAAATTTGTGAACTTTGTATCTGTGACGAATGCTGCAGTCAGGCACTGAGGGAGTATACAGCATCACTTAGTGCCGCCTTAGGAGTCATCGAGGATGCACCAAAGCTCTCCAGAGAAGGAATCACTCAAGTATTGAGGGAATCCAACCACCTTCTATATGGTAATAACCCAATAGCTGCTTCTCCAGAGTCAGGTGATTGTCTCGAAGTAGCCTCGCAGACGGATAACTACTCTGAATATCTATTATCTGAAGAAAGCGGTGAATCATTAATCATCGAAAGTGAAATAGAACTGGGGCAAGAGCCAGAACCAGAACCAGAACCAGAACCAGAACCAGAACCAGAACCAGAACCAGAAATTGGCTGCACAGAATTGGAAATATACACGGATCTCTGCCAAACACCCTACAATCACCTCCCTTTTACTACCAGCCCCTCTCCGGATATTTCTGATCCTGTACCAATACAGAAAAAAAAACTTTAACTCTTGGTCATCATCTGCTTCAGGCAAAAAAATCAATGGTTGCGGGTCGTTGGCTTGAAGCCAAAAGTCAACTAAAAATGTTGCTGAGAACATCAGCCGCTAATACTCAGTTCCATTCACTCCTCAAAGCATTCAAACGACATAATTTACCTGTCCCAGAAAGTTCTCATCGAGTAAGCTGGGGAGTAGCGCTTGTGCGCGAGTTTCTGGATTGTGCACCTATCCCTAAGTCACCCCATACAGACATACGCCAAAGCATCCTGGATGCGGTCCGAAAGAGAAAGTATCGAATAGCACACCAGAAACTGAAAATTTTGATAAATCGTTACACTCCCGGTGACTATGTCGCTGTTGCGGCAACGCTGAAACGGTGGAAAGTTCCTGTTATCGTTAAAGGTAAACGAAAAAAAGGGTCATGGTCTCTGAAGCACGTATTCCTCTGTATCGGAAAGCCTTACAAACAGCGGAATATGACTACCACTTCCTTGGTTAAAATCAGGGAATACATAAAAAAAGACCAGCTACAAAAGGCCGCCGCGGATCTGCAAACATATTTTGCTGAACGAACGGATTGTAATCCCGGCGCTACTGCAGAATGTCTCAGGTCTGCTGGTGTGCCTGTATTAATCAATGGCGAAATCATCCTGCACACTGTATGGAAAGCGGCACTGGTACGCCGAGCCTGCGGATCTGAGAAGCCACATCGAAAGTATACAGACCTCCCAGCAGAAATTATAAAATCTGACAGCCATAAAGACGGAAGCTCTGACTTTAAACTCAAACGCTATATCTCTGAACGATACGATCCCAAACACCCTGATTGTTACAATCTTGCATCATCACTCAGAAAATGCAAAATGCCTGCTGTTTTCAATGGTTGTACCGCCAAAAACTGGGCTCCAACACTTGTCCGCCTGATTGCCGAGGACTGTGAACTTCGTGAAAGCGAGCTAAGTGCAACCCCCTCAGAAATCACTCTTGCATTGCAATTCAAAAAAGAAGCAATTGCCAAGAAACGATTGAAATCGTGGCTTGCCCACCCGACAACGACAAAGCAACCAACAAGTGCCGTTGCTAATACTCTCAAGCGAACAAAAGTCCCTTTGTTCAACAGTGGCCAATTCAACAACAGCTCAACATATAAACACTGGAATGCACGAGCAGTGCACATCGTCAGGATTGAGCTCGATCTCAATAACGCCGACCAGCACGAGTGTCAACCCAACTCACTCGCGGGAACAGATAGTTTGCCGTTACCGACCCAAGCAAACCCGTCACATATCAAACTACTGCTAACAAGTAACAAACTTCAGGAAGCTCAAAATGAGTTCAAGACATGGATTATTGAGCATCAATCATGCCAGCCTTCAGCTCAGGCAAAACTGCTTAAAAAGGCTCAGGTGCCCGGATTCGTATATACATCAGAGGATGCTATTCAATTTAAAAGCAGCCACAGTAAAGGTGACTGGACCAGCGTGACCGTAAGCGAGATCACATGCCGACTTGCAGCTTCTGACAGTAACATCAAGATGCCCAAAGTTGTATTAGCTCAAGTTACTCTGGCCTTGAGTCACCAAGCTATAGGTATTGCAAAAACAAGGTTGAAGCAATGGTTTGAAGATCCATCAAAAGCTCAAAATAAATTCTGGAATCAGGCCAGAATGCTCAAAGACCATAAGTTGCCCGTACTGACAGGTGGCAAATTTGAAGAGTACTCAGCTACTATCAGCTGGACAGCTGATACTGTTCGCGCAGCAAGACAATACTTGCACGACTTTCATCACTCTTCCGTCAGCGCTCAACACGCAATTGAACCTTCAGCAATTGAACCTTCAGCAATTGAACCTTCAGCAATTGAACCTTCAGTTAGCAAGCCTTCAACTAGACATGCCAGACAGGGCAAATCTCGTTCCACTGCCGCCTTAAAAAGAAAACGCCCTCTTTCTGAAGGGCAATGTGCCGCTCTGCCCCCACCGACTCACAAACCCAGGCAAGAAGGTGCACCTGCTAAAAAGCGTTTGAATCAAACGAAAAAGCGCCGGAGAAGGCTTGTACTTTAATCATCGGGAAGAACCTATAAGGTCTGTCGAACTAAAATCAGACAGACAACTATCAATACTGTGGACAGTTTTCAGACGAAAGTGACCATGAGAGAAAATAGCGATAATAGAGAAGCCAAACCCTCTATGCTCGCTGCCACTTTCCTCTCATGGATAACATAGTAAAGACCGCTCTGGGCAAGATGTCCAAGGTCAAAAAGCCCCAAAAAACATTCATCTTCCAATTGCTTATCACGCTCATTATCGTTCAGGGTAAAGCCACTTTCTGCAACATGAGCCGTTACTCCTCCATGAGTGAAAAACGATTCAGACGCTGGTATCGCCGGACCTTCGATTTTTTAAACTCAACTGCCTGATGCTGTCCGGCGTACTGTTAACGTCCAAAGAGAAAATCGCAGCGCTCGATGCCAGCTTTATGACCAAAAGTGGCAAGAAGACCGATGGCCTTGGCATGTTTTGGCGTGGCTGCACAGGTCAATCAGAGCGAGGGCTTGAGCTATCTTTGCTTGGTGTTGTTGATTTGCAGTCCAATACGGCTTATGCGCTTGATGCCCGGCAGACGCTGGACGAGAAAGATAAAACCCGTGTTGACCTTTACGCTGAGCAAGTTTTGAAACTGGCCGGAGATCTTCTTGCTATGGGGGTAATCTATCTGGCTGTGGACGCCTACTATTTCAAGGAAAAATTCGTGTCCGCAGTCCTTGCTGCGGGTTTACAGATTGTTGGGAAGTTAAGAACAGATGCCGACCTGAAGTGGCTCTATAACGGCTCATACTCAGGGCAAGGTCGTCCAAAACTTTACGACGGCAAAGTGAATCTCGAAAAAGACTTGAACCGGTTTGAACACGTAGGTCAGTTAGAAGCCGGAGAAGAGGTTTATACTGCCATCGTTCATTCCAAATGCCTGAAGCGTCACATTCGGGTTGTGATGCTGAGGGTGCAGCAAAAAAACAAGATAGGCATAGCCCTGATTTACTCAACAGATACAGGGCTGGACGCAATGACTATCTTCAAATATTACAAAGCTCGCTTTCAAATTGAGTTTGTATTCCGGGATGCCAAGCAATATACAGGCCTGATAGATTGCCAGTCATGTAATAAGCAGGCGATTCATACTCAGATTAATGCTTCATTCTCTGCCCTTAATCTGCTCAAACTGGCTGATCGGGAAGAAAAAGGTACCACAGGCAAAACGGTGATCTCAATTACGAGCTGGAAACGTCGTTTGTTCAACCAACACTTGATGTGCAGAGTTTTTGAAAAGTTAGGATTGACCATGAATGATAGAAAAGTCATGGGCGCATATCAGGAGTTCAGCAGCTATGGTGCTATCGCTGCATGAAAGTGTCCAGAGTATTGAACTATGATAGATCAAGAAAGTTTTCACGGTAGTACTGCAATTCTCCCAACGATTCACGAATATCATCAAGTGCCTTGTGGGTACCAGCCTTGGTAAAGCCCCCCATGATTGAAGGCTTCCAGCGGCGTACCAGTTCTTTCAGAGTGCTGACATCGATATTGCGGTAGTGGAAGTAGTTGTTCAGCTCCGGCATATATTTCACCAGAAAGCGACGATCCTGACCGATACTGTTACCGCACAGAGGTGAGGCACCCGGCTCCAGCCATTTACGCAGGAATTCCAGTGTCTGTTTTTCAGCTTCGGCTTCAGATACCTTACTGGCCCGTACCCGGTCAGTCAGGCCGGTATCACCATGGGTTTTGACGCACCATTCATTCATTTGTGCCAGACATTCATCTGACTGGTGAACTGCGATCACAGGGCCTTCTTCCAGCACATTCAGATCAGCATCCGTAACGAGGGTCGCAATTTCAATAATACGGTCTGTTTCAGGATCAAGGCCGGTCATTTCCAGATCAATCCAGACCAGATTATCAGCTTTAGACATGAAGACGCTTCCCGGCAAACAGTAGTTGACTCAAACAGAGCCGTCAGTGATAGATTGATAAAAATGCTATGGTTCATCATAATCCCGGCAGGATACCCATGCAAACTAGCCCTAAAGTACTAGACCTCAACTCACTATTTGGATTCTTTCCAGTCGTCCTCCCCTATGAGCAAACGTAAACTCACCCGTCGCCAGAGCTGGCGAATCCAGAAAGTTCAGGATGAACGTGCCGCCCGCGCTGCCAAGCGTGAACAGAAAGCTGAAGAACAGTTAAGTGCCGGAGAACTGGGTTCAGAGCAGGAAGGGCTGGTTATTGCCCATTACGGCAGTCAGCTGGATATTGAACCACTGGGCTCCCCCGGAGAAATTTACCGCTGCCATCTGCGCACCAATCTGCCACCGCTGGTGACCGGAGATCAGGTTATCTGGCGTGCCGGTGCTGAAGGGCAGACGGGCGTTGTTGTGGCATTGCAGCCTCGTAACTCACTATTATCCCGCCCGGATATGCGTAACCAACTAAAGCCGGTTGCCGCCAATATTGATTACATCGTGATTGTGGTATCACCGGTGCCCACACCACATGCCAACCTGATTGACCGCTATCTGGTTGCCGCTGAAACTGTTGATATTGAACCGGTTATCCTGCTGAACAAGACTGATCTTATCAATGATGAAAACCGTAAACACCTCGATAACATGATGAGTGTTTATGAAGGTATCGGTTACCGTGTGCTGCGCGCATCAACCAAATCCGAAGACGGGCTGGATGAAATCAAATCACTGCTGAATGAACATATCAGTGTATTTGTCGGCCAGTCCGGTGTTGGTAAATCATCACTGGTGAATGTATTGCTTCCCGGTGTGGATACCCGTGTGGGTGCATTGTCTGAAGTGACAGGAAAAGGAACTCATACCACCACCGCCGCAAAACTGTTCCACTTCCCGGCGGGCGGTATGCTGATCGACTCTCCCGGAATCCGGGAATTTGGTTTGTGGCATATTGATGCTGAAGAACTGATTAATGGCTTTCGGGATTTTCGACCATTTCTGGGATATTGCCGGTTCCGCGACTGTGCTCATGAAAAAGAGCCTGGCTGTGCAATCCGTCAGGCTCTGGATGACGGGGATATTCTTCCAGCACGGATGGAAAGTTACCGCAGGATTCTGGAATCTCTGGAACAGAATTAATGTAACTATTCAGCACCCTCACAATAAGCTGGTATTTTCGTGATTTTGTGTCATTTTCAAATACAGTTCTTCTCTGACCAACGCTTGTTATGAGTCAACTTGATCCCGAGTTTCAGATTATCGTCACCCTCCTTGCTATCGTAAATGATCAGCAAGAGCAGATCGGTGGCCTGGGCGATCAGGTAGCGAAACTGGAAACAGAAAATAAGGAACTCGCGGACAGACTCAACATCAACAGCCGGAACAGCAGTAAGCCTCCCTCTACAGACGGTTATGCAAAGCCTGCTGCCAAACAGAAAGACTCATCTGCCACGGTGGAGGGTGAGCCACAAGACGACAAACCTAACCCAAAAAGCTTACGACAGAGGTCTGGTCGAAAGCCCGGCGGTCAGAAAGGTCACAAAGGTTCAACGCTTCAGCAAGTCGCTGACACTGACCGCACCCAATATCACCCGGTTATAGACTGTGAGAAGTGCCATCAGTCCCTGCACTCTGCAAACATTGCCAAGTTGGTTGAAAGGCAAGTATTTGAACCGGGTCGTTTTGGTCACTTTGAAGTGACAGCCCATGTGGCCGAAATCAAAGAGTGCCGCTGCGGTCACATGACACAAGCCCGTTTCCCTGAAGGAGTTGATGCTCACGTGCAGTATGGACCGGTGACTCAGGCGCTGGCCGTGTATCTTTGTCAGTATCAACTTATACCTTGCAAGCGTGCCTCCCAGTTCTTCATGGATATTTTCGGATTGGAAGTCAGTCCGGGTTCCATCTGCACCTTCCAGAGCAATGCTTATGACCGGTTAGCCAGCACTGAGCAGGCAATTAGTGACGCCCTTAAGGTTGAACCCATTGCAGGCGCTGATGAAACAGGCATGAGAGTAGCCGGAGCGCTGTGGTGGATGCATGTCCTGCGTACTGACAAGTGGACGTACTATCATCTGGACTTGAGTAAAGGACATTCCGCCATAGAGACGATGGGTATTTTGCTGACCTTTGCCGGGATACTGGTTCATGACCACTACAAGGTTTACTTCCGCTATGCTGCGGCTCATGTACTCTGCAATGCCCACCACCTGAGGGAGTTACAGGGTGTCGTTGATCGCGACTGCAACTATCTTGCGGCTCGTCTTCAGCGGCTGCTGAGACTGGCCTGTCACCTCAGCAATGGTTTTAGAAAGCTGGGAATGAAGGCGATGCCGGAATCCATCCGCCAGCGTATCTCTTCACTGTTCGAGCGAACAGCAAAAAGGGCGCAAGCGGAAGAAGCCGACTATATGGAACGAGTACGGCAACGGTTGGGGCGTGACAAAGTCAAGAATACGAAAGCGTTCAACTTGTTTAAGCGGTTGGTGGAGTACAAGGACGAAACTTTGAGGTTCATGACCGACCTCAACATCCCCTTCGACAATAATGGCAGCGAGCAAGACATCAGAAATGGCAAGGTGAAGCAAAAAATATCGGGCTGCATCAGAAGCGAGGAAGGGGCGAAATGGTATTGCCGAATACGAAGTTATGTTTCATCTGCGAGAAAGCAGGGGCAGAATGTTTTTGAAGCCCTGCTTATAGCCATGAAGAATTACTGCGGTCACTCTTTGCTGGGTGCTGAATAGTTACGAATTAATCTGTCACCTGAATAGCCGGCTTTCGTCGGCTATTCATTTCATATTGCCCGGCTCTGGCAAACTGCCTGAAAAACTCATCACGTCCTACTACATGCAAACGCGCAGCATGTTGTGTTTCCAGCTTTTCTCTGGTGTTGTTGCGAAGCTTTTTCTCTAGATCAGTTAGCAGGCAGGGAAACTCACCTACAACAACTAACTTGGGCAACGTTCCACCCGCTAAAAGTTTATAGCCAGAATAACCGGGCATAGAGAAGAAAGACAGGAGCCAAAGCAAATAGCAAATACAAATCTTGTTGTGAGTACAGGGTTTATGCTTCTCATACATTTGTGCCTGTGAAAAATATTCTAACCAACAACTTACCAATCAAACTAAAAAGCCTGATCAAATTGCTTTGATCAGGCTTTCAGTAAACTACTCAGTAGACTTATCTAACTTCCTTCAGCAAGTTTACGCCTGCTATGGGTAAGCGTCTCAGGAACTCATCACCCGCGATGACCCGAACTCTACCCTTGTCATAATCATCGAGTTTTTCAACAAGCATTCCCTGCATGTCTGGCAAGGCATATGAAAACTCACCAGCAATTACAATAGGGCAAGCTTCTGAGGTATCAGTTACAGATGGATAACTACTGCTTTCTCCATTCGACCTGAAATCACGTGTTATAACTTTAGCCATCGACTGAAGTGGATAATCACATACCTGCCTTACTGCTTCTTTCTTTGCCTCTTCGTATAAGTCAGAAGTTACAAATGCGGTATTACTCGCAGAGTCACAGCAGTAATCTTTATTGGCCCCGGTGCAGGTCGTCAATATTCTGGTACCAAACTCATTCATACCAAAGCCCTTAGTCACATCCGTAAGTACCATGAAGCTTTTTCCTGCATACATCCAGCGATGAAAGCAATGCTTATTAGGGAATTTTTTATGATTCCAGTTCCTTTTTTCTGCTTCTGCAGGATACTGATGATAATCACGCACATAACCGTCAGCATTCACTGCTTTCTGGAACGGCGTACCTTTTTCTTTTATATATCGGTCACCGCTCTCAATTGTTTTCAGCTCTTTTTCTTCAATATTGGCAACTTCAACACAGTGCTTTCTGCTTAAAAAACCAAGTTCGAAGTGCCCACATGCTTTTTGATCTTCTGCTGGTAACGTTACAGCAGTAATTACACCTTTCCTGTAATAATACGGAACTCCACACGTTGCACTATGAAATAAGTCAAAACAATCTTTACCTGTGAGATCTTCAGCCATTTTTCTGATGAGTACATGCTCATCATCAAGAACAATTTTATCTACTTTTAGTTTATTTAGTCTTTCCTCAATAAGCCCTGAAAAAATCCTTTTGAATCGCTCATCTTTTTTCAGCGGCTGACCTGCTACATCACGCTTTAATACTGCCTGTGTATCCTCAGGGTAACCATTAACGCACTCTGTTACTGGATCAGCAGTTAGCGTGGCCAAGCCATCAGCATAGAAATACTTTGCTGCAATACCAACATAAGCTGAACAGGTATCAGCTTCAGACATCAGTTTCCACTTGCCCGAAATATCCTTTAGCGCTTCATTAAAGACAATAACTGGTGAGTTATTGCAAGCCATATTAGAAGGGTCACCCCACAAATAACCATCTTCACCACAACCTTTTATGCTACTGGCCTGTACTTCTCCGTCATCGGCTACAACAAACATAAAGACCTGACTGTGGCCCATATAAGTTACGACATTATAATGTGCAGCATAGGCAGTACCGCACAACAATAATGCCAACAGCATTAAGAATCTAAAGAGCTGCACATAACGCATAAATATGTGATTTATTTTCATTAATACCACCTCTTAATTGCCTTGAGCTCAATAAATGGATTTCGACCAGACAGATAAACACGTAATTTTTATATATTGTTGTACCAGACAAATGACAATCAAAATCACGCTTAAGTTCCTGAAGCAGCAAGACACCAAAATACCGCTAGAATCTGAATAAGGCTTTATGAGGTTTTAGCCATGTTCCCCGCCGCCAGAATGACCGATATGACCCTATGCCCCAAATTCGAAGGCCCGGTACCCCACGTCGGCGGACCAGTGCTGCCCCTGCCCATCACCTGCATTATTGATGGCCTGCCTGCCGCCGTGATGAATCAGCCTTGCCTGTGCGCTATGTGTGGCAACCCACCCACAATTCAGATGGGTTTACCCAATATCATTGTCTGCGGTATGCCGTTAGGCTTTATTGGCGATATGGTAGGAACCAGTGGCGGAGCAGTCATTATGGGAGCACCTACCGTGCTGGTTGGGTGACTTATCGCTGTTTCTAACGGCCTTATCAGACTTCATTATAAAAATTCAGCTTCACGTCACTGCTTCGTCGCTCTAGAATCGCTGGATATAAACATAATATTGATTCATCAGCTCCAACAGGATCGAAGTATAATGACAACACTCAAAGACCTGCCCCTGATGATCGAGCCCGAGCAGCTGGAACCGCTACTGCGTGAACCCAACCTGCGCGTTATTGATCTGTGTAACCATCAGCTTTATCAGCAACTGCATATTCCCGGTGCCATTCATGTCGAGCCGAGACACCTGATCAGTGGTATGCCTCCGGCGACAGGGCAATTACCTTCCGCAGAACAGCTTCAGGCATTATTCAACCAGATTGGATTACATGATGACCTGCATATTGTGGTGTACGACGATGAAGGCGGTGGCTGGGCTGGCCGGTTTATCTGGACACTGGATGTGATTGGCCACAAAAACTATTCCTGTCTGAACGGCGGTATTCGTGCCTGGCTGGATGACAAGCATCCAATCAGTAACAGCGTACCCACAATAGAGCCAACCAATCCGTCCATAACCATTAATCACGATGTTATTGCTTCGGCAGAATATATTATCGAGCAGCTGGATAATCCGAACACCGTAATCTGGGATGCCCGCTCCCCTGCCGAATACTCGGGTGAGCGAGTGCTGGCACAACGCGGTGGACATATCCCTGGTGCAGTTAATCATGAATGGACGCGCAGTATGGATATGCAGCGCAGCTTCCGGATGCGCACCAATGTTCAGCCTGAGCTTGAAGAACTGGGAATAACTTTGGACAAAGAAGTTATTACCCACTGTCAGACTCACCACCGTTCCGGCTATACCTATCTGGTTGCCAAAGCTTTGGGCTACAAGAAAATAAGGGCTTATGACGGTTCCTGGTCAGAATGGGGTAACCGGCCAGATACCCCGATTGAACAGTAATATGTCACTACTGACACCCTGAGCAAAAGCAAGATAGCCACAATCTGTTGTAACCAGATACTGACAACACCTATATCTGGTTACTGTTTCCCCTACAAGGAATAACATTTTCCTGAAGCAGAATATCTCCTACCGTATTTCTTCACCTACCCGGGTTGGATACAATGCCCGGTCACACGATTATTAAATGAAGAGCAACGCGTGAACGGAAAACTTTTTGCGTCGATTCAGCATATTCTGCCTCACCACATGATTTCCCGTGCCGTGCATGGTTTTGCTGAATGCACCATGACCGGTTTCAAAAATGCCCTGATCAAAGGTTTTGCCGGTCATTTTAAAGTTGATATGGGTGAAGCACAGGAACCAGACCTGACTGCTTATGCGCATTTCAATGATTTCTTCACCCGTCCTCTGAAAGAAGGCGCACGCCCACAGCCGGAAGATACAGCACTGCATAGCTGCCCTACTGATGGTGCCATCAGCCAGCTGGGTGATATCAGACTGGGACGTATTTTTCAGGCTAAAGGTCATGATTACAGCCTGACCGCATTGCTGGGTGGCAACACTGAACTCGCAGACGAATTTATGGAAGGTAAATTTGCCACCGTATACCTGTCACCCAAAGACTACCACCGCGTACATATGCCAGTTGAAGGCACCCTGCGCAGCATGACTTACGTTCCTGGTCGTCTGTTCTCAGTAAATCAGGCTACCGCTGAAAATGTACCGGGCCTGTTTGCACGTAATGAACGGGTTGTCTGCATTTTTGATACCGATAATGGCCCGGTCGCCATGATTCTGGTCGGTGCAATGATCGTTGCCAGTATTGAAACTGTTTGGGCAGGACTGGTAACTCCGCCACGCCGTGTACTGAAAGATTTTGACTACACACGTAATGGCCGCCGCCAGATCAAACTCAAGCGTGGCGATGAAATGGGTCGTTTCAAACTGGGCTCTACCGTGATTATGCTGTACGGCAAAGATCAGATTGAATGGTTGGAAGGTCTTTCCGCCGGTCAGCCTGTACGCATGGGTCAGCCGATGGCGGAACCTGTTACCTCTGTAACTGAAGCCAAAACCAGCGACGAATAAGTAACACTCCTTTGCTATGAAAATATTGCCATAACTCTGCCCTAACAGGGTTATGGCGGTAAAAGATTAACACCTCAATTTAAGCTTATCCCCTCTCTTGCATTCGCTCCCGAAACTTATCCCGGCTTTCTTCCTGAATTTCGCGATAGACATCCATTTGTTTGTCAGACAGGAACTTGCTGAGTTCTTTTTCTGTCTCTTCGCGGATATCTTTCATCTTCCCACCCAGCTCACGCTTCTCACGAAAAGACAGGTCTGGCTTGGGTTTATCCCTTTCAAAACCGAAAGATTTCAATACCTCCATACGTTTCTCAGCACTGTCTTTCAGAATCGGTGTCACCTTTTCTTTCTGTTCCGGTGACAGGCTTAGGCGCTCCCTAACTTCCTCTATTCGTTCTTTAAACGTATTTATCTGTTCTTCGCTGAACTCTTGCTCTGCTGTTACATAGTGCCTGTCCGAAAACCCTCAAACCTTGAAAATAGCAGCCTGCAACCAAATATAACTATTGAAGATTTTCCAAAACAGGCTGTTTTTCAAATTTATGCGCCAGACCATCAATCCACAAATGCAGCTGGGTGAAGTCGATATCTCATCCGTCCAGTTTAACCCCAAGTCCAGAGACGATATCCCTCGTATCCTGCGAGCATTGCAGCACATTTACACAACGCCAGAGCTGAGACAGCAGGTCTTTCAGGTACTCGACTCCATGATTCTATCTGACCAAAACAACGGTCGCCCCGGGATGGAACTCTGGAGAATACTCGTGTTTGGCACCCTCCGCCTGGTGATCAATTGCGATTATGACCGTTTGCAGGAACTGGCCAATGAACACGGCACTTTGCGTCAGATGCTCGGACATGGCCCTTATTGCACGCACACCTACCATATACAGACGTTGCAGGATAATATCAGCCTGTTTACCCCGCAGGTGCTGGATCAGATCAATCAGGTTGTCGTTGCGGCAGGGCACTCGCTGGTAAAAAAAAAGAGCGAACCGTTACATGGCCGTGCCGATTCGTTTGTCGTAAAAACCAATGTCCATTTCCCCACCGACATTAACTTGCTGAGCGATGCTTGTCGTAAAATCATTGAGTTTGCTTCGGCTTCAGCTCATGAGCACAAACTCCCCGGCTGGCGACAGCATCGCTACCTGCAGCGGCAGCATAAGAAGCTTTACCATACAGTGCGTAACCTGAAGCACTCTACGTCAGCTGACGAGTTACAAAAAAGCAAACGACAGCATGACATTGAAATGGCGCATATTGAGTACCTGAAGCTCAGCCTGAAAATCATTCGGATGGCCGATGTAACGTACTCCGTGCTGACAAAGCATCAACCTGATGAACCACGCCTTGAAGCGCTCAGCTACTATCTGCTGCATGCCAAACATCAGGTTAGTCTGATTCATCGGCGGGTCATTGAGCATGAAACCATACCGCATGCAGAGAAAATCTTTTCGCTGTTTGAACCTCATACCGAGTGGGTCAGCAAAGGCAAGGCGGGCGTACCGGTTGAACTGGGCTTGCGTGTTTGTGTGTTGCAGGATCAGTTCGGCTTTACGCTTCACCACCAGGTCATGGAAAAGCAAACGGACGACCAGGTAACGGTTCCTATGGCCAAGGGAGCCAAAGAGCGCTTTCCAGTCTTGAGTCAAGTCAGCTACGACAAGGGGTTCTGGAGTCCGGATAATCTTGTAAAACTGGAAAACTTGCTGGACAGGGCTGTACTACCTAAAAAAGGAAAGATGTCGTTAGAGGACAAAAAACGGGAATCACACCTGGCGTTTGTCCGTGCAAAACGACAGCACTCTGCTGTTGAGTCGGATATTAATGCTCTGGAAGCCCATGGTCTGGATAAATGTCCGGATAAAGGGCTGGATGCCTTCAAGCGTTATGTTTCGCTGGCTGTTGTGGCAAATAACCTGCAGCGTCTGGGCAAAGTGCTGTTGGAAAGGGATCGGCAATAGTCGCCTGTTGATGGTTTGGTAATCCGGTGTTCGTTCAGATCATGCATGTCGTGAGGCTTACTGACATCTACGGAGTGAAGGTTTTGAACATTTTTTGAACAATTGTGACTGAAAACCGCTGCATTGATTGAACAGCAAACTCAAATGATCCACCTAACAGTGACTCATTAACACAGGCAGCTATAGTTCATGCGTTTTCTGACAGGCACTACATAGATAGGTGAAATAAACAGGATACTGACAATAAGTCGTAAAAATGTCTTATTCCAAAAAATATTCGAGGCATAAAACTTAGATAGCATGAAAGGTCTCTCTCACAAGGATACATACAACAAAGAAACAAAATAGCATATGTTTTATCTAAAGATAAAATAAGGAAAATAGAGAAATAAATCCTTCATTTTTGAATTGATTACCTATGTTTTTATTAGAAGTAAAACTCTTTAAATAAGATAAAAAACAAATCAATTTGCTATCATTCAAGCAATCATAGAAATCAAAAATCAATTTAACTTTTCATGAAAAAAATGAAGCAATTAATATGCAGCGCATTAATATTAATCATCTCTTCATATTCTGTAGCAGCTATTACATATCCTTATTTATTAGTATACAAACCATTTAAAAGTAAACATAAAAGTATCGAGGTAGGTACCGTCGATATTACATACCATGTCAAAAAGAAAACCAGTGGTAATAATTCACCATCCATGCCTTATAGCATGATAATGAAACTAAAACTAAAAGAAGAAGGTGTTCAGGAAGTAAAAGAACATTATTGGAAAGGATTCAACCTTGGATTATGCTTATTTCGAAGATTTTCACTAAATCCAGAAGAATTAATTTGGCAATATTCATATTTTGATTCAATAAGTAGAAGTTCAGCAGAGCAAAGCTTTTATGTAATTTCAAGATATCATCAAAAGCCTGATAGATTATATCACCACTTAGAGGCGAAAGCTGGCTGCTCCTATGAATTATCTACAGTAGAAGAAATGCTACGAAAAGCTAGTATTGAAGTCCCTTCAATTGAGTCCTTTGGCTTAACACCTAAATCCGAAAATTTACAACCCGAAAGATACGAGATATTTTTCGAATCACTTACCCGTATTAGAATTCCCTGGCTGGCATTAGCGACCATATCACTAGAACAAATTCAAAATTTACTATCGTTACCAGAGCTATCAATGAATGGCGTTTCCTGGCTGGTTCCTGATCAACGCTACCTTTCCGGCTATAGCCAAGTACTCAGGAATGGTGAACGAGAAATTCTGAGTTGTTGCGTTGGTGAAGCCACATTCAAAATCCCAGTGACTACACTATCGACTGATAAAGGACTCATGATAGCCCACGCATCATTACCACCAAATGAAGCCGTTACAATCCCCCCTGTTAGTTTTAGCTACCCTGTGTATGATGGTCTGCTAATCTACACAATCGCAGCTTCCAACATCCTTCAACAAATAGCGGCTACAGAGGAAGAGCAGCAAGCCCCTCCTTCATCACCTCTTTCTCAGCCCCCGTCACAGCAACCAAGCAGCCTCTCTGAAACTACAGAAAGCAGCACAGGAAAAGGAGGAATACCTCTTTCTTCTTCAGCTCCCGCCCAAACACATATGCGACTAGTCCCACATGCATATGAAGATACAGAGATAAAAATTCAAAATGGTAGCTCTTCTGTCACAACACCCTCACCTTTAGCATCTCCTAAGGAGGTTGAAGGTGGAGTATTTAAACTTGAGGATTGAGAAGACAGTCCATTAAATTGAGTTTCAAGGACTTCATAGCATCCAACATCGCTTGGCTCACACGCAAAGAGCTACTCATTAAGGCTCAATGAATAGCTCTTTGCATACTGTATCCATATAATGCTGAAGATATGCAGTTCTTTCACTGGCGATATCCTTCCCGGCGTTGGTTTTCATGCTGTCAGCTAACTTCAACAGTTTGCACTGGAAATGATCAAGCGCATATTCCCGGTCATCCAGCTCACGGTTTTTAGCTAACGGATCAACCGGATCAAACATCTGCCGCTTCATACGACCCGAGGTGTAAAACACTCGCGCCAAGCCGATAGCCCCAAGCGCTTCCATTCGGTCAGCATCTTGTACGATTTCAGCTTCAACGGTTTCAGTGGGAATACCTGCTGAAAAGCTGTGTGCTGTTACAGCATGACAAACACCATCAATCAATTCTGACGGAAAGCTTTCCTGCGCCAGAATTTCCCGTGCTTTTTTTGCTGCCAAGCGCGACGCACTTGAACGTTCAGGGTGATCCTTCGGCAGTGTTACCACATCATGCATATAACAGGCTGCCAGAATGGTCAGCATATCGGATGAGCGGGATTCCTGTTCGGCAATCTGACGTGCAACCCGCCAGACCCGATGCGCATGATGCACATCATGAGACGCATCATCTCCCAGGTTTTGTTCCAGAATTGCTGCGAGGCGACTTTCCCACTGTTCCAGTTCTTTTTCAGAATTCATGGCTGATAACGCTGACAGGTACGGCTGTTGATTTGAGGCGAATCGTGCAGAAAAGCATGGCTGTGTACAAGTACATTTTCATTTTGGAGCTGGATAATGCCGAAGACAGGGGGCTCAGGTGATACATAACCCGGCTTTTCGTTATGCATTTCCAGTGGGGTCTGATGCACTAATGAAGGCAGACAACTAAAGCTGATGTTATTCCAAACGCCGTTAATGTGCCTGTGTAAATGTCCAAAGAACAGGTGTTTAACTCTGTCCTGAAAGGGTGAAATACACGCCCAGAAATCATCCGCATTTGCCAGTGCATCTTTATCCATATTGGGAATGCCCACGGGAAAAGGCGGGTGGTGCATAAAGATGTAGATAGAGCCTTCTGTTTGCTTTATCTGGCGTTCAAGCCAGCTCAAACGATCAGCACAGAGAATGCCGCCTCGCTTACCGGAATCCAGCGTATCAAGAAAGATCATATGAGCATTGTGGGCTGGTATACGATATTGAACGAAGCCTTCATCCATGATGGGTAATTCAGGAAAAATTTGCTGTATATCTTTTCGGTTATCATGGTTTCCGGGGATCAGGTATACCGGCATATTCAGCGTTGCCAACTGATCCTTCAACAGCTGCAAAGCTTCTGCTTCGCCCCAGTGTGTCAGGTCTCCGGTAATAACACAGGCATCAGCATCCGGGTGATCTGATTTAATGCGTTTGATACAAGCTTCGAGCCGGGCAAGCGGATCAATATCATAATTAATCCGTCCTGCCGGTATCAGCTGGGGGTCAGTAAACCAGACAATTTTGAAAGAAGAAGTCATCGCTCATGTTTATTATTTTGTAACTTCTTCCAGTGTTGCCCTGTTTCATCTATTCAGCAAGTCAGAGCACTTTTTCCAGCACTTCAATCAAGCGTTTGGTCTGCTCAAGCGTACCCACAGTAATGCGAAGACCAAGCTGGCCTTTATGGTCTTTCTTAGGGCGTACCAGAATCCCTTCATGCTGCAAATGTTGATTAACTTCTACCGCATTCTCCGGAAAGGCAAACACAAAGTTGGCACTGGCAGGCCAGAACGATATGTTCTTCTTCTGCAGAAACGCTTCCAGCAACGGTCGGGACTGACCAAGCACCTCCGCTACAAACTGCTGCATATACTCAGGGTCTTCCAGAGCTGCCTGGACAGCAACAGCAGCGAACTGATTTACATCGTAAGGCCCCCGAATATTCAGCAAGGCATTAATATTTTCTGCCGCACTCATCACGTAACCAAGGCGAATTGAAGGTAAGCCCCAAGTTTTGGAGAAGGTGCGGGTAATAAACAGATTAGGCAGTTCGAGCAGATGCTCTTTGACTGTCACCTGTGTGTATTCAAAGTAACATTCATCTACCAGTATCGCCGCCTGCGGTGCTGCACGGGCAATGCGCACAATATCCTGTTCAGCAATCAATGTACCTGTAGGATTATTGGGATTTGATACCGCAATCAACTTTGTCTTTGGAGAAACCGCAGCCAGCACTTCATCAACCGGGTAGCCGGTTTCCTTAGAATAAACCGGTTCAATAATCCGGGTATTCTCAACCATGGCAATCTGGTGATACATGGCAAAGCTGGGTGATGGAATAATTACTTCATCACCTTCATTACAAGTAGCCCTGATAATCAGATCAATGCCCTGATCGGAGCCATTGGTAATCATCAGCTGATCCGCAGGCACACCGGCATAATCAGCAATTCGATGAATCAGATCCCCGTAAGCAGGGTACGTTTGCATATGATCCGCCTGAATATACGCCAGCAAGGCATCACGTACCTTCTGGCTGACAGGCAAGGTTCTTTCATTGAAATCCAGCAGCAGGTGCTGATCTGTACTGCGGCCTTCAAGCGGGGGAGAATAGGCGCCCATTTGGGTCAGGTGGGGTTTGCAAACGCTCATTATTATGACTTCTCTTTTATTCACCCCACACGATAGTTCAAACAGATCGGAATGGGTAGTTTAAAAGAAAGCCTGTTAATTAATAATGAGCGTTGCTATAGACGCGTTATAAAACGTTCCCTGATTCTTTTTCAGATTTTGGTGAGGATGTTGACGCTACGATCGTTCCATCAACATTACCCTGCTTCCCATCCAGCTGAGCCAGCAACGTACTGGAAGACTTGCGGAAACTCTCGAGCTTGCTTTTGGGCACCCCTTCAGATGCAGGCAGCTTAACCTTCATCACATTAACCGGACGTCCGCTGACATGCAGTTCATAATGCAGATGAGGTCCGGTTGAAAGCCCGGTATTACCGGTACGACCAATAACCTGCCCCTGACTGACCTGTTGCCCTTTCTTTACACTGATGCGGCTCAGGTGCAGGTAGCGGGTTACGTAACGACGCCCGTGCCGCACTTCAATAAAGTTACCGGCTGCCGGATGATTACGTACCGCACGAATCACTACACCATCCCCAGGCGATCTCACCCGTGTACCCGGAGGCGTTGCCCAGTCAGTGCCATAGTGAGGACGCACACGACCGGTTACCGGGTGGCGGCGTTTACGGTTAAAGCTGGAGCTGATACGGAATTTCTTATCGACAGGATAGCGAAGCAATGCACGCCCCATTCCCTTGCCTTCAGGAGAATAGTAGCGACCATCTTCATAACGAATACCGGTAATTTCGCGCTTGCCACGATACAAACGGGCAACGAGGATATTGCCGTTACGAACAGAGCCATCTTTCAAACTGGCCTGTTCCTGCAGAATTTCAAAACGGTCACCGGCGCGCAGATCACGACTGAAATCAACCTGCCATTCAAAGATATTGGCGAACTGTTGAATCATGGCCGGGGTTAAACCTGCCTTCACAGCACTCAGATAGAAACTGCCATTGATTTCACCTGCCAGCTTGATGGGCTGGTATTCAATGGGTTCTTCCATCACTTCAAGGCTGTAATTGCTATCGTCTCCCCGCTCAAAATGCAGCCGCTCCATTGAGCTTAAAGCTATTTCCATTATCTGTAGCTGACTATCATCATCCAGCTGATAACGGATCAGTTGCCCCGGGCGCAATTTTTTCAGGTAATTATTGGCATCTTTTGCCTGCAGCATATTGTACATGGCACTGATCGGCAGCCCTTCATTTTTAAATATCTTGCCGAGGTTATCGCCATTAGCGATCACATATTCATGCCAGACTGGCTCTTCCGGCGCCAGCTCTTCGATTTCAACCTGAAGCGGATCGGCTTCCGGTTCAATAAGCGGATCATCGGGGGTAAATTCATAGAAATCGGTTTCCGCTTCCAACAATACAACACTATAACGGGTTGAATCGTTTTCTTCTGACTGGAACGGATACCACGCAGCAACGCCTATCGTTGCCACGCTGGCGACGACAAGCATTTTACGAAAACTGAAGAACGACTTTTTCTGTGTCATCCTTGACTGATGTCGGCTTCGCGTCCGATACAGCCAGTTCTTTTTATATGGCAACATCACTGGGAAACCATGGATACAAAATCAGAACACAGTATCACAGCCTATATCCTTGTGCTCTATTGCGTATTTTCCTTATAAGTATATAGCCTAATTTATATCCAAGTATTTTTATAATCTACCTTGTATACAATTTTTAATTCTATTTATTCGACAGTTGTTCAATAAAAAAGCAATGGATGGGTCTTCTCACAGCTTGAAACCTGCTCTTCCCATACTGAAATCCGGTCAGGATTGGCAGGATAAATGGTATAAATCATTAACTTAGGTTCAGAGACAAAGCTGGTAGCACCCACGGTATGCACTACATGCATCTGTTTTTCCGATGCCTGCCCCGGTAGATGGGTTCGAGTCATAAAACCAGTGATATTCATCTGATTGGAGCCCCGCTGACGCCAGTCAGCAGGCACTTCCGGTTCCGCCAGCACACGATGCAGCAAGCCTATAGCTGCCGGATCCTGATACATCAGCACATCTTGCTGTAATGTCATAATCAGCGCACAGACAGCTTCTTCCCAGTCTTCCAGATAAGGTCGGAAGCCTTCTTTGGCAAAAATCAGATCAATCAGGTTAAAAGAATCAGTTGCTGCGGTTGCCGGAGCGTATTGGCAGATCACTTCCAGCCATGCCCGGTTGATCATTTGAGCATTGCCATTCTGATCAATAATCATCGACGGGAAAGGGTCAAGCCCCCGCAGGGTATAAATCAATGAAGTCTGCAGCCAGCGATGCTCTTCAGACTCAGGCTTGAGTGAAATGCTTCTGGGCGCAAAACCGGCTGAGGCCAACAGGTTATTGGTTTCACGGATATTAAGTTTTAATAATGCCGCCGACTTAACAACCATCTCCTGACTGGGAAGTGATTTCCCATTCTCCAGAAAACTGATGTGACGAAGCGAAACGCCGATTTCCAGCGCCAGCGACTCCTGACTTAATCCGTGCACCCGCCGCCAGAATCTCAACAGCCGCCCGAAAGCCCCTTTTGGCATACTCAGCCCGTTACCCTGCAACATACTGCCTCGTTATTGTTGTTGAGCACTATAAACTTATATCACCAGAACCTTCGCTCTTTATCTCTCAGGTAATAGATTCAATGCCTGCATGCTAACAGAATTCGCCGCAGGCATATGGGTCATTTTTGAGGAGAATTCAGCCTGTGAATTACTTTGTAACCGGTGGTACCGGCTTTATCGGCAAATATCTGCTGGCTAATCTGGCTAAAAGAAAGGGCAGTATCTATGTTCTGGTAAGATCCGGGTCAGAAGAAAAGTTACACCGCCATTGTGAACAACTGCACCTTTCTATCGAGCGTTTTAACATCATAAAAGGTGACCTGACGCAACCTCAGCTGGGTTTATCGGAAGCAGATCAGGATATTCTGCATAACAATATTGATGAATTTGTTCATGCTGCAGCAATTTACGACATTGCTGCCAGTGCTGAGCAGCAGTCACAAGCTAATGTAGAAGGCACACGTCAAGCATTGGCTCTGGCAGAAAAGATAAACGCAAAGTACTTCAATCACCTGAGCTCTATCGCTGTTGCCGGTTTGTACCCCGGTATTTTTAATGAGCATATGTTTGAGCAGGGTGTTGATCTGGATATCAATCCTTACCTGCGTACCAAATATGAATCTGAGGCTCTGGTAAGAGAACAGGATATTCCATACCGGATATTCAGACCCGCTATGGTTATCGGCCATTCAAAGACTGGCGAAATTGATAAAATTGATGGCCCCTACTATCTCTTTAAAACCCTGCAAAAGTTGCGTGATATTCTGCCCCGCTGGATTCCTGCACTAGGTATAAAGGGCGGCGAGTTCAATATGGTTCCAGTGGATTATGTTGCTGATGCCATTGACCATATTATTGCGGATAAGCAAACGGTCGGGCAATGCTTCCATCTTGTGGATCAATCCGGACTGAAACTGATTGATACAATGGACATCTTTTCCCAGGCAGCCCATGGTTCAAGACTTTCAGTTGGAATCAACCAGGAAGTACTGAATTTTATTCCAACCCCCGTACGTGCAGCACTCTTTAATCTACCCGCTGTTCAGCATTTAATTGAACAGATTCTCGACAGCCTTGATATTCCGGAGTCAGCTCTGAAGTTGCTGAATCTCAAAACCCAGTTTGATAACTCCAACACCCGGACTGCTCTTGCCGGAACCAATATTATGGTACCGCCACTAAAGGACTATGCCGGTACGATTTGGGATTACTGGGAACGTAACCTTGACCCGGATCGTCAAACTTCCGCAACATTGGAAGAACGGGTTCAGGGTAAAGTTATTGTTGTAACCGGTGCCAGTTCCGGCATCGGCAAAAGCCTTGCGCTTCGGCTGGGCGAAGCCGGTGCCAAAGTGATACTGGTCGCCAGAGGGCTGGACAACCTGCTCGAAGTTGAAGGGCAAATTCTGGCTGCAGGAGGAGAGGCTCACAGTTATCCCTGCGACCTGAATAATCTTGAAGCCTGTGACCAGGTTATCGACTCAATCATTACCGACCATCAAAAAGTCGATGTGCTCGTTAACAACGCGGGGCGCTCAATCCGCCGTTCGCTGAATCTTACCTATGATCGTTTCCACGATTTTGAACGCACCATGCAAATCAATTACTTTGCACCAGTACGTTTAACCATGCGATTGCTACCCGAGCTGGTGAAACAAAAAGGCGGGCATATCGTGAATATTTCTACCATTGCGGTACTGGCAGGTGTGGCACCCAAATTTTCCGCTTATGTTGCCTCTAAATCTGCGCTGGACGCCTGGTCCCGCTCAGCCGGTGCTGAATACCGGGAACACAATATTAATTTTACCAATGTCCATATGCCGCTCGTTCGTACCCCCATGATCAGCGCAACGCCACTCTATAACTCTGCACCGACACTCAGCCCCGAAGAAGCGGTTGCAATGATCGAAGAAGCATTGCTGGAACAGCCCATAGAAGTCAATACCGGAATCGGCACTACCATGCGCGCTGCAAGCATTTTGATGCCCAAGCTCTATGAGCTACTGATGAGTACAACCTACAAAATGTTTCCTGATACGGCTGCTGCACAAGGGCTGCCACAAGAGCAAAAGGTAGAGCCTACAGCAGAGCAGGTTGCACTTGCCGCACTCATGCCAGGCAATTACCTGTAAGAAGTAAACATTAAAGAAGTATTCAATAATGAAAAAAGTAATTGCCGATCATCATTACAACACTAATGTAGATCATGTATTTCGCTTTTTTGCAGATAAAGAAGCTGTTGTAAACAAATACACATCTCTGGGCGCCCGAAACTATCAGCTGAAAAAAAGATCTGATACGGGAAAGATCCTGAAAATTGATGCCCGGAGAGAAATCCCCGTCAGCGATGAAGTGCCGAAAGCACTACGCAAGTTCTTTGGTGAATGGAATAAAGTCAGACAACAGGAAAGCTGGTCGCTCGACAAAGACGGCAGTCGTCTTTGTCAGATGCATATCGACATTGATGGAATCCCTATCAGGATAAAAGGGAAAATGCATCTGACAGCAACTAAGTCCGGTTGTATTAATAAAGTCGCACTGGAAGCCAAAAGCAGCCTGCCAATTATTGGTAATGCTATAGCCTCTTTTATTGGGAAGCTTATTGTGCAACAGATGGATGGCGAATATGAGTATATAAAAAGTGCTTGATAAAACTGCTGAATAGCAAAAACCCCAGAAGGATAAATCCTACTGGGGTTTTCACAGCCTTGAGCGAACCCAAGGTAAATTTAAGTGCCTGGCGATGACCTACTCTCACATGGGGAAACCCCACACTACCATCGGCGAGGAGCCGTTTCACTACTGAGTTCGGAATGGAATCAGGTGGGACCAGCTCTCTATGGTCGCCAGGCAAAACCGGTATCGGGATGATTGCTCATCTCGACTGGAATTCGAATTTAACTGTTGCTGTGCTCTTTGCACACTTGGGTAACGTTTTTCGTTCTCTCGTTACACGCACCAAATCACTTTGGCGTTATAGGGTCAAGCCGCACGAGTCATTAGTACCGGTTAGCTCAACGCCTCACAACGCTTACACACCCGGCCTATCAACGTCATAGTCTTTGACGGCTCTTCAGGGCCCTCAGGGGGCCAGGGAAGTCTCATCTTGAAGGGGGCTTCCCGCTTAGATGCTTTCAGCGGTTATCCCGTCCGAACTTGGCTACCCGGCAATGCATCTGGCGATACAACCGGAACACCAGCGGTTCGTCCACTCCGGTCCTCTCGTACTAGGAGCAGCTCTCCTCAAACTTCCAACGTCCACGGCAGATAGGGACCGAACTGTCTCACGACGTTCTAAACCCAGCTCGCGTACCACTTTAAATGGCGAACAGCCATACCCTTGGGACCGGCTTCAGCCCCAGGATGTGATGAGCCGACATCGAGGTGCCAAACACCGCCGTCGATGTGAACTCTTGGGCGGTATCAGCCTGTTATCCCCGGAGTACCTTTTATCCGTTGAGCGATGGCCCTTCCATACAGAACCACCGGATCACTAAGACCTACTTTCGTACCTGCTCGACATGTACGTCTCGCAGTCAAGCTGGCTTGTGCCTTTACACTAACCGCACGATGTCCGACCGTGCTTAGCCAACCTTCGTGCTCCTCCGTTACTCTTTGGGAGGAGACCGCCCCAGTCAAACTACCCACCACACACTGTCCTCGGTCCAGCTAATGGACCAGAGTTAGAACCCCAATATAATCAGGCTGGTATTTCAAGATTGGCTCCACGCAATCTGGCGATCACGCTTCAAAGCCTCCCAGCTATCCTACACAAATTACATCAAGGTCCAGTGTGAAGCTGTAGTAAAGGTTCACGGGGTCTTTCCGTCTAGCCGCGGATACACAGCATCTTCACTGCGATTTCAATTTCACTGAGTCTCGGGTGGAGACAGCGTGGCCATCGTTACGCCATTCGTGCAGGTCGGAACTTACCCGACAAGGAATTTCGCTACCTTAGGACCGTTATAGTTACGGCCGCCGTTTACCGGGGCTTCGATCAAGAGCTTCGCCTAAGCTAACCCCATCAATTAACCTTCCGGCACCGGGCAGGCGTCACACCCTATACGTCCTCTTTCGAGTT
>CBDHDU010000002.1:52500-205000 GCA_965261725.1 Endozoicomonadaceae bacterium | reverse complement strand
CCGCCGCTCTTTCGCCTGACTCCAGCGGGGGTGATCAACCGTGGGGTTTACGTTGGCATAAAACCCATATTCATGGGGAGCCATTCGGTTCCAGGTGGTCTGGGGTTGTTCTTCTAGCAGACGAATGCCGACGATAGACTTGATGCTTTTAAAACCATACTTCCACGGAACGATCAAACGAATCGGTGCACCATTCTGGTTGGGTAATTCTTTCCCATACAATCCGACAGCAAGAATCGTTAAGGGGTGCATCGCCTCATCAATTCTCAGCCCTTCTCTGTAGGGCCATGGCAGTGAACCGAGTTTTGACCGCTGCCCCCGCATCTGCTCAGGGTCAAGCAACGTCACAAATTCAACGTATTTCGCACGTGAAGTTGGCTTAAAGCGCTTCAATAAATCCGCTAATGGAAACCCGACCCATGGAATAACCATTGACCACGCCTCAACACACCTCAGGCGATAAATACGGTCTTCCAACGTATGTGGTTTGAGAATGTCTTCAAGCGTATAAGTACCCGGTTTTTCAACTTCCCCCTTAACAGTTACAGACCAGGGGTCGGTGATCATGTTACCTGCATACTTGGCCGGATCTTTTTTGCCAGTACCAAACTCATAGAAGTTGCAGTAACTGGTTACATCTTTCCAGGGGGTCAGGTCTTCATCTGTAGCAAAAGGACCATCCTGACGCTGATCTATTAATTTCTGCTTCCAGTCAGAAGGCGTTGCACGGATTATCTTGTTATCAGAAGCGTTATCAGCTGCATCCGAACAGCCGGACAGCAAACTACCCGCTGCGGCCATCAGCGCGTACTGCCCTGTACGCTTGATAAACTGGCGACGATTCAGGTAAGTCGTTTCAGATGTGATCTCACTGGGAAGCAGTGACGGTTTATTTTTTATTATCATAATTTTCCCTTTATCTCGTGAAAGTATCACGAAAAACGGCCACAAGGCATGCGCTTTGTGACCGTTTTTAAATCAAGCGCTTTATCCATAAAACGCTTTTAAGCTGCTATTGGATTCAGACAGCTTCAGTTTTTTCCTTGCGCCATTGCATAGCTGTCATGATTGGACCGGATGCCGCGTAGCCAAGGAATACAGCCAGCAATACACGTGGTGGATCACTAAATACAACCGCGAACAACAGCACCATCACCAGCACAAAGAAGAAAGGTACCCGCGCTTTAAAGTCCAGCTTCTTAAAACTGTGGTAGCGCACATTGCTGACCATCAGGATACCGGACAGCGCTGTAATCAATGCAGCAAAGATCGAAACACCGACCATGGAGCCATCGACACCCAGATCATTCAGCGCCCATACCATACCCGCAACCAGTGCTGCACCCGACGGGCTGGGAAGACCAATAAAGTAACGAGGATCGGTACTACCAACCATGGTATTAAAACGAGCCAGACGCAATGCAGCGCAAGCAGCGTAAATGAACGCAACCATCCAGCCGACTTTGCCCAGTTCATTGAGGCTCCAGCTGAATGCCACCAACGCCGGCGCCAGACCAAAAGACACCATATCTGACAAACTGTCATATTCTGCACCAAATGCACTGGCCGTATTGGTCATACGGGCAACACGCCCATCCAGACCATCCAGAATCATGGCAACAAAAATCGCGATACTGGCCTGATTGAACTGGCCGTTCATACCGCTAACAATGGCATAAAAGCCACAGAACAGAGCCGCTGTTGTGAACAGGTTTGGCAGCAGGTAAACCCCACGCCGCCTGACTTTCTGCCCATCTTCAGCCACTTCTTCTACATGCTCACCTACCAGCAGGCCGTCATCTTTCGGGCCTTCTGCTTCGGAATGCTCCCGCTGTTCTTCATTCACCTGTTTCATATCCGCTTATTAGCAGTAAAATCCGCCCCATTATAACCACGAGCGTAAAAAAAGCATTCGATCCAGCGTGCTTTACTGATACGCCTCATGATTTACTCTTTGAATACTAGCTTGGCTGGCGATACCAACACATTAAACTGCTCACACCAAATTACAACATAAGGATACGATTTCAGGTCGATACCTTCGGGAATCGGGTAGTTCTGGCTGCCCATAAAGGATTTCAGGCGCCCCAGATCAACAAACATGGTGTCCTGAATCCGGGTTTTGGGTGTCACTTCCTGCTCAGGGACAAGATAGACATGAAATTTGGGGCCGGGTCCTACCTCAAAATCCTTCTCCAGTCGCAATGTATCCTTATAGACCGTTACAGTACCTTTGCCGTAATGCACGGGGTCTGATGGATTGGCATGAATAAATGTACCGTGAGCCACTTTATCTATTTCCGATTTGCCTACAATTTCCTCATTCACAGCCGGCGGAGGAAACAGATAAGGAAAGAAGAAAATTCCTGCAGAAAAGCCACCGATGACACCCAGTAAAACACCCGCCAGCAGACCAATCAGTATATTTTTCATTAGGAGCCTGACCTCATCAGATAGTGGTTGCTTGTAACGATAATAGCGGAACACGCATCACCGTCTAAGCTCTCATGTCTACTCTATATAAAGACAGGATATAAAAATATGAATAGAGCATGTAGCGTTCAGGTATTAAGCAGTCGGACGTCCCGAATAATAAATATCGGACTCTTACTGCTAATGGCAATAACACTTGCTCAGACAGTAACAGCACAACCTTATGCCGTCCTTATCCGTCATGGTGAAGGCATTCATAATGTTGAACATTTCTATAGCACTAACCCTGAGCACCCGAACTACAAGCCAGCGCCTTTGACTCCAAAAGGCGTACAGCAAGCGGCTGACCGGGGAAAACAACTTAAACAACAAGGCATTACCACAGACAACATACTGGCTATTTACAGCTCTCCTTTACCAAGAGCCGTGCAAACTGCCGAGGGAGTGATATCACCACTCTATCTCGACAAGGCTCAGATACAGGTTATTCAGGAAATTAAAGAAACGCAGCTGGGAAACAGGGAAGGTAAAAATGTCCACAGTTTTAACGAAAAGGACTTCTGGTTTCCGAAAGACCCGGCATCTTTTGGGGCAGAAACAAATGACTCCGTTCAGAAAAGAATGGTGGGTGCGTGGAACGATGCTGCTGAGAAGTTTGCAGACAAATCAGGATATGTACTTTTCGTATCCCACGGTTCTCCGCTTTTCCTCTTGATTGAAGCCATTGAAGGTAAAGGCAAACGTCTCGGTAACGCAGAGGCTTATATTATTCATCTGAAGCCCTTACCCGAAAGCCAGTCTAAATAAGCCGCTGCTCAATCTGCTGATCCTGCTTCAGAAATGCTGCCAGTTCATCCCGGCATTGCTGGAGCTCCTGATTAAGCGACTGCGCCTGACCGGTACGTGTGAGGAGTTCATCAATTTCCGTATGACGTTCAGGGTAGTGATTCATTAACTTTCCTAATTCCATTAATGAACCTTGCTCATGCTCCTCAGCCAATTCGTTTGCCAGCAGCTGGAGCCTGCTGCCCCAATATGTCATGCCTTCCTGTAAGTCAGTTCGCTCAGTTGGAGAAGCATAGTGCCTTAACTTGCGAGCAGCCTCCGGAGTCCAGCTTGCAAGCTTCCACCCGGCACCTTCATTTTTCAATGCGCCTGACATGATGAAATTATTAAGCATTTGCGGAGGCATTTTGGTAGTCATTGCATTCCAGTCCAGATGATTACCTGCGGATAATTCCAAAGGAACGGATTCGAATAACAATTCAGTCAGCTTCAATTGCTCACCCAGATTCACCGGACGTATATACTCTACCTGAACGGCTCCTTCATTAAGTATCGATGGCTGAACGAATCGCACCAACCCCATATCTGCCATCAAAGCGCAGACTTTATGTCCTGCGCTTCCCGGCGCAACAGAAATCCCCTTATTCAAAAAAAGCTGATTTGAATCGCCGGGGCTGCTCATACTGCTTTCCATTGATGCCAGAAGATTATTAAACAGTCGACCTGTCACATATTGGTCATTAGCTGTTGGCTTTTTAAACAGCCATGATTTCAGACGAGTCAGGAAACCTTCTTTCTGCAGGTGAGCACTGCTTATTTTTCGCTCGCCAAGAGAGATACCTCTCAACCCTTTGGAACGAGGCATTGCAGTTCTGGGGTCAGGCTCTCTCGGTTGAACGGATCGCTGGAAAGCCTTTCCTATCGATTCCTGAACATTTACCTCTGAGTCAGGAGCACCATCAGCATCATCAACATGAGTTAAATTAATAGGACGAGAACCAATACCATCCGTTGGCATCGTGGGCATAGAGCGTTTCCTTAGCGCCTTCTCGGGAGAATAATTTCAGTATTGCTCATTCCATCATAATAAAAAAGGCACAATGACTAATGCCATTGCGCCTTTTCATTTACAGAAAGAAGAACTGAGAAATCAGTTTTTCTCTTTATCTACCAGCTTGTTGGCAGTAATCCACGGCATCATTTCACGCAGTTTGCCACCCACCTGCTCAATCGGATGTGCTGCGTTATTACGACGATGGGCCGTCATGGATGGATAGTTGGTTGCACCTTCAGAGATGAAACGCTTGGCATATTCACCGTTCTGGATCTGCTTCAGTGCATGACGCATCGCCTTGCGGGATTCGTCGTTGATTACTTCAGGGCCGGTCACATACTCACCATACTCCGCATTGTTGGAGATGGAGTAGTTCATGTTGGCGATGCCACCTTCGTACATCAGGTCAACAATCAGCTTCAGCTCATGCAGACATTCGAAGTAGGCCATTTCCGGCGCGTAACCGGCTTCGGTCAGGGTTTCAAAACCGGCTTTCACCAGTTCTACCGCACCACCGCACAGCACGGCCTGCTCACCAAACAGATCAGTTTCGGTTTCATCTTTGAAAGTGGTTTCAATGATACCGGTACGGCCACCACCCACACCTGATGCATAAGACAGTGCAACATCTTTTGCGGTGCCGGAAGCATCCTGGAAGATAGCAACCAGATCAGGAATACCACCGCCCTTCACAAATTCACTGCGCACAGTATGACCAGGTGCCTTTGGCGCAATCATGATAACGTCCAGATCGGAACGCGGCACAACCTGATTGTAATGAATGGAGAAGCCATGACCGAAAGCCAGCGTGGCACCTTCACGCAGGTTGGGCTCGATTTCAGTTTTGTACAGTTCACCCTGGAATTCATCCGGGGTCAGAATCATAACTACATCAGCCTGAGCGACGGCTTCTGGTACTTCTTTTACTTCCAGATCAGCTGCTTCAGCTTTGACCCAGGATGAAGAGCTCTTGCGCAGCGCAACAGTTACATTAACTCCAGAGTCCTTCAGGTTATTGGCATGAGCATGCCCCTGAGAACCATAACCAACGATGGTTACTTTCTTGTTCTGGATGATGGACAGGTCGCAATCTTTATCGTAATAAACCTGCATGGTTTTCCCCCTACAGCAATTCAATCTTATTCTTTATATACAATGCGGTGCTCAGAGACTGAGCACTTTCTCACCACGGGCAATGCCTGTCACACCACTCCGTACAACTTCCAGCACCGAGGCGGCACCCACCGCTTCGATAAATGCATCCAGTTTATCGCTGGTGCCTGCCAGCTGAACGGTATAGACCGAGCTGGAAACATCAACAATCTGGCCACGGAAAATATCCGCCGTCCGCTTTACTTCTGCACGCATAGCACCACTGGCACGCACCTTGATCAGCATCAGCTCGCGTTCAACATGCGCACCTTCAGTCAGATCCACCAGCTTAACGACATCAATCAGTTTGTTGAGCTGTTTGGTGATCTGCTCAATAACCTGTGGCTTGCCTGCCGTGGTAATGGTCAGACGTGACAAGGTCGGGTCTTCTGTCGGAGCAACCGTCAGCGTTTCAATGTTGTAGTTACGCTGGGAAAACAAACCCACGATACGGGACAAGGCACCCGGTTCGTTTTCAACCAGTACTGAAATGATCCGCCGCATCAGGTTCGCTCCGTCTTGCTTAACCACATATCCCGCATGGAGCCATCTTTAATGTGCATTGGATAAACATGCTCATTCGGATCCACATTCACATCGAGGAATACCAGCCGGTCTTTCAGTGCAAAAGCGCGTTCCAGTGCAGGTCTGAGCTGATCAGGTGTTTCTACCTTGATGCCAATATGGCCATAGGACTCAACCAGTTTCACAAAATCAGGCAGGGATTCCATATAAGAGTGGGAATAGCGGCTGTTGTACTGCATATCCTGCCACTGTCTTACCATTCCCAGCGCCTGATTGTTCAGGTTAATGATCTTGACGCCCAGATCATATTGCAGGCAGGTGGACAGTTCCTGAATATTCATCTGAATACTGCCTTCGCCAGTAACACAGGCAACGGCGGAATCAGGGAAAGAAAGCTTAACACCCATCGCCGCCGGGAAGCCAAAGCCCATGGTGCCGAGACCACCGGAGTTGATCCAGCGGTTAGGCTTATCAAACCGGAAGTACTGTGCCGCATACATCTGATGCTGGCCTACATCTGATGTCACATAAGGATCCATATCCTTGGTGACATCATAAAGCGTCTCAATTACCTGCTGAGGCTTGATTACTTCACCATCGCCTTTATCGTAGGTAAAGAGTCCGCCACGACTGTCACGCCATTCGTCAATCTGCTTCCACCAGTTGCCCAGTGCATCCTGATCCGGCAGTTGGCCTGACTCTTCAACTATTCGGTACATCTCTTCCAGTACCGCATTGACGGGTCCAACAATAGGCACATCGGCAGTCACTGTTTTAGAGATGCTCGCCGGATCGATATCAATATGAATAATCTTGGCGGTTGGGCAGAACTTATCGGTATGGTTGGTTACCCGGTCATCAAAGCGGGCACCGACAGCCAGAATCAAATCACTGTGATGCATCGCCAGATTCGCGGCATAGCTGCCGTGCATACCCGGCATACCCAGAAACTGTTTGTCACTGCCCGGATAAGCACCCAATCCCATCAACGTATTGGTAACCGGCAGGTTCAGTTTCTTCGCCAGCTTTGTCAGTTGCTCAGAGCCTTTACCCAGAACAACACCACCACCGCTATATAAAACCGGGCGACGTGCTTTCATCAGCAACTCAACTGCTTTGCGGGTCTGGCCGGTATGGCCTTTCTGTGGCGGGTTGTAGGAACGAATTTTTACTTTTTCAGGGTAATGATATTCGTACTTGTCATTGATATTGGTAATGTCTTTAGGCAGATCAATAACAACCGGACCCGGCCTCCCTGTCTGCGCCAGATAGAAGGCTTTACGAATCGTTTCCGGAATATCTTCTGCTTTCTTCACCAGAAAACTGTGCTTAACGATTGGACGGGACACGCCAATCATATCGGTTTCCTGGAACATATCGGTGCCAATAAAATCAGACGGCACCTGACCAGACAGGACAACCATTGGAATGGAGTCCATATAAGCGGTGGCAATACCGGTAATGGTATTGGTTGCACCGGGTCCTGATGTGACCAGCACAACACCCGGCTTACCGGTCGCACGGGCATAGCCATCAGCCATGTGCGCGGCAGCCTGCTCGTGACGAACCAGAATATGAGTCACCTTGTCCTGACGGAACAGGGCATCATAAACATGCAACAGGGCACCACCGGGATACCCGTAAATATATTCAACTCCCTCATCGGCTAATGAGCGAACAACCATGTCCGCACCTGATAAAAGCTCCACGTGTGTACCCTCTTTATTTACTGAGCCACTACTTCACCGAACCATTTACTCACACTGGGAAACTGTACTCAGGTCACCCTTCCCCTGGCCTTTAACCCTCACAGATTCGGACTCTATGGCAGATTTTATGGGAACAAGCTGAGTAAGCAACGTGGGCAAAAACTCCCCGAAAGAGTCTGTGCCTCAACATACTCAACTATTCACAAGTGGTCTTTATTGTGGAAAGACCCGGCACTCCTGTTGCTGGTTTTGCAGATGGAATGCTTGCCAGCCCAGCGTATGGCTTCGCTGGCCTGATTGTCGTTATCTTGGTAATAGCGTTTAAAAATGCGCTTCCGGCGCTTGCATTGTTGACATTTAGCCGAGTCGAGTCAATAGATCCCCATACACAAAATGCGGTTTATCCCTACCCGATACAAAAGAACGACATATAATGAATAAAAAACGATTAAAAAGACCATGACTCGATACTATCTTTCCCTTGCCCTGACAGTTTTCTTGCTCACCCTGCCCCAGTTCTCAGCGGCAGATAAACTGTACAAATGGACTGACGAAAAAGGCGTCACCCACTTTGGCACTCATCCTCCCACTTCTGCAGAAGTTGAAACCATCAAAGTTGCTCCAACAAACTCAATCCCTTCCGAGCATTCAGATCCTCAGAATGAGGAATATGAATTTGCACCGTCACTGGCAGATGAGTTACAGCGCGCGCGTGATGAGAAAGAAGCGCTTTGTCAGCAAGCTAAACAGGCACGTATTGATCTCGAAAGTCGTCACAGAATCAGGGTCGAGCAGGAAGACGGCAGTTATCAGGCTTTAAGCCATGAAGAAAAGCAGAGCAGAATAAAAAAAGCAGATGAGGCAATAAAAGAATACTGTGGATAGCTTGGTCGTATAGAGATACAAGCAGTCAATCTATAGAAATTCAGACCCCGTCAGACAGTTATCGATTTTTAAGCATGTGCCTGTCAGACGAGATCTGAATATCTATACATTATTTTAGCTCCGGCGTAGCACTTCCTGACGCTACCATTGCAGCAAAGGCACCGGCAAATTTATCTTCTGTATCAACAACTTTTACATTAAGGTTTTCTTCCAGCTTCTTTATATACTCATGTCCCAGAGCCAACGGCAGTTCTGTGCAACCCAGCAGCACATGACTCACTTCCTGTTTTTTTCGTAATTCCTTAATTTCATTTTCTGCAAATTTGTATAGCACTTCTTTCTCAGAATCATTGCCCGCTCTTTTTGTCCGGTCAATTATTTTCTGTAAGTTTTTTTGTTTTCTCTTGGTGGTTACTGTCAGACCTTTGACGCGAAGACGATTCAGTTCATCAGGGTATAAATTATTGTCATAACCCTGAGTTGTACCTAAAACCAGTACACCTGAGGCCGGAGGAGCACTATCTGCCTTAATATCGCCACACACTTTACGCACCATATTTTTCATTCTGTGTTGAAAACCAATCGCTTTCAAAAAGTCGATATTTACATGCGCGGTATTACTGGCAATGCCATAAGCCTGAATTTTCCCCCGTCTGGCAAACCGGCGCATATTGTCCAGATATGATTTCCATCTTGCCTTTGACAGTAACTCCCGCTTCCTGCGAGGTGGTGGGCAAGAAAATACATTGATGCTTACTTTATCAAGATCGAACCCACTATCACGAATTTTATCAACTGTCTGTTTCGTTATTATTGAATCGGATATAGGGCCAACACCACCTAAGATACCCAGCGTAAATGCTGACCCGTCTCTGGGGACTTTCGAGCCTACAATTTCCAGATCTATTGACGGTCGGTGACTCTCCCGGGGGAGCGCTTTTGCCATTGCCTGCTGCAGATGAACATAATACTCAGCCTGGTCAGGACTAAGCTCCAGAGCATACACATGCTGGCAGTAGTTTCCTTGGGTATTGAGTCCTAAAGTGGCAATCGTTCTTCTCGTCCAGTCTTCAGGTGCTTCTCCCGGCCGTGGTTTCATTGCTTCCTTCTGAGCAGAGATCGTTTCTATTTTTTGCTGGACGATAGCAACAAATGCCTCCGTTCTTTCAATATCATTTTTAGCATGTAAAAGGTTGTTTTTTTGTTGTGCAGACAGGTGATATTGCTTGGTCAGCTGACTAACATTAATCGCAACCGTTGCGGCTTTGCCTCCCGGCAAACTGACCGTAATATTTCGATATCTCACCCTGCCAAATGACAGCAGTGACGCCAAAAATCGGGTAAAACGATTTTTGGCACTATGGCAATGAATCTCATGAATTTGTACAAGTTTACTTGGCTGTATTCTTCGAATGTGCCTGCCTTTGAAAAAGCCAAGTGCAGAAACATCCTGCCCTGAGCCTTCAGCATGCAACCGAACTCGCTTAAAATCTTTTTTAGCAACAGCGGGTAGCTGCTTAACGCCATCGGCTATCGCATCTTTAGCAGCCTTGGGTCCCCGATAAAAACCATTAACTACCGCCTGTTTGGCAAACTCAGGCGCCTGATGAAGACCATTACCAATATTAGGTCCCGAATTAAGCTTCATTATTCACTGCCCACAAGGCTGTTTATCCAATCAGGTCATCGGCCTGAAGCGGATAGACATTAACAACCTTGCAAGACAGTGATGGTCAGACAGCCAGAACGGCTAAACAGTTATTTAAGACAGCTATCCAGCTTCTTCACTACATTCAGTAAGCCAGCAGAATCGGCAATGCTCTGAACTTTGAAAGTTTCTTCTGCATAAGGTGTAATATCACACCCTTGCGGCAAAGCCGCACCCGCATCCAGCAGCGCTCGCATGCGGGGAATGAAGATCCACTGCAACCATTGGATGAAAGTCATGGTATCAACACAAAAGGGGGTGGTACTGGATAAAGCTTCTGCAGAAGGCGGCATACCTTCCCACAGGTTGCGCACTTTCAGTGCCTGCTCCATTTCATCCAGCAGCTGTTTTACCTGATCAGTCTGGTTTTCAGGTTTCATCATGATAAATCTTTTCCAGTAATAACTTGAATTGCTGGCGCTGGGCTTCGCTGTGAGAGAGGCTCATACCACGGCGCGCTAACTGTTCAGCTTCGCTGTAGCGTTGCTGCTCATAGCGCACCCAGGCCATCTGTTGGTAAATCAAAGGTTCATCCGGAGCTATGCGTAAAGCCCGCTCCAGTGTGTAAATCGCTTCGCGGTATAGTCGCTGCTCACGCTGGGCTCTGGCTTGTTTTACCAGGGCAGTCACAGCCGAAGGCGCTTCCATCGTTTCATGCCCCGGCCAGTCTTCCACATGAGTGACCGGTATTTGTGTTGCGCACCCAGCCAGAACCAGCAACACCGCAAACAGGCTTACCCTGATAAACTTCATCCCCTTCCCCTAGATAAAACATATCAATCTACGACCTGAGAAGCCGCCAGAGTTAAGACTTGAGCCATGCCTTGAATTTGTCCAACAACCCGTCTCCCTGCTGCTCGACCACACTACAACGATCGCTGCGCTGTCGTGGTTCACTACCAGCGATAAAAGGAAGCCGAACGGAATTACCGCACATTTTACCACCTCGAAGGCCGTTACGACGATCAACCCACGCCCAGGTAATCCCCTGACTATCGATAATCCTTAATGAACGGGCATCAGCCTGTGCCATAAAGTTGCCCCAGATTCTCAATGCACCACTACTACCCGTCAAATGAGTTGGTGTATTGTCATCATGTCCGACCCAGACAACGGCCAGCAGATCATCGGTATAACCTGCAAACCAGCTATCACGAAGATCATTGGTGGTACCGGTTTTTCCGGCAACACGCATATTACTGTCCAGCTGACGGTAGACACTTTTACCTGTTCCCTGCTGCATCACACCGGTCATGACATGTTGCATTAAAGCCATTTTTTCAGAATCAAATGCCTGCGTGATTGCCAGAGAATAGCGTTTCAGTGTCTGTCCCTGAGCATTCACTACAGCCCTGATTGCTCTGGGTGGTGCCCTGAATCCACCGGCAGCAAAAGTCTGGTACATACCGGTAACTTCCAGAGGTGACAGTGATACTGACCCCAATAAAACCGAAGGGTAAGCAGGAACTTCTGCCTCCAGACCAAGCGCCTTAAAGGACTCCAATACATTATCCAGCCCGAGATGCATGCCTAGCCGGGCTGTCGCCTGATTGTAAGAGTTGACCAAAGCATCATATAAAGTCACCTGCCCGTGTGAACGCTTATCATAGTTCTGTGGTTTCCACGATTCCTGTGCCCCCTGCACTTCAACAGGTCCGTCACTGACCAGAGATCCAAGCGTATAACCCTGCTCCAAAGCCGTCAGGTAAACAGCCGGTTTCAGTAATGAGCCAACAGGACGGCGTGCTTCCAGTGCCCGGTTAAATCCGGCATAGCCTGTATGACGATCACCAACAACAGCAATCACATCACCGGTCTGGGCAGACGTTACCACCATGGCGCCCTGTAATTTTGACTGACCTTTGCGATCCAGTTGTTTCAGTGAGCTGTTAAGACTGCCTTGTGCCTGCTGCTGAATCACCGGATCCATATGGGTGAAGATACGCAGCCCTTCTGATGTCAGATCCTGATTATCATAATCCCGTCGTAACTGCTGCTTCACCAAATCCAGATAGGCCGGAAAGGCATTACGATCCATTTGCGCACGGGAAACTATTCCCAGTGGCAAACGTTTTGACCTTGTCGCTTCCGCTTCCGGCACCAAACCTTCTCTGACCATAACGTCCAGCACCAGATTACGTCTGGCAAGTGCCCGTTCGGGATAACGCCGTGGATTATAGTAAGACGGCCCTTTTACGATACCTACCAGCAAAGCGGTACGTGCCAGATCCAGTTCCTGCAACGGCTGGGCAAAATAAAACTGGCTGGCAAGTCCGAAGCCATGAATCGCCCGGCGCCCCTGTTGCCCCATATAGACTTCATTCAGATAGGTTTCGAGAATTTCATCCTTGCCGTAGCGGAAATCCAGCACAATGGACATCAACGCTTCCCGGATTTTACGGGTCAGCGTCCGTTCATTGTTAAGATAAAAGCTTTTGACCAGCTGCTGCGTCAGCGTACTGCCGCCCTGCACCACGCCCCCTGCCTGTGCATTAACCCAGAAAGCCCGTGCAATTCCGGTCACCGATAAACCAAAGTGATCATAAAAATCACGATCTTCGATCGCTAAGAGTGCGGAAACCAGATAATCCGGTGCTTGCGAGGTTCGAACCAGTAACCGGTCTTCGTAATTTGAAGGGTAAATGCTGCCAATCAGTTGCGGATCCAACTGCAAAATCGGTAATGCCTGTCCGCTATACGCTTTAAGAGAAGCAATCCGGCTACCTGCAAAACGAACCGACACCTTGCGTGAAGATTCAGCACCATCCGGAAAATGAAATCCACGGGAATAAATGACAAAGTCATTCCCCTGACGGGAAAAAGTACCCGGACGACGCACATCACGAACCGGTTGGTACCCCTGCCGCTTCAGCTGTTGCTGCAACATATCCGGGTGCAGTCTGCGGCCTTCATATAAATCTACCGACTGGGCATAAACCTTGGCGGGCACCTGCCATTTCTTGCCATCAAACTTTTCGGTGACGACAGCATCAACCCACGCAAACACCATTATCAGCACTGCAAACCCTGTGATACAGAGCTTGATAAACAGTGACCGGAAGCGGCGCAGGAAAGAAGGCTTGGCTGTTTTTTTAGGCCGTCGACGAGCAGTCGTTGCGGTCTTTTTCTTTGGGGTTGTTTTACGCGTCATGGGGCGATTATACGGAGCTGTTACGGTTCTACCTACCGCAAAGCTGAACTATTGTAATAAATAAGGATCATAACAGTGCATGAAAGCAGGCAAAAACACTATTCGGGGCAATCACCATAGATATAAAATTCCCCTTATAATGCTCACCACCATCTTCGCGATAGCACCTTTGTACAGCAGCCCAGTGAACACTCCTACTCAAAACAATTATTTATTTTTGATCCTGATGCACGGTGTCTCCGGTTCAGGAAAAAGCACACTGGCACGCTGGCTGGAGCAGGAAACCGGAGCCGTCTGGGTTTCATCCGATGTTGAGCGCAAGCGTCTGTTTAAATTGCAGCCGGAAGAGAACAGCCATGAGAAAGGGCTGAATATTTACACAACGAAAGCCAGTTACCGGACATTCCGTCATATTGAACGCCTGACACATAAATACCTGCAGTCAGGTCAGTCAGTTATTCTCGATGCCACTTTTCTACAGGTAAAACATCGCGAGCCTTATCTGAAACTGGCTAAAGACCTTAATGCCAAAGCACTTATCATCAGCTGCGAAGCACCTGATGAGGAATTAGTAAAGCGCGTTCGCCTGCGTAAAAGTGAAGGCACCGACCCGTCTGAAGCCACTGAATCCATCGTTAAAGCTCAGCTAAAGAAGTTTCAGCCGATACCCGCTAAAGAAGGTGTTATCACTTGTATCGATACCACCCGGCCATTTTCTGAGCAGCAGTTGCAGGCAAGAGCCGAACTGAAAAAGCTTTTGAGGTTATAAGAGCTCAGCTTTTGTCTATCCTTAGGAATAAGCCTGTGGATAAGGACATCCACCGGCAGTAAGAAAAGCAAGAAACAAGGGAAAGCAATGCCTACCGATCTGATCGAGCTGCAAAATCTGGGAAAGACTTCAGTCCAGTGGTTGAACGCTGTGGGTATCCGTACGCTCGAACAGCTCAAGGAAGCGGGCACCGTTGCTGTGTATAAAAAGGTAAAAGCACGCGGTTTTAAAGTATCACGGGTGCTGCTGTATGCATTGGAAGGCGCGCAAATGGGACTGCACTGGAATGATGTTCCCGCTGAACGCAAAGAGCAGTTGCTCAGAGAAGTTGAAAGGCACGAATAAAAATTCAAATAATTTCTGGCGAAAATAAATTCTTGTACTAGAATTTCTTCTGGTCAAAAAATGATCAATTTTTAAACCTCCCTTTCCTGAGTGCTTCCTGCATACAATTCAAGAGTTAGGCACAGCCTTATCCACAGTTTTTGTGGATAACAGAAATATTTCAAAAACTGTGCATAACAGCAAAAACCACATACAAATCAATGAACTACAAAACCAGAAAAAGTAGTCTACAATGCTGCCCGCTGATTTATTTCTTTTCTGAAGGTTTTCCACAGAGATCAATGTCCCTGTCGACTCCCGGTGTAATCCACAGCACATTGTAGGGCTCTGTTGATAACAAGGAGTCAACCGATTCAACCTCTTCATCCTGCTCGACAAAGCTCAAAGCAATGACCTTCTTATCAGGTTCAGCTTTTGCCAGATAACGAGGCACACCCAGATCATTGCGAACATGCCAGTTTCCTGCCAGTAACAACGAACCTGTCGGCGCACGTAATAAGCTTGTTGCCATCTCATCATCACGTGCACGCTGAATCATGACCATCGAATCAATACGGTCATCAGGAATATTTCCACAGTGGGAGTCAACAATACGCTTCCGGGTCAGTTCAAGCGCAGGCTTATCCAGCACATCCGGTAATTTGAGAACATCGGCCTGACGATAAATTGCCATCAGCGTATCACGATCCAGATTGGCACTGCGTAAGGGAACGCCTTCAGCCACAGCAAAGCTCACAATCGGGCCATAGAATTTCCAGTCCCAGCGTTCTGACCAGCTCAGAGCCTTTTTAACTTTATCCACATCGTTGCTACGTTCAGCAACGATCTTGTTGGCGCCAAACTGTTGGCCCGGTGTCATCATCTCCAGACTTAACTGTTTTAACCAGCCGCGCTGGATAAGATCAGTAACGAGAGACAGCTGCCGTTCATGATGCCAGGCATTGTCATGGTTTTCCCCGAGCAGGATATAGTCAGCCTCCTCAAGCTTTGACAGTAACTGCTGATAACCGATCTGTTTTCCAGTTGCAGCATCAATAATGGTTTCATCTGTATACCGGTTTTCCTGCGAGGTATTTTTAAAATTTCCCGCGCACCCGGAAAGTAAAACGGTGATGCCCAGCACCAGAATACTCAGAAAATTTGTTTTTGTTATTCTGCCTTTCATTTGAACTCCTCAGGAAATAATCAGCGGGCACCCGTGTTTTGGGTGTTTCATCACAGTGACGTCCAGTTCGAACACATTGTGGATAACTTCGCGAGTCATGACTTCTTCCGGGGTTCCGGATGCCACCAGCTGTCCGTTCTGAATCAGAACAATCCGGTCGGCATAGCGTGCAGCTAAATTAAAATCATGCAGAATAACCATACATCCCAAATCATCAGCCGCAAATTTTCGGGCGACCTGCAAAGTCAGATGCTGATGCGCCGGATCAAGAGCTGATGTTGGCTCATCAAGCAGCAGTACTCTCTGCCCTTGTTTGGCACGCTCCCAAATTTGGGTTAGTACGCGTGCCAGATGAACCCGTTGTTTTTCCCCGCCTGAAAGCGCAGTGTAATCCCGGTCTTTCAGGTGTAGAGCATCCACACTCTGTAATGCCTGCTCAACAATCTGCTGGTTTTCAGAGGAAGATGTCGCATGAGGGGTTCGTCCAAGCACGACCACCTCTTCAACCGAGAAAGAAAAATTAAGCGTAGAAGACTGCGGCAGAATTCCCAGTAGTCGGGCTTTTTCAGTGGGAGACCAGTTATCAATTGCCTGACCACTCAGCTTTACTTCGCCTCGATCATAAGGCATTTCACCGGCAATACTGCGAAACAGGGTACTTTTACCGGCACCGTTCGGGCCGAGTATGGCCACCATTTCACCGGGCGCCACACTCAGGGTAATATCCTGAATTAAATCTCTACCACCACGATGTACAGTCAAACCTGCAACTTCAAGACAAGCCATCTTATTCTTCATCCAATCCGGTTTCGTTGCTGCAGCAGCAGAGAAATAAAGAACGGAGCCCCCAGCAGCGCAGTGACGATCCCGATCGGCAGCTCTGCCGGTGCAACGATAACCCGGGCAATCATGTCAGAGCCCAGCAACAATACCGCACCTAAAAGGCAGGCGGCAGGCATCAGGAAACGGTGATCCGGGCCAATTGCCATGCGTACAAGGTGCGGTACTACCAAACCAACAAAACCGATCATGCCCGCCATTGAAACGGCAATACCTACACCCAGTGCAGTCAACAGGATCAGTTGTAGCTTCAATACATTGACATTTTGCCCCAGATGACGGGCTTCTGATTCCCCCAACAGCAGAGCATTCAAACCACGTGAACGACTGATTAACAGAACCTGCAACAGAATCATTAATGGTCCTGTGAATAAAATATTCTGCCAGTTGGCTCCACCCAGGCTGCCCATCTGCCAAAACGTCATATTTCGCAGCATGGCATCATCAGCGATATAGTTCAGGGTTCCCAGTCCCGCACCACTTAAAGCACTGATGGCAATACCTGCCAACAACATAGTAGCGACAGAAGTGCCATTTGATGTTGTTCCAATCCGGTAAACCAATAACGTCGCGCTGAAACCACCGACAAAAGCAAACAGTGAAACACTGTAAGCCCTTAACACTTCCGGCAACGCAAATGGCAGCATGCCGCCAAGCACAATTGCAATCCCGGCACCCAGCGCAGCACCACTGGCAACACCGATAATGCCGGGGTCTGCCAGCGGATTACGAAACAACCCTTGCATCGCCGCACCACAAACAGCCAGCGTGCTGCCAACCAGCACGCCTAACAAAGTACGTGGCAAACGGATCGCTTCAATAATCAGGGCAGACTGAGGATTAGATTCGGCATTTGATAGCCCAAGCTTTGAAAGTAATACCTGAAGAATTTCACTGAGGGGAATAGTGACAGGACCGGTCGCAACGGATAACAGCATCACTATCGGCAACAGGATGCTCAGCCCCCACAACAGCAGACGGGCTTTTTCTGTTCTTTTCATTCTCTGACCATACAAGAGTTGGGTAGTCGGGAGCCTGTGGATAGTTTGGCTCCCTGCAAAATATCAGTGTTGGGCGGTCAGCAATTTCTTATCAGAGTAGAATTTTGTTGCCAGTTCTTTCACAGCTTCACCGGTACGCGGCCCCAGCCCACCAATCAATAACGTACCATCAATCACTTCCACACGCTTGTTCTGACCTGCCGGTGTTGCAAGCAGACCCGGCTGCAGTGCAAGCAATTTATCAACACTGGTATTCGCCAGTGATGCTTCGCTGACAATCAGAATATCCGGCTGCATCATCATCAGCGATTCGGCAGAAACCTGACGATAGGAACTGAAATGCTCGGCGGCTACATTGATACCACCTGCCAAAGTAATCAGGCTGTCAATTTCTGTATTCTTACCTGCCATCATCGGCGTACCGGTATGGCTGAGCATAAACATCACTCGCGGACGTTTACCCTGAATCAGTGATTCAGCTTCATTCAGCTCAGCATTGATTTTATTCCACAGCTGCTGCCCGGCAGCTTCATTGCCCAGCAGCTCAGCCATCAGCTCAATACGCTGTTTCAGGTTATCCACACCGCTCCCTGCTGGCAGCTGTTCAACCCGAACTTTGCCTTCCTGCAGTTGTTGAAAAACCGGTGGAGGCCCCATTTCATCTGTGCCCAGCAGCAAATCTGGCTGCATAGACAGAATCCCTTCCGCAGACAAAGAGCGGTAATAACCTACTTTTGGTAACTGTAAGGCTGTGGCTGGGTGTTTACTGGTTACATCAACAGCTACAACCTTGTCGCCTGCCCCCAAAGCAAAAGCCAGCTCCGTGGTACTGCTACCAATCGTTACCATGCGTTTGGCATCAATTGCTGGTTCGATAGCTGGCACGATAGCCGCGGCTGATGTCAGCATGCTGCCTAAAACAGCAGCACTGAAACCGGCTGTAGCAATCATTTTCTTCAGGGTGCTTTTCATTATTTTTCCTCCATCAGAATCTGGGCAGCTGCAATATTATTCTGTTGCAGGAACTGCATCAGCTGAACCAGATTTTCCATTGGGACTGCACGGTCACCGGCGATAACAACCGCACGCTCCGGTTCCGCCTGTACTTTTTGTTGCAGCGCTGTACTGAATGCTTCCCAGCTATCGTATTTTTCACCTTCCAGCGCCCAGGAGGCACCTTCTGCAAAAAGATTCACTCCGATAGCGTCAGGCTTATCCAGCTGTTGAGAAACCGCACGTTCGGTTTCCGGTAAATCGACAGGTAAAGTCAGCGGCACACTGTTGGCGGTAAACAACAGAAATACCAGTACGATAAAAACAACATCCAGCAGCGGGGTCAGGTCCGGCAGTAACGATGCGGATACTTCTTCATCGGAACCAATGCGGATCATGCGGCCTGTCCCACCAGATGAACATCAGCTTCTTTCTTTTCCATCGCCATGCCGCTTTCTTCAATTTTCACGCCTTCCATCATCAGGTTCACATGGTTCAGTACGAATTCGAGACGGGACAGATAACGACCGGCAAAAATACCGAAACAGTGACTGGCGGCCAAAGATGGAATCGCTACAACAAGACCAAACGCAGTTGTATACATCGCAACCCACAGACCATCTGCCAGTACCGCAGGTGTAATCGAGCCTGCGCTGGCTGCCAGTCCCTGGAACATGGCAATCATACCCAGAATGGTACCCAGCAGACCCAGCATCGGACTCAGCACACCCACCAGCATCAGCACTTTCAGGTTGGCGTTCAGTTGCTGCTTTTGTTTCAGCAGCCAAAGACCGGCGACTTCTTCACGCAGAGACTTGCTGCTACCCGCATGGCTCAGCAGTACGGAAACACCGCCGCCCAGCGAGTTATTCTTGCTGCAGATTTCACGCTTCACCTGTTCACATTGCATACGGCAGTCACAGCCCTGAATCTTCAGCAGCATTTTGCGCACATGCTTCTTACTCAGGGAAGGCAGCAAGGTAAACGCAATAATGCGTTCCAGAATCAGCGCCACACTGATCACAGAAGCGGCAACCAGCGGCCAGCTTAAAACACCTAATTGTTGGAAAATATCATTCATGTTTCAGTCCTTACCGCAGATTAAACGCAACGGGCACCCGCACTTTTGAGAGGGTTGCGATGCCGTCACGCACCATAGGTTTAAATTCCCACTTTTTAACTGCACGCAGTGCAGCCTTGTCTAAAATTTCATGCCCGGAAGATTCAATAATCTTGATTTCCTGAGAGTTACCGGCTTCATCCACCAGCACTTCAATTAAAACGACACCTTCCAGATTCCGGCGTCTGGCCATCCGTGGATAAGACGGTGGCCGTGGTGTGCTGCGAAATGCCGGTTCCGTAACCACCGGAATTTCCTCACTTAGCCCTTCCGGCACATCTTTAACTTCTTCCAATGCTGAAGCTACGGATGCTTCTGCCGGTGGTTGAGGTTCCGGTTCAGGCTCAGGCTTTTTCGGTGGTTCCGGCTTAACCTCTTCCACTTTTGGCTTTTCTACTGGTTCAGGTTTCTTCTCAACCGGTTTCACCACCGGAGCCTCCTCCTTCACCACTTCAGGTTCGGGCAAGATCTCCGGTTCTTCTTTTACGGGTTCAGGTGGTATCTCTTCTGGTTCCGGCTCTGGTTCGGGTTCGATCTCCGGTTCCGGCTCAGGAGGTTCAACTTCCGGTTGCGCCTGAGTTGTCAACGTAGAAAACGTGACATTTACCGGTGCCGACCAGGCGCCAGAGGAATCTTCCAGTACAACTTCGGTTTCAGGAGCATTCTGAAAAATAACGTAGTGCAGCAATACCGAAAGACACAGCATCAGCAATACGCCCTGAGGTCCGTCCTGCAACCACTCCCCGGCCTTCTTGTGCAACCCCATCACTGATACTTAACACCTAACAACAAACTAAATGATAATGATTTGCATTTGTGAGTTCAATTATCTATATTGACACCCGAATGTCAATGGCACGGCAGCGCTAAAAGCTCGTTCATAGCTGCCTTGAGGCCAGAAAATAAGGGGTTCGTGACACGCAGAGATCGCTTATCACTCACAGAAGCAAATCAGGAAAAATACTGTTATATGCGATCTGTATTATTCCTGCTCTGTCGTAAGTCATAGAAGAACAACACAAACACATAACACGCAGGCTATAACAATGTTCACTCGAAGCAGACTGGCAATTGCCGTGATGGCTGTGTCCGCCACACTGGTACAGGCTGAAGAATCCGCACCTCAACAAACAACGATGCTGAATCAGGTTACTGTCACTGCGGCACGTACTGAAAAAGCAATCGAAGATATTGCGGGTAGCGTAACCGTTATCGACAGTGAACAAATCGAAAAAGAGCAGGCTAAAAACATTAAAGACCTGGTGCGCTATGAACCCGGTGTAGAAGTACAGGGACATGGTCGTGCTGGCCCCAGCAGCTTCAACATTCGTGGCATGGATGAAAACCGCGTCAAAATCATGATTGACGGTGTTGATCAGGCGCAGGAATTTAATCCTGGTGGTGACTTCCTTACCTCCAAACGTAACTTTGTCGATCTCGAAACCCTAAAAGCTGTCGAAATAGTCAAAGGCCCTGCTTCCAGTTTATACGGCAGTGAAGCACTGGGCGGCATCGTCGCCTTCCAAACAAAAGATCCTGCTGACCTGCTGAAAAAATCTACCGGTGACGACAGCCACGCATCCATCAAGGCCGGATATGACAGTGCCGACAAGGGTTACACCGAAACACTTTCTCTCGCCAATCGTACCGGTGATCTGGAAACATTGCTGATCTATACCCGCCGCGACCATAAAGAAACGGAAACTCATAGCGGTGCTGATATTTACGGCGCGGGTCGTGGAGAAGCGAACCCTCTGGATACCGGCCTGAACAACTGGCTGGCAAAAGCCCAGTATCAACTTAATGATGCGCACCGTATTGGCTTGACCGGTGAATTTCATAACTCAAAGACCGATGCCAAACCCATGTCTATGTCACCGGATGGCGTAACCGGTAAGGATGAAAAGACTCGAGCTCGTGTGGGCATCTTCCATGAATGGGAGGCGGGTCTGACTCTGTTTGACAAAATGCGCTGGCAGCTGGACTGGCAGAAGACAGAAACGGATATGCAAACCCGAATGCCAGCCTATGATGCGGACTTTGGTACAATCGTTATTCCACTGAACAATCGCCTGATGGCTTATGATTATTCAGAGGAAGGTTATCAGCTAGGCGCCCAGTTTGATAAAGAGCTTTCACTGGCAGGGTTTGACCACCATGTCATCTATGGTCTGAACGCTAACCGCAGTGATGTCAAAAACAAAAATATTGAAAACGATCTGGATAACAACACATCAACAGACAAAAGCTATATTCCGACAGTTGACGTAAGCAAATACGGTCTGTTTATTCAGGATGATATTCAGCTTTCAGAAAAGCTGACAGTAACACCCGGCGTTCGCTATGACAGTTTTGAATATGACCCTTCCACAATGGCGGGGGGGACACCTGCCAAAAAACTGAAGGACAGCAAAGTCACCGGACGTCTGGGCACAGTATATAAATTCACTCCCGATCTATCTGTGTTTGCCCAACTTAGCCAAGGCTTTAAAGCTCCCAGCTACTCTGAGGTATACTATTCACGTCGAGCCCCTACCTACGGTCATTTGGCAAACCCAGACCTGAAACCAGAAGAAAGCAACTCATTTGAACTTGGGCTGCGTGGCAATAATCGGCTGGGCAGCTTTGAGATCGCGTCGTTCTACAACAAATACAAAAACTTCATTGATACTGTCACCGTCGATCAAAATACAAGTACTACCCAGAAACAGAACATAGCCAAAGCCCGCATTAAGGGCATCGAGTTCCGTGGCCAACTGTTCCTTGATGAAGCCATGGACGCACCCACCGGTACATCCCTGCGCACCAGCATTGCCTGGGCAGATGGTGAAAACAAAGAAGACAACAAGCCGCTCGATAGCGTTGCCCCACTTAAAGGTGTTATCGGTCTGGCTTATGACGACCCGGCAGAAATCTGGGGCAGTGAAGCGATTCTGACACTGGTACAGGAAAAGAAAAAATCTGATATCAGCGACAGCAACGACTTTGCTTCTCCCGGTTACGGCATCGTTGACCTGACCGCCTACTACAAGCCAGTTGAAGACCTGACCCTGCGCGCCGGTCTGTTCAACCTGACCGATAAGAAGTACTGGGTCTGGGAAGATGTCCGCGGCCGCACCAGCGATTATGCAGGTCTGGATCGTTACACCCAGCCGGGTCGTAACGTCTCTGTCAGCGCCAAGTGGGTATTCTGATAGCAACCTCTTGAGACCGGCAGCCCCAGACTGTCGGCCTCAAATATCCACAACCTGTTTATGCCGCCCCCAGCCCTCCCTGCAAAACCCATCCTGAGGGCGGCTCTTTATCTTCCCACCATGATTGTCATATATAGCTAAACTTTATAATTAGCTGTTCTCAATAAACTAAACGGGCATTGACCCCGGCACGATATGGAAATCAGGCCAAATACACAGGGAGTGACCGGCACCGGTGCGCTGGATCAAACCCAACGTACACAGGAATCACAACAGTTCACGGCGCTGCGCCAAAAAACCAGCGCTTTTGGTCGCAGCCTGAACCAGGTGATGCAATTCAGGTTTGATAGTCTCTCCACCCAACTGTCTAAAGCATTGAAAGGGGCTACTTTCGCCGGAGCCTCCTCTGCAACAGCAGTATCTCAAGTCAAAGCTGCGACTCCCCAACAAGTTAAACAATTGGAAGGTGGGCTCCACCGAATGGGAGATCACTTTGGTAATACAGGAAATTTAGTAGGAGACTCACTGAGTACTGCATTTACAAATGCAGGCAAGAATATGAGCAATGCCAGCCAGACAATTCAGGCTGGAATGCTGGATGCCGGACAAAAAGCCGCATCAGGAATGATGGTTGCGGGAAACGAATTTAATAAAGGTATGGGCGGTATTTTTGCTAAAGCGGTTGGAGACGGAACAGCGACTCAAACAGTAGCAAACGCAGTAAGCCAACAGATACAAAAGGATTTCAAGGCGGCTGGAGATAGTGTCAGAAAGGGCTACCAAAAGGCAGCTGCCGAATTTAAGCAATGGGGGGCACAGCACACCAAAGTCACACAATTTTCTACAGAAGTCATGAATAAGACCAGTCAGGATGCTACCACACTGGCTAAGTCAATCAGGGACGGTATCAATGAAACACAAACACTCATCAGTGATCGACTGAAAACAGCAGAGCAGTCAGTTAAAAAACTCGAAAAGCATTCACAAAAGCAGGTCCAGCAAGCACTGCAGGAATTCAAACAACAATTTGACACGATAAATAAAAATTTTGCGAATGTCGGGAAGCAGGCGGTAGATCCCGAAAAAGCCGAATCAGTCAGGCAGACTCTGGCCAAGACCAACGAAAAGCTTGAGCAACTGGGTAAAAATGTTGAACGCCAGTTGCAAGATATAAATAAACGTATAGGTACACCCGAGCGAACAGTCAAAACCACAGTAAGCCAGACGGCCTCTGCCGGGCAAAAGGTTCAGCAAGCATTTTCCGATACGGGTCAGAAGATAACCAGAGAAAGCGAGAATATTGAGCAGGGTGCAAAAGATATTGCCAAAACAGCTACAAACACAATGGATCAGGCCAGGACTATCTTTTCTACCACAAAGCCACTAACTCAGGGAGTGATCGGTTTTTTCGTAGGAAAAAAAGTAGCACAGGGCTCGATTAAAGCCGGGCTCGATATTGCTCAATGGGGTAAAAACATTCAGAAAAAATTTGAGGGAATTGGCCAGAAAATCAATAAAGGCGTAAAAGATTTCAAAGGTACTGTTCAGGACTGGGGCCGGAAAATTAACGTAGGGCTCGATACCGCACGTAATGAATTTAAACGCTGGGGAGGTGAAATACAAAAAGGCTGGGGGAAAGCCACCGATGAACTCCAGCGCTGGGGAAGCAAAATAAATGACGGCTGGAATAGCGCAAAAAACGAATTCCAGCGATGGGGCTCCCAAATAAATAAAGGATTTACGGCGACAAGAAATGAGTTTCAGCGCTGGGGAGGAGAGATCAAAAAAGGCTGGGGCAAGGTTACCAGTGAAATTGGTAGTTGGGGTTCAAAAATTGTCGGCGGTTTCAAAAAAGTCGGTAATGCCTTCGACAGGTTCGGGGACAAGACAAGAACAGCCTTTCAGAATGCCGGAAATGCAATTAAGCAAGGATGGCATAATGCAGGCCAAAAAATATCCGGCGCTTTTCAGACAGTTGGCTCTAAAGTAAAAGCCTGGGGGCAAAATGTAGGTCAGAAGATTGTTGCTGTTGCCAAACCAGTCAAAAAGTTTTTTGATGACTTTGGAAAAGATGGCTTCAATAACTTTGGCAACAAGGTCAAAAACGGCTTTGAAGACTTTGGTAACAAAGTAAAAAAAGGCGCCCAGGACTTCGGCAGGAAAGCCAAAAAATTCTTCAAGAGTCTCTTTTAAATGGAAACATCAGCAAAATTCAAACTGGAGCCCGAAGTCAAAAAGCAACTTGAGCAGCATATTCGTGAGGTAAACCAGCTGGGCACACTGCTTGGGTTTGAGTCAGAAGTTGTTACCTCACGCTCAATCGGGGTCAAACTGGAACCGGGTGTTGACCCCGATTCGGTCTTACAGCAGCTATCAAAAGTAGACAACACTCATGCACAGCTGAAATCGTTAATGCCTGATGAACAACAGCTACAGGATAAATTTAACGAAGCCATCAGCCAGCTAGAACAGAAAGGCGGTGAAGAACCATCTCTGGAGCAGCTCTATCAGCAGCAGTTTCCGGAAGCATCAGCAAAGACTCATGAGTACATAGAGAGCTTCCAGAAGCTATATCAAACACTTTATCCCCGCGCTGCAGAGGCGAAGAAAAGACGCAAACTGCCCAAAAGCAAGATGGGGCGTTCGCATCTTTAGAAGAGATGCGTTCAGCCAATTCCCAGCAAACGGGTCAAAGTAAAGAAGTAAATCAGCATCTCGGATATATCGACAACGGAAGCCAGTACCGGGCTGACCAACACTGCCGGATCAAGCCGACAGGCACGCGCCAGTAACGGTAGTAATCCGCCAACAACGGAGGATAAAACAACCTGAACAGCCAGTGCAATACCAATAGCAATGGCAATATGATCCAGCTCGATCCCTGCCGGTAACACAACTCCGGCACTGAACAGTTCAACACGGGCAATAATTACTGCACACAGTACTGCCGCAATCACCAACGCAATGCGGAACTCTTTCCACATCACCTGTAGCCAATTACCGGTTTTTATTTCTCCCGTTGCCAAAGCACGGATCACCAGTGTTGCCGCCTGAGAACCGGTATTACCGCCTGCCGCTGCGACAACAGGCACACAGCTCGGATTTTAATAACCAGCAATACACCAGTTAAAGATGGTGATGTATCTGGTTTGCTGTGGAAGCAAAATAAGGAAGGTATTTTCCCGGGACGCCAGAACGGTTCCCGGCAGGTATGCGCAAGAAAACCGTTAGCGAGTCATTTCGCTTCCCGAGTTCGTACTCGGAGGTTGGTCGGTATCGTTCACGCAATCTTTCCTGTATGGCTGCCAGAAAATGGGCGACATAACCTTACCAGGCGGTGATACGGGCAACAAGCATCTTAAGGGTTAGAGATGCCACTCAAATTACCAATTTTTAATGATTTTTAACCATTCAATACTTTAATACGCCCAGTTAACTAAAAAAACTTATGGCAGTTCCCTTTTCTGATAACAAGCAGCTAATTTTGTTGTAATACATTTTTTAAACATCATTAAACAAAGCAGAAACTTGCCACCATGCCAACTAAACAACAAATGTTACTTTTACCATTTGCACTTGCTCTACTGGGCTTTGCTATTCCCGAAAATACAAGTGCCATGGATGGGTCAGGCTCTGATGATGACCATGTCACTTTCACGAAGCCATCCCGAAAAACTGAGCAACATTACCCAGCTGAGACCGCCAGCATTTATGAAGGTGATCAAGGCACCTTAAAAGGGAAAGGGAAAGGGAAAGGGAAAGGTAAATTTAAAGCCATGAGAAAAGCAGCACAGAAGGTAGGTTTTTTAAATATTGGAAGCATTGTTTCACGAAAAAAAAGCATGCACCGATCAGGGTCAAACGACTCACTGCAATCAACTTTTTCAGTGGTAACAACCACAACAACCGCAACAGCAGTGACCCTGCAATCGTTTTCCCTACCTGATAAAATACAAAAGACACCATTTGTGCGAGAACAATGTATCCGAGTCTTAAATGGTAATCAAAAAATATATACTTTTAATACTTGTGAGTCAGAGTACCTTCGGGACACTGTCGCAGCAGTCGCTCTGGCTGGAGGCGAAAGGTATCTGGATATCAGCCAGCTTTCATCCTCAAAGTCAGTAAAACCGGGGCTTACACAGGATGTCACAATACCCACAGAAGGGGATGCGGAATATCGCTATACTCTAAAAAAATATACGATTTCTTCTGATGGGCACACTGTAGAGCTGGCATTTGATATTTCAGACAGCTCAGATCCCTCTGCTCAAGTTGCCGAATCCGGTTTTTTGAGCACTAAAACCGTACCCGTTCTGGTTATCGCCAAACTGAGCGCTGCGGGTTCTGTAGTAGTAGCCAATATTTCTGAAACCGCTCAAAAGCTAAGGGGCTATGACGAGCAGCTTCCTGATGTTGCCTATTATGCGATAGAAAACGGTTCTTATCGACCGGGACTGGTCGTACTACCCTCTGCTCCTCACGGACTTGCAGAGTTAATCATCGCCCGGAATGAACAAGAGCCTCGTATCCTCGAAAAAACGATTGGACAGGAACATCCCTTTCGAAGGCTTGGAGGCCAGCGTTTGAATGACAGGGCTTTAGTCATCCTTGGACTTTCGCTTGCACAGTGCATCTGCGAAATTCAGCATGAAGGCTATGGGTTTATTACCGAACCAAAGCTTTCCCAATTTGGTTTGTATCATCAATCAAGACCTGTTTTTTTGCGCCCGATGGATCTTCGCCTTCTCAAGTCGACAGGTTCAGAAGATTTATCACAACAAATGCTTTCGTATGTAGATTCAACATCATCACATGAGTTACATACATTCCCACCAGAAGGAATTATTTATTGGCTTGGCAAAGTATTCGCCATGCTATTGGGTGTCGAGAGCATTTACAAAACAGAAATCAGATCACAACTGGATTTCGACGACCCATCCTTTACCATGCTACTTGCATTACTCAAACAAACCAGCTTCAAAGAACATGTTATTGCTCACCTGGATCAGCTTGAACACGGCTGGAAATCACTTAAACCCACATCTATCGCTGGACGACACTACCCCAAAGTTTCTGAAAAATACTCCCCTTCTGTCCACATGTTAGCACTGTGTACTTATATGCTAAGAGACACGCCAAAGAACAGACCAACCATTAAGCAAGTTTTAAAATTTATCAATGCAGTCAGAGAAAAACATGGTATTTTTCCTGACTCTCCATAGAAGAATAATGAAACAAGTATGATTCAACTCTGTAATGTGCAAGATATTCAGGATCCCGGCGCCAAGGGATTTAATGGTAATAACTATAATGTTCTGATAATCCATAAAGATGGCAAATTTTACGGTTACTATAACAGTTGCCCACACATTGGCATTCCTCTCGAGTGGGCGCCCGATGAATTCCTCGATAGAGAACAGCGGTTAATCTTATGCGCCAATCACGGTGCCGAGTTTCTGATAGAAAGCGGTGAGTGTATCGCAGGCCCCTGCGCTGGTCAGTCATTGACAGCTGTGCCACTACAGGTCAAAGATGGTGTTCTTTACGCCGAGATTACCGCGTGAAGTTTGATCCTCCACTATCATCCGGTCGACTGATTCGCCGCTATAAACGTTTTCTGGCAGATATCGAAACGGATAGCGGTGAACAGATTACCATCCACTGCCCTAACACTGGCTCAATGAGAAACTGTGCCGAGCCGGGCAGCCGGGTCTGGTTCTCCGATTCAAACAACCCGAAGCGAAAGTATCGCTTTACCTGGGAGCTGGTTGAAACCAGAGAAGGTGTGAGAGCCTGCATCAATACCGGGCAGGCCAATCGACTGGTTGAGGAAGCAATTAATGCCGACGTCATTCCCGGCTTGCAGGGCTATCGACAATTAAAGAGAGAAGTGCGCTATGGCGAAAACAGCCGCATCGATATTCTCCTTTCAGATGATGATAAACCGCCCTGCTATATCGAGGTTAAGAGTGTCACCCTTGAAGAAGCACCGGGAGATGGATATTTCCCTGATGCTGTTAGTGTTCGCGCCAAAAAGCATTTGCATGAGCTGATGCAGGTTTCAGCTGACGGTGCCAGAGCCGTTTTATTCTTTTGTGTTCAACACTCGGGCATTGAAACCGTCAGCCCGGCTGACCATATCGACCCGACCTACGGCAAACTATTAAAAGAGGCCGCTGCGGCGGGGGTTGAAGTGATGGCATGGCAATCAAATACACTGCCCGAGCATATGGAACTCTATCGCGAGCTACCGGTGATTCTGCAACCTTAAACGCACAACCCGAAAAAATAACCATGAAACAATCAGGCACCCACTTATTGCAGAAACATGCGATCCATGTCAACTTTCAGTAGTGGCACATCGGAAAGTGTTCTGGTAGCCTCTGCGCTTCCCTGAAAAGTGATTTGTGGCATTATGTCAGGTTATACAGGGAATGCAGGCCTCCCGAAGGATGCTCGTAAACAAGGTTAGGTTGAAGAGGCTGTGACCATGTCAGCACAGAAAAAAGCCGAATCTGGCAACCTGCTCAGAAGCTTTACGCCTTATAAGGAAAAACAAGGCGAAGAGTATATGAATGACAAGCAAGTAGCGCACTTTACCGCTATCTTGCAGTCATGGAAGCAGGAGCTGATGGAAGAAGTTGACCGTACGGTTAACCATATGCAGGACGAAGCTGCTAATTTCCCGGACCCGGCGGATCGCGCCAGCCAGGAAGAGGAGTTTAGTCTTGAACTGCGCACCCGTGACCGGGAACGTAAGCTGATCAAGAAAATTGAACAGACTCTGCAGCGCATTGAAGACGAAGATTACGGATACTGTGATTCATGCGGCGTCGATATCGGCATCCGTCGCTTGGAAGCACGTCCGACTGCAACGCTTTGCATTGACTGCAAAACGCTGGCAGAGATCAAGGAAAAACAGCTGGGCTCCTAAGGAGCCTGGTTTTCTTCCTTTCCAGAGTAAATGACCCTCCCAACGTCTTACATCGGTCGTTTTGCACCATCTCCTACCGGTTCGCTTCATTTCGGTTCTCTTGTCGCAGCACTTGCCAGCTATCTGGATGCAAGAGCTAATGGTGGCAAGTGGCTGGTTCGCATGGAAGATATTGACCGCCCACGGGAGCAACCGGGCGCGGCCAGCATCATACTAAAGGCTCTGGAAGCCTATGGTTTGCACTGGGACGACACCGTTGTTTACCAAAGCAACCGCAATGACGTCTACCGGGAGGCGCTGGAACAGCTTCAGCAACAGGGTTTGTTATATCCCTGCACCTGCAGTCGTAAAAAACTGGTTGAATATAAAGGCCGTTATCCCGGTTTCTGCCGTGATAAATCAGGTATTTCTGAAACACCTTATTCCCTGCGCCTGCGCACACCGGCTGATACGATGACATTCGAAGACCGGATTCAGGGAACACAATCCTTCCCGCTGGATGAGATTGGGGATTCCATTCTGCTCAGGAAGGATGGCCTGTTTGCATACCAGCTGGCGGTTGTCGTGGATGATGCTGAACAAGGTGTGACGGATGTCGTACGCGGCAGCGACCTGCTTGATTCCACACCGCGCCAGCAATACCTGTTACAGCTCCTTGGTCATAAAGAGCCCGCTTATGCGCATCTGCCGGTCATTATTAATGATCATGGCAGCAAGCTGAGCAAGCAGAATCATGCCACGGCTCTGCCACTGGATAACCCGGTGCCGGTTCTGCTCAAAGCCCTTAAGGCCCTGCATCAACCCTTACCTCCCACCGATAATTGCTATATCGAATCCCTGCTTGGCTGGTCTGTTCAGCATTGGGATATCACTGCTATTCCTTCCCTTATGAGCATTCCCCAACAAGATAATTAATAAACTGCTGCAGATTGATAAAAAGATGCCGATGTGAATAAACGGTGAGAACGAATTTCGTTCTGGCTTGTTGCCTGTCTGATTTATTCTAAATTTGAGCGTTCAGTCAGGTTGTAGCCAGAGTTCCGAAACACGATGGCAAGGAATGCACAATGCGTTGTTTCAGGAAGTACCGGTATCTTTTATCAATTCCGCTTGCAGTCAGCTTCCAGGCAACTGGCGAACAGCCTGTGCCCGGGATGCCCGTTTCACCGTCGATGCAATATATGCCAGCCCAGAATGGCATGCACGGCAGCTATAACAACGTCCAACCATCATCTGCTTACAATCAGGCCAGCAGCGGCTATCAGGCAAACCCGTACGGCTCACAACCCTACAGCTCACAATCCTATAATATGCATGGCAGCACAACGAGTAGCATGCCCGCCCAGGCTACGATGCCAGAGCCCTATAATTCTGCTGCAAACATGAACAACAACATGGATATGAATACCGGGCAGATGATGCCCCAGCAGCACGATTCATATTCAGGCTACCAGGGTATGGGTAACACCATGCCGCAGGAAATCCCGCAGGTTATTAACAACCCGGTCATGACCGAAGATCACTACGGCTATCAGAGTACACAGGGTAATCAATACAACCCATACTCGCAGGGATCACAGCCTCAAAACATGATGGGTCAGGATGGCATGCCTGCCGGCAATATGGCTCAACAGGGTATGAACCCGTACAACAGCAGCAGCAACAGTATGTACGAACAGCCCCACAGCACTTTTAATATGCAAACCGGCGAAAGAATTGATAACCACCGGAGCATGCCGGACAGCGATTACAACATGAATCAGCCTGTTGCCGGATCATATGAACCTGATCACGGTATGCTGACTCAGGAAGAAATGCAGGCGATGCCACCCCAAGGCATGGAACAATACAGCACGGGCAATCAGCAGCCTTATGCTGATTACTCTGCACAACATTCAGCCCCGGCACAGCAGCCTTATCATACACCGAACTCAGGTTACAGCATGCCTGAGCAAAGCGCGGATATGACGAATTACAACATGGGCGGGCATTACAAAGCTGACAACTATAGCCACCAGCCTGATTCAAACTATATGGGCATGCCCCAGCAGGATATGAGTCAGCATAACTTCGCTGGTCAAAACGTATCGTCACCAAGTATGGGGCAACACAACAACTATAATCCTCCTTCAGCAAATATGATGCCCCGGCAGAATGGTTACTCATATCAATCTGCCCCGACGCCTGAACAGCCTTCAACGTATTCACAACCAGCTTATAACTCAGCGGCAACTCAGCAGCCCGCCTATAACCAGAATCAAACGGACTACCGTCAGCCTGACTATCAAAAACCGCAAATGCAGCACCACGCCTCACAGTGGCGCTCGGCACCACGGGGAATGAATACGTATCAACAACCCCATTCAAATACGCAGTACCGGAATAACAGTATGCCTGCCCGCCAACCTTCAGTCAGACAGCCTCTGGGTATGACGGTTATGGCTCCTCAAATGATGAGCCGGGATGACCGCTGCCAGCAGATACGCCGTCGCCGGCATATAGAAATCAATACCGTTCCCGGCATTACTCCAAAGCCGCAGAGTGACGACAACAGCTGTTTTAAACCGGACGAAAACCTGTTCTACAGCGCAATTATGTCTGCCCAACAGAAAATGGGACCTAACAGCCCCTGGTATCATCAGTTACGAATGGAAACAGACGATCGCACAACCAGAAGCTGTAATGCCATGTACAACAATGCTCCGGCAGACCCCAGAGCCATTATGATGTGCAGACAACAGCAGTTTGATGTGGTGATGCGTCCTTATGAAGCCCGTTATGAAGATGAGTCCATCTTCTACCTCCGCCAGCGTAAGCAACTTGCAGAACAGCTGTTTTTTCAATGCAAAGGCGCACTGGCCAGCCGTCGGAGCATGATTCCCAGTGGTATTACACTCCCCATTGCCTACAACAACAATCAGGTAAATGCTTTCCCGTCCCGGTATGTCGAGAAAAATCTCGAAAAGGATCTTGGATGGGCAAAGAACCTTTACAAGATGCGCGCCAACGAACTGATGCAGGAAACACTCGGTGCATTTTGCCCCGGAGAAATGGTTTACTGGATCACGATCTGAAAATCAGATAACAACAAAACATCACTATACGTACATACCCTTCCGTTATAACATAGCGGTCGTCATATAACCGCACGACACACAGCCATGTATCTATACCGGTTAGTATTACTTCTTGTGATTGGTATCTACCTGATCTCCCCCGCCATTATGGACTGGTGGCTGCAGTCCAGTAGCGACTGGTATCGTCCCTGGCTGCTGTGGATGATGCTCATTGTTGCCGGTTACGTACTGCAGGTTAAGCGAGGCGCTGATGACCTTTGACGCCTCTTCTCTGGCTACACTGACTGTTGGTTATCTGAGCCTTCTTTTCTTCATCGCCTGGTGTACAGACAAGGGTTATGTTTCCCGAAAAATAACCGCTCATCCTGCTGTCTATGTATTGTCTCTGGGCGTCTATGCCAGTGCCTGGGCTTTCTACGGCATGGTTGGCATGGCGTATCAGTATGGCTTTGTTTTTCTCGCTTATTATCTCGGCATCAGTGGTGCCTTTTTGCTGGCGCCGGTACTACTGGCTCCGATACTTAGAATCACTCGTGACTGGCAACTACGCTCACTGCCGGATATTTTCGCATTCCGCTTCAGAAGCAGCTGGGCTGGCGCAATAACAACAATCTTTCTGCTTGTCGCCACACTACCTTTGCTGGCACTACAGGTTCAGGCGGTATCTGACAGTATTCATATACTCGATCCGGACAGCGCCGCTCCGGAGCAGTTTGCACTTGGTTTCTGCTTGCTGATGATCATCTTCACTAGTCTGTTCGGCACCCGCCATATGCCTGATCGTCAGAAACATCACGGTCTTGTAGCTGCCGTGGCATTTGAAAGCCTGTTTAAACTGCTGGCGCTGCTGATTATCGGTGGAACTGTTCTTTTTTCTGTATTTGGTGGACTGGATGGCCTCGATCAGTGGCTTGACCTTAATACCCAGATACTCAGCCGCATGCAGGTCAGGCTGACTGATGGTCCCTGGCGCACTCTGCTGCTGATTTTCTTTGCTGCCGCCATTGTTATGCCGCATATCTTTCATATGGTGTTCGCCGAAAATATCAATAAACAACACCTGTATACCGCCAGCTGGGGCGTTCCATTACTGCTGCTGTTGATGAGCATTACGGTTCCCCTGATTCTCTGGGGCGGGCTAGCGGTGAACGCAACAACGGTGCCTGAATACCTGACCATCGGGGTCGGGATGGCGATGGAAAATCCGCTGATGATTGCACTTGCATACCTTGGCGGGATGTCTGCTGCGAGTGGTGTGATCATCGTCTGCACACTGGCGCTGTCATCAATGGTCATGAACCACCTGATACTACCGGTGTATCAACCCGGCCCTCAAACCAACATCTATCGATGGTTGCAATGGGTAAAGCGAGCGCTGATCGCGGTGCTCATCATTTCCAGCTATGTCTTTTATTTGTTGCTACAAAGAGGACAAGAAGACCTCACTGATCTTGCCATTCTCTCTTATATCGCTGCATTGCAATTTTTGCCCGGTGTTTTATCTCTCGTATACTGGCCAACGGTTAATCGTCAGGGCTTTATTGCCGGACTACTCGCCGGTATAGCTGTGTGGGCAGGAACACTGATTTTCCCGCTTATAACAGACAGCCCCGGTCTGTTATTTGATTTGCATGGCATTTATATCAGCCTAGATTCCAACTGGTACTATGCGGCTTTAGCTTCAATCGCAGTCAACAGCCTGACACTCATTCTGGTATCCCGGTTTACCACCCAGTCACCGGAAGAGGTAATGGCTGCCGAAGCCTGCGCTATTGAGCAGGTCAGCCAACCGAGCCGCCGGATACCTGCCGCACTTTCAGCCAGCCAGTTCGAAGAGGCACTTTCAACCCCGCTGGGCAAAACTACCGCATTCAGAGAAGTTGAGCGGGCACTGCTTGATCTGAATCTCCAGCGGACGGAAACCAGACCCTTCGCATTGAGGCGCTTGCGGGATCAGATTGAGGCAAATCTTTCAGGACTCATGGGTCCCAGCGTGGCGCGCGATATTATCAATACCGCCATTCCCTGGAAGCAGGATGCCGATGACTTCCGCACCGCTGACATCAACCTGATTGAAAACCGGCTGGAAACCTATCATTCCGAACTGACAGGTCTCGCCGCACAACTGGATCAGCTGCGCCGTTATCACCGGGAGATCCTTAACCGCCTGCCAATGGCCGTCTGTTCTCTGGGAAAATATGGTGAAATCCTGATGTGGAATAATGCCATGACAGAAACCACCGGCATTGAAGCCGATGATATTCTGGGTTCTCTCACATCATCCCTCCCCCAACCCTGGAGCCAGATGCTGATTGATTTTTCAGGGTCTGATGATAATCACTTGCACAAACAACACATCACTCAGGCAGGAAAGCATCAGTGGTTTAATCTGCACAAAACCACGATCAAGGATCGTGATGGCCGCGCAGGTCATATCATCATGATGGAAGATCTGACGGAAACCCAGTCACTGGAGCAACGTCTTGAACACAGTGAGCGACTGGCATCTATTGGCCAGCTTGCGGCAGGCGTCGCCCATGAAATTGGCAACCCGGTGACCGCCATCAGCTGTCTCGCTCAGGAAATGAAAGCAGTATCCGATGAGCCGGATGTTAAAACGACTGCTATCCAAATGCTGGAACAGACTCAGCGCATTAGTACCATTCTGCACTCGCTCATGACCTTTGCACACAGTGGTGCAAACTCAAATCTGGTTGGCAGGGAAGAAGCCGTCAATATACGCACACTGGTTACTGAAGCCGTGGCGTTGATATCTCTGAATCACAAACATCATAACCTGCAGATACTGAATGAATGTGAGTTTAATGTCTGCGTACTGGGCGATGAACAAAAGCTATTGCAGGTTTTCATTAACCTGTTGAGTAATGCAGCGGATGCCTCCCCGGACAACAGCGAGATCAGGATAACCACCCGCCTCTCTGAACAGTCAGTTCAAATTGATGTCACCGACCAGGGACATGGCATTACCAAAGAAAACCAAAGCCGTCTGTTTGAACCTTTCTTTACCACCAAAGAGCCGGGGCAGGGAACGGGTCTGGGGCTGGCACTCGTATATCGTATGATAGAAGAGCATTTCGGTAGCATTCAGGTGGAAAGCCCGGTCAATCAGCACGAAAAAAACGGCACCCGTTTTACTATCCGTCTGCCAAGGTTTTCTAACCATGAAACATAAGATGTCAGTCGTTCGATTTCAGGTTAGAATGCATCTTCCGCACCCGGACGGAACCGCTTACCTACAAAAAAAGCAGGAGTACCTATGAGCAAGGGGCACATTCTGGTCGTCGAAGACGAAACGATTATCCGCGCCTCTCTCAGACGCCTGCTGGAACGTAATCATTATCAGGTTGATGAAGCAGGGTCTGTTGATGCAGTACTCAAACGACACGACCTGAAAAACTTTGATCTCATCATCAGCGACTTACGTCTGCCCGGTGCCCCTGGTACCGAACTAATTGGCAAAACCACCACACCGGTTTTGATTATGACCAGTTATGCCAGCCTTCGCTCGGCGGTTGATTCTATGAAAATGGGCGCTATGGATTACATTGCCAAGCCCTTTGATCATGAAGAAATGCTGCAATCTATCAGCACAATTATTGCCCGTAATAATCAACAGGTAGCAAAAAACCAGTCAGCAGACACCACTTCTGCAATCAATAAACAAGCAGCCAGCCAGACAACAGATGCTGATTACGCCAATATTATCGGACACTCAAAAGTAATGCAGAGCCTTTTCCGGCGCATCGAAAAAGTCGCCCCGACCAATGCGACTGTACTGGTTCAGGGCGAATCAGGTACAGGCAAAGAATTGGTCGCCAAGGCTCTGCATAACCACAGCCAGCGCAGTAAAGCGCCCATGATCTCGGTAAACTGTGCCGCCATTCCGGAAACTCTGATCGAATCCGAGCTTTTTGGGCATGAAAAAGGCGCATTCACCGGAGCAACCAGCACTCGAGAAGGTCTTATTGCTGCTGCTGATGGCGGCACCCTGTTTCTGGATGAAATAGGTGAACTACCATTGGAAGCTCAGGCACGCCTGCTGCGGGTATTACAGGAAGGCGAAGTGCGTCGGGTTGGCTCAATTCAGTCTCACAAGGTTGATGTCCGCCTGATTGCCGCAACGCACAGAAATCTGCAGCAATTATCACTGGAAGGGCAATTCCGGGAAGATCTCTATTTCCGGCTGAATGTTGTTGAACTGAATATTCCACCACTACGGGAACGGGGCGATGATGTCATTTTACTGGCAGAGAAGCTGCTGCAACGACAGATAAAGTTACAAAACAGCCAACCACTGATGTTTTCCCCGGAGGCTTTAAACGCCATCAGCCATCACCAATGGCGGGGAAATGTTCGCGAATTACAGAATGCTGTCGAACGTGCCGCCATTCTTTGCGATGATGACGTTATAATCCCCGAAAATCTCGGCATTGAGAGCAAAAGAAGCATTATTCATGCTACTCCTGCAGCCAACACTACAGCAACAACAAATGACTCTCGCGAAGGTCTGACACTAGAGGATTACTTCCAGCGCTTTGTCCTGGAACATCAGGAAAATATGACCGAAACCCAACTGGCGCGCAAACTCGGCATCAGCCGTAAATGCCTGTGGGAACGCCGCCAGCGTCTTGGAATACCCCGCCGCAAAGCCGCCGCTGCTACAACATAATGCCTGACAAACAGCCATGAGCGGAAATGCAGCTCACCCCGAAACATGAAAATGGTTACAAAGTCTGATAGAGCTGCATGTTCATAGTAAATAATAAGGTGACGCCGCTTGAAGCCGATTGTTAGACTAAATGCTGAACTAAAATAAGCGAACCCAGCACAGCAAAACAGGTCAAAGGATAGACTTGTTCAATGAGGTGGAGCCCTTGAAATTTGCCGGTGCCCTTTGTTTATCTCTGATTCTCTACACCCTCGGTGTGGGTACCGGCTGGCACCTCAGTAATACCCAGCTTCTGGCACAGCACGCCAATAAACCGCCCGAATTCACCTCTTGGCAGCAGCCTGTCAGCAGGCAGGTAAAACAACCTGTGGCTCAGCCTGAACGCTCTTTACTTCTGATTCAGGGAAGCCCTTCCAGTGATTTCCGCCTTTCTTCTGCGACTCAGATCAGTGATGACCATGCGGCCTTTCTTAAAGCCCTGACGCAAAATCAGCTGGAAAACGCACTACTGCTTTATCAACAGCATGAAAGAAGCAACGGCCCTACATTTTATCAGCTGCGAAAGTCGTTAATGCAGGTTATTGATCAGGGGCAGAGCAGCAATCAGGGCATCGAGATTCTGGAATACTTCACTCAATACTATTATGACGATCAACACTTGCTGGAACGCCTTGCTCAGCAGCTGGAGGAGAAGAAAGAATTTCAAAAAGCACTCGAAACCCGCATCAGCGCCCGCCAATTCAGTACTGATAACACGCTGATTAAAAACCAGACCAGCCAGATTCAGCGGCTGGCTCGGGAGCTGTTTAAACAATATCAGAAACAACAGCGCCTTGAAGAAAGCCTGCCAGTATTCCAGCAGCTGCTGACACTGGAACCTGAACACAGCTTTTACCGCTTCGCACTGGCCCAATCCTGGCTCCATTCAGGCAATCTGGATGCCGCTATTCAGGAGTTGGAGCTGATCGAATCTGACCCGGTATTTGGCCAGAAAGCCCGTGACCTGCTGGCCGCCCTGCTACCTTCACCAGAACCAGAGCCCACGACCACCTCTGGCTCAATCGCATTACAGCCCTGGGGGCAGCACTTTATCGTGACCACCATGGCAGGCCGCAAACAGCCTCTCGAACTACTACTGGATACCGGTGCCAGCGTCACCACACTGCCACCCTATTTACTGCAAAAACTGGCAAGCAGCGGTAATGCCCGCCGGATTGGACAAGTTCGCCTGAGTACAGCAAATGGCCTGCGCAGTACTAATCTGTACAGGGTCAAAACGATTCAGATAGGCGGATATGAATTGCGTGATCTGGACGTCGCCGAGCTCAAACTCGATGACCAGAGCGGCGCTGACGGATTACTCGGAATGGATATCCTCGGCCTGTTTGATTTCAAGATTGATCAGGACAGTCGTACCCTGACACTGATTTCGCGCAAGTGAGGTTGATTTCTCTCGGCTCTGCATAATGCTATCATTGGCGCTTATTTCAATTATGTTTCAGTATTTTCTGACTACTCCCAATGAAAACCCTTTCACTCATATTTAATCACTTAGACAGGCCGTATGCGGAGTAATCGCTTTATCAGCTGGCTGAAAAGCCTGATCAGCTCATCCAACACCCCGGAATCCGAAGCACCTGCCGACGTGATACGGCCACATCCCCCTGAAGACGCAGTCTGCCTGTCAGGCCGGGTCAAGATCATTCCACGGGATCAGCATCCGGTATCCCGTAAGCAAATCAGCCACAATGCGCTGAAGGTACTTTATCGTCTCAGCAGTCAGGGGTACGACGCATTTCTGGTGGGTGGGTGTATCCGGGATTTGCTCGTTGGCATTCAACCTAAAGACTACGATGTTGCCACCAATGCTACGCCGGAAGAAGTACGGGGACTGTTCAGAAATTCCCGTATTATTGGCCGCCGGTTCAAGCTGGTGCATGTACAGTTTGGCCGGGAAATCATTGAAGTAGCGACCTTCCGGGCACCTCATGATACCGGTGACCACGGCAAAGACCGTTCTCAGCATTCTGATAACGGTCGCATTCTGCGTGATAATGTTTACGGCACTATTGATGAAGATGCGGCGCGACGCGACTTCACCATTAACGCCCTTTACTACACCGCTGACACCTTCAGTATCCACGATCATGCCGGTGGTATCCGGGATATTCAGGATAAAGTCGTTCGCCTGATGGGCGATCCCGTCCGCCGTTATCACGAAGACCCGGTCCGCATGCTGCGTGCAGTGCGCTTTGCCGCAAAACTGGGCTTTACCATTGAACCCGGCACCTCTGCGCCTATCGCAGAATATGGACATCTACTGAAAGATATTCCGGCAGCCAGAATGTTTGACGAGGTTCTGAAGCTCTTGCAAAGCGGCAGGGGTGAGCAGACATTCCATATGCTGCGGCAATACGGTCTGTTCGGACACCTGTTCCCGGCAACAGAACATCATGTAGCCACGAACGAACAGGCAATGGATCTGATTGTACAGGCACTGCGCAATACTGATCAGCGAATAGCAGAAGACCGACCGGTAACCCCCGCGTTCCTGTTTGCAGCCATGCTCTGGCATCCGATGCTGCGACTAACACAGGAAATCATGAATCAGGGCGTACCACCGGTACCCGCCATGCAGCAGGCCGCTTCAACCGTACTCGATAACCAAAGTGCACACACCACAATTCCCAAGCGGTTTGCCATTCCGGTTCGGGAAATCTGGGAAATGCAGCGCCGGCTGGAACGCCCACACAAACGACGTGTAAACAGCCTGATGGAACATCCGCGTTTCCGTGCTGCCTACGACTTTCTGCTGTTACGTGAACATTCCGGTGAAGACCTCGGCAATATCGGTCACTGGTGGACAGAGTTGCAGGCTGCTGATGAGAACAGCCGCAGCGGCATGATGCAGAGCATCAACAACCGCTCGGGTAGACCGCCTCAGCGCAAGCGACGTCGCCGCGGGCCAAATTATCGTTCAGGTCGCTCCCGTCAGGGTGGTAACAGGAATAATGGTGGTTCTGAAAACAGCGCCAATACTCAAGGCGGCGACATCAAACCTTCTGAATAGTGCTTCAACCAGAGTAGTTTATGGCAGTCACCGCATATATTGGTCTGGGTGCCAATCTTGGCAACCCTGAAGAGCAGCTGACCGGAGCTGTGCAGGCGCTCACCAAAATACCGCAAACAGAACTGATCGCCGTTTCCAGGCTCTACAAAAGTCGTCCTGTTGGCCCCGGCCAGCAGGATGATTACTGTAATGCGGCAGCCGCCTTGAAAACAGCACTTGAATCAGAAGTTTTGCTGGATGAGTTACAGGCTATAGAGCAACAGTTCGGACGGAAACGTCTGATTCGCTGGGGATCACGCACGCTTGATCTGGATATTCTGCTTTATGGTAACGAGTTGATCGATACCGAAAGATTAACGGTACCTCACAAGGAAATGCACTGGCGATCCTTTGTGTTATATCCGCTCGCCGATATTACCCCTGCTGATTTCACACTTTCCAACGGCAAGATACTGCCTCAGTTATTAAAAGAATGTGACGCTACCGGGCTTGATCTGCCGGGAACAGGCTGGAAACCACTCGATTAGTTCCACACATGGAACGACACATAGAACTAGGCAGGCAAATTAAGGAAAAACCGTTTGCATCCGGCTGCCATCAGCACTAATCTGCGATTTTCATGATAACCGGCTTCCACCTTACCGGCTGTATACTGCTATGCCCAAAGTCACACTGAATACACTTGCTGCCCGCAAACAGGCGGGCGAGAAATTTACCTGTCTCACCGCATACGATGCCACCGTCGCACAATTGCTGGATGAGCAGGGCGTTGAGGTTCTACTGGTTGGTGACTCTCTTGGCATGGTCATGCAGGGGAAAGATTCCACTGTACACGTTTCCATGGACGATATTGCCTACCACACCCGCTGTGTGCGTAAAGGCTGCAAAGATGCCATGGTGATGGCTGATATGCCATTTATGAGCGCCGCAACTGAAACTACCGCACTGGAGAATGCCACCCGACTGATGCAGGACGGTGCCGAGCTGGTCAAAATTGAAGGCGACCGCTGGTTGCTGCCTACGGTTAAAACCTTGGCTGAACGTGGTGTTCCTGTTTGTGTTCACCTTGGCCTGCTACCGCAGCTGGTCAGTATGTTGGGTGGCTACAAGGTACAGGGACGTGACCACGAACAGGCAACTGCCATGATCCAGCTCGCTAAAGAAATGGAAGCAGCGGGTGCGGTTATGCTGTTGTTGGAATGTGTGCCAAGCGATCTGGCTCGTGAACTGACGATGAGTGTTTCCATTCCGGTTATTGGAATCGGTGCTGGCTCCGACACTGATGCCCAGGTGTTGGTGACTCAGGATATGCTCAACATGACACCCGGTCGCAAAGCCAAGTTTGTACGGAACTTTATGGAAGGTGCCAGCTCTGTTCAGGATGCTGTTGGTCGATTTGTATCTGCGGTGAAAACGGGAGAATACCCGGCGCAGGAACATAGCTACTGAGAGAGGTGGGGAGTAATGACACAAGAAGCATCCATGAAAACTGTTGCCAGCATTGCTGAGGTTCAGGATCAGATCAGCACCGCTCGCAGTCAGGGGCTGAAAATTGGTTTTGTTCCAACCATGGGCAACCTGCATGAAGGCCACCTGTCTCTGGTCAGAAAGGCGCGTGAAGTTTGTGATTACGTGGTTGTCAGTATCTACGTTAACCAGCTGCAGTTTGGTCCCAACGAAGATTACGACAGCTATCCACGCACCTTTGAAGAAGACCAGGAATTACTGATTAAAGAAGGTGTGCAGCTGCTGTTCACACCGACTTCCCATGAGATTTATCCGGAAGGTGCTGAACACCACACCGTGGTAAAGGTTGATGCATTGGATGGTATGCACTGCGGCAGCAGCCGCCCCGGCTTCTTTACCGGCATATCTACCGTAGTCTGCAAGCTATTTAATATCGTACGCCCGGATGTTGCCGTATTTGGTGAGAAAGATTTCCAGCAGTTGGCAATCATTCAGAAAATGGTGACCGACCTTTGCATGCCGGTTGAAATTATCGGTGCGCCGATTGCCCGTGCTGAAAACGGTCTGGCGCTGAGCTCCCGCAACGGTTATCTCAGTGATGAAGAAAAACAGATTGCGGCAACACTGAACCAGACACTGGTTGAAGCCAAAGAGCAGATTCTTGCCGGTGACCGTAATTACGATGCGATCCACCGCGATGCTTTTGTAAAGCTCGCCCGCGCGGGCTTTAAGCCGGATTACTTCAATATTGTTGACCGCCATACCCTGCAGCCTGCCGGACTGAATGATACAAAACTGGTGATTCTGGCCGCAGCCATGCTGGGACGCGCCCGTCTTATTGATAACCTGCAATTGGATATCTGATAAGACTTACCCTGATAAGTACCCGGAAAACCTCTTCTGGGTACTTGTACCCCTTGCTGATATGAGCACAGGTGGTTAATCTTCGCACAACGAAATACAGAGCAATATTCGCCGGAGAAATAGATTGCAGAACATCATGCTGAAGGCCAAGCTGCATATGGCCACCGTGACCCATGCGGTTCTGAACTACGAAGGTTCCTGTGCAATCGACAGTGATCTGCTGGATATGGCGGGCCTGCAGGAATTTGAGCAGATCCAGATTTATAACAAAGATAACGGCGAGCGCTTCACCACCTACATTATCCGTGGCGAAGCAGGTTCACGTATGATTTCCATGAATGGTGCAGCTGCACGTAAAGTGGCTGTGGGTGATCGTATTATTATCTGTGCTTATGCCAGCTACGATGCCAATGAGTGCAAAGATCACAAGCCAGCCCTGATTTATATGGGTGCTGACAACGTGGTTGATCACACCGCGAATGCGATTCCGGTGCAGGCTGGGTAAAACCTGCTCCTCAGGGCATCATCAAGATGCCCTGACTGCTCAGCCTCCGGACTGCTTAGCATCATACCCTTGCTTTTTTAGCTCCGTCAGCATTACCTCACAGTGATCACCCTGCAACTCAATAACACCATCTTTAACAGCACCACCACCACAACGCTTTTTCAGCACTTTAAGGAAAGCTTTCAAATCATTGCCTGCCAATGGCAAGCCTTCAATAACAGTAACCGTCTTACCACCACGCCCTTTGCGATCACGCCGAACACGAACGCGGCCATCTCCAACAGGCATTTCTTCTTTTCTTTCCTCTTTAACCCGACCACCGTCAGTGCTGTAAACCAGACGACTGTTTTTGCTCATAGTATTCACTTTCAGAGAGTAGAAACAAAAGAAGCTTTATCGCAGAACGATAAAGCTTCTTCAAATCAAACAACCAACAATTAACCTTGTTCAAGCAAGTCGCGCAGTTGAATCAATGCCGCATTGGCACGGGAGATGTAGTTTGCCATCACCAGAGAATGGTTAGCCAATACACCAAAACCGCTGCCATTCAGCACCATCGGGCTCCACAGGGCTTCCTGTGTACCTTCCAGTTCACGAATAATCTGGCGCAGGCTGACCTGTGCATTCTTTTTGCGCAACACATCCTCAAAGTCGATTTCTACGGCTTTCAGCAGATGGATCAGCGCCCAGCTGGTACCACGGGCTTCATAGAAAACATCATCAATTTGCAGCCATGGCGTTTTAACAACAACTTCACCCGCTTCCGGTGTAGACTGAGTTGCTGCAGCATCACCCGCCAGATCAGTATTCAGGCGAGGCTTGCCAACACTGGCGCTCAAACGCTGAGACAAGCTTCCCAGACGATTCTCGACATCACCAATCCAGGCAGCCAGATTATCTGCACGGGCATAGAACTGGGCTGGCTGTTTTGGATCAGCCAGACGCAGCAGATAGCTGTCCATTTTCTCAATACCACGGCGATACTGACCTTCACTTGAAGGGAAGGCCCAGCTGCGATCGTTGAAGTTAAACTGTGGCTCGGCCAGCGCCAGATCTGAATCTTCTTTTGATTGTGACTGAGAACGGCTCATATCTTTGCGCATGGCACGACTCATATCACGTACTTGTACCAGCACGCCGTGTTCCCAGTTCGGCATATTGTCGAGGTACAGCCCCGGCGGCATGATATCGTTGCGCAGGAAACCACCCGGCTTATCGAGCAGCGTTTCAGCAAGGTGAACAACAGTCGCTGTTGTTGTAAAACCGGTCACGACATCCCGGCCATTCTTTTCTGCCATCTGAGCAGCATTATCACGGACAGAAAACAGAGCCGGTTCACGGCTCCACCAAATACCCAGCACCACAACAATGGCAATATAAATCAATACCAGCAGTGCGATCAGCTTACTGGTTTTTCCTTTTAGCTTTCCATTTAACGAGAGCTTCTCCCGCAAGGCCTGAGTTTTGTCTCCGACCTTTTCCGTGATGCTCATAATTACTCCCCATCTTGAACATTCCTGTGGCGAAGTATTATGAGCAAATAAATACTTTTGCGATACCCTCTGCCGGTTAACTATTTTTCACGCCAGTCAACGCAAAAAGGCCCAAGAATATTGGCCATAGAACCGAACGAAACCTGTTTCTGAAGGTTACGTTGCCAGTATTTTTTGCTTCCTATCAGCAAAATGCCTACAAATTTTTTATCATTACTCTGGTCATAATCATCGCATTTTTTGCCTGTCAACACTATATCCTGCACTTTGGCGCTGTCATAGTCATGTAGACAAATGCCTGTACATGACGTTTCAAATATATTCACATTTGCAACATGAAGATTACCTCCACGTCCGACAATACCCTGAGTAACCCCGTTACAGTTCAGCGACACGCCAATGAGCCGGGATCTATTCAGGTAAACAAGAGGAAAGGCTCCTGGTTTATATAAAGAAGCATCAGTATCGATTTCTCCTTCAGAAGACCCTATTGTCCATGTGTCGTGGTTAATATGCATTTTCATTTTTTCTGCTGTTATGGTTGCTGCCGGTACAGACAGCAAAGGCCCGCTTACTTCACCCACTGATACTTGGGAACCGCTGCCTATTACCGTGATCCCCTTCGATAGGGCAAGGTGTGTATGCCTTTTGCACTTCCCATAAACCACTATCAGCTGTTCTGGTTGTTTATTAAGAAAGCGGTCTATTTCCTGTGGATAGATATCATCCAGGCGCACCAGCGTAACACTGGTGAACTCTCTAGCCTTGATACCACTGATTTCGGCATCGTACTCACGTAAACTATGCAACTGACACTGCCAGTCTTTTGGTGTCAGTTCCGGTGAAAACAAAAATTCATCCGGCGCGTAAGGCTCTGTCGGTTCCGGATTACCTGCGGAGAAAACATCAAGGGCATATAGCTTTACTAATAGTGGAAGAAATAATCGCTCTATCTTGCGATGAAGACTGTCTTCTGCGTAGTTAGCCTCATGAGGACGAGCATACCGATTGTAATTTTCAAATATTTTCCGTGCTTTAGCCAACTGATTGCTTCTGAAATAAAAATCAATCAGCTTCATATAAGGTAACGGATGCCCTCTAGAGACTCCCTCCGCCGCTTGGAGGTGTAACAATTTATTTTCCAAATCTGCGTCGCTCATTGACTCAAGAGCATGACGAGTGGGTATCACCCCGGTAACCAGAGACTTAAACATGGCTAAGTCAGTTACGTCTTCAATACAATCTAGTACCTGAAGCAGCCAGCCGTCTTCTCCCGCTTCATAAAGGTTACTCAGAATATCAACCAACGTATGCGGTGAGTGCTTAATCCACTCTCTGGCAGGCCAGTACGAAAGCCACTGGAGAAGTTTTTCTCGGCGTTCCTGATGATATCTCTCATTAACCTTCAGTCCAGACCACTCAAGAATGAGGTATGACAAATTATGAAATCGATAGTCATCACGGCATATAGCGTGTTTCTCTTTATTGATTTTTTCTTCTAACTGCAAAATAACCTTACTCAGAAAACCCAGACTTTGCCAAAACACCTGCTCATTATCTTTAGTGGGTTTACTCTGTATCAGAGGGTCATTTTGACTAGAGTCAGAACACTTCTCAGGCAACTCCAAAGGCATATCAAGAGTGCCTGGATATTCCAGACGCACCTGTTCCAGACAGGCTTGCAGCCAGACTATATCCTCCTGAAGTTTTTTTTCATGTGCGTAATCTTGCGGAATACTACATTGTTGCAGCCTTTCCGTTATATAGTGCATGCCGTCCGCAACCCCGATATGAGATTTCGCACATGCCTGCTTAAATGCCTTGGTGTATTCCACCTTTCCAGCAGTTAAACAAGTAGCGGCTCCCGCACCTAATAAGAAAATCAGCAACAAAAAATATTGATACTTAAAAAGCCTCACCAAATACACCTGAATTTTATTATTCTATAAAACTGATCACGTGATCACATAATAGTTCAAACCATCGGACTGGTTGATATCGCTATCATAATGGCAGCGACTCCGGTCGTCCCAGATAGAAACCCTGCCCTCCATCAACGCCCAGCTTGTGCAAGAGTTTCCAGGTTTCCTCGCTTTCGACGCCCTGTCCCAAGAGCGTAATATCCCGGTTATGGGCAATCAGTGACAAGGAATGAATAAAGAACTGGTTTCCCTCATGCTTACCGAGCTGGCGGATAAAGCTGTCATCAATTTTCAGGCAATTAATATTGAGCTGTTTGAGATAAGTCAGCGCCCGAGTACCTGTTCCGAAATGATCCACTGACAGCGCACAACCCAGTGGCTCCAGTAATTCAACAAGCGGCATCAATTCATCAGCAACCAGATGCAGTGTATATTCCGGGACTTCAATAATCAGACGCTGTGCCTGCTCCGGCTTCTTTTGTAACTGCTCCACCAACCATCGCCTGAAGCTCGTTTTTTGTAGTGATCTTGTGGATAAGTTCACACAAAAGTTGCTGCTATCTTCGGGATGATTTTCCATCCACTCCAGCACTTTGCTGATAATGACCTGATCAAACCGGCTACTGAAATCAAAGCGTTCAACCATCGGTAGAAAGGCCGCGGCAGAGGCCAGCTCACCCTGCAGCATCATTCTCGCCAGAACTTCCCGATGAATCAGCTCGCCATTCACATCAAATACCGGCTGGGCATATAACTCTACATCCTGTCTTTCCAATACATCGTTCAGGGATGTCCGCCATTCCCCCGCAGGCCAGCGTGAATAGTGATGATCTGTGTCTTTTGCTAAGGATTTAACCTGCCAGCCACTTTGGTTCTGTGCCTGCTGGCTGCGCAGCATCTGATCCGCTTCACTCATCAAATCCGGTAATCTGAAGCGGTTTGAGCAAATAACCGTTGCCAGCTCTAAGCGTCCACCCAGCTCCCGTGATGTAAACCATGGCAATGTAATAATGCTTTTGTAAAGCTTGTGAGAAAAATCCTGCGACTGCTCCTGATCTGATTCAGGAATAAACAAGGTGAATTCACTACCACTGTGACGCGCCAACACGGTCGAAGGATAAAGGCTCACCACTTCTTTGATTCGCTCGGCGATAGAGCAAAGCACATCATCACCCGCTGCCCGCCCCTGCTTCAGGTTAAGCTGGTTCAGACCATTCATATGAATAATGGTCAGGCTGCCGCCCGCATCGCCACGGTCAGATTCTAATAATGCGGTTACCTGATCATCGAAGGCTCGCCGGTTAAGCACACCCGTCAGCTCATCCGTACGGGATTGGTCTCTGAGTCTTTCTGTCAGTGCTACTTTCTCATTAAACAAATGCTGCAGCTTGCCAGCCATTCGGTTCATGGCTTCAACAACACGTCGCAGTTCGCGTGTTCTCGGCAATACAGGCTGAACTTCAAAACGACGATGACAAATCGCATTGGCCTGAGCTTCTACCTTTTCCAGCGGACGTAATACCAGCCTCAGCAGCCAGGTCAGGATAATCATGGCAATCAACAAAGAAGCTCCAAACAACATCATGCTTTCTTTGGTTTCGCGCCACAGGCTTTGATAGGCATAACCGGGGTGGCTGACAACACGCAGCGTGCCAGCGATTGCCCAACCACTACTGACTTCAGTGGTCGCAGAAGGCACTTCAAAATGGGCAAGCTCAATAAACCAGACAGGAACCCCTTCAAGTTTCATTGGCTGACGACTCATCACCAACACTTCACCTTCGATATTGGTAAAGCTGATTTCCTCATAGTGACCACGGTCAAAGATGGCATCAATCATCGAATCAACCAGCGGGGTATTCTCCACACCTGCGGTTTGAATCGATAATCCCAGCGAGGTTGCAGTATCCTGAGCATGGGACTGCAACTGTGCGCGCACATAATCACGGGCATCTACCAGTTTGACCAGCAAACTTGCACCAAAGAGAAAGCACAATAGCAGTGCCAGAAACAGCCCCAATTGCCTTATCAGGGTCACGATACATTCCCTCGTTTAATTAATTCCTGTCTGCGTCCAAATCCTTATCGAGACGCTCTCTTAATTGCATCCACAAACTGATTCGGTCGGCTTCACCAACACGCTTGCCATGTCCTCGCTGCTTGGCCAGCCAGAGGCCATCACCATTAAAGTTATACACAGGCGCCAAGTCATTGCGTTCGGTTGCCGGCCGGATGTCCCCTTCCAGATTATCAAGTACCAATGGCACTGACGAACCTTCCGGGAAATAAGTGAGTACCATATGTGCCTGATTGAGCTTCAAGGCTTTAACATAAGTAATACGCAGCCGTTCATCCGCTACGCCCAGCTGACGCAGGGTAAAGTATTTGGCAATGGAAAAGTCTTCGCAGTCCCCCGCACCACGGGACAAGAACTCTACCGGGGTTGCCCAGTAATCTTCGGTTCCCCATAAACGCTGATCACTGACAAACCGCAGCTGGTTGAAGAAGTCATTTACCAGTTTGAGGCGTGCCATATCATCTTGTGGCAACTCACTCTGCTGACGTAAAAAGTCATCCCAACTCAACAATCTTTTGGCAGCAGTCTCCCCGTAGCGTTCTGTGACCTGATCAAGCAAAGCCTGATTAATAAGAATATAACGCCCCGCCAGTGCCAGAGCAGAGGCACAGAGCAACAAGATAAGCCATCGAAAAGGCGAGAATTCCATATCGGGTGTTTACCGTAACAACACCGCTTTTCGTCCCTGAAATATGAAAAGCCGGATCAGCCTGAGAAAAAATCGGTTCTTATTTCAGCTTAGACTTCTCTGACACCATCTTCTGATTTGTTTGCCGATACATCATTCAACAACAAAACTTAATACATATTTGGTTCAGGATTTGTTTATGGGATTCTTGCGTCTGCCCGATGGTTACAGTGTAAATAATCAGCCCATAGAAAACTGGTGCTCAGAGACAACCGGGGCACGCTACCTTTACCTGGTTGCAGGAACTCATGGGGATGAGCCGGAAAGTGTTTATACCCTGAACCGGCTGTTTGCATGGCTTACGCAAACAGGCATTGATATTCCGATGCTTATCATTCCGGCGCTGAGCCCGGATGGTTTAGAAAAACGAAGTCGCGGAAACGCCAACGGAGTCGATCTTAACCGAAACTTCCCCACCTCCTGCTGGGTCAGCAACACAGAAGAAACCAGATACTTTGGAGGAAAAGCCCCCATAAGCGAGCCCGAGAACAGATTTCTGGTTAAACGTTTCAAACAATATCCACCGGGATTCATTCTGACCTTTCACTCATGGAAACCCATGCTCAACAACAACGCTGAGTGTGAAGATGTTTTGCAATGGCTGTCATCCCGAAACGGCTACCCCATCGTCAGGGAAGATATTGAAGACCATCCAACACCCGGCTCTCTGGGCACTTACGCATCAACTGTACTGGATAGCCCGTACTCACGTTTGAGTGTCCAACGATTAAACAACGAGCAACCATGAATGAAATATGGCAGGAAAATGAAGAAGTCTTAACGTCGTTACTACTCTCCGGCATTCTTAGAAAATATCTCTAATCCCTGAAATTCAACAAAAATTCCTGCCAATTGCTCAACAGCACTGGAACAGCAGGAATTCTCGACGTATAATTCCGCGCGTTTGGGCCTATAGCTCAGTTGGTTAGAGCAGCGGACTCATAATCCGTTGGTCCCAGGTTCGAGTCCTGGTGGGCCCACCAAACATTACCTCCCGGTTTTATTTCTCCTCCATTCCTTGCTCGCAAGCACTTAACGTCTAGACTGAACCCTATTTCGCTTCAGCAGGACGGATGGATATGCATGTATACAAAATAAAAAATGGTTATCTTCCTTCCTTTTTACAAATATCTTTTCTCTGCTTTTTCTCGATTCTGTTTTCCACTGTATCAGCCAAAGAGTTCGACTTAAGCAGCGCAACCTTATGGGCTGACGGAGAAGGGGTTGAAACTGAAATTCGGTGTTTAGAAAATGAAAAACTTGTCAGCTACGGATGCATAGACACTGCTGAAGACTGTACCGTTCTTTTCCCTGAAAACCCTGAAGCTATCACTAAGATCCTGAAAAGTGTTAGCAAACACAACAAATCAGAAAAAAAATCCAGACAAACCTTAACACTGGCAGCTTCCAGAACATCTTTTGCTGAACAGTGCCTTCCGCCGAAAGATGATAGTGAGCATCTTATTATTTGCTTACAACTAATGAATAAGATCGAAGATCTAACCTACCAAATTTCAGATATTCCTACCGGAGACCAGCCAAAAGAGTGCCTGCTTAAAATGGAGCCCGGGGTCACCTTTGGCATGGCAACAGAATGGCTCAAAGACACGTACAAAGGCTATTACCAGCCTCGGGATGTCCCAAGTTGCAGCCATATTTCGGTTGTAGGCCCTTTTGCATCTTTCAGTTTTTCCCGCCTAAGCTTTCATAGCGGGAGTTTTTTCCCTACAACTGTTGAAGCTTTTACGTTTCTCCCTGCTAAAGCAGTGTCCCCAGCCGACGTAATTGAATGCAAACCAGAAGATGAGCTGTTCTACCAAATACCCGGCCTATTGGGGGCAGCAGGTGTTGTTACATCTATTACTTTACGCTTTTACCTTATTCCAAGAGGCAGCGAGGTTCAGACAAAAGTTCTTGCCAGATGCCATGACGCCCAAAGCTTCACAGGTACATTTACAGGCATACTCCCTGCTAACAGAAACAAATATGATCAAGGCATATATGCATTAAGCCATGGTAGAGGAGACAATCAGGATTACGTTATCATCGGTTCTAAAATGGGAAAACGCACTGACGAACCTGCAGAAACGCCAACTGATGACTGGCACAAATGGTCTATGTGTGAAAAGTTTACTTATTATCTAAAAACAAAATGCTGTCGCAAAAAATTCACCTGCTCTGAAGATCCGGAATTTACTTTCTGTTCAAGTCATCTCCCTCTTTACGATAATTATGATCCGGTCAAAGGCGTCATTATTCGACTTGGAGAAACATTTCACGAATGGTCATTCTTTCCACGACTGGCACTGTCATGTTTTCAGGAAGGCGCTCTCTATATCGACGACCCTCGGCGCTTTACCTATTACCATGACGGGTTCAGATATATGTTCGAGAACCTTCGACCATCAACTATTTTACACCACGCCTGGATCCTGCATGATCCTGCACGGTTAACCGAACTTTCATCTGCAGTTGAAGAGTTTAAAAGAAACCACAAGCTGTGCTCTCTTCTTGAGGACTACACACCTGTTAAAGGAACCGACAAATTCCCTATGGCTCCCACCGATAGTGAAACAGCCATTATTTATCAATTCAGTGATGTTATGCACGATGGCAATAAACAAGCCCTTATGGATTTCTGCGAAGAGTTGACGGATAAAATCGCTGTTCTTGGAGGCAGCCCGCTATTACTCAAAGAGCTTTATGCATCTGATGACGTTTTGAGACGTACCCAAATAAAGGATAAGGCTCAACATATAAAGGAAATGAAAGAAAGGTATGATCCGAACCAGCTACTGCAAACACGTTTACTGAAACGTCTGGAAAGATTAGTTGATGAGTAAAAAGCAAAAAGCCCGGCAAAACCGGGCTTTCAGGATCAGATCTATTCGCTAAAAGATCAGATGCGGCTCAGCAGACCTTCAATACGGTCAGCGTGGTAAGCCACAGTTTCTTCAGAAGGCTTCTGGATGTTCTTGTGAGTCAGGTAAACCAGCAGAGCCATCTGAGCGGTCAGGCGGTTTTCAGCTTCGTCGAAGATTACGGAACGTGGGCCGTCCATTACTTCGCGGGTGCATTCGCGCTGATCGTTAGCAGGCAGGCAGTGCATGAATACGCTGTTTTCGCCGGCTTTAGCCATCAGTTCTTCAGTGATAACGAACTTAGGCATGAATGCAGCCAGACGCTCTTCTTTCTCAGCTTCCTGACCGAACCAGTAGAAGCTGTCAGCGATCAGGATGTCGCAGCCTTCAACTTCGTCGATGTTGTCACTTACAGTCAGCTTGCCACCGGAAGTTTCGATGTTTTCCAGAGCGATGTCCTGCCACATCTGAGGCGCCTGGTACTTGGAAGGGCCGATGTGTTTGAAGTGCATGCCGAACTTGGTGCAAGCAAACATCAGGGAAGAACATACGTTGGTCGCATCACCAACGAAAGCAACGGTCAGGTCTTCCAGCTTTTTGCCTTCTGGCAGGTGTTCCATCATGGTGAACAGGTCAGCCATGATCTGGGTTGGGTGCAGCCAGTCGCACAGGCCGTTGATTACAGGAACGGTAGAGTATTCAGCCAGACCAGCAACAGTTTTGTGGTCGTCTACACGAGCCATAACTACGTCGCACATACGGGACAGTACACGACCGGTGTCAGCCAGACTTTCTTTAGCACCCAGATGAATGTCTTTTGGAGACAGGAACAGACCGTGACCACCCAGGATAGTAGCAGCAGTTTCAAAGGAAACACGGGTACGGGTTGAAGGCTGTTCGAAGATCATACCAACAGACTTGCCTGCAAACAGCTGAGGAACAGCGTTAGCCTTGCGGGCTTCTTTCAGCATACCCATCAGTTCGAGAATGTCGGTCAGTTCCTGACGGGTGTAGTCCTGAGTTTTCAGGAAGTGCTTCAGTTCTGGTTTGTTCAGTTCAGTCGCGCTGGAAGAAGGCATTTTCATTATGAGACTCCCGACTTGCATTCCGCAATGTCTAGCGTTGTTATTCCCGAGCAAAGCCATAACCAGTACTTACTATCTCGCCTGATCAATCCGCCTTGCTCAGCAGTTGGTAGCCATCATAATTTGACGATTTTTATCCACATTGACCCAAATCAATATTCGATATTTATCGTTAAAAATAGGCATAAAACATTCTCACCTCATTTATAAATGCCTAGAAAATAACCATTTAGCGCCTAAAAATAAGCACATTCTGAAAAAACAAACCCGCCTCTTATGTAAAAATACCGACGCTTGACTCAGATCAATATCAGATTCAATTCGATATTTATCATGTATCTCAAATCAAAGTAGACAGTAATCGAGTTTAAAACCTTTACCGCCTGCTTTTGAAAAACGACATCTGGCGCAACGACACATAACAACCGTCAACGACCAGCCGGAAGTCCAGCGTTTCTTGAAAAGTCACTCTGACTGGGGATACATAAATGAGTACAGAAACAACAGGTAAGATGGGGCTATCAAGCCTTACCCTGTTCAGCGTATGTGCCGTACTGGTTGTGGACGGTCTTACCGCCAGTGCTTCCATCGGCCCTTCTTCTATTACCTGGTGGTTAATCACCCTTATCTTCTTCGTTATTCCTTATGGTCTGATTTCTTCCGAGCTGGGTACGACTTACCCCGGTGAAGGTGGTATTTACGACTGGGTAAAAAGAGCGTTTGGTTTTAAGTGGGCTGTGCGTACAACCTGGTTCTACTGGGTCAACGTCGGTCTTTGGATGCCTGCCGTATATATTATGTTTGCCGGCATGTTTGCAGAAATGTTCTTCCCGGATATGAGCCTGTGGATGCAGATCGCTATCTGTGTTGTCCTGACCTGGCTGAGCATCTGGATCTGCAACATCTCTGTAGACGCCGGTGTATGGGTAACTAACCTGGGCGCACTGTTCAAGGTTGTTGTTATCACGGTACTGGGTGTCGGTGGTTTCTGGTATGCCGCTCAAAACGGTGTTGCCAACGAATTTACCTTTGAAAGCATGATGCCTTCTCTGGATTCCGGTCTGGGCTTCCTGCCGGTGATCATCTTTAACCTGATGGGCTTTGAACTGATTGCCTGCATGGGTGATGAAATCAAAGACCCACGTCGTGATATTCCAAAGTCTATCCTGATCTCTGCCGTTATCGTTACCGGCCTCTACGTGTTCGGTACTATCGGTATCCTGATGGCACTGCCAGTAGAAGAAATTGGTCTGGTAGCCGGTATTATCTCTACCCTGCGCACCCTGTTTGGTGACGGTGCCTTCGGTCAGGCAATGACATACGGCATTGGTTCTCTGGCGCTGCTGACCTTTATCGCCAACATGACGACCTGGACCATGGGTGCCAGCCGTGCGGCAATGGAAGCAGCTCAGGCGGGTGAACTGCCAGAAGCTTTCGCTAAAGAAGACCCTGTTCACAAGACACCCGTTGGTGCCAACATTATTACCGGTATCGTATCCACCGTCGTTATTCTGCTGTACGGCCTGACATCCGGTGAAAGCGATGAGCTGTTCTGGTCTATCTTTGCTTTTTCTTCCTGCATCTTCCTGCTGCCATACCTGTTCATGTTCCCGGCTTACCTGAAGCTGCGTATTGCTGACCCTGATGCTGAGCGTCCTTATAAAGTACCCGGCGGCATGAAAACCCAGACCGCTCTGAGTGTTATCTGCTTCCTCTTTATTGTTCAGGCAGTCGTACTGTTCATCTTCCCTGAAATTGGTGCCGGCATCGTGGACTGGGGATACACCATTCCGGTAGCACTGGGCGTAATCATCACCATTGGTATTGGTGAGTGGATTCTGGCCCGAGCCACTAAGCGTCTGCAGACAGCAAACGCATAAGCTCTCAAACAATTGATGGGCGGAAAGCTCCGCTCATCTCAAAAGATACGAATAAAGGAAAAGCATCATGGCAACTTCATACACAACAACCCCACGTCAGGACGGCTTTCGGATGCCTGGCGAGCACGAACCTCACGCTGAAATCTGGATGGCATGGCCGGAGCGTACCGACAACTGGCGTTACGGTGGCAAGCCTGCTCAGGATGTATTTGTAAACGTCGCTAAAGCTATCGCTGACGTGACCCCGGTCACCATGGCCGTCTCTGCTGCGCAGTATGATAATGCCCGCAATCAGCTACCGGAACATATCCGTGTTATTGAGATGAGTACCGACGACTCCTGGATGCGTGATATCGGCCCAAGCTATGTCGTAAACGACAAAGGCGAACGTCGTGGTGTTGACTGGGAATTCAACGCCTGGGGCGGATTGGTAGATGGTCTGTACTTCCCCTGGAACCGTGACGACCAGGTAGCCCGCAAGATTTGTGAAATCAATCACGATGGTCACTACCGTGCACCGATCGTACTGGAAGGCGGTTCTATCCACGTAGATGGCGAAGGCACCCTCTACACCACTGAAGAATGCCTGCTGCACCCAAGCCGTAACCCTGACCTGTCAAAGGAAGAAATTGAAGAAGTACTGAAAGAACACCTGAGCATCGAGAAAGTTATCTGGATTCCCCGCGGTCTGTACAACGACGAAACCAATGGTCACGTTGATAACCTGATCCATGTTGCCCGCCCTGGTGAAGTGATTCTGTCCTGGTGTGATGACGAAAACGACCCCCAGTATGAAATCTCTCAGGAAGCCTTCAAGGTACTGAGCGAAGCGACCGATGCCAAAGGCCGTCAGCTGAAGATTCACAAGATGCATATCCCGGGTCCGCTTTACATCCGTGAAGACGAAGCCGGTGGTATTGATGCCTGTGAAGGTATGGAGCGTAATGCAGGCGAACGTCTGGCAGGTTCCTATGCCAACTTCCTGATTACCAACAAGCACATCATTCTGCCTCTGCTTGACCCGGCTTATGACGATGCAGCCAAAGCACTGCTGCAGGATATCTTCCCCGACTACAAAGTGATCGGTGTAGAAGCACGCGAAACATTGCTGGGCGGTGGTAACATCCACTGCATTACCCAGCAGGTTCCGGCGGTGTAATACAAAATGAGGCTGAGTTGCTGCTCAGCCTCAACTTTATACAATTAACAACAAGTGAGCCCTGCATGAGCCTGTCTCGACGCCTGAACCGCCGTGATATTACACTGTTTACAATCAGTGCCATCCTGACCATTGACGGTCTGGCGGCCGCAGCGGCGATCGGAGTTCAGTCTCTGACCTGGTGGGTTCTCTCATTTATCTGCTTTGCTATTCCCTATGCCCTGGTAAGCGTTGAGCTGGGAACCTGTCACCCATCTCAGGGCGGTATTGTTCACTGGGTCAAACAAGCTTTCGGCAAACGCTGGGCTGCACGAACCAGCTGGCTTTACTGGGTCAATGTTGCACTGTGGATGCCGGCTGCATTTATTCTGATGGCAGGTGTTTTTGCGCAGTTGTTCTGGCCTGATATGCCACTGCTATTTCAAATCGTCTTTGCACTAGCCGCTACCTGGCTGGCTGTTGCTATCTGCTGCTTATCACTCGATATTGGCAAATGGATTCCTAATATCGGTGCCTGCTGCAAAATACTGGTTGTATTATTTCTGGGTATTGGCGGCGTTATTACTGCTATCAATGACGGTATCGCTAACCCGATTAATCTGACAACGTTAATGCCCCGCTGGGATGAAGGGCTGAAATTCTTCCCGGTTATTATCTTTTCTTTGATGGGCTTCGATCTGGCCTGTTGCGCCGGAGATGAAATGGAAAATCCCGGCAAAGATCTTCCTATCGCCCTGTTATTAGCTGGAGTCGTTATTACGGCGCTTTATCTGTTCGCTGTTTTCGGCATGCTGGTCGCGCTCCCCGTTGAAGAAATCGGGTTGATTTCCGGTCTACTGAAAACCTTTGAGCACCTGCTGGCGCCTCTGCCTTACAGTGATATTCTGGTGATGGCTATCGGGCTGCTGATTATGCTCAGCTTTATGACCAACATCGTCACCTGGAGTATCGGTTCCAATCGTGCCGCTGCAGAAGCCGCACACGATGATGAGATGCCCGCGATTTTCGGAATTGAACATGAACGCTTTAAGACACCTGTCGGTGCCAGCGTTCTAAGTGGTCTTGTATCTTCTACAGCAATTATCGCTTACGGACTGATGACTCAGTCTGCCGAAGCACTCTATTGGTCACTGTTCTCCTTTGCCAACCTCATATTTTTATTGCCCTACCTGTTACTCTTCCCGGCTTATCTGGTACTAAAAAAACAAGAACCCGCACGTCATGATGGCTGGATAATTCCCGGCAACCGCTGGGTAACCCGTCTTATCGTTTTCCTGCCACTGCTGTTCACAGCACAGGCCATTGTATTTTTCATCATACCACCCGGCACTTTTGATCCTGTGCATACCTTTTCTACACTGACCGGACTCAGCGTAGTGATTTGCATTGGCGAATGGATATGCCAACGCAACCCGGCACAGCTTAAGGAGAAATTAAATGAGTGCATTGCCAGCTGAAAACATCGAAACGGATACGGAAACAATAACGCCGATTACCAAAGGGCGACGTCACCAGGCTCGTAGCCTGGAACGGCGCCGAAAAATTCTGGCGGCAGGCAAAGAACTGGTCACATCAGAATCCATTCCCAGCCTTTCACTGTACGATGTTGCCCGTAAGGCGGAAATACCGCCTTCATCGCTTTATCACTTCTTTCCAAAAATGGAGTACCTGCTGCAGGCACTCGCCGAAGAAGCATTCGATGCGTTCGATGCCTGTGTCGAAGAACCTGTCCCGGCAGAACAAATTACCCACTGGAGCGATATCGGTTTTATCCTTGAAAGCCGGATGCAGCGTTACTATCAAGAGCACTCCATGGCTCGCGCCCTGATTCTGGGACAACACCTGCATAGCGATATTCTTGCCGCGGATCATCAACACGATGAGCAGATGGGGCGGCGAATTGAGATGATATACTGCCAGTTTTTTGAATTACCGCCCCTGCCTCAAACCTACAATATTTTTGCCATTGCCCTTCAAATAGCCGATAAAGTTTATGCCATGTCTCACCAGCAGTATGGGAATATAACCCCCACAATGGCACAGGAAGGCTGGCGAGCAGCGCGGTCTTATCTGAGCATTTATCTTCCGGAACAGTTACAACGTAAAAACGTAGACAACGGGGGACTGGCTCAAGGACAATAGCCCCGCTTTGATTTGATCAGTGGTAAATCTGTCGGTATGAGTGAAGTTACGACACTATCTGAAAAAACTGCAGCGGGTAAAACCAAGCGTGCAACCCGAAAGCAGCAGGTTAGAGGGCTGGAGCGTCGCCGTATTATTATGGAGGCAACCCGCTCTCTGCTGGAAACAACGTCCACCAGCGAATTATCACTTTATCAGGTAGCCGAAAAGTCAGGTATTCCACCCTCTTCCGTTTACCATTTTTTCCCTAAAACTGATGTGCTTTTCAGTGCACTGGTTGAGGAAATATTTGCCGAATTCGATGCTATCGTCGACCAGCCATTACAGGCAGAAAATATTCAGCACTGGAAAGATATCTTCAGCCAGTTACAGAGCCGGCTCGTTACCTTTTACCGGGAACACAAATATGTACGGGATCTGATTCTGGGACAGCATGTTATCAGCACCATTCGTCATGCTGACTACGAGCACGATAACAAGCTGGGTAACCGTATTCACGAACACCATCAACAGTTTTTCCAGCTGCCACCATTGCCGCAGGAGTACAATATTTTTGCCATTGCCCTGCAGATAGCTGACAAGGTGTATTCTATCTCTCATCAGGAACATGGAAATATTACAGATACGTTGGCACAGGGAGGGCTGCGCGCCGCACAGGCGTATCTGAACCTTTACCTCCCTGAGCAAATGCTGAGGGCATAGAGTTACACTGCCAAGTCACCAGCAAGACTGCTTTTATCTATCAGGTTGATATGTAACACTGGATATAAGGCAAGGATAGCTGGCGAAAGGTTAATGCAACGATATATAGCAATTGAAGGTAACCAACGGGCACTTGGTGAACTCAAAGCCGTGCTGGAAATTATCGACGACAGTGAATTTACAGCAAAAACAGCCCCCTTTCAGGGAACGCCCGGCATGCACTGCCGTCATATTATCCAGCATTATCAGAACCTGTTTACCGGTCTTCAACAGGGCAATATCTGTTACGACAACCGCTCTCGCCAATCCCTGCTGGAAACAGACCGCACCTATGCACTTGATGCCCTGCAACAAGAACTAACCGCACTGACATCACTACGTGAACCCAGCATTGCCACACCACCTCTCACTCTTAAGGTAAAAGTTCACTGCGACAGTGACGATGCAGATATCAGCCAGTCAACAACACTAGTCAGGGAATTGCTGTTCCTGCAAAGTCACACCATCCATCACCTTGCCCTGCTTCGCGCCATGCTGGTTCAGATGGGATTTACAATACCGGAACAGACCGGTATCGCCCCGGCTACCCGCCATTATCAAATGCAGGAAGCCTGATCTGATATTCAAGCCGCCGCCGGTTTCGTGCCCGATTTAAGATGAACCTGCCGAAACTGCTCTGCACCTTCTGCCCCCATATATTTTTTCAGAGTACGCTCTTCCACTTTCATCAGATCAACAACAATCAGCCCGTCCAGTGCATTATTGAAATCAGGGTCAACATTAAAACCAGCCAGTTCGCCGCTTAGTTTCAGATATTGTCTGAGCAAGACTGGCACGCCTTTATCACCTTCAACACGCTGCACCAGTGACGACAAACGTTCAATATCATTCAGGCTTTGTAGTGTTTTTTCAGACCAGAGGTTTTTCTTGTTATTTTTCAGTGGTGAGGTTGGTCGAACCATTGCTGCAAGCACGGCATCATAATTATTAGTTTGCAGGAAGCTTGCCATCAACTGGCGGGATATTTCGCTGTAGTCACCACTGATACTGACAGGCCCAAAAAGCACTCTGTAACGCGGATTGGCAACAACATAGGCGCCGATACCCCGCCATAGCATCAGCAGAGCAGTCATACTGCGCTGATATTCCTGCCGGACAAAAGAGCGACCCATTTCCAGACTACAACCCAACTTGTCGAGAAAAGCACGGTTATATTTGAACAGGCTGCGGGAGTAGATACCTTTCAGGCCATACTCCTGCAATACTCTATCAATCTGCCCTAACCGATAAGCCCCAACTAACTCGCCCTTTTCCTGATTCCAGAGAAAAAGGTGCAGGTAATGCTGATCATAACGATCAAGATCGAGAGCTAACCCCGTGCCTTCACCAACAGCCCGAAAAGCGATTTCACGCTGACGACCAATTTCATGAAGAATATGGGGAATTTTTCCTGAATCTACACAATAAACAGCCAGCTCCCCCTTTTCCATTAACTTGCATTCAGCTGGTAATTCGCTGACTTCCTGAACTAAAAGTTCCTGTGGATAACTTGCCGCTATATTTTCTGTCGATTGTTCCGGTTGCTTCAGCGCCTTTCGCTGTTCATCTAAAGGCGCTTCAGCGAGAAGGTAGGTATTCAGACGTAAAAACTCGGTTAGCTCTTTGGCAGAGCCAAGGTGGGATAATTCTTTTGAGGGCAAAGACTCACCAATTCTCAGCCGTAGTATCTGCCCCTGTTTGTTTAGTAACTCACGAGCCAAACGTACAGTACGCAGCCGCTCATGCATCAAACCAAGCATTTGAAAAGACCACCCATTGGAACCTTCGATAAAAACCGGAGAGACCTGGGCCTGTGTCTGCCGAATAATACGAGCAGCTGTCTGCCGCCACTGGGGATCAGTGATACAACGCTGAGATGGTTTAAGGCTTGAGACTTCACCGGCGGGAAAAATAATCAGCGCCCCACCACTCTTTACCCACTCCGTTGCTTCTTCAACCGCCTGACGGTTGCGCCGTTTGGAATCTGGACCATTAAAAACATCAACCCCGATAAAAATACTATCCAGCTCCGGTATTCTTTTCAGAAGTTCGTTGGTCAGCACCCGGACATCCGGGCGCCGCCTCATTAGCTGTTGGGCCAGCACGACACCTTCGATACCTCCAAAAGGATGATTGGCAACGACAACCAGAGAACCAGAAACCGGAATGCGCTCTAAATTACCCAGGCTAATATGAGAATCAACTCCCAGCGTTCGCAGGGTCATATCCAGAAAATCAGGTGTAGAGAGCCCTTTGGGAACGGTGTTATACAGGCTTTGTAATTTGGCCAGACCCAGTATTTTCTCTAATAATGGTTCAAGGCCAAAACCGAAACGACGAGGCAGTACAAAGGGGGTATCAGCGGTAGGCATGGTGAATCCCTTTATGATGATGAACGGCAGTTTTTCCTTCACTGCTCTGTTATGAAACCGGTACGCTGTAGCTAAAACACCGGTACACAAAACATTAACATGAAGGCGTTGTATGCCATACCGCAATATCTGGAGCTAAAGACCTGAACCAAACCTTGCCGCAGGCATACTTCACTACCGGAACACCATCATCCTACGCGCAAAAAGATGACAGCCTTATGACATTTGGAAAGTAGTCAGGTGACAAATCAGCCTAAGCGTTTTTTCGCTTCAACAACAAACACAATAAAGGCCGCAATCAGCACCGCGCAGGCGTTGATAAACAGCAAACCACCATCATCACCCACAATTTTGCCCTGCTCGTTGAACTCAGGCATTTCAATACCCAGTGGTGTAAACAGATGGAAAAACACGGCTCCAGCCATAATGCCCGTCGCCATAACAGCGCCGTACATTCTTAGTGCTGAAAACAGCAGTAATGAGGCAATCAGTTCAGCAATCCCAACGCCATAAGCGCCATACTGGGCAAACCAATCAAAACCTGACCATTTTCCTAATACACCAAAGATATGCTGGGTTTCCGCTGCACCGGAGAACTTAAAAAACAATGACTGAATAAAGATAAAGGCGATATACAGCGACAGCAGCCAGATAATATACTTTCCCTTGTTATTCATTGCTTAGCTCTCCCTGTCCTTGGTCATATTTTGCCAATTGATATCGCCCTGCTTGATAAAACCGGGAATATCTTTCAGCCATTTATCCTGCACGGAACGGTCGTAATTGAGATACAGCTTGCCGTTCACTATTTTCCAGAAATTCGGGTCACCCGGTGCTCTGTCAGCCTTAACAGCTACCGCCCAGGCGCAGTAACCACCGTATTGAGGTGCGTATCTGTCCGGGTCTTCAAGAAACATGTTGAGGTGCTTTTCTGTCGCAAACAGCCACATCACATCCTTCCATTCATGACTGAACTCAGGGGAGCCTTTAACAGGCTTTCTCTGGGTAAAGAAAGCAACCGTATCGTAGCCACTGACAGCTTTGTCACTGAACCAGCCAGTATAAATATCGCGCTTTCCTGTTGCAGAAACAGAAACAGAGATAACCAGCAGCAACACTGCCAGCCAGCTTCTGGAAATAAAATCTGTTATGGCTGGTTTACTCATAACTCCCTCCATGGGATCAGGTAAATATTTTTATATTAATCACTATAAGGGTAGCGACTGGTCAGCGACTTTTCCCGCCACCAGGCTTTGATAATTTCTTTGGTACCCGGTGGATTGACTCCTTTCGCTCTGTTAAACGCACCATACTCAAACAGTAAGCTGTATTGCCTGAACAGTGTTTGATACAGACTTTTAAGTGAACCTCTGGCATCCCAGATATGCGTTGCTTCGCCACTGATGCCATTGACTTCCAGAATCTGGAATTCCTTTCCCTGCATCAAATCATCAGTATTACTGAACCGGATATCCAGCCGACCTATATGGAACCCTTTGATATCACGGCAAATCTGATCAACCCGCTCGGTCAGCGCTTCTGTAATAAATTCGTTTCCATCACGAAAAATAGCACCACGCAAATGACTACCAGTAAATGCCAGCCGAAAAGGCTGACCTTCGGGCAATACTTCAGACAGGCGCTTGCTATGCCGCTCAAAGTATTTTTCTGCAATGACACCCGCCCGGCGATCCTTCTGGATCAACGCTTTCAAACTATCGCGCCCGTTACCGTAGACATAGGGTGAATACTTGAGTCCTACAGACAGAATTTTGCCTTTGGATTGATTTGGATGTCGTACATAGAAAATTCCGGCTTCAGCCTCGTAAGGAATCAGTTTCTGTAATAAGAAACCGGCGTCTTTGGGGAAGTTTTTTAAATACGCTTCCAACGCTTTCTTTTTACGAATAATACGAACGCCTGCACCACGACAGCTAATATCCGGTTTCACTATGATCGGATAATTCAAACCAGTCGCTTTCATCGTATCTATTGCCCGCACGGCATTTTGATGGCAGTCCAGCCCTGTTTTATTCACCGCATAAATAAAAGGCGCTATAAATTTGCGGGCATAAGAACCGGCGAGAGAGAAGGTTTCCTGCTTTGATTCTCCAACCATGCCGCCAAGAAAAAAATCCGGATTTGCACAGGCAGGCAGGGATAGCGACAAATGACGACAGGATTTATATAGCCAGAACAGAGCGACAGGGCTGTATATCAGCCATGAGGGCCAGAACTCATAGAATGACACGGGTCTTTCGCCAAGCTTTAATTCAGGCATACCAGCATGAACAGGTCTGTTTTTTACTGTCGGCTCTACAATGCTGTATTGGTGTGTATTTTCTTCTGAAGCTGTATTTAATTTTTTTTCATCAATAACGGAAATATCAACCATCCCTGACATCCATGTAACTCCTGAGCAATCCTGCTATAAGCCGGTGCAGTCCAAAAACGAGAAAAATAAAGACAACAGGCAACCACCATGCGCCCGAGCCCCAGAATTCAACACCAAGAAAGTAGAGTGTCCAGAAAACCAGCGCAGTCCAGACAACCGAAGCCACCAGCACCAATACGTTAAATACCGGAAAGGGCAGCTGAAAAAAGCCACACCCTACATAGCTGGGTAAACGCAAACCGGGAATCAGCCGGACGACAAGAACCACCGAAACCATATTCTTCTGCAGTCGCGGCGCTATTTTATTTATTCGTGCCTGCAGCCTTTCCCGAAAAAAAACAGGCTGCCAGCGTTGAAACAACTGCCCCAGACCATAAAGCCCCAAATCCCCGGAATAGATACCGGCAACAAGCGCAATAAAGCCTGCCAGCGGCGATAACATGCCATCTGCACACAGCAACGCTGTAGAGACAATCGCAACATCTTCAAGAATATAAGTGCCCAGAATGACAGCAACTACTAGCCAGGCGGGGTGGCTGGAAATTTCCAGCAGGCTTTCAAGCATATCGCCCCAGTCTCTTTGTTATTGTTTTCGGGCTGCTTTCTTAGTCGTATTTAACAGAGTGTACCTAGAATGTGGGTTATAAATCCAAGCCTTATCCTGAGTTCACATGGCACCGACCCCATTCCTGCCCGATACTTAAAGACTGGAACACCGCAGGATGTGCTTATGAAGAAGCCGGAAAAGGATAATCAGGTACCAGGCAGGGCACTGCTTTTCTTTATGATGCTGACCGGACTGGCATTTTTTTCTATTGCTGAGGCTCAGCAAAGCCAGACCGTCAGAATCATTATTACTTTTCAGGCTGAATACACTTCAAAGATAGAAAAGAATCCAGAGGAGTATATTCACCAGCTAAAGACTCTGACCAGGCATGAAGAATTAATCAGAGAGATGTCATTCCCTCAAAGCTGGGTCATTTCTATCAAGGCGGAGACACACGAATCCATTCCACAGTTAATAAACCTGCTTGAATCTGCATACTATGTTCGCGTTGCTGAACCTGATTATTCAATGTCTCACTAAAACCCGCCGATAACTATTCAGAATAAGCATCATATCGGGCTGAGCGCTGCAACCTGAAAGCAGCTTCAACATGCAGGGAAGGCATGAAAAAAACATTCATCGCTCTACTGTCACTATTCCCCATGGTAGCTGCCACTGCAGGCAGCTATAAGCCGGCCAGTGGTCAAATGATCGTTCGTTACCATGCAAAGCCCACCGAGGCGAGGGCAATCCAGTTTATTAAGACCGGTGTCTCTTATAAAGGGGCCCGCTTCGGCTCAGATTCAGCCGACAAACTGAATTTCGATATTGTTTCAAGCGGAAATGTCAGCAACCTTAACGATGAAGAAAATTTGGCAGACCTGATTGCCAGTGACCCTCAGGTGGAGTTTGCCGAACCTGATTACATTATGCAGATTAAAGGCACCTCAACACCTCCCGCACAAGTTGGTACACCTAACGACACACGGTATGGAGAACAATGGTATCTGCACGGATCTTATGGAATCGACGCCCCCGGCATGTGGGCGCAAATGTCGAACTTCCGAAAGGTCCGGATTGCAGTCATCGACTCAGGATACGTCGAGAGTCACCCGGAATTCGACACCGTATCAAGCCAAACCCAGTTCGACATCATTAATCAGGAAGATCAGCGACGCGATGGGAACGGTTATGACACCAACGCAGAAGATCCGGGAGACTGGACTGATCCGGGTTTCTGTGGCATGGATAGCCAGGGGCAAGCGAACCCTGCGACAACAATTAACAGCAGCTGGCATGGTTCTCATGTGGCATCGATTATTGGAGCTGCAACCAACAACAATGAAGGGATCGCCGGGATTCTGTTCAATCAGGCAGAAATTATGCATATCCGCTCAATGGGACCCTGTGGCGGACGTATTTCCGAGATTGTGGCGGGAATAGTTTTAGCTTCAGGCGAACCGGTCGGTGGTTACCCTTATTCTCCGGGGCCAGCAGCCAAAGTGGTTAACCTTAGCCTGGGACTTATTCTTCCCTTCTGTCCCGAAAGTTATAAACTCGGTATACGCATAGCCAGGGCAAAAGGTGTCATCATCACAGTTGCAAGTGGCAATGAGAATATTTCATCTGATATTGTCACACCGGCTAACTGCCCCGGTGTCATCTCTGTCGCCGCAACCAGCCCAACCGGACATAAATCTTACTTCTCTAACTTTGGTTCTAAGATTACTGTCGCCGCACCGGGTGGTGAGATCAAGATATACCGTGGTCACACTGAGTTAGTCGACACAGCAGCAACAGATAGTTCAGCTCTCACAATTCTTCCTTATAGTAACGACCCGAACCAGATCACAGCCTCACTCCATAACGGTATTCTTGCAGCCGTTGATTCCGGACAAAAGCAACCCGAAAATCCCGGATATGCCAACTTGCAGGGAACCAGCATGGCTTCTCCCATGGTCGCTGCCGTGGTTGGTGCGATGGCAACGGTACTACCAAGGCTCACAACAGAGCAAGCTATCGAAATTCTTCAGCAAACAGCCCAACCATTTCCCGATGGAGACGATAATGAATGCAATACACAAGGATGTGGTGCGGGAATATTGAACGCAGAGGCTGCCTACCGGCTGGCAAAGCAAAAAGCAGCTTCAGGACTATAAATAAATATGAAACAGTGTAAATATCAGATATCCGGATACAAGAACTGAATTGATGAAACGCGCACGGACGCCATTCACCGTATCAGTCCCCTCCATCTGTCGCCTTTTAATTCTGGCGGCAACAGCACTGCTTTACCCCTTAAATACGACTATCGCAGCAGAAGCGCCCAAAAACAAAGCCAGTGAAGAAACCGTCAAAACCGCGATGCTCTTCAATATTATGCGCTTCACGGAATGGCCTTATAACAGCAAGGAAATCCGCCTCTGCCTTCTGGGTTCTGGTGATCAGGCAAGGGCGCTGACTGCAATCAACGGCAAGGAAGCATCAGGGCGCACTATTCAGCTCAAACCCAGAATCAGCCCCGAATATATGACCCGGGAGTGCGATGCCCTGTTCATCAGCTCTACAGCAAGGCAGCAGCTACCTCATGTTCTAAAATTATTGAAAGATAATCCGGTACTCACCCTCAGCGACATGGATCAGTTTGCTGAACAGGGTGGCATGATTGATCTTTACCGGAATGCTGGTCGAATAGCCTTTGCCATCAATCTGAATGCGGTGCTGAACGCAGATCTGATGGTGAACTCACAGATACTCAAACTCGCAAGGATTGTGGATAAATAAGGCATGGAAGCCTCAGATAAATCCCGCCTGAAACGGTTGCCGATCAAGAAAAGGCTCCGCTTTACCATGCTGTTAACAGCAGGGGCGGCTCTGCTTGTCAGCTTACTCGTGCATTCTGCGAGCGATATTTTCAAAGCCAAAAATACACTGGTTGAACGACTGGAGCTACTGGCTGAGGTTGTGGCTTCCAATAGTCAGGGAGCCCTGATTTTCGATGACCGCAGTCAGGGAGAGCAGCAGCTTGAAGGGCTGACTGTAGATCCATCCATTATCTACGGCGCTATCTATAACGAAGACGGTGTGGAGTTCGCCACCATCACACCCAACATGATCAATGCCCATGCTTCAATTCCGGTAAGTTTTACAGAAGCTGACACTACCCGCTTTGATTTAAAAAATAACCATATTGATATCTTCCGCCCGATTCTGCTGGATAACGAGCGACTGGGTACGGTACTGGTGCGTTCAACTTTTGCGCCTATCTATCAACAAATCGGATTTAATCTGCTGCTTGCACTGTTTATTGTCGGGCTTTCAATTGGCGTAGCTTATATCTTTGCCGCCCGCCTGCAGCGCGGGCTATCGCGTCCGATTGTTAATCTTTCACAAACCATGCAGACCATTGCAAATGAAGAAACATATGCCAAGCGGGTGAAGAAAGTTAGCAATGACGAGATTGGTGACCTTTACGACTTCTTCAATACAATGCTCGATCAGGTGTCCAGCCGCGACGCCAAACTGCAGCAACAACGCCAGAACCTGGAAAAAACAGTAGAAGAACGTACCCGCCGCCTGAAACACACCAACCAGGATTTGAAAGTTGCCATTCAGGAAGCTAACGAAGCCAAGGAAATGGCACTGGAAGCCGTCAAAACCAAGAGTGCATTTCTGGCAAATATGAGCCATGAAATCCGTACACCGATGAATGGCGTGCTGGGTATGCTGGAGTTATTGCGCGGCACCCGTCTGGATCAGGAACAAACCGACTGCCTTAATACGGCTTACACATCTGCTGACTCACTGCTTTCCATCATTAATGACATCCTCGACTACAGCAAGATTGAAGCAGGCAAGATGGAAATTGAGTCCGTCGATATGAGCCCGGGTGATATAGCAGATGAAGTCTGTGCCCTGCTCTCCCGCCACGCTAAAGAGAAGAGCCTTGAACTGGCCTGTTATACCGCCGTTGAGCTGCCGCCTGTTGTACTCGGCGACCCGATTCGGGTTCGTCAGGTATTAACCAATCTGATTGGTAACGCCGTTAAGTTTACGGAGAAGGGCGAGGTAGTTGTCCGGGTTGATATTGTCGACAGAAGCGAAGGTCGAGCCTCACTCAAGTTCAGCGTAGAAGACACCGGCATTGGTATTCCTGCTGATGTGGTACCTAAACTATTCTCCGCCTTTACTCAGGCTGACGGTTCAACAACCCGCAAATTTGGCGGTACCGGTTTGGGGCTTGCCATCTCACGTCAGCTGGTTGATTTGATGGGAGGAGAACTGAAAGTAGAAAGTAAAGACGGTGAAGGTTCCTGCTTCTTCTTTACTCTGGACTGTGAAATTTCTTCTTCGAAGCTGGCAACCTATACCGAGCCCAGCCATGCACTGGAAGGTATTTCTGCACTGATTGTCGATGATAATGCCACGAACCGGGAAATACTCGACCACTACCTGACATCCTGGGGCATCAATCACGATGAGGCATCCAGCAGTGAAGAAGCATTGAACAAGCTTCAGGAAGCACACAACGATGGCAAACCGTTTGATATTGCGCTGCTCGATCTGGATATGCCGGGAATGGATGGCATGGAGCTATCTCTAAAGATCAACGAGATTCAAGAACTGAAGCAAACACGCAGAATTATGCTGACATCTGCAGGCTTTATCACCCGAAGAGCCCAGCGTCAGAACGGTTTAGACGGCTGTCTGTCCAAGCCATTCAAACAATCTCGCCTGCTGGATATCCTGATGCAGGTGATGGACCAGCATCATATAGAAACCGACAAGAAAGCCGAGTTAACCCACACTCTACAAAAAAGCTTCCAGGGCGAAAGTATTCTGCTGGTTGAAGACAATATCGTTAACCAGAAAGTTGCAATCAGTATCCTGACTAAAATGGGACTGAATATTGATGTCGCCAACGACGGTCAGGAAGCGCTGGATATGACCACAGAGAAAAACTACAGCATTGTCCTGATGGACTGCCAGATGCCGGTCATGAGCGGCTACGAGTCCACACGCAATATTCGTCGCCGAGAAGAACAACAGAGATGCCGACGTTTACCCGTCATTGCCATGACAGCCAATGCAATGTCCGGTGACCGTGAAAAATGTCTGGCCGCAGGGATGGACGACTATTTAAGTAAACCCATCAAGGCCGGAATTCTGAGAGAAAAACTGGCAACCTGGCTATATGGCGATAACCAGCCTGCAACAGAACCAACGGAAGAGAAAGCAGCAGAGCCCACTCAGAACTCAACAGAAGATGCGCCGGAGGTAATCATGGACGACGCCGGACTGATCGACGAGACAACACTGGAAACTCTGAAAGAAATCATGGAAGACGAGTTTGGCAGCTTAATCAGCAGCTATCTGGAAGACTCGCCAAGTCATGTCGACGACATTCATAAAGCCAGTCAGGAAGCAGATAAAGAAATTCTGATTCGCGCTGCCCATACTCTGAAATCAAGCAGCAATAATGTAGGTGCCACGGCGCTTGGTGATGTAGCCAAAGATATCGAACAGTTTGCTAAAGAAGGCAATTTGGATGCTATCGGACCGTTATTACCCCGCCTGAAAGTGGCGCATCACAAAACCAGTGAATTCCTGCAGAAATACGTCTGATCCCACATACTAAAACGCCCTGTAAAACAGGGCGTTAACCGGCTAGAAACAGTGTAATCCTTTACACAACACACTTTGCTTCAACATCCTTGTCAAAACGACCAGCCGGTCATATCAAGTATAGACGTCGGTAACTGTTAGAAATCCGCAGCATCCAGCTCAAACAGCGGATCGCTACCCGCTTTAACTGTCTCGATCAGACTCAGCGTTCTTGGCAACAGGCGCTTGAAGTAATAGCGGGCTGTTGTCAGTTTGGCCTGATAGAATTCAGCCTCTGTTGTACCTTCAGCCAGAGCCTGCTGTGCTTTCGATGCCATCATCGTCCACATCCAGCCATAAACGGTGTAGCCAAATACATGCAGGTATTCAACAGAGGCGGCACCGATCTCATTTGGATTCTGGCCTGATTTATCAATCACCAGTGCAGTCAGATCTTCCAGATCACGAATAGCATTCTTCAGCGGCTGAATAAACTCAGCCATTTCAACAGACGACTCACTGTTCACAAAGGCATGCATTTCATTGGCAAACTGACGGAAGAATAAACCGCCGTTAGCTACAACCTTACGCCCCATCAAATCCAGCGCCTGAATACCATTGGTGCCTTCATAAATCTGAGCAATGCGGACGTCACGAACCAGCTGTTCCTGCCCCCATTCACGGATGTAACCATGCCCACCGAATACTTGCTGACCTTCAACACAGTTATTCAGCCCCATATCGGTGAAGAATGCCTTGGTCACCGGCGTAAGCAGCGCAACCAGATTCTCGGCCTGCTGTTGTTCTTCCCTGGTCTCAGCATATTTCATCTGATCCAGCTGCATAGCGGTGTAGGTGGAGAACGCACGTCCGGCTTCAGTCAGTGCCTTGATATTCAGCAGCATACGACGTACGTCTGGGTGAACAATAATCGGGTCTGCTGCTTTTTCAGGCTGTTGAGCACCTGTTGCTGCACGCCCCTGAATACGCTCGCGGGCATATTCCAGTGCACTCTGGTAAGTCATTTCAGAGCAACCCAGCCCCTGAATACCAATCGACAGACGCTCATAGTTCATCATGGTGAACATGGCCGCCAGACCTTTATTCAGCTCACCGACCAGATAGCCTTTGGCACCGTCAAAGTTCATTACACAGGTAGCTGAAGCCTTGATACCCATCTTGTGTTCGATGGAACCACAGCTGACTGTATTAGCCTCTCCCAGAGAACCGTCTTCGTTAACCTGTACTTTCGGCACCAGGAACAGGGAAATACCACGAGGACCTGCAGGCGCATCAGGCAACTTAGCCAGCACCAGATGAATGATGTTTTCAGTGAGATCATGCTCACCACCGGTGATAAAGATTTTGGTGCCGGTCACGTTGTAAGTGCCGTCTGCCTGAGGTTCAGCTTTGGTTCGAATAATCCCCAGATCAGTACCGGAATGCGGTTCCGTCAGGCACATAGAGCCAGCCCAGGTGCCGCCATACATATTGGGCAGATACTTTTCTTTCAGCTCTTCAGAAGCATGGGCATTAATTGCCAAACAGGCACCGGCAGTCAGTGTCGGATACAGGGCAAATGAGTTATTGGCGCTGTACATCATTTCTTCATACTGTACACCCAGCGCCTTGGGCATCCCCATGCCGCCATACGCCGGGTTACCACCAATACCAACCCAGCCGCCTTCAACAAAAGTAGAGAATGCTTCAGCAAAGCCTTCAGGTGTCGTTACTTTACCTTCATCCCATTTAGCGCCTTCTTCATCACCGGAACGGTTTAGCGGCGCAATCAGGCTACTGGTGACTTTGGCAGCTTCTTCGAGAATGGCATCAGCGGTTTCGCGATCAACCTGCTCAGACAGCTCTGGCAAGGAAGCCCATTGCTTATAGGCTTCGAAGACTTCATTCAGAACAAAACGGATATCTCTTAGCGGTGCTTTATATTCAGCCATAAATCCCCCTGAAGGTTACATCAGTAAAACTGACCGAGACTTTTATTATCGAGACCACTTCGGCAACCCGCATAATACACGAGAAAAACCGAACACTCACCAATCCTGTTGTTTTACACCAGCAGAGCAGCCTGACAGGCAAATAATCAGCTATCGTTAAGAGAGTTGGCTGTCAAAGGAGTGGCAGATGCGACTGTTACTGGAAATGCTAAAAAGTCTGTTTCAGCTTTACACCCGACAGGAGAAAAAACAGACAAATCAGGAAGAACGTCAGGGGCATATATATTCCCGCACGCAGTCTTCTTCTCAAACTCAGAAGAAACAGATTGTAAAAAATATCTGGATTTTTTCCGGACTACTCATGCTCACCTTCCCGGTATTACCCATTGTTATTTTAATTACCCTGACAACAACATTTGTTAGCTTTGTTATCCTTGACGAGACTGACTGCGATTCTCAGCATCGCGATTAGCTGCCTCACGCGCTTTCAGCTCTTCTTCTGAAGAAACTTTCATGCCAGGTTTGTACATGTTGTAGCTATTACGACCACTCTTTTTAGAAACATACATTGCCGTATCAGCTGCCTTGATAATCTCTTCTGCAGTCTTCCCAGCTTCCGGAAAGGCACCAATACCAATACTTGTACCCACTTTCACTTCTCTTTTACCCAGCAGATGCGGATTACTGAAAGACTGTAAAATCTTCTCTGCAATCTGCACCGCATCCGGTGCCTGGGCCAGATCATCCAACACAATGGCAAATTCATCGCCACCAAGCCGTGCGACCATATCACCTTCACGGACACAGGTTTTCAGCCGGGCTGCCGCACTGATCAACAGATCATCACCAGCATCATGTCCCATGGTGTCATTAATCTGCTTAAAGTGATCCAGATCGAGAAATATAACAGCCGTTGTTCTGTTTCGGCGTTTACTTCGAGCAATGGAGGTATTGATAAACTCCATAAACAGCGACCGGTTAGCAAGCCCGGTGAGGTTATCGTAGCGCGCCATGCGCACCAGTTTATCTTCCAGCTTCTGGCGTTCGGTAATATCCTGAAAAACAATGACTGCACCGGTTGCCTTCTGGCTGTCATTCAGAATCGGGGAAATATTAAACTCTGCGGGGAAGTGCTCTCTCCCAACAGGTTTTAGCTTGCCTTTGTGCTGGAAGCCGCTACCATCCTTCAGGCAATCTTTATATAAACGACTTTCAACCCAGCTATTGCCGTCTTCCATATCATCGTCAGCAACGTATTGATCAATTTTCTGACCTTTAAGTTCTTTTTCCGTGACGCCCAATAGCTGGCAAGCGACAGGGTTACCGAAAACAACCTTGCCCTCGGTATCAATCCCGGCAATACCTTCACCTGCGCAGTCCAGTACCATCTGATTCTGTTTACTGACTGATTTCAGCTCACTGTTCAGGCGTTCCATTTCCAGATGCTGCTGCTCAAGGCGGAAAAATACTTTAACCTTGCCCATCAATATTTCAGGGTTAATTGGCTTGGGAAGATAATCCACTGCTCCGGTCTTGTAGCCTTTATTCACATAGGCTTCATCTTTGTTCAGAGCAGTTACGAAAATGATGGGAATACTTGCTGTTTCACTGTTGCTGTGCAAAAGCCCTGCAACCTCAAAACCATCCATTCCCGGCATCTGCACATCCAGCAGAATCAGCGCAAAATGATGCCTTAACACCATCTTCAGAGCCTCTTCTCCTGAATTCGCCTTATGGATTTCTGCACCTAACGGCTTGAGCAGTTTATCCATTGCCAGCAGGTTTTCAGGCCGGTCATCAACAACCAGCAGTTTAACCTTCTCGCTTTCCATGCGCTTACTTTCCCTTTTGCACCAGCTTTACCAGAAAATCCGGTAATTCTTCCGGTGACAGTACATGCTCAACATCACATTCTTTTAATACAGCCTTAGGCATTACAGGCGCTACCGCTGTATCCGGGTTCTGTACTACCGGCATACCGCCTTTTTCACAGAGGTGCATCATCCCCTGAGCACCGTCTTTGTTAGCACCACTCAGAATCACCCCGATCAGCCCGTCTTCATAAACATCGGCGGCTGATTCGAAAAGAACATCAACAGAAGGTTTTGAGTGAGCAACCCGCTCGCCTGCACACAGACTGATATAGCCTTCTGCTTCAGCCAGCATATGATATCCGCCCGGCGCTACAATAACGGATCCTGGCTTTATCGTTTCCTTATCCACACCTTCTAATACCGGCAACTGGCTGGACTTTGATAATGCCTTAGCCAACGAGCCACCACATGAAGCAGTATGAACGACAATCAAAACAGGTAACGGGAATGTCGCTGGCAGCTTCCCTAGCAGCTCGGTCAGTAATTCAAAACCACCTGCAGAAGCGCCGATAACAACGGCCTTATACCCACTCATAATTTTTTACGATACAAACGAAGCAAAGCATCAATATGATCATAATGACGCGCTAATGGTGAAAACCTTAAACTCTCACCACACCCTAACCCAAGGACTCCTCGGGAACACAAACTATCGGTTAGTAAACGAAAAACCCGCTGCTGCAGATCTTTATTGAAATAAATCATCACATTGCGACACAGCACCAGATTCATTTCCCCAAACACCCCATCAGTCACAAGGTTATGGTTGGCAAAGGTCACATTTGAGAGCAATTCCGGGTCAAACTTGGCCTGATCATACCGGGAGTGATAATAGTCAGAGAGCTTCCCGGCACCTTGTGTTTCCTGATAATTTTCTTCGTATAAAGCGATACGCTCTGCCGGGTAAATTCCTTCCTTCGCTGTTTTCAAAACCTGATCGTTGTAATCGGTGGCATAAATTCTGACCCGTTTTTCCAGACCCGCTTCACGCAACATAATCGCCATCGAAACAACTTCTTCACCGGTTGCACAGGCCGCATGCCAGATTTTAATAAACGGATAGGTTTCCAGAATCGGAATAACTTTTTCACGTAGAGCAATAAAGAAAGGCGGATCACGAAACATTTCAGTGACAGGTACCGACATCACTTGCAGGAATCGTGCAGAAAGCTTGTCGTCATTCCAGATAGCAGGCACCAGGTCAATAACCCGTTCAGAGCCTGACTCTTCCAGAACCTTATCAATACGACGCCGTAACGATGCCCTGGCATAGCTGCGAAAATCATAGCCATGGCGCTGGTATACCGCTTCCAGCAGCACCTTTATTTCGTCAGCACCCTTGCCCGGTGTTGTCATTTTATCTCTCTTAACTCTTTCTTAACTCTTTCTTAACGATAGAGCCACAGCTTCATCATTGTTGTCAGTTTGCTCATATCGACCGGCTTGGTCAGGTAATCATTGGCGCCGGCATCTATACATTTTGCCCGGTCATCGGCCATTGCCTTGGCGGTCAGTGCGATAACCGGCAGGTCTTTCCATGCTTTGTTTTGACGCATTTGGCGGGTAGCTTCATAGCCATCCATCACAGGCATCATGATATCCATCAACACCAGATCGATTTCACCGTTTTCTTCCAGCTTTTCCAGTGCCATCTTGCCGTTATCGGCAATCGTTACATCAAGACCGTGTCCCTGCAGAGCTTTGGATAATGCAAACGTATTGCGCAGGTCATCATCCACCAGCAGGATTTTCTTTCCTTTCAGGGTTTTCTCAGTGTCGCCACCCATTGCCGGTTTTGCGGGTTCCGGCTCAGGCTTCTTGTCAGTCTTCTGAACACTGTGCATAAAGAGGGAAACCTCATCGTTCATTCGTTCGTCAGAGTTTTCCCCTTTCATAATCATGCTGTGGGTATATTGCTGCAGCGCTTTATGTTCTTCTTCACCCAACTCTCGCCCGGCATGCACAATGACTGGCGGCAGATCTTTTTCTTCAACATCTTCCAACTGTCGTAACAGATCAAGACCACTGCCATCGGGCAGATCTACATCAACGACCAGACATTGCCAGTTTTTAGTCTTGAAGGTTTTCAGCGCTGCCTTGATGGTTTTGACATGACAAACCTTTGCCTTCTGCTTACTCAGCAGGCGCGCCATTGCAGCCCCACTGTCATCATCACCATCAACCACCAGCACCTTGCGAATTTCGCCATCCTTGATGTGCTGCAGCGTCAGGAACAGTTTGTTCAGTTGTTCACCAGACACCGGTTTGACCATATAGCTGAGTGAACCACTGTTATTCACACCATCCGGGTCACGACCGGAAACAATATGCACCGGAATCGTTGCCGTGGACTCATCAGCCTTCAGCGCCTGCAATACATCCTGTCCATCCATATCCGGCAAGCCCAGATCCAGCACAATCGCATCCGGGCGATAATGTCTTGCCAGCATTAAACCGGCTTTGCCTGTTTCTGCATAAAGGAAACGATAACCTTGCTTGCGTGCAGATGTGGCGAGAATGTCACCGAAACGATGATCGTCTTCGATAACCAGCAACACCCGGTCATCGCGGGAAATATCTTCCCTGTCATCCTGCAGAATATTCATTTTATGAAGCGTATCTGCAGCGATCTCTGAAGATTCCGGTTTTGATGCTTCAGGCTTTGGAGCTTCTGTTACTTTTGGAGCCGGTTCTTCTGGCTTGCTTTCAGGCTCAGGCGTTTCTTCTACTGTCTCGACCTCAGCCTCAACATCCATATCAACAACAGGTTCCGGCTCGGCAGGAGGCGTTGGATTCAGAAATACATCCGGAATATCCCGACTCACTGGCGCTTCAGATTCAGGCATCACTGCACCGGGCTTATAATCAGCCTCTACCGGCTCACTACCCAGCGCGCAAACCAGATCAACCGGCAAATAAAGTGTGAAGGTACTGCCTTTGCCCTCTTCACTTTCAATACCAATATGCCCGCCCAGCAAACTGGACATTTCCTTGGAAATTGCCAGCCCCAGTCCGGTACCACCGTATTCACGACTGGTTGAGCCATCGGCCTGCTGGAAGGCTTCAAAAATAGCATCCTGTTTTTCCTGCGGAATACCAATGCCCTGATCGGTCACGCCAATGGCAATCATGGATTTCACACCACTACCTGCACGGTCAGAGAAGGTTGCGGGTTTGAGATCAATGCTGACAGTACCTTCAGCGGTAAATTTGAATGCATTACTGAGGAAGTTTTTGATGATCTGCAACATGCGCTGGCTGTCGCTCATGATCATTGCCGGAGCGCCGTCGTGCAGTGTTACAACATATTCCAGACCTTTGTCTTTTGCCAGCGGCGCAAACTGTCTTTGCAGGGTATTGGCGATTTCCTTCAACTCGATATCTTCAAGGTTAACGGTCATCTTACCGGCTTCAACTTTGGACAAGTCGAGGATGTCGTTAATCAGATCCAGCAGATCCTTACCACCGTTATAAATAACTTGTGCCGATTCAATCTGGTCTTCAGACAGATTCCCCTCATCATTACTTGCCAGCATTTGTGATAGCAGTAATAAGGAGTTCAACGGTGTCCGCAGTTCATGGGACATATTGGCAAGGAATTCAGACTTGTATTTGCTTGCCAGCGCCAGCTCTTTTGCCTTGCGGTTTACTTCAACACTGGCAGTCTGAATCGCGGTGTTTTTCTGTTCTATTTCATATTTCTGTTGCTGTAATTGTTCTGTTTTTTCTTCCAGTTCGGCGTTGGATTTCTGTAGTTCTTCACTCTGCGCACGCATTTCTTCTTCTGATTCTTCAAGTACCTGCGCCCGGCTTTCCAGTTCTTCGTTAACTGATTTCAGTTCTTCCTGCTGCTGTTTCATCGCCTCCGACTGGCGAGTTGTTTGCTCCAGCAATATATTCATCCGGTCACGAGACTGGGCAGAATGAATCGCACTGGCAACTTTATCCAGCGACTGAGCAATAAATTCAGTTTTCAGTTCATTCAACTCATGAACCAACGCAAATTCGATAACACCTTTAACCTTACCGTTATGGGCAAACGGTGTTACCAACACCATACGAGGAGGCATTTCGCCCATTCCGGAACGGATTGAGAAATAATCATCCGGCAGGTTATCTACCTCAATGGCCTGATTCTCCAAAGCGGCCTGCCCAACCAGACTTTCTCCGAGCTTGAAAACATTTTCACCGTGCTTGCGCCGCTGCCAGGCATAGGTTCCCATGAGCTGCAGTGACTCATTATCTGAATCCATGATGTAAACAGCCGCCAGAGGAATATCCAGATAGCGCGCCATATAGCTGATAATCGCCGAGCAAAGCTTGGTCAGGTTATGCTCACCACGAATACAGTCATTCAAACCAGCCTGACCATCCTGCACCCAACTACGGCTATTATTTTCTTCACTTGCCTGCCGTAACTGTTCAGTCATCACACTGAAACTGCGGCTCAAGTCACCAATTTCGTTACGCTGGCTCAGCACCCTTCCCTGAACAAATTCTCCGGCGGCTACACGCTGTACCCAGCCGGTGATCATTCGTAGTGGCAATACCATTCGACGGGTAATCAGGGCAGCAGCAATCAGTACAGCCAAAGCAGTAAAGAAAGAAACCAGTAATAAGCGGGAACGGAATTCGGTTATTGAAGCAAATGCCCGTTCCTCAGTTACTTCAGATACCAGCGCCATTGCTGTACCGGCAATGCTGATTGGGCTGAAAACGCCCAGTACTTTGTCACCCTCTGCATTAAAATAGTTGCGGATATGTGACTTCATCTGCGCCATTTTATAAGCGCCGATATCCTTTGTAGCATCACTATGCTCTGGGTCTTCAACCATCACTTCAGCAACCGGGTCATGCACATGCTCATCAGCATGACCATGATCATCGTGCCCCTCTGCTGATCCGCTAGTTATTTCATGCAAATGATCATCATGTATTTCAACGAACTGCCCAGTCTCTGAATCAATATGAGTCAACCAGTATCTGATAAGATCAGTATCAGCCTGCAGACTCATCATTTGAGCACTGCTTAAGCCGTCACCAAAGCGTACTTTTTTATCCTGACCAACCAGATACGAATGCGCCCCATCGCTGACAGTCATTCCCTGATTGAACAGTTCCTGAATGACGCTGGCATACAACTGGATTGCAAGGAAGCCACTGACCTCTTGCTTGTCATCCATTAAAGGCAATACAAAGAAACTAACCTTATCTTCCCCAACCGGATCATAGCGGCCAACATCAGCAAATTGAGGCTGCACTGACCGAAAGCTACGCACGACAGCGGCTGCCAGTTTGGTGTCTCTTAAATCACCGGCAAACAGATTCTGTCCCAAGTCACTGTACCCATTAGTCGTATAAAGAATATTGCCGTCTTTATCGCCGATAATGACATCGGAATAGTCATAAAACCGCAGGAAGCCGACAAATTCAGTTCCATATTCATCTGCCAGGCTGCGGTAGCCAAAGCTGTTGATATATTCGGGCAGCGCCATATAACTGCCTTCAAAATTGCGGGATAAGCGACTGATAAACTCTTCTGCGACCCCTGCGCGTACAAACAGGTTGGTCACAACCGCGTCAAAATATTCATTCAAACGGCGGCTGAGCAGGTGATTAACTGTGGATAACTCACGATATTTGTTTTCCACGATAACTTCTTTGCCCTTCTCATACTCCGTCCAGCCAATAATGGTGACCGGCAGCAGTGACAGCAGCATAAACCAGAAGAACAGGTTGGTTGCCAGTCTTCCGAGCCAGAACTTTGATTCTTTAGATTGTTCAGCCGACATGATCTTCCCTGATACCTGTGGCGTTAAAATGCCGCTAACCAGCCTCTTCCAGAAAGATGATATTTCCTGTTATGGCTGTTTAACGAAACAATATCTCTTAGTAAGTTCGGCCTGCTTCTTAAAATATTGAGAGAATCGAGCACTTTTCTATTCAGAAAACCCGCCTCAGGCCGAATAAAGACCTTACCGGTTTCTATTTGCCAATAATTAATACTGTTTATGAAAGCTTATATTGCTTCCTTTATCGGCCTGATATCGCTACAAATCTGCTCGCTGGCAGTTGCGGCTACCGCCAATCTGACTGTTTTGACGACCCGGCCACAGGCTTTCATTAAGCCTGCGCTTGAGCATTATGAATCCACCAAAAACATTAAAATCCGGCTAATCAGTATCAACGAAAATCAACTGGAGCAGGAATTAAACAAATATCCTCAGGCCGATTTATTGATTGCCAATTCAGCCCAAACACTCTGGCAGGCAAATCAGGCAGGAAAACTGACACCAGTAGTGTCCGAGTCACTCGGTAAGCAAGTACCAGATCATCTGAAGAGTATGAATATGGACTGGTTCGGACTGACTCGCCGGGCCCGCGTTATTGTTTACAACACCGATAAAGTGTCTGACCGTGACTTGTTCAACTACGACGGTCTTGCCTCAAAAATGTGGCGGGGGAGGCTCTGCCTGCCAACAGCACAGCATCCGGATACAATCGAATTTATCGCCGATCTGCTGGTACATACGGATGTTTCAACGGTGGGTGAAATTCTGCATAACTGGGTAATAAACCTCGCCAAGCCCCCTTTTAATGAGGATGCTGCGCTGATTCATGCCATCCATGACGGCAGCTGCGATGTCGGTATGGTCGATCACGCGACCTATATCAGAACAACAATTCAAAATACTTCGATGAAGGTAAAAGCTTTCTGGCCCAACCAGCGTAGCTATGGCGTGATTATTCGACTCTCCGGTGCCGGAATACTCAAGCAAGCTCAAAACACAAAAGGCGCCATACAATTACTGGAATGGCTGACCGATGTAGATGCACAGAAGGTGCTCACCGAAACCAGTCATGAATACCCCGCCAATCCTCGTACTCCCTGGCCTGCAAGTGTTATGAAGCTCGGTACATTCAGGGAAGACGACACCGCGATGAGCGATGTTCAGAATATGCGTAACACTGTAGAGCGCCTGATCAAAGCCGTCGGATACAAATAGTCGTTTAATCTCATCCCGCTTCAGCAAAATACCTTTTATCAGTTGTTGACCACGGTCATCTATTTGCCCTGCTAATCATTTGACTTTTTATTTATATGAAAATAAATTCATATGAAGGCAAATTCATTCGTGGTGTTAGAGATGTCATCATGCTGTTCAGCTAAAAATTCCTCTTGTCAGGCCAGAGTATCAACTCCGGAGAAGCCGGTTCATAAGGTTTCCGGCAAGCGTTATGACTGGCAGGTTAGTGGAATGGACTGCCCCAGCTGTGCAGCCAAAATAGAAACAGCACTAAAAGGTATTCCCGGTGTTATCAGCTCCCGTGTTGCCTTTGCAACCGAGCGGTTGATTGTTGAACTGCAGCCATCTGTTGCTCCCCGGACAATTGAAGACAAAATAAGAACGCTTGGATTCTCTGTCAGTTCGGGCGATGACGACACTCCACCCGTTCCCTTCTGGAAACAGCATTGGCACCTGATCAGTCTGGTCGTACTGATGCTGATCTCGACTGTTATTAATCAATTCAATCCGGCAACAGCTGAACTGCTATTCAGCATAACCACTGTTTTCGGCTTGATTCCGTTTATCAAAAAGTCCATTGAATTGGCTCGTAACGGTACCTGGTTTGGTATTGAAACGTTGATGAGCGTTGCAGCCATCGGTGCCCTGTTCCTCGGTGAAACCGTTGAAGCTGCAATGGTTTTATTGCTGTTCTCCTTTGGTGAACTGCTTGAAGGTTATGCTGCCGGGCGCGCCCGACAAGGTGTTAAAGAGTTAATGGCACTGACACCGGATACTGCGCTGCTGATAAGCAATGGCGAGCGCCGGGAAGTGATGGCAAGCACGCTTCAGCCCGGTGATATGATTGAAGTCCGTTCCGGTGACCGCCTGCCCATCGACGGTGAACTGCTGACACCTGCCGTCAGCTTTGATGAAAGTGCACTGACCGGTGAATCGGTGCCGGTTACCCGTGATCTGGGTGATAAGGTTATGGCCGGATGCCTTGCCGCAGATAAAGTTGCACAGATCAAGGTGATGTCTGAACCCGGCGACAATGCGATTGATCGTATTCTGCGTCTGATTGAAGAAGCCGAAGAACGTCGTGCGCCCATCGAACGCTTTATAGATAGCTTTAGTCGTGTTTACACGCCGGCAATGCTGGTACTGGCGATTCTGGTAATGGTGATTCCGCCACTGTTGTTTGGCGCAGTCTGGCTGGAATGGATATATAAAGGCCTGACCCTGCTATTGATTGCCTGCCCCTGCGCGCTGGTTATTTCTACACCTGCCGCTGTAACCTCAGCACTGGCAGCCGCAACCCGTGTCGGTGTTTTAATCAAGGGCGGTGCTGCACTTGAACAGCTTGGCCGGGTAACAAAGATTGCCTTTGATAAAACCGGCACACTGACTCAGGGCAAACCTGAAGTTACCGCGATCGTTCCTACCATTGGTAATGAAACTGACTTGTTGTCTCTCGCTGCCAGTGTTGAACAGGGTTCATCACACCCGCTGGCAAAAGCCATTTTGAACCGTGCAGATGAGCAGCAGTGCAAACTGAAAGCCGCTGAACAGATTCAGGTGTTTGCCGGTATCGGCGTCATCGGACATATTGGCAACGATACTATCGAAGTGCTGTCCCCACGTTCTGCCAGAGAGAAAATCACCTTTGAAGATACGATTCATGACCGTATCAAGACACTGGAAAACGAAGGCAACACCGTTGTTATTATCATCAAAAATAAAGCATTGCAGGGACTGATTGCCCTTGGCGACACACTGCGCCACGACACCCGGCACAGTATCAAAACCCTGCAACACATGCATATCAGCAGCATTATGCTGACAGGTGATAACAAACGTACCGCCGCGGCAATCGCTGAGAAAATTGGTGCCGAGTTCCGCGCAGAATTATTACCTGCAGATAAAGTAGATGCCGTTGAAACACTGAAGCAGGAAACCAATATCGCCATGGTCGGTGATGGTATTAATGATGCCCCTGCATTCAAAGCTGCCAGTGTCAGTATTGCCATGGGACAGGGAACCGATGTCGCCCTTGAAACTGCCGATGCCGTACTCACCCATGAACGCCTGAGCACCCTGCCCGGCGTCATCCGTCTTGCCAGAGCAACCCAAAACAATATTCGCCAGAACATTGCGCTGGCAATTGGACTGAAAGCGGTGTTCCTTGTTACCACTATGCTTGGTTTTACCGGCCTGTGGGCAGCAGTACTTGCCGACACAGGTGGTACTGCACTGGTAACACTCAACGCCCTGCGATTACTACGTCAAAATCCTGATGCATAAGTAATTTATTGATCTGTGTAATACCCGCAATCCACCAGCGGGTATTACACTCCAACTCTGCAATTTCCCTGTTTTCGGAAACTATAATGACCTCTTTTTCTTTCCGCTCCAGCATCATTGCTGGTGCAGTATCTGCGGTACTGGCCACTTCTGCTTTTGCTGCAGAATCAACCGAACTCTTCAGCTGGGAAGGTAAAACCTACTCCCTAAAGAAACTGGAACCACGCCTGCAGCAAGCTTTCTATGATGCCGAAGTGAAAGCATGGGAACAACAAAGCCTGATTATTGATGAAGCCCTGTTCAGCCTGCATGTTGATCAGATGGCTGCGAAAGATGACCGCTCAGTTGAAGAAACTGAAAGAAAGCTGCTGGAAGTTGAGCCTGTCACCGACGCTGAAGCAGAAGCGTTTTACAACGATTTTAAAGACCGTATCCAGATGCCACTGGAACAGGTTAAGCCCCGTATCAAACAAGAGCTTCAGGCTCGCCGTCAGATGGAAAAATATCAGGCCATCATCGCTGAAATTAAAAAAGCGGGTAACTTCAGTCTGACACTGCCTCAGCCAGAATCACCGACTTTCGATATTGATCTTGAGAACTATGCCTGGAAAGGTGCTGAAGATGCACAGATTACTATCGTAGAGTTTGCTGACTATCGCTGCGGTTACTGCAAAACAGCAACCGAAGCGATGACGAAGATCATGGCTGACTATCCGGGCAAACTAAAGCTGTACCACGTCGACTACCCGGTTGTTGATCGCGGCAACCCGGAAGGCCTGAGCGCCAAGCTGGCTCGTGGTGCTTCCTGCTTACGTGAACAAGATAACGATGCTTTCTGGAAGTACAATACACTGGCATTCGATAACCAAAGCGCCCTGACAGAAGCAAGCCCTGCCGAATTTGCCAAACAACTGAAAATGGATATGGGCAAGTTCAACCAGTGCGTCACTTCAGAGAAAACCAAAAAGTTTGTCGCTGACTCTAAAGCTCTGGGTGATGATCTGGGTGTGACCGGTACCCCGACATTCTTTATCAACGGCAAGCGGATTCATACCCACGATGCTGAAGTTGATGTGCGGGCGGCTATTGAGTCCACATTGAAGAAATAATCTGCTGGGTTTATTTCAAAAAGGGTGGGTTTCCCCGCCCTTTCTACAGAGCCAAAGGTATTTCAGGTTTCATCAACCTGCCCTATAGATTTTGGTAACCGGTTTTCCTTGCTCAACTTACCCTCATGATTCTTCACTCGCCGTGACAGCTTGTTGATATCTTCTTCAGGCGGTAGTTCTTCTGGTGTAATACCTCGATCTTGCAACATAGATCGAACACTACGGTTGTTTTGCACATGTTCTTCCGCTATCGGGCTCTCTCCCTGCAAGTCATGCTCTGTAACATTATGATTGGTAATCTCAGTAGCAAGATTCTTGGCTGCGATAGTAACCGTGGGTAAGAAATCAGCCAAAGGGCGTTTTTCAGGCATCCCCAATTTTCGTTTCATATCTCTGGTGTTGTTTCCTCCAAACAAAGCTGCATCGCCTTTTGAGCGAATACGGCCAAAACCCCTATCATCAACACCCCGCTCGTAAATATTTCTGGAGAGCTCAGTTTCAGACTCCCTGAGTTTCTGGCGGGCATTCAACCGGTCCTGAAGTCGGAAACGTTCTTCTAAAATCTCCTGTTTGCGGGTTTGCAAGGCAAAATAAGTTTGAGCAAAGGCGATAGCTTCTTTACGAGGATCACCATTCTGAGCTATCAGATAGCAGGCATAACGCGTCAGCATGACATCAGCAATAGGTCGCTGCGCATTGGAGCCAACCTGAACCATTTTCGTGACGTCACGAAAATGGTCATCTGGAAGGTTTCCCGAGTTCTCACAAGCAGTTCTGGCTTTATCAACAACTTTGGCGAAGTTTTCCCAGCGATCGTACCCCAATTCAGACATAAGCTCTCGCGCATACCAGAACTCAACAGGAGTATCTATCAGAGTATGGGTAATACCCTCAAACCGGGTCGCCAGCTGAGAAATCAACGCTTTATTCATAGCTAGAGCCTTTCATTCTGTTTTTGGCTTTCAAAAAAAAGCCCTCAGTAGTCGAGGGCTTAAAAGATTTTCCTTACAAATATACTCTAAGGTAACTCCTAGAACGGAATATCGTCGTCAAAGCCACCATCAAACGGTGTAGAAGCCGGTTGTTGAGGCTTCGGCTGTGGTGCTGGCTGTTGTTGCTGTGGCTGCTGATAGCTGTTTTGAGCCGGAGCCTGTTGCTGCTGACCACCGCCAAAGTTGTTCTGTGGGGCAGACTGCTGCGGCGCCGGACGGCTGGCCGGAGCCTGTTGCTGACCACCCTGAGGCGCATAACCGCCACCCATGTTGCCGCCTTCGCGACCATCCAGCATTTGCATCTGACCATTGAAACCATCGACAACGATTTCAGTGGTGTAACGATCCTGTCCCTGCTGATCCTGCCACTTACGGGTTTGCAGTTTGCCTTCAAGGTAAACCTTGGAGCCTTTTTTCAGGTACTGCTGAGCAATTTCCGCCAATTTACCGAAGATTACAACACGGTGCCACTCAGTGCGTTCCTGACGCTGGTTGGTATTACGATCAACCCAGCTCTCACTGGTTGCAACACTCAAATTAGCTACTGAGTTACCGCTCGGTGTAACACGCACATCCGGATCATTGCCCAGATTACCAATCAAAATGACTTTATTGACACCACGAGCCATTGAGCCTGTCTCCTGAAAACGGTTTAAAAATATCGATTCTTTCTAAATTAGTTCCAGTCACCGTAGCGGCGTAATGCAGCCTGATCAAGCTGCGGCCTGTAGACCTTGAGGGAAGCGATCTGTTCCTCAACAATCACGATGACTTCACGAACACCGGCGACATCCGCCAGTGTCCTGGTCAACTGGTCAGCGTCCTGCGGGACACCGGAGTGCAGTTTCAGCACCATACTGCTGACAATCGGCGGTTGCTTCATGGTAACAGAGATCACCCACCAGAGGGCAGTGGCAATCATACATAGCATTAATACACCGGGCACACCGGCAACGCCCATCGTATAACCACCGACCATTCCGCCCGCAGCAGCGCCGGAAAACTGGAATGTAGCGTACATGCCCATCGCTACACCGCGTTTTTCGCCCGGTGCAATCCGGCTTACCAGCGATGGCATCACCGCTTCCAGCAGGTTAAACGCCATAAAGAATACAAAGACTGCAGCCACCAGCAGTGTCAGCGATGTATTCCATTCCATGATCAAACCAAAGGATACACACAACAGCAGTACAGCACCGGACAATACTTTCTTAAACTGTTGTTTGCGCTCACCCCAGATCATAAACGGCACCATGGCAAAGAACGAGGTGACCAGTGTCAGCATATACACCCACCAGTGTTCCCCGCGTGGTAAACCTGCCAGTGATTCAAGGCTGTAGGGAACGGTAAGAAACAACCCGGTCAGCACAAAGTGCAGTACAAATACACCAAAGCCGAGTCTCAGCAGCCAGTGATTTCCCATGACTTCCCGCAGGCTGACTTTTCTTTTTACCGGTACAACGGGAACAGCCGGGACAATAGTAAACAGCAGGGCAATACCTGCCAGCGCCAGCACGACATTACTGATAAACAGCCCGTGTAATCCCCAGGTACTGGTAACCAGCGGCCCTGCAACCATTGCAATACAGAAAGCCAGACCGATACTCATACCAAACAGCGCCATGGCCTTGCTGCGCTGGTCTTCGCGAGTAATGTCTGCCAGTAATGCTGTCACCGCGCTGGCAATCGCACCGCTACCCTGCAACAACCGTCCGGCAATAACACCTTCAATGGTGGTTGAATATGCAGCAACACATCCACCCAGTGCAAATAACAGCAAGCCACCGGCAATAACAGGTCTTCTGCCAATTCTGTCAGACAACATACCAACCGGTATCTGCAACAAAGCCTGCGTAATACCATAAGCACCAATGGCAATACCAATCATCAGCGGCGTTGCACCTTCAAGCTCCACCGCATACAGCGACAACACGGGCAGAACCATAAACAGGCCCAGCATCCGTGAAGAAAAAACCAGCGACAGCGCCACCGCAGCCTTGCGTTCCGTATTCGACATTCCCACTTTATTCGACTTCTCTAGACACTACAGGGAGTAAGGGCTCCGTAAGGACAGCGTTCGGCAAACCCTTGAAGGTTGCACAGTGTAACATGATTAAAAAAAGCATGGTGCGCTGCGCATCGCTCCCTTGTACCTCCTGAAAGAGCCAAGGGGCTAGAATAGCAGCATAGTCATATCTGGAACTGAGTTATCAGGTGCTACCCTATATTAACTATTTACTTTTTTTATTTTCTGAAGGCTGAACATTTACTACTGTATCTCTGCCTGTCTGGAATGGAGAAACCTGTAGAGTTCTACCTCTGCCACAATCATCAAAAGCTGCGATGTCTTTCAGAGGTATAGGCTGCAAAGAAGCTGGGGACATATATGCATGGGAACCTGTTGTAGTTGTTATACAACCGTGAAATAAGTCAGCACTTCCATCGCTGGTTGTCCTGAATTCATTTGATGCCGAGTGGGGAGATTCAGAAAAGCGTTTCAAGTATACATCATAGTTATACGGCGTCACAGCCAATTGCCCGATATATCCACTCAAGTCATTATCAGTGATTTTAGGAGCTGAGTAATATTTTCTAAGATAATTCCCGGCATAGCAAAAGATCGACAGTATGTTGGCACAGCTACCACATGCTCCCGTTACCATAGAACAGATGCCCGCACCTGCAGAAAACTTCGAAGAAGCAGATATAAAGCCAGCAGATAAAGTAACTGCAATATTGTATTCATCAACCAGACAGGTAGCGGCGGTAAAAGGTGCTGCCGGAAAAGACGAATGAACAAATATCAGCCCACCACAAAGCACACAACCGACAAACATCGGGCAACAAAACATTAACCCGCTGCCGGGAAGGCAGTATTCAGGAATCGCTGAAGTTTCTTTTTTCCAACCTGAAAATCGCTGCTGATTAACAAGCGGGTATTGGTTTTTTACTTCAGGAGCAGGTTGATATGGGTTTATCCTTGCTACCTTATCTGGAATCCATGATTTCCCTGTATGAGGAAAATTTATATTTAGAGCATCAAACCCCCCATATTCTTTCAACCTTATTTCTAACTCCATCATAATTTTATCATCACTAAACCGGTCTCCGGTTTCAAAAAAACCTGATAATACTTGCACATAACTAACAACTCGATTTTTAAATGAAATCCTGCTTATAAATAAACCATTATTCGGTGTTGGATCTTCTGTATATTTTACAAAATGACAAAAAAATAATGGTACAACAGGAAACAATACACATTGTCTATCCGCTGGAAAATCATTTTTAACTTCCTGACTAACAGAAGATGCGCAGTTTATAATTTCTCTTTGTAATCTTTGACTGTGCATACTCCAAAGGGAAAAAAAGCAGGGAGTGCTACCTTGTTCTAATTCAAATTCTTTTGCATTAGAAAAAACATCATGCAACTCCTGCATTCTTATTTCATAATTCTCACTTGAATTAATTCTCAGGCTTTGATAATCCCATGACTCTAAATTTACCATACAGTATTTAACTGACTCTCTACCGCTTGCAGCGTTATACCGATATCTGATGATATAAGGTGTTTCTTGACCCGCAATATACACAGGAATTTCAAATACTACCGCAAATACCTGTCGGGGAACATTTCCGAATACGATAAGCAATAAAAATATGAAAACTGAACCAGACTGTCGAATCACAATAAAAGTCCTGTCGTATTAAGGTAAGCACTTTGACATTAAATGTCAGCGACGGTTTCAAGTATATCTGGCACATTTCCTATCAATATCTCTTCAGATAACGAGGCTGCAGATGATTCCAAGAACAATATTCGAGTCTGAACACGAAATGTTTCGTGACAGCGTCCGTAAATTTCTGGAAAAAGAAGCTGCCCCTTTCCATGCAGAGTGGGAAAAGGAAGGTCAGATTGATCGTGAACTCTGGCGTAAAGCCGGAGAACAGGGTTTTCTGTGCCCAACTGTGAAGGAAGAATATGGCGGTGTCGGTGTTGATTTCCGTTACAACGCGATTGTTGTGGAAGAAGTCGCCCGTCAGGGTTTAACCGGTATCGGGTTTGGACTGCATTCCGATATTGTCGCGCCTTATATACAGAACTACGGCACCGAAGCACAGAAGCAAAAATACCTGCCGCAAATGGTAAGCGGTGACATGGTCAGTGCCATTGCCATGTCAGAACCTGCCGCCGGTTCCGATTTGCAGGGTGTCAAAACCAGTGCCGTGCTGGACGGTGATGAGTACATTATTAACGGTTCCAAAACCTTTATTACTAACGGTCAGCATGCTGATCTGGTGGTGGTTGTCTGCAAAACTGATCCGGCAGCGGGTGCCAAAGGTACCAGCCTGATTCTGGTGGAAGCTGACACTCCCGGTTTCAGCAAAGGCTCCAATCTTGAAAAAGTCGGCATGAAAGCTCAGGACACGTCAGAGCTGTTCTTTCAGGATGTTCGTGTTCCCAAAGAAAACCTGCTGGGTCAGGAAGGTATGGGCTTTGTGTATCTGATGCAGGAACTGCCACAGGAAAGACTGTCTGTTGGTTTGATGGCGGTTGCCAATGCCGAAGCCGCGCTGGAATGGACCACAACCTATATCAAGGAACGCAAAGCCTTTGGCAAGCCGGTTGCCGAGTTTCAGAATACCCGCTTCAAAATGGCAGAAATGAATACCGAAGTTACCATTGCCCGTACGTTTATTGATCGCTGCCTTGAGCTGCATATCGAAGGAAAGCTGGATGTAACTGCGGCCGCACAATTGAAATACTGGACCACAGACCTTCAATGCAAAGTCATGGATGAATGCCTGCAGTTACATGGTGGCTATGGCTACATGCTGGAATACCCGATTGCCCGTGCATGGGCTGATGCCAGAGTGCAGCGCATTTATGCCGGCACTAACGAAATCATGAAAGAAATTATTGCCCGCGCCATTCTATAGTTGGCCACATCTGGTCGGAGGAGTTGCTCTCTTCTCCGGCTAATTACGCCTATGCAAACTTCCAGAATAAAACGCCTGATAAAATTATTCTGACGTAGAATCTCACCAAGAAAGAACGATACACCACATGATTATCTGCCCTGCTGCCAAGATATCTGTTCTCCTGCCTTGCCCTCAAACACCCCGCTTCAACAATCACCTAAACAGCAACCAAAAACACCCAAAAGTAACTGTCAGCCCCGAAAAAAAATCATTCAAGACCAGAACAAAAACCTAGCCAACTCGTACTCCCCCCGATAGTGGCACTTTTGCAATGCTCGGTACTATGAATCCCGCTATGCAAACTCGCCTGCATCTGACCTTTGCTCAAACACAGTACTAAGGGCAAAAACCTGAGGGCGAATTAACTCCATGCTGTGGCTTAACAGATGAATACCATCGACTAACGACCAGAGAGATACACGCCAGACCCAGCATTCTGTTTTCCTCAATCAGCCTTCAGGATAATTCTTTTAATGATTACCAGCCCGTTTACTTTCTTTTCGCTTCTGATGCTTTTCATCACCACAGTGCTTTACTGTGAGAAGAAGCTCCAGCTCGGCCTTTTCAAAGTTGTTCCGGCTCTGACCTTTATTTACTTTGGCGGAATGATCGGCGCTTCCCTGCAGGTTTGGGAACTGACCCCGGAAATTAGCAGCTTTATCGGCAGTCTCAAATACTACCTGCTGCCCATGATGCTGTTCCTGCTGTTGCTCAAAAACGATATTCGTGACGTCTTCAAGCTGGGCCCTAAGCTGGTTGGCTCTTTTCTGGCTGTTACTGCCAGTATTGTTGTTGGCTTTATTATCGTGTTCGGTATCTTTCAGTCCAAGTTTGATGTGGATGCCTGGCAGACATTCTCTATCCTGACCTCTTCCTGGATTGGCGGTTCTACCAATATGGCCGCAGCCCAGCAGGGCCTGGGTGTAGAAGATGGTTCTCAGGCTCTGACTTATGCATTCCTGATGGACAATATCTGTGCGTCCTTCTGGCTGGTACTGATGATTTCCTTCGCACCAATGCGTAAGGCATTCAACCGTTTCTCCGGTGCTGACAGTGCTGAAGTTGATCAGATTATCCGCACCATCAACCTGAATGCGACTGAAAATGAAGACAAGCGTGATTACGAATTTATGGACTTTATGATTGTGCTAGGTCTGGGCTTTGCGGTTGCCGGTCTGGTAATGGTATTTGGTAAGCAATATGTGAACCCGGGCAACCTGACTGGCGAAAGCTTCCTGTCCGGTCTCCGTGGTTTCTTCAGCGGCAGTGGCTGGGTTGTAATTCTGGCAACGGTTGCCGGTATTCTGGGCAGCATGACCAAGCTGAACAAGGTTAAAGGCAGCGACCATGTTGGTAGCGTACTGCTTTATATTGTTGTGGGTCTGATTGCCAGCTCTACCGACTTCTCGACTATCGACTTCGGTGATGCTGCATTCTATGTATTGGCTGGTTTCCTGATTCTGGCATTCCATCTGGTGGTACTGCTGATCATGGCGAAAGTGTTCAAACTGGATTTGTATATTTGTGGTATCGCTTCCCAAGCTAATATCGGTGGCGCCGTTTCCGCTCCGATTCTGGCGGGTACTTATGACAAGGCGCTGGTACCGGCGGGTTTGATGATGGGTATCTTCGGTTCCGCTATCGGCACCGTAACTGCGTTGATGCTGGCGAAGATTCTGATGGTGATGTGATTACTTGAAAAACTCCCATGCAGTTATATCTGAAAGCCCCGGAACTACGAGTTTGGGGCTTGATGTAATAACATGCCTCACTCCTCAGCTACATAAACTGGGGAGTGAATTGAAACAAGAGGAGAACCACCGTTATTTGCTTCAGCTTCTGTTCGCAACAAAGTCTTTCCCTGGGCGCCTGAATACACTTAACAGAACCCTATTCAGAAAGAAGTCCTACTAACTCTTCTTCAACTTGAACTCTAAAATCAGAGTCTAATTCCTGACCGGTTAGAACTCCAGATTTTCTATCTCTAAAAAAACTGAAACTACCCGGATTTGGATTCATTAGACTCAAACAGGCCGGACCTGCAGGCCCTAATAGAGACGAAGGAGTCCACCTACCCTGCATCACATCAAGCCCGCTATTTTTATATGCTAGACAAATGCGTTGAATAACAGAGTATTCCGAGTATCTTGCTGCGTGATGAAGAGCTGTCCAGCCATCAGCCTTAGCTTGCAAAAGTTCTTTTACTGACTCGTTCGGGCATTTATTTAGTAGAACTTCAATACATTGAATATCCCCCCCCGAAGCAAACTTCGTAGCTAAATGAAGAACTGTCCTATTACCCGAAGTTTTTGCTCTGTATAGTTGAGGTAGTTTATCTTGAGGGCACTGTTCCAGAAGAGCCTGTATAAATTCTGCATCACGATGCTTAACTGCAAGATGCAGCATTGTAAACTGGTTTCCAGTGACAGCATCCCATATACTGACTGAACCGCTAACAGCCTTCAATTCAGACGACGAACCATAAATATCTACATTGCTTCCGGCAGCAATCAACACAGTTGTCGGCGACATCCATTTTTTAGCAAATTTAATGAATCCTGACTTATAATTTCTGCTAAATTCAGATTGGAGTGGTAGCCTGTACGTGTTTATGATTTCGAAATCAGTTTCCACACTTCCAATAGAAAATTCATTTAAGACATTGTTACAGTATGACTCAAAATTAGCATCTATCTGATAGGGATTAGAGCTGGAATCATGACCGTCTCTGGGCAGCCACATAATAAATACTCTGTTCCCTGCGTAGCTATCCCCTTTTATTGTGAAAGTATGACCAAGCCCTGACTGCAGATCGAACCAGGTTTCAGTATCTTTATTTTCTTCAGGTTTAACTTTAGAACTACATACTCGCCCACTTACATACACAATAGGTTTTTCTGTATCAGATCTATCCACCCAACCCATGATGAAGTTTTTATAATGCTTTGCATAAGCAAACGGCATCAGCAGAAAAAACAATATAATAGTTTTTACAAAACACTTTAATAACGAGTTAGATATTATCGTATAACTCATAATAGTTTCCACTTATCTATCACGAAATCAAAATCATCAATTCTAATGACATCTATTCACTATCATTTAAAGAAATGCGTGTTTGCATTACAACCACCACAAAAAACAACAATCTCCCTATATACGAACCTATTCTCGATGACGTTGCGAGTATGTACCTTTATGGCTATTTGTGCTAGATAGCTAATAATCCTGCATTTCTCATCCGTTTTTTTATTTTATTCCTCGATTCTTTCATGAAGTTCTATATCCGGAATACTCTGGGATTGCTCTCCATCACGTTTTTTAAACAAGTAATATTTTGAGGGACAAAGTAACATAAACGGTATTCTTTTCGCCCCGTGATCCAGATACCACTCTGCAACACCAAGGGTCATGATTGAAGAGACTGCTACAGAAGGGGCTAGGACGTAGCACCCAGAGGCTGTTGTTAAATTTTCCGAACTCACGCATCAAGTCGTCGCAGCCAAGGCAGAACTGATTCAAAACATCAAGAATTTGGTTCGAACCAAACCTTGCGGCCAAATCAAAGGAAGGCCCATCTCCATAGGTACGACCCACAACAAACTCATACTGTCTACCTGCTGGACAATATCCTAGTAAAGCACGAACACAATCCACAAAAGCAAATTTTATAGCAATATGCAAAGCTGTCGACTGATAAATGTTTTTTGCAGTTAAATAGTCAAAACGTTTACTTTCAGAGCATAGTTGCAACAAACAGTCAATCACAGGCTTCCTGTCCCAAAGTGTAGCCACATGAAGCATTGTCCGCTTACGACTGGTGATCACTCCCCAGACTGCCTGACCAGGGTATGAGCTTGATAAATACGATTCTATTTCTCCTGTCGAGGCGGTCTTGACCAGAACTGCAGCGGGGGAAAGCCACCGTTGAGCCAAGTGATTAAATCGCTTGCAGTAACATGTCGGGGTGAATGTAGTTTCAGCCTTCAGATGGCAGGCATGAACCAACTCAAAATCCTGACCACTCACCAATGACCGCTTTGAGAAACTAGCCAGAATGTTGTTTGTTCTTGCAGTATCAGGATTCTCAGGAGCCTGATAGTCCTGATCTGGCAAATGAATATCATAACCAAGCCAGACGATATTGGCGCGGGAGGCTCCCGTAGAACCATCACCTAAAACCCTAACATACTCCAGCCCGCCAGCACTACGGGGAAACTGCTCCGCAGAATTACAGTTCTTAGTCTCGATGGAGGTGCTCAACCATCACCTAAAACCCTAACATACTCCAGCCCGCCAGCACTACGGGGAAACTGCTCCGCAGAATTACAGTTCTTAGTCTCGATGGAGGTGCTCAAGACTCTGCCACTGACATAAACAACGGGATATTCAAGGTTTGTCGTATCCGTCCAACTAATGACAAAACTTTTGTAACGGGCATGGGCTATTGTCACCTGAGAGCACAACGACATAATTAATGCAAAAGCCGTTAATACAAAAAGCACTTTTGAGACAATGAATTGCACAACACCTATACGCATTAGCTAAAAATAGATGTTAAAACTATAGGTGTATAATCAGCAAAGTTAACAGAAGTTCGATGGCAGCTCTGCCTGACAGAATCAAAATCATTTCATCACGCCCAGTTGACAACATATAATGCCAGATTCTTGTTATTTAGTGCTTGGGGATCGAATTCAGCGTGGATGAAATTATTGTTCGTGGTGCCCGCACCCATAACCTCAAAAACATCAACCTGGAAATCCCCCGGGACAAACTGATTGTTATTACCGGTCTCTCCGGTTCCGGCAAGTCATCGCTGGCTTTTGATACGCTTTATGCGGAAGGTCAGCGCCGTTATGTTGAGTCGCTTTCGGCTTATGCCCGCCAGTTCCTTTCGATGATGGAAAAGCCGGATGTCGATCATATTGAAGGGCTGTCTCCGGCAATTTCGATTGAGCAGAAATCCACCAGCCATAATCCGCGTTCCACTGTCGGCACCATTACTGAAATATACGACTACTTGAGATTGCTGTTTGCCCGTACCGGGATTCCACAGTGCCCGAAACATCACTTGCCACTGGAAGCTCAGACTGTCAGCCAAATGGTCGATCAGGTGCTGGCTTTACCGGAAGGCACCAAGCTGATGTTGCTGGCGCCGGTTGTTCGGGGGCGTAAAGGTGAACATTTACATGTTTTCAGTGAATTGCGGGCTCAGGGTTTTATCCGCGCCAGAATTAACGGCATTGTTACTGATCTGGATAATCCACCCGTACTGGAAAAGAACAAGAAGCACACCATTGAGGTAGTTGTTGACCGGATCAAGGTTCGCCCGGATCTACAGATTCGTATCGCCGAATCTTTTGAAACCGCACTGGAACTGACCGATGGTGTTGTAGCCATCAGCTTTATGGATGGCGATCAGGAAGATCAGTTATTCTCCGCACGCTTCGCCTGCCCGGAATGTGGTTACAGCCTGAATGAACTGGAACCCCGCCTGTTCTCCTTTAATAACCCGGCGGGGGCCTGCCCGACCTGTGATGGGCTTGGTGTAAAACAATTCTTCGATCCCGATAGAATCGTTCAACACCCTGAGCTAACACTTGCCGAAGGTGCTATTCGCGGCTGGGATCGGCGCAGTGTGTATTACTTTCATATGCTGAAATCACTGGCCGCCCATTATGATTTCAGTATTGATACGCCGTTTGATGATTTAACGGAAGATCAGCAAAACATTGTGCTGCAGGGTTCCGGGCAGGATGAAATTGATTTCAGCTACGTGAATGATCGCGGGCATATTTATAAGAAGCGTCATGCTTTTGAAGGGATTATCCCCAACTTTGAACGCCGCTATCGGGATACAGATTCCCTGTCTGTAAGAGAAGACCTGGTTAAATTCCTCAGCACCCGCCCCTGTCCGAAATGTAAAGGGGCACGCCTACGGCAGGAGGCACGTTATGTCTTTGTGGCTGACAGTACCTTGCCGGATATTGTCAAAATGCCAGTTGAAGCCTCACTGGATTACTTCCGTGATCTGAAGCTACCGGGGCGCCGGGGTGAAATTGCAGACAAAATTCTGAAAGAAATCTGCGACCGTTTAAGTTTCCTTGTAAATGTTGGTCTTAATTACCTGACACTCGATCGCAGTGCTGAAACACTTTCCGGCGGGGAAGCCCAGCGCATTCGTCTTGCCAGCCAGATAGGTGCCGGACTTGTCGGCGTGATGTATATTCTTGATGAGCCCAGCATCGGCCTCCACCAGCGGGATAATGACCGTTTGCTCAAAACGCTGACCCGCCTGCGTGATCTGGGTAACACCGTTATTGTTGTTGAACATGATGAAGATGCGATCCGCACGGCTGATTATGTCATTGATATCGGTCCGGGCGCCGGTGTTCATGGTGGAGAAATTGTTGCTCAGGGCAAGCCTGAAGATGTGATGAGTAATGAAAAATCACTGACCGGGCAATATCTCTCCGGACGTAAGCAGATTGCCATTCCGGCGCAGCGCACGCCCATGAACCCTGACAAACAACTCAAGCTGTCGGGCTGTAAGGGTAACAACCTTAAGAAAGTATCGCTGGAAATCCCGGTCGGGCTGATGACCTGTGTAACCGGCGTATCCGGTTCAGGCAAATCGACCCTGATCAACAGCACGTTATATCCTATCTGTGCACAAGCATTAAACCGTGCTGAATCGCTAACACCTGCCGCTTACGGTCAGATTGAAGGGCTGGATCACTTCGATAAATGCATTGATATTGACCAGAGCCCGATTGGTCGTACGCCACGTTCCAACCCGGCAACCTATACCGGTATCTTTACACCGATTCGTGAACTGTTTGCCGGTACACAGGAAGCTCGTTCCCGAGGTTATAAACCGGGACGTTTCAGCTTTAACGTGAAAGGCGGTCGCTGTGAAGCCTGTCAGGGCGATGGTGTTATCAAGGTTGAAATGCACTTCCTGCCGGATATTTATGTGCCCTGTGATGTCTGCAAAGGTAAACGCTATAACAGGGAAACACTGGAAGTTAAGTACAAGGGCAAGTCTATCGACGAAGTGCTGGAAATGACCGTTGAAGAAGGGCTTGAGTTCTTCGATGCCATACCAGCACTGAAACGCAAACTGCAAACACTGGTTGATGTTGGTCTGACTTATATCCGTCTGGGACAGAATGCGACAACGTTATCCGGCGGTGAAGCTCAACGGGTCAAGCTGGCACGGGAGCTGTCCAAACGGGATACTGGCAAGACTCTCTATATTCTGGACGAACCAACAACCGGCCTGCACTTCCACGATATTGAACAACTGCTGGCAGTTCTACACCGCTTACGTGATCACGGTAACACCGTTGTGGTGATCGAACACAATCTGGATGTCATTAAAACCGCAGACTGGATTGTTGATCTCGGCCCGGAAGGCGGTGACGGTGGCGGTCAGATTATTGCCAAAGGGACACCGGAACAAGTCGTTAAAATAAAAGCCTCTCATACCGGACGCTTCCTGAAGCCAATGCTGTCATAAAGTTTATCGGTGCCAACCGTCAATTATGGTTGGCACCTCAAATGCCCGATTGCTTATACTGGATACTTACTCAGGATATCTACAGGGAAGGATTCCCATGACAATTGGCAGCATCAGGCAAGCTGGCAGCGTAGCACTTCATGCGTTAAAAGAAAAAATCATTGACCCGATTCTGGGTAAATTCCTGCACCGGTCGGCAGCTAAAACGACTCCTAATGCGTCAGTGGCAAAACATCAATCTCCACCTGAAGCTGGTCGCCCTGATACGCCTTTAGCCAAGCGAGCATCAGTAACGCATGTTGAACCTCGCTCCATTATGAAGAAACCAAACGGCACTTCATCTGGAAAAGGATCAATTCAGTTTGATGCCAAACTGCCTCCGCATGAAGATCGTAGCGGTAATAAATATGACCTGAGAAATAACGAGCAAGGACATTTGCGGGATTTATTTGTTAACACCCGCCCCGGAAGAATAAGACAGTTTATTTATAAATTGCACCTAACGGCTCCTTCTCATCCCAAAAAAGAAATTGCTCAATTCAAAGAATATTTAGATGAAAGAGCCACCACATTACAGGAAACAGATGATATCCGTGTGTTCCTTCAGGGAGAGAAACTGGCAGACTGTCAGGTGAATACATTATTGAAGGAACATCAGCGAGCACTTGCTGAATCACGTGCCGCTGATATTTTTGTAGAAACCTTTCTTGCCGAAGAATCCTCTTCCGGTGAAGAGCTGACAAACAATCTCAAGCTACTGTTGAAAACCCCCGGGCAGTTGCTGGATGAACTGGATTCTACTGACTTTTATGCCGAATTAGGTGCTGATATTGGGTTGCATGTTGGCAATAAAAGACGAGACGCCTCCCCTGAAGATGTACTTGATGCGCTTAATCTGCGAAGCACCTCAGAGCTTCAGAAAGGCGTAAGGAAAAGACTCGAGGAATATGTTGCCCGTTTTGAAGCTGACCCCGAAGAAGCTCAGGATTATGTCGATACCAGAGCAAGCAATTATTAGAAGCTGTTAACACTCCGACATTAGACAACAGTTACAGTTTAATGTCAGATTACAACTTCTCTCCTGCGACCTGACTCCTCCGTATCTCATATCAAGCCAACACTCTGCTCAGAACAGCCTATATTGGATAGACGAACTTTCCTCAGGCCTCTCTTTTACTTGAGCTTGATTCATCTGGTTAGCGATAAAACCAGAAAGGAAGAACGCTGTATGACATCAGATGAAAATCAAATGTCGTTCTCTGACTCACAACCCCCACAGCAACATCTGTCAGATAAGCAACCCAAGGGTTTTTTCCATCTGATGTCGATCCTGATGTGGGAATTTTTCAGTTTTTACGGCATGAGAGCCTTGCTGGTACTGTACCTGACCTCAGAGCTGTTATTTTCTGATGGTGATGCGTATGCGCTGTATGGTGCCTATATCTCAATGGTTTACCTGACACCGGTCTTTGGTGGCATGCTTGCCGACCGTTACTTTGGTAACCGCTGGGCTGTCATTCTGGGTGCTGTTTTTATGGTTGCAGGTCACCTGACACTGGGGTTAACAGGTGATTCACAGCTCCCGCTTTATGTCGCGATGGCATTGATAACCGTTGGTTACGGGCTTTTCAAAACCAACGTTTCATGTCTGCTTGGTGAACTATACGGCCATGATGATGCACGTCGGGAGCCCGGATTTACCCTGATGTATGTCGGAGGCAACATTGGAGCAATTGCAGCCGGTATTGCCTGTGGCTGGGTCGCACAGACATATGGCTGGCACGCGGGCTTCTCGCTGGCTGCAATCGGTATGCTGGCAGGGTTGTTGATTTTCTTATCCGGAAAAAAGCACTTTATTTCAACCTCCAATCCGAACTGGAAAGCATTGAAAAAGCCAACGGTAGGAGTACCCCAAGCGGTCTGGATCACGCTCGGCCTTGCGATTGCCGTATTGCTTTTTGTGATGACTTATCAGCACCTGCTGGCAGGCTATGTGCTCACCATTGCCAGTATTTGTACTGCCATTATGTTCGCCAGAATATATGTTCGCTGTAAGCCTGAAGAACGTAAAGAGCTGGGGCTTATCATCTGGTTTATTGTGTTCGGTGTCGTTTTCTGGGCATTCAACGAGCAATACGGAAGCTCAATCACACTGTTTATTGATCGTAATATCGACCGGGATATCGCCGGTTTCATCGTACCCACAGCCACCTTTCAGTCAATTAATCCCATCAGTGTTTTACTTGGCGGTGTCATTCTCGCCTGGTTATGGCGCCTCCTCAGCAAGCACAACATTGTGCTCGACACACTGGCAAAGCTCGGTACAGGGATGCTACTGCTGACACTCGGGTTCGCATTGCTGGCTTTGACTGCCAAATCGGCACAAGCCACAGGTCAGACTTCAATGCTGTTACTGGTTGTTGGTATTTTCTTTATTGGTATTGCCGAGCTGTTTATTGACCCCGTTGCTTTAGCCAGTATTACCCGCCTGAATCTAAAAGAAGCAACGGGAACACTCGCCGGTATTTACATGCTAATGTCTGCGGCGGTGGGGAATTTTCTGGCAGGACATGTTGCCATGCTGGCAGAAGTCGAAGTAACTGAAGGTATGGAGCTTGATCTGATTTCCGCAGCATCAACCTATTTTGCGACCTTCAGTAATATCACACTGGCATCAGCAGGCGCCGTATGTTTACTGGTTATCATCTGGCTTTCAGTTGACACCAGTAAGGCAAAATAAGCTGCCAGTTATTAATTAACAAACTAACAGCTTATGACATATCAGGCTTCCAACACTTCACAAGCCGCTGCAACGGCAGCGGCAGGTTCCGCCTGATGTCCCAGATCTTTCAAGGTATTTCCAAGCGCACTCAGGCATAACAGGATATTTTCGCGACGGCTCGCATAACCCATCAAGCCGATTCGCCATACTTTGCCTGCCAGATCGCCAAGACCCGCACCAATTTCAAGGCTGTAATTTTTCAGCAGACGGCTGCGAACTTCAGCTTCATCAATACCTTTCGGTACACGAACAGCATTCAACTGAGGCAAACGCTCACCTTCCGGCACCACAAACTCCAGCCCCAGCACAGCCAGACCTGCAGCCAGTGCCTTATGGTTATTTTCATGACGCTGCCAGGCTTGTTCCAAACCTTCCTGCTGCAACATCACCAGAGATTCATGCAGTGCATAAAGTGCATTTACCGGTGCTGTATGGTGGTAAGCGCGCTTACCGCCCTGCCCCCAATATCCCATAATCAGGTTCATATCGAGGAACCAGCTTTGTACCGGAGCTTTGCGGTTGCTGATTTTCTCTACGGCACGTTCACTGAAACTGATGGGAGACATTCCCGGCACACAGGATAAACATTTTTGGGAACCAGAATAAACTGCATCAATATCCCATGCATCCACTTCTAATGGTGTACCACCGAGAGAGGTCACAGTATCAACAATCGTCAGGCAATTATGTTCACGAGCCAGACGACAAAGCGCTTCTGCATCACTTTGTGCGCCGGTTGAGGTTTCTGCATGAACAAAAGCCAGAATTTTGGCGTCTGGATTTGCTTCCAGCGCAGCCTTCACTTTCTCCGGACTAACAGCCCTTCCCCACGGGTCATCGACAGCAATAACTTCACCGCCACAGCGCTCAACATTGGCCTGCATGCGACCGCCAAATACACCATTGCGGCAGACAATCACTTTGTCCCCAGCTTCAACCAGGTTGGAAAAACAAGCTTCCATTCCAGCAGAACCCGGTGCAGAGATAGGTAACGTTAGCCGGTTAGAGGTTTTAAATGCATATTGGATCAGCGATTTCAGCTCATCCATCATACCGACGAACGCCGGATCCAGATGGCCTATTGTTGGTCTGGAGAGTGCTTCAGTGATACGGGGGTGAACATCAGAAGGACCAGGTCCCATCAGCGTCCGCACAGGCGAATGAAAGGAAGTTATTGTCATTATATGAGCCAACTCAGTGAAAACATCCAAGGAGCATCAGGATATGACTCCTCACCGGGGACAAATAATAACAACATTTATGCAGGACTAAACAGCAATCCTATCAGAAAGCCCAGAATAACCACGCATCCCGGCACCAGCACACCAACTAAGGCTCAACGCTGGGTCAGCTATTCCATAGTTCACCACATCTCATTAACAGGCTTCTGATCATCTCTCCTTCATACTCCAGATAAAACGCCCCCATATTTTCGTGATCAAAATGATCTATATGTTTTTTTAATTCGTAAGCCAGCCTTACTTTTTTCCGGTATTTCAGCCCTTCTGTAATGATGTGCATCAGTTTTAATACATGAAGCAAGGTGCTTTCACACATTGCCATTTCACTTTGCTCCATGGAAAAATAGACATGCAAGAACACGGCGTTTATAAAGGCATATGAAAATGATTTTGTTCCTGATAAAAAATCTTCTGTGTTTTTATATTTAGTGCCTGTCCGAAAACCCTCAAACCTTGAAAATAGCAGCCTGTGGCCAAATATAACTATATGAAGATTTTCCAAAACAGGCTGTTTTTTCAAATTTATGCGCCAGACTATCAATCCACAAATGCAGCTGGGTGAAGTCGATATCTCATCCGTCCAGTTTAACCCCAAGTCCAGAGACGATATCCCTCGTATCCTGCGGGCATTGCAGCACATTTACACAACGCCAGAGCTGAGACAGCAGGTCTTTCAGGTACTCGACTCCATGATTCTATCTGACCAAAACAACGGTCGCCCCGGGATGGAACTCTGGAGAATACTCGTGTTTGGCACCCTCCGTCTGGTGATCAATTGCGATTATGACCGCTTGCAGGAACTGGCCAATGAACACGGCACTTTGCGTCAGATGCTCGGACATGGCCCCTATTGCACGCACACTTATCATATACAGACGTTGCAGGATAATATCAGCCTGTTTACCCCGCAGGTGCTGGATCAGATCAATCAGGTTGTCGTTGCGGCAGGGCACTCGCTGGTAAAAAAAAGAGCGAACCGTTACATGGCCGTGCCGATTCGTTTGTCGTAAAAACCAATGTCCATTTCCCCACCGACATTAACTTGCTGAGCGATGCTTGTCGTAAAATCATTGAGTTTGCTTCGGCTTCAGCTCATGAGCACAAACTCCCCGGCTGGCGACAGCATCGCTACCTTCAGCGGCAGCATAAGAAGCTCTACCATACAGTGCGTAACCTGAAGCACTCCACGTCAGCTGACGAATTACAAAAAAGCAAACGACAGCATGACATTGAAATGGCGCATCTTGAGTATCTGAAGCTCAGCCTGAAAATAATTCGGATGGCTGATGTAACGTACTCCGTGCTGACAAAGCATCAACCTGATGAACCACGCCTTGAAGCGCTCAGCTACTATCTGCTGCATGCCAAACATCAGGTTAATCTGATTCATCGGCGGGTCCTTGAGCATGAAACCATACCGCATGCAGAGAAAGTCTTTTCGCTGTTTGAACCGCATACCGAGTGGGTCAGCAAAGGCAAGGCGGGCGTGCCGGTTGAGCTGGGTTTGCGTGTTTGTGTGTTGCAGGATCAATTCGGCTTTACGCTTCACCACCAGGTCATGGAAAAGCAGACGGACGATCAGGTAACGGTTCCTATGGCCAAGGGAGCCAAAGAGCGCTTTCCAACCTTGAGCCAGGTCAGCTACGACAAGGGATTCTGGAGTCCGGATAATCTTGTAAAACTGGAAAACTTGCTGGACAGGGCTGTACCACCTAAAAAAGGAAAGCTGTCGTTAGAGGACAAAAAACGGGAATCACACTTGGCGTTTGTCCGTGCAAAACGACAGCACTCAGCTGTTGAGTCGGATATTAATGCTCTGGAATCTCATGGTCTGGATAAATGCCCGGACAAAGGGCTGGATGCCTTCAAACGTCATGTTTCACTAGCTGTTGTGGCAAATAACCTGCAGCGTCTGGGCAAAGTGCTGCTGGAACGGGACCGGCAATAGTCGCCTGTTGATGGTTTGGTAATCCGGTGTTCGTTCAGATCATGCATGTTGTGAGGCTTACTGACATCTACGGAGTGAAGGTTTTGAACATTTTTTGAACAATTGTGACTGAAAACCGCTGCATTGATTGAACAGCAAACTCAAATGATCCATCTAACAGTGACTCATTAACACAGGCAGCTATAGTTCATGCGTTTTCTGAGAAGCCGTCTGAAAAGTAGCATAGCCGCCCATATATACTGAAAAAAACAGGCATTTTTCAGGGGTGTAATGGGTAAGCGTCGTCAAAAAAAGAAGAAAAGGTATCCCTCAGATTTGAGTCAGGGAGCGTGGAAAAAGTTAAAACCTCTGCTCCCACCTGCCAAACCCGGAGGACGACCTGTAACAATCAGCCGTCGGCAGCTTATCAATGGCATTTTTTATGTTTTGAAAACAGGCTGTCAATGGGCTGCCCTTCCTACTGATTTTCCGAACTATAAAACAGTGTATCACTACTTCAGGGTTTGGCGACGAGACCAAACTTGGCAAAGGATTCATGACACGCTTCATGCCAAAGTGCGTCAGAAAGCAGGGCGTCATAAGCATGCAACGGCAGCTAGTCTCGATAGCCAGAGCGTTAAAACCACGGCGATCGGTGGGTCTGATCGCGGCTACGATGCAGGCAAAAAGATCAAGGGGCGCAAGCGTCATATCCTCGTTGACACCATGGGGTTACTGCTAGCAATCGTTGTCACTTCCGCTGAGATTCAGGATCGGGATGGAGCCAAACTGCTATTAACACGCTTGAATGGTCGTTGTAAAAAGTTACGCCTGATCTGGGTTGATGGCGGCTATCGGGGCAAGTTAGTGGACTGGGTCAGTTCGAAATTCCAATTCATATTGCAAGTTGTTCTACGCAGTGATAAACAAAAAGGCTTCCAGCTGTTACCACGACGCTGGGTAGTCGAACGGACATTTTCCTGGCTAAATCATAACCGAAGACTCAGCAAAGATTACGAGGTGTTGCCTGAAACCGCTGAGGCTATGATTCAACTGTCCATGATTCACCTGATGCTGCGGCGTTTGGCTTGAAGGAGGACTTTTCAGACGGCTTCTGACAGGCACTAGGTACATTCTTGTTTCTCAACAGGAAAAACTTTATGTTCTACAAGCTTTGCCTCGGTAAACAATAGCCATGGGCTAAGGCTCAGCACTGGACCTACTATTCCATAGTTCACCACATCTCATTAACAGGCTTCTGATAATCTCTCCTTCATACTCCAGATAACACGCCTCCATGCTTTCGTAATCAGAATGATCCTTATAGCTTTTTAATTCGTAAGCCAATCCTACTTTTCGTCGATAATTTAGCCCTTCTATAATTATATCCATCAGTTTTAATACATGAAGCAAGACATTTTCTCGATCTACTATCTCACTTTGCTCCATGAAGAAATAGACATGCAAAAATACAGCATTTATAAAAGCATATGAAAATGATTTTGTTCCTAGTAAAAAATCTTCACTGCTTTTATATTTATATTCTCTTAGTACATGAAGCAGCAGTGGATCCAATACAGGGTCAGAAGTTTTTGTAATGACTATCACCACTTGTTTATTCAATTGATTTCGTTCCATCAGGTCAGACAGGCATGAGTAGAATAATTTCTCTATACGTTGACGATCATCATGTCTGTTCTTAATTGCCTCTTGTATCTTATGTGGATCTCTACACAGGGTTTCATAATACTTGTACATTCTGGCATTTCTGGGAAGGGAGTATTCATGAAAAAGAATAGTTAAAATATTCATTTTAACATCACTGAATTCGCCTTCCACAGAAGGTAATAAAGATAGAAGCACCTTAACAATGCTCTCACTAAACCCTGCTGAAAGGAAGGCTTTGATAAGATCAGTAATCTCGCTGCGCTTCTGGATACATTCAAATTGCTCTGTCCCTTCCATTCCGAGCGGCAGAGATAGCTCTAAATCATGAGTCGCTGCTTTTTTGGGTGGTAACGGAGGTGGCAGCTCAATAGCATCCAACGCTTCGTCAGAAGTATTTTCTTCGGCTGGTACATTTTCTTCTGCCGTGTTGGCCTCTGTTTCGTTGATGCTAATATGTTCACAATTCAGAGAACGGTGCGCTTCTTGCTCATCGCGCCCTCTCTGTTCAGATCTATGGCTATGACTCTCACTGTCACCGGAAATTGTACTTGCTACCCTACTTGAGACTGATGCTATTTCACCTCTAATAAGAGTTATACCTTCATAATGATCCTCAACGCCTTCAGCAGACTGCGCTATATCCACCTGAACTTGAACAGGCTGCATTTGGTCTTCGGCCTCAGGGGATACTTCTGCAGTTACTTTTTTTTACAACAGAATAAGTATGAACAGACCCTTCGGGATCAGGTACTAAACTTTCTTGAGCATGTATTGTTGAAACAGCAACCTCTGGATTAATTGATTCAATTTTTCTTAATATCTGCTCTGTATTATAATCAAGACGTTGCGATATAGTTTGAACCAGCGTAATCAACTCTAACACTCGGGTTTCTAAAGATTTAAGTCTTGAAACAAAACCGGTTTCATTCCTTCTTGTATTGTCTACAAGGGCATAACCATCAATATCTTCTTCTGTTTCGGTATTCGTTCCTTCATGACCGAGCAGGCTATATGTTCCATGGGTGGATAAAAAAGGCTGTTCAGCTAATTCTTCCCCATTACAGATTGGTGAAGGGTGTGACGTTTGAGACTCCGTATTCTCATGTAACCTAACAGCAGAATCAACATTCTTTCTCCGATCCTTTTTTCTCTCCTTTTTTTTTGCTCCCGCCATTTTTGACTGACGTATGCCACATAAAAGAATGCATTGATGTGCACTGTTTAATTCCCGGCCAGATTCTGTTTCAGCCCATACTGAAGTATGTGGATTTTGATAGTGCGCTCTTGCAGGAAGAAAACAAAACAGGCTTACAAGCATAACTGCACATTTCATCGCCCGCGAAGTACGGCAAAATTGCATATCATACACCTAAATAAATTTTAGAAATCCAGAATAGTGCGGCGTTATACAAGCGTGAGTTTGATGTTCTGAAAAAACGTTATCACAATAACCTCCTGATTTTTCAGATGAAACCTGAAAGATATCTTAAAGGTGAATCAAGCAGTTGATTATCATTGATCTGATTTATCCCTGAGCTTCAACTACATAATGGCATATACTGTTTGAAAGTCGAGTATATGACCAAGGTTTCTTATTGAGAATGGAGAAAGCAGGAAAGAAAAATAGCGGATAAAAAAAAGCCGGGCATAAACCCGGCTTTTTTTTTCGAAAGATATCAGACGCTATTTAAACGCATGATATGCAGTCTTGAACGCAAGATATAGTCGCCACAAGGCTGAACTTATTCTTCGCCTTCGTCCGCAGCTTCAACAGCTGGGCGGTCTACCAGTTCAACATACGCCATTGGCGCAGCATCACCTTGACGGTAGCCACATTTCATAATGCGGATATAACCACCAGGACGACTTTCGTAACGCGGACCCAGTTCAGCAAACAGTTTACCAACTGCTTCTTTACTGCGCAGGCGATCGAAAGCCAGACGGCGATTTGCAACACTGTCTTCCTTGGCCAGGGTAATCAGCGGCTCGGCAACGCGGCGCAGTTCCTTGGCTTTTGGCAGTGTGGTGCGAATCATTTCGTGCTCAACCAGAGAGGCAGTCATGTTTTTGAACATGGCCTTTCTGTGTGAGCTGTTGCGGTTCAATTGGCGACCACTTTTACGATGACGCATCGTTTGAATTCCTTACAAAGCTGTTACCTGAGAGTCAGGCGGAAACCTTGTCGTCGTTCTTCAGGCTCGCAGGTGGCCAGTTGTCCAGGCGCATGCCCAGGGACAGACCACGAGAGGCCAGAACGTCCTTGATCTCAGTCAGCGACTTCTTACCCAGGTTTGGAGTTTTCAACAGCTCTACTTCGGTACGCTGAATCAGGTCACCGATGTAGTAGATGTTCTCCGCCTTCAGGCAGTTAGCACTGCGAACAGTCAGTTCCAGGTCATCAACCGGGCGCAGGAGAATAGGATCTACCTCATCTTCCTGACGCTCTGGCTCGGGCTCAGCTTCGCCCTCGAGATCAACAAACACAGCCAGTTGCTGCTGCAAGATAGTTGCAGCGCGGCGAATGGCTTCGTCCGGATCAATCGTGCCATTGGTCTGTAAATCGATGACCAGCTTGTCCAAGTCCGTACGCTGCTCTACACGGGCGCGTTCGACGACATAAGAAACGCGGTGTACAGGGCTGTAGGTGGCATCCAGCTGCAGCCGGCCGATAGAACGGCTCTCTTCCTCGTTATGAGTACGAGCATCTGTTGTTTCATAACCACGGCCGCGTGCAATACGCAGTTTCATGTTCAGTTCACACTTGTCATTAGCGTGAGCAATAACATGATCCGGGTTGATGATCTCAACGTCATGATCCAGCTGGATGTCAGCAGCAGTGACAATACCGGAACCTTGATGGTTCAGCGTTAACATGGCCTCTTCACGACCATGCATACGAATTGCGAGACCCTTCAGGTTCAGCAGGATTTCGATTACATCCTCCTGTACACCTTCGATGGTGCTGTATTCGTGCTGCACGCCATCGATTTCAGCTTCCACGACGGCAGCGCCCGGCATGGAAGACAACAGGATACGACGCAACGCGTTACCCAAAGTATGACCGAACCCGCGTTCCAGCGGCTCCAAGGTCACCTTGGCGCGTGTCGGGCTGAGTTCCTCAACGTCAATATGACGCGGTGTTAGAAATTCTGTAACCGAATTCTGCATGGATGTAACCCCACCTAAACTGTGCTATCCCTTACTTGGAGTACAGCTCGACGATCAGGTTCTCGTTGATGTCGGCTGACAGGTCACTCCGCTCCGGCAGCGCCTTGAAGACACCTTCCTTCTTCTTGGAGTCCACCTCGACCCAGACAGCGATACCACGCTGAGCCGCAAGCTCCAACGCTGCGTTAATACGCAACTGATTCTGGGACTTCTCGCGAATTGCGATAGTGTCACCAGACGCGACAACGAAAGACGGTACGTTGACAGTCTTGCCGTTAACCAGAACAGCCTTGTGGCTGACCAGCTGACGCGCTTCCGCACGGGTTGAACCAAAGCCCATACGATAAACTACATTATCAAGGCGAGTTTCAAGCAATTGCAACAGGTTAACACCTGTAGCGCCCTTGCGATTATCCGCCTTCTTGTAGTAGTTACGGAATTGCTTTTCCAGCACTCCGTAAATACGGCGTACTTTTTGCTTTTCACGCAGCTGTACACCGTAGTCAGACAGACGACCACGACGTTGACCGTGTTGACCGGGAGGATTCTCGGCCTTGCACTTGGATTCAAGAGGGCGTACGCCACTCTTCAGAAACAAATCAGTCCCTTCACGACGGGACAGTTTGCACTTAGGACCTCTGTATCTAGCCATCTAGCGTGTCTCCTGCTTATACGCGACGCTTCTTGGGCGGGCGGCATCCGTTGTGAGGGATTGGTGTCACATCGGAAATGTTAGTAATCTTGTAGCCACATGCATTCAGTGCACGAACTGCAGATTCACGGCCGGGCCCTGGACCCTTGACACAGACGTCCAGATTCTTCAGACCATACTCAGCGGCAGCGTTTCCAGCGCGCTCAGCAGCTACCTGTGCGGCAAACGGGGTGCTCTTACGAGAACCACGGAAGCCGGAACCACCAGCAGTTGCCCAAGCCAGCGTGTTGCCCTGGCGGTCGGTAATGGTCACGATCGTATTGTTAAAAGACGCGTGGATGTGGGCTACGCCGTCAACAACCGTCTTTTTAACCTTCTTACGTGAACGAGTACCTGGCTTTGCCATATCAGAACCATTCCTGTAATTATCAAAACCTGGCTAAAGCCGGTTTACTTGCGAATAGGCTTGCGTGGACCCTTACGGGTACGCGCGTTTGTTTTAGTGCGCTGACCACGAACCGGAAGGCTACGACGGTGGCGCAAGCCACGGTAGCAACCAAGGTCCATCAGACGCTTGATGTTCATGCTGATTTCGCGGCGCAGGTCACCTTCAGTAAGGTAGTTTGCCACTTCAGCACGCAGTGTTTCGATCTGATCGTCGCTCAGGTCAGAAATCTTAGCTGCCGGGTTTACGCCGGTAGCAGAGCAGATGTTCTGAGCAGTTTGACGACCAACACCGTAGATGTAGGTCAACGAGATAACAGCGTGTTTGTTATCCGGAATGTTGACGCCTGCAATACGGGCCATTCATTCTCTCCGTTCAACGTTTCGCGTGTCGTATCTGATCTGTCTGTCTGATGACAAATTAGATATAAAGCCCCGGTTTCAGTTTCTGTAAATTCCAGACGCTGGAATGTCCATCAACCAGAATGCAGATCTTCTTTCGAAGTTCCGTTTCTCAAACTGAGGGGCGAAAGGGAGGGAATTCTACCCACCCCTTGTATAAAACTCAACCGCTCATGCAAACCATGAGCGGTTGTTATTCGCCACGCACCCTTATGCGCTGGATTACTCAGTTATTTTTCAGTGTGTTAGCTTCATTTCTGAAGCTTTCACACTGAATGAGTAATCAGCCCTGGCGCTGCTTGTGGCGCGGTTCTGCGCTGCAGATCACGCGAACGTTACCGTTACGCTTGATGATCTTGCAGTTGCGGCAGATCTTCTTTACAGAAGCTCGAACTTTCATTAGTCCACTCCTTCAGCAGAATTATCGCAGCAGTCCACCGCCGCCATAACCCTTAAGATTGGATTTTTTCAGCAGTGATTCGTACTGGTGTGACATCAGGTGGGACTGCACCTGAGCCATGGTATCCATAACAACGACCACGACGATGAGTAATGATGTACCACCGAGGTAGAAAGGTACATTCGCTGAAACCACCAAAAATTGGGGCAGCAGACATACCGCTGTCATGTAAAGTGCACCAAACATTGTCAATCGGGTCAGCACACCGTCGATATACTTCGCGGATTGCTCACCGGGACGAATGCCGGGAATAAAAGCACCAGACTTCTTCAGGTTATCTGCAACATCTTTCGGGTTAAATACTAACGCCGTATAGAAGAAGCAGAAGAACACGATTCCTGCTGAGAACAGAATGATATTAAGCGGTTGGCCTGGACCAAGCGCCAGCGCCACATTCTGCAGCCACTCCATGTTTTCACCCTGACCAAACCATTGAGCAATGGAAGCCGGGAACAACAGGATACTGGAGGCAAAAATAGCCGGGATAACACCCGCCATATTGACCTTCAGTGGCAAGTGGCTGCTCTGTGCGGCAAAGACCTTGCGGCCCTGCTGTCGCTTGGCGTAGTTCACCGTGATCCGGCGCTGGCCACGCTCAATAAAGACTACAAAGGCCACGATAGCAATTGCCAACAGGGCAATTACCAGCAACGCCAGGATGTTAATATCGCCCTGGCGCGCGGACTCGAACGATTGCCCAATAGCATTGGGCAACCCGGCGACAATACCTGCGAAAATCAGGACAGAGATACCATTGCCAATACCGCGTTCCGTTACCTGTTCACCCAGCCACATCATAAACATGGCTCCGGTCACGAACGTTGTAATCGCAACAAAGTAGAAGCTTGGTTCTGTATGGTAAGCCACACCTTGATTGGCGAGACCTACGGTCATACCCATACCCTGTACTAACGCCAGGGCCAGTGTCCCGTAACGCGTGTACTGACTGATTTTGCGTCTTCCTGATTCACCTTCCTTCTTCAGCTGTTCCAGCTGCGGACTTACCACCGTCATCAACTGCATGATGATGGAAGCCGAAATGTAGGGCATGATCCCCAGGGCCAGTACCGACATCCTCTCCAGCGCACCGCCGGAGAACATGTTGAACAGACCGAGGATTGTACCCTCGTTTTGCTGGAACATCCGAGCCAGAGCATCTGGGTTGATGCCCGGAACTGGAATGTGTGCACCGATCCTGTATACCAGGATGGCCAGGAATACAAACTTGACGCGAGACCAGAGCTCGTTTAATCCGCTCTGGTTTCCGGCAGGCATTGTCTTAGCCATTTAGTCCTCGATTTTCCCGCCAGCCGCTTCGATGGCAGCACGAGCGCCTTTGGTCACGGCCAGGCCTTTGATGGTAACTGCTTTTGAGATTTCGCCGGACAGTACCACTTTTGCACGCTTGATGCTACCGTTCACGATGTCAGCCGCCTTCAGAGCGTCCAGATCGATCACGTCAGCTTCAACTTTTGCAAGTTCGTTCAGACGAATTTCAGCGGTCACCATAGCCAGACGGGAAGTGAAGCCGTACTTGGGCAGACGGCGCTGCAGCGGCTGCTGACCACCTTCAAAACCCGGCTTAACACTACCACCAGAACGGGACTTCTGACCTTTGTGGCCACGGCCACCGGTCTTGCCCAGGCCGCTACCGGTACCACGACCGACGCGCTTGCCATCTTTACGGCTGCCTTCAGCCGGGGACAGAGAATTCAGTTTCATCTTTATTCTCCTTCCACACGAACCAGGTAAGACACTTTGTTCACCATGCCGCGTACGGATGGTGTGTCTTCCACTTCTACAGTGTGGTTGATACGGCGCAGTCCGAGGCCACGAACGCAAGCCTTATGGCTTTCGATGCGACCATTGGTGCTCTTGATGAGCGTTACCTTGATCTTTTTATCAGCCATGACCTACCCCAGAATATCTTCTACGGTTTTACCACGCTTGGCAGCCACAGCTTCAGGTGCACGCATTTCTTTCAGGGCTTTGAAAGTAGCCTGAACAACGTTCACTTTCTTGGTGGAACCATAGCACTTAGCCAGTACGTTGTGGACACCAGCAACTTCCAGAACAGCACGCATAGCGCCGCCTGCAATTACACCGGTACCTTCAGACGCAGGCTGCATGTAAACCTTGGATGCGCCATGGTTGGCCTTAGTCGGGTACTGGATTGTAGTACCGTTCAGGTCAACCTGGATCATGTTACGGCGAGCAGCTTCCATAGCTTTCTGGATAGCGACTGGCACTTCACGTGCTTTACCGCGACCAAAACCTACTTTGCCGTTGCCATCGCCAACTACGGTCAGAGCAGTGAAACCGAAGATACGGCCACCCTTAACAACCTTAGCTACGCGGTTAACTTCGACCAGCTTCTCGATGAAGCCTTCGTCGTTGCTGTTCTTACGATCGTCTTTAGCCATTGCGCCTACCCTTTAGAATTCGAGACCGCTTTCACGGGCTGCGTCGGCCAGGGCCTTGACACGACCGTGGAACTTGAAGCCGGAACGATCGAAAGCAACCTGGGTCACGCCAGCTTCTTTAGCACGCTCAGCGATCAGGGTACCAACTTTCTTGGCGGCTTCGATGTTACCGGTTGCACCTTCACGCAGGGACTTGTCCAGCGTGGAAGCAGCTGCCAGCACTTTCTCCCCGTTAGGGGCGATTACCTGCGCGTAAATGTGACGCGGTGTGCGGTGGATAGACAGACGAACTGCCCCCAGCTCACGCATCTTCATACGTGCGCGACGCGCACGACGCAGGCGGGATGTTTTCTTATCGATCATGATGTCACCCTACCTTACTTCTTTTTGGCCTCTTTGCGACGAACGTATTCGTCAGCATAGCGGATACCCTTACCCTTATAAGGCTCGGGGCGACGGAATTCACGAATCTCCGCTGCTACCTGGCCAACCAGCTGCTTGTCCACACCCTTGATCAGAATTTCAGTCTGACTAGGAGTTTCAGCAGTTACACCTTCCGGCAGAGCGTAGTCGACCGGATGGGAGAAGCCGAGGGTCAGGTTAATGCTCTTGCCTTTAGCCTGAGCACGGTAACCAACACCGATCAGTTGCAGCTTTTTCTCAAAGCCTTTGGTCACACCAGTAACCATGTTGCTAACCAGAGCACGGGTAGTGCCGGCCAACGCACGAGACTGCTTGCCACCATCGCGAGCGGCGAAAGTGAGAGCACTTTCTTCCTGAGCGACTTCAACGTTTTGATGAACGTTCAGTTCCAGCAGACCTTTGCTGCCTTTAACGGAAAGGAACTGACCATTCAGTTTTACTTCTACACCGGCCGGGATCTCAACCGGGGCTTTTGCTACGCGAGACATATCAGCCCTCCTTAGAACACGGTGCAGAGAATCTCGCCACCAACACCGGCAGCGCGAGCCGCACGGTCGGTCATAACACCTTTGTTGGTGGACACGATGGCAACACCCAGACCGCCGTTTACTTTAGGCAGTTCGTCTTTGCCAGAGTAAGCGCGCAGACCTGGACGGCTGGAACGCTTCAGCTCTTCAATAACCGGCTTGCCTTCGAAGTACTTCAGCTCAACGGTCATAACAGGCTTCATGTCACCTTCGACACGGAAGTCAGCAATGTAGCCTTCTTCTTTCAGTACCTGGGCAACAGCAACCTTAATCTTGGAAGACGGCATTGCCACATCGGCATGCTCCGCCATCTGGGCATTACGGATGCGAGTTAGCATATCTGCTAACGGGTCCTGCATACTCATTCTAAATTTCTCCTGGAAGAATAGTCGTGCTTACCAGCTGGCCTTAACCAGACCGGGCACGTCACCGCGCATCGCCGCTTCACGCAGCTTGATGCGGCTCAGTCCAAACTTACGCAGGTAAGCGTGTGGACGACCAGTTACACGACAGCGATTACGCTGACGAGCCGGGCTGGCGTCACGAGGCAGCTTCTGAAAAGCAACCTGAGCTTCCCAGCGCTCTTCATCAGAGCTGTGGACGCTGCTGATGATCGCTTTCAGCTCAGCACGCTTTTTAGCGTATTTGGCAACGGTGCGCTCGCGCTTCAACTCCCGCTGCTTCATGGAAACTTTAGCCATTAGCCAGCTCCTTTATTAGTTACGGAAAGGGAAGTTGAAGGCTTTCAGCAAAGCACGGCCTTCTTCATCTGTTTTTGCTGTAGTGGTGAACGTAATGTCCATACCACGCAGCTTATCGATCTTGTCGTAATCGATTTCCGGGAAGATGATCTGCTCTTTCACACCCATGCTGTAGTTGCCACGACCGTCAAAAGACTTCGGGCTAACACCGCGGAAGTCGCGGATACGAGGCATGGAGATGTCAACCAGACGCTCCAGGAAATCATACATACGCGCGCCACGCAGGGTCACTTTAACGCCGATCGGCCAGCCTTCACGTACTTTGAAGCCTGCAACAGATTTACGAGCGTAAGTGATCACCGGCTTCTGACCTGCAATTTTCTGCATGTCGTTCAGCGCGTTTTCGATCATCTTTTTGTCACCAATCGCTTCACCAACACCCATGTTCAGGGTGATTTTGGTCAGCGCTGGTACTTGGTGAACGTTTGCACAACCCAGCTCTTCTTTGATCTGGGGTACGAGTTCTTCACAGTATTTTTTATGCAGTTTTGACATTTTCCGCCTCACGCCTCAACTGGCTTGCCGTTGGACTTGAATACGCGGATTTTCTTGCCTTCTTCGAAGGAGAAGCCCACACGGTCAGCCTTCTGGGTATCAGAATTCCAGATAGCCACGTTGGAAGCCTGAATTGGCGCTTCCTTTTCCACGATACCGCCGGCAGCGCCGAGCATCGGGTTTGGCTTCTGGTGTTTCTTCACCATGTTGATACCAGAGACAATCAGACGACCGTCGGCACGTACTTGCTGTACCTTGCCACGCTTGCCTTTGTCTTTACCTGCGATCACAACGATTTCATCGTCGCGACGAATTTTCTTCATTGCCATTTGATCAGCCTCTTACAGTACTTCAGGAGCCAGAGAAATGATCTTCATGAATTGCTCACCGCGCAATTCACGAGTCACGGGCCCGAAGATACGGGTGCCAATCGGCTGATTGTTTGCATTCAGCAGTACGGCAGCGTTACCGTCAAAACGGATGATAGAACCATCCGGGCGACGGACGCCCTTGCGGGTGCGAACAACTACAGCACTCATCACCTGGCCTTTTTTGACCTTACCGCGAGGAATCGCTTCCTTAACGGTTACTTTGATGATGTCACCAATGCCGGCGTAGCGGCGATGGGAGCCGCCCAGTACTTTAATGCACTGGACGCGGCGTGCGCCGCTGTTGTCAGCGACCTCGAGTTCAGTTTGGGTCTGGATCATTACTAATCTCCAAGCTCAAATTGCAGACGGGCGCCCGCTAATCCGTTCCACCAAACGGACCCTGGGCGCCATGGCCTTATATTTGAGTTGCTCGCTCTACGATGGAAACCAGCTCAAAAGACTTAGTCTTAGAGAGCGGACGGGTTTCCTTGATTGTCACGGTGTCGCCCATGCGGCACTCGTTCTGCTCGTCGTGAGCGTGCAGCTTGGTGGACCGCTTTACGATTTTACCGTACAGCGGATGTTTAACACGACGCTCAATGAGGACAGTGATGGATTTGTCCATCTTGTCGCTCACAACCTTACCGGTCAGCGTACGGACTTGTGTTGCTTCCATCTTAATTACCTGCCTTCTCACTCAGCACCGTTTTAATGCGGGCGATATCACGCTTGGTCTGCTTCAACAGATGAGTCTGGTTCAGCTGGCCAGTCGCTTTCTGCATGCGGAAATTGAATTGATCCCGCAGCAGGGTGAGGAGCTCTTCGTTCAGCTCCTCGACAGATTTTTGACGCAGTTCAGCAGCGTTCATCATTACATCACCCCACGCTTAACGAAGGTGGTTTCGATCGGCAGCTTGGATGCACCCAAAGCAAATGCTTCACGTGCCAGCTCTTCCGGAACACCTTCCATTTCGTACAGGATCTTACCTGGCTGAATCTGGCATACCCAGTATTCAACGTTACCTTTACCTTTACCCTGACGCACTTCCAGAGGCTTCTGAGTAATAGGCTTGTCAGGGAAAACCCGGATCCAGATCTTACCGCCACGCTTAACGTGACGAGTCATGGCACGACGAGCGGCCTCGATCTGACGCGCAGTGATACGACCACGCCCAGTAGCTTTCAGTGCGTACTCACCGAAACTCACTTTGGAGCCGCGGTGCGCCAGGCCGCGGTTGCGACCCTTCATCTGCTTGCGGAACTTGGTACGCTTTGGCTGTAACATTATGCGTACTCCTTATGCTTGTGCTTTGCGAGCCGGGCGCTTTTTACCACGCTTCGGTTCTTTAGGTTGAACTTCTTCAACCTGACCACCGATAACTTCACCTTTGAAGATCCATACTTTAACGCCCAGGACGCCGTAAGTAGTGTGAGCTTCATAGTTAGCGTAATCGATGTCAGCACGCAGAGTATGCAGAGGTACACGACCTTCGCGATACCATTCGGTACGGGCAATTTCAGCACCGCCAAGACGGCCACTGATCTGAACCTTGATACCTTTCGCACCCAGACGCATAGCATTCTGTACAGAGCGCTTCATGGCACGACGGAACATCACACGACGCTCCAGCTGACCAGCAATGCTCTGTGCAACCAGCATGGCATCGATTTCAGGCTTACGCACTTCTTCGATGTTGATATGGACAGGGCAGCCCATCATGCCGGAAATTGCTTTACGCAGTTTCTCTACGTCTTCACCCTTTTTACCGATCACGATACCAGGACGGGCAGTGTGAATAGTCACGCGCGCGCTCTGAGCCGGACGGTGGATGTCAACACGGCTAACAGAAGCGTTCTTCAGCTTCTTTTCGATGAACGCACGAACTTCAAGATCGTTGTTCAACTTGTCAGCGTATTGCTTACCTTCTGCGTACCATACAGAGCGGTGGCTCTTGACGATACCCAGACGTATACCTGTTGGATTTACTTTTTGACCCATCTGACCGCTCCTTAAACTTCGGCTACCTTCACGGTAATGTGGCAAGTCCGCTTAAGAATGCGATCAGCACGGCCTTTAGCACGCGGCTTGATACGCTTCATGGTCATGCCTTCGTTAACAAACGCAGAACTAACCTTCAGCTCATCAATGTCCATGCCATCGTTGTGCTCGGCATTAGCGATCGCGGACTCCAGAACCTTCTTGACCAGATCAGCAGCTTTTTTGTTGCTGAAAGCCAGAAGATCAAGCGCTTCCGCGACATTCTTCCCACGAATCTGGTCGACGACCAAGCGTGCTTTCTGGGCAGAAATGCGAGCGCCTTTATGAATTGCTGCGACTTCGTTCATCTCTTACCTCTTAGCGCTTCTTGGCCTTTTTGTCTGCAGCGTGACCACGATAAGTACGTGTTGCTGCAAACTCGCCCAGCTTGTGACCGACCATTTCTTCAGAAACGTATACAGGCACGTGCTGGCGACCGTTGTGAACGGCGATAGTCAGACCAACCATTTGCGGGATGATCATGGAGCGACGAGACCAGGTTTTGATCGGACGCTTACTTTTTACTTCGAGGGCGTCTTCAACCTTCTTCAACAGGTGAAGGTCAATAAACGGCCCTTTTTTAAGAGAACGTGGCACTATCGTATCCCCTATCCTTCAACCTTATTTGGCGCCCCGACGACGAACGATCATCTTGTCGGTACGCTTGTTGGAACGTGTCTTGCGACCCTTAGTTGGCATACCCCATGGGCTGACCGGATGACGGCCACCGGAAGTACGACCTTCACCACCACCATGTGGGTGATCGACAGGGTTCATCGCAACACCACGGACAGTAGGACGAACACCACGCCAGCGCGTAGCACCAGCTTTACCCAGAGAGCGCAGGCTGTGCTCACTGTTGGAAACTTCGCCCAGCGTTGCACGGCAATCAGCCAGGATCTTACGCATTTCACCGGAACGCAGACGCAGAGTAACATAAGCGCCTTCTTTCGCTACCAGCTGTGCAGAGGTACCTGCAGAGCGAGCGATCTGAGCGCCTTTACCTGGCTTCATTTCGATGCAGTGGATAACAGAACCAAGCGGCATGTTGCGCATTGGCATGGTGTTACCCGCCTTAATTGGAGCATCAGCACCGGAAATCAGTTCCGCACCCGCTTTAACGCCCTTAGGAGCGATAATGTAACGACGCTCACCGTCCATGTACTTCAGCAGGGCGATGTGTGCGCTACGGTTCGGATCGTATTCCAGTCGTTCTACAACTGCCGGGATACCATCCTTGTTACGACGGAAGTCGACAATACGGTAATGCTGCTTGTGACCACCACCACGATGACGGGTAGTGATACGGCCCGCATTGTTGCGACCACCGCTTTTACTTTTCTTCTCGAGCAAAGGCGCGTAAGGCGCACCTTTGTGCAGGTCAGAGTTGACAACTTTGACAACGAAGCGGCGACCTGGAGAAGTCGGTTTGCATTTTACTACAGCCATCTCTCTCTCCTTTTACTCGGCGTCCGCAAAGTCGATGTCCTGACCCTGCTCCAGGGAGACGTAAGCTTTCTTCCAGTCGGAGCGTTTGCCCAGACCGCGAGCAGTACGCTTAGTCTTACCCTTAACAGTTACAGTACGAACAGCCTGAACACTGACGTCGAACAGCTGTTCAACAGCCTTTTTAATTTCAAGCTTGGTCGCGTCTTTAGTTACACGGAAAACGTATTGTCCGTGCATGTCTGCCGCGACTGTGGCCTTTTCGGAAATGTGAGGCCCAAGCAGAACTTTGAGAATACGTTCCTGGTTCATCCCAGCATCTCCTCGAATTTCTTCAGCGCAGCAACGGTCATGACGACTTTCTCATGAGCGATCAGGCTGACCGGATCGGTGCCCTGTACGTCACGCACATCAATATGAGGGATGTTGCGAGCGGCCAGGTACAGGTTTTCTTCAACGCCTTCGGAAACGATCAGCGCATTGCTAACGTTCAGTTCTTTCAGACGAGCAACAACCTGCTTGGTTTTTGGCGCTTCAATGTTGAAGCCTTCAACCAGAACCAGTCGATCCTGACGAACCAGCTCAGACAGAATGGAACGCATCGCTGCGCGATACATTTTCTTGTTCAGCTTCTGAGCATGATTTTGTGGTTTAGCAGCGAAAGTTCTGCCGCCCCCACGCCACAGCGGGCTGCGGATGGTACCAGCACGAGCACGACCGGTGCCCTTCTGACGCCATGGCTTACGACCGCCACCGCTTACTTCGCTGCGAGTTTTCTGCGCACGGGTTCCCTGGCGTGCACCTGCCATGAAAGCAACGACCGCCTGGTGAATCAGGGTTTCGTTGAATTCAGTAGCGAAGGTAACGTCAGAAACCTGAACGGTGCCCGCACCTGTTACATTCAGATCCATCACTTAGTCCTCTCAGGCGCCAGCTTTGACAGCAGGTTTAACAATCACGTCAGCACCGGTTGCACCCGGTACAGCGCCTTTGATCAACAGCAGGTTACGTTCGCTGTCTACACGAACGATTTCCAGAGACTGTACAGTCACCTGCTGAGCACCCATGTGGCCAGCCATCTTCTTGCCTTTGAAGACACGACCAGGTGTTTGACACTGACCGATAGAACCTGGTGCACGGTGAGCCAGGGAGTTACCGTGAGTAGCGTCCTGAGTACGGAAGTTCCAGCGCTTGATAGCACCCTGGAAGCCCTTACCTTTAGACTGACCACAAACGTCAACCTTCTGACCAGCTTCAAAGATGTCAACCTTGATCAGGTCGCCAGCTTTGTGCTCGGTTTCACCTTCGGTGCGGAATTCCCACAGACCCAGACCAGCTTCAACGCCCGCTTTGGCATAGTGCCCGGCGGCCGGCTTGCTGACGCGGCTTGCTTTCTTGGAACCCATTGTCACCTGCACAGCGTCATAACCGTCAGTTTCAACGGTTCTAACCTGAGTGATGCGGTTGGGATCAACCTCAATAACTGTAACCGGCACTGCTGCGCCGTCTTCGGTAAAGATGCGGGTCATACCGCATTTCTTGCCGACTAATCCAATAGCCATATTAACCTCTCTTGTGTACGGGGCTGTTACCCGCTATGGCCGCCCATTCCAGAGCGTTACACACAGGCCTGCACATTTCCTTTTTACAGGTAATGCAATGTACAGCCCCGGTATAGCTCCTAACTAACTGCCTAAAAGCGATCTGCTTCTAGAACAATCCGGCTATTAACCGAGACTGATCTGAACCTCAACGCCTGCAGCCAGGTCCAGCTTCATCAGAGCGTCAACAGTCTTCTCTGTTGGCTCAACGATGTCGATCATACGCTTATGAGTGCGGATCTCGTACTGGTCACGAGCGTCTTTGTTGACGTGAGGGGAGATCAGTACGGTGAAGCGTTCTTTACGGGTCGGCAGTGGGATAGGACCACGAACCTGCGCGCCAGTACGCTTGGCGGTGTCCACGATTTCTTGTGTGGACTGATCGATCAGCTTGTGATCAAACGCCTTCAAACGGATACGAATCTGTTGTGTTTTTGGTTGAGTAGCCATTCACTCAAACTCCGCAACATAAAAAAGAACAACGCCAGACAATCAATGTTGTCATGACAAAAGGAGGCGAAATTCTACTGATGTCAATAAAAAGAGTCAATAAATAAACAGCAAAGAGCGCCTATGGCTCTTTTCAAGCCCATTCATTCATTGCTCAACGCCGACCCTATATTAATTCTTAGCGTTAAGAAAAAGAGTCAGTATCTAGCGTAGATATAGAAGAACCCGGCTTATAAAAACCGGGCTCTTCTGTGTTACTACTTAACGATATCTAGTGATTTATCACTCGATGATCTTAGCAACAACACCCGCACCTACGGTACGACCACCTTCACGGATAGCGAAGCGCAGACCTTCGTCCATAGCGATTGGGCAGATCAGGGTGGCAACCATGTTTACGTTGTCACCAGGCATTACCATTTCAACGCCTTCTGGCAGCTCGCAGGAACCGGTTACGTCAGTAGTACGGAAGTAGAACTGAGGACGGTAGCCTTTGAAGAACGGAGTATGACGACCACCTTCGTCCTTGGACAGAATGTAGACTTCAGACTCGAACTTGGTGTGAGGAGTGATAGAACCCGGCTTAGCCAGAACCTGACCACGCTCAACCTCTTCACGCTTAACACCACGCAGCAGCGCACCAATGTTCTCACCTGCACGACCTTCGTCCAGCAGCTTACGGAACATTTCAACGCCGGTTACGGTAGTCTTGGTGGTTTCTTTAACACCAACGATCTCGATCTCTTCACCGACCTTAACGATACCGCGCTCTACACGACCGGTAACAACGGTACCACGACCAGCGATGGAGAATACGTCTTCAATCGGCAGCAGGAAAGGCTGGTCGATTGCGCGCTCTGGCTCAGGGATGTACTCGTCCAGGGTTTCAACCAGCTTCTTAACAGCGGTGGTACCCATTTCGTTAGCGTCTTCGCCGTTCAACGCCATCAGAGCAGAACCGGTGATGATTGGAGTGTCGTCACCCGGGAAGTCGTACTGGCTCAGCAGTTCGCGAACTTCCATTTCTACCAGTTCCAGCAGCTCTTCGTCGTCAACCATGTCTGCTTTGTTCAGGAATACAACGATGTATGGTACACCAACCTGACGGGACAGCAGGATGTGCTCACGAGTCTGAGGCATGGGGCCGTCAGCAGCGGAACAAACCAGGATAGCGCCGTCCATCTGAGCAGCACCGGTGATCATGTTCTTAACGTAGTCAGCGTGTCCTGGGCAGTCTACGTGCGCGTAGTGACGTACGGTGGAATCGTACTCTACATGCGCAGTAGAGATGGTGATACCACGCTCACGCTCTTCAGGAGCGTTGTCGATCTGATCAAAAGCTTTAGCTTCGCCACCGAAAACTTCAGCACATACGCGAGTCAGAGCAGCAGTCAGCGTGGTTTTACCGTGGTCAACGTGACCGATGGTACCAACGTTAACGTGCGGCTTGTTACGTTCAAACTTTTCCTTAGCCATGTCACTTAGCCCTTAAATGTTCAAAAGTGGATCAGGAATTAACCCTGGTTCTTCATCACAGATTCAGCGATATTCATCGGAGCTTCCGCATATTCGCTAAATTCCATGGAGTATGTAGCTCGACCCTGTGTTGCAGAACGCAGGTCGGTAGCGTAACCAAACATTTCACCCAGAGGTACCTGAGCGCGAATGGTCTTGCCTGACGGAGTGTCTTCCATGCCCTGGACCAGACCGCGACGACGGTTCAGGTCACCCATGACATCACCCATGTAGTCTTCCGGAGTGACAACTTCCACCTGCATCATCGGCTCCATCAGAACAGGACGCGCGCCCTTGTCCTTCAGCAACTTGGTTGCCTGAGATGCAGCGATTTTAAACGCCATCTCACTGGAGTCAACATCGTGGAAAGAGCCGTCAAACAGACGCGCCTTCAGGCCCAGCAGCGGGTAGCCAGCCAGAACACCGTTCTTCATCTGTTCGGAGACACCTTTCTCGATAGCCGGGATGTATTCCTTCGGAATAACACCACCAACGATTTCGTTCAGGAACTCCAAGCCTTCGTCATCACCTTCAGCCGGGGAGAATTCAATCACAACGTGACCGTACTGACCACGACCACCACTCTGACGAGCGAACTTGTGGTTGATTTCAACAGACTGAGTGATCTTCTCACGGTAAGCAACCTGCGGCTTACCAATGTTGGCCTCTACGTTGAATTCACGACGCATACGGTCAACAAGGATATCCAGGTGCAGCTCACCCATACCGGAGATGATGGTCTGACCGGTTTCTTCGTCAGTGTGAACACGGAAAGAAGGATCTTCCTGAGCCAGCTTGCCCAGTGCGATACCCATCTTTTCCTGGTCCGCTTTGGACTTAGGTTCAACAGCTACGGAGATTACCGGATCCGGGAATTCCATGCGCTCCAGGACAATTTTCTTGTCCATGCTGCACAAGGTATCACCAGTGGTCACATCTTTCAGGCCGATCAGGGCCACGATGTCACCCGCCAGACACTCTTTAAGCTCTTCGCGATTGTTCGCGTGCATCTGCACCATACGACCAACACGTTCACGCTTCTCTTTAACAGAGTTGAAAACAGTGTCACCGGATTTCAGAATACCGGAATAGTTACGTACGAATGTCAGCGTACCCACAAACGGGTCGGTAGCAATCTTGAATGCCAGAGCAGAAAACGGAGCATTGTCATCAGCTTCACGAGTTTCTACGGTTTCGCCGTCTTCCAGCGTACCCTCGATCGCTTTTACTTCCTTCGGAGAAGGCATGTATTCGATAACAGCGTCCAGTACTGCCTGCACACCCTTGTTCTTGAACGCAGATCCACCGAATACGGGGATAATTTCGTTCGCCAGGGTGCGGGCACGGATACCAGCCTTGATTTCTTCCTCGGACAGCTCACCTTCTTCAAGGTACCTTTCCATCATTTCTTCGGAAGCTTCGGCAGCAGACTCAACCAGGTACTCGTGCATTTCTGCGCAGGTATCAGCCAGTTCAGCCGGGATATCCTCATAGGTGAAGGTCATACCCTGGTCAGCTTCATTCCAGATGATAGCTTTCATTTTAACCAGGTCGACAACACCCTTGAACTCGTCTTCTGCACCGATGGTCATCTGCATTGGAACAGCGCTCGCGCCAAGGCGATCTTTTAGCTGTTCAACAACCATCATGTAGTCAGCGCCGGCACGGTCCATCTTGTTGACGAAAACCATACGCGGAACTTCATATTTGTTAGCCTGACGCCAAACTGTTTCAGTCTGGGGCTGTACGCCGGAAGAGCCACATAACACAACAACAGCGCCGTCCAGTACACGCAGGGAACGCTCTACCTCAATGGTAAAGTCAACGTGTCCGGGGGTGTCAATAATGTTAACGCGATGCTCATCAAACTGAGCATCCATACCACGCCAGAAACAAGTGGTAGCAGCAGAAGTAATGGTGATACCACGCTCCTGTTCCTGCTCCATCCAGTCCATGGTAGCAGCGCCGTCATGTACTTCACCGATCTTGTGAGAAAGACCGGTGTAGAACAGAACACGCTCAGTGGTAGTGGTCTTACCCGCATCGACGTGCGCACAGATACCGATGTTACGGTAGCGGCTGATCGGAGTTTTACGGGCCACAGTGCAATCCTCTGGGTGTTAGAAACGGTAGTGGGAGAAGGCCTTGTTGGCTTCTGCCATACGGTGCACGTCTTCACGCTTCTTGACGGCGGCACCTTTGTTTTCAGCAGCATCCAGCATCTCGCCAGCCAGGCGCAGATCCATGGATTTCTCGCCACGCTTACGCGCTGCGTCTACCAGCCAACGCATGGCCAGTGCTGTACGACGGGATGGGCGAACTTCTACGGGCACCTGGTAGGTAGCACCACCCACACGACGGGATTTAACCTCAACTACAGGCGCGATGGATTCCAGCGCCTTTTCAAACACGTCCAGCGGGTTTTCGTTGCCGCGCTCCAGAATGCGATCCAGGGCACCGTATACGATACGCTCAGCAACAGATTTTTTACCGCTAATCATCACGTGGTTGATGAATTTAGCCAGGGTTTTGTTTCCGAATTTTGGATCCGGCAACACGTCGCGTTTGGCGACGACTCTTCTTCTAGGCATTGATAAGTCCTCAAACCTTCAGGTTATTTCCGAGATCAAGCTTTAAAACAGCTCAGATCAAGCTTTGACTCGGCCTTACTCTTATCTGTCTACTTTAACTCTACCCACGCACACCCACATATAAGTCGGGGTTTGCGCAGACAAGCTGTCATAACAGCTAAAAGCTGGGCGAGAAGCACACTCTGTAAACGCAGTTGGCGGAGCACAGATTCCTTAAGAGGAAAATAGCCCAACAGAATGCGACTTGACGCTAAATCAGGATTTAGGCTTCTTGGTACCGTACTTGGAACGGCCCTGCTTACGATCGTTAACGCCCTGGGTATCCAGGCTACCGCGTACGGTATGGTAACGAACACCTGGCAAGTCTTTTACACGACCGCCACGGATCAGAACAACGGAGTGTTCCTGCAGGTTGTGACCTTCACCACCGATGTAAGAGGTAACCTCAAAACCGTTGGTCAGGCGCACACGGCAAACCTTACGCAGAGCGGAGTTAGGCTTCTTAGGAGTCGTGGTGTAAACACGTGTGCAAACGCCACGCTTCTGCGGGCAGCTTTGCAGTGCAGGCACGTCGGTCTTTTGGACCTTGCGCTTGCGAGGCTTGCGTACAAGCTGGTTAATGGTTGCCATTCGGCGAACTCCAACTATTTCTTTTCTAAATCACACCATCGACGCTTCTGAGGAAACGTATGTCACTGGCGACACAAGCACCGACAAGCATGGCTTCAGATTAAAATACGACTTAAAAAGTCGCAGTGGGCCCGGTTCCCTCACAGCCAGAAAAGCAGAATTCGTACCCATTGGAGGCACGCCTGCTCTTATTATCGCCGCACCAGTACGGCACCGGAATAAAGGGAACCCAGTAAAAGGCGATGAATTTTACTCATCATGCCCGTCAATCGTCAATATCAGAAATAGCCGCATCTATTACGGCATATACAATTTTTGTATATTTTCCAATACTCAAAGCCCCAAAATCTGAAAATACCACTGATTTTTCAATGCGTTATCTTCAGATTCCGGAGATATCTCCAATTAGCCGCCTTAAGCAGCCAGATCAGAAGAACCTTTAATTGTGTCCTCGAAAGCCTTCAGACGCTTATAAATGGAGATCAGTTCAACGATAACGCTCCATGAATTAACCAGAAACTGGAACGATTCCTCAACTTTACCGAAAGCCCTGATCACCTGCTGCATGGCACCCAGCGTAATGGCACCGGCAACAATCGTTGGCCCCATGGCAATGTAAGGCACAATAACGGTGAACTGCAGGTAAGACCACTTGGCAATATCGAAGTACAGGTAGTGCTTATACAGGGTAAAGTAGTTCTTGCGAACATTATTATAGAGTTCTTTTACTGTCGGCGGATCTGCCCGCTCGCCATGATCTTCCCCAAGCACCAGCTCTTTACGGTAAGCCGCCTCAACCCGCTGGTTATTGAATTCCAGCCCGGGCAGCTTGATGCCGACAATCGCCAGCAAAATTGTTCCTGCCGCCGCAGAAATAATGGCAATAAACACCAGCGCCTGATCGACAGGGCCAATCCACGGCAGCTCTTTTACGTGCTCACTCAGCCCCCAGAGAATCGGCAGAAAGGCAGCCAGCATCATCAGTGACCGCATCAGCGCAACACCCAGCGTTTCCATAATACGGGCAAAACGCATGGTGTCTTCCTGTACCCGTTGAGCGGCACCTTCAATATGGCGCAGCTTACCCCAGTTCAGCATATAGTATTGATTCATTGCTGTGCGCCAGCGGAAAACATAATGCTTAACAAAGAATTCAAGCAGCACGGCAACAACAATATAAATGCCTGCGATTTCAACAAAGGTCAGACACTGGCTAAGAAACTCATCAAACGTAGTTTTTCCCGGATTCCCCAACGAATCCTGAATGGTGTTGTAAAAGGTACCAAACCATTCGTTAATTTTTACGTCCAGCTGCACCTTGTACCAGGTGACCAGCAAAATCGAGATCGAGCCCAGTAGCGACCAGGCTAACCATTTCTTATTGAGGAAAAAGGATCTAAACATTAATTATTCCAATAACAGAGTTGTGGACTCGTTTTATTGGACAAATAGTTATGCTTATTCGTTCTAAAGGCAAGCCAGCTTTATTTTTGTGCCGCCGACTTGCCGGTTGTAGCGGATAGCCGGCTACTCAATTTCATAAACACTGGTTGAACCGGAAACTTCATGCCCGACAATCAGTAATGTTTTACCGGTCGGGCTGTTGGCTGCAGTAACAATCGCCATTCCTTCTGGCGATAAATCACCTCCCAGCTCCGGATGTTTTTCAACATCCACATCGAATGCACGGTTATGCACGTAATCGACGAAGTGTGATTTTTCGGGATCGGTAATGTCATACATCATGATGCCACCGGTACGTTCCAGACCGACAAAGGCATAGGTGCGATTCCCAACCTGTCCAACAGCCAGCGCTTCCGGCTCAGGTCCCTTGTCATCACTGCGGCTGTCACCCTTTGAGGCATCATCGTTATTGTTAAAGAATCCACCCAGTCTGGCAGCAGTGATCTCTTCAAAATCACTGCCGGAATCAAAAACCAGTTCTCCGTTTTCATCCCAGATGGAAAATGAGCGTGCACCGTAAGCGTACAATTCTTCATAACGACCATCGTGATCTGCATCACCCAGTGTCGTTGTTATTTTCAAACGTCCCAGCTGTTTTTTATCTGCAACGCCCGCTGCATTCGGGTGAGTTTCCACAACACTGACTTTTCCTGCCCGTGTTTCTTCCGAGAAAGCATCATAGTCACGGGCATCACCTTCGTTGGCACTGACAAAATAAGTTTTTCCGGCGGACTCATAAGCCGCCATAGTATCGGGCTGGTACATGCCATAAACACCCTTCCATGGTTTGATATTAACCCCGCCATCTTTATTGCTGGCATCAATGGCATAGTCGCCGAAATTCTTGTAACCCAGTGCTACGATTTTATCCACAGCGGCAGTTTTAATATCGATAACGGCTACGGCATTATTTTCCTGCAGGGAAACAAATGCTTTTTTGCCACTGGGGCTGATAGCGATATATTCCGGCTCAAGATCTTGTGCAACGGTGGCATTCGGGCCAAACACCCGTACGCTGGATGGCAGCTCCGCATGACGGCTCGCTGATTTGTTGAACGCGTTAAATCGAATATGGCGAACCTGACCACCCTTCCGGTTATCCTCAATCTCAATCAGCGACACGCTGCCTTCAGGATCAAAGCGATAATCCTTTGAAGGCTCACCTTCATTGGCCGTTAACGCATAACGTCCGTCGGGCGTAAATGTCACCATATCAGGTAACGCACCAACAGTTACGTAATTACTGAATACCGCCTCGCCACTTGAGGTGAGACGATAAAAGGCAACAATGCCCGGTGCCTGTTTATTCTTATTCCCGACAGCTACAGCGAGCAAATCCCCACTTACAGCAACACTGTTGGCTGCACCCAGCGGGATATCCCGCACATCATAAGCAACATTGATGGTTGTGTGCAGAGGAATATTTGATGCAGTTTTAGGGTTAGCAAGCTCGTCACCCTTAAGCCCTGTTGCATCCAGCACATCCACGGTGCCGCGTCCGGCATTCACTACAAGTATTGAGTTACTGCCGCGATGCCAGCCAACAATTTCCGCCGCACCATCAAAATAAATATTGGATGCATGGCGCCCGATTAACTTCATCGAAGCCGGTTTATCAGCTTTTGCATTCATCTCGCCATGGGTTGTGCAGCCCGTGACTAGAATTGAAGCGGTGATCGCTGAAGCCAATAGCAATCCAGATTTAAGCTGCATCGGTAAACCCTTTGTTTTTATTTTCAGTGATGCACTTTTATATAAAGGTTTGGTGACAGTTACATGACGGCCAGAAAATGAGGAGTTGTGATGGTTATTTATGAAGTGAACCTGAACATTCAAGCAACCATTATGGATAAGTTCATTACCTGGCTAAAGCACCATATGTCAGATGTTCTGCAGCTCGATGGTTTTATACAGGCAACCACATTTAAAGAACAAAATGATGATGAATCACTGCAACTCTGCATTCACTACCAGACAAAAGATATGCAAAGCCTGCAAAACTACTTTGATCATCATGCAACAGCCATGCGTCAGGAAGGGATAGACCTTTTCGGTAATCAGTTCTCGGCAACACGCCGCGTGTTGACTCCGAGAACGCTATAGCTGTCTTTATTGTTGCAGTAGTTGTTGCTCCGCTACAGAAAATATCTGCTGCTCAAGCGCTTCAATTGTCGATGAAGGTAATGACCAGGTTTTCCAGTAAAGACTGACATCCAGAACATGGGAATCAAAAACGATCAGCTCTTTTTCTGGAAAACTGTCCAGCAGAAGTCTGGGCAACATACTCCATCCCAAACTTTTACTGACAGCATCAAGAATCGCATGCGAGCTTGGGAAGTAATGTATATCAACCTCTGAGCCAGTCAGCTCATATCGCTGAAGAAATCTGGCAACAAGGTCATCAGTTCTGTCGAAGGATACTGCCGGAGCAGCCAGTAATGCTTGCCGCTCGATACCTCGCAAAAAGTAGCGTTCAAAAAAATCACCGGAGCAGGCTGGCAGATATTCCATTTTTCCAAGATAACGTGAACGACAACCGGGCACCGGTTCCTCTCTTGAGGTAACAACACCCTGAACCTCTCCCGCTCTCAGTAGTTTTTGTGTCGTCCCTGTATCCGATGTCTGTATATCAAAACGCACCGGATAAGTGCCATTCACCGCCTCGGCAACATCCATAAACCACGTAGATAATGAATCATGATTCACCGCCAGTGATATCGTCTGCACTGATTCATTTTCCCCTCCCAATAGCGAAGCCTGCATTTCATTTTGCAGTATCAGCACCTTGCGGGCATACAACATCACCTGCTCCCCCGTGAGGGTTACCCGGGGAGGGCTGCTCCTAACCAGCACCGATTTTCCCAGACGATTCTCAAGATTTTTGATGCGTTGAGACACCGCACCGGGTGTTATATGCAGTTTTCTTGCAGCAGCATCAAAGCTCTGCTCATCAATAATTGCTGCCAGGGTTTCCAGCTCACGCAGATCCAGCATTTCAAATATTCATCATCTTTAGTTTTGCTAAAGGTGTAATAGAATTTTTAGTTTTTTTCGATAAGGAGGCATACCTAGAATCAGCTTTAATAAATTAAGGATGCTCATCATGAATCAGTCTGTACAACTTGCCCCGACATCCAGCCCGGTTCGCGCTTTTCTCGACTGGCCTGTTATTACTGACCCGGAGCAGTGGGAAGGTAATGTTGCACTGATCGGTGTGCAGCAAAGTGAAGTTTATCCTACTGACCCACAGCCACTGCCGACAGCACAGGCTCCAGATGCAATCCGCCTGCAGTCATATCAATTTTGCGACGGACCGGATAACTGGGATTTTGATATTGGTACCACCCTGTCATCACTTACCGCAATGAAGCCTTTCGACTGCGGCAATATCAATTACGATGGCAACAACTATTCAGAATTTGCTGCCTATCAGCAGCAGATCTTTGAAAAACTGTGGAAAAACGACACCCAGATTTTAATGCTGGGCGGCGATCACGGTGTAACCACTCCTGCACTGCAGGCTTTGCATGTATTCGACGAGCCTGTACATATTGTTCATATTGATGCGCATATCGACTGGCGCGAAGAAAAGCAGGGAATAAAAGGTGGCTACAGCAGCCCGTTACGTCGTGCCAGTGAAATGCCATGGATTTCCGGTATGACTCAAATCGGCATGCGCGGTACCGGCAGTGCCCGCCGCGAGGAATTTGAAGCGGCAACTGCATGGGGTTCCGATATCATTACGGCAATGGATGTTCACACCAAAGGTGTCAGTGCCATCCTTGAACGCCTGCCAAAAGGTAAGCGGGTTTACCTGACCATCGATGCTGACGGTCTTGATGCTTCCTGCATGCCTGGCGTACTGGCACCACAGCCGGGCGGACTTTATAAAGAGCAGGTTGCCGCGATGATTCAGCACATTGCCATTCACAACAAACTGGTTGGTATGGATTTGGTGGAAGTTGCGCCAAACTTCGATCTTCCTAATGCAATCACCTGCATTACCGCCGGCCGCTTGCTGATCAATGCGCTGGGTACAACCTGGAAAGAGCGCAGCTGATTCCTGCTGATAGAAAAACAGGGAAGCATGTGCTCCCCTGTTTTTTATTCTGCTGATTCCGTTTCTACAACATTCTCTTCAGTTTCAGCACTGTCGGTGTCTTTCTGCTGTGGATTATTCATATCCACACCGGCAACATTCAGAGCCAGCTTGCCATCCTGAGTCTGGATTTCATAATCCATGATGTAACGGCGGTCATCACCAAATTTTTCACGCTTGCGGGTAATCATCTGAGTCAGGTCACTGTCTGCACCATCAATATGATCGTCAGACACTGTACCTTTTTCTTTCAAAGTACTCAGCAACGCCGCTTTCTTTTCATCATCCAGCAATCCCAGGTTCCAGCACAGCACCGAGAACTGCAAAGCACCCTTCTGTTCTTCCAGATTTTCAGTCATTCGCGTCAAAGGTGCTGCAAACTGAATCAGCGCCTCAGACAGTTTAGTTTCACTCGAATATCCGGCTTTAGCTTTTACACCAAACTTTTTGGTGACTCGCTTCTGCAGTTTAACTTCCGGTGCCTTGCTGACAACCTGCTTGCTTTTACGCTTCAGCCGTTTGGCTTCTTTCGCTTTGCGCTTCTGGCTCATGGATTCGATACCCGAACATTCTAAACAGACATAAAAAAAGAGCTGCAATTGATGCAGCTCTTTTTAGTGTGAATCAGATCACTGCACAGCCACACTCCGGTATTCATCGTTCAACGAATAACGAGTGTAGCTGTATCCGATCAGGCGTCGCCGGAGCTCAGCGCTTCGGACAGTGCCTGCTCTACTTCGTCGTGGCTGATCTGCGGCACAGGAATATCGAATTCCGGTACATCGCGCTTGCTGCGACGATCCGCATGGTACTTCAGACCGGTACCGGCCGGAATCAGACGACCCACAACAACGTTTTCCTTCAGACCACGCAGGTAGTCTTTTTTGCCGGTTACTGCCGCTTCGGTCAGGACACGGGTTGTCTCCTGGAAAGATGCAGCCGAGATGAAGGATTCGGTTGCCAGCGATGCTTTGGTGATACCCAACAGCACACGCTCGTACTTGGCCGGGAACTTGTCCTGAGCTTCCAGGGCTTCGTTCTCTTCCAGTACACGGGTGATTTCCAGCTGATCACCACGGATCAGGGTAGAGTCACCGACATCGGAAACCTCAACTTTACGCAGCATCTGACGCAGGATGGTCTCGATGTGCTTGTCGTTGATCTTTACACCCTGCAGACGGTATACGTCCTGAATCTCGTTGATGATGTAAACCGCCAGAGCGCTTACACCCAACAGACGCAGAATGTCGTGCGGGTTATCCGGACCGTCGGAAATTACTTCACCCTTGGTTACGTTTTCACCTTCGAATACGTTCAGGTGACGCCACTTCGGAATCAGTTCTTCATACGGATCAGTACCGTCGGTCGGAGTGATGACCAGACGCTTCTTACCCTTGGTTTCCTTACCGAAACCAATGGTACCGGAGGTTTCAGCACGAATAGACGACTCTTTCGGCTTACGTGCTTCAAACAGGTCGGCCACTCGTGGCAGACCACCGGTGATGTCCTTGTTACCACTGGACTGCTGCGGAATACGGGCAATGATGTCACCCACTTCCACGTTAGCGCCGTCTTTGATGCTAACCAGTGCGTCGGCAGGCAGGAAGTACTGAGCAGGTACATCGGTACCCGGCAGCTTCAGCTCGTTGCCGTTGGCATCCAGCAGCTGGATAGCCGGACGAATGTCTTTACCGGCAGAAGGACGATCTTTCGGATCAAGTACTTCAATGCTGGACAGACCTGTCAGTTCATCGGTCTGCTTCTTGACGGTGATGCCTTCATCCATACCGATGAACTTCACGTGACCGGAAATTTCAGTCACGATCGGGTGGGTGTGTGGATCCCACTTGGCAACAACCTGACCGGCTTCGATCTCAACACCGTCCTTAACAGACAATACAGCACCGTAAGGCAGCTTGTAGCGCTCACGCTCACGACCGAATTCATCAGCCACAGCCAGCTGACCGGAACGGCTCACAGATACCAGATTGCCATCGTTCTTCTCAACAGACTTCAGGTTCTGCAGACGTACAGTACCCTTGGTCTTAACAGTGATGTTGTCCTGCGCCGCATTTCTGGACGCCGCACCACCGATGTGGAAGGTACGCATGGTCAGCTGGGTACCCGGCTCACCGATGGACTGGGCAGCGATAACACCCACTGCTTCACCCACGTTGATCAGGTGACCACGAGCCAGGTCGCGACCGTAACAGCTGGCGCAGACACCGTGCTTGGTTTCACAGGTAATCGGCGAGCGGGTACGCATTTCATCAACGTTCAGGGCTTCAAGAATCTTCACCCATTTCTCGTCAATCAGCACACCGGCTTCGACAGCAATTTCATCGGAACCCGGAACATAAACGGTTTCAGCAACCACACGACCCAGAATACGCTCACCCAGCGGTTCTACTACATCACCACCTTCGATATGAGGCGTCATGGTCAGACCACGGGTAGTACCACAGTCAGTTTCAGTAACAACCATGTCCTGAGCAACGTCAACCAGACGGCGGGTCAGGTAACCGGAGTTCGCAGTCTTCAATGCGGTATCCGCCAGACCCTTACGCGCACCGTGAGTAGAGATGAAGTACTGCAGTACGTTCAGACCTTCACGGAAGTTCGCGGTGATCGGCGTTTCAATGATGGAGCCGTCCGGCTTGGCCATCAGACCACGCATACCGGCCAGCTGACGAATCTGTGCGGCACTACCACGAGCACCGGAGTCCGCCATCATGTAAACGCTGTTGAAGGATTCCTGATCGACTTCTTTGCCTTCGCGGTCGATGACCTTGTCGGTCTTCAGGTTTTCCATCATGCGCTTGGCCAGCATTTCGTTAGCACGTGACCAGATGTCGATAACCTTGTTGTACTTCTCACCCTGAGTTACCAGACCGGAAGCAAACTGGTTTTCGATTTCACGTACTTCGCTGTAAGCGTCATCGATAATGCGGGTTTTCTCATCCGGGATAACGAAGTCGTTAACACCGATGGAAGCACCGGAAATAGCCGCGTAGCTGAAGCCTGTGTACATCAGCTGGTCAGCGAAGATAACGGTTTCCTTCAGACCAACACTGCGGTAGCAAACGTTAATCAGGTTAGAAATCGCTTTCTTGGTCATCTTCTGGTTGACCAGTTCAAACGGCATACCGTCCGGTACGATGTCCCACAGCAGTACACGACCAACTGTCGTGTCAGCAATGAAAGTACGTTCCTGCAGCTCACCACCTTCTTCGGCACGCACTTTCTCAGTAATACGAACCTTAACCTTGGCGTGCAGCTCAGCACCACCGGTACGGTAAGCACGCAGGGCTTCGTTTACGTCGGTAAATCTGCAACCTTCACCCTTGGCGTTGATACGCTCACGAGTGATGTAGTACAGACCCAGTACCACGTCCTGAGAAGGAACGATGATCGGCTCACCGTTTGCCGGTGCGAGGATGTTGTTCGTAGACATCATCAGCGCACGGGCTTCAAGCTGGGCTTCAATTGTCAGCGGTACGTGTACCGCCATCTGGTCACCGTCGAAGTCAGCGTTGTATGCCGCACAAACCAGCGGATGCAGCTGGATTGCCTTACCTTCGATCAGCACCGGTTCGAACGCCTGGATACCGAGACGGTGCAGGGTTGGTGCACGGTTCAGCATAACCGGATGTTCGCGGATAACTTCGGCGAGAACGTCCCATACTTCCGGAGTTTCACGCTCAACCATCTTCTTGGCTGCTTTAATAGTGGTCGCCAGACCACGCACTTCCAGCTTGCCGAAGATAAACGGCTTGAACAGTTCCAGCGCCATCTTCTTAGGAAGACCACACTGGTGCAGACGCAGGGTAGGACCTACGGTAATTACAGAACGACCAGAGTAGTCAACACGCTTACCCAGCAGGTTCTGACGGAAACGACCCTGCTTACCCTTGATCATGTCGGCCAGAGATTTCAGAGGACGCTTGTTAGAACCGGTAATCGCACGACCGCGACGACCGTTATCCAGCAACGCATCAACCGCTTCCTGCAGCATACGCTTTTCGTTGCGTACGATGATGTCAGGCGCGTTCAGATCCAGCAGACGCTTCAGACGGTTATTACGGTTGATAACCCGACGATACAGATCGTTCAGGTCAGATGTCGCAAAACGACCACCATCCAGTGGTACCAGCGGACGCAGATCCGGCGGCAGTACTGGCAGGACGTTCAGGATCATCCAGTTCGGTTCGTTACCGGAATGATGGAACGCTTCCAGCATCTTCAGACGCTTGGACAGCTTCTTCAACCGGGTTTCGGAATTGATGGATGGCAGCTCTTCACGCAGGATGCCGATCTCTTCTTCCAGATCGATATCAGACAGCAGTGACTGGATAGCTTCCGCACCCATGCGGGCATCGAAGTCATCGCCGAATTCTTCCAGCGCTTCGTAGTATTCTTCATCGCTCAGCAGCTGACCCTTGTCCAGAGTCGTCATGCCCGGATCGATAACCACATAGGATTCAAAGTACAGAATCCGTTCGAGGTCACGCAGGGTAACATCCAGCAGCAGACCGATACGGCTCGGCAGGGATTTCAGGAACCAGATGTGGGCAACCGGGCTGGCCAGTTCCACGTGCCCCATACGCTCACGACGTACTTTGGACAGGGCAACTTCAACACCACACTTTTCGCAGATAACACCACGATGCTTGAGGCGCTTGTATTTACCACACAGGCACTCGTAATCTTTTACCGGACCAAAAATTTTGGCACAGAAAAGACCGTCACGTTCAGGCTTGAACGTACGGTAGTTAATTGTCTCCGGTTTCTTTACTTCACCGAAGGACCAGGAACGTACAAGTTCTGGAGAAGCCAAGCCGATGCGAATCGAGTCGAATTCTTCAGACTGTCCCTGGGTCTTAAGCAGATTCAGCAGGTCTTTCAAGATCAATCTCCTCGCGGTGCCGGGCGGGAAGAAACTTCCCGCCACCGCTTAAAGTCTGTTTTATTCGTTTTCAAGCTCGATATCGATGCCCAGAGAGCGAATTTCCTTTACCAATACGTTGAAGGACTCAGGCATACCAGCTTCCATTCGGTGATCGCCGTCGACGATGTTTTTATACATCTTCGTACGACCCGCCACGTCATCAGACTTGACGGTCAGCATTTCCTGCAGGGTGTACGCTGCACCATAAGCTTCAAGCGCCCACACCTCCATCTCACCGAATCGCTGACCACCGAACTGCGCCTTACCACCCAGCGGCTGCTGGGTAACCAGGGAGTACGAACCGGTAGAACGGGCGTGCATCTTGTCGTCAACCAAGTGGTTCAACTTCAACATGTACATGTAGCCCACGGTTACCGGACGGTCGAACTGATCACCTGTACGACCATCAAACAGCCTTACCTGGCCACTGTCATCAATGTCTGCCAGACGCAGCAGTTCCTTGATTTCAGCTTCCTTGGCACCGTCGAATACTGCAGTGGCCATCGGCACACCTTTACGCAGATTATTCGCCAGTTCGGTTATTTCAGCATCGCTCATGGCATCCAGATCAACTTTCTGGCGGCCACTGCCAACACCGTTATAAACCTGATGCAGGAACTTGCGGATCTCAGTCAGCGCACGCTGGGATTCGATCATTTCATTGATCTTGACACCCAGACCCTGTGCGGCAGCACCTAGGTGGGTTTCCAGTACCTGACCAACGTTCATACGGGACGGTACACCCAGCGGGTTCAGAACGATGTCAACCGGTGTGCCGTTAGCATCACAAGGCATGTCCTCAACCGGCATAATGATTGAGATAACACCCTTGTTACCATGACGACCCGCCATCTTGTCACCTGGCTGGATGCGACGTTTGATTGCCAGGTAAACCTTGACGATCTTCAGTACACCCGGAGCCATGTCGTCGCCAGACTGCAGTTTCTTCTTCTTGTCTTCGAAACGTTCGTCGTGAGCGGCGCGCAGTTCTTTCAGCTGCTTCTGGGCAGCATCCAGATGCTCGTTCAGGGTTTCATCAGCCATGCTGAGTTTGAACCACTGTTCGTGCTCCAGACCAGACAGGTATTCAGCAGAAACCTTGTCGCCTTTAGTCAGAGCCGGACCACGGTCAGCAGGCTGGCCTTCCAGAGAAGACTGCAGACGGGCAAAGGTGTCTCCCTCAACGATACGGAACTCTTCGTTCAGATCCTTGCGGAATTCATCCAGCTGGGCTTTCTCGATGGCCAGTGCACGAGAGTCTTTCTCTACACCGTCACGAGTGAAGACCTGTACGTCGATAACGGTACCTTTAACGGAAGTCGGTACACGCAGAGAGGTGTCCTTCACGTCAGAGGCTTTTTCACCGAAGATCGCACGCAGCAGCTTTTCCTCCGGAGTTAGCTGGGTCTCACCTTTCGGTGTTACCTTACCAACCAGAATGTCACCAGCACCTACTTCAGCACCCACGTAAACGATACCGGCTTCGTCCAGCTTGTTCAGCGCGGACTCACCCACGTTTGGAATATCAGAAGTAATTTCCTCTGGTCCCAGCTTGGTATCACGAGCCACACAGGTCAGTTCCTGAATGTGAATCGTGGTAAAGCGGTCTTCCTGAACTACACGCTCGGAAACAAGGATGGAGTCCTCAAAGTTGTAACCGTTCCATGGCATGAACGCCACACGCATGTTCTGACCCAGTGCCAGTTCACCCATATCGGTGGACGGACCGTCAGCCAGAATGTCACGACGGGAAACCTTGTCACCTTCTTTAACCAGCGGCAGCTGGTTGATGCAGGTGTTCTGGTTAGAACGGGTGTATTTGGTCAGGTTGTAGATATCCACACCGGCTTCGCCTGGCTGGATTTCATCACCATTAACGCGGATAACAATACGACCCGCATCAACAGTATCAACAACACCACCACGACGGGCAACCACACAAACACCAGAGTCACGGGCTACGTTCAGCTCCATACCGGTACCAACCAGCGGCTTGTCAGCACGCAGGGTCGGAACAGCCTGACGCTGCATGTTGGAACCCATCAACGCTCGGTTAGCATCGTCGTGCTCGAGGAACGGAATCAGGGACGCCGCTACGGATACAACCTGACGTGGAGAAACGTCCATGTACTGAACTTTTTCCGGACCCATCAGGTGCGTTTCGTTACGGTAACGAACGTTAACCAGATCTTCCTGCAGCTTGCCGGCTTCGTCCATGGTTGCGGACGCCTGCGCGATAACAAACTCACTCTCTTCGATAGCAGACAGATAATGAATATCTTCTGTTACCTGACCTTCTACAACCTTACGGTACGGGCTTTCCAGGAAGCCGAAATCATTGGTGCGTGCGTATGTTGCCAGCGAGTTGATCAGACCGATGTTCGGTCCTTCAGGGGTCTCGATCGGGCAGACACGACCGTAGTGAGTCGCGTGTACGTCTCGTACTTCGAAGCCTGCGCGCTCACGGGTCAGACCACCTGGGCCCAACGCAGATACACGACGCTTGTGAGTAATCTCGGACAGCGGATTGTTCTGATCCATAAACTGGGACAGCTGGCTGGAACCGAAGAATTCCTTGATCGCCGCTGCAACCGGTTTGGCATTGATCAGATCCTGAGGCATCAGGCCTTCAGAGTCTGCCAGGCTCAAACGTTCTTTAACCGCACGCTCGACACGTACCAGACCAACACGGAACTGGTTCTCTGCCATTTCACCGACAGAACGGATACGACGGTTACCCAGATGGTCGATATCATCACAAACGCCTTTACCGTTGCGGATGTCAACCAGAATCTTCATTACATCAACGATATCCTGAGTATCAAGAATACCCGGACCAATATCGTTTTCACGTCCCAGACGACGGTTGAACTTCATACGACCAACCGCAGACAAATCGTAGCGCTCGGTAGTGAAGAACAGGTTCTGGAACAGTTGTTCTGCTGCTTCCTGCGTTGGCGGCTCGCCAGGACGCATCATGCGATAGATTTCTACCAGCGCATCCAGACGGGATACAGTGGTATCAGTTCGCAGGGTATCGGAAACAAAGGAACCACAGTCAAGCTCATTGGTATACAGCGTTTCAATTTGCTTGATACCGCTTGCCAGCAGTTTTTCGTAGATTTCCAGTGTAATTTCAGTATTACACTCGAGAAGGATTTCGCCGGTCGCCGGATGCACGATAGGCTTGGCCAGTACCTTGCCGAATACATATTCAACAGGACCATTCAGCTGTTCGATTTTTGCTTTCTGCAGCTGACGAATGTGTCGTGCGGTCACACGACGGCCTTTCTCAACGATGACATTACCTTCGCCATCTTTGATATCAAAGCTTGCAGCTTCGCCACGCAGACGCTCTGGAACCAGATCAGTTGATACGCCCTCAGAGTTCATGCTGAAGGGAACAGTATCAAAGAAGTTGCCCAGTATTTCGTCATTCGACATACCCAGTGCACGCAACAGAATGGTTGCAGGCAGCTTACGACGGCGGTCGATACGAACGTACAGCATATCTTTAGGATCGAACTCAAAGTCGAGCCAGGAGCCACGGTAAGGAATTACCCGGGCAGAGTAGAGCAGCTTACCGGAGGAGTGGGTTTTACCACGATCGTTATCGAAGAAAACACCCGGTGAGCGGTGGAGCTGGGAAACAATAACACGTTCCGTACCATTAATTACGAACGTACCATTTTCTGTCATGAGCGGAATTTCGCCCATGTACACTTCCTGCTCTTTAATGTCCTTAATTGCTTTGTTGCCTGATTCTTTATCATAAATCATCAGACGAACTTTTACGCGCAGTGGTACCGCATAGGTCGCACCGCGAAGCTGGCATTCCTTAACGTCAAACGCAGGAGTGCCGAGCCGATAATCGACGTATTCCAGCGCAGCATTACCTGAATAGCTAACAATCGGGAAAACAGACTTGAAAGCTGCGTGCAGACCGATATCCTTACGACCTTCGGTCGGGGTACCTTCCTGCAAAAGTTTCCGGTATGAATCGAGCTGGATCGCCAACAGGAATGGCACGTCCATGACATGCGGCAGTTTGCCGAAGCCCTTGCGGATTCGTTTTTTCTCAGTATATGAGTAAGCCATCAAGCATTCCCCAGCGTGGTCACCTTGTTCGCCGCAGGCCACTTGTTGGCCTCGGCATTCGGTTAGAGGACGGGTGGTCCTCATTCACTTGTGACGGTGATTTGCTTCCGTGTATGAGTCCGTGCGCTATCAAGCGCTCGCCTCTTCCCAAAGCCAAATTAACTCAGCACAAAGCACCTTCAACCTGACTCATTGCTGTCACAGCAAGAACAGATATCAGCACAGCTGTACTGTTTTCGTGTGTTTTTCCGTGTACCAGACACGCGTACCCCAAATAAGGTACGATCGAGCATATAAAAACGCTTCGACAACAGAGAAAGTGTTCTGTTTCAGAATTTCTCTTGCACAGGCCTGACAAAGCTGTTCAAACTACTGTGTAAACCACAAGGCGTTCAAACTGCCAGTCTGATTTGAGTTATTCTGCGACAGCTATCCCTTTCCCCTGCACACGATAAATGCGGAATAAAAGCCTAAATCCCTGTCACTACATAGAGACATAATCCGTTTATTCCGACAATTTTCCGGCATGTGGCTGTCCAGTTTGCACTACTGACGCGAGAGCAGCCAGCTTAATAGATACAAAAAGAGCTATTACGGCTTAACGACAAACCATTTCGGTTAAAATACAACCGAGTTCATACAACGGAAAAAGGCCGGTGCCCGTGGGCACCAGCCATTCGGCCTATTATGCAATAAGCCTGAAGTCATGCAAAGTAGAAATTACTTGATTTCTACAGAAGCACCAGCTTCTTCCAGCTGCTTCTTCAGTTCTTCAGCTTCTTCCTTGGAAGCAGCTTCTTTAACTGGAGCAGGAGCGCCGTCTACAACGCCTTTAGCTTCTTTCAGGCCCAGACCGGTAGCAGCACGTACAACCTTGATTACGTTGACTTTCTTGTCGCCAGCGCCGGTCAGGATTACGTCGAATTCAGTCTGCTCTTCAGCAGCAGCAGCTTCGCCAGCAGCAGCAGGAGCAGCAGCAACAGCAGCAGCAGCGGAAACGCCGAACTTCTCTTCCATAGCGGAAACCAGTTCAACAACGTCCATTACAGACATTTCAGCGATAGCGTTCAGGATATCTTCTTTGGACAGAGCCATTTTCATATCTCCAAAAATCGGTTTGGTAAAACCAAAAATCTTTTCAGCGATCACTCTTTATGCTGCTCGCTTCATCGAGTCAGTCACAACAATCAGTTTTTCAAAAACCGGTGATCGCCGGTATATAACTTCAAAGCGCCCGAAGGGGATCAGGCAGCTTCTTTTTTCTGGTCGGCAACAGCTGCCATTACACGGGTAACACTGCCTGGGAACTCGTTCAGAGTTCGTGCCAGCTTGGTTACCGGTGCAATCATTACGCTCATCAGCATTGCACGCGCCTGGTCCAGAGTCGGCATCTTAGCCAGTACGTCAATTTGCTCCGCAGGGAGCACCTGACCACTGATAGAGAGTGCCTTAACCTCCAGCTCTTTGTTCTCTTTAGCGAAGTCCTTGATCAGGCGCGCAGCGGCACCTGGGTCTTCCTGAGAGAACGCCAGAACGGTAGGACCAACCAGTACTTCTTGCAGGCACTCAAAATCAGTACCTTCAACTGCGCGACGAGCCAGAGTGTTCCGAACAACTTTCAGATACACACCGCCTTCGCGAGCCTGCTTACGCAGGGAAGTCATCTGACCTACGGTCAGACCACGGTAGTCCGCAATGACAGCCGATAGAGCGTTTTGGGCAAACTCGTTGACCTCGGCGACTATCGCCTTCTTGTCTTCGAGACCTAACGCCATTGGCTTTACTCCAATCTTTTACAGTCAAACATCACTCTCATTGAGAGCTCTGTTTACCCACAACCCATTGATCAAAATAATCAAGGATTGATACCTGAAAACGGTGATGGGTTCAGCTCCACTGCATTGTTGTCTCTAATGGTTATTACCATTCAGATAACGCAGGGCTACTGTTCACCGTCTGCGCAGGATTATTAAGCCTTCCACTGGCATACCTTTTCAGGTTGCCTGCATCAGCTCCTGCGGTCTTTGACAGCCCCCGCTTAACGGAGACCCCAAAGTATCTGCTCCAGTGACAAGCCTTCTATTTAAAGAAAAAGCTTGCCCGAAGACTTAATTCTTTCCGAACGGATTAAGCGTCCAGAGAAGCCATGTCGATAGTCAGACCCGGACCCATGGTAGAGGACAGAGTGACTTTCTTCATGTAAACGCCTTTAGCGGATGCAGGCTTCAGCTTCTTCAGGTCAGCCAGCAGTGCTTCAACGTTTTGCTTCAGAGCGGAGGCATCGAAATCGATCTTGCCAACACCGCTGTGGATGATGCCGTTCTTGTCAGTACGGAAACGAACCTGACCCGCTTTAGCGTTCTTAACCGCGTCAGCTACGTTAGGTGTTACAGTACCAACCTTAGGGTTAGGCATCAGGCCGCGAGGACCCAGGATCTGACCCAGCTGACCAACAACACGCATTGCGTCAGGAGAAGCAATAACAACGTCAAAGTTCAGCTCACCAGCTTTAACCTGTGCAGCCAGATCATCCATACCAACGATGTCTGCGCCTGCTGCTTTAGCAGCTTCAGCGTTAGCGCCCTGAGTAAATACAGCAACGCGAACTTCTTTACCGGTACCATTAGGCAGAACGGTAGAACCACGAACAACCTGATCAGATTTACGCGGATCAACACCCAGGTTCACGGAAACGTCTACAGATTCCTTGAACTTGACGGAGGAGATTTCGCCCAGCAGCTTAGCAGCTTCTTCGAAAGAGTAAGCCTTACCAGCTTCTACTTTCTCAGCGATCATCTTCTGGCGTTTGCTCAGTTTAGCCATATTACACGCCCTCCACGTTCAGACCCATGCTGCGTGCGCTACCAGCGATGGTGCGAACAGCAGCGTCCATGTCTGCAGCAGTCAGATCAGGCTCTTTAGTCTTAGCGATCTCTTCCAGCTGTTCACGGGTTACAGTACCGACCTTTTCAGTATTAGGACGGCCAGAACCTTTCTTTAGCTTGGCAGCTTTCTTCAGCAGAACAGCAGCCGGCGGAGTTTTGGTTTCAAAAGTGAAACTACGGTCACTATAAACAGTGATAATAACCGGAGTAGGCATACCAGGCTCAAGACTCTGGGTCTTGGCGTTGAATGCCTTACAGAATTCCATGATGTTCACACCGTGCTGACCCAGCGCAGGACCAACGGGTGGACTTGGATTAGCTTGACCTGCAGCAACCTGCAGCTTGATGTAAGCTTGTACTTTCTTAGCCATAACAACCTCTAATTGGGTTAAACACTACCCGGCAAAGCGATAAAGCTCTGTGTTGGCAGCTCCCCGAAAATACACCGCTCAAACGGAGCGATATACAGGACATAAAAAACCCACACCGCAAGCGGTATGGGCACAATCCTTTGTTTAGCTGATCAGACCTTTTCGACCTGACCAAACTCCAGCTCAACAGGAGTGGAACGTCCGAAGATCATAACTGCTACGTGCAGCCTGCTCTTCTCGTAGTTGACTTCTTCCACAACGCCGCTGAAATCGGCAAATGGGCCGTCGATAACGCGCACCATCTCGCCTGGTTCGAACAATGTCTTTGGACGCGGCTTTTCCGCACCTTCTTCCATTCGCTCGAGAATCTTGTCGGCTTCTTTCTGACTGATCGGCTGGGGTTTTTCAGCGGTTCCGCCAATAAAGCCCATAACCCGTGGCGTATCTTTCACCAAGTGCCATGTACCGTCATCCATTTCCATTTGGACCAGCACATAACCAGGGTAGAATTTACGCTCACTTCGACGCTTCTGACCATTACGGATTTCAACAACCTCTTCCGTAGGAACCAGAATTTCGCCGAACTGGTCTTCCATGCCGTGGAGCTTTACACGCTCCGTCAGCGACCGCATTACATGCTTTTCGTATCCAGAGTAAGCATGTACAACGTACCAACGCTTAGCCATCGCTCACCTTTATCCGATAAGGCTGCTAACAGTCCAGCCAAGTAACGAATCCAGCCCCCACAAGATGAGACCCATAATCAGCACAACCACAACAACAATCAGCGTGGTTTGCAGCGTCTCCTGGCGGGAAGGCCAGACCACTTTACGAATTTCAGTTTTGGAGTCTTTAATCAACTGCCAGAAGGACTGACCTTTAGCAGTCTGTAACGCAATCAGTCCAGCAATTATAGCCAGAACCAGCAGCGCAACCACCCGATATAACAGGGATTCGCCTGAATAGTGCGCGTTACCAAAAACACCAACACCAACGAGAGCAGCCACTGCTGCCCACTTAAAGCCGTCCATACGGCTCACTTGATCAACGTCTGCCTTTCCAGTCATTGATTGGTCTCTAGCCTGGAAGTTCCGTTTTAAGGGAAGAAACAGCCACAAAACTGCAAATTTTGTTCTTTGATGAAAAAATTGCGTTTGCGACTCGCTATTATTTACACACCGTTACCACGAAAATAATGGCAGGCCAAGAGGGAATCGAACCCCCAACCCCCGGTTTTGGAGACCGGTGCTCTACCAGTTGAGCTACTGGCCTACTACTTTCGCGTTCCGGGCCGTCAAGTATAACCGCCCTTTATAACAGTTGAAAAGCTGCTTTTCCATTATCCTTGGTGCAAGTGCTTTTCCGGGCGCCAACCAACCAGCCTTGGCAGATGGAAAACAGGGGCAGATATTTGCATATCTGCCCCTGAAATCTGGAGCTCATAACCAGATTTGAACTGGTGACCTCGTCCTTACCAAGGACGCGCTCTACCGACTGAGCTATATGAGCTTGAAACTTAATTATATGGAGCGGGTAGCGGGGATCGAACCCGCATCATCAGCTTGGAAGGCTGAGGTTCTACCATTGAACTATACCCGCAAAATCTTTCATTTGCGTGTAGCGCTTTACCTGCACTCAGGACTCAAAGCATTACAACGGGAGCCCAACCAAGCTGGTCACACCCTAGCCTCTAAATCCTAGAAACTAGCAAGAATATTGGTGGTGGGGGCTGGATTCGAACCAGCGAAGCTTTCGCGTCAGATTTACAGTCTGATCCCTTTGGCCACTCGGGAACCCCACCTTTCCGGTCACCCCTGCCGTCAGGAGCGGCGCTATTGTCTTCATCAGCCTCTTCGTTGTCAACCCCGTATTTTCAGAAGTTGTTTGAAGTGGCTGCCTCGTCAGCGCGGGGCGTATATTAGTTAAACTAAGGAACAGATGCAACGCTTTTACACAATTTCTGACGTTTTTCAGATAATGAAAACTGTTGCTGAATATTTCCCCACAACTCATCACTAAACAAGTGCGTTGATTGTGATGAAAGTTCGACCCAGAATTCATTTCTGGATCGCGGCACAACACGAATTTTTGCATCGTAACCAGACATGCGAATATTTTCTTTTACACTTTCTGCCGCTTTTTCCCGGGTAAACAAGCCAAGTGACAAACCGTTTTTTAAATCACCTTCATTAATAACGAAGCTTTCAATATCTCGTTCTTTCAGCTCTCGCAGCAAACGTATTGCGAGTGTGCGGCTGGCTAAGGGTGGCAGATAAACCCAGTAATCCGGATGTATTTTTATTTTTTCTGTAATTATTTCACTCCGAATACCAACAGCGATAAGCCTCTGCTGTAACTGCTGCGTTGTTTCGGAATCTTTCAGCGGACCAAGAAAAGTGCACACCTCTGACTCATCCATTGTCGTATGAATCAATTGCGCTTCAGAGGCACTATTATTTGAATATTCAACGACCGGATTTTCTTCTGTCTGCTCCTGCACTTCAGAAAGCAGTACTAACCGCTTCCCGCCCAGCGAGTCCGACCGGAAAGCAGCCGACATTTCATTGTTATAGCCTTGCTGACTCAAATAGTGAGGCCACCTCACTATAAAGAAAGCAATATTGGCTACCAGTGTTAACAAGAAAAACCAGCGCATTCCTTATCCACTATTTAATGACTGCTTTTATTATTAATTGTCACTCGAAGGTTAGAATGCAAATGCCAGCCCATCCATTACCAGCGACGGCATTTCCAGAACTTCGCCTTTAGCCTCTAAATGCGGTGCCAGTATGCCGCCATCACCACCGGTCAGCACAATCAGGGGATTTGAGCCAAGGCTATCCAGACCTTTTTCAACCATACCGGCCATCATCGCCAGAATACCATGCCCGATACAAGCCCGAGTATTTTTACCCGGTTCGCAGGCAGACAGCTCATCCATAGCTAATTGCTTGATATCGGCTGTGCCTGATAACAAGACCTGCTGCATCAGCTGCACACCGGGCACTAAATAGCCTCCCAGATGCTTCCCGTCAGCACGCACCAGATCAACAGTTATAGCAGTACCACAGTCAATCACCACGAAGTCACGACCCATATGCTGCTGATGAACCGCAAGCATTGCCAGCCAGCGATCAACGCCGAGTCTGGTCGGTTCCGGATAAACCAGTGTGAGTCCTTTCCAGCCATCGCGCACTGCAGCAAATTCTGCCTTCACATTCAGCACTTCAGCGGCAGATTTACGAATACAACTTTTTCTCTTTCCCCCTGAAACCAGGCTGCCCCGCACACAGGTTATAATGCCAAAGCGATCCAGCAGCGCAGGGAATTCAACATCCCAGTCTGCACTGTTATCCAGCACACCGCTTTGAATGCTTTTACCTTCGTCCAGCACTCGCCACTTAAGACGGGTGTTACCCGCATCGAACTCAAAAATTTTCATACTGCATTGAGCCTTGGATGATCAACAGAACCTGATACTCACAACCTTATATTCATAACAAAGGGCGGAGCGATAACTCTCCACCTTTAAAAACCTGGATGCCTGAAGCTGTTTTAATCTTCAAGCCACCATCTGTTTCTACACCCATGGACTCACCGCATATAGCTTCTGTCGCGGTGGAGAGAACAACCTGACTGCCCGCAAAGGCATCATACTGGTTCCATTCATAATGGAATGCTGGAAAACCTTCCCGACCAAACAGCTGCAGCATTGGGATGGTGGTGTTTATTAATCCGGCAACGACTTCATTTCGCGTCGCCCTGATCGGCAATACTTCACTTAAATCTGCTGCAGGTTGATCGATATTTTCCCGATCATCTGGAAACAGCCTGCCATTAATACCAATACCGATGACAACTTTACATTCGCCCGTTGGATCTCCACTGATTTCAAGCAAAACACCAGCGAGCTTTTTACCGTGCCATAACACATCATTTGGCCATTTCAGCTGGACACCTTCCCCACCAAATGACTTCAATGTTCTGACCAGCGCCAGACCAATAGCCAGACTCAAGCCTTCCAGTGAAGCAACGCCCTGCCGGACATGCCAGATCATTGAAAAATAAATATTAGTACCAAAAGGGCTTTGCCAGGTTCGGCCTCGGCGTCCGCGTCCGGCGGTCTGACATTCAGCCAGGCATATATTCCACATACCGGGATTTTCTGCTTCACACTGCTGAACCCAGTCATTGGTTGAGGCAACAACCGGCTCACAATGGATGGCAACATTCTCTTTGAAATCAGAATTCAGCTGCGAACAGATATAGTTTTTATCAAGTAATTCAATACCACTGGAAAGGCGGTACCCTTTCCCTCTGACAGAGTCCAGCTTAAGTCCAAGCTCTTCCAGCTGCTTAAGTTTTTTCCAGACAGCCGCCCGACTGATACCCAGCTTTTCTCCCAGCTCTTCCCCGGAATGAAAATAACCGTCAGACAGAAACCCCAATAACGCCCGCATACTCCTCCATCATCTATTTATAGCTACTCGGAATCGTAATCATACCAGTGCTCTGCTCAGCAGGACTGTAGAAATTAATAATAAAAACAAGCAAAACGTTCAACAGCACCTATTCTTTGTATGTTTGTACCAAATATACAAAGTGAATATATATGCAGTCAGTAATGCGTGCTTTATGCATTCCCGGGGACGCCTTGCCTTATCTGATCCCGATTATCGGCGGGATCGCTATCTGGCTTTCAGGACCACCCGACGGGCTTAGCGCCCAAGCCTGGCAACTATTTGCAATTTTTACAGCCACTATCATCGCTATCATATTAAAGCCCCTTCCTATGGGTGCCGTTGCCCTCTGCGGAATGACAGTAGCAATTATAAGTGGTGCACTCGATCCGAGCTCCAAGGGTGCTATCAACAAAGCACTTGCAGGGTTTGGACATCCAGTGCCCTGGCTGGCGGTGCTGGCCTTTTTTATTGCACGGGGTTTTATAAAAACAGGATTGGGGCAGCGAATTGCCTACCTGTTTATTCGACTGCTCGGTAAAAAAACGCTGGGGCTGAGCTATGGTCTGGCCTTTACTGACTTGATGCTGGCTCCCGCTATGCCAAGCATTACAGCCCGCGGCGGCGGTATTATTTACCCTATCGTCAATGCGATATCGCTGAATTATGACTCCAAACCTAATCATCCCAGCGCAAAACGTATAGGCCACTTCTTGATGGCTTCAGCCTTTCAAGTCAATGTGATTACCGCAGCTATGTTCTTAACCGGTATGGCTGGTAACGCAATAGCAGCTAACATGGCTGCGGAAATGGGTGTTGATATCAGCTGGGGAACATGGGCTTTGGCTGCATTATTACCCGGTATCATGTCTTTAATCTCCGTACCTCTTTGCCTTTATCTTCTTTACCCTCCTGAAGTTAAACAGACACCCGGCGCCAGTGACTTTGCAACAGAACACCTCAATAAAATGGGACCTGTTTCCCGTGAAGAGTGGATCATGCTATTCACATTCTTTTTATTGCTGGTGCTTTGGATAGGTGGAGACCACTTCCAAATACACACTATTTCTGCTGCTTTTATTGGTGTCTGCATTCTGCTCGTAACAGGTGTTCTGGATTACAGCGATATTCAAAATGAAAAATCTGCCTGGGACACATTACTATGGATGTCGATACTGATCACATTAGCCAGCCATCTTAATCAACAGGGATTTATCAGCTGGCTGACAAATGAGGTTCAGGGACAGATTACTGATATTCCCTGGATACTGGCTTTTGTGCTGCTATCAACTTTCTATTTATACAGCCACTACCTCTTCGCCAGTGCTTCCGGCCACACCGTGGCCATGATGCTGCCACTACTGGGTGTTGCCATTGCTATTGGCGTCCCTCCCATGATGATGGCACTAGCGCTTTGCTTTATCGGTAACTTGTTTGGCGGTCTGACTCACTACAGCATCGGACCCGCCCCTATATTCTTTGGTGCGGGATACAGCGATTTACCGGAGTGGTGGAAAATGGGATTTGTCGCCAGTGTGATTAATCTTGTTATCTGGCTGGGTGCTGGTAGTTTGTGGTGGAAGTGGCTTGGTTACTGGTAACCGTAGTCATAACAAAATAAAAAAGAGAAATGAAAAAACCCGATAGCAAATGCTATCGGGTTTTTTCATTTAGGTGCCTGGCGATGACCTACATTACTCGGGCTATCCATGCCCTCGCCCCTACGGGGCCAGCCTTCGGCTGTTCAAAATCGTTCCCGACGATTTTGTCACATGGGGGTAGCTGCGCTACGTCCCAATGACCGAACCAGTAAGCCATGGTCAAACAACAAATAAAAAACCCCGGCAGCAATGCTGTCGGGGTTTCATATTTGGTGCCTGGCGATGACCTACTCTCACATGGGGAAACCCCACACTACCATCGGCGAGGAGCCGTTTCACTACTGAGTTCGGAATGGAATCAGGTGGGACCAGCTCTCTATGGTCGCCAGGCAAAACTGTTATCGGGATGAGAACCTTTTCTTGCCTTCATCTCGACTGGAATTCGAATTTAACTGTTGCTTCGCTTCGTGTTCGCACACTTGGGTAACGTTCTTTTCGTCACACAACCAAATCATTTTGGCGTTATAGGGTCAAGCCGCACGAGTCATTAGTACCGGTTAGCTCAACGCCTCACAACGCTTACACACCCGGCCTATCAACGTCATAGTCTTTGACGGCTCTTCAGGGCCCTCAGGGGGCCAGGGAAGTCTCATCTTGAAGGGGGCTTCCCGCTTAGATGCTTTCAGCGGTTATCCCGTCCGAACTTGGCTACCCGGCAATGCATCTGGCGATACAACCGGAACACCAGCGGTTCGTCCACTCCGGTCCTCTCGTACTAGGAGCAGCTCTCCTCAAACTTCCAACGTCCACGGCAGATAGGGACCGAACTGTCTCACGACGTTCTAAACCCAGCTCGCGTACCACTTTAAATGGCGAACAGCCATACCCTTGGGACCGGCTTCAGCCCCAGGATGTGATGAGCCGACATCGAGGTGCCAAACACCGCCGTCGATGTGAACTCTTGGGCGGTATCAGCCTGTTATCCCCGGAGTACCTTTTATCCGTTGAGCGATGGCCCTTCCATACAGAACCACCGGATCACTATGACCTACTTTCGTACCTGCTCGACATGTACGTCTCGCAGTCAAGCTGGCTTGTGCCATTACACTAACCGTACGATGTCCGACCGTACTTAGCCAACCTTCGTGCTCCTCCGTTACTCTTTGGGAGGAGACCGCCCCAGTCAAACTACCCACCACACACTGTCCTCGGTCCAGCTAATGGACCAGAGTTAGAACCCCAATATAATCAGGCTGGTATTTCAAGATTGGCTCCACGCAATCTGGCGATCACGCTTCTAAGCCTCCCAGCTATCCTACACAAATTACATCAAGGTCCAGTGTGAAGCTGTAGTAAAGGTTCACGGGGTCTTTCCGTCTAGCCGCGGATACACAGCATCTTCACTGCGATTTCAATTTCACTGAGTCTCGGGTGGAGACAGCGTGGCCATCGTTACGCCATTCGTGCAGGTCGGAACTTACCCGACAAGGAATTTCGCTACCTTAGGACCGTTATAGTTACGGCCGCCGTTTACCGGGGCTTCGATCAAGAGCTTCGCCGAAGCTAACCCCATCAATTAACCTTCCGGCACCGGGCAGGCGTCACACCCTATACGTCCTCTTTCGAGTTTGCAGAGTGCTGTGTTTTTAATAAACAGTCGCAGCCACCTGGTATCTTCGACCGCCGACAGCTTAGGGAGTTAATCCCATCACCCTCAGCGGCGCACCTTCTCCCGAAGTTACGGTGCCATTTTGCCTAGTTCCTTCACCCGAGTTCTCTCAAGCGCCTTGGTATACTCTACCAGACCACCTGTGTCGGTTTGGGGTACGGTTTCATGTGACCTGAAGCTTAGAGGGTTTTCCTGGAAGTATGGTATCGACTACTTCTCTTCCCAACGGAAGATCGTCATCAGCTCTCAGCATTGCGCGCCCGGATTTGCCTGAGCGTGCTGCCTACCACCTTAAACACGGACAACCAACGCCGTGCTAGCCTAACCTGCTCCGTCACCCCATCGCAGTCACATCAAGTACAGGAATATTAACCTGTTTCCCATCGATTACAGCTTTCGCTCTCACCTTAGGGGCCGACTTACCCTGCGCCGATTAGCGTTGCGCAGGAAACCTTGGTCTTTCGGCGGGGAAGCATCTCACTCCCCTTATCGTTACTCATGTCAGCATTCGCACTTCTGATACCTCCAGCCTGCCTCCCGGCTTGACCTTCAACGGCTTACAGAACGCTCCTCTACCGCACGGACCTAAGTCCGCACCCGTAGCTTCGGTGTCTAGTTTGAGCCCCGTTACATCTTCCGCGCGAGCCGACTCGACCAGTGAGCTATTACGCTTTCTTTAAAGGGTGGCTGCTTCTAAGCCAACCTCCTGGCTGTCTGGGCCTTCTCACATCGTTTCCC
>CBDHDU010000002.1:0-47500 GCA_965261725.1 Endozoicomonadaceae bacterium | reverse complement strand
AAGTACCAGAATTCCCCGTCTTCATAGAGGTATTCCATGTCCAGATCCATGACATCTGCGGCTTCAATGCTTTCGCCGGACTTGAAAGTACGCTCCCAAGTACGGCCAGACTTGAGATTGCGGAATTTAACGCGATTGAATGCCTGGCCTTTACCGGGTTTTACAAATTCATTATCGACAATCACGCACGGATCTCCTTCCAGCATCACCTTGAGGCCGGAGCGAAATTCGTTTGTACTGTAACTTGCCATTGCAGTTTCACCAGGATTTACAAAAACGCGTATGATAACCCGTTCTGCCGCCAGTTTGCATACAACACACTGGCAAGAAGTACTAAGTCAGGTAATTACTGACCCCGCTGAACTTCTTACATTACTCGAGCTGGACTCCGAGCTTCTCGAATATGCCAATAAAGCGGCCAACGAGTTTAAGCTCTGGGTACCACACTCTTATGCTGCCCGTATGCAGCGGAAAGATATTGACGATCCGCTGCTCAAGCAGGTCTTGCCGGTAAAAGCAGAACTGGAGCATCACCCCGCGTTCAGTATGGACCCACTGGGCGAGAAACCCAAAAATCAGCAGGCGGGAGTTATCCACAAGTACCGCGATCGCTTGCTGTTTATCGTCAGCAATACTTGCGCTGTAAACTGTCGCTTCTGTTTCAGACGCCATTTTCCCTATGATGATAACCGGTTGAATAAGCAGCAATGGGAGAATGCGCTGGAATATGTGCGCGATGATAAAGAAGTTTCAGAAGTCATCTTTAGCGGTGGTGATCCGCTGGCACTGAATGACAAACGGCTGGGCTGGCTCGCAAAAGAACTTGCCGCCATTCCTCATGTTGAGCGTTTACGGATTCATACCCGTTTCCCGATTATGATTCCCCAGCGAATCACTCCCGAAATGCTGGACTGGTTTGCAGGCACCCGGCTGAAACCGGTTATGGTGAGCCACTGCAACCACCCGAATGAAATAGATGGCGCTGTTATTGAAGCATTCGGTCGCCTGAAGCACGCAGATGTCACACTGCTGAACCAGACTGTGTTACTCAAAGGTGTCAATGATAATGCCGATACGATGGAAGCGCTTAACCGCAAATTATTCCGGCATGGCGTAATGCCTTATTACCTGCACCTGCTTGATAAGGTTCAGGGAGCAGCGCACTTTGATACAGAACAGGAAAAGGCTCAACGTCTTGTAGGCGAACTCGCCAGACGCTGCTCAGGCTATCTGGTTCCCAAGCTTGTCAGGGAAATTGCTGGCGTACCCTCCAAAACCACGCTGGCACCCATTATGCCGATGGGTTAACCAGACCAAAGGTGACAGTCGTCCCGGTTCGCTTTATTCTAAAATTCTGCGTTACGAGTAAGGGGCTTTTGACGTAGCCCCTCTACGATCAAAAGTTAAATATCAACATAATAAAAAGCAGGTGAGCAAATGGATGCGCTCGATAGTTTTCGCCTGAACACCCCGGAGACTCGGGAGGGTGAGCTTTCCTTTTCAAAAGCAGACAAGGATTCAGTTCACATTTGGGTGCAAGCCTTACTCAAAGCCAATCTTGGTGAGATGGCAAAACAGATATTTCAGGCGCTGAAAGAACTGAACCAGATTCGTTTACAGCCAGCGCTGCGATGTGATTTGCTGGAACAGATACGCCCAAGTGTTCACTACATTACCCAACAGCTACGACAACATTCACTGAAACAGTGCATTGATTTAAATACTCAGCAGTCACGTATCGCCAGTCTGATTCAAACGCTTTATAACCAGCTGATTACCGGATACAAGCTCTGCGTTGATGAGTCTATCGTCAACTCTGAGGGCAAACGCCTGCCTCTGGCGTTGCACCGCGCAATAACTGATTCCAGCTACCAGCTATTACTTTCGTTTCGCCTGTACCGTTCACCACCTGACAGTTTGTGGTCTGAAACGCATAAGCTTTACCAAATAGCAGCAGCACATAAACTTGCCGATAGAAGCATTGCGGATACTGCAAACATTCACATTAAAGAGCTTACGATCGCCCAATGCTACATGCGGTGTTTGTTGCTGCATACCAGCTCCCCGTCACAATTACGCCCACGACAGATACGGTATATTTTTGAAGCGCTGGAGTTCTGGGTTTCCACAGCCGAGATATCCAGAGAACCGGAGAAATGCACCTTCGTCATACCTGCAGGCTCCGACTGCGGTCCCGAATACACAAGTTTAAGATCTGCACCCTCCGCTGATGATACAGGACTCAATACAAATGCTTTGGCTAAGGAACTGAATGCCGCTGCCAATGATAAAAATGCAACCAGTCTGACCATTCCGGAAAATATCAATCCGCTGATTATTAATCACATTTGTCTGACACTGGAGAACAATCGCGCCCGACAACATAAACGTCGCGTCGCTAACGGAGGCGTTGAAATCGTCGCCGGCATAACCGCAGCGCACTATCATCTGACAGGTAGCGTTGAGTTTGAAAAATTCACGATTGCTGATCAACAAGCTCAGACTTCTGTCGAAAAAACCGAATTCAAAGAACAGACAAATGATATCTGGGCCGACGTACATGATGCTGAGCCGACAGAAAAACGTATGCCGGGTTCAGAAACACCCTTACAGTTTGACAGTGATACAACTACACAACCTGCATCTAATGACTATCCTGTTCATAGCGCCAATATCATAAATATCAGTCCGTCGGGTTATTGTGTGGGCTGGGAGGCAGGTTTGCCCCCCCAGATTACTAACGGTGAAATGGTTGGCGTGCGGGAAGATGCTAACGATAACTGGAACCTTGCCATCGTTCGCTGGATAAAAGTGGAGCCGGGAAAACAAACATTAACCGGTATCGAATTAATGGCACCCAATGCCCGTCCGGCTGCAGCAGCAATGTTACACAAAACTCAGGACAGCTCTCGTTTTATGCGTTGCTTTGTATTACCTGAATCACGAGCACTGAAGCAGGCCGCCAGCGTGATTATGCCATCGCTGCCATTTCAGGCAGGTTGTAAAATCCTGCTGCAGGATCAGGGAGAGGTTAACCGGGCTCATCTGAATGACTGCATATTAAGTACCGCCAGCGTTAACCGCCTTACCTACAAAAGCCTTCTGCAGCCTGCGAGAGTTGAGCCCTCATCACCTTCTGAGAAACCGGGCGATGATATCAAAAACGTATCAGCACCTGCGACAGACGATGATAAGTGGACATTGCTTTGATACAATACGTTGTTCGGATCAAACTGTTACTGGTGATTATCCTGCTGTCTGGCTGCGTGGCGACCAGCAATGTTATGAAGTCCTGGCAGGGAAAGTCCATCACAGATCTGATCGCACTCTGGGGTGCTCCTAATACCCACTCACCCATCAAGGATGGACGACATATCTACACATGGACGACGACCTGGGGCAGTGCATACCTCATGCATACCTGCCGACAAAGCTTTGTTACCGATGCTGAAGGGCAAATACAGAACTGGAGCTTTTCCGGCTGCCCTCACTGGCAAATGAAGCTGGAGAAAAAAGCACCTGATAAATAAGCAGCCCTACAACTGTTCCAAAGCAACAATATCCCGGTCCCGGTACCCCATCAGGTATAACACGGCATCAAGTCCCAGTGTTGAAATGGCATGACGCGCGTTTTGCCGTACCAGGGGTTTGGCTCTGAAAGCGATTCCCAGCCCGGCCTGACTCAACATAGGTAAATCGTTAGCACCATCACCTACTGCAACTACCTGCTCCAGACTGATGTGTTGCTTGCGGGCAAGCTCATACATTAACTGCGCCTTGCGCTGCCCATCTACAATGGTACCGGTAACTTTTCCTGTCACTTTGCCATCAACAATTTCGAGCTCATTGGCATAGATGTAATCGATGCCCAGCTTTTGCTGCAAGTAACGGGCAAACCATGTGAATCCCCCGGAAAGAATGGCTGTTTGATATCCCAGCTTTCTCAAGTTGCGAATCAGTCTTTCTGCTCCCTCAGCCAGAGGCAGCTTCTCTGCAATTTCATGCAGAACACTTTCATCCAAGCCTTTTAACAATGCCATCCGACGTTGGAAGCTTTCTGCAAATTCCAGTTCACCACGCATGGCCGCTTCGGTGATGGCAATGACCTGATCACCCACACCCGCTGCTTTTGCCAGCTCATCGATCACTTCAGCTTCGATAAGTGTGGAGTCCATATCAAATACCACCAAGCGGCGGTTGCGACGGAATACCGTATCTTGCTGAAAGGCAATATCGACTTCCATTTCAGTAGCCATATGAAGAAAATCGGCACGTAGCGTTGCAAAATCTGCCGGTGTTCCCCTCACTGAAAACTCAACAACAGACCGGCTTTTATCTTCGACAGGTGTTAACGGAATCCGCCCGGTCAAACGGGTAATGTTATCAATATTCAGTCCATGCAGCGCTGTAACACCGGAGACACGGGCAACCTGCCCGGCAGTCAGACAACGGGATAGCAAAGTAACGATATATTGATCCTTGCCCTGATCATCAACCCAGCTCTGATATGAGTCATTAGTGACAGACTGATATTTAACCTGTAAGTCCATTTGGTGTAGCTGCTGAATGAGCTCGTTTAACACAGGATCCCGTTCGCTGTTTTCTGGCAGGCGTACCAGGATTCCCCAGGTTAACGTGTCGTGAATCACGGCTTGTCCGATATCGAGGATATCCAGCCCGTACTGAGCCATCGTGCCGGTGATGGCACTTGTCATTCCGGATCGATCCTGACCAGTTACATTGATAAGGAGAATTTCGCTCATCAAAAAAACCTCAATGAATTTAGTAAGATAAAAGACCCCAGAAAAACGCTGGGGCAGCATTGGGGCAAAAATTACCAGATAGCCAAACTTACATCCGGGATGCCTGCAACGCTGCCCAAATACGATCAGATTCTTTTTTTGAATTCGTAGGCATCCATCGTGCGTAAACCTTCGTCAACATTGAAAAGTCACTATGCCCCATCTGGTCTGCAACATATACAGGATTTCCAATCACGCCTAAAGACCAGCAAGCATACGTGTGGCGTGTCTGATGTAAACGTCGATGGCGAACACCTGCACTTTTAAGCGTTTTTTTCCAAGTACGGCTGAGCGATTTTGGAGTAATAAATGGCTCGCGATTTTGGTGACGAGTAAAGCATAAGGGGTTGAAAATAAATCTGACATTTTGTTGTTTTGAGATGGTTTTATCACGCTGAACAACATCTATTTTTTTAGCAGGATACAACTCAGTCAGAAACCGCATTTTCTTCAACACATCAAGTGCAGGAGGCATAAGGTCAATCTGTCGAGTTTTGAAGTTCTTCGGGAGCTTAAAACCATGAATGGTTACATTACGGCGAACAGTAACATTTTTATTTTCAAAATCTACATCCTCCCAAGCAAGCGATGCCGCTTCACCAGATCGCAAACCTGTATAAATCATCAACGTAAAAATATGCTGATAGAACTCATTGCTGCATGCAGCAATAACAGCATTAAACTCTTCAAATTCTAAAGGATCAGGAATACTCTCATCAGAGTCCTCCTTCAAATACATATCGCTGTCAATCAAATCAATTGCCGTGTAGTTTCTTTTTTTAGCAAAAGAAAACATCCCGTCAGCAATACCAAGCCGTTCATTAAATGTTGAAATTTTGCGCCCGTTCCGGAGTTCAACTCGAAACGTATCTATATCGCAATGTTGCAAAGAGCTTACAATTCGTTTTTCACCTCCGAGAAGCGGAATAATGACATTCATCGCATACCCGTAATTGGTAAGCGAATAATCCGTTCTGGTAAGCGCAAGTGTGTCTTTATATAAGTCGCGCAATTCACCCAGAGTAATCGATTTAATCGCTTCGCTATCATCAAACAATTTCACCTTCTGACTGTCAGGAAAGTGCTCATGATATTTGAAAGATCGCGTGGAAATTTGGTGGAGAATTGTGGAACGGAAGTTTGCAGCGTACTTTATGTTCTTGGCTGTCGGCTCGAGGCCAAGTGCCTCACGGCACCTGACACCCCGAAACGAAAAACACACTCTTAGCGATTTTCCGTGGATTTCGACTCCCGGCGGAAGTGCAGTTTTTACCGCAGCGGTTGATCCTCGACCCATTTAGTGTACTCCTCAAGATTTATCTGGCGACGACCGTCCGGGCTGTTTTTCCAAATACGTCCTTGAGGCCAGACACCTTTTTCAATTTTCATTTCTACAGCTTTAGGGGAGTAACCCGTCAGATCACAGAACCGACGAATTAACACCCATTTAATGAAGCCGTCCATGTAGCAAGCCTTCGAGTTAAAGTGCCTTGTTCAAATCAGCAGCACTACTCACCCTGCCTTCCAGAATTTCACCGGTATCCATGTCGACGACCAGACCACCGTCGTCGTCACGCAACACCGCCTCGTTACCCTGAGACAAACCGGCATCTGCCCGTTCATCCAGACCAACAGCGGTCAACGCTTCCACGGAAACCGGCAGATACTTAAACAGGCGGCGAACCACCGTCTTCTTTGCCATTTCCTCAAAGTGCGTCTGCCACGGCCCGTCGTTTTTTGCCTTCGAGGCATCCCGGATAGCGAAGACATCCTGCAGGGTCATATATTCAACCTGCGAGCCACCACCCTGCAGGTGCGCCACCGCGTACACGCCAATGACACCACCACGCTCACCGTTCAGGCAGGGCTTGTGGACAACCCGGGTGTCGGTGCCGTACAGCAGATCGAAGTCATCACCGGAGAACACCACGCGAGCATCGATGTTCACAATGGCACCGGAACGACGCGCCAGCGCCAACATGCCACGATAGCCCAGCATGAACTGGCACTCTGTTATTCCGGCTTTGCGATTCATGAACGGGATAAGGTAGCAATGACCCAGTGCAGAACCCGGCTCCAGCCCCAGCTGCGCCGCCTGAATCACTGACCCCAGCAGGGATGCCTGTGAACATTCACGCAGCTTGGGCGTTTTGCGGATTTCAGTCATGCAGACAGAAAGCAACCGTTCAGGTGTAAGCGGCGTATTTTCCAGCGCCTGCCCGATGGTATTTTTATTGTTACGCAGCAAGTCCTTAATGGTGACCGGCTGAGATTCCGGCACCGGCTGATTGACCGGCGCAGAAGCGGCAGGCTTGGCTGCCTTTTTGGTCGTTGTTCTTGGCATAAATCCTCCTAAGCCGCCTGCACCCAATCGGGCAATTCGATGGTACTGAACTCATCGGCATAACTCGGCCACACACCGGATGCCTGACATTCAGCAAAGCGATCCCGCAAGCGGGCAATTTCTACCTCACCAAGCGCCAGCATTTCATCGGAAGCCATATAAAGGCCGATGGCATACGGTGGTTCCTTTTCAATTGCCAGCCATGCAAAGCCATTGGCAGGCAGACCGAGCGCACGACAGCCTTGCAGATACCAAGCCGCCTTCATGTGGTAGTGGTAGTTCAGAATGGCTCGCTGGAATTTGTCGTAACGGGCATCCACCGTGGATTTCAGATCGAATACGATGCCAAGGTCTTCACGGTAATAATCCATCCGCGCACGGCAAAGCAGGCCAGTATCAGCATCCTCCCAATAGAGGGAGCGTTCAGCCACGCCACCGGAGAAAGCACGGCGTGCCTTGCGATGCGCCAGCACTGAAGCCTTCACGCCTTCGCATAGCGCCATATCACCCTCCGAGAGGATAGTGGCCTCAGCGGATACCTCCGCCACTACCTGATCCCAGAAACGGGTTTCAGGGGCAACTTCCAGAATGGCAGCCTTCAGCTCATCCTTTTTCAGCTTGGAATAGCCAGCGATACCGAGCGACTTACAGTGCGCCTTCAGCGAGGTATCCGCCACTGGCACCACGTCGGCATAAATAGAATCGGTAGGATTAGGAGCCAAGGCATAATCGAACATGAAGCGTTCAGGCTCCAGCACCGCACAATGTAGCGCCGTGCCAATTTCTAGCGCCCGTGAGCGCTTTTCTACCAGCCCGTCCATCTTGGCCTTGCAATGGGCAGGGGAACGCGCCATTTCGACCAGTGTGGAGGCTGAGAGGCCAGCGCCCGCGTGGTAGTCCTTTTCGGGCAGAGAGTCATAGATTCCGGGTTTCATTGAAACCTCCTTATCATTGTTTTTATGAGAATGCTGAACTTTAGTGCAAATATTCTTATTATTCAAACGCATATACGTTTATTTTAAGGGAAAAGAAAGAGGCTCCTCCGGCCTCTTCAGTTCATGGAAACGGCAGCCTTCAGGAAAGCGACGCTCCGAAAAGAATGACTCGTCCCAAAACCAACCCCACATCCATGTCACAGGTAAATACCCGCGTTACGGCTGGCTCTGTCTCCGTTGGAGCCATAACTACAATTTCACCTGGAACAGGCTTCCCCCCTATTTCCACATAAAGTTCATGAATACCCGACCTTACCCAAAACCGTGGAACACACTGGGAATTCAAAATCCATACCTCTGATTAAAAAGGCACGCATCCGACAACACTCTACATCTCAACCTCTACTTCAGAGTTACAAGAAACGTTTGCCCATGAAGATCAACCTTCCCGCCAGTACTGCTGTCGGGACATCTTTTTTCTTTGACACAGGTAAAATCAGATCGCCACCTGACATACAGCTCAGCTTCACTTCAGCCATGCGTAAAGAGGAGTCAATGGACAGATCAAGTGATTTGATAAAAGTGTTCATCCCGTCGGATACCAGCATCCGTAAATCAGCCATACGACTTTCAGGAAAAACGACCACCACAAAGTCACCATTTTTATACTGACCTGCAGGGTCAATAAATAACACCGAACCAGCATTAAAACCGTCCATATTCTTCTCGACTGAAATCGTATACGCATCTTTCGAGTGCTTCACAGGGCACCGGTACAACGTATCGATAACAGCCCGTTCTTTTGATTCGTCCAGCGCAACGTCCACGACGCCAATCCAGTCATACAGTGGCAAGGCTGCTCCCTGATTGACAATCTCAACCCCAACCCCCCGAATTTCTCCGACACCGGTCTCAAGCCAATTCGGGTCTACGTTCAGTACATTGGCAATCTTCAACAAGTAAGTAGATGTTTTGTTACGACCAGACTCGATGTCGTTGATGCTGCTCTGGCGTGAACCCACAGCTTTGGCAAGCGCAGCCTGACTCATTCTCCTTTCGCGTCTTACGCTTTTTAAACGATCACCAAGTGATGACATCAGTAACGCTCCAGATTTGATATTTAAAGCCGGGCAAAGTCGGCATGGTAAGAACGCCCCTCTGCTTCAGGGTGTTAAGTAAACCCTTACTTATTAGCGTTCAAAAGTTACGTTATCAAACAATCCTGCGTTAAAAAACACAATACGTGTTCCCGATATCATTCTCCCTGAATAACGCTCTGAAGCTTAAAAAACATAATATAACGGTACAAAGTATTGCAAGCGTTTATTTTAAACGCATAGAAACGATTTAGTGTTGCAAAGTACAGACGTCACATATAGCGTATTGAGAAAACATCAAGAGAACAGTTGATGAAACTGCGGCAGATAAAAACGCAAAAGTTATATGCCTGCCCCCGGAAGATGCGTGATTTGATTCTTTTGCATGAGGGAGCCACCAGTGCAGAAATCGCTTTCAGGGAAAATATTTCCTATGACGACATGCCAGACCTCTTGCTATGGGCCGAAAAAAACCACCTGATCCACAGAGGTCCGCTTCGCCGATGTTTCATCTGCAAGAAGGACACGCTCACCTGGTGGCCGGTCAAAAACGATGAAGCAAGAGCACCATGAACAGCGAACCCGAAATCATCCAGCTACTCGGCATCGACACCACGCTCAAGCTGGAACGCGCACTCGGCGGGCAGCGGAAATACATTGCATCACGCCCCGGCGATTTATCCCCCATAGTGAATGCCATCGGCAAAGCAGGCGCAGAGAAACTGGCGTCACGTTTCGGCGGCATGCTGCTCTACATTCCCCAGCATCTGGCATCACGGATGCGGAACCGGGATATCAGGCGAGCAGTCTGGGCTGGCGAACACAAGCGCGACATAGGGCAACGCTTCGGGCTGGTTGAACGCACCATTCGCAAAATCATGGAAGGTGACAACCACCCCCGGCTCGGTCTGACTTGCCGCCGCCTCAGAGCACAGGTGCAGGGATACCGCCATGACAGGACAGTCCAGCGAGCAGCGCATAAACAAAGTGGAGCGCAGCATGGCGGTGCTGGAACACCGGGTCGGTGAACTGGAGCAGACCCCGAACCGCATCCATTCACTCGAAAACAGCGTGACCCAGCTGGAAGTCCAGTTTGAAACCGTGCGTTCGGACATTCACGAAATCAAACAGGAAGGCCGGGACACACAAAAACTGGTTCAGAAACTGGGCGAAGACATACGTCGCCTGTTTTTTATCGGCACCGTAGTCGCCAGTATCGCTGCCATCCTTGTGACCGGTTTGAAAATTTACGACGGCTGGCTTTCAATTCGTGATCGCCCGCCCGCCACAGGACAGCACACAACAGGGAAGTGACATGAACACGCTTGGAAATATCCGGGGCTGGCGCAACAACAATCCGGGAAACATACGGCTGGGCGAAAAATGGATCGGCCTGACAGTCAGGCAGGATGACTCCAGCTTCTGCCGGTTTTGCTCGCCGGAATATGGCATCCGTGCCATCGCCAAAATCCTGCAAACCTACTATCACAAGCACAAGCTGACGACGATCCGCGCCATTATCAATCGCTGGGCTCCGCCATCAGAGAACAACACCGAAGCCTACATCCACCACGTCTGCCAGCGAGTCGGCACCGCAGACTTTGTGGAGCTGACCCTCGGCATTGACCACTACCTGCACTCCCTGACCAAAGCGATCATTCACCATGAACTCGGCTGCCAGCCCTACAGCGACTGGCTCATTGATACCGGCATCAGCTGGGCAATAAACAGCATCCCGAAAAACAACATCCACTGACAGGAGCAGCCGATGAGCTTTACCAAAATCGCCGGTGGCCTTGCCAACATCCTGACCGGTGGACTGGCAGACACCCTTTATGACGCCGTAAAAACCTACTTCCCGCCGGACATGACACCGGAGCAGAAAGGCACTGTCATGCTTGAGCTGCAACGGCTGGAGTTTGAAAAGAAACAACAGGCTGACGACGCCCTGCTGGAAGCCGAACGGGAAATCACCCGGCGCATCAGCCAGCTGGAAGGCACCGCCCGCGATTTGAAAGCCATGCCATTCGTCGGTCGTCTGGTAATTTTTGCGCGAGGCTGCCAACGCCCGGTCTGGGGCTTTTTCACTATCTGGCTGGATTATCAGTGGTTCAGCAACTGGAGCCTTTCAGAGCAGCAGCAATCGGCACTGATAGCGATCAACCTGCTGGTGCTCGGTTTCCTTTTCGGAGAGCGCGCCGTGAAAAACGTATCGCGCCGTGGCTAATCAGGGCAATCGAAACACGCCAAGCAAAAGAATGACTCTCCCTAAGCCCAGCGGTCGGTGGCGCAAATAACAACCGCAGTCGTGTCCGGCTCCCATAAGCCGGGTGAGCGATGGCAGAGCAGACTGCCGAACAAAGCCGGGAGGAAACACCTGTTCCGCCTCCCGTTCCTTTCACACAACAAAAACAAGTGGAAAGCAAACATGAGTCTGGATGCTATCGCCTGGGCATGGAGGCAACCCGTCGATGATCAGGGAGAACTGCTGGTATTGCTGTCACTGGCAGACTATGCCAACGAGAAAGCACTCTGCTGGCCATCGCAGCAGACCCTGATGACCAAAAGCCGGATGAAAAGCAAAACAACACTGAACAAGAAACTCAGGTCACTACAGGAACAGGGACTCATAAACTGGCAACGTCGTCCGAAGGCCGGTGGTGGCAGCAGCTCAAACCTTTATCAGCTGCTGTGCATGCCTCAATCTGAAAGTACAGATAATGGACTTTCCGAAAGTCCAGTTTCCACGCCCGAAAGTCCAATATATGAACCTCCCGAAAGTACAGATAATGAACTTTCCTTCATTACTGAACCAGTCATTAATAAGAACCAGTCAGTTATAGAACCTTCCGAGCCGTGCTCCGAAAGTCCAGAGTCAGATGTCGTTCAGGAAATCTTTACCTACTGGCAACAACGCCTGAACCACCCCCAAGCCAAGCTCGCTGACACCCGCCGCAAGAAGATCCGTGCCGCACTGGCGATGGGCTACTCCGTCAACGACCTCAAAACCGCCATCTTTGGCTGCAGCGTTACCCCGTTCAACATGGGTGAAAACGACCGTGGCCAGAAATACGACGGCCTCAACATCATTTTGAAAGACGCCGACAACATCGACCGTTTCATCAACAACGCAAAAACACATGGAACCTTTGATGACAACCGCGAAGCCTACCACCAGAACCGACTGCCACCCCATATGCGGGACAACACCGGAGCAGACCACGACAGATCGTGGACACAGCTCGTCGACCCTAATGACTGGAACGATGACCCCATACACCCGGTCGACTAACCAGCCGCTGACCGAGTTGCAGCAACAGGCTGTGGAGTATTTCTTCGCCCGTCTGCGCCGGACATACGGCCCGAATTACAAGCTGCACTACTCGACCAGCAAAGCGGAAGCAGAAGCCAAGGCAGAATGGTCGCGGCATATTGGCGACCTGCAGCGCCCGCAAATCGATGCCGGATTCAAGAAGCTGCGGGAGGAACGCATCAGCGACCCCAAAGCATGGCGATGGCCGGACATTCCCGCCATTGTGAAACTTTGCCAGCCGACTGCGCAGGATCTGGGCATGCCCAATGAACATCAGGCATGGCATGAAATACAGCACCACTGCCACCACCCGATGGATTACAACTGGTCGCACAAGGCCGTCTATCTGGCAGGCCACTACACCGGCTGGTTCGACATTCGCAACGCCACCGACAAGAAAGAGCGCGCCGCCCTGTTCTATCGCTTCAGGGAGGAGTACCAGCGGATCATTCAGCGTGTATTCATCACCGGGCAAATTGACCCGCCAGAAGCACTGGAAGACAAGCACACTGAACTGACCGAAGCCGAAAAAGCGCAACGCCTCAGCGAACAGCAGCGCCGCCAGCAACAGCAGGCACAGGGCATCCCGGAGAAGCTGTCACATCAGGGATTCAAACAGCAGATGAAAGCCCTCGGCTTTCTGAAAAACAAGGAGCGTTCATGAGCAAGTGGCAGGACAGGATCATCGGGCAAGGCAAGGAAAATCCCGAACAGCTACTCGCCAATCCGCAGAACTGGCGCATTCACCCCAAGCACCAGCAAGAAGCCCTGAAAGGCGCACTGGAACAAATCGGCTGGATACAGCAAGTGATTGTCAACCAGCGCACCGGGCATCTGGTGGATGGACACCTGCGGGTGGAACTATCCATGCGCGAAGGCGAAAGAGAGGTGCCTGTTGTTTACGTCGACCTCAGCGAAGACGAAGAAAAGCTCGCCCTCGCCACTATCGATCCTTTGTCGGCTATGGCAGAAACTGACCAAGGCATGCTGGACAGGCTGGTCGAAGGATTGGAAGTAGACAGCGATGGACTGAACCTGTTGCTGGACAGCCTCGTTTCCAAAGACCTGATGGACGAAGAAGAAGATGGGCAGACCGACGATGATGCCTGCCCGGATATCGACAGCAATCCAATTACCTGCCCTGGTGACTTATGGTTTTTAGGTACACACCGTCTTATGTGCGGCGACGGCACCGACCAACAACACGTCGAGCGACTGGTGGATGGACAGCAGGTCGACATGGTCTGGACTGACCCGCCCTACAACGTGGACTATGTCGGCAAAACCGCCGATGCCCTGAAAATCCAGAACGACAAAATGGGCGACAACCAGTTTGCAGACTTTCTCACCGACCTGTTCAGTGCCGCTTACCAGTGGACGAAAGCAGGCAGCCCCATCTACGTCGCCCATGCCGACACCGAAGGCGTGAACTTCCGCAACTCGCTGATCGCTTCCGGTTTTTTATTCAAACAGTGTCTTGTGTGGGTCAAGCACACCTTCGCCCTCGGCAGGCAGGACTACAACTGGCAGCATGAGCCGATTCTGTATGGCTGGAAGCCCGGACACGCTCACAAGTGGTATGGCGAGTTCAACAAGTCCACCGCCATCGATGACCAGCCGGACTTCAAGACGATGGAGAAAGCCAGCCTTGTGAACTATTGCCGGGAACTGCACAACCAGCTGAACACCAGTGTGATCCGGGAAGACAAGCCCAGCCGTTCCAGCGAACACCCCACCATGAAACCGGTGCGACTGATTACCCACATGCTCCGCAACAGCAGCACGCGCCACGACCGGGTGCTGGATTTATGCGGCGGTTCCGGCTCCACCCTCATCGCCTGCGAAAAGCTGAAACGACAGGCCAGAGTAATGGAAATCGACCCGGCCTATTGCGATGTGATTATCAAGCGATGGCAGGAATTCACCGGACAGCAGGCCAGGCATGAGAATGGTCATTTGTTTAGTGATGAACCAGTCTGAAAACTGGAACATATGGAAATGAAACGCCATGGCAGGTCAAACAAGTAAAAAGAAATTGCAGATCAGTGAGTTACGACGCAAGTCGCTGGAACTCCGTATCATTGGCCTGTCGTACCAACAAATTGCTGATCAGCTGGGTGTTTCCAAAAGCCGTGCCTACCGTGCCTGCACTGCAGCACTGGACGAAATCAACGAAGAAACCAAAAAGCTGGCGCAGTTAAACAAGACACTGGACTTGCAACGGCTGGACTGGATTATCCGTGAAGCCATGAAGCAGGCTTTGAAAGGCGACCTGCAAGCAATGGACAGGATCATGAAGGCCATTGATCGCCGAGCGAAAATTTATGGCTTTGAAGCACCACAAAAGATTGCTCACACGACTCCCGATGGGGAGGAAGCCGTGCAGCAGGGCGTGGTGGTTGTGCCCACACCACTGGAGCTGGAACAATGGTTACAGGAGTACAAGAGGAAAAGTATTGTTTGAAATAGACAAAGAATACAGCCTCAAAAAAATTCATTTGCCAGCAACTCAAAATGCAACAGCGGTTGATTCATTGAACAGTTGAGTTGTAAATGTAACTTCTTTTCATCAAACAGAATGGTTCGAGGGTTACTTCCATCCTCATCTGCACCATTAATATCTTTGACTCTAAATGTAACCCAGTAGTGATATATATCTTCCTTTACAGCTTCTACACCGTGCGAACCAATAAGAGCAAACGCCCAAGGCATTTTCAAAAAGAAACGACCATCATTTACCTTAAAAATATAAGCAATCTTATTTCGATAACGCTCTGTACGTCCCGGATTATCATAATGCCCAAGACGAATGACTTTTACGTTATTAACCTGAGCAGAAATAGTTTCATCTTCTTTGACTAAGGCCATTTGACCAATAGCTATTTTCTGAAGATAGCCCTCAAATGCTGTGTAGTACGTAAAACCTGTCAGGGAAAAATCGTATTCAACTTTTTTATCTTCACTAACATATTTAAAAGATTTATCAGAAACTCTTTCCACTCCAGCATTCACAATGGAAGAGCACAGATATAAGAGGAAAAAAAGAGGATATTTCATAGTAAAAAAAACAGTCAGCATTAAAGCCTGAGTTCAGATTAGCAGGTTTAATACTTAAAAATGAATTTATCGTTGTGATGGATTATCGACTTACGTGGCACCCCCAACCCGGCCCCCAAACCGCACTGCTGACATGCCCGGTAGAAGACATTCTCTATGGCGGCGCAAGGGGCGGAGGAAAAACCGACGGTTTTCTCGGCAAGTGGCTGCAACGGTCACAGATCAACGGGCGTCACAGTAAGGGTTTATTCGTCCGCCGCAGTATGCCGGAGCTGGATGAGGTGATCAGTCGCAGCCATGAAATCTTTACTCCGGTTGGAGCCAGATGGCGGGCGCAGAAGAATACATGGATTATGCCCAACGGTTCCTTTCTGCGACTGCGAAGCCTTGAGCGTGATGCAGATGCAGGCAAGTATCAGGGGCACAGCTACACCGATATCTATATTGATGAAGGCGGTAACTTTCCTGACCCGGCTCCCATCGACAAGTTAAACGCCACCCTGCGAAATCCCTACAACATACCTGCCAGTTTCAACATCAGTGCCAACCCCGGTGGGCCGGGGCATGAGTGGCTGAAAAAACGCTACATTGATCCCGCGCCCAAAGGTATGCAACCACTACAGGATGAAATGACCGGAGCCAGCCGGATCTACATCCCCAGCCGACTGGAAGACAACCGCCTTCTGGTGGACGGCGATCCCGGCTATATTGCCCGCCTGAAAAAGTCCGGCCCCCCTTGGCTGGTACAGGCATGGCTGCTAGGCGACTGGAACGCCACACCGGAAGGCGGTTTGATCAAAGCGCAATGGTTCCAGCGATACACCACACCACCCTCGGAATTTTTGCGCGTTATCCAGAGCTGGGACACAGCTTATAAACCTGAACAGGTGAACGACCCAAGCGTTTGCACCACATGGGGAGAAACCCGACAAGGCTGGTATTTGCTGGATGTATTCAGAGACAGGCTGGAATACCCGGCACTCAAGCGCGCCGCCGCCACCCTGTATGAAGCATGGCGACCACAGGCGGTGCTGATAGAAGACAAGGGCAGCGGGCAGAGTTTGATTCAGGAGCTGAAACAAGGCGTGGATATGGCCGGCGGCAAGGTAAGAATCCCGGTCATCCCCATCGACCCGAAAGGCATAAACAAGGTAGACAGGCTTATCGCCGTATCAAGCCTGTTCGAAGCAGGCATGGTCTTCTTGCCAGAAGTGGCAGCGTGGACGCTGGACTATGAAATCGAGCTAACCATTTTCCCACTGGCACCCCACGATGACCAAGTGGACAGCACCAGCCAGTTTTTAAAATGGGCGCATGAAAATCAGACCAGCTTCGACCATGCCTCCAGCGGCAGAAAGCGCGTGGGTATGGCGGCCTTTGACGAGCAGCAGAACGCCATCGACAGCAACAGAGGTTATGGTGCGGTGCGAGGCGGTAATGATTTCAGGGGATATTGAATATAAATCGTTATAGATTCGGCTACATTCTTATTATTGATGCAATAACGAAAACAATTTATATGAAATTAAAAGTTTTAGCCTTTATTCTAGTTTTGTTGGTGGCTCAACAATCTCTCTCAGATGAGTATACCGTTACCAAGGATGGCCAGAGTATAGGCAAGTATTCTTCAGATCTGGAGGTATGGAATGAATGGAGTTACGAGGGCTTGTATGCAGATATTTATCAACAAGCCATTCCACTGGTCATAGATAGTGTTACTGCACTTATGGGCGATTTCGTCTCATACGCCGATGAACGGGAAACAACGCCCGCAACCACAGTAATTGAACCAAACCTCTGTGATTTGGGCAGTACTGGTTATGTAAATTATTCAGGTGCGATCACTGTACTTCTTAATAATGGAATTGGAGACGGGCACGCCCATATTGAAATAATCATTTATGTGCAACATGAAGATGAAACAGTTATCGTTTCTTCACGATGGACGAACAAAAACGATACCCTTGACTCTCCAGCAGGAGCAGAATCTGATCAAGTTTTGCCTAATACAACTGGTTCGGACCTATGAATCGGAAATTTTTATGCTGATCAACACCGCTTGAAAAGTGGTATTAAAGAAAAGAACCGGATAACTGAGCTGAAAACAACATGGCAGGCAAGCCCACCCTCGGCGAAATCGCCAAAGCAGACCACGGCATCCGCATGGCGCGAGCCTACACCCATATGCTGATGGATAACCCTGACAGTGTCTTGCAACAACGAGGCCGGGACATGCGGCTCTACGATGAGCTGCTCAGGGACGATCAGGTTAAGCCCTGCTTTCAACAGCGCCGACTGGCGGTCACACAAGCTGAGTGGGAAGTGGAGCCAGCCAGCGAAAGCAGCGAAGACAAAGCTGCGGCAGACTTCATCCGGGAGCAGCTGCAAAACATCCGCTTTGACGATACCACCGATAAAATGCTGTTCGGCATCTACTATGGCTACTCCGTAGCAGAATGCCTGTGGGCAACCGATGGCAGCCGTATCACGCTGGACGATATTAAAGTGCGCGAGCGTTCCCGCTTCCGGTTTGACCTTGATGGCGACCTGCGACTGATCACCGTGGACAACCCGCATGGCGAACATTTGCCAGACAATAAGTTCTGGGTGTTCAGCGCCGGAGCTGACCACAATGACAACCCCTATGGCCTCGGTCTTGCCCACTACCTCTACTGGCCGACATTTTTCAAGCGCAACGGCATCAAGTTCTGGCTGATCTTTCTGGAAAAGTTCGGTATGCCTACCGCTGCTGCCAAGCTACCACCGGGACAGGCACAAGACCCTATCGAGCGGGACAAGGCACTGGCGGCACTGGACGCGATCCAGAGCGACAGCGGTATTGTAATCCCGGATAACGTCGTCATTGAGCTGATCGAGGCAGCACGCTCCGGCACCGCCGACTATGAAACCCTTTGCCAGCGCATGGACAAGGCGATCAGCAAGATCATCCTCAGCCAGACCATGACCACCGACGATGGCAGCAGCCGCAGTCAGGCAGAAGTCCACCAAAATGTGCTGCAATCGGTTATCAAGAGCGATGCTGATCTGGTCTGCGAGAGCTTCAACCGGCAAGTAGTAACATGGCTCACCGAATGGAATTTTCCCAACGCTAACCCACCTCGCGTCTGGCGCAACACCGAGCCGGAAGAAGATCTGATGGCGCGAGCCGAACGGGACAATAAAATCAGTAGCCTCGGTTATGAACCGACAGAAGATTACATCACCGAAATCTACGGTGCGGGCTGGAAGAAAAAACAAAGCAGTCCACTGCCGCCTTCAGGCAAAGGGGCACCGGAACTGCCGCCGGAGTTTTCAGAGATTTCAACTCTCACCCAAAAACGGGCGGCTCACCGGGCAGATATGCAGGCATTGGTGGATGCGGCGGAATACCTCGGCACTAAATATCATGAGATGTACGGCAAGCGGGTGGAGCAGTTGATGAACTATATGGAGGAAACCGGGGATATTGAGACTTTCCGGCAGAAGGTGGCAGAGATGATGGCGGAGCCGCCTGCAGAAAAGACGGTGGAGACAGTGCGGAATGCTTCGTTTTTTGGGCGGTTGATGGGGTTGAACCGGAGTTCAGGCTAATAAGACCTGACTCCACAGCTTCGCAATGCCGCAGATACAAGCGGTTAATACTTTTCTGGTGCTTGCAAAGACGAAAAGCACCAAGCACAAATCAGGCAAGATTGCATGCCTCCCTTCATTAACCAGCAAGGATAGTAGACACTTTTACTGTATATAAACACATATAAAAAAGTTGCTGCTCTGGGTCATTTGTGTGATTCTGATTGACATAAATTACCCGGCGAGCAAATAACCCCCATGGAACCAAGTAACAAAAAACTTCTGGATCAAGCTGTTGATATCTGGGGCAAACAGCACGTTGCTGTTCAGGTTGGTTACACTCACCACTCAGAAATCAGCAAATGGTTAAAAGCCAAAGACGGCCCAAAACTGAATGATACACAACGCGGAATACTTGAAGACCTGCTTCCTTCAAAACCTGAAGATGCCCGTGAGGACTTCAGATTTATAGATCTCTTTGCCGGAATTGGCGGAATCCGAAAAGGGTTTGAAGCTATTGGCGGAAAATGTGTTTTCACCAGCGAGTGGAACAAGTACGCGCAAAAAACCTATAAAGCCAATTATTACAACGAGCCGGATCACATCTTCAATGAGGACATTCGTGAGATAACGAAAAGTGAAGATGACAGTATTTCCATTGAGGAAGCATACAGCAACATTGACGATGAAATTCCGAATCATGATGTGTTGCTTGCGGGTTTTCCCTGCCAGCCATTTTCTGTTGCTGGTGTGTCAAAGAAGAACTCTCTGGGCAGGGCTCATGGTTTTGAATGCGAAACCCAGGGTACTCTGTTCTTTGATGTAGCCAGAATTCTGGCTGCCAAGCGTCCGGCGGCATTTCTGCTGGAAAATGTAAAGAATCTGAAAAGTCACGACAAGGGCAAGACATTCAAAATTATCATCAAAACCCTGGAAGACCTTGGTTACCACGTGGCAGATGTAGATGCTGGCAAAACCAATGATCCAAAAGTGATTGATGGTCAGCATTTCCTGCCACAGCATCGGGAACGTATTGTTCTGGTAGGGTTCAGAAAAGATCTTGGTAAGGAAGTCCATGCCGGTTTTTCACTGAGGAATATTGATAAGGAATTCCCGGATGAGCGTCCGACCTTTAAGGAGCTTCTGGAGGAAGAACCGGATAAAAAATATATCCTGACTGAGCACCTTTGGGGGTACCTTTATAACTATGCTAAAAAGCATAAAGCTAAAGGTAACGGTTTCGGTTTTGGTCTGGTTGACCCTGAAAACCCCGGTGCAGTGACTCGAACGCTGTCAGCTCGCTACCACAAGGATGGTTCAGAAATCCTGATAGACCGCGGCTGGAATATGGAGCTGGGAGAGAAAGACTTCCACAACCAGGAGAACCAGGCGAACAGACCAAGACGTTTGACACCAGGTGAATGCGCCCGCCTGATGGGTTTTGATCAGAAAGGCGAAAGTAAATTCAGGATTCCTGTTTCTGATACCCAAGCTTACCGGCAATTTGGCAATTCGGTCGTTGTACCTGTTTTTTCTGCGGTTGCCAAGCTCATGCGGGAGCATATTTTAAAAGCGAAAAAAATTGCTTCTAAAATAGACGGGGAACATCATGGAAGAACAAACAAACAGCCATCATGTGCTGATGCAGTGGAAGCTGTTGCCTGATAGCAACTACCTTTGATTGTTGAAATTATGCCCGACTGAACCATGAAATGACGGATGTAGTAACACCCCGTGTACGCAGCCGGATGATGTCCGGCATACGCAGTAAAAACACCAGACCGGAAATACTGGTTCGAAAAGCACTGTATGCACGGGGGCTGCGTTACCGGCTTCATATGAAAAGCTTGCCGGGAAAACCGGATCTGGTTTTCCCGAAATACCGTTCGGTCATTCAGGTTAATGGCTGCTTCTGGCATGGGCATGCATGCCACCTTTTCAAATGGCCGAAGACAAGAAAGGAATTCTGGGAAGACAAAATTCGCGGGAACCGGAGGCGGGACGAAAAAAACCGCTTAGCCCTGGAAGCATTAGGCTGGCGGGTAATGACAGTCTGGGAATGTGCCCTGAAAGGAAAAACCAAACTGGATTTCGATCAAATGGTCAGCTTGATCGAAACCTGGATTCATCAGGGCGATAGCTTTATTGAGGTAACAGGTCACCCGGACTGCTGGTGATAAAGCCCGATGGTTTCCTCAATCAAGGCTTCCAGTGTCATCAGCTGCCCCTGAATACTTTTCGGATATTTTTTCACTAGTGGCTCAGGGACAACCAGTATGACACCTTCAGCCTGCATTTCTTTGAACTGGTTTTCTGAAACACCTTCCTGAAGCGTTAACAGGTGACAACTGTCTATTCTGTTTGCTTCATTCAGTATTTGTCGCCAGCGATCCTTGCAGGTGGTTTTTACCGCCAACATCCTCAGCTTTTCGGCAGGGTAGTCAGGATTATGGTAATCCGCTTCTGAGGGGAACAGGAAATCCGGCTTTTTGTTACCCTCTGTTTTGGCCTGGGTAGCAAAATCATTCAGCCCCTGTTCTATGAAAATCTGTTCAAGGTGCAGTTCAAGTGATCGCCCGCCGCGGGATTTCCGGCGGTTACTCACAGAATTGGCAAGCTTGATAAAATCATCAACAGAAGAAAAACCCGAGCTGATTTTGGGGAGCAGATGACAATCCTCAATCATTCTGAAGAGCTTGAACTCGAGGTCTCGGCGCTTCATCAGCCTTTTGTCAGGTGGAAGTCGTACAAGCGTTGTATCAAGCTCAAACGTGAGCTTCACAATATCTGCACCTGACGGAAATTCGGTCTTCCATGCCTCCGGAATTTCAAAATGTTTTACTGCTCCCGTATCAGGGAGAGGTGGAATACCGCCTGCCATTTCAATGGCATTTTTGAACAAAGACTCGCCCGGGTACACATGCCCGACAATATCTTCCAGGTATTGTTCTTCTTCAGCGCCACGGCATATCCAGACACTGACAAAATGACAGTTCTTTTCAGGTTGATTTTTATTGAAAGCAAAAAGCGCCAAAGCACCGGTATTGGCAACATCCTGTAACGGGCTGTCAGGGTCGCCAGACTTCCAGCGGGTAATGCGGGCTTCATCACGTGTCCCTTCACCAAAGCGTCTGCCGTTGTAATAAATTCCCCGCACCTCGTGCTCGGGTCTGGCATGAGATGCTATACAGGCATTCAGCCAGGCATCAGGGTTCTTGATATCCGTACGGTTGAGGGAGGGAAACAGGGTAAAGGTGGCTTCGTTGGGGATGTAAACACCGACCTGATGTCCACCAGATGCTCCCGTATCATTACTGGACAGGCGTTTGATGTACCAGAACCACTGGTCATTGTTGATGGAGTGAAGCCATGAAGCCAAGTCTGGCGCTGTTGGTTTTTCCTGATCCATTTTGCCCTGCTGCTGTTGTCATTGCGGCGAGGTTTACTGTATCAGGTAGTCAGTAGTAAATGAATTGTGTCGTATTTATGTGGCGGGAAATTTTCAGGAAAGGAAGGGAGCAGGTTATGCACAATTCAAGACCTGACCCCATATTTTTTGTGACCCCATATTTTTTGGAAGTTTTTGTTAGCAGTCTTTCGCTGATATGAGTAGAAATTGTTCATGCATTTCTTCAAATGAACTGCTATCTATAGAAAATGAGTACCCACCGGTTCGATGATCACTTGGATAACGTAAATGTTGATCCATAAAATCAGGACTAAATTGTTCTATGTGTTTTTTGTATAGCCCCGACTCGTTTTCGTTCAGTCCGCATGGTTGATAATCGTCGAATTTAAATGGATGATCAACTTTGTATTTACTACCCGAATAAAGTCCAAGGTATTCTTCTTCCAATTCTCTCAGCTTATGTGTATGGGGGACAGATCCTGTCCTTTTCTTTATCATGTACTTGTAAAACAGTTCAACTGCATGAAACAACTGATAAGCAATAGCATTTTCATATTCGTATTCGTAGGCGTCCTCATATACTGTATGTGCATTGCTAGCAACTCTACCTATTTTTAAATAAGCGATTGCCATACTTAAAAATTCATCACACTCTGAACTCATAACGTACTCCTTGACTGCTAATCGGGATAGGGCGAAGCCTCACGGCTCCGCTCCTCCCACACCACGAGCCGTACGGGTCCACGTAGCATCGCGGTTCAAATTACTTGTATTCATCTTGCCGCCAGTTCCGGCAGCCCGAGGTTCTTGAAATATCTGTTCGGCAATGCTTTGGTCAGAGCAGGACTACCACTCAAACGCCAAAATCCATGTGCGGATTTTGCTGTGTTCCAAGCCAGAAATCTATCGACTCCTAACCTTCTGAGCATCCGATAACCCTTACTTCCCCATTGCTTCAATAGATAACATCGCAATCGTCGTCGAATCCATTTGTCCAAATCTCGCAGAGGACTCAATATTTCGGCAATGTCGAAATATGCTTTCCAACCAAGCAGGGATTTTCTTAGCTCTGCAATGATCTGGGTGATTGAATGGCCTCTCGTTCGACGGCTCAGTTGTTTGACAGTTGCTTTCAGTTTCACCAGTGCTTTATCACTGACTTTTATTTTCAGTTCCCGTCGACTGAACGTAAAGCCAAGGAAGCTGCGCTCCCAAGGTCGACCTACCGCGCTCTTTCTGGGTATTCACTGTGAGTCTCAGCGATTCTCCAATAAAGCGTTGCAGGCTATTCATTACACGGTTTCCCGCTCTTTCGCTTTTGACGTATACCTGAAAGTCATCAGCATAGCGGGCAAATCGGAGCTTTCGCTTTTCCAGTTCCCAGTCCAGATTGTTCAGCACTATGTTTGAAAGGACAGGCGACAGTGGACCACCCTGTGGCACCCCATTCAAACTGGCTTGCTTTATTCCATTGATGCAAACACCGGCTTTCAGGTAACGATTGATCAGCTGAAGAATCATCCTGTCTTCATGACGAGCTCTCAGCTGCGCCATCAATAGATCGTGATTAACGTTGTCGAAGAACACTTCAAGATCACAATCTACTACCCAGTTGTATCCTTCCCGTATCGTAGACTGAACATGACTGATAGCCTGATGGGCATTCCGGTGAGGACGGAAGCCATAACTGTTGCCATGGAAGTCCGCATCCCATTCTTCCTGCATTATCTGGGCTATCGCCTGTTGAATCAGGCGATCCAGTACGGTCGGGATTCCCAGCTTACGTTTGCGTCCATCCGGTTTAGGGATTTCCACTCGCAGGACTGGTTTGGGGCGGTAAGTTCCTTCTATTAATTGCTGGCGAATTGTCGGCCAGTGCTGTTTAAGGAAAGCTGGAAGGTCGTCAACGGCCATGCCGTCAATACCCGGTGCTCCTTTATTGCGTTGAACCTGTTTCAGCGCACGTACCAGATTACTCCTGTCGAGTACCCGCACCATCAAAGATGAACAAAAGGTAGATTTTGGTTCAATCGGGTCTCCCGATTTCGGTTCATCCTCTGGAATTTCCAGAGACAACGCCAGTTGTTTATCAGATGCCATCCGAAACCACTTCCCCGATGATTACTCTCCGGTATTTGTTCTGGCCTTCAGTGGCGAGAGGCCACCTACTATGCCGTCTGCTGACTTCTGCACTGCGGTCACACCCGATTGCTCCGGTGTCAGTTAATCCATCAACACAATGCAGACCTCCCGAGGTAAGACACTTAACTTTCCCCGCGTAGACGCCCGATTTATAAAATGTACCCCATTGCAGATGGAGGGCTTAATGGTCACGTGCCCACTGGCCCCGAGTACATCACACCTCATATCGGGTTTCTGTTCGTCGCCCCGCAGTTTTGCGTTGGGCTTCCTTCAGACCCTGCCTCACGACAACGCCCTTGCCCTTTCGCTAACCTTCGGCTCTGCGAATACCTGGTAAGAGGACTTTCACCTCTCTAGTTAAGTGCCATGCTCGGCACACACGCCTGCTTAAGGGGCGCCGTAGGCGTCCCATTTGAAGCACTTGTTACGTTCACGTTAACTTTGACTTTAGCCAATTGATAAGATGAGATTTATCCACTGGTGAATATCTACTCAAGTGTGGGAGACCCGCGACATAAACAGGTTGTCCGTTAATTATTGTGTTAAACCCTTTGAGCTTCCAGTTGCCGTGCCCAGAAGGGATAAATTCTTGCTCCCCACCAAACTTATTATGCAAGTAACCGTACGGTGATATACCAGAATTACCAAAGACTAAGAGTAGCTTTGGTTTTACGATATCTAGTATTGATTCGTGAACTTTCCAGCAAATATCAGAGAGTTTGTAATCAACCCCATTTGCATCTCTACTTTGCATAAATATGAGATTACTTGCACATATTTTTCTTGGATTATAACCCAGCTGATTTAAAATCCAACAAACTCTTTTTTGTAAAGGTGCTTGGCCAGTTTTCCATTCACCTGCTTGGTTAGACCAGTCTTCATCAAGGTAGGAATTTTCGACTTTTGAAAGTAAGGTATTGATACTATTGGAGAGATGGGGGCCATTTGACCCGCCAGGGTTGTAACCCAACAAATAAATATCGCCAGGCCTTGATGGTTTCGTGGCTGCTATAAAGTATTGCACCTGACGTATGGATGTGTTCATGAAGAACATTAGAAGCAAGTTCTATCAAGCTTTCTTTGTTCATGTGTACTCGGAATTATTTGTAGTGGATGTAACGCTTCAAACACCGGCTTGGTGAAGTTGGCGACTTTTTTGGAACAAAAAAGGTGACAGCTTTACCAAGTCCGCGTGCTTTGACTTGTTATGTGACACTAGCTGAGGCCCGCTAATAGTGCATTTGCTTTTTCAAAGTTCTCTATGTGCGCGCCTGAAGTAGGGTCTTGTATGAGAACAAGGATATTGTTAAGTATTTCATAGAGAGTGCTTGTCTCTAGCTCCGATAATTTATCTAAATCACCTATAGACAGCGCATTAATTATAGGGTTGATTTTATCGGCTGGAATTTCACCATTCGAAAGTAGTGTTTTTATATTATTTATGTCCATTTTTACCTCTAGAATTTATTTGTATAAAAACACTATTAATTACAGCCATATGTACCAGCGGGCATCATACTGCAATAACTATCGTGATTCTTATCGGCTTGCCTATCATTTTGTCGCTGTTGCTCAATTTGATTGCGATGGTTTTGAGCTTGTTGTGAATTATACATCTGCATATCTTGGTCAGTCATAGCATTCCTATACCCCATAGGCTCACCATCTGAATTAAAGCAATTAATTGTATTGTATGCTCTCTGGTTGAAGCGACTGCAATTAGAATCACCTACCATATAATATTTTCCGTTGTAGCTATATGGTCTCGCAGATGCACAGCCTTGGATAAATATTGTTATTAAAATTAACCCTGTTGCGTTAATGATTATTTTTTTCATGATCCAATTTACCTCCTACCTAATTTTATAAATTCACATAACAGTGGTTTATACGAACTGGTTTCGCATAACATTCTATCTATGTAAATGGCAAACCTAATAGTATCCCCCGTGAAATGGGGCTCTAAAGGTCATTTACACCACCTGTGCAATTTATCATCCGGTTCACCTTTTCAAATATGTATATTTTTCGCTTAACAAACTGCCCTTACAGTCGGCGCAATTAATTTCTTCAAAATCATAGAATTATCAGCGATGGCGCAAAATCACATAGGCGAACTAAGGAACCTTGTCATCACAGTGCCCAACCACGCTACCGCCCCGCCCACCATTTTTAGGAATATTCAGGCATGACGTCAGGCTCTAATAAACAAAGACTGTCGTTTATTGCGATAAATAATACACCGGAACAATAGTGCATTGCACTGACTGAATACACGGTCAACTCTGGTTACAACACTGACAAAAAACAGATTTGCCGTGACAACCCAAATTCATAATTTCTTTGAACTCTCCGCATCCTTCGACCTCCCACCCGAGGCCGCCATCCGACACTTCCAGAACAAAGGACTAAAAGCCACGTTCAGCTGGATGGACATGATCGGCGAAGAACACGACGCCGCCTTCACCGTAGCGAAAATGATGGACACCGACCTGCTGTCTTACGTTCAGCAGCAGACCGACCGCGCCATCGCAGCAGGCACCACACTGGCAGACTTCAAAAAAGAACTGATACCGCGCCTTCAGAAAGCAGGCTGGTGGGGCAAGAAGGATATGATCGACCCGTTGACCGGGAAGGTTGTGAAGGCGCAGATGGGGAGCGCCAGCCGACTGGAAAACATTTTCCGAACCAACCTGCAGAGCGCCTATGCGGTCGGGCAATGGCAAGGCATTGAGGCCACCAAAGACACCGCCCCTTACCTGATGTATGACTCAGTAGAAGACCACCGCACAAGACCGGAGCACCAGCAATGGAACGGCACCACCCGCCCGGTGGATGACGATTTCTGGCAGACGCACTATCCGCCGAACGGCTGGAACTGTCGCTGCGGGGTCATTCAGATGACCCGCGACGAACTGAAGCAGCACGGCCTCAACATTTCTCCCAAGCCAAAAATCAGCAAGCGCAAGTGGACGAACCCGCGCACTGGCAAGACCCGCTATGTGCCTGCCGACCTCGATCCGGGCTGGGATCACAACCCGGCACAACGCCGGATAAAACACCTGCAGGAGATCAAGCGGGAGAAAGCCAGTCTGCTGTCTGCCGTTCAGCAGAAGGCCATCAACAAAAGCGACAAGCAGATCAAACAGCTTGCCAAGCAATACAAGGTGGAGCTGGCTGCCAATAAAGCCCTGAAGAAACTGGCCGACAGCGAAGTGGATGGTGCCTTTGCAGCACAGAAGGCCAAGACGATCCAACGTGCCGCCCAGCACCAGATCGACACCGCCATCAGCGAGAACACGCCTTACCTTGCCAACGCCATCAAACAGTTAAACAAACAGAAGGGTGCAGCCCAACTGACACCCAGCGAACTGCTCAAGAAAGCACAGGGCAAAGCCACCAAGATCGAGCAGTCTGTCCTGCTCAACCAGTACAAGAAGTCAGTGGTTGCAGACAAGCCGCCGAGCGCGAAAGCACAAGCCGCCTATGATGACCTGCCGGACGAAGCAAAGCTGGCTATCGATGACACCATCGAGGCCAAGACCGGACAGAAGAAAGCCAAGGCTGCACTGAAAGACATCAAGGACAACCCCAAAGGCCAGACCCTCAAGCATCAAGTATTAACCAAGCTGGAGAAGACAGGCGAAGCCGAGAAGCTGACACCCGTACAACTGCTCAAGAAAGTGGATGGACAATATAAGATCGAGCAAACAAAAAAAGAGAACGCTGCAAAGCTGTCCGGCTACAAAAAGAAAGTGCTGGACGGCAAACTGCCCACCCCAGCGCAACAGGCTGCGTTTAACAGTCTGGATGACGATGCAAAGGACAAGTTTCTGCTGAAAGTGGAAGCAGAGAAGAAAAAGCAGGCAGGGGAAAAGGATGCCTCAAATCCAGTAGAACAACATGAAGCGCCCAAGTGGGCAGACCTGACCAAGATCGGCAACCAGAAAGGCTCCAACACTGGCGGCACCTATCAGGACACCACCACTGGCAAGAAATACTACATCAAGGAACCCGCCAGCGAAGACATCGCTCGCAATGAAGTACTGGCAGCGAAGTTATATGAAGCTGCAGGCGTGGATGTACCGACCATTCATCTGATGAAAGATAAAGGCACTGTTCGCATTGCCTCGGAAATCATCGATGACCTGAAGCAAGATAAAAGTCTGTTGTCTTCAGCCCAGGCTAAAGGTGTAAACGACAACTTTGTTGTGGATGCATGGCTGGCGAATTGGGATGTGGCTGGTTTGAGCTACGACAACCTGCTGATGAAAGGCAAAAAAGCAATCCGCATCGATGTTGGCGGCTCTCTGCGATACAGAGCGCAAGGCAGTGAAAAAGGAAAAGCGTTCGGGAAAGAGGTACTGGAAATCGAGAGTTTGCGCGACAGAGGCATGAATCCCCAGTCCGCCGCTGTATTTGCCAGCATTACCAAAGACGACATGATCGCTGGAGCGCGAAAAGTCCTCGCGCTCGATAGAAAGCAGATTACTGAGCTGGTAGAACAATTCGGCCCCACCACCAAACGAGCCAGAACCTCACTGGTTAGCAAGCTGGTCGCAAGGCAGCAATCCATTGCCAGACAACTTCCTGAAGCCACTACAATACCGAAAGCTGAACGACCAGCCAATGCTGCAATAACCCGTATCGAACATGAACAAGTCACCAACAGCCGGTCGAATGGCTATGCCATTGCAACAGATAAAGGTGATATCGAAGACCAGAATGTGCTGGTTTACCACAAGCTGAACTTGCAACAGCAGGATGTCACCGCAGCCTATTTCAAACTGCGCCCGCAAGCCATGCGTAGATTACAGAGCACCATCAAAGGCGCAGAAAGTGAAAGATATAACCAGATTCACGACAAGCTGATCGGTGCCATCAAGTCGGTGGCTTATCGCGCCGATAAAAAAGAGGAGCTGAACTATGGCATTAAAAGCAAGGTGGAAAAAGTAATCGAAGAATATGAAGAACTTTCTACCCTTATGGAAGAAGAAGTTAAACGTGGCATCAGACCCCAGAGCCAGCTTGATGAGTTTGAAAAACGCCTGCAGCCATTCATCGATGAATTGCAGGACGTTTTAGTCAATACCGATATTGATCCGGTGCCGGAATGGGATAAAAGTCTCGGGATTTATAAAGCCTTCGATATCAAACCACCCAAGACAGAAAAAGGCAGCCTGAACTGGAAGAAAAGGCGCAGCCAATACCAGTTATCCAAATTTGATCGTGGACACCAGAAAGAAGGCAGCACGAAACACACGCTGGACAGCTACCACTACGAAGCCACCCTCGATGACGGCAGTCTGATCCGGTACTGGCCAGACGAGAAAGGCACCTACTTCTCCCTGCAAGGCCGGGTGGAGATAGAAGTCAACGGTCACGGACAGAAAAACACCGTCCGAATATTCAATGCCATTGAGGAATTGGGCATCGACAGCAAGCGCGCCACCGAGCTGGATATGGAAGAACTCTATCTGGATAAGCTGGCCTACATTCACAAACAGGACAAAATCATCAAGAGCAAAACCGCCAGCATCAACGACCAGCCAGCGCGCATTAAGGAAAAGATTAAACAGCTGAACAAGGCTCTGGACACCGACATCACCGAAAGCCGCCACTACAACCCGCTTGGCGAACGGCAAGCCTTCGATCAGGGACGCCGGGTGTGGTTCAGGCCAGACGTGGATAATGATCCGGATTTAAAAAAGTTCGAAAAAACACGACGGCTTCACCATAGCAAATCCGGCAGGAAAGCAATGCCTGACCTGATTCGGGATATCCTGAAGTCCGGAGGTCAGATGGCAACCACCACTGACAAGATCAGGCGCGGCATTAAACCCGGCGGCATGTCACCGGAAACTGATCTGGCATCCGGCGGCGCTAACTATTTCTTCACCCGCATCCGGGGAACCTTCCAAGCCTACGATGAACAAGGCTTCGTCTGGAAAGCTCGGCAGGCCACACGTATGGATGCCATCAGTTACAACCATGATGCATACGGCAGAACGACAGGCACTCATGTACAGGATAACCGTTTTTTCAAAGTCAAAGACCTGCTGAAAATATCCGGATACAGCAGCAACGAAACTATTTTTAAAGACAGCCTTTCATTGTTTGACGATCTGGATCGGATAGTGGCTTACAACAGCACAGAGAGGGAGGCCATCATTGCTGTATTTAAAAAAGAAGGCTATGAACAATGGCCGGACGGAAGAAAACTCGAAGACGTAATTAAAATCAGAGGAGAAGAATAATGCATCCCGCAGAAGCACTGCAGCAAGGCGAGCGACTGGTCATTGAACACCCCATCGGCGGCAACCGATACCCGGCTCACCTGTTCGCCATAGACAAGGATGGCAAGGAGGACGGGATCGCATGGATCGAATGGGGCTGGGCAGAAGAAGACACCCTGAGCATGCCCAGCAACCCCATCCACATGGAAGAAGGCCAGCTGGAGGAACAGCGCGACCACTGGCTGCTGGTAGCCACCACCGCCGGACGCTCCTGCCGCATCCGCATCCTGAATCCGGACGTTTCAGAAGACCGGGAGAAGATAGGCCAGATGAATGAAATGACCCAAGGCGACAGGGAGCAGGCCAGAGGCAACATCGAAAGTGACCTGCAGATAAGCACCCTTCCTTTATAAGGCAACACCTGGCAGCGCCAGAAAGCGCCCATACAGCCACTTTGAACCCAGCCACCCTGAGCCGCCATTAGTGCGGCTTTCTTACATAAAGACAAACATGAAAAAAACCTTGCTGTACGGTAGTGTCAATCTATGGTTGTGGTGTAACAAGAAAAAGGCAGCAAAGTATGAATAACAACACCACAGCACTCGCAGATTTCATTAACCATAAAAACAGCATCCAGACGCTACTGAGCCAACTGAGCAGCCTCGCCGGTGACCACTTCGGATACGGCCCGACGAGATCAACTGGAGCCACACAGAAACACTGGCAAGCATCCGGCAAGACCTGGCAGAGCTGGCACAAAAGGCAGGAATCGATGCCAGCGAAATCATCGACAACCAATAGCAGGAGAGCAATATGAATCCAAAAGAAATGTGGCAGGCGCTAACTGGCATCATTGAACGGATCGACAGCATAGAAACGCTGGATACCGGCTGTGTTGCCGACAATAGTTGGCGTACTAACGCACCAATCACAGGTTTTCCGATGGGACTTATGATTAGCAGAAGTTACAAAAATTATGTAATGCCCACGAGTCATAGGCTTATCCAGAAATGCAGGAAATATAGGGGTTGTAGCCCTTCAACTATCGCCGACAACACAACCCTGGATACCCGTGACAACGATGAGCAGGATTTTTATGAGCTACCGGTCTGGCTCATCAAAGAAATAATGGAAGCCGCTTATACGGCAGGATTCAACAACGCGAACAAAGAACAGTAAGGAGAAATACTATGGCCAAGACTACTGAACAGAAGATCACCGACGCTTTCAAGACACTGATCACACGGGCAGAAGAAGTGCGCGTGGACGACACACCGGTTACCGACGGCACCGCCAGCTGCATTGGAAAGTGGAGCATGGAACTCACGCTGAAGGGCGGCAAGAAAATGAAGCTGGATGACAACAGTCTGGATGCCATCAAGTATGACAAGGGCGACTTCATCATCCCGGCAGGGGATGGCAAGAAGACCCACCGGGTGGCTTTCTACAGCATGAAAAAAGAAATACCGAGGCATATATGATCACGCAGAGCGCCCGGTTCGTCCGGGCTTTTTTTTGCCCGCAGTACAGGAAAAAACGACGATGAAAGACTTTCACGCATGGCTGTCCGACCTGACCGAAGACCTCCGCGCACGGCAGCAACCGGAGCCACCCACCCGGAAAGAACAGAACATCGATTACAACTTCATCCACGATATGCTGATCAGCACTATCAAATCGGTGGCATGGCGAGCCGAAACAGGGAAACCCATGGAGCCACGCATCCAGCAAAAAATCGAGGCAGTAAAACACCTGTACGACAACACCATTACCGCGATGATCAGGGAGGTGGATGCTGGCCTGCGGAGCAGAGCATCACTGACGGAGTTCATCGCCATGACCGGTGACTGGATGGATGCGCTCTGGAAAGTGCGCCTGAATTGCCCGACCGGAAAAATCCCGGATTGGAAAAAAAGCGGGCGTTATCAATCATGGCATATTGAGGGCGTCTGACAGGCAACCTCTCCAACGGAAGGCAGGAGTAAACAACATGGCCTATTGCCCAAACAGCAACGCCGCAGACAGCTATGCATTTCAGCAAGGACTGGAAGAACAACGCGACCAAGCCAGAGAAGATCTGCAGCAGGAACTATTCGACGAAATAGATCAAGCTGCAGGAAAGCACCCGCTATTAAAAAAGTTTATCGATTACGCCAACGATCAGCTTCATGATTTTCTGGCAGCAATAGCCGAAGAAGAAATCAAATAAAAGACCTTTCACTTTTACATTCCATTCATAGCCAGCCATTCCAACAAGCCGCAATAGCGGAATTATTTTGCATGGTGACAGCGCCCCTCGCACCGCAGACTAATGAAAACGTCAGAGTCACCATTCATGCAAGCAATCCATATCTTCAAAGCCGGTAAACACACCTGCAGCCAAGGGCAGGAGCTGGAGTTTACCGAGAGCGACCTGCAAGCCTCCGTCGATGCCTACGACCCCGCCCTTCACGAAGCGCCTATCGTTGTCGGACACCCCAAAAGCAACGCACCCGCATGGGGCTGGGTTTCCGGGCTGAACTTCAGCGAGCAGGGGCTGACAGCAGACCCGAAGGAAGTCGATCCCGAATTTGAGGAACTGGTGCAGAAAGGCCGCTTCAAAAAAGTCAGCGCCAGCTTTTACCCACCCGAAAGCATCAACAACCCGGTGCCCGGTGTCTTCTATTTGCGGCACGTTGGCTTTCTCGGCGCGCAGCCACCCGCCATCAAAGGGCTGAAAGATGTGGAGTTTGCAGAAGACGACGACCTGATCGAGTTTTCAGCGCCGTGGGATACCAGCAACATCGCCGGACTGTTCCGCAAGTTGCGCGAATTCATGATCGACAAGTTCAGCAAAGAAGAAGCCGACGACGTACTGCCCACATGGACTATTGAAGAACTGGAGAACAGCGGTCGCCGGGACATTGAATCACCCGATGAAAAAGCCGTGCCCGCCTTTTCAGAAAAGAAACCCAAACCAAACACTGACCCGGAGAATACAGGCATGACCGAAGCTGAACTGAAGCAGATGAAAGCTGACCTCGAAGCCAAAGAGCAGGCCATCGCTGACAAGGAGGCATCCTTCAGCGAGAAGGAAGCTGCCATCAAAGCCACCGAAACCGCACTGGCGAAGAAAGAAATCGAAGCCGAGCTGGAAACACTGGTCAAGGCAGGCAAGCTGCTACCTGCTCAGAAAGGCCAGCTGGCCGAGTTCATGACCAGCCTCGACAGCGAGAAAGATGTGGTCGAGTTCGGCGAAGGCGACGACAAAAAGACCCTGAGCCAGCAAGCCTTCATGCGCGAGTTTCTGGGCAAGCTGCCCAAGCAGGTGGACTTTAACGAGCGCACCGCGGGCGACAACGATGAGCCACCCGCCAACAGCAATGAGCTGGCACAGAAGGCTCTGGAATATCAGGAAGAACAGCGTAAATCCGGACGCACCGTCAGCATCTCGCAGGCGGTCTATGCGGTTCAGGGCGGCAAACAGTAAGCACTGAAAACCACATTAACCGCACCGTTTAATAACCCTTGCAGGGAGAAACGAACATGAGAAACGACGGACTCACCAAGAGCTTTTATGCCGAAGGCACACTCGAAGGCCGCAAGCTGGTGACCTTTGGCACCGGCAAACTGACAGTCAAACAGGCGACAGCGGCCTCCGATGCCCTGATCGGTGTGACCACCCAGATCGGCAGCGAAACCAATGGCCGGGTGGATGTGATTTTTTGCGGCATTACCGAAGCCACTGCCGGAGCCACTATCGGCAAAGGCGATGTGCTCACCAGCAACGCTGACGCTGACGTTGTAACCGCAACGCAGGCGGCTGACCGGATCATCGGTATCGCACTGGAAGATGCCGTGGCAGGCGATCATATCAGCATCCTGATCGCGCAAGGCTAACAGGCAAACAAGGCTTCAGCAGTAACACACCCGTTTCAGAGCAAGGAAGATAAACGACATGGCCAACGCACCGTTCACTACCAACCCGACACTGACGGCAATCGCCATTGCCTACATGAACAACGAGTTCATCGCTGACCGCGTACTGCCTCGCGTTCCCGTAGGTAGCCGCGAATTCAAGTGGACGAAATACAACAAGGAAGATCGCTTTACCATTCCCGATACACTGGTGGGTCGTAAAGGCCAGCCGAACGTTGTGGAATTCGGCGGCACCGAAGACTCCGGATTTGTGCAGGATTACGGTCTGGAAGACCACATCCCGCAGCAGGATCTGGACAACGCCACCAACGGCTATAACAACTTCGATCCACGCGGCAACGCCGTGGAACTGTTGAGCGAAATCATCGCGCTCGACCGCGAGAAGCGCACTGCCGAAAAGGTGCAGGACAAGAGCAACTATGCTCACACCGAAACCCTGAGTGGCACCGACCAGTGGAACGACCCTGCCAGCAAGCCATTGATCGCTTTGGTCGATGCATTGGAAACCCCCATTAAACGTCCGAACATCATGGTTACTAGCCGCAAGGTTGCTATTTCATTGCGCCGTAATCCCACCGTTGTGAAAGCGTTTAACGGCACTCTGTCCGAAGACGGTCTGGTTCCATTGTCTTTTATTCGTGAACTGTTGGAAGTCGAAGAAATCCTGCTGGGTGCTTCGTATTTCAACAGCGCCCGCCCCGGTCAGGATATGGCACTGGAGCGCATCTGGGGCAACCACTGCTCGCTGATCTACCGCAACCCGCAGGCACGCCCCAACCGTGGCGTCACCTTCGGTTTCACTGCCGAACACGGCACCCGCGTGAGTGGTACACGTCAGGATGCCAACATTGGTCTGCGCGGCGGCGAAGCAATCCGCGTGGGTGAATCCGTACAGGAGCTGGTGGTTTGCAATGATGTTGCTATTCACCTCGAAAACGTCATCGCTGACTAACGGGAGCGTTATGAAATACAAGACGCTCAACCCGGTACGACACAATGGCACGCTCTACGCTGAAGGCGCGACTATTGAACTGGCTGACGAAGCTGACGCAGCTCGCCTGGTTGCTTGCGGCGCTATTGCGCCACAGGCTGAATCAGAAGCACCCCCGAAAGCCAAAGCCTCTCATAAATCCAAAGAAACAAGGGGGAACAAAGGGAAATGAGCTATTGCGACAGTCAGGGCATGATCGCCCGGTTCGGAGAAGATGAGCTGATAAAGCTGACGGATACCGGCGATACCGGGCGCATTGATGACAATGTCCTGACTGCCGCACTCAGCGATGCCAGCGATGAGATCGACAGCTATCTCGCCGTTCGGCATGCACTGCCTCTGGCAGAAACACCCGACCTTCTTATAAGGCTGTGTGCAGATATAACAAGGTACAGGCTTTATGACGACCGTATGCTTGAGGAAGTTGAAAAACGGTATGAAAAAGCCGTCGGCCTGCTAAAGAGTATTGCTCGTGGTACGGCGGTTTTACCTGTTCAGCAACCACTAAAACCCTCTACAGAATTCAGTACCAGTCGCAGTCAAGCTGACCGGGTGTTCACCTCCGAAAGTCTCAGGGACTTCTGATGCTTTCACTGGAAGACGCACAGCACCAGATCGAAAAGATGATGGACACCGTCATGCTCTACCAGCGGCGCAAACCGCTGTTTGATCGTTTGGGACGTGCCCTGTTGTCAGACGTTCATATGAACTTCAGGCGACAGCGTGCTCCTGATGGCACACCGTGGGAACCACTGAAAATCCGGCGCGGGCAAATACTCCGTGATACTGGCAGGCTCAGGAACAGCATTACCTACAAAGCCGCCGCCGAACAGGTGACTGTAGGCACCAATGTCTTCTATGCCCGCACCCACCAATTCGGCGCGACCATCACGCCCAAGAAAAAGAAGATTCTGGCCTTTCCTGGCAAAGGCGGAAAAACCATTTTCGCCAAAAAGGTCACCATTCCGGCGCGGCCTTTTCTTGGCATTGAGCAGCCACAGGTGCAGATCGTACACGACACCATCGAGCAGTGGGTGAAGGATATCGCAGGCAGAAGGAAGGCAAGGAAATAAATGTTTAACCAAGCACTGCAGGCCATCACTGCCCACCTTCAGCAACAACTGGCAAGCCAGACCCGCGATGTGACCAGTCACCCGGGACGGTTTACCGAAACGGAGCTGAGCAGACTGCTGACCAAAAAGACAGCGGTCAGGATTGCCATCGAGAACACCCAGCGCATCACCGTCACCGGGCAGGGACTGCGGGAAGCGCGCCTGCTGATGGCAGCCTATGTCATTTGCAGCGATACCACCGCCACGCCACGCAACGAAAGCGCACTGGCACTGACCGAAGCGATTGTCAGTCTGCTGCCTTTTAACCGTTTCGGGGCTGACAACCTCAAGCCCGTCGAACCCGGCACCATCTCGGCTGACAACCTCTACAGCGGAGAAGTCGACCGGCAGGGCATCGCCTTATGGGGCGTATCTTGGGAACAAGTAGTCAAACAGACCAACAACCCCAACTAAACAACCAAGAAAGGAAAACGGACATGGCCACACAGGATCGCGCCTACATCGGTAAAGGCACCATTTACCTCAAGCGCCTTGGCTCCAGCGCAGGCTTAATGCCCGTGGGCAATTGCAGCGCACTGGAAGTCAGCTTTGAAGAAGACAAGAAAGAGCAGAAAGATTACACCAGCGTCGGCGGAGGCAACGTGAACGTTGTTTCACGCATCGACAGCGTCACCGGCTCGATGACCGCAATGGATATCAGCGCCGCCAGCCTCGGCCCTGCCTTGCGCGCCAGCATAACCAAGGAAATGAGTGGCACGGTTACCGATGAAGCCATCGCTGCCAGCGGCACCAGTGGCGAGCTGCTGCCGTTTGCCTTCGCGCCTGACCTGAGCCAGAGCATCACGGTCAAAGACGCAACAGACGACAGCGCCCTGACGGAAGGCGACGACTACACCCTGACCGCTAACGGCATTCAGGTCACCGAAGCCAGCGTTATCGATAATGCCGGAGTCAAGGTGAGCTACACCAAAGCCCCACAGGAAATCATGGAAGCACTGGTGGAAGCAGGCGCAGAATTTGCCCTGTTCTTCGACGGCATGAACGAAGCGCAGACCGGCAAAGCCGTGAGCGTTACCCTGCACCGGATCAAGTTTTCTCCCGTTGAAGGCTTGCCGTTCATTGGTGATGAATTTGCTGAAGTCAGCATGGCGTTTGAAGTGCTGCGGGATACCAGCAAAACCGGCGCGGGCATTTCGCAATTTATGCGTGTGGTTCAGGTAGTCTGAATTAATCGTCACAAGTTGATTGAATGAAGCGTATGAGAAGCTAAATTTATATAGTTCTTTTGACTTGTGACTTGTGACTTGTGACTTGTGACTTAAATGATAAATATTCGACACGTTATTCTTCTTTTCTATATTTATCAACCTGTCTTTGCTGGTTGCTTTTCTTATGAGTTGCCGTCAGGAGCTTTAATCACCATAACTACTTCTGAAGGGACATCATTAGCTAATAGTGTCTTTTTATTCGATGGCAACTATTACGTTCAACCTCAAACGGAAGTTGTCCTCGTTTTAAAAACAGCAGAGCAAGAAAATTATTACCTTGAAAATCACAATCCTGATCTTGCTGTAAGTAAAGCGCTCGTTGAGCTTTTTTCTTTTGATTGCCTTGAACATACAGCAGGGCGAAAAGAAGCGTTAGCAACCAGTACATTATCAGAATTAAATACAACCACACTGAATACGCATATGCCTGTATTAAGGAAAACAAGAATAGATTTTTGCGGGCAAGGAACATCTAATACACCTTCAAAACACGAGTCACAATGCATTTTTAAAGATTGCAATGCGGTGTTCTTTAAAAGTAACCAAAGAGCCCGAACCAAACATCATAAGACGCACTGGCCTAAAAAAATAATAGACTCTCTTGATGGAACAAAAATCATCACCTGCCCAGTCACAGGTTGCTCCCATCCACTATGGAATAACCTACATGAAATTATGACCCATATGGGAAGAAAGCATTTTAAACAGTTCAGCCCGGAATAATTATTTAAAAATACAACACCAATAACTCCTAGGAAATCGTTTTAACCCATTATTATCTGGAGCAAAGGATGGCCAACCAGAACACCGCCCTCAACCTCGTCATCAAAGCCCGCGATCTTGCCAAAGGGAAGCTGAACAAGATCACTGCCACCATCAGGGGCATGGGTAAAGCCAGCGAACGAACAGAAAGCCGGTTCGCCAGCCTTGGCAGGAGCATCCGCAATCTGGTGCTGGCCGGGACAGGCTTTTATGTTTTGAAGCGCAGTATGCAGAGCGTCCTGCAGACCGGCGATCAATTCGAAAAGCTGCGCGTTCAGATGACCGCCATCATGGGCAGCATTGAAGAAGGCGACAAGGCCATCGAGTGGATAAAGGAGTTCACCAAGAACACGCCACTGGAGCTCCAGCAAGTCGCCGATGCCTTCACCGCCTTAAAGAACTTCGGCCTCGATCCGATGGACGGTACCCTGCAGGCGATAGTCGATCAGACCTCCAAACTGGGCGGCGGCATGGAACGGCTGAATGGTATGTCGCTGGCACTCGGACAGGCATGGGCAAAACAGAAACTGCAGGGCGAAGAAATACTGCAGCTGGTCGAGCGCGGCGTTCCGGTTTGGGAATTGCTGGAAAAAGTCACCGGTAAAAATACACAGGAGCTGCAGAAACTCTCCAGTGCGGGCAAGCTAGGCCGCGACACCATCAAACTGCTGATTGAAGAAATAGGCAAAGGCAGTGCGGGCGCAGCAGCAGCCAATATGAGTCTGCTGTCGGGTTTGATGGCAAACATGGCTGACCGCTGGACAGAGTTCAAAGACTCGGTCGCGCAGGCCGGGTGGCTGGATTACGTTAAAGGACAGCTATCCGCCTTCGGCGATCAACTGGATCAGATGGCCAGCAACGGCAAATTGCAGCAGCTGGCAAAAGCTGTCAGCGATGGCTTTATCAGCATGGCAGAATCCGTCAGGCTTTCGCTTTCCAGCATCAGCTTTGAAGACTTTGTCGAAAGCACCCGGCAAAACTTCCAGACCGTCAGCAACCTCCTCGGCTCACTACGCTCGGCCTTCACCCTGACCAGCAACGCCGCCTCGCTGTTTTTTAACGGGTTCACCGCAGGGATAAAAGGCTTGGGGCTTTTAGTCAGCGCCACGGTTGCCAAGATTTCAGAAAGCCTTGCCGGGATATTTGACGCATTCGGCGCAGACCAGCTGTCCGCGAAAATGACCGAAGCCAGCAACGCAGCAAAAGCTGTATTTGAGGGTTTCAAGGTGGCGTTAAAGGAAGACGTTACTGACGTTAACAACGCCCTGTCTTCTATTGGCAAAACCCTCGGCCTCCAGAACCAGAAGACCCAGAGCGAAATACGTCAGCAAAACCAGAAGACCACTGGCGAGATCAAGCAAAGCCAGAGTGAGCTGGCGGAAACCTTCAAGCAGACCGGCGAAGCCGGAGAAAAAGCCTTCGCAGCCACCGCAGAAGCTGCAGAGAAAACCACTGAAGCTGCAGAGAAAGCCGGGGATGCCGGAGCCAAAGCCGGAGATAAACAAGCCGAAGGCGCGCAGAGCGTAATGCAAAAAGCGGGCGGTCTGGCAGGTTTCTATAACAACCTGACCATGCAGCTGAACAGCATGAGCAAGTCAACAGAGAACGCTTTTCATGCCATGCAGCGGGGTTCAGATGGCCTTAACACCGAAACCGCACAGGGCGAGTTGAATGAGCTGCAGGGTCGACTGAAAGAAGTGCGGGAAGAAATAGGACACATGCAAGCCTTCCATGTGTCATCAGACCCGACCGGTATCGGCGACTGGATGAAGCAAACCGCCGAGAACGCCGCCAGCGCCAAGGAGCGATTTCTGGAGCAGAAGATCGCACTGGAGGAACTGCTGGAAGGCTACGAAAAAGGAGCCGTTTCTGCCCAACAGATGGCAAGCGCGAGCAACACGGTTACCGCAGAGATTGACCTGCTCAATGAGCAAGACCTCGACCGACTGAGCAGTGCTATCGATCAGGCCGAGTCCAGCATGCGGAGCTTGAGTGACAGCACCCGCAGCACTCTGGAAGGTTTGCAGGATGAGCTGGACAGGCTGCAGGGCAACACCGAAAAAGTCCAGCAGCGACAATTCGAAAGTCGCCAGCGGCAATTAAAACAGCAACTGGAACAGGCGCAACAGCAGGGCGATGGCGATGCCATCAGCAACCTGCAGCAAGCACTCTCCGTCAACCAGCAGGTCAACACCGAGAAGCAGAAGCAGCTGCAGCAGAAACAGCGGGAAACCTTCAGGCAGCAGCAACAAAAGGAAAAACCGCGCATTACCCAACCACGGCAACCGGCACAGAGTAAAAGTCACGACAAGGTTATACGTCTGGAATATCTCGGTGGCAGCGTTAACGTCGGCGTAGATGGCAGCGACGAAACCAAGCTGCTCGAAGCCCTGAAGAACGCCGGGATGCGTTCAGTCTAGCTGTACAGGAAACCAAGGAAACAACATGCAACTGGATAGCATCACATTGCCCGATGATTTGTTGTGGGTCGATGAGTTCGAGTGGAACCCGGTGGAGCAGAACACCGAAAGAAGCCTCAGCGGCGCTTTGCTGGTAGAGGAGCAGACCAAGGTGAAAGGCCGCCCGATAACCCTGTCCGGCGGTAGCCATGCCGGATGGGTCAACCGGGCGACGGTTATTAGCCTAGTCGCAAAAGCAGAAACCGCCAACCACACCATGACCCTCACACTGCCAGACAACCGACAGTTTTCAGTCATCTTCGACCGGCGAAGCAGCAGCCCCATCGAAGCGCAGCAGATCCTGCCGTTTGCCTACCCCGATGACAATTACCAGTACAGCCTGATCATCCGGCTGCTGACCGTTGAAGCCTGAAGGAACAGAACATGGAAGAAAAAGAAGAACAGATCAAGGCACTGCGGCATGCCAGAACCCACCTTCACCGGGCAACCGAACTGCTGGATCAGGCAGGCTTGCACCATATAGTGCAGGAACTCTGGGTCATCACCGAGAACGTCACTCAGGAACAGGCGCGCCTTCAGGCACCGGGTAAAGGAGCAATCCGCAATGGCGATTAATAACGACGATGTAAAACTGTTCGAAAGCCAGCGCCTGACTGATGAAGCCGATGGCGGAGGCCGGGTGACCGGCAACGAAGTGAGCGATGGCGCGATCAATAATCTGTTTCAGGATATATCACGCCTCGACCGCACGGTGGGCGATGTAGCCTTGCGGAAAGCCTTTGTGGGGATCAGCACCGACAACAACGATGCTTATCTGGGCGGGCATATCATCCTGACCGAAGCCCCCCAAGACCCGAACGTCAGTGTGCTGCTATACGATACCGGCGACCAGACTGATGAACGCGACAGCGCCCGCAACCGCATCGAGTCCTATGTGGTATCCGGCACCGCGGCGAGCTTTGAACTGCTGGGCAACCAGTACTCAGGCCAGCGCAATCTGGTGGGCATTCAGCGGGAGCAGCAGAACCTGCCGGAAATTGGCGAAGTATACCGGCTGCATGACCCGGACACCGGCAACGAACAGTATGTGCGCCTGACAGCGGTCGAGCACCGGATCGAGTCTTACGCCTATGAATATTCAGAAGGCCAATTTGTCGAGTTTGAACGTCGGCGGCTGGATATGGAAATCAGCACCGAGCTGAACTTTATCTTTCCCGGTGGTCAGCCCACACCCGCCAGCACCACAGAGCCGAAAAGCCTCGTCCACAGTACACAGATCGCAGACGCGGCGCGCTACTATGGCATCAAGCCACTGGCGCAAGCGGTTAGCCAAGGTGACCTGACCCTGAAAGTTGAAAGCCTCTATGCACCACTGGTGCCGAGCGCGAGAGTCGAAAGCCCGCTACTGGATCAATTCGGCAGCTATACCGCCAAGACAATGGTCGCCACTGCCAGCAGCACCCGAAACGTCAGCTGCCTTTTAGGTCACATCAGCGGCAACCAGAGCAGAACCTTTCTGCAAACCGGAGCCAAACCGGGAACAGTACAGCTGACACTGGAAAGCGGAGACTTTGCGGATGACGGAAACGGAAATTTTATCCATAACAGCGGCAGCAACTATTACAGCCGGATCAGCATCGACTATGAAACCGGCGAGCTGAATGTATGGCGTAACAGCGACTACACCACCACGACAGCATCGGTCACTTTCCAGCCCGCCACCGCCATCACTGGCATGGCGATCAGCAGCGCCATCGAAGTGACCAACCAGAACAGGGGCTTCAACTACACCCTGAATCTGGCAGAAGCCAAACCACGACCCGGCACATTAGTGGTCAGCTTTATTGCATTGGGCAAGTGGTATGACCTGCGCGATCCGGGCAATGGGCAACTAACCGGTTCAGGATCAGGCACCGTGGATTTCAGCACCGGAGCCGCCGCAATAACGCTCAACGCGATGCCAGATCCGGACAGCGCGATTGTTTACAGCTATGTGGCGCAGGATGATAACGAAGTGACGCTCCGCACCGGCAGCGCACTGGTGGATCAGATCAGCTTCCGGCACACCACGGAAAAGGATGGCATCAAACCGGGCAGTGTGACCATCGACTATTTAACCGGCGGAAATCAGAAGTCAGTGTCCGACCAGGGTAATGGTCTTCTGTCGGGTGATGGCGAAGGCAGCATCCACTACGCCAGTGGTGAACTGTCTTTTGTTTTGGACTTTTTGCTCGATATCGACAGCGGAATAGACATTAACTATCAGGAAGGAGAAGTGGCAGGCGGCACTGTCGATGTAACGGTGGACGGCAGCGGGCTTATGTCCGGCACCATTGCAGGCGCGCCATTGCTGCCCGGATCAGTACAGCTTCAGTTTGTGGTGGAGCGCGATAGGCAGGTGCAAAATCACAGTGTTACTGTCGGTTCCTTCCAGACCTACACCACTACATACCAGCAAGCCAAAACCTACAGCGATGACAGCAGCGGCAACTGGCGCGGTGTTTCAGGCAGCATCGACTATGCAACGGGCGCGTTTACCCTTCAGGCTCTGGAGGACTACAGCTTTTCAGAGTACGACACCGTGTCGCAAGGCTCTTATATCTCTAAAGTTGTTCACACAACCACCACCCGCACTGAAGCATTCCCCGGCAACACGGTCACCAGCAAAGCCCAGCACAACAGCCTGAGCCATACGCCCAACACCGAAACCCTCACCAATCCGGAGCTGAGCATCGACCTGCTACCACTGGTCAGTGACCCGCTATTACCGGGCAGCCTGATATTCAGCTGGAACAGCGAAACCTACTTCGACCGGGATGGCAAGCTATACAAGCAGGTCAGCAGCCAGACCAATGCCGGAACACAGGTGGGTACCATCGACTATTCAGGTGGTACCGCAACACTGGCAAGTTACCCATCGGGTGGTTTGAGCAGCGCCAGCATTCAGGCAGCCGCGACAATCAGCGCCGGGATTCAGGTGGATGCTGTCGCCTTTCGCACACCGGGCGCTCCGGTACGACCGGGCAGCCTGCAGCTGACGGCAGTGCGAGTCGACAACGCTGACATCATCACTGCCAGCGCAGGCTTTGACGGGATCATCGATACCGCTGAAGTTCAGGGCAAGATCGACACCACCACTGGCTGGTGCGAGCTGCAATTTACGGACGGCAGCAATCCGATTCACGTTATCCCGCAGAGCATCCGCTACAACGCCGTCGTGGAAACCAGCCTGCCACTGGACGCAGAACTGATCGGCCTTGACCCGGTTCGCCTGCCACCGGATGGCAGAGTGCCGATTTACCGACCGGGCGACATTGTGGTGACCAGCCATACCGCCGACACCGCAGCAGGCACGCCGACTGCCGGACAGGTTATCGATCTGGCAAGGGATCATCAGGCCGAAATCTGGGTGGAGGACAGCGAGGGCAAGCGCCTGAGTTTGGGCGAGTATGCCGTGGAACGGGAAACCGGCACGGTTATCTTTGCCAACCCGCTCACGCTGGAAGACGACGCAGGCACACCACTGACCGCACCCTACACCATCAAGGATCGGGTGGAGCATATGACCGTGGTCAGCGATGCAAGGATCAACGGCGAGCTGGCGATCATTTCACCGATGCCGTGGGATTTGCCCGCCGACGAAACCACCGTCAGCAGCGCCGTCGTTTATGGCGACCTGCAAGCCAGAGCGCACCATTTCTTCAGTGAGAAAGTCTGGAACAGCGGCTCGCCTAATTGGGATAACCAGCGGGAAGGCGACAACACCACCGCACAATACAACACCATCAATTACCCGATAGAAGTCACTAACAAAGGCACCATTCAGGGCAAGTGGGCGTTAGTTTTTACCGCTACCGGCAGCTTTCAGGTGGTAGAAGAAAAGCTGGGCATCATTGCCACCGGGAACATTGCGGAAGATGTATCACCCATCAACCCGGAAAACGGCGCACCTTATTTCACCATTCGCGCCGCAGGCTGGGGAACAGGCTGGGTGGCAGGCAACGCGATCCGTTTTAATACCGATGGCTGCCTTGCACCCGTCTGGATTTGCCGGACAGTACTGGCAGGCCAAGGCACAGAGAAGAACGATAAGTTCACACTGCAAATCAGGGGAGATGCTGACTGATGGCTATTTTGTATCGCAGCGATGACGTGGGCAGTCCCGGTTTGCCGGATAGCGATGACAGCTATGCCTCGGTAAAACCAGTATTCATGAACTGTCTTGTGAATGGCTATGGCACCGGCGACGATGCCAAGGCTGGCGCAGGCTGGACAGTAGCGTTTGAGGACGACGCGAACGAAGTGTTTGTGTTGCAGAACAGCGATGGCGTTTATTTCCGGTTCAGCCGGGACGGAGCAACCAGCGGCAGTTACCAGCACTGGCATGTGACCAGCTACCGCACCATGACCGATGCCAGCACCGGCACTGGTGCAGGGCAACCGGGCAAGTTTAGCTTCAGGGGAAGCGCCTATGTTACCGACTGGCTGCTGATTGCCGACAGCCGCGGGTTTTACCTGATACCGCGACAAGGCACTACCAGCCATAACGGTGCGGTGTGGTATATCGGCCCACTGACAACCAATCCATTCGATCAGAGCTTTGATGGCATTATTACATCGTTTGGATCAGGCTCATCATCAGGGCGAGTTTACAGCACCAATGCGCGAGGTTTGCTGCATCACCATTACTACATATTTGACACATACAAGTTCAATTACAGCGACACAGCTGCTGATGGTAGCCGTGCGATTACAAAGCTGCTCAAAGAATATCCTGCATTTGAGCCGACCCATGAAAGACAGCTGGACAGCCAGAATGGGCACCTGATCGGTGGCCGGTTTTATGTTGGCACCGATAATTTGTTAATGGGACATTTCCCCGGCTTCCTGTTACCCGCCTATAAGCCTTTGGACGACAGCGGATCGACAGCCGCTTATGGAGATATCGTCACCATCAACGGAAAGTCAGCGGTAGCGGTTTACCTGTTCGCCAACTGGCATGGCAGCTTCAAGATTGGCTCCGTTTTAATCGAGCTGGAGAACTGGCATGGATAATGTGCTGATCACCGAACCAGTCACCAGCCTGAGCAAACAGTGGAGTGGTAATGGCAGCATCGACCTGACGTTTCCCAATAAACCGCCAGAACCGCATCTGCTGGTTACCCTGTACGGAGGCAGCACCGGGCATCTCGGCACCAAAATAATGACCCGCAGCCATGCCAACACTCAGGTCGGTGGACTGGCAGAAGACCAACTGCTCACCGCTATCCTCATCGACCCGCGCACACCGGGCAGCAGTGTGGCATGCGGCCCTTACCTTTTGGCAGACCTGATAACCGCACTACCCAATGCAGGATCAGGTGGCGGAGCTATAGAGGAACCCGGCACACCCGCCACCTTCAGCGGCAACGTAAAACGGGTGGAGGACAACATCGAACAGCCCGCCGCCAGAACACTGGTCGCCATTGAGCAGAAGAACGACAGCTGGATCATTGCAGGCCACACCACAAGCGACAGCGAAACCGGCGACTACCAGCTGGACGTGGAAACCTTCGGCGGTGATAGCTTCATCGTTTGCATGGATAACTATGGGGAGCTGTATCCGGCCGGGAGTTTTGTGGCAGTAGGCACCCGCGTCCATCCCACCACACCGAACGGCTTTGTTTACCGGGTAGAGCAGGCAGGCACACTGCCGGAAACTGAACCGGAGTGGTGGATCGACAGCGGCACCAACCACACCCGCACCGTTGGCGATGTGACCCTGCGCGCCTTGCCGTTTTACAGGCCACTATGCCACGGCCCGATTACGCCAGAGCAGACATGAGCTATTCACTACCAGACAGCGCCAGCTTTACCCTGACAGGCGCGCCTTATACCACAGGCCAGCCGCCAGACTTTGTGCTGAACGGCAAGCCTCTGGTTTATTACGCGCCACCGCCGGACATTCTGAAAAGCACCCGCGCACCTTGGGACACCGGGCAGGACAGCCAGCAACAACGCCGCAGCCATTACCAGACCTCGCGGATAGTAGAAGCCAGCCTGCTGCAAACCAGTCACCCAGCGCGAGTGCTGGACGCCGCACGGCTTGGTCTTTTCTGGAACCGGGTGGCTATTTTCGACAGCCAAGTGGAAATTAGTCATGGCACCGGACAACCACTGGCAG
>CBDHDU010000001.1:0-57473 GCA_965261725.1 Endozoicomonadaceae bacterium | reverse complement strand
GCCAAATTTTCAGGCTCTACTCAGAGAACGGATTTTCCTGAATAAGAAAAAGATACAGGGAGGTTGTTGCAATGAGCTATTTAGCTGTTTTAGGCGTAGCCAAACTGCATTCAAACCAGCTGAAAAATGCTGACAATCATAATCGGCGTGTGGGAAATCATTCTCACGTTGATCCTGAAAGAACACATCTCAATAAGCGGCTGATTGGTGAGAGTAAATCTCTTGCTGAGCTGATTGATAATCGACAGGCAGCTACTCAGGCACGTAAACAATCCAACTCAGTTGTTGCAGTAGAAATTCTTATTAGCGTTTCGCCGGAATATTTCAGGCCAGATAAACCGGAAAAGGGTGGTTACTGGAATCATTCATTTATGGAACAGTGGGTACTTTCTGCTGTTAAATGGCTTAACCAGTCCTTCGGTAAAAATCTACTTTGCGCTGATCTGCATCTTGATGAAATGACACCTCATATTCATATAATGGTTGCGCCGATTGTGGAAAAGGAATTTAAAATCCGGCGTACTACAGAACAGATAGCAAAGGGGGAAGCTGCTAAAACCCGGCAGGGTGTATCCTTTTGCGCAAGAGATATGTTTGGTCCGTCGCAGCTGATGCAATTACATGACAGTTATGCTCTGGCACTGAAACCGCTTGGCATTGAACGGGGGAAGAAGGGTAGTGCGACCAAACACAGGCACATTCGGCAGTATTACCAGACAGTGAATCGCAAGCCGGATGAAAATACTGAGGCCATTTTTCCGCAGATTGTGCTGGCAATAGAGAAAAGTATTCGATCTGTAAAGCCCGGTATGTTTGAGAAACCTGCACAATTTCAGCAGCGGCTACTGGCTCAATTGCTGGAAGCCGTCAAGAAAGAAACAACAATCGAATCCCTGGATAAAATGCTGCTGGAATACTGGCAGCAACTCCATCACTGGCAGCAGAAATATAAGGATGAAAAACAGCGCAGTGAACGGTTCTGGAAGCAGTTCGGATCTCCTGAAAATTTGGCGGATCATTTGAATATATATGAGGATCGTTATGTTGCGCTTCAGCATAAGCTGCAGGCAGTCCGGGGGGATTTATTGGTGTCGCAGCGTCAGATAGAAGCCAGAGAGGTTATATACGAACAGCAGGTAAAACAGCTTGAAGATACAAATGTCGTGCTGGAAGCACGGTGTGAGGAGCTGGAAGGTCAGTGTTATGAGTTGGAACAAGAGTTTAAACCTGCATCGGCACCGAGCCTTGGATGAATTACCTCCAGAGCTCTGTTGTTGCAGGCTGTGTACTTAAAGCAATAACAGTGACCTTTGATGATGTTGCAGAGTGCCTTTCAAATTAAAGAGTGTCACTTGTTTTCAGTGCAGTGCTATAAAGAATATCTGAGCAAATAGTGACCTGGTTGCTGGTGGATTCAATGCCACCAGCAGTCCCTTCGCATACCGGTTTTCTCCAACAGTTATAGCAAAGATTGTCCTTTAAACTCCCCAAGTTCATCTAGGTACATCATGAGGGTTTTAGGGTCGCTATGCCCCGAGGTTTTCATTACTTCTGCAATGGAGTGTCCGGCCATCAGAGCAGTATCGATATAACCCCGCCTGAGACTATGCCCCTGTAACTGACCATTGCCGATTGCAAATCCGGCTGTTTTGGCTCGTGCTTTTATTATCCTGGCGATGGTATCGGGCTTAAGCCCGGTATTTGTAGGCTGACCGTGACGAGAGGTTCCACGGAAAATGCATTGTGTTTGGTCTGAGATAAGTTTCGGGAATTTCAAGAGCAGATCTTCAATCGCCTGCACAGGGCAAAGCAAATGGTTGTTGGCTTTATATATTTCAATTCTGCTGAGTTCAGCTTTGGCTTTGCGGGTTCCAAAGGTCAGGATAACCCCACGATTCCCATAGTGATGTTTGATGCTTTCAGGTGTAATTCCAGAGAGGTCTGAGACTCTCAGAGCTCCTGAGAACCCCAGAAGCAGAAGGGCTTTATCCCGAAAATCTTTGTAAGAGTCACAAGATATCGCCTGAATGACTGTTTCCAGTATGGTCGGCGTCATGGCTTTAGCCCTTTGCAGGCGTTTATGCTGATGAACTTTCCTGATACCTCTCAGGTGATTTTTTACAACCATGCTGTCAGCGACATGGCATTGTTTGCTGCGTAAAAACTGACGGACAGTACTAAGGCGTCTTTCGATGGTTTTAATTGCCAGTGCCTGACTACGTGTGATCACCAGTTCGTCATTTTTGGTTTTCAGCCGGTTAGGCGCGCCATCTTCTGCCATATGACTCAACCACAGGCAGATATCGCCATCTTCAGGAGATTCAGGACAAACCCGGTATTCCTGACACCAGCATTTCCAGCTTTTCAGATCCTGAGAATAGGCTGCCCGACTGTTTGAGCTGCTGGCGGCTTTGTGGTGTTTATCAAGAATCGAAATATCGTTAGTTGTCATACTGGCAGTAACGACGGGTACGTTGTGATTGTTTATGAGTAATGGATGATTATTTTTATTCATTGTTATTTTTATTGTTGCCGTCGTTACTTTCATCAGAATTATATTTTATTCGAATTTTTGGTTGTTATCCTGAATGCGGAGAAATAGTCAAATCCAGGTTTAGATTCCGTATAAGCGACATTATGCGGAAAGTAGAAATTGTGAGTTGACAGTGTGTTGATTGTTTTGCTTGTCTCATCTCAACGCTAATAAAGTTCATGAAAATATAATCTCATTTATTTTTGATGCTGCTTTTATTTTCTCTGGGCGAATTCATCTTAATTATGAGAAAAGTCAGCAGTGATTAGAGCAGTGCTCAGCCTTGAACTGAATGCTGACAGTCAAAGTCGCATTCTGGTGAGTCATCAGCAAAACGCGTGAATAGGATGTAAGAAGCGCATTACCCGGTAATACGCTTACAGTCAGGCCAAGCTGTTAGCCTCAGTGGTCAGGGCGAAACCTTGGAAGGTTCCATCGTGCTAAAGAATAAATTCCAGTACTCATCAGCATTTATTATTGGCAATAAATAGCTCAATTTTTCTATGTCGCGCCGCAATGCTACATTTATGGCTCAAAATACTGAATTTGATACAAGTCACTACCTCTTCATTTGAGAAGATATGAATAAACCTTTTTTTCGCTCTGATGCCGTTCAGCGAACCTTTTGCTCAGAGAAATGAACACTCCCTAATTAACTCAGCTCGGTACTCTTCATCGAGCCCTGCCAGCTCTATCCTGCGGTTCATGCTTTTCTTAGGGAAGCGATCACTCTGATTGTGAGCATTGAAACAACAGCGCCTAACAGTGGCTAAGTTCTTTACGGCAGTGCGCTCATGGATTTTTGACGCATCTTCGGCAAAGCTGACATCGAGTTTCCAGTGCTGGCCATTCTCGATGCACCAATGAGCCCGAACACTCTCCAGCACGCTTTGAGCAGGCATTTCCCGACTCATAATGTAACAATGCAACTCTGTCGTTTGTATCGAATGGATCAGTCGATCTCTCTGAATGACAGCAAACTGAGTCAGTTTTGCCCATTCATTATCAGGATCAATCTCTGAAACGTCATTAAACACCCAGCAACGACGGTGTTCCTGACGATTACGGCTTTGCTCTTCTGTTTCTGCAAAAAAAACATTGGCATCAGTAGGCTCCGGGTCTTTCGGATGATCTTCGATGTGCTTTGTAAACACTTTCTCTATGTTTTTACAAAGCGTGGGTTGATTATTCTTGGCGCAGATTAGATAGTCTGCCTTTTTGTCCACGATCTTCTGACAGATGTCTTTCTGACAACCCATGGCGTCACTCGTTATCAGGCATCCTTCTACCACCAACATGTCCAGAATTTCTGGGATAGCAGTAATCTCATTGGATTTCCTCTCAACGGGAGTAAACCCTAATATCAGGCTGAGTTTGGCGCTGTAAGCACTGACGATATGAACCATTTTTTTACCCTTAGCGGGGCGCGATCCCCTCAGCGCCTTACCATCAATAGCTATAACGTCGTCTATATCCTGCTTATTGTTATTGTCTGGCTCGTCGTTTGCCTGATCATCAATTCTGGCAACGACATCCTGCATCCAATCAATAAAGAGCTGCATGAACGCTTTGGAGTTAATCATCATGCATACTTTCTCGATAGTGTGGTGCGAAGGCATGCCCCAGCGGTAAGGGAAGAACTGACGAAACCAAGTGAGGTTGTAGCTGCCAAAATTAGCCATGCTTTCCCACTCGTTGTAGCCACTTAAGACGCTGGCGTAAACGATAAATAGAACTTCTGGCAGCGAGTAGGTGATGTGAATAGCGCTACGCGAATCACTTAATGTCTGGAATCTATCGGTTATAGGCGTACAAGCAGGCATCCGATTAACCTCTTTTAAGGATAGAAAGAGGATGGATCATAAATTCGTGTACGTTAGTTTTAATGAAGCTTTCGCCCTGCCTCAGTGGTTAGGCTTCATCTTTTGCCATAATTCTCATGGCCTTACGCAGTACCTTCAGCTCTGACTTCAGGCGCTGGTTATCCTGCTGTAAATCATCTTCTGATGCTGATGCTGCGGAGATGATTTTTTTGGTTTTTTCTTTATTTTTATCTAAATTCATGTGGTTTGCTTTCTTCTTCAATGAGGTGGGTGGATAGTCGAATGACTGCTGATAGTCTTCGTAGATTCCGATGCTTGCCAGTTCTTCCCGGCGATTAACAACCCATGTGCCGAGTGTACTTGCATTTATATTTTCCTCTTTGGCAATAACTCGCTGCTTTATACCTGAAAAGATAACTTTATCAGCGATTTGGCGGCGATACTGCAGCGGATAGTTTGATGACCGCCCTGTTTTTGTTATATCAGTCATTTCAGCCCCTTTAATGGCGTGAAGTATAAGTCTTTGATTTTTTAAACTACAACGCCAGCGTTCAATCAAGATAATAAACTATTCAGGATTCTAAATTGAGTTTCAGTTACCTGAAAATCCTGGCTACATCAGCGGCTTTCCCCTGATCACATTTTAAAAGCTCTCTGATATTATTTACAATACATCGTGGAATGGTTCTTTAATTTATTCCATTTGTAATTGTTTCTAATTCAGGAAGATATTTTTGATTCTGGATAGGAAATCTAAGATTTTCAATTGTTTCGTTTTGATCAGCTGTGCTGGTGGCAGATATCAGAATGCTGAGAAACGGGATGCCAGTATCCACCAGCATTGCCAGAGTAACCATTGTAATAGTGCCTAATACAGAACTATAAACTGACAACAATACCAGCATAAGGACAAACAGGACTGCTACTGATGAAACAGCCTGATTGTCGCTTGAATAATGACGTCGGATCATTTCCTGCATGAAAGGTGTGGCAAGTAGTTGTAAAACAACTGCAACACATGCATAAGCAGTGTGCTGACGTTCGTCCCGCACCCTGCCCTTATCTGTTTTGTCCCGGATATAGCTGTGCCAGTCTTGCATTACTGTCATCAAGCACTGCCTGAAGATCTGGAGACAACCAGCCGCGGTAATGCCTGCCCAGCATGGAAGAGGTTTTCATCACTCTTCTTTCCCATGGGCCAAGCTGGTTGGCCCGGATCAGTGCCGCCTCAAACTCATCATCAATTAATGACTGCTGCGCTCGCGCCATCGCATAATCTGCCCACGCATAAGGCCATGCCGGACGCAGTGATATGGCATGTTGCCAGCTTGCAAGTGCCGGGGCGTTGGCTGCAGTAGTATCCGGTGTCAGGTTATACTCCTGACCCCATTCCTCTACCCGTGCTTTAAGTACCCATAACTCAGGGGATTCAGGTGACGAGGCAATCGCCCTGTCGGCACCTCGCAGGGCAATATTAAAGTCCCGTTGTTCGGGAACAAAATCATCCGGGTTGTCTTTCTGCTTTTCCCGCCAGAAATCAAGATACTGTTCAGTCTGACTTTTCAGTGCACCGGCTTTTACCAGCGACAATGCCTGTCCGGAAAGCTGTAATAGCAACCCCGCCCCGACAATTGCGGCAATCATTTTTACCGGGTTAATACTTTTTTTGCGGCTCCGCCTTCTTCTTTTGTTCATGACTGAACCTCAAACAGCGAGGCCGTCAGCGTGAGTGGGTTGGAATGTGTGAGCTGAGTACGCAACGATTCGTCGAACCATTCATCCAGAATCTGTGCAGCTGCTTTCATAGCAGGGGGGCGACGGGTTGGATGATGCGCATCGGATGCAACAAACGTAACTGCTCAGAATTTGTAGGCAATTTTTCTGGTAGATTGGCTACAGCCCAGCGATATCAAGGGTGCAGTTTCCAAGACGGGCACTTTTGCCTACAAAAAAATGAGCAGTTACCAACAAACTGCACTAACTGCTGATCCAGTAACCGGCGACTGGTTTCCTGTGCCTGACTGCCAAAGTGTCCGGCAACCGATCCCGCTGTTAACTGAAACAGTGCGCCACGTTCGGCCAGTTTCTGAACTCGTTCCGGGTAGCGCATAACTTCCTTATTACGTTCAGGATGAGCAATAACGGCGCGAATATTCTGTCGCTGCAGCCAGCTCAGCAGGTTTTCAATGCCGACAGGAATATTCTGATGTGGCATTTCCAGCAGAATACAGTCGTTTGATTCCCATTGCCCCAGCAAAGGTACTTTGCCTCGTTTCAACTGCATCATGAACTCATCACTGATACGCACTTCGGCTGCCATTGCCAGCGCTATGGGAAGTTTCTTTTCCTCAACGGCGATCTTAAGCTTTTCAAAGGCTGGCTCAATGGTATCCCGGTTATTATCAAAACGTCCCGGATGCATATGAGGGGTGCAAATCAGCCTGGAAATGCCATCTTCTATTGCTAGTTCAACGAGTTCTAATGCTTCTCCTGTTGAGGATGCGCCGTCGTCTATTTCGGGGATAATATGATTGTGGATGTCGATCATGTAACTACTGGATCACTGAAAAATTCAGGGCAATAGTAGCGGGTTGGGGGGGAAAGGTGAATGGTGGGTGGTGAGTGGTGAGTGGTGAGTGGTGAGTGGTGAGTGGTGAGTGGTGAGTGGTGAGTGGTGAGTGGTGAGTGGTGAGTGGTGAGTGGTGGTGAGTGGTGAGTGGTGAGTGGTGAGTGGTGAGTGGTGAGTGGTGAGTGGTGAGTGGTGAGTGGTGAGTGGTGAGTGGTGAGTGGTGAGTGGTGAGTGGTGAGTGGTGAGTGGTGAGTGGTGAGTGGTGAGTGGTGAGTGGTGAGTGGTGAGTGGTGAGTGGTGAGTGGTGAGTGGTGAGTGGTGAGTGGTGAGTGGTGAGTGGTGAGTGGTGAGATTTTTTCAGTGACTTTGATTCTGTCAAGAAATTCATGCCACTCACTATTCACAAGGCGGCAACGCCGCCCTCACCATTCACCAGAGAATCAATCTTTCACAAACCGGTCATAACAATAATTAGTCGCTTCAATAAAACCATCTACGCTACCACAGTCAAAACGGCGACCTTTGAATTTATAAGCCAGTACACAGCCTTGCTGAGCTTGTTTCATCAGCGCGTCGGTGATCTGGATTTCGCCGCCTTTTCCGGGTTCGGTGTCGGCGATCAGGTCAAAGATATCGGGTGTCAGAATATAGCGACCAATAATGGCCAGGTTGGAAGGCGCTTCTTCTTTTGATGGTTTTTCAACCATATCTGTAACACGCAGAATATCATCACGAATGATATCACCAGCGATCACACCATAACGGTGTACCTGATCGGCAGGGACTTCTTCCACAGCCACAATAGAGCAGCGGAACTGACGATACAGTGCTGCCATTTGTGCTAAGACACCCGGCCCTTCAGGGTTTACGCACAGGTCATCTGCCAGTACGACGGCAAACGGCTGATCGCCAACCAGTGTTTCACCGGTTTGAATGGCATGCCCGAGGCCTTTCATTTCTGTCTGGCGAGTATAAGAGAAAGTGCATTCATCCATAATCTTACGGATGTCTTTTAAAAGCTCTTCCTTACCACTGCCTTCAATCTGATGTTCCAGCTCAAAGTTAATATCGAAGTGGTCTTCCAGTGCCCGCTTTCCACGGCCGGTTACCATACAGATTTCGTGCATTCCGGCTTCAAGGGCTTCATCGACGCCGTACTCAATAAGCGGTTTATTAACAACAGGCATCATTTCCTTTGGCATCGACTTGGTAGCTGGCAAAAATCGAGTGCCATAACCGGCGGCCGGGAAAAGACATTTTTTAATCACTGGATCGTTAATCCTTTAGTTTTTCTGGCAGTTTGATATGGCAAGAGTTTTCCGGACACTTTTTTACGCTGCCTCGGCAAGCTGTTGTTCATACTTGAACGGTGCAAGGTAGCCGTTAGTTGAGTGCTTTCTCTGGCGGTTGTAATACACTTCAATGTACTCAAATATGGCCTGCTGAGCCTCTTCTCTAGTCTGGAAGTCTTCATGATGAATCAGCTCAGTTTTCAGTGTGTGGAAGAAGCTTTCAGCCACCGCATTATCCCAGCAATTACCTTTGCGGCTCATGCTACAGACAAACTCATTTTCGCCCAACAACTTCTGGTAGCACTCTGAGACATACTGGCTGCCCCGATCGCTATGCACCAGCAAGCCAGCTTTTGGTCTGCGCTTCCACATAGCCATCTGCAGAGAATCTGTCACCAGCGTCGCTGTCATCCTGCTACTCATGGACCAGCCCACAACAGCCCGTGAGCACAGGTCAATGAAGACGGAGAGGTAGAGCCAACCTTCCCGGGTTGGGATATACGTAATATCGCCGGTGTAGGCCTGGTCAGGCTGCTCCCGGTGGAAGTCACGCTTCAGTATGTTGTCAGCCACCGGCTTGTTGTGGCTTGAGTTCGTTGTCGCCTTGAATTTACGTTTGGTCTTACAAACCAGGTCTTCCTCTCTCATCAGACGAGCCACGCGCTTACGGCTGACGGTTTTACCCAGATCAGCAAGGTCATTTTTAATACGGCGTGCCCCATAGCGCTGACGGTGTTTTTCGTGAATCTCCCGAATGTCTGCCTTCAATGCCTGATCCTCCTGAGAACGCTTGGATACCGGGCGAGAGAGCCACTCATAGTAGCCACTACGGGATACCGACATGACCCGGCACATCGCTGAGAGGCTGAATTGCTCCCGGTTATCACTGATGAACTGAAACTTCAGTGACACTCTTTGGCAAAGAAGGCGGCCGCCTTTTTTAATATGGCTCGCTCTTCTTTCAGTCTGGCGTTCTCTTTGCGCAAACGCTTGAGTTCGTCGTATATATGCTCATCGTTCTTCTGAGGCTTACTGGTAGCCTTAGGACGGTGATACTTAGCAATCCAGGTGTGCAGGGTGTTAGCGTTCACCTCAAGCTCTCTGGCTGTTTCTGTCACCGGTTTATCAGACTCTACAGCCAGTTTTACTGCAGATTCCTTGAACTCAGCTGTATATGTTTTCGTTTTCTTTTCTGACATTTGGACACACCTTAATGGGCTGCAATATTACCCGTGTTTGTGTGTCCGGAGAACTATAACCACTTCAGTTATCAATCGATAATGAGCAGAGTTTTGAGAAATAGCAGGTAAGGTCGGAGTGTACTGACACGAACAGGTAGCAGCAGTAGAACCGTATTCACTTATGCGGCAAGAGAACACAACGCTACAAATTTTACAGGGATTTTGCGACAAATAAAGGCTGGAGACCGTTGTCAGCAGGAGACAAACCCTGCTGTTATTTATTTCAAAATGCCACTGTAAACAAACCGCAGACTTATTCGGTCAGTACGCACGGTATTATAGTCGTGAATGGTGAATGGTGAATGGTGAGTGGTAGCAATGCAGCCTTCACCACTCACAACAGGATTAACTTCTCAGCAATGCCAACAGCTCATCAGTCTTCGCCTGCATCAGGGCTTCATCACCCTTTGACTCAACATTCAGGCGAACGACCGGTTCCGAATTCGACTTACGCAGGTTAAAGCGCCACTGGCCCATATCAACCGAGATGCCATCGGTGTAATCAATGTTAACGGCATCGGCTTTGTAGGCATCTATACCCATGATCATTGAAGTTGCTTGATTTTCCAGCCGATTTTCAACATTGTACGAACATGCCGAAAATCACCCTGACAGCCCAACAAAAAGTAGCCTTGGAATCTCGCCACAAAACATCGCGAGATGCACGGGAGTGTGATCGTATCAAGGCTGTTTTGCTCAGGTCTGAAGGGTGGTCACCGTCTGCTATCGCTCAGGCATTGAGAAAAAGTGAATACACTATTTGTCGCCATCTGGACGCCTATCTGGAAAAGGAAAAGCTCAGGCCGGAGAACGGGGGGAGTGAAAGCCGCCTGAGTGATGAGCAAACTCGGCAACTGGTCGAACACCTTTCTGAATATACTTACGCACACGTCCATCAGATCGTCGCCTATATTACCGATCGCTGGGGTATCAAATATACCGTATCAGGCCTGAACAAGTGGCTGCACCAAAAAGGCTTTACCTACAAAAAGCCAAAGGGCGTACCGCACAAGGCTGATGTTGATAAGCAGGCTGGTTTTGTGGAGCACTATGAAGCCTTGAAAGCCACGCTACCAGAGGACGAGGTGATACTATTCATGGATGCGGTACACCCGACACAAGCGACCAAAATCACTTCCGGGTGGATTCGAAAAGGGATTGATAAAATCATTAATACGACAGGTAGCCGTACTCGGCTGAACATTATCGGTGCGATTGATCTGGACAATATTGAAGCTGCTGTTTTCGGTCAATTTGATACGGTTAACAGTGAAGCGGTTACCGAGTTTTTCAAGAAAGTTCGGGATAACTATTCATCCATGAACGTTATTCACATGGTGCTTGATGGTGCCGGTTACCATCGTTCACAGGAGGTAGTGAAAGAGGCGGAAGAGCTGGGAATAAAGCTTCATTACCTCCCCCCTTACAGTCCAAACCTGAACCCCATTGAGCGATTATGGAAGGTGATGAATGAGTATGCCCGGAATAATGAATACTTCGCTCAGGCAAAAGAATTCCGGGAAAAGATTAATCATTTTCTGGACGTGACATTGCCCGAAATCGGTTCTTCCTTGGGCAGCAGGATTAACGATAATTTCCAGCGGTTAAATCCGGCATCTTGAATTCACTCAGGTATAATACACGATCGATCGCTGCCTGAGCATCTTTCAGTTTGCTGTTGATTTCTCCCGGAGACGGGAAGCTGGCGATACGTTCTGTCACCATTGTCGACAATGGCTGGTTTCTGGACGACATCAGTTCTGCAATCAGCAACCACGGAATCATACCGGAGTCACAATAATAGAAATCACGGAAGTAATGGTGTGCACTCATTTCACCACCGTACACCGCATCTTCTTCCCGCATACGTTCCTTGATAAAGGCATGACCGGTTTTGCACTGAACCGGAATACCTCCGGCAGCACTTACCTGATCAATGGTATTCCAGATCAAGCGCGGATCATGAAGGATTTTCGCACCCGGATTATGTGCCAGGAAAGCTTCTGCCAGCAGGCCCACGATATAATAGCCTTCAATAAACTGACCTTTTTCATCAAACAGGAAACAGCGGTCGAAGTCGCCATCCCAGGCAATACCCATATCCGCATTATGTTCCAGTACGGCTTCAGCCGTAGCAGCCCGGCATTCCGGCAGAATCGGGTTAGGGATACCGTGGGGGAATGTACCATCCGGCTCGTTATGAATTTTCACAAACTCAACGGGTATCCCGGCTGCTGCAAATTGCGCTTCAATTGCATTCACCACATGACCCGCCGCACCGTTACCGGCATTCATCACGAGTTTTAACGGTTTCAGGGATTCGGGTTTGATATAGCCCAGCACATGCTCAATATAAGCATCCAGCACCGACTGTTCACGATAGTGACCTCTGGCTTCATCATCGGCTGCCGGAATACCATTATTCAGCCCGTTTTTCAGATAAGCCAGCGCCAGCGCCTCAATTTCTTTCAAACCGGTATCACCGGAAATCGGACGGGATTCTTCCCGCACAAACTTCATACCGTTGTAATCCATTGGATTATGGCTGGCGGTTACCATTACGCCACCATCGGCTTTCAGGAAAGAAGTTGCAAAATAAATCTCCTCGGTACCGCACAGGCCGATATCAATCACATCCACACCACCGGCCTGTAACCCTTCAGCCAAAGCTGCTTTCAGCTCCGGCGTAGACAAACGAATATCACCGCCAATCACAATGGTTTTCCTGATTACCACTGAACATCCGCTAGCTTAAGCAGCCTCCCTGGCATGGGCGCGGTGTGAACGGCTGCCTGTGCTAATCGCTTGATCATAGAGGGCATGTCAAATCGCCTGTTGAACCGGTAATTAAATTCACCCAGATAACGACCAAGGTGCTTTGGATTCAGCTTATGGTAAGTGCCTGCCAAAGCTGTCTTCACGTTACCCAACATGGTATTGACCCATGTGAACAGCTCATTCTCCATTGATTTATGGCCGCCTCCCGTGACAACGGCAGTATGCCGACACCCGGCATCGACAACACCACGAAAGCAGGACAGACCATCGCTGACGACCTGAGTACCCAGATTCAAAGCATGCTCCGCCCATTCCTTCATGGTCTTACGACGAAAGTTTTCTACCGCATTGAAGCGCATGTAAACAGGATGAGCTTCGCTGTTTGTTTGAACGGCAGCAACAAAAGGTGCCTTGTTCTCCGAACCTCTTCCGCGTCGCCCACCATGGCGTTCACCTCCCCAGTAGGCGTCATCGACTTGAACATGCCCTGTCAGCAGCCAGCTGTTATCACGTTCCATCATTACTTGCATGAGTTTGTGCTTCATGCGCCATGCGGCGTTGTACGATATACCGAGCTGTCGATGAAGGTTCAGTGCTGAGATGCCCGTTTTGCTTTGGGTGATGAGATAGATACCCAGGAACCAGCATGTTAAGGGTAATTTCGTTGATTCAAAGGCTCTTAATGGATTCCGGGGGGTTACCCCAGCAGCAAGCCAAGCAACCCTGAAATAGCTGCTTTTCCCCTACGTTTGATGTTATGGATGCATTCAAAAAATCCCAAGTATAGTGGCAGCTTATCCTGTGAAATTCCACGGTGAGGGCGCAACCAGGATCGCAGCAACGACCAGAAGCCCTCCATCGTATTCACATGCACCTCGTGAAAACCATCACCATCTTCATCCCGGGCATACTCCCCAGCGCCATGACAGACAGATTTACGATCATAACCCCATTGCTCAAGCCTGTCGTAAATGCTGTATTCATCAGTATAAATCAGCGTTCCCGGCGCTATGAATTCTGTAATCAGGGGCTTGATTGTTACCTGCTTGACATTAGGCAGCATACGGATCACAACCTGCCCACCCCGCTGGATCATGCCAAAGATCGGAGGCTTTTCTTTCTCCAGAGTACCGCGACCACGAGCACCTCTCAAACGGTTACGGCGGGCTGTCCGCCCTTTTTTTTCACCGCTTCAGGCTGGCCTTTATGCCCCGATACAACGTAAACCTCGTCACATTCAACCTTGCCGTCCAGAACGGTGACCGGGCGTTTGTTGCAGACACTTGTCCTGAGTTGCTGTGTCATCTTTTGCACATCGCTTTTGTTCAGGTCAAGTTCAAGTGCAATCTGTCTGTTCGACTGATTGAGTGACATCAGGTACAAGCAGTGTATCCAGATTTTTAAAGGCTGGTGATGCCCTGAAAACACCGATAAAGTCAGATCATCAAAGCGACGCCGACAACACTTGCACCAGTAACGCTGTCGCTCCGGCTGAGTGTCATCTTTACCTTGTCGGGTAATATCAGGGCTTTGACAGCGAGGACAAACGACACCATCCGGCCAGCGCATTTGCCTGACTTGTTCGTAACATTTGGCGTTATCGAGGAGATCATGAAACTTCATCATACCGCTGTTTTACACTAATGTGGACGTTAGTTTCAACCGCAGTTACCTCAACACCCCGGAATCCATTAAGAGCCTAAATCAATTCCGAGAACAGCTACCTGATCTTTCTGGCTAACTCCTGTTTTGTTATGATTACCCATGGTTCGCTCCGTTTCTTATTTGAATGATGTTCGCACAACTCATTCATAATGGCTCATTTGAAGCCGATTTGGGAGCGGGGCGGACCATTCCATTAGGTCTTTCATTGTGCGTGGTTTGCCGAACATTGCCCGGGGTTTGAAAGACTGCCTGTTTCCCGGCAAAGCACCGGGTGTCACCACCAAATGGGTAGGTGTCGAGGGAATAAGATTTTTTGATAACCAGGAATTATGGCTGAATATCAGGGGCTGTCGCCTGCGGCGCCAGCCTCACATGCAGACGTTATGCTGCTTAGTGCAATCTGCTGGCAATATATCGGTTTAGGCTTACTCCTGATTCTGCCGCTTGAATAACTAATAGCCGGTGTGCTTCTGGCGTAATTCGCAATAACACTTTTCCGCTATAGTCTCTGGTAGAAAATGGTTCAGGTATTTCTTCATTTTCGTGTTGCATGTCTTTAATAGTTTCCAGAACTAAATTCCGGATGCCAGATAAAGCACCGATTTGTGTTTTTTCCAGCCAACTCAAGCCAGGAAATTCAACACATAAGCCAACATATTCTTGATCTTCCTCAGACCAGGTGACTCTGTATGTATATCTATCAGCCTGCTTATTCATTTTTATCAACCTCCATACGTTCAATGGCTTGTAGTACCTGACGCACTTGGTAAGGCTTTGCTTTACCTTTGCTGTCCTGGATATTTACTCTTGGGTCGCCAACCCAAGGGGTTCTATACACCCTATGACTTGATCCTGACTGTCTTGGTTCACCAAAGTATGAGTCGCAGACTTTGCACAAGTCCTTGAACTTTATACCCTTGGGATTATTTCTCATTTGACTGAGAATCTGAATGATAGTAGTCATATGTGAATAGTAGCATTATTGATACTGCATGCAAGTTGATAGGCGCAACATAAAAAACAAAAAAACCGGGGTCACAAAAACCCAAAAAAATCCGGGGTCATATATTGCGGATGACTGATCTGAGAGCAAAGCCGAACCGGGTCTTTGATTGTGCTCATTTCAAAGAAAGCCGGAAAATTCTTGCTGTATCAAAAATAAGTGTTTCAAACAAGGGGTGAATGGTGAGTGGTGAGTGGTGAGTGGTGAGTGGTGAGTGGTGAATGGTGAATGGTGAGAGTGTTTTATTGACTGTTTTTGCCAATAAATTCATGCCACTCACCACTCACAAAACAGCGAAGCTGCCCTCACCCCTCACCCCTCACCCCTCACCACACACCCCTCACCACACACCACACACCCTTCAAAACCTATGCTTCCCGGGAACTATACCCCTCATAATCATAATAACCCTGACTATAGCCATAGGCGTCTTTACGATTCGGGTCGATTTTGTTGAGTACGACGCCAGTCAGTGGCGCGCGGCTTTGAATCAGACGGCCGACGCTGTTTTGGATGGCGCCCAGCTGTCCGCGTCCGGCTTCGATAACGTAGAGCATGCCGTCGCACAGGCGGGAAACCATCAGGGCATCGCTTACGCTTTGTACTGGCGGGCAGTCCAGAATGACGTAATCGTAGTGTTGCTTCAGTTCTTCAATCAGCTGGGTGAATTTGTCTGAAGCCAGCAGTTCTTGCGGATTAGGTGGCAGCATGCCGCAGGGAATAACGTCAATGTCGTCTGCATGGTGAATGCAGTCGGCTGTGATTGCAGTGCCTGCCAGCAGGTTTGCCAGGCCGGCAGAACCGCCTTTAATGTTGAAATTTTTGCCAATTACCGGGCGGCGCAGGTCGCAGTCAATCAACAGGGTCTTACCCAGCTGACCGAGCGAGAGTGCCAGGTTAGATGCGGTAGAAGATTTACCTTCGCCCGGCATGGTGGATGTTATGGCAAACAGACGGTGATCTTTGGCCATTGCGGTCAGGTTAACACTGGTGCGAATCGTGCGTACCGCTTCACCAAAGCCGTGTTCCTTTTTGTTCAGGAACAGATTGTCAACGGTCGTGTCTTTAAGCTGTTTGCTAGTCAGTTTGGGGAGTACACCCAGCACCGGCAGGTTCAGTTTGTCTTCTACATCGCGGGTATTGCGAATCGTGTTATTCAGCATTTCCAGCAGGAAGGCAATACCGCAGGAAATCATCATACCCAGCAGGGCAGCCAGCACTACAATCAGCTTTTTCTTGGGCTTAACCGGTGTTTCCGGGGTAAAGGCTTTGTCGACAATGCGGGCATTGGCGGTTTGCAGGTCGCTGGTGGCACTGGTTTCCTGAATGCGTTTGAAGAACGCGTCGTATAGGTCTTTATTGGTGCGCACTTCACGCTCCAGTGCCCGCAGGCGGAACTGGCTGCGGTTGATTTCCTGTACTTTGCTTTTGGCAATCGCGACCTGTTTGCTCAGGCTGCGCTCATTGGTTTTGTCGTTTTCATAATCCCGTTCAACCCGCTGCACAATATTGCGGATCTGGCTTTTAATATTTCCTGATTACCACTGAGCGTACGCCAGCATGTAGAAGAATGGCTATCGCTTAAAGGCTTGGCGTGATGACCTTTAAAATTCATGAACTATCGTTTTGTTAGCGAGAGACTATATATTGCTGCTTTTAACGTTCTGATCACGGGGTTAATAGTACATCCGTATATGCTACGAGACAGAGTAATTAACAAAGGTACTCCTGTAGACATGCGTAGCTTCAGTGGTAATCAGGTAATATTTTGCTTGATGCTGACCAGTTCGCTGTGGGCAGAACGCATTTTCGGGTGTTTCGGCCCGTAACGGCGCGACATATCTGAAATCTGACGTTCAACTTTGGCCTGTTCCTGTTTCAGTTCCTGAATCAGTGGGTGAGCCAGTACCGCTTCCAGCGATTCATAATCTTCGGCTGTTTTCAGTTTGCCGGATTGAATGCGGTTGTAAATGGTCTCGGATATTGCCAGTTTGCGGCGCACTTGTACCAGTTCGGTGGTCAGGGCTTTCAGTTCGTTACTGGAAAGGGTGAGTACACCTTCCAGTTCAACCAGGTTTTCCTGTTCCCGGTATTCCTGCAGGTTCTGTTCAGCAACGCGCAGTTTGTCAGAAAGATCTGTCATTCGACCCTGCATCCAGTCGGTGGCATTCAGGGTCAGGGAAAGTTTGGATTCCATATACGATTCGATATACGCATTGGCAATCGCATTGGCAATGTTGGCGGCCAGTTTCGGGTTTTCAGAAGTGGCATTAATACGAACGACCTGGGTCTTCTTTACCGGGGCAATACTGACATTTGCGCCCAGTGTGCTAATGGTGTCGCGTAGAGTGGTGTCTTCAGCTTCATCATCGACAGGGGCTTCCAGTCCGAACCAGCTGCGCCAGTTCATGTATTGTGCATACCATGGGGCTTCCCGAAGCGCTGTATTGAATTCCGGGTTTTCTGTCAGGTTCAGTTTGTTGACCACTTTTTCCAGAACACTGCGGGATTTCAGTACTTCAAACTGGGTGTTCAGATAACTGTCACCGCCGCCATCAATACCATAAACTTCTTCAATGGAAACGACTTTCGCCTGTTCCTGTTCAATCTGTAACAGGGTTGTTGCCTGATAGATCGGCGTGAGTTTGAATACGATCAGCGTTGTAATCAGTGTGACCGCAAAGGTAAAGCCGATAATGGACCACTTGTGAGTGGTCAGAACGTGAAAAATCTCCCGCAGGGAGATAATGTCATCATCCTGTGCCGTGCCCTGTGCGGGCATGGGGAGGTTGTCAGGTTGGTTATTACTGCTCATGGGATATCGTCGTATCTTAGGGTAGACATTAAGCCCTACCCAAAGAGCACAATCCCAGTCTCGTGCGTCCGGAACACCCATCCCTTGCAGGGTGTTCCCGTCTTGCATTATGCGCCCAGAATTCAAGCAATATCTTGAGGTCAGACCTCAACGATTTCCCGGAACACATGATGGCTGCTATCACATTACCGAACAGGTGCGTGCCGCTCTTCATCACCTTATGTGTCGAGATATCTTCACCCACACTGGCTGCAGTCAAACCAGCCTGTGCGGCATAGGCAAGATAGCGTTTCACCGAGACCACTAAAAACGACAGTATAATCAAGCTCATTACCAATGTGCCTGACTTGGTGTTAAAGCGGTGCCAGCCTGAGTAGGATTTCACTTCCTTGAACAACAGCTCGATTTGCCACCGAAGCCGGTAGGCCTGAAGCACATCACATAAAGAGAAACGGGCTCGATCAAGATTGGTGACAATGAAAACCCATTTTTGCTGTGCCCCATTCCAGCGCACAACCAGCCGGAAAGCCCAACCTTTGTAGACTGGCCACTCTACCTCAAGATCCATGCATTGATCTTTGGGAAAGCCGGACAGGACATCCTTCAGCTTTTTGCTTTTGTAGCGGTTGAGGTTTTTTCCATCCTCTCTGGCTGCACTGAGAATAAACGGGTTAACGCTCTGTGGTGCTTTGCACAAAAAGTTTCCTTTCCGGTCAGTAACGGCGGCAAAATGCTCCAAATCGAAATAACCTGCGTCGTATAATCCCAGCGTCAAAGCCAGTGATGATGGCACAGGAGGCAGGCAGGCTCTTTCTGAACGGGTATCTTCTGTCAGCTGAACCCGGACCAGATTGTCATTGAGTAAATCCATCGTCGTGTGAAGCTCTACGGCAGCAGGCTTATTCTGGAAAAATGACCGGGAAAGGTATTCTCCAGAGCCTTGTATACCGCCTGAGATGAACCGTCATGGATAAATATATGCTTAAAATCGGCAAAGGGACTGCTTTCATCAAAAGCCAGCACTTTACGAGAAAACATCTCCAGGCAACGAAACCGGAGCCAGAGTATCAGCTTGGGAAATGCCTCTTTCTTGGCCTGGTTCACCCATGAGTGATAGGTGATGTTGCAGCCCGTCAGCTCGTTAAACTTTCGGTGCAGGTCAGCCAGAGTTGTGGCATTACCATCACCGCCTAAAGCCGCAATCAAAGCAAGGATAAAGTCGAGAGGCATGATATCCCGCTGCCGGATCGTGAAGCGGACCTGCTCAGCCATTTGGGTTAGGTCAGATTGAGAGAAACAGGTCAGCAGTTTTTTTCAATTGCTCTAATCTCAGAAGAGTTCATCTTGTTCAGCCTGATGAATGTTATTGCTCAAACTGTAGTTTGGCTGTTCAAGATGAACTCTGCATCTGTGATACTGTGGAGGTTTGGGGCTTAATGTCTACCCTAAGAGCCCGAACTAAGTTTTGTTCGGCTTGTAAGACTTTATGAAAACGCCCGATTCAAAATGGATCGGGCGTTTTTTTTCGCCTGCTTTTTGTGTTTGTCACTCTTATCTTCTACTTAAGTATTTGTAATTTTGTTATGCTCTCGTACGCTGATGCAGTCAGATTTTTCCACGAGTATTTGAGTTCAGGGACGTATGAGCTGTCATAGAATTAATGAACTGATTGAGCTGCTTTCCCCGGTATGGCAAAAGCAGGGGCACCTTAACCTGGTTGAGATTCTGCAGGCGCTTGCAGATGAAGCCGGGCATAAAGGGGCTTTAAGCGAAATCACTGATGATATGCTGATCTATCATCTGAAAATGCGTGGTGCGGATAAAAGTGCCATGATTCCGGGGATTGCCAAAGATGTTGAAGTTGACTTCAAAGCGGCAATTCTGAAAGCCCGTGATATTACCAAGTAATGGTTTTCAGGAGCAGCTGTTCTGGCTGCTCCTTTGCTTTTCTCACATTATCTTCACTGAACTCTACCCAATGCTTGCGGGTCAAATGGGGAACCTGTTTCTGTAATTGTCATGAGGCTTGAAGTCATTGATTGAATATTGTCTGCAAATACCTTTATATAAAAAGTATGCAGGATGCTTTTTTTAGTTTTTTTCTTACAGTGATTGCGGTTGCAGGGAATGCAGAACCTTTGAGCTGGGATGAACTTAAGTCAGGTAACTTCGAGCCAATACGGGACGCTGATGGGGCTCGTATTTATGCCGAGCATGTAGATAAACTGAAGAGTAAAGGGCTTTCGCCTGAAACTGTTGTTCTGGAGGATGTCTTCAATTTCACTGAGGCGAATGCCAGGCAGCAGAGCCCTCAATATAAACTGGTCCTAAACAGCTTTCCTTATTGGGTCGATACCGGGATGCATCACTTGCTGCTGTTTTGCTCTCACCCAAAGTGGGATGAAGCATTGCTGAAAGCTAAAAGCCAGATGTTAATGCAAGAACAGTTTGGCGGCCTGATGAGCCGCCCGGGGTTTGAATATATTATTTACATCAATCCACCCGGCAAGCAGACAGTCAAAGGGTTGGCGCATGCTCATATTTTTGTTCGCAACATCATTGAGCCATTAACAATAGATAAAATCAGAGCATTGATTGCTTATAGCCGTCCGGGAGTCTATCCGCCAGCAGGAACGTGATAATCTGAGATAAACAGCTTCTGCTCGGGGAAAGGATATGCCCGGATTTTTGAAATGGATATTCAGAAACATAAGCTACCTCGGGTTTGGTATTTATTATCATGCCTGTGAAATTATTGAATACTGGCGGGTTGTATTCCGTTTTTACCGTTTCCCCCGGTTTGCGCTGGCTGATCTTTTAATCCAGTTCCGTTATCTGTTTACCAATGCGGATAAAGTTTGTTTTAACTATCTGAAAATATTTTCTCACCGTGATGTTCAGCGTTGGTACGGTGAAACCTACCTGACAACGTTTGCTGCTATTTGTAAGGCTGCCAGTGTTCGACAAGATGACGTGCTTTATGAGCTGGGTTGTGGGCGTGGGCGTGTCGTTTTCTGGGCGAGTGAGGTACTGAAAATAAAAGCAACCGGTATTGACCTTAATCCTGTTTTTATCCAGAGAGCAAACGATATCCAGCGTCTATCTAAAAGCATCCGAACAGAATTTCTCTGCAAAAATCTGATGGATGCAGATTTATCGGCTGCAACTGTTGTGTATCTTTATGGGACTGCATTTGAAGAAGATGCGTATCCGGGGCTGCTTAAAGTGCTCAAAACAGCTGTCACCGGAACCCGAATTATTACAGTGAGCTGGCCAGCAGAAAAACTGACCGATGAACCTTTATTCAGGGTTGAGACAAAAATAACCGGGAGATACCTCTGGGGGGAAGGCGACATTTACATTAATATCAGGACATAGATGCCTATGAGAACAATCATAACGATAAAGGGATGGGCTCATGTTATATGTATCAAACTGCGGAGCCAAAGGCCGAGGCGTACTGTCAACTAAAAAGATTGAACGTGGCTGCCTGATAGAACGTTGCCCGATTCTGGAAATTCCTGCCGGTGAGCTGCCTGAGCTCGATAAAACAATGCTCAATAATTATTATTTTTGTTGGGGTAAAGATAACAAATCTGGTGCTGTTGCACTGGGCTTAGGGTCAATCTATAACCACTCTTATACGCCAAATGCAGTGTATGTTCCTGATCTGGAAGAACAGGTAATCAACTTTGTTGCGATAAAAACCATTCTGTCCAATGTTGAAATTACGATCAACTACAACGGTTCTCCTAATGATGATTCACCCTTATGGGGAAAAGACAGCATAACATGGGAGAAGTAGATTCATAAAGTTGTGGCTATATTCAGATGGTAGTAATTCCAACACCATATATAGGTATAGTTGTCATCATGAGTCGGTTTAGCCGCTGCTACTGGATTTATGTCTTATTGGGGTATTTATTTTTTGCATCAATTGCGAATGCAACAATTGATACCGATGATCTTGCTCGACGAGAAGGCATTAAATTAGAGTCGAATTGTCTTGTTACCGTTCAGAAACCCCGCTCAGAACATGAAACCGGTAAGCCTTATGGCGTTCAGCTGGCTATGAAAATGCACCTTTATTCTTGTGTAGAAAAAGACAACGTGCAGGCACAGGAGCGTAGAGTCAGGTTTGATGTAACAAAAGTGTTGAAACCAGAACAGCTTGAAGCGACAGGTTATGATGTTTTTACTGATGGGGAGGAAAAGATCAGTAAGATTGTTCATGGAACAGATACTCCGGATGCTCTTAGTTATATTGGTAGCAAGATTATTGATATTCCCGATGCTCTTTGGCTGATTGTAGAGGCAATCATATACATTGACTCTAACCCCATAACAGAAGAAATAAAGTTATACCGAACTTATCAGAAGAAAAACAAGTGGCGTAGCAGGAATGACTGGAGTGATAACTGGGTATTTGTTGAAACAGTTTTCTCTCTGAGTGCTGCATTGTTAAAACATGGGGTTGTTTATACTCTATATGAGATGGATTCTGATACTTGGCCTCCTTCTAGCTATATCTCTTGTCGGCAGGTAGTTATGTCAAGTCGGCACTTCTTTATGCCATGGACAGACTGGAGTAAACCACAAGAAGTTTTTTTCAAAACAACTTTTTTTGAAGTACAGAGTTCATACGATGGGTTTGAATCACAGGCACTTTATGCAGATCCTAATGGTGAGGTTAGAGCCTCATCGCTGTCATGTGACAGTTACCTTGGTGGCAATGTATATAGAGGGGACGGCAAGTTGTGTCAGATCGGTGTATCGTTAAGCAGTCAGCATCCAGTCACAATTGTTTTTGATCGTTATTAAATGCAGAAAGTCGTTTGAAAGAATACTGGGCTGCACCTGCTGAGATACCAGCCCGGTAAAGTAGAGCTTAAGTATAAGTGAGCCTCAGGAGCGCTCCTTAAGCTGCTTGTCGGCCTCGGTGCAGAAACTGCTCAGGCTGTCCCAGGAAGTATGTTTCTGGTCAGCTTTTTTCTGGCTGATGATCAGCTCAAAAATATGAGTTCTGCTTTTCAGTTCGACCCACTTGGCGGTTGAAGATTTCATGTTTCACTCCAGATTCTTTATCTTGTTCGTTGCAGTTAACAGGTGTCCCGATAACTGTGGAGCCAGTATAAAAAGTGACTGCAGTACTGAATAATCAATAAAAACTCGACCACCTATAAATAATTCTTATGGCTGTGTGATGCAGGTCGTTGCGCACTGTTAATTTGAGAGATAGCGTGTAGCACTTTTATGAACAGTGACATGTGATGCATATCACCTTACGACAACTGGAAATTTTCAGAACGATTGCGCAGGTTGGGCGTGTTACTGCGGCTGCCAGTCAGCTCTATATCTCACAGCCGGCTGCCAGCATGGCGTTGAATGAGCTGGAGAAACATCTGGGGCCTTTGTTTGACCGCCATCAGGGATCATCCCTAACACTGAATGATTCAGGGCGGGCATTGCTCGCGCCAGCCAATGAATTGATCGAGCGCGCGCAGGAGATCGAAACCCAGTTTATGCGAGGGCGGAGGGCTGAAGGAATCTTGCGTGTCGATGCCAGTTCAACCGTTGGTAATCACTTGATGCCCCGTCTGCTGACGGCGTTTTCCAATATTTACCCGAATATTCGTACTGAGCTTAATATTGATAACACCCGTTGTATTGTTGAAAGGCTGGTCAATTTTGAAATAGATATGGCAGTGGTTGAGGGTACTTGCCTGCATCCGGATATTGAGGCTCAAACCTGGGGTAATGATGAACTGGTGATTATTTGCCACCCGGAACACCCACTGGCACATGGAGAACCGGTTGACCTGGATTCACTTCAGAATGAACGCTGGATTCTGCGGGAGTCCGGTTCCGGAACACGGGAGTTGTTTGATGAAGTGATTGCCGGACGTCTGGAGAATTCACCCGTAATCGGAATGCAACTTAACCGCGCAGAAGCCGTCAAGCAGTCAGTCGCCGATGGACTGGGCATTGGTTGTATATCTAGGTTGGCAGTCTGGCGTTCGATCAAGTCCGGGGTACTGGCAACCATTAATGTCCGTGACCTGACACTGGTAAGGCACTTCTACTTGCTGTTTAACCGCAAGAAATACCGCAGCGGTATGATTCGTTCACTGTCGGATTTTATTCTGGCACTGCCTCCGTCCCCCGGTATGATCGCTGCAGCATCGCAGATTCATACCGCTAAACAGGCAGAATAATATACAGTGGTTAGAGACAGCGTTGATTCTGGTCGTTAAGATACCGCTCCCCTTTATTCTGCAAAGATCAAGAGAACAGCTTACATGGCGGCAATTAACTGGTTTCCCGGACATATGCACAAGGCTCGCAAGGAAATTCGGGAAGCGATGCCACAGGTGGATTTGATTGTTGAGGTACTGGATTCCCGGTTACCTTTCAGCAGTGAAAACCCGCTGGTGCCTGCTTTGCGTGGTGATACCCCTTGCATCAAAATCCTGAATAAAAGTGATCTGGCTGATCCGACCGTTACTGAGAAATGGATGAAGGTACTGGAACAGGAACGCGGGGTTAAGGCTATTCCTCTGACCCAGCAACAACCGGACAAGGTAAAAGGCCTGCTGAATATCTGCCGGGAAATGGTGCCTCACAGGGCAGCAGATCTGAAGCCGTTGCGTACGATGATTCTGGGTATTCCCAATGTAGGCAAATCCACCCTGATCAACACGCTGGCAGAACGGATTATTGCCAAAACCGGTAATGAACCGGCGGTGACCAAGGCACAGCAGCGTATCAAACTGCCGAACAATATTGTGTTGCATGATACCCCCGGATTTTTATGGCCAAAACTGACCCCGGAAGCTTGTGGTTACCGGCTGGCCGTGAGTGGTGCGATTAAAAATACGGTGCTGGAACTGGAAGATGTGGGCATGTTTCTGGGCGAATATCTGCTGGAAGCTTATCCAGAGAACCTGATGAAGCGTTACAATCTGAAAGAATTACCTGCCAGCGGTATTGAATTGTTTGATGCAGTAGGTCTGCGTCGTGGCTGCATGCGTCGGGGCGGCATTGCGGATATGCATAAGGTAGCGGAAATCCTGCTGAATGAATTCCGTGATGGCACGCTCGGGAAAATCAGTCTGGAAACGCCGGAAATAATTGCTGCCCAAAGCGAATAGTCAGCTAATTAATAAAGCTCCTGATAAAAAATAATAGATGGGGCTTTTCTGATTCAAAATTGTTACAGGCGTGTTAGTTTCAGCGACTATGCTAAAGCTGTTCAAGTGCTTAATCTTGAGAGGCTGTAGTGAAGCGTCTTTTCGTTATATCAACAATAAAAATCTTATCAGGTTTATTATTTCTCGTCAGCGTATGCGGAATTGCTTCCCCCAATAACCCTGTAGCACCTATGGCTTTATTACAGAAACAGGTTGTTATTGAGAGGTTGTTAGGTATTCAGGACGAGGAAGACCGAGCCATTACCGATATTAAGGGTGATCTTTTAACCGGGCGGCTGCTGGCCCCCTGGAATGAGCAGTATATTAGTGACAATCTGGATACTGTTCGTCGTCGTGTTGAGGCGTATTTTGAATATGAATGTCCTGAAACACTGGCTGAAAACGAGCTCAAAGACAGTAGCTATATCTGGGCGGAAGGAACGCCTGTACTTGCCAGTGAGCTGACAGAATTAAAAAACAGTATCGACTGGTCAGAATACCGTGATCAATATGATGCCTCGCGAAGAGTTGTCATTGTAGAAAGCTGCAATGTTCACCGTTTCCCTAATGCGAGGCTGATAACAAAACAGCTCGACCAGACCAGTAATGTAGCATCAGATAACAAAAATAATGAAGATTTATGGTTTTCCGGGCAGCCTGCTTATATTGTCGCAACCACTAAAAACCGGCACTGGCTGTTGTTGATGAGTGGCATTGATACGCTGGGTTGGGTTGCGCGGGAACATGTTGCCACAGTAAGTGATGACCAGTGCAAACAACTGAAGCAAAACCTTATGCAGGTACATCAGCCTGTTTATGGCTTTGCCGGTGGGGAAGCGAACTGGATGGGCCTTCTGCATCCGGGCTCACTGTTAGTAGGAACACCGGAAGGCGGCTATCAGTTAGTATATAGAAAAGCGGTAATGACAAGAGAGGGATACGGCGTTTGCCCGGCTGTGATCGTGGACGTCCAGATATATAATGAAGATCGGAGTCCTTTATCGAAAGAAACTCAGCCTTTTTATACAGCAAAGCATGTTAAAAGCCGCCGATTCTTTCTTGATACGTTAAATTCAATGCTGGGGAGTTCTTTTGCATGGGGGGCCTGGACTTTAGAAGATCAAAAAAGACTATCATTTGATACTTCTAAATTTGTGGAAATGGCCTTTCAGCATGGTGCCGGAGTTAAAATTCAGGGTAATACCAAGCATATCCTTTCGAGTCAGGCTGGTGACTTGTTTAAGCTTGATTACGTACAGGCAGTTATTCGGACCTACCCAGATCCAGCTGCTGAAACTGAAAGTCACTGGATAGTTTCCACCGCGTCTGCTGCCGGAGTAGTAGATAGTTATGCATTACCTGATTCGGCGAAACAAATAGAGGTCCGTCACTCGAAAGCACTGAACGTTCATTCACCTTCAACTGATCAGAAAATAAAGCATCGCCAGAATATTGTTCACTTGATTATGGAATCAGGGAAACTGGGAGATGCTTTTGGTTTTACCGGTGGAATATTTATTTATCTGGGTCATACAACAAAAGGAGCTATCAGGGAGCAGGCTATTGCTGAGGCTCAGGACCAGGGTAGGGTCAATGAATTTTTTCCCGAAGAAGATGACGACCAGCCAATATTGTTAATGGCTGGTTGCCCATTGGGTGGGCGTCCCCCTGAATCTGATACATGGTACATCACTGGCTGCTCCCATATCTTTGGAATTTCTCCTAAAAGTAAATATTTTGGCCGCTGGCTCGACAAGCAGGTTTATCTTGTCAGACCTTTCAAAAAGACTGCTTTAGATGAAGCCAGATAACCCATTTGCATAAGGGTTTATCGTCATCTTCTTTAGCTTTCTCTGCATCGGGGTACCATAATTCGGGGTACCCTGTGTTCTTCTTTTCTGAAAGAATACCCGCCTTCCCCTAATTACCCTCAGATCGCCCATGACCAAATCAGCATGTACTCCTGACCTGTTCTCCTATCCCAAGTATTGGGCGGAATGTTATGGCACCGCGCCGTTCCTTCCCATGTCGCGGGCAGAAATGGATGAACTGGGCTGGGACTCCTGTGACATTATTATTGTCACCGGTGATGCCTATGTTGATCATCCGAGTTTTGGCATGGCGGTGATTGGTCGTTTTCTGGAATCTCAGGGTTTCCGGGTTGGCATTATTTCCCAGCCTGACTGGAGTAGTGCTCAAGACTTTATGAAGCTCGGCAAGCCGAATCTGTTTTATGGTGTGACTGCCGGTAATATGGACTCCATGATCAACCGCTACACGGCTGATCTGAAAGTTCGTAATGATGATGTTTATACGCCAAATGCAGAACCAGGCAAACGTCCTGACCGGGCAGTCATCGTTTACAGTCAGCGTTGTAAAGAAGCTTACAATGATGTGCCTGTTGTATTAGGTGGTATTGAAGCCAGTCTGCGTCGTATTGCTCAGTATGACTATTGGAGTAACGAAGTCCGTCGTTCCGTATTGATGGATGCAACAGCGGATATTCTGCTGTACGGTAACGCCGAACGCGCGATGGCTGATGTCGCGGATAAGCTTGCTGCGGGTATCAATATTAAAGATATTACTGATATTCGCGGTACAGTGATTATTAAGAATAAGGTACCTGCCGGTTGGACGGAGATTGATTCATCCCGTATCGACTGGCCCCGTGATATCACCTCTCTGAAAGAAGCTTTTGGTGGCAGCCCATATGACTGCAAGCCGGAAAGTGAATGTGAAGAAGATAAAAAGAACGATGGCGTAGAAGCCGTCCGCATTATTCCCATGCCTCTGCAAAGCAGTGTGCGCACGGACACAGATAAAACCTACATTCGCATCCCGTCTTTTGACAAGGTACGTAACGATCCGTCGCTGTATGCACATGCATCCCGTGTGCTGCATCAGGAATCCAATCCCCATAATGCCCGGACACTGGTGCAGAAGCATGGTAACCGGGAACTGTGGGTAAATCCGCCGCCGATTCCGCTGGAAACTGATGAGATTGATGGTGTCTTCGGGCTGACCTATCAGCGGGTGCCGCACCCGTCTTATGGCAAAGCCAACATTCCTGCATACGATATGATCAAAACCTCCGTCAATATTATGCGCGGATGTTTTGGTGGTTGTTCATTCTGTTCCATCACTGAACACGAAGGCCGGATTATTCAGAGCCGTTCAGAAGAATCGATTCTGGCTGAACTGGAAGATATGCGTGACAAGGTACCGGGCTTTACCGGTCAGGTTTCTGACCTGGGTGGACCAACAGCCAATATGTACCGGCTGAACTGTAAGAGCCACGAAATTCAGTCCACCTGCCGCCGTTTGTCCTGTGTGTTCCCGACGATCTGTAAAAATCTGGAAACCTCACACAAGCATACAACGCAGCTTTACCGTAAAGCACGCGCACTGCCCGGCATCAAGAAAATCGCCATTGCCTCCGGCCTGCGCTATGACCTGGCGGTAGAAGATCCGGAATACATCGAAGAACTGGTGACCCATCACGTTGGCGGTTATCTGAAGATCGCCCCGGAGCATACCGAAAAGGGCACCCTCGACCTGATGATGAAACCGGGTATGGGTACCTATGATGCTTTCAAGAAAATGTTTGAGCATTATTCAAAGAAGGCCGGTAAGAAGCAGTATTTGATTCCTTACTTCATTGCGGCGCATCCGGGTTGCGAAGATGAGGATATGCTCAATCTGGCATTGTGGCTGAAGAAAAACAAATACCGGGTCGATCAGGTACAGACTTTCTATCCGTCACCCATGTCTCTGGCGACTGCGATGTATTTCTCTGGTCGCAACCCGCTGAAAAAGGTCAGCTATAAAACTGACAAGCTCTACACGCCTAAAGATTATGAACAGCGCCGTTTGCAGAAAGCATTCTTGCGTTATCATGATGATAAGAGCTGGGGGTTCTTGCGTCAGGCGCTAAAACAGATGAATCGTGCTGATTTGATTGGTAATGGTGCAGAGCAATTAATTCCGGCTGAAGAAGGTAGGAATCGCAAGGGCGGCTCAGGCAAGCAGCCAGCTAGAAAGAACAGTCATAGTTTTAATAAAGCCAGAGGTGGGCAGTGGGATAACCGCTCTTCTGGAAAAGGCAATAAGCAGCGCCCATTTACCAAAAAGAAGCGTTAATTATATAAGACGATAATTATTTTGTTAAATAAAGCCTTCTTTATTGTTGAAAATAAACAACGCAATAAAGAAGGCTTTATGTTATTGATATAGTGATTGTTCAAGATTGTAGAAATAAATAGCAATTCTTTTCACCTTTTATAATAAATTGGGCTATAAAAAGAAGCATTAAAAATTAAATGATGGATCAATATAAAAATGATACTTAGATGTATTTTTTTTTGTGTTTCGATATTTTTATCGCAAGTTTCTTTTTGCGGGGGAACATTAAAAGATTCAGAAGAATTTCCTGGTTATAAAACCGCAGGTATGGATTCTAAATTTGGAGCAGAGTTTTTTTATGCGCAACAATGCTCGAAAATCGAACAGCTAAACCGGCTCCTTGTCCTTCCTCATGATAAAAGTTATGATTCAATACCAGACAGTATGAGGGACATTTTTAGTGTTTGTAGATTAGCTACGCGGTATTCAGATATATCTCGGATAATTAATAATATGACAGAAGGGAGTAAGTTACATTTTCTTCCCTGTGAATATTACCTGTCAAATACAATAATCTTAAAACCTAGACAGAAGTTGATTGGTGTTTTTGGTGATATTATTTTAATATCACCAGATGGACTTGCTACTCTTTGCCCTGAAGAATTTATACTTTCCCGCCTGGTAAATGTTAGATTAAGTGGCAGGTCAGGTGATTATCAGCTGCATATGAAAAAGCTTATTGCTAATGGTATAAACAGACCTTTATCGGGGGAAACAAAAAGTATTCCTGTTTTTCGAGCAACCAGCGCGATGGAATCCAGTGTGATGTTGGTAATGGAGAATGAGGCAGAAGTTAAGAATATTGGCTTTTATTTAAATCATTTTCCCAGTTATTCGCAAGTTGAAACGTTACACTGCCCATTTTTTTCCAATAATGACAAAGTTGACCTTGGAAATATATGGCTTTTTGGCGGAAAACCAGAGTCATTTCACGGGATGATAAGTTCAGAAACGTTACGAGTAAAAAATCATCATTATGTTGCGTCAGCTGCTGCTAGCAGTGTGCCTCCTGAAACCAGAGAAATGCCTGATGCGCATACAGGACTTACATCACCTGAAAGTAAATCTGTTTTTAAGATTATTCATCAGGGGGTATCAGCCTCTGGGGCATCTTCAACTGTTGATGTAGCAGTGAGCCTCTCTGAACATATGGTATCTTTAGTTTCAGATGACCAAAAGATTAACTTTCTTGCGGCATTGGCAAGATGGGTTGATGTAGAAAGTACGGATTTAGTGATACCATTTAATACCCAGCTTCAGCGTACCTTCTTTCCCAAATACCCCCCACTAAGAGATACGAGTAAGAAAAACCCTTGGGAATCATACTCCTCATGGGCATGTACACTTGCAACTAAATTTTCTGGTCTAGAGTTTCATTCGCCATCACCAAGGGAGGTTAGAGCATTCTTTGCAATATTGTTTTCTCAGGAGGGTCAGGATAAGGCAGGTACTATAGATAGCTATCTCACTGCGCCTCCATATAGCATCAAGGTTGTATGGTTAGACCAATCCCGAAAGCCTTTTGGTAATAGCAACGGCGCACTACCAGGAGAAAGAGAAAGTGTAAGAAAGACTCATGCAGTGCCTGTAGTTCATGCATCAATGCCTCCACTGGAATGGGGGGATCGTGAAAGTTTCAATAAATTTATATCAAGGATTTCTGTTTTGGATGAGTTTTCAAAGACAGAGATTTCTGAAATGACTAACAGGTGTTGTAATACTGCCTTCAGTATTATAGAGCGTGAATTATCTTCTTCTGTTGGCGAGGATATGGCTAAACTAAATCAGTGCCTTGCTTCCGGTTTGCTCGAAGCCACTTTTAGATTGAATCTGCATGCGATCATCGTATCTAAATTGGGTCCCGAGGCATTACGACCGTATAATAATCCTTGTGCGCCCCGTAGTTCAAGGTGCCAAGCCCATGAATATTCACGTGAATATATACGTAAAGAAGAAGCTCAGAGAAGGTTTGAATTTTTTAAAGCGATTTGTACATCAATGCAGGAAGCTGTGACCTTAGGGCTAAAAAGAAAACTATTTGGAGAACTAATAGAAACCTTTGTTGCTTTTAATCATTCTCATTGTGCAGATAGACTTTTACAGTGTTTTCGTGCAACTATTAAGTACCCTGATCCGATAATTTGGCAGAACTTTAGAAGTGCTTTTTATTATTGTTCTTTAGCTACAACTCGTTATGCTAATTATGAGCGATCCTTTTTCCTGCCTGAAAATATAGGTTCAAAATTTTCTGGTTCATTTGGAGGGGAGCTTAAAGAATGTCTCAAAATGATGAATGGTGCTCAATGTAGTTTAATGAAACAACGCTGGGAAGCTTTAACACCGGATATTATTTTTTCTCATCAAAGGGCAAGCTCGTTAAGGCGACCCGTAAGAAATAGCCAGGTAACTCATCAGGCAGCTATGCATCGCAGTTCACTCAGAGGTGTTCAGGGTAGTAAGCGGGATGCATGGACATCTGGAGGTTCTCTACCTCATAGATTACCCACCTCATACGCTTGTGACAGACAAACTAGAGTGAAAGCCCATCCTGCTAGTGCTGTACCGAGGCCTACGGCTGTAACTCAGCAAGTAATGAAGGACTTCATTAAACCAGAAAAATATATAAAGATGCTCGATGCTATAACTTACACAGATAGGAAAGCTCTTCTACGGGATATGACTTTTACTGACGACGACCGAAGAATTATTCATATCCTGAAAGATAAGCATCAACAGATCAGAGCAGATTTCAGTTATTCTAAGGTTGTAAAATTGATAAAAAAGATGCTTGCTGAAAACATTACATATTATGTTCTGGTTGATGCTTTAAAACCTTTTTGTTGTGAAGGTGAGCGCAGAAAAGAATTTGTGCAGGCATTGCGCATTGCAGACCTCGAACTCGACTCAAAGCGCCCCAAAGCCCGGTTCGGTAAGATTCTGGATAGCCCTGACACCGAGGTGTTTCTAGGCTGGCTTTTGGGAGAGTTTTTTACAGTGGTGAGTCTATATCAACCAGAAGTAATGGCTCTTGCAATCCTTGAGCATTTGACTGACGAAGAACTGCATAAATTTATTAGGTTATTTGAAGGAGCACTTGGATCTTCCCGCAGCTTAGTCTGATGAAAGAACAGAGCTGCGGTATAGATTCATAGTGCAGCTCTGTTACTTGACTATGTTTGCCAAATTAAGCAAGGAGGAGTGGATGCTAATCTTTACCGCATATACTGCCTTCTGATTAATATTAATCCCCACCTTCTTCCCAACCCTGACAAGCGAAATCATCCCCCCCTTATCAGTAAACTGAACAGTATCCCCAATCGTCAGCAAAGGCTTATTAACCACTCGCTGCAACACTGCATCAACATCATGCCCACCCACATGATGCACAAACAAAATATCGCACAACTGATGCAGAGGTGCAGATGGCTGTTTGTGGGTCACAGAAATACGTCTGCCCTGGCTGACCTTACCATCCATTTTCTTCAGCGCGAGATTGATACTGCCTTCACCTATCAGACAGACCGCCAGATTTTTAATCTGCTGTGGCCAGGTAACTGACTGGGTGATTTTATATACCATTGCCGCTTTGATCTTATCTTCCTGAGTAATCGCCTGAGCGGCACCTGCTTTTAATGACAACAGACTGCAGACGATACCAAGCATGGCAAGATTACTGGCAAACAAGCAAAGCTTTTTAATCATGACCGGCATGAAGTGATCCCCCTTCGTTCCGGTTAAAATTGCCAGCGAACCTGGGCATACCAGGATTCTTCGACTTGAGTGGCACCGAGTCCGGAGAATACTTCAGTAAATTCCTGACGGCGGCTATCAAACAGGTTCTGACCAACCAGTGATATTTCAAGATCTTTATTGACTTGCTTGGCTATACGCAGATCCAGTGCCGTATTGGCTTTGATTCTGGCACTTTTCAGGTTATCGATATAACGCACCCAGGCATCAAGGAACCAGCCGTCAGGCAGGTTCATTATCGAGCGGAAGTTGGCAACATTATGAGCGCTGAGGTCTTCAATCAGGTTTTCATTTTCCTGAGGAATGCTGCCATCCGTATGACGCTTGGCATCAACCTGCAGCCAGCTGTAGTTCATTTCCAGCTGCCACCAATCATTAACCTGCCAGTCTACGGAAAATTCAACACCGTAGGTTTTGGCTTTCAGGCCATTATCGAGAACCGTAGGGAAGTCGGCATAATTCATGGCGAAAGGATTATCGGTGCATGCAGTTACACCCAGAATCTGGAAAGACGTAGCGCCGGGGTAGGCACAGTTGTTTGAGCCGACATATTGAATCAAGTCTTTGTATTCATTATAAAAACCAGTGATATCAAGCCTGAAGTTATCCATGAATAATTCACGGTAGCCTAGTTCAAAAGCATTAAGCTTCTCAGACTTTAAATCCTCGCTCCCTTTGATGGAAAACATCGCCGGAATGCCGGGCAGTTGTGCAACCCCGTTAGGAAGAAAGGTAATGCCTTTGGTTTCTACCGCTGTCTCGCTGACTGATGGTGTTTTCACCGCCCGGGATGCGGCTGCCCAGAATGTTCTGTTTTCGGTGGCTTTCCAGGCAACTCGGGCATTAGGCTGAAACTCATAACCGGTAAAGTCGTTATGTTCCAGGCGGCTGCTGAGTGTCAGTGTCCAGTCGGTGGTCAGGGTAATATCATCCTGAATAAAGGCGCTGTAGAGCTGGTCGAAGCGGTGCTTGTCGATTTTGTTTTTGTCGTACAGAGTGATATGGCGCATATTGCTGACTTCATACCAGGTGCCCCGGTAGCTCAGTCCCCACACCAGATCATGGCTGTTCCAAAGCTTTGAGTAGCTCTGGAATTCAACGTCGAAAGTATCGCGCTTTTCGGTAATGCGATAATCAAAGTTCTGATAGTTGTCGTATACGACCCGAAGGGAGCAGTCGTAATCAATACTCGGGGCATATTTCCAGTGGGCAATCAGGTTGCCTCCTTTCTGGTCACGATCCTTATCGGTCAGAACCTGCATGCCTCTGGCGGCTTCATTCGGGTTAAACACCATCAATGCCGGGCGGGTGGTGCCTTCATAAATATCACCCTGTACCGTCATTTGTACGTCATAATCAGGCTTCCATTCGGCTTTGAATCCGGCCCGATCTATGCTCCAGTCATCCCGTGCATCGGAACCGTCAGCATTGGCACCGCCATCATGGTGCAGGGTTTTAAAGTAGGCTCGGTAGTAGCCTTCAAGACTTTCTTCACCAAAGCGCCCGCCATAACGATAGGCGCCAAACGCTCGCTTTTCGTTACCGCCACCGGCAGATAGCAGGCTGCCCTGAGTATCGGCAGCCTTTTTGGTAATAATATTAATAACACCATTCACGGCATTGGCACCCCAGAGTGCTGCGCCGGGTCCCCGAATCACTTCAATCCGGTCTATATCTTCCAGCACGGTGTCTTGCACGTCCCAATTAACCCCGGAAAACATAGGGGAATAGATGGTGCGTCCATCCATCAGTACCAGCAGCTTGTTAGCAAAGATGTAGTTAAAACCGCGTGAGCTGACGGTCCAGGTATTGGCATTGAGTTTGGCAACCTGCAGACCAGGCACCATCCGCAATGCGTCAGGAATACTGGTGACACCTGAGCGGCGGATATCTTCATCGGTAATAACATAGATAGCTGCAGCGGAATCCATTTGGCGCTGTTGCTTGCGGGATACGGAGGTCACATCGGGAATATCCAGTGACATCAGCTCCTGAAGGCTGTATTCGAAAAAATCATCATCACTGGATTCTGCATGAGACATACCCGCCAGAAAAATACTGGCGGCAAGCAGTGAGGGCAGGGCTCGGTTACTCAATGTTCCTCTCCATGGAATCGCTCGAGCACTGCTTAGGCTATATCATTGATACCTAAAGCTGAGGTCATAAATAAACGTTTATTATTAAAAATCTAGTGCATATTCAGCTTTCCCGCTTATTTAGTGAGAGTAGTTGTTTTGTATCCTGTCCTCTGTAAGATGCAGCACCATTTCCCTCCCAGATTTCCGGATTTTAAAAATGGATGAACAAATGCCTGTAGAAAAAGAAGAGCCAGCCGAAGGCCTGTCACAATTTGATGCGCTGGGCTTGCATGAGCGGCTTGTCAGAGGGCTGGATGAGCTTGAGTATAAACAGCCAACACCGGTGCAGGCTGCCACTATTCCAGAGGCCTTGAAAGGCGGTGACCTGATTGTTGGTGCTGAAACTGGTAGTGGTAAGACCGTAGCCTTTATGCTGCCGATGCTGCAGCGTTTCCACACCAACCCGGCACCACGTTCAGGCACTCGTGCACTGGTACTGGTTCCAACGCGTGAACTGGCGAGGCAGGTTGATAAACAGTGTGAAGTTCTGGGGCGTTACACCTATATCAAATCCGGCATGATTACCGGTGGCGACAGCTTTAAATTTCAGGCCTCTATTTTAAGGAAGAATCCGGAAATTGTGATCGCAACCCCGGGACGTCTGATGGAACACTTGGAAAGAGGTACTGTAGATTTCTCGGATCTGGAAGTGCTGGTGCTGGATGAAGCTGACCGGATGCTGGATATGGGCTTCAGTGCAGATGTAATAACTATTGCCAGTCGTTGTCCTGAAAAACGTCAGACATTGCTGTTTTCTGCCACCATGAAGCAGAAAGGTTTGCGGGAAATGACAGAGCAGGTCCTGACTGATCCGCAAACCATCATGCTGAATACAGCGCGTGATCCCCATGAAAATATCCGCCAGCAAATTATTCTGGCTGACGATCTGGACCATAAAGAGAAGCTGCTCAATTGGTTGCTTAAAAATGAAACCTATGAAAAAGCCGTAATTTTTACCAATACCCGGGTGCAGGCACATCGCCTGAACAGCCTGTTGCGATATCACAAACATCGCGCAGCAGCATTACACGGTGATATGACTCAGGATGAGCGCAATCAGGTAATGCAGCATCTGCGTGAAGGGCGGGTGAATGTGCTGGTGGCTACCGATGTGGCGGCACGCGGGCTGGATGTTAAAGGCATTGGGCTGGTTATTAACCTTGATATGGCACGTAGTGGTGATGACTATGTTCACCGAATTGGTCGTACCGGTCGTGCTGGTGAACAGGGGCTGGCGATTACCTTTATCAGTGCGCCTGAATGGAACCTGATGGCGAGTATTGAGCGTTATCTGAAAGTACGCTTTGAACGTCGTGCTATTGATGGACTCAGAGGTCACTATAAAGGGCCTAAAAAGGTAAAAGCCTCTGGTAAAGCCGCAGGCCGTAAAAAGAAACCTGGTGCTAAAAAGAAGGTTGATGAAGGCAAGAAGCGACTGCGCGATAAAAAGAATATTGGCAAGCGTCGTACACCTGCTGCGAGTTCTGATAACCAGCAAAACAATGCAACACCTGAAGGTAAGCCGCAGTCAGGTAAAAAGCCGGGGCCTAAGCTGGTAGATGCTGGTTTCGAACCGATGAAGCGCAAAAAGAAGGACTAAGGCTGACGGTCTTTCGGATGAAGTTGATTACTGTCAACAGACTTTTCCTCTGCTGCAGATTGTGGCAGAGGAACGAGTTTACTTTCCGACAGGCTCCTAGGTTGTGAATACGTATGACGAAGCCTAAAGCAATCGAGTAAGGTTCAATTTTATCTTTGTATTACAGGTGACTTATGTCTCGCTCTATCCATGGTCGTAATGTGCTGGAAATTGTTCGTGAAACTGAACAGGCGCTTTCCCGTGAAATGCTGCTGCAGTCTATGCGTACCCAGTTTGGCGAAGAAGCAGTGTTTCACACTTGCTCTGCCAGCGATATGAGCGGTGAAGAACTGGTTGATATGTTTTTAGGTAAAGGTCGTCTGGTTCAGGACGAAGGTCAGCTGTCTGTTGGCGGTTGTGGTTGCGGTAGCCACTAAACTCAAACACCACCTTCAATATAAAAGTATTTCTTCTTTTATATAAAGAAAAATAGTGTTTTGATTAATAAGGCTGCCCACCTGATTTTATAAGCATGCAGTAGGCAGTCTTATTAATTACCAGCATGTTATTGCTGCTGGCTGAGAATACCGTTAGATAATGTTTTAAGTACCAGCTCTGAAGCATCATTTCTGGCAATAAATCCGTCACTGACTGTTTTCCAAGCGGTATAAATCATACTGTCGATGACAGCAACCACCCAGCTGACAGGCAGTTCAGGATTAAGATTACCTTCTTCTCTGATAGTCTCAATCAGTCGTGTCAACGCATCTATCTGATCCTGATACATAGCTGCAATATCAGGTAACTGCATGGCAGACCATTCATACATCAGGAAGTGGTACGAATCGCCAAGCGGAATCAGCACTTCTACCAGTTTCTGCAGTTTATCCAGAGAGGGTAAATCTGACTCCAATATCGGTTTGCTGGCTTCTGAAGAAATTGTCAGAGAGCGGCGCACCAGTTCGGCAATCAGCTCTTCCCGATCCTGAAAGTGACGGTGCAGAGTCGCCCGTCCAATCCCTGCATTGGCTGCGATTTGACTCAGCGTGGCCCCAGGGTTTTCTGCAAGTAGAGTAACAGCAGAATTAAGGAGTGTTTCCAGTGCCGGTTTTCTACGGGTTTTTGTCATTACCTTATCTGTCATAACTGCATTCTGGTTTACGCAATGAGGAAGAAAGCTCGCAAAATATAACCAAAGTGTCTAACTGCGACGTGAGCGATAACATTCTAACTAATATTTTTGGTCGCTTTTGTTTTTTTTATAAAAATTGGGGTCTTAGAGCAAAGCGGCAGATAAGGGGGGGAAGATGGAGGATGAACGGCGTATTTTTACGTACACAGGTACATGGGAAAAAGCTTTTTTGAGCATAAATTAACGTTTTCCGAACGATGTTTTATGGTTTTAATGAGTCATATTTGTGAGATTTTATAGCTTATATCACTAGTAGCTCATGTTTTTTAGTGTTTATACCCTTAATCCACATGATCGTAGAGGGTATGTGGTGAGAGTTACTTATTGGAATCATCTGTCTTATCTCTTTATAGTGCCCCGCTTTTAATTGCCGGAGACCTTTCTGTTATGACCCATCCTGACCACTATGACGTTGCCATTATCGGTGCCGGAGCCGCAGGGCTGATGTGTGCCATCACTGCAGGGCAACGGGGCAGGCGGGTTGTAGTGCTGGATCAGGGCAAGCGTCCGGGGCGAAAAATCCTGCTTTCCGGCGGTGGCCGCTGCAATTTCACCAATATGTATACATCTGCTGAGAATTATCTCTCAGAGAATACTCATTTTGCCAAATCCGCACTGGCACGATATACCCAGTGGGACTTTCAGGCGCTGGTTGATCAATATGATATTCCCTGGCACGAGAAGACCTTGGGGCAACTGTTCTGTGATAACAGTTCTCAGGATATTCTGGATCTGTTGCTCGATGAATGTCAGAAAAACCAGGTTGAAATCAGAAGTCTCTGCCAAGTGAATGATGTTGAGCTGGCAGCTGATGATGGGTTCGTAATTGAAACAGATCGAGGCTATTTAGCTGCAAAGTCTGTTGTTTTGGCATCCGGTGGCTTGTCTTTCCCAACGATGGGAATCTCTGACCTGGGTTACCGGGTGGCAGAACGTTTCGGGCATACAATAGTGAAACCACGCCCGGCACTGGTTCCGCTGACGCTGGCACCGGATATGTTGAGCAAATACCAATCGTTGTCAGGTATCAGCGCTGAAGTTGTGGTGTCCTGCAATGACCAGAGCTTCAGAGAAAACCTGCTGTTTACCCATAAAGGCCTGAGTGGCCCGGCAATTCTGCAAATTTCCAGCTATTGGCATCAGGGCCAGACAATCAATATTAACTGGCTGCCGAATATTGATATCAGTGAATGGCTGCAACAGCAACGTAATGAGAGACCTCGTACCGGACTGGTGACACTGCTTTCAGAACATCTGCCTCGAAGACTAGCCAAGGTGCTGGCAGAACATGTGATGCCTGAAAATACAGATCAGCCAATTGCCCAGTGGCGTAAAGGTGTGCTGGAGCAGGTTGCCTTGAAGCTGGAAGCAGATGAATTGCTACCCGCTGGCGATGAAGGCTATAAAAAGGCAGAAGTGACGCTTGGAGGTGTTTGTACACGTCAGCTTTCTTCCAAGACAATGGAAAGCCAGTTACAGAAAGGTTTGTACTTTATCGGTGAAGTCGTTGATGTGACCGGACACTTGGGCGGGTTCAACTTCCAGTGGGCGTGGGCATCTGGTTATAGTGCCGGGGTGTTTGTCTGAAATTGTGTAGTCATAATAAATCATGCTCAGATAAAAAAGCATTTTTTAAGCCCGTTACCGTACAATGGCAAGGATATAACCTTGCCATACATTTCTCTTGCATACTCACTTCTCAAAAGATCATAATGCATCTTTTATGATGCACAATTCTCATTGCTCCTATCCTCTGTTCTAAAAGGCGATATTGGTCTTCACCCTATGATCAGAATTCTTCTCAGGCAGATGCTTGATGAAAAGTCTTTCAAAGAACGGCGTCGCATAACTCTCAGCGAAGTGTCTGAAGTTACCGGCATTAGTCGTGCAACACTCAACCGCATAGCCAATGTTCCTGGTTACAAAACCAGTACCGATGTCATCAGCGCACTTTGTAAATTCTTTGAGTGTTCGCCGGGAGACTTGCTTCAGTACTATCCGGAAGGTGTAAAGGAGCAAGAATGAAAAATCCATATCCGGCTAACTTTACTTCGGGCTCTCTATTGGTTCCTGAAAGCAGGCTTATTGCCGAGTTGCTACTGAAGCATCCGACGCAGCCTGAGTGGAAGCAATATATATATGAAGACAATATTCTGCAGAGACGTACAGCGGCAAGTGCAAAATCTGCGGCAAACCTTATCCGTGCACGCCTTAAAGTAATGGATGAAGCTTTATGGCTCCTTGTGGTTAACGGAACCAAAGAAGTGGCAACTCAGGCTGTATTGGCAGCGACAGTAAAATACTCGCCGTTACTGGGTGATTTTATCAGGTATGTTTACCAGCAGGAACGTAAGCAGTTTTCCACACAGCTCCGCCCGTCCTCCTGGGAGCAGTTTATAGAAGATTGTCATAACCGCGTTGCATACCTGCCTGAATATTCAGCAAGTGCACAACTTAAGCTAAAGCAAAACGCCTTCCGGATCATGGCCGAAGCCGGTTTGATCGAAGATACAAAGTCTATGATTATCCGACACCTCCTGCTAACCCCGGAGCTGAAAAAGTACCTTGTTGATCAAAAGGAGCACTATGTATTGAAGTGCTTAATGCCTGAGGGGATTTCACGATGAGCACTCCCGGTAAACATCGTTTACAAGACCGGCTTAACCAGATTCTCCCCAAAATTACCGATGAAAGTTTTCTGAAGAGTGAACGACTGGGGAATGAGATTCCATTCTATGCCTTTGACTACCCGCCGGAGGAAGAAAATACGGTTAAAGAGTATGTCGGTTTTCTCGGGCAGCAGCTTACAAAGAAGCTGCCGGATATGAACGTGCTGCACATCAACCTGATGCAGCTGGTTCTGGACACCATCAATAGTCGTAAAGGCAACTTGTATGAAGCCTCTCTGAAAATGCAGAAGAGCAAAGGTGATGCCTATGTGCTCAAAGCTCTGAGTGCGATGCTTGAAGCCGGAAAAGTTGCAACAGTGCTGGCAGAAAAAGCGCAGAATGCCGGTACCGGAATGGTATTAATTACCGGGGTTGGCAGTGTCTACCCGCTGATTCGCACCCACCACCTGCTACATGCCCTGCACGCCAAAATGGGACAAACGCCACTTATCGTCTTTTATCCGGGCAAGTACACCGGTCAGGGACTGAGCCTGTTTGGCCTGTTGCCTGACAAACCCTATTACCGTGCATTTCGCCTCGTTGACTGAACTCGTTGGCTGAACTCGTGGCTGGAATAGGGCAGACCGAAGTTTAAAGGATTACAGAAGTGAATATTGAAGCGCTGTTTGCAAAACCGATAGCCCGTAATATTAATGGTGTTATCAAAGCCGACCAGACAGATAACGAATCTATATGGCAGGAGCTTGATGAATACGTCATCACCCGTGAGCTGGATATCCATCTCCGGGGATTTTTTGAAGCTTATCTGAATGCCATCGATCATCCGAATGACCCTGCTATAGCAGGTAAAGTAGGCGTCTGGGTGTCGGGCTTTTTCGGGTCAGGTAAATCTCACTTCATCAAGATTCTTTCTTATTTGTTAGAAAACCGGTCAATCAGTCGGTTTAATCCTGAGCTTAGCCAGCAGGAAACCCGTACACCGCTGGAATTTTTCAGGGATAAGATTACCGATAACCTGCTGGCCGCTGATTTAATCCGTGCTGTTACCAGTGCAGCCGAGGTTATTCTTTTTAATATTGACAGCCGGGCAGACAACACCGAAGGCCGTGATGCCATCCTCCGCGTCTTCCTGAAAGTATTCAATGAAAAACTGGGCTACAGCCCGGATCATCCGATTATTGCTCACCTCGAACGGTATCTGGATCAGCAGGGCAAACTACAGGCGTTTCACGCTGCATTCCTAAAGCACAGTGATATGGACTGGGTGGAAAACCGCGATAATTACCTTTTCCATAATGATGCACTGGCTTCAGCGCTGAGTGATGTGACCGGTCAGCCCATTACCGACGGTCTGGGCTGGCTTGAACGCTTTGATGAGGATTTCAGTCTCTCGGTAGAGAGTTTCTGTGGCTGGGTAAAAGAGTATCTGGATACCAAACCGGCTGACCATAAAATCCTGTTTCTGGTAGATGAAATTGGTCAGTTTATTGGTCAGGACACTCACCTGATGCTGAACCTGCAAACCATCACAGAAAACCTTGGTACGGTTTGTAATGGTCGGGCCTGGGTTGTTGTGACATCACAGGAAGATATCGATGCAGTGGTCGGTGAAGTGCGTGCATCCAAAGCAAACGACTTCTCCAAAATTCAGGGGCGTTTCAGCACCCGTTTATCCCTGTCCAGTGGTAATGTCGATGAAGTTATACAGAAACGTATTCTGGGCAAAACCCAACAGGCCAAGGATGTACTGATCCGGGAATACCGGGATAAAGCCGATATTCTGAAAAACCAGCTCAGCTTCACTAATGTCGGTATGACGTTTAACGCCTTTGCCGATGAAGATGACTTTGTCAGCACGTACCCCTTCGCACCTTACCAGTTCCAGCTGGTACAGAAAGTATTTGAAAGCATCCGGAAAGCCGGGGCGACCGGTTTGCATCTGGCTCGTGGTGAAAGATCCATGCTGAATGCTTTTCAGGGCGCGGCACAACAACTGGCAAGAGAGGGCAAAACCATTGGTGTCATGGTACCGCTCTATCGTTTCTATCCTTCTATTGAAAGCTTTCTTGAAGGTGTCGTTAAATCCACGATCGATAATGCTTCCCGTAACAGCTCGCTAAAGCCTTTCGATGCAGACTTGCTGAAAACCCTGTTCCTGATCCGTTATGTGGATGAAATCAAGGGTAATCCGGATAACCTTGTCACGCTGTTTGTCGATCAGATTGACGCTGACCGCCTCGCCATCAAGAAAGAGATTGAAGCCAGCCTGATACGCCTTGAAGGCGAAACCCTGATCAACCGCAGCGGTGAAAACTACACCTTCCTGACCAATGAAGAGCAGGATGTAAACCGCGAGATCAAAGATGTGGATCTGGGGCCGGGTGAAGACACGGGCATGCTCAGCGAGATACTGTTCAGTGATGTGCTGGCAGATGTGAATAAATACACCCACCCGCTGACAAAAAAGATTTTCCCCATCAACCGCAGCTGTGACGGCATTCCTTTTGGTTCCCGTTCTGAAGCGGGGTTGGAACTGAGGGTAATCTCCTCACTGGCAGATGATTACGACTTTTTTGATGAAAGCCGCTGCATCCTCACATCGCGGGAAGGTCGGGGGCAGATCATCGTCCGGCTGGAAGATGAACAGTACCTGATGCAGGAGATCCGCACATACCTGCAAACCGATAAATACATTGGCCGTAAAAATGACGACAGCGCCAGCCTGACCCAAAAGCGCATTTTCAGTGACCGAGCAGAAGAAAACCGTGAACGCCGTGTCCGTATCGTTACCGGTCTGAAACAGCTCTGGTCAGAGGCGGGCTTTACTATTGCCGGTGAGCTCTGGAACAACACCAGTGAAGATCCTAAAACCAGCCTGAACAAAGGGCTTGAATATCTTGTAGCCAACACGTTCAGCAAATTGTCCCTGTTGTCCAAACCCAATGGCAATTCACAACAGGAAACGAGTGCAGTGCTCAGTACCCCGGTCAGCGAAGGGCTCGACCTGACAGGCGGTGAGAGCAACACGCAGGCAATCGAAGAAGTTCGTCGGTTTGTTGAACTGTCTTCATCAAGCAGTCGTATGGTTATTCTGCACGGTCTGGTAGAGGAAAAGTTTGGTCAGCACCCCTACGGATGGCCGAGCTGGGAGACGATGTTACTTGTTGCGCGCCTGCTGATGGCGGGTGAGATCAGCCTGGTGATGGATAATGCGGCCATGACACCGGATCAGGTGCGTGACGCTGTCCAGACGCCCAACAAATGGCGCCGGATTCAGGTAATCAAAAAGAAAACCGTCGATAGCGGTATTCTGCAAAAAGCACGTAATCTGGCAAGGGATGTCTTTGGCAGAATGCCCGGTGCCGGTGAAGAAGCGATTCATGCCGATCTGGGAACCAGTCTTGAGGTTTGGAAGAAAGAACTGGCAGAATGGAACGCCATGGCCGGTACTGGCAGCTACCCCGGAGAAGAGTCGATTTCTGAGCTGCTGGTCATAGTGAACAAACTGTTCACGCTCAGTGAAAGTTACGAGCGCATCAGTAAATTTGTGTCTGATCGTGATGACTGGCTGGAGCAGGCAGAAATCCACAGTGAACTTCACTACTTCTACACCAGCCAGAAGCCGGTGTGGGAACGCCTGCAACAAACAGTCAGAAGGCTTGAGCCAAACCTGCCCGAGCTTGAAAAACAGCCTGAAGCCGCGACAGCCCTAAAGAAAATCAACAACATTCTCAAGGCACATTCCCCCTTCGACCTGCTTAGCGAAGCCGACGGTCTGATTCAGACCGCGACCCGTATTAACAGTGAACTGGTAGGTGATAAACGCAGTCATGCGCTGGAACGGGTAGACGAGCGTATTACCCGCGTCGAGCAGGAACTTGCAGAAGCCCAGGCTGAAGACAAGCTGAAAAACAAATGCCTTTACCCCCTGCAGCAACTGCGACAGCGGCTGGAAAAAATGGGCAGCCTTGCGCATATCTTTCAGGCGCAGACACAGGCTAAAGATTTTCAGGAGCAGGCGATTGACGGGATTGATGCTGCTGTTGAAGAAGCAAGACAAGCTGAACTGAAGCGTCAGGCTGCGCTGGCACTGGCAAAAGCAGAAGAAGCCAAAAAGAAAGCGCAGACGCAGGCAGAAGGTACAAAACCGGAAGTGAAAAAGGTTGAACCACCTGAACCACCGGTTCATACCCCGCCGGTTTACACCCCACAGGTGAAGAAAGCACCGAAAAAGCGTCGCAAAATTTCGCCCCGCACGTTAACCAGCGGCAAAATCTATCTGGAAGATCAGGGTGATATTGATACTTTCCTGAGCAAGCTGAAAGCCGAGTTGGAACAGTCGCTGGAACGTAACGAGCGTATCGAAATTATCTGACCATGAACGTTAAGCTGGACAGGCTCCCATGCCCTGCATGAGAAACCTGAAAGTCTTGCATGAACCCTGATTGTCAGTTACTGGCGTTGGGGAGAAGTTGACGGATGAGAAGCTCAAGCTGGTCGAAGCGCTTATCCAGCTGATCGAAGCGCTTATCATGTTGGTCGAAGCGCTTATCATGTTGCTCGAAGCGCTTATCCAGCTGATCGAAGCGCTTATCATGTTGGTCGAAGCGCTTATCATGTTGGTCGAAGCGCTTATCATGTTGGTCGAAGCGCTTATCATGTTGGTCGAAGCGCTTATCATGTTGGTCGAAGCGCTTATCATGTTGGTCGAAGCGCTCACGAACTTCTCTCACAAAGTCTTTATGTTGTTCGTCTGCCAGCCTGAATCCTGCGTGTGTTGCCTCAGCCAAAGCAGCCACACTTGTTTTCAGTCCGGCAATATCATGCTGGTTTGTGAGGGCAATATTCTTTATGTCGGCACAGACTTTAGCCAGACTATGCAGGTTTGCGTCCATCTGTTTGTGGTGCTCTTCAAGGGATACAACCCGGGATTCCAGCGACATAACTACAGCTCATTGTTGTTGGTTAGAATGATGAGCATAGCAAAGATCAGCAAGAAGACAGTTTAAATGCATTCCCAGATAAAGCATGGGGACAAAACAGGCTTTATATATGAACCGCACCCAACTGAAAAACTACGCCCCGGCCGCCCGGCGCGATTTTATCAACGCCATCACCAACCGTGCCCGCACACTGGGCATAACTGAAACAAACATTGCCGATGCAAAAGTAGAAGGCGATGTACTGATGATCGATGGCCGCCCCCATGCAGCGGCGCTGGCCCCTCTACGCAAAAAGCTGGTAGAACGCATCAATCTCGAAGGTTTTGATCAGGTGATGCAGGCCATGGCCTACACCTGGTTTAACCGCTTTGTGGCGATCCGTTATATGGAGATTCACGGTTATCTGGATTATGGCTATCGGGTGCTTTCACATCCGCAAGGTCATAACTCACCGGAAATTCTCCAGCAGGCCAGCCATGTCGAGCTGCCCGGTTTAAAGAAAGAACAGGTGATCGACCTACAGCTGGATGGCAATAAAGACGCTGAGCTATACCGCATGCTGCTGATCGCCCAGTGCAACGCCCTGAACAGTGCCATGCCGTTTCTGTTTGAACGGATAGACGACGAAACCGAACTGCTGCTGCCCGATAACCTGCTGCACTCCGACTCAGTGATTCGCCAGCTGGTGAACAGTATTGATGAAGACAACTGGCAGGAGATCGAAATCATCGGCTGGCTCTACCAGTTCTATATCAGCGAGCGCAAAGATGAAGTGATGGGCAAGGTGGTGCAGAGCGCTGATATTCCTGCCGCTACCCAGCTGTTTACCCCCAACTGGATTGTGAAATATCTGGTGCAGAACAGCATCGGTGCCCAGTGGCTGGCTACCTATCCGGAATCCGATCTGAAAGAACGGATGGATTACTATATTGAGCCTGCCGAACAAACCGAAGACGTTCAACAACAACTGGCCGCCATAACGCCCGATGAACTAAACCCCGAAGAACTCACCCTGATCGACCCCGCCTGTGGCTCGGGCCATATTCTGGTGGAAGCCTACGATCTGTTTAAAGAGTTGTACCGAGAACGAGGCTACCCCCGCCATAAAATCCCACGGCTGATTCTGGAGAAAAACCTCTACGGGCTGGATATTGATACCCGTGCCGCACAGATGGCGGGCTTTGCTCTGTTGATGAAAGCCCGGGCCGATAGCCCACGGGTACTGAGCACCACACCGGCATTGAATGTTCACGCTTTGCACGACAGTGGTGAGATGGATGATCAGGCTATTGCCCATGAGCTTTATCAGGCGGCCATCCAATTGGAAGGCGGAGAATCATTTGAATCCGGTCAGCTGTTTGGTGGTGCTCAACTGGCTACGCAGCACTCCAGTGGTTTAACGGAAAATGATCTTCGGGAACTGATTCGCTTTTTTGAACATGGCCGAACCTTTGGTTCTCTTTTGACGGTGTCAAAAGAGTTAGGGCAAAAGCTGCCGCTTTTGCAAAGCCTGTTGGAGCAGGTGTTGGAGGGTGGTAATGCGTTGGCGCAGAGTCATGCTCGGGATGTGCTGGAAGGTTTTTTGAAACCGGCTCAGTTATTGGCGGCTAACTATGATGCGGTGGTGGCGAATCCGCCGTATATGGGAAATAAATACTACACGCCTGTATTGAAAAAATTCATCAATAAACACTATAAAAAATCTAAGGCCGATTTATATTCTGCGTTCATCGAACGAAATTTGAGCCTATCTGTTAAGAACGGCTCTGTTGGCATGATTACAATTCCAAACTGGATGTTCTTGTCTTCGTTCGAGGATATTCGTAAAAGTATTCTGGATAATCAGTATGTTTATACTTTTACACATAATGGTCGTGGAGTATGGGGTTCAGATTTTGGCAGTTGCTCTTTTGTAATTAAAAATACGGCAATTGAAAAAGCTAAAGGCTCATATCGTCGCCTCTTTGAAAAACAAGGAAGTATTGCAACCAACAATGAATTGCTAGAGAGATTCTTTACATTTCCAACTTACTACTCTACTCCTAATCAGTTCCAGAAAATACCTGGCAGCCCTTTAGCTTACTGGGTAAGTGATGAAACTCGATCAGTCTTTGAAAGCTCTAAAGGTTTGGGGTCTTATGCAAAACCTCTAATCGGCATGAGAACCGGAAATAATGATCGATTTATGCGTTGTTGGCATGAAGTATCTCTCCTTGAGTGTAACTTTAAATCCAAATCTTCTGCCGATGCTGTTAGCTCTGGAAAACGATGGTTTCCTTATCAAAAGGGTGGCGGGTTCCGCAGATGGTATGGAAATCTAGATTATGTAGTTAACTGGAAAAATAATGGTCATGAGATTAAAGAAAATACTCTAACAAACTATCCACAGTTGTCTTGGGATAATCTTGGCTGGAAAATTTCAAATGAAAGATATTATTTTCAAGAGGGGATAACTTGGACGGCAACCAGTTCTTCATATTTTGGCGTTCGTTACGCAGAAGAAGGATGTTTGTTTGATGTAAAAGGATCTTTCTGCATTCCTGCAAGTGAATATCTAAAACCTCTGCTAGGAGTGCTTTGCTGCTCGTTTACACAAGCTATTGTGAAAGTGCTGAATCCCACGGTTGAGATACAGCCTAGAGATATTGCAGCTATACCGTACTGGGAAGATAGATTAACTACTCATAAGCCTGAGCTTGAACAAACAATAACTTTACTCATAGATATGGCCAAAACTGATTGGAATCTATATGAGGGTGCTTGGAATTTCTCTGCTAACCCACTCATCATTAGCCCCTTTCCCTTGGCCACCATCAGTGAGAGCTACCAAACCTGGCAAACTCAAAACCAACAAACCATCATCCAGATGCAACAACTGGAAGAGGAAAACAACCGTCTCTTTATCGATGCCTACGGCCTGCAGGATGAACTGACACCTGAAGTGCCCATTGAACAGATCACCCTGACGGTAAACCCGCCTTACCGCTACGGCGCAGGAAAAACCGAAGCCGAGTACGAAAACCTGTTCCGTACTGACACCATGAAAGAGCTGGTCAGCTACGCCATCGGCTGCATGATGGGCAGGTACTCGCTGGATAAAGAAGGTCTGGTGTATGCCCACGCGGAAAACAAAGACTTTGATGCCAGCCAGTACAACTCTTTTGCGGCGGATGACGACGGCATTATCCCCATCACCGATACCGACTGGTTTGCCGATGATGCCTGCAATCGTCTGGTAGAGTTTATTGAAACCGTCTGGCTTCGGGAAAAACGCGACGGCTCTTTAAGGGACAAGAATCTGATGTTCCTCGCTGAAGGTTTAGGCAAAAAAGCCAGCGAGGCACCGGTGGATACCTTACGCCGCTACCTGAGCAGGGATTTCTTCAAAGACCACCTGAAAACCTACAAAAAACGCCCCATCTACTGGCTGTTCAGCTCCGGCAAACAGAAAGCCTTTGAATGTCTGGTTTACCTGCACCGGTACAATGAGGGTACACTGTCACGGATGCGCCACGAATATGTACTGCCCCTGCTGGGCAAGTACGAGAGCCGGATTAAACTGCTGCAGGACAATATCGCCAGCGCCAGTTCCACATCGGCTCGCAAGAAGATGGAAAAGGAACTCAACCAGCGCCAGAACCAACAGCTGGAACTGCGCAAGTACGATGAACAGCTCCGCCACTACACCGACCAGCGTATTGTTCTGGATTTAGATGATGGTGTTAAGGTGAACTATGGCAAGTTCGGCACCCTGCTGGCCAATGTTAAGGACGTGACCGGGAAGAAGGCATGAGAATAAAAAAAATCCGTCTGCAGGGCTATAAAAGTGCTGCGGATATTGTGCTGGAGGATGTATCGCCCTTTGCTGTATTTGCCGGTGCCAATGGCGCTGGCAAAAGTAACCTGGCCGATGGGTTGGCTTTTTTTGGGAATATCGTTAAGTTCGGCGTCTATCAGGCCATGCTTCAGGCAGGCGGATTTAAGCAGATTCACTGTTTTAAACTGGGCAAAAAGGCTCGCACAAAAGCCTCACTTGAGCTTGAAATCACCCATAAAGATCAGGACTACAGTTACACAATATCACTCGATGGTATGGATAATATGACCCCGGAACTGTCAGAGTCTCTCCGTATGGGAGATGAAGAAGTGATGGTTCGCAAGGGTTCTTCCATGTTCATGAAAAAGGCATTAGGAGAAGATTTACAGGAATTCTCTCCATACCCTTCGGATATGCCAGCTCTGATGATGACCAGCGATTTCCCCTTTTATGATTTCCTGACCAATATCCGTGTGTTTCGTTTTGATCCGCTGGGAGCAAAAGAACCTGATTCCTCCAGTACCCAGACCGCTGAACTGGATGCCTATGGGCGAAACGTTGCATCCATGCTGGGAGAATTACTGAAAGACCCTGATACCCGTGAAGACATCATAGAGTGGTTGGAACTGCTGGTGCCAGGAATGGAAAAGGTCTCCACAGAAAAGCAAAAGCTGGATGGCAGTACGGCACTCAAATTCAAGGAAAAGGGTATTGCGGCTCCGTTCCCGGCCAACCTGATTTCTGATGGCACTATCTATGCCCTGTGCATTATGACGGCAGTACTTAGCAGACGAGGCTCCAAAGGTATAACGTTTATCGAGGAACCTGAACGGGGTATTCACCCGCAGGCAATAGCAGAGCTGGTGGATTTGATGCGCGAAAACGCCACAACAGACCAACCGGTTTTTGTTACGACTCACAGTGAATCTGTCGTACGAAGCAGCAGGCAGGAAGAGCTGTGGCTTATCAACAAAATTGAAGGCAAAACCCGACTGAAAAATGCCGCCGCCAGCGGCGTAAAACTGGAAACAACGAACTTGGATACTGCCTGGTTGATGAACCTCTTTGATGGAGGTTTGCCGTGGTAAAGGTCGGTTTTATCGTTGAGGGAAAGACTGAGAAGATTGTTATTGATTCACCCTCGTTCAGGGAGTGGGCAGGGTCGGAGGGAATAGATGTCACTTCACCTGTGGTAGACGCAAAAGGTGGTGGCAATCTGCTGCCAAGAAACATTGGTGATCTGGTAGCAGCTGTTAATGTTGCCAGTCCGGATTTCATTGTTATTTTGACCGATCTGGAAAATGAAGAATCCATCGAAGCAGTAAAAGCCAGAATCGGCTACGACCATGCCCAATGTATCTTTGTGGCAGTCAAAGCCATAGAGGCATGGTTTCTGGCTGATTCTCAGGCAATGCGTCAGTGGCTTGAGGAAGATGACTTTGAGATGGCATTACCTGAGCAAACGCCTGATATGCCATGGGACTACCTGAAGCAACTAAGCACAGAACGTCAACTCAGAGGGCTTGGCTCCAAAGCCCGGTTTGCAAAACAGATGACCAAACATCTTGGTTTTTCTATTGCCAGCGCTGCTCAGCACCCGTCATGTCCCAGTGTGAAAGCGTTTCATGATGAGCTGATTGCTCTTGGAGAAGAAGAGCATTGACCCATTCTGTGAACACAACGTCAGGAAAACAAGGAATGCAGATCCGGTACATCAATGTTAGTAATTTCAAGTCGCTGATGGACTTTCAGCTATCCCTGCATGATTTTAATTGCCTGATAGGTCTTAACGGGGCTGGCAAATCAACAGTACTCCAGTTTCTGGACTTTCTGGCTCAACAGGTTAAAGGTGACCTGGATGAGTGGCTGGAAGAACGTAGCTGGGGAGCCTCTGATATTAACTGCAGGCTGGGCAATAACAAAAAGCGTTTAGTGTCCTTTGAGGTCTGGCTCACTATGGGAAATGGTCGGCGGTTACTTTGGCAATCTGCGTTTAATCCAGGTGAGCTGAAAAGTACGGCAGAGGACATCTATCTTGTTGAACAGGATAATACAAGCCAAAGCCTGCTTAATGTTGTGAAAGGTGAGTATTCGTTAGGCGGGCAAGGATACTCATCCTATTCCCTTTGACTATCAGGGGTCTATCATTTCCCAGCTGAAAGAACGAGATTTACCTGAAGAAATAAAAAAACTTAAACACTTCTTTATACAGTTTCGCTCGCTGGAGCTTCTGGCACCTCAATTCTTGCGGGCAAAAGCACGAAGCAGTAGCGGAGAACTTGGGCTGGGCGGTCAACGACTGTCTGCTTTTATCCACGAAATGTCCCCGAAACAAAAAAATAAGCTGGAGGCATTATTAATTAAAGCTTACCCGAAGCTTAAGAGCGTTAATACCAAAGCACTACGTTCTGGCTGGAAGGAACTGAATATTGCTGAAATATTCTCAGGTTACAAGCTCTCCACAGAAGCACAGCACATCAATGACGGTATGCTTCGCATTATGGCCATACTGGCTCAGCTTATGACTGAACACAGTTTTATGGCTTTTGATGAAGTTGAGAACGGTATCAACCCTGAGTTGATTGAGTACCTGATCGACACGCTGGTTGCTGCCGAGCAGCAGGTGCTGGTGACAACTCACAGCCCTATGATTCTCAACTTCATGGAAGATGAGGTAGCGGTCAAAAGTGTTCAGTATCTCTATAAAACAAAAGAAGGTTACACTCGTTCCATACCGTTCTTCAGCATTCCCTCTCTTATGGAAAAACTCACTGTAATGGGGCCAGGGGAAGCCTTTATTGATACAGACCTCACCGCACTGGGTGATGAAATTGCCTCACTGAAACAGGAGTAACCGATGTACCTGTTGTTCAGTGGAGAAGGTCCCACCGATATGGGCCGAAGTAATTCTGGATATGAATTGACAGAAGGTGATGATTTTCAAGTTGGTCCTATGGCCTGGTTTGTTGATCAATGGACTGAACGAACACAATATCTTTCCCATATAGAGCATTACCTTTGTGGTTTTATTCCCAAGGCGCAGCTTGTTGAGCACGCAAAGAATGGATCGGGCAAAAGTAAAAAGCGTATGGGACTGCGCGGTAAGAAAAACCAGAGTCATGAAACCCGGTATTACTACATCAATGCCAGAGCTATGGCGGAGATAGCCAAAGCGCAGGCTGAGAGCCGTCATGATACTGTGGTTGCCGTGCTTTTCAGAGACGGCGACGGTACACAGTCAGCAGGACGTGGAGAATGGAGTGACAAATGGCAATCCATGCTTGATGGATTTGCCCGTGAGAATTTTGAATCCGGCGTCCCCATGATTCCCAGACCAAAATCCGAAGCCTGGTTACTCTGTGCTGTTGGTAATAAATATCAGCACTGCGAACGTCTCGAAGATGAGTCAGGTAATGACAAGGCTCAGAACCCTTTGAAAGATCAGCTTGATAACGCTCTTGGAGAGCCTGCCAGTCGGGAGTTATTGGCTGAAAAAGTTCTCAGCCGGGAGATCGATATCGATCAGATTGTCGATATGCCCAGTCTTAACCGCTTCAAAGAAAGGCTCGATGAAGTGTTGAGTGCTTTATAATCTGCCAGCCATGCAATTACTGATGCCAGCCCGTCCCTCCGGGCTGGCCGTTATGAGAATCATTTATGCAATCCCCTGAAATTCAGGAAAACCTGACACGGCTTTTTAAAAGCAACCGTGTTGTCTTCTGGCAGGATCCGGATGCTGAGTATCTGGAGTCTGTCAGCGATCTGGTGCCTGACAATATTCGGCTGGTTAATCTGAACATTGAGCCCAAGCTGAAAGTGAAAGTAGATTTGGAGCTCGGTTCTGCTGATCAGCAGTTCCTGATTTATGAGCCTTACCATAAACCGGCACCGGAAGACGACTGGCTGTTGAATGTCCGTTTCTACGCTGCTCCCTTTGCTGCCGACCGCAGTACTCAGATTCTGCAGCAACTGGGGCTGGAAACGATGACACTGCGGGATCATATCAGCCTGCACAAGAAGTTCTTTGCCAGTAAAGTCCGGTTAAATGCCCTGCAGAAAAGGGTTGAGGCTTCAGATGAGGCTTTGATGCTGGACCGGAAAATGCAGGCAGTGCTGGCTAAATGCGATACCAGTGATCTGCCTTCATTGTTGATCACCCTTTTTCAGGAGCTGGCTGCAGCGGGTTCTCTCGATGCTGAAAGCCGTTCTCTGGCAGAGTTCGGAAAGTTTGGCCTTGCCCAGAGCTTCTGGCAACAGGTTGAAAGCAGCTTTGGTTATGCCGCAGAACAGCCTTCATTGCAGAACCTGCTGCTGGCGTTGCTGGTTACAGATTTGCATTACAGTACAGGTCAGCTGCCTGCCGCGATGCAGGCCATCCGGTTACCGGCATCCCGTGAAAGTAATGTGGTGGTTTGTCTGGGGCGATGGCGGGATAGTGCCAGACATGCAGCAGCCTATGACAAGCTGGGTGCACAGGCTGCCAGTGTGCTGAAACTGCAGGATCAGCTTTCTGAACTGAAAACAGAACAGTTGCTGGATAACCGCAGCTTTATGGTGATAGAGCAGTTGATTGCCAGCCGGTTACGTGACCGGCTGCTGGCAGAAGCCGACAGCCTTGATGCAGATGATTTCTGTAATCTGGTGCAGACACGGCAAAACAGTTACTGGGCTTCACCGCTACTGGCCGATAATGAAGATGTTGCCCGCAGTGCGTTTCAGCAAGTTTACCGGGCGCTGGATGTTGCAGCCCGTTTTATGAAGCTGACCAGCCTTCGGCTTCCGGGCTTTGCCAGTCCTGCGGAGGGCATGGAGCTTTACCGTCAGCAGCTCTACAAGATTGACCAAAGCTACCGGCTGGTGTGTGAAGCCGGTGCAGTAATAAATGAGCGCGGCTGGGATCTGCTGAAGCCATTGCTGGCAGAAGTGGAAGCCCGTTACAGTCAGCGTTATCTGACGCCTTTAGCCCTGAACTGGGGCAGGTTGCTTGAAGATGAAAAAGGTTCGGATTCGCCTGATTCCGGTTTGCTGAAAAAATGGCAAATAGATGGATTGCTTCCACAACAGAACTTCTTTAAATCCAGAGTCAAACCTATTCTGGACAAGCCCGGTGACCGGCGGGTTTTTGTCGTCATCAGCGATGCGTTCCGCTATGAAGCTGCTGAGGAGTTGTCCCGGGAGCTAAACGGCAGTAATCGAATAAGTGCAGACCTTGGGGCCATGCTGGGTGTATTGCCATCCTATACCAAACTTGGAATGGCTGCTCTGCTGCCTCATCAGTCCATTACGTTCAAAGAGAAACGCGTAATGGTTGACGGTCAGCCTTCAGGTTCTCTTGAAGACCGTAACCGTTTGCTGGAAGCCGTCAGTGGCGCTGCCATCAAGGCTGAATCGTTTATGGCTATGCGCAAGGATGAGGGGCGGGAATATGTACGTCCTTATCAGGTTGTTTATATCTACCACAACAGGGTGGATGCCATCGGAGACAGTGCCAGTACTGAAAGCAGTACCTTTGATGCTGTTCGCGATTCGATTGGTGAGCTGGGAGCAATCTGCAATAAAATCATCAACAGCCTGAATGGTACTCAGGTGTTTGTTACAGCCGATCATGGTTTCCTGTATCAGGAAAGTGCGCCTGCGGATATCAATAATCACGGGCGTACCGAAGCTGCAGATCTGACAGAGAAGAAAAAACGGTATGTTATTGGTCATAGGCTGACCGCAAATGAAACCGCTTATCTGGGTAATGTTTCCGATACATCGGGAGCGGATACCGACCTCAATTTCTGGCTACCCAAAGGGATAGGCCGCTTTCACTTTATCGGTGGTGCCCGCTTTGTTCATGGTGGTGCTATGCCTCAGGAGGTATTGGTACCACTGCTCCGGGTGCGACAACTTAAAGGCAAACAGGCTGAAGGGGCAGTGAGCCGTACGACGGGTGTGACAGTGATGGGGCAGAATTTCCGGATCAGCACACTGAGGTACCGGTTCCAGCTGGTTCAGACCGAGGCTGTCAGTGACAGGGTAAAACCATTGATCATAAAGGTCGGTCTGTATGATATATCCTCCGGACTTGAGCCTGTAAGCAATCTTGAGATGTTGCAGCTGGCCAGTACATCAGCCAGCCTTGATGACAAACTTAATGAGGTCTGGCTAACGCTGGATAACCGGGTATATGACTCTCAGAAAAGCTATGCGCTGGTTATTCAGAATGCTGAAACGGGTATTGAGGAAGCCAGGGTGGATGTAGCGATAAATCTGGCATTCGGCATGGATTTTTAACCAATGAGTTTTGATTTTACAACAAGCCATCAGGGCAGTGATACGGACGTTAATGTCGATGACCTGCTGATTAATCATTTTAGTGGCCGGATTGTTCGCAAAGATCTTACCAAGCAATTAAAGGAAGGAGCCAATGTTCCTGTTTACGTGCTTGAGTACCTTCTGGGCATGTACTGCTCATCAAACGATGATGAGCTGATTCGTGATGGCATGGAAAATGTTAAACGGATTCTGGCAGAGAACTACGTTCGCCCGGATGAGGCTGAAAAAATCAAGTCTCTGATAAGGGAGCGTGGTGCCTATAAAGTCATCGATAAAGTCAGTGTCCGGCTTAACCAGAGAAAGGATGTCTACGAGGCAACGCTCTCGAATCTGGGTATTAAGGATGCCGTGGTACCCGCCAAAGTTGTTAAAGATAACGAGAAACTGTTGACGGGTGGTATCTGGTGTATTGTGACTGTTCAGTACCACTTTGAAGAAGGTCAGAAGGTTTCCCCTTTTTCTATCCTGACCCTGAAGCCTATACAGATGCCTTCTATGGATATGAATGAGCTGTTTACTGCCCGTGAACAGTTCGACCGGGATCAGTGGGTTGATGTGTTGCTGCGCTCTGTGGGTATGGAGCCGGATAATCTGGACGAGCGCGTCAAATGGCACTTGCTGGCACGGATGATTCCTTTCGTTGAAAACAATTATAACGTCTGTGAACTGGGGCCAAGGGGAACCGGTAAAAGTCATGTGTATAAAGAGTGTTCGCCGAACAGTCTCTTGGTTTCAGGTGGGCAGACAACAGTTGCCAATCTCTTTTACAACATGAGTTCCCGTCAGGTTGGTCTGGTTGGCATGTGGGATGTTGTTGCCTTTGATGAGGTGGCCGGTATCCGTTTTAAAGACCGTGACGGCGTTCAGATCATGAAGGATTACATGGCCTCAGGTTCTTTTGCCCGGGGCAAGGACTCCGTTGAAGCTAAGGCGTCTATGGTGTTTGTGGGGAATATCAACCAGCCGGTCGAACAACTTGTGAAAACAAGTCATCTACTGGCACCTTTCCCTGAAGCTATGATTGATACGGCTTTTTTTGACCGTTTTCATGCCTATATTCCGGGTTGGGAAATTCCCAAAATGCGGCCGGAGTTTTTCACTAATCGCTATGGGCTGATTACAGATTATCTGGCTGAATATATGCGTGAAATGCGCAAGCGAAGTTTTGCTGATGCGATTGACCGTTACTTCAAGCTAGGCAACAACCTCAATCAGCGGGATACTATCGCCGTCAGACGAACCACTTCAGGCTTGCTGAAGCTGCTTTATCCTGGTGGCAGCTTTGATAAAGGTGCAGTCAAAGCCTGTCTGACTTATGCACTGGAAAGCCGTCGTCGTGTGAAAGAGCAGCTCAAGAAACTGGGTGGAATGGAATTCTACGATGTTCACTTCAGTTACATCGACAATGAAACCATGGATGAAACCTTTGTTGCTGTTCTGGAGCAGGGCGGTGGCGCGCTAATTCCGGAAGGGCAACCAAAGCCCGGTTTTGTTTATACCATTGGTCAGGGAACCAGTGGTTTGAATGGTTTGTATCGCCTTGAATTGCAGGTGTCCCCCGGAAGTGGCAAGCTGGCGTTGTCCGGTCTTGGGAGTGATACCTCAGCCAAGGAAACCGTGAAGATTGCTTTCGACTACTTCAAGGCGAACATCGGACGCATCAGTGCTTCTGCAAAGGTGTTGGACTACGACTTCCACCTTCACTTTGTAGAGCTGCAAAACACGGGAATCTGTAAAGAGCTGGGGCTGGCGAGTCTTGTCACCTTCGCTTCCGGTTTGCTGAAGAAACCGATTCAGAACCAGATGGTTGTACTGGGCAATCTCAGTCTGGGAGGTAATGTGAATCCTGTCACCGGTTTGGCTGAAAACTTGCAGGTTGCGTTTGATGCTGGTGCCAAAAAAGTCGCATTTCCTGTCAGTAATGCAGCAGATATAGCCGCTATCCCTCCGGAACTTTTTACCAAATTCCAGAGTAGTTTTTATGCTGATCCTGTTGATGCTGTGTTTAAGGC